>DATMDU010000084.1:0-536678 GCA_035557535.1 Pyrinomonadaceae bacterium
GTTTGCTTTGCGTCCTTTGCGAAAGCCTTAGCGACCTTTGCGGTAAGGCTTTAGTACAAAACAAAACCGCAAAGACCGCCAAGCTGAAACGCAAAGTTCGCAAAGGAAAACTGTTTCGATTTCCAAACTGACCCACTACCCCTCCGGGGGAATGCTCCGTTCTTGTGTTTGGTCAACTCCTTCGAGTGCGCCGACCTGTCGGCGCACTCCAGGGATTTCCCGCACGCCGCAAAGTAAAGGCCCCCGAGCATGAGCCCAGGGGCCTTTTAGGACGAGCTAGCTACTTTCCTTATTCCGGCTGCGGAGGTTTAGCGGACTCATTCTTCTTAAGCGTCGGAGTTTCCTTCTTCACCTCGATACCGTCCGGGCTGCTGGTCTCATCCGGAGTTGGCACACGGCGCTTCAAAGTCGGCCTTCCCGGTGCCCCTTCATCGGCTCCCGGCAAGGCGCCGGCGACCGAAGCTCGGGCATTAGAAAGTCTGAGTAGTCGAGCCTTGACTCGCTGAAACTCAGAAGTGCTGATTACATACTCTTCGTGCTCCGGAAACCTGGCTGCGAGCGCGAGTGCCGCCGCGCGGCGATCCGGTGGAGCAGGATGCGTGGCAAAGGCCCGGGCAATCAAACCCGGTTTTTTCTTGTTCTTGGCCTCGAGTTTTTCAAACATCGTGGACATTGCGCTCGGATCGTAACCCGCCGCATACATGTATTGAACGCCCAGCTTGTCGGCTTCGCTTTCCGCGCTGCGACTAAATTTCATGAAGGCGCCCAACAGACCGAGTCCGGCGGTGTTTTGATAAATCATTCCCGGGATGCCGCCGAGGAATATGGACGTGCCCATCGCCAGGTATTCGAGGAGGGAAGCCTTGGTTTGATTTTCAACTGAATGTCGTGCGGCGACGTGTGCAATTTCATGCGCCATCACGCCGGCCACTTCCGCTTCATTATCCGCCACCAACAACAATCCCTTGTTGACGTAAAAGAAGCCGCCGGGTAGGGCGAAAGCGTTGACTTCGTCTGAGTCGATGACCTTGATAGTGAAGGGGATGCGCGCGTCAGAATGCAAAACAATGTTCTGGCCGACCCGGTTCACGTATTCGGTGATCAACGGATCATCGATGAACTTCGCTTGGCGATCAACTTCCGCGGCGAGCTCGCGGCCGATTTTCACTTCCTTCTCGGTCGAGCCGCTCATCTTGGCAATAATGCCTTTGTTGATGTTGCGCTTGCCGATCAGGCTGGGATCTTCATTTACAGACAACGGCTTACGCGAGGTGGCAACTGGATTTGAATGAGACTGCTTAGAGTCTTTCTTGCTGTCCGTTTTGGCAGGCGACTTTGCGTTATCTTTAGCCGGCGACTGCGACGGCGTGGCTGCCGGCGCTTGAGTCGTCTGAGTCGTTTGGGCGAGGCCGGCAACGGATCCGGCAAGCACCGAAGCCACCAGGACCAGCGCGGTGGTGATGCGGGAGAAGCTATTCATCTTGAAAAACCTCCAGAACATGGTTAGCGGAAAGGAACTCTAGCAGAAGCCTTTGCCAAACTAGGATTTTTGTTTTGCGCCGACGAAACTAGAATAGGAATAACCCGTAAGTTAAGACTGACGGGAGTTATCTTCGCTATTTTCAAACGCGCAGTCTATGATGCCCGCTCGTGCCCGCATGGTTGCGCGGGTTTGGTGCCAGTCAAACGACTAAATCGCCTTTTCGGGAGCAGAATCGAGTCAGCCTGTTGCGAAGGGGAAGCAGCGGCATTATAGCCTAACGCGCGCTCGGGTACCTAAGAACTGTGAAGAGTCGCGGGTCAGCGGAACTCCGTGGCGTCCTTCGTGTCCTCTGTGCCTCTGAGGTGAAAGCTGCCAACCAAAAATTTACCTCGAGACACAGAGAAGACAGAGGACCCACAGAGAAAAGTCTCACGTCCGCTGAACTATCAGAATGGCAATGAAATCGCGCAATAAGAAGCCTCCGACTGTCTCCATCATCGGGGTGGGCCGCGTCGGCCGTACCCTCGCGCATGCCCTTCAATCCGCCGGCTACCGAATTGTCGCTCTGGTCTTCCACGACTCGGTCAGTGGTCGAAAATCTCGCAAGCAGTTTCCCGAAGACGCGTTCCCCGGAGCATTTTTGCTCGGCTCAGTTCAACTCGCACGCCTTCCACCCAGCGATGTGATTCTAATCACCACACCCGACGACGCAATCGCTGCGACGGCTGAGCAACTGGCGAAGGCGCACCCGGGAGAAAAACGCCGGGCGGTAATGCACACGAGTGGCGCGCTCTCGTCGGAGGCCCTCGCGCCGCTCGCGGCGGCAGGGTTTTCTATCGCCTCGATTCACCCGCTCGTGGCAATTGATCCGGCTGATGGTGACGACGCCCTGCGCGGAGCTTTCTATTGCATCGAGGGGCAAAAGGCTGCCGTGTCGTCTGCGAAGTCTATTGCTCTCGACCTCGGCGGCACACCTATCATCATTAAGCCGGACAAGAAGGCCCTTTATCACGCCGGGGCCTTGCTGGCGTCACCAGATCTGGTCGCGCTCTTTGATCTGGCAGTTGAGCTAATGGTAAGCAGCGGCGTGAAATGGGCTGACGCGCGCAGGATGTTACTGCCGCTGGTCGAGAGCACCGTCAAAAACCTGAACGCGCGCCCGCCGGCGTCTGCGATTACCGGAACCTTTGCCCGCGGCGACGTCGGCACCGTCGAGCGGCATTTGAAAGTTTTGTCTGACGGTAAACACAAACTTCCACCAGACGCCCTCGCGATTTACAAACTCCTTGGCCTCCGTTCGTTGCAACTGGCGAAGAAGAACGGCCTCGATCGCCGGAAAATCGCAAAGATCAAACAGCTTCTGAAAGACTAGTCGCTAATGGATGTTTGATTACTGCCTGCACTGCTTAAAGACGCGAAGCTCTACGTCCCGTCAGGGACGCAATGTTTATAGAACGCGTGAGCCAGAGAAGAGCTTCGCTCCGGCAGGAGCGAATCACACATTGCGCTCCACTGGAGCGGCTTACAGTCAGGTTGATCGCGGTATCTATAAACATTTGGCTCCTGCGGAGCCTTTGCCATCTGCGCAATCTGCGGATAGCTGCTCGATTTGGCGATTCACCATTCACCATTTACGATTCACTCTCCAATGGAACGTTCACCCAGCGACAGTTACAGCCTGACTCTGCGCGTCTAACGGAAGGGAAGGCGATGCTCTTCAAGGAGTTTGCGGGTGTCGACGCCTTTACGGCGCGAAATAAAATGCCAGGGGCAAGCGAAGCGTCGCCCCTGGATCTCCCAACCCAAAAACATGTAGCGCTGAAGGCGCGAAATGGATCACACATTCCGCGCCTTCAGCGCTCCAAATACAGTCTTGAGCTTTACTACCTGGGCCGTTGGCCCAGGCTATTTCATTTCGCGCCTTCGGGCGCTCGCGGTTCGGCAGTTAGGTAAAAAGCTCCTTCAAGTCTTTGCGGATGGACAAAAGGAAGACCAGAAAGATGATGATCACCGGCGCCCACTTGAGGCCCGATTGCGAAGCTGCGATCCAGCTCCTGGCTTTGTGGAGCCAATCCCATGAAAACTCAACTCCCAGGATTGCAGATACCGCAAAGCCTCCGACCGCGATCAGCGTAATCAACAGTGCTATGCCAATGGCCTTCCCCAGTTTTGCCCACCTGTTTTGACTCTGGATTAGATCGCTGAGAATTACCACTGCGAGATGGACAGCCGCCGTGACACCGAACGCAGTCACTGCAAATCGCTGTACTACGGGCTCGAGTAAGAGCGTACCACCCAAGATCAATAGCGCTTCGAGGAAGTAGATCAGTTTCAGCCAATGACGGAAAAAGAGATCCGCAAAGCTTCGCGGGACTGCCACTTCCACGAGCGCCCAGAAAATTCTTCCTAACCGGGCGATCCAAAGCGCGGGTTTAGTGCTGACTCGGCGGCTTGAAGAAAGGTTTTCCAGCATCTTGCCGACAACAGTGGTCGCGCGCGCTGCAATCCTTACCCCTGACTCCGGATCGAGCTTGCTTCGTTTGGGGAACGTGTCAACGTAGTGCTGCTGCAACGCCTTGTCGTCGATCATCTTGTCGAGCAGACCGGCAGCGTCGTGCGTTTTCAAGTTGCTGACAAACTTTCCGAGAAGTTCACAGTCAGCTGTACCTGCCCTGGTGCGCATGGCTGATTCGCAGAGCAAGTTTCTGGCTTCGGTATCTCCGATAGTCGCGATCGAGTCGTGCACGATTGCAGCATGGGCCTCGCCGACGAGCAGGCGAGCTAGTTCTGGATCCTCAGGTAGCAGCGCCGTAATGATGCGCTCCGCGCCATCGAGGCGGCCCCACATGATGTCGTTTTTGCGCCAGAGGGGATCGAGAAAGGCGCCGAAATGTCCCAGGGAACTGCCGGCAAGTTTGTAACAACCGGTGCTGCGCTCATCAATCAGTGCCTTGGCATCTTCAGGACTGATGCGCAGGATATCGACCGTGGCAGCCTCGCCAATGTCAGTGCCGTACAACAGGGGAAAGACGACCATGTCATAGTCATCATAGTATTGGTAGTAGTAGCCCAGGTACGCTTGCGGATCTTTGCGTAGATCGGGCCGCTCTCCCGTCTGGTCGGAAAGGGAGTTAAGACCGAGGGCCGTGCGAGCAAGGCCATCGGCTTTCAGCTTCGCTTCACTGATGTATTTCTTCAGAGCTTCGGATATTGGCTTGAAAAGGTCGATGATGGCGGGATTGTTTTCCAGGAAACTGGCGGCCCGCAGGTCCGTCTCGTGCTCCGCGGGGCGAGTTTTCGTGCCGCTGGAGCCCTCCGTTTGGCTGCCAAGGAAATACTCCAGGACGGCTGCTGACTTATCCGCCAGTTTGATTCGGACACCAGGCGGCAGCGCATCGTAAGTTTTCTGGGCAATGGCCACTTTAAGTTCGGCAATTTCTGCGTATGCCGGGCTGGGAGGCAAGCTGCCGGCTTCCTTTTTCGGAACTTCGCGGGAACGGCAAAGCCGCGCCGTGCTGCGCAGCTCTTTATACGCGCTGTTTAGTTCCTTCTTTATGTTCAGCAATAGTTCCTGCGTTGCCTGACTACTCTGGTTGCCTATCTCATTCGTCACTTCCGCTATCTTCGTGCGCAGAAAATTGATCCGGCGCATCGGGTAGGAAAGATTGAAGTCATACAGAAACTCATTGACGTTCGACGCCGACCCTTCTCGTTGGTACTCCTTGTCTCGCCAGGCCCGCACCAGGCTTCTGACTATCAGGAAATAATCTGACTCCTCATCAAATCCGGCGACGCGGGTTATGACACTGGCGAGATCGTCGGTGACCGATGCAACCTCGAGGTGATAGTAAGAGAGATAAGCAGACCCCTTCTGCTTAATCAAACCGCCGAAATCCAACTTGCTCCAGGCTGCGTCGTCCAACTGATCCTTTCTCTTTCTCCCAGTGACCTCAATTGCCTTGTCAACACCCAACAGAATGCGTTTCACTCGGTCAACCAGACGGTTATGATCACGCAATCGTTGTAGGTCTTCTCGAATCGTTTCATAACGAGGCAATGAAAGCAGGGCGGCGCTGACGTTCTGGATTGCGTCAGGTTTGCCTTCTACTTCGGCGACATCTTCCGGATGTTCCGGCGACGGCTCGATGTAGATCAACTTGCGGATTACGGGTAGATAGGCCTGGCGCCGCGCGAGGACCTCAGCGGCGTAAGTGAACGGCTTGTTGTCGAGGTATCCCCCGTCGGCAAAGGCCCGCTTCGGGAATGCAATTGGCCGAACGCCGGCAGGATTCAGGTAGTCTTTGTAAAAACGCTGCCACTCGGAGCTGTCTGACCGGCAATTCTTATTCGCAGGATAATCGCCGTATCGCTCCAGAATGGTGTCGGTGTCGCAGAGGCTCATCGGCTCAAACGCGAAAGGGAAAGCCGAAGTGCAGCGCGCCGCAAAAGCAAGGAAGGGATTGTACTTGCCTTGAAAGTCGTTGCGTTCTGCCGGCGCGAAACTAACTTCGCTCTTGGAGTAGATGAAACGCAAAACGTTGCGGTGGCGCCTTTCATAAACTACACCGTCGGCGAGCCTGATTGGCAGCGTCACACCGGAAAGGTCGGTTGTAGTGACAAACAGATCCAACTCGTCCACATACGGTGCTCCGGAGTTACTCTTTTCCATGCCGTCGAAAGCCTTCAGCAACTCCAGGTACATACGCTGGCTGTTAAGGAGCGACGCCGGTGGATCTTGCAGCTTGAGTGGCTTTTCAACGGACCTGGCGTCGTTGATGAGCGTGCTGATTTCACCCTCAGTGATCCACAATTTCTCCAGGTCGCTGATGTCCTGGCCGTTGGCTAAAGCCTTCGCCAGAAAAATTCCGTTGATTCCGCCGGCAGATGTGCCGGACAGGATATCTACAACAAAGCGCGTGTTTATCGTCTCGTTGCTCTCTATCTGTGCTTCCGCTCGCGCCATCTTTTCGGCAGCAGAGGCTGGAGTTCCGTTTCCACTGTTGGCCAGAATATAACTAAGCTTTCGATAGACCCGTTCCGTGCCGGTGAGTGTGGCCGGTTGAGAAGCGGATGCGGTGCCTTGCGCAGAGGGACTGGGAAGCAGCGCCAGGGTCGAGTTCGCATCTTTAGCCGTAGCGCGGACCCAGCGCAGCATCTCCTGCGCAATTCCGTTTATGTAGATGGCCAGTGAAACACCGCCGTACATGACCACGGCAAAGCGCACTTCCTTTGTGTAATTAACTGTTGGCGAAGATGAACTTGACATGGGATCCTCCGTCATTTTTGAAGGAACTGACTACGAAGTAGCAACGCGCGCTGTTGAGCAAGAAAGGAATTCAGTAGCCTAAAGGTATTCCAGACAATTCCCTCGGAGACCGAAGCTTAAGTTTTTCTTGAGCAGGATGTGAGAAACATAAACACCCTCTGCTTGAGCTAATGGGGCCAGCGGCACTAAGAAAATGTTCCGGCCAAAACCTTGCGGTCACAGTACGATTAAAGTCCGCACAGTATTGCGGTTGAACTCGGAATGTCAATGGCTGTTTCACGCAAACGTCCACTCGAAGTGGTTGGAACCTGTATGCTACGCTTGTCGCAACAGGTGACTCCCATGAAAACCAAACTTCTCCGGACTCATTTCCGGCTCTTCATCTTTCTGCTCGCCGCCTCATTTTTCGTGGCGCCGGCTTTGGCCCAGGCAGATTCATCTGCGGCGGCGAAAGATCTCTATTCCCAGGTGAAATCCTTTTCACTCGGCAGTGGAGTCGCGGCAACCGGACTCGTCCTTAATCGCGATCGCGCGCAGATGACTTTCAACGGCACGTTTTATTTTCCTGCTCCCATCAACGGCCGCGTGACCGGCGCTGTCTTCGTTGGCAACGGCACTATCAGAGTCGAAGTGCCGCCCAGCGAGTTTGAAAAGGAGAACGTCAGGCGACTGCTCGGCGTTGACGTTATTGAATCTGATTTTAAAACTGCGGTGATGAAGTTTAGCGACGACACATTTGAGCGTCTCGGTTTATCGCCAGGCACCGAAGCGCCCTCGGCTGCCATTCAGAAACTGGGAACCGAAATGGAAGCGCGCCTCCTGAAGGAGACCGGCGCGAATTTGTCGGCGCGAGTTGCCTTGTCGATTCTTAACCAGGAAACGCCGGGATTCTTTTTTGCAAATTTTGATGGCGGCAAACGCGGGCGCTTTAGCCTGTTGCTCGACTTTCAGAACCGCATTCCGGTCGCGAGTTTTCGGCTTAACGCGGGAGAGAAGGGCCTGCTCTTCTTCTACGACGGGCCGCGGAAAAACAGCGACGTTTGGATGGCCTTCTATGCGCAGGAAGACTATCAGCGCGGCACCGTGGGCTACTCAGACTTGAGCGATCTCGTTGACATAACTCACTACGATCTGGATCTCGACCTGCGTGATCACAAGAAGAATCTGCGGTTGAAGACGCGTCTCAAAGCGGAAACCCGATTCGCAAACACTCGCGCCGTAACCTTCAGCATCGGCGAAGATCTGGGCGAGGATGAAAACATCCGGCTGAAGAAACAGCTGCGCTTGCAGAGTGCGCGGATGGGAGGCGCAGACATTTCGTATGCGCAAGAGGATTGGGAAGGCGGCTTCACTCTGTTTTTCCCGAGCACAATGGATCGCGGCAAGCCGTTGGAGGTTGAACTGGTCTTCGAGGGCGACTTCATGCACGACGGGCAGCGATTCGTGGATCGCTATTACCCGAGTTTTGTAGCGCCGCATGGTTTGCTTGAGACTTACTATCCACGATCGACCACCAGCTGGTATCCCCGTCACGGTTATCTCGATCGCGCTACCTTCGATTTGACGTTTCACCATCCCCGGAAGCTAAAGATTGCGACTATCGGAGCGCGGTTGAGCGAGGAAGCAGAACCGGATTCGAAGGATTTCTTTGTGACGAAGCATCAGATGCTCCAGCCGGTTAAGTTTGGGACATTTGCGCTTGGTCCATTTGAACGCCATAAGCAAATGGTGCGTTTTGATCAGGGCGGGACCGGCGATCCGATTGAGATTGAATTCAACTCGCTGCCCAGTTCGGTGGCGTCGATCAAGGAAGACTTCATCCTGGCTGAGCTCGACAACTCGCTGCGGTATTTCACGGTCTTGTTTGGCAAGTATCCCTACCCGGTTTTTGGCGCGGCCTTTCATCCATTCTTTTTCGGGCAGGGATTCCCCAGCCTGTTGCTAATGCCAAATATCGGGACGGATAGGGACAGCAAGTTTACTTACGTGTTCATCGCGCATGAGACGGCGCATCAATGGTGGGGCAACATTGTTTCGTGGCGCTCCTATCGAGATCAGTGGTTGAGCGAAGGGTTTGCGCAGTACTCAGGAATTCTTTACACGGGTTTGAGAGCGGGGCCGGGCAATCGCAACGATTTGATCAATCTGGCGCGTGTGTCGCTCAAGGAACCTCCGCAAACTTTTACTGGTCCGGGCAAAGGGAAGCTGGCTGACGTTGGGCCGATCATTCTGGGGCATCGTCTGAATACCACGAAGACTTTCGGCGCCTATCAAACCTTGATCTACAACAAAGGCGGGCTGGTATTGCGCATGCTGCATTTCCTGTTCACTGATCCACAGACCGGCAAGGGCGATGCCTTCTTTGCGATGATGACTGACTTTGTGAATCGACACCGCAATGGCACGGCGTCAACAGATGATTTTCGCATCGTGGCAAATGAACACTTCGTGAAAACCCCGATCGCGCGGACGTATGGAATAACGAGTCTCGACTGGTTTTTCAATCAGTGGATTCACCAGGCAGCGTTGCCGTCTTACAAGATGGATTATCAACTTCAGGCGCAACCGGACGGCAAGGTCTTGTTTACCGGAACAATTACGCAGGAAGACGCGCCTGCCGATTGGTTCATGGTGCTGCCGGTGGGTCTGACGCTTGGCGGCAAACAGGTGTTTACTACGGTGGCCGCGGATGGTCCAAAGGCTACCTTTTCAATTAAGCTGCCATCGAGGCCTTCCAAGGTGGATCTTGATCCGGATCGTTGGGTGCTTTCAGAAAGTACCTCAACAAAACATCCCTAGGGTTTAGTGGTGCCCTTTTGAAAGCAAGCACGTTCCAATTGGGCGATTGGCCCATCAAGCGTGAGTAGCCTGGACCAACAATGAAGAAGATTCTTCACGAAGCATTCCAACTCTTTTTGATTGTGTTGGGAATTTTTGCCGCCGGGCTGGGGCTGAAGGGTTTCCTCATGTCAAGCCGTTTTATTGACGGCGGCGTCACCGGCATTTCCATGCTGCTCTCCAACGTGCTGGGTTGGAAGCTTTCGATCCTGATCCTGGTTTTCAATCTGCCCTTTATTGTGCTCGGTTATCGGCAGATTGGAAGAAAGTTTGCGATCAAAAGCATTCTGGCAATCGCGGGGTTGGCACTTTGCCTCGCGTTTGTGAAATATCCGGACATCACTCCGGACAAACTCCTGACCGCAGTCTTCGGAGGATTCTTTATCGGCGCCGGTATCGGACTCGCAATTCGCGGCGGGGCCGTTCTTGATGGAACTGAGATCGCCGCGTTGCTAATCAGCAAGAGTAGTCAGTTGCTGAAAGTGGGCGACGTGATTCTGTTGCTCAATGTCGTGATCTTTTCAGCGGCAGCGTTTTTTCTGGGCATTGAGTCAGCACTTTATTCCATGCTGACTTACTTCACCGCGTCGAAGACGATTGATTTTTTGATTCATGGCGTGGACGAACACACTGCGATCACAATCATCTCTGACAAGAGCGAGCTGATTAGGAAAGTGATCATTAACGACCTGCATCGCGGAGTGACCAGCTATAAGGGAGAAGGCGGACTCGATCGCCAGTCGCAGGACATTCTTTTTTGCGTGGTGACGCGTTTGGAGATAGGCCGGGTGAAATCAGCCGTGCGCGCAATCGATCCGGAAGCCTTCATCGTCGTTTACCCACTGGCGGACGCCGAGGGCGGGGTGACGAAGAGGATTGGTTCGCAGAAATAGCAAACAACAAACAGCAATCAGCAGAAGCCTGAAATCATTAGGCGTGGGGAAGTAGCCGAGAGCGCTCGCGAAGCACAGATTCCGGCTGTCTGCTGATTGCTGTTTGCTTATTGGTGATTACTGCTTCCGTTTCGTCACCTTAAGGCAAGGCTCGACAACCGCCAGAGTAGTTAAGGCGCGCAACGGCTTGCTGCTGAAGTTACTTGCCAGGTAAAGCGTGCCGTCAAAGTCTGACCTGGATACCTCCAGCATGCCGTTCTCCGGGTTGAAGCCCGGAGTCGAAAACATGGCAAAGATCGAGAAGGTCTTCCCTTCAATCCTTCTAACAACAAATGGCCGCGAGAAATCGGGCGACTCAAGCCGATTGATCATCTTGATCGCGTCGTTCAACACGCCGATAGAGCGCACGGGATCAATCTTCGAGTAGAGGTAGGCGACGCCCAGCAGCGTTCGAGCGCTGACTGGTGTCACCGACTTCGCGGCTGCCTCGACCACCTCTTCCAACATTTCCCTCGCTTGCGTTTGGTCCATGCTCTGTTTTAGTGATTCATCGGCGATGCGGAAATAAAGAAAGCCGCGCTGATCAAGTTCCTCAACTTTTGCGGCCAGGCTTCGCGCCCTTACTAAATCTCCGTCGGCTGTCGCAGTTTGCGCACGGGTAAAGTAAAACCAGTTAAGCAACTGACTGCGCGAGATGGAATGGGTGATCTTGTTCGCCGCACTCAACACCGTGTCGATGTCTTCCTTTGGCGAAGCGTTCATGACGATTGTAACCAGGATGCGGTCGCGGGTATCAGCGTCAGGCGTTTTCTCTGCACTTTCGAGCCTTTCCGCGAAAGTTCCCTCCGGCGGTGTCAACGGGCTCTTATCTTCCGCTGCGCGTCTTTGCGACGCTTCGGGAAGTTGACCTCCGAGGTTCAGTAGCGCCTGCGCCACGGCCGGCCCCAGATCCGGCAACGTTTGCACTATCTGTTGGTTGAGTCGCGTCAACGCCAGCCACATTTGCTCCGGCTCGGTAATACGACTACCGGGATTCAGACCAGAGGGCCGCGCAATCTGCTCCTGCACGCGACTTAGGAGCGTCTTAACGAACAGGCGCTGGAGTTTCTCATTCGGCATAAAGCCCGCGGGAACCCGATACATCGTATAACCTGGCATGTCACCCGAATCCCGGGTATTGCCGAAGGGAAACGCCGACAGATAGAGAAACTGATCCATGGGTGCACCGGCATAAGCCGTGAGTGCTGTTTGATAAAACTGATCCGCCGCTGGTCTATTAACTCCCGCTAACCGATAGATAAATATCATCAGTTGCATGGTGGCCGGGAATCGCAAGGTCTGACGGGCGAAGCTAAGTGAGGCCGACTGATCGGAATCCACCAGGGAACCAGCCATCTCCAGAAGCTTGGCCGCCGTCTGGCCTTTGCGAACCGTGTTTGGTGAACCACTCTCCTTCGCCTCATTCACGAGGTCCTCGACCATTTTGTCCGTCATCTTCCTGGCCCAGGCTGAATCACGTTTAGCGATCGCGGTGATGACGGTGTAGCGCATGTCTGGCATGCTGATCAGGAGGGCGCCATCCTGTTTCGGCGCAGCGCCCTTGTCTTTAAAAAACTGGATCGCCAAATCGAAAGCTTCACTAAAAGCAGCGCGCGCCCTCACTTCTCGATAAGGCCAGAGAAGATCAGCCGCCCTAATCAATACAGAAATCCTCTTCGCGTCGTCGTCGTACGTTTTGGTTTCGGCTAGTTGCTGTTGAATGATTTCTACTGCCGCTTCGTTATTGCAGGACGTGGATGCGGTGCTAGGCGCAGGCTTCTGTTGTGCGAAGGCGCCGAATGGAAAAACGCCAACGATCAGAAATACAAGCGCCATGGGAGTCTTGGTGAGTTGGGTTTTCATGCAAGCATCCTTAATTGAGCAGTACCTGCTGTTGCTTCGCTTCACCCGCTGACGCTCGCGCGCAGGCTTTGCGCAATCAGCGGCACGATGCGGCGGGGAATGTCGATGGCGGCTTTGATATGGCGCGCGTGGGTGAAGTGTCCAGCAACGTAAACCCCAGGCACGCTCGTTTCAAACGTGACCGGATCGTATGCCGGCACTTCAGTTAGTTTCCCCGGTTCCGTCTTCACACCAAGTTTCTTCAGCAACGAAAGATCGGCATCGCTGCCGATCAAAACAAAAACTACATCGTTAGCGAAAGCAATCGTTTCGCCGTCTTCCGTTTTGAGGGTTACGTTGTGTTCGCGGATTTCCAGAATGTCTTGGTACAGGATAACGCGCAGGTGCCCGGCTTCGATCTGCAGTTCCAGCGGCTTCCGCACCCAATGTTTCATCGCGCCAGCTTTGGGATCACGGTTCTCCCAGTCTTCGCGCCAGATTGCCAGCGTCGTGCGCGCGCCTTCCTCAGCCAGGAACAACGCGGCTTCAGCCGCGCTGTTTCCACCACCGACTACCAGTGCATCTTTACGAACGTAAGCATAGGGCTCGACAAAGAGATGATGCGTCTTCGGGAGGTCCTCCCCGGGGATATTCAAGCGTCGCGGAAAGGCCATCGCGCCAATCGCAAACAAGATTCGCGCCGCCTGGTAATTGCTCTTGTCTGTCTGAACTGTGAATGAGTTCTCGGCCGGTTTTGTAATGTCTACAACAGCTTCACCGGCGTTGATTTGAAGATCGTGATCGAGAACAAAATGGACGTAATGCGAGAGCAGCTCTTCCCGCGTCGGCTTATCGCGGCAGGGCTTGAGGGCGCCTTCATCCATTTCCAACTCGTTGGGAGTGGAGAACAGAGTGCGACCGACCGGATATCGCCGGATGGTGTCAGCAATTGTTCCCTTCTCGATTACGAGATAGCGCAGGCCTTCCCGCGCCGCGACGCGCGCGGCAGAAAGACCGGCGGGGCCGGCGCCAACGATGATTAGATCGAAGGGTTCACTCATCGCTTAAGTCCAAAGTCCAAAGTCCAAAGTCCAAAGTCCAAAGTCCAAAGTCCAAAGTCAGCGCAGCATCCTGGTCAACCTTGCCCAGTCTTTTTGACATTGGATCTTGGACATTGGACATTGGACGTTGGACTAATTCACGAACACATCGCCGCGCGCCACCACCACTGACGGCCCACCGACGCGCACCTCCGTAACCTCTCCGGGTTTGCCTTTGATTTCAACATTGATCCGGCTAGGCCGATGCATGAAGTCACCCTGCTCAATTACGAAACTGTATTTTCCCTCAACCGCTTCAACGTTTTGTGCGCCGTAGTGCACAAGGTATGCACCCAGAGCGCCCGCCGCACTGCCTGTTGCCGGATCTTCCGGGATGTTGTCGCCGGGAGCGAACATACGTGTGTGGGCGCGGGCGGCGCCGATCTCGATCGTTTCACGGCTAAAGACGGAGCAGCCGGTGGCGCCTGCGCGCTGATAAATCTCAGCCAGCAAGGAGCTGTTAACCCGGCAGCGGCCCAGGTCGGCCAGTGAACGAACCGGAACCGCCAGAAAGGGAAGTCCGGTGGAAATAACTTGAATGGGCAGTGTCTCGTCGAGGTCTTCGATCGCCAAACCGAGCGCTCGCGCAAGATCTTCCTGTTCGCCGCGATCATCGAGCACGTTTCCCATAACCGGCTGCCCCTGCGTCATCACCACCTGAAGAGGCTCGCCTGCTTCAAACTCGATGTCGACAGGCAAGACACCAATGCCAATCTCGTGGTAAATGCGCGTCCAGCCGCTTCCATTTTCCGGCAGAGGCACGATGCCTTCGCGCGCCAGCAGATTCCAGGTGCCGACTATCGGGTGACCTGCAAAAGGGATTTCGCGCGCGGGCGTGAAGATCCGCAGCCGGCGCAAAACCTCGGGCTTGCTTGAGGGCGACTCATCGCCTCTTTCACTTTTGCCCGCGCCAGTAGCATTGGCTGATTGCTGTTTGCCGTCTGTCGTTTTCTCCTTCTGCGCCTTCAGCACGAAAACCGTTTCCGACAAATTCATCTCACGAGCAATCTTCATCATTTGCTCGTCGGTGATCCCTTCGGCTTCAGGAAACACCGCCAGCGCATTGCCCGCGAAGGGCTCATTTGTAAACACGTCGAGTTGAATGAAGCGATAGCTGCTCAAGTCCATCTCCACTTCCTGTTTGAACTACTTGCGACATCATCGAGGGGCTTGAACGCACGGTCAAGTGTAGAGAATCCGTGTGGGGGCGGATGGCCCAACGGTGGCGTTACTCCTGTGCAACATCGGGCTGCCAGTGGGAAGCGGAATCGCGAGTCGCCCTGAATCAGAAATGTAGCGGCGAGAATGATAGAAACGTTTTTGCGGAATTTGACATTACAGCTAGAGAGAGAATTTTCGGCACTGAGAGTTTGGCAGAAACCAGTGCAAAGAACCTTGTAAAAGGCCTTGACAACTGTAAGTGCTTGGAATATCGTGCGCGCGTTCTCTAAGCCTTCTGCTTCTAGAAGTGCGCTTTCACAATCGCGCTTCAAATTTAACTCCAAACCGGTCGCCGCGGACCCTCTCATGGTGACGGACTTATCAACGGCATTTCAGCTGCAGGATTTAAAGGAACCCTTACGTTCCAGGCAGCCAAGGCTCCGTGGAGGACCAAAAATGTTTTCCTTTAAATGCAAAAGTCATTCTCTATTGTGCCGGATGGCGATCTGCATCGCTATGGTCGCGTTGCCTTGTTGTTTATTAACGAGCGCGCAGGGCCAAACCATAGAGAAACCACAGTTCGTGGACCTGTCTGAACATCTTGACATTTATGTCAGCGTCATTGATCCGACCATGGTGAAGGATGTCTTCGGGAAGAGAGTGGCGCAACAGTTTGTTGCGATACAAGTGACTATCTCTAACAAGAACTCAAATTACCAGTTTCTGATTCACGATGTATCGCTCGATCTTAGAGACGTGTTTGGAAGGGCTTATGCCAGAAATATTATTGAGAATGACTTACGCGAGTGCCGTGATCAATGCGCTCAGGATATTAAGGAATGCGAGCTGGAGAACATTCAGAGAGGAGTAAAGGAGCCGTGTGTCTGTGATTTCGAGTGTTCAAGTAAGAAGTTCGAACTTTCGTCTCTTGAATTATCACTAATTCGGGGTGTGGCTGAGCGAGGGCAAGGCGAAGACACGAGAAACAAAGTGCTGCGCTTCTTCCGGGCTTTCGGCACAATTGCCGCCGGATTGATAGGGGTGGCTTCGTTCGGGCCTGGTTACGCTAAATCTGTTGCTGTCTTTAACGGTCCGGTGATCAACGCGTACAGCGAATTATATCCCGACTATACTATCAATCAAATGAATCGCTTAAGCGATTCGGCGTACAAAGCAAACACGCTCGTTCCTAAACCGCAATCGAAGGTAATCGTTGCCTTCATACCTCAGGCAATCTTCTTATCGAAGAGGCAAAGAAAACTCTTCTGGCAAGATCCTACCCAGCTTTACCCGCAGTACTCAAGGCAAGGTGCCGTCAGCATCGACCCTAATGCTGCAGCTAATGAAGCGCCCTTTGTCGACTGGCGCCGAACGGTTGCGCGCGTTGACGGCAGCCTGATAACTGAGATCAAGAACCTCGCTCCATCTGTGACCGGCGTTCAAATCGACGACGACGAAGCGCGTAAATTTCACGATCTCAAACCTGTCGTTAAAGGTTATGTTCTAGGACGGTTTCTCGAAGGCACCAAAATCGATCTCGTAAGCCCACCGCCAGGCGTGACAATAGAACTTAATGGCACGCCGGAGGAGGACAGGATCAACTTCACTATCAAGTCCGACGAGCCAATTCCGTCGGGTACGAATCTGAACATTCGTGTATTCAATTCACAAGGCACCCAAACCTTCATCAAGTCAGTTGCCTTTAACACTCCCGGCCCGACGCTCGATGATCCCGATCCGCAGGAAGGAGATAGGGGCACGGAAAGTCTTTCCGTAACTCTCAAAGGAAAAAATTTCATTGAGGGAATTACTGAGGTGCAGCCACCTACCGGTAAAGGTGTGCGCCTCGTGGATCAAACGTTCGTGTCAGACGAAGAGATTACGATCACCCTGAAAATAGACGCGGTGGCTGATGAGTTTGTCAAACTGAGGGTTATGAATGGAGACGTCTCAAGCAATACAGTCAAATTCAAAACGAAGGCGCCATGATACCTGAGGATCGAGGTTTACGAACTGGGGGGTCCCCAAGACGATAAGGATAGCAAAGGCGATAAAGTCAGGAGGAAGATTAGATGGCGACTAAGAAAGATAACCGCGCAAGTTCCGGAAGCAAGAAAAACGGACGCGCAAGTTCCGCAAGCAAGAAAGGCGGACGCGCACGTTCCGCCAGCAAGAAGGGCGGACGTGCCAGTTCCGGAAGCAAGAAAGGCGGGCGAGCCTGAACTGATGTTTCAGAACGCCGCAACGAATGAAGAGATACCGGTTCCAAAATCGAAAAGTTAACTATTCCTGCGTCAAAGATTCAAGTTTTACCCCTCAGAGCTCCTACTATTGCCGAAGTGGCGTGCTGTAGATCCAAACTGATGAGCCAAACCATGAATCACGCTGGTTTACAGTTGATCGATCTTTCGCGGGGCTTCGTCTTCAGTCGTACCAGGACAGTGTTGGCATTTGGACCACCGGCTTGTGAAGCACCGGCAGACTATTACAGAATAGTGAGCAACTTCAGAAAGGATAAATCATGTCAGTCTTAAAACAAGGGTCATCAGGACCAGATGTAACTGCACTACAGAACAACCTCAAACAACTTGGCTTCGATCCAAACGGTGTGGACGGAACCTTTGGTCCCGGCACTGAAAAGGCGCTGATTGCCTTTCAAAAAAGTAAAGGGTTAACGCCGGATGGGAAGGCCGGGCCGGCAACAATGGCTGCACTGCAAGCTCGCGCTGCTGGAGGAACCGAAACAGCCGCCGGCAGTGGAGGAGATGCTTCGGCGACTGCCTCGTCGGGCACCGCGGCATCCGGCGCCAGTGTTTCAAATCTGAACCTGGCCGCTTTGACCGGTCTTCTTCCCGCGTCTGTTATTGCTCAAATTCCCGAAACCGCGGAAAAGTTTGGCATTACGAGCGACCTCCGGCTGGCTCATTTCCTGGCGCAGTGCGCTCTCGAGTCAGTCGAATTTACCGCCACGGTTGAGAATCTAAATTACCGGGCCGCGCGCCTTTCGCAAATCTTTCCCAAGTATTTCAGGAATGTAGACACTAACCTCTACGCCAACAATCCCGCCAAGATCGCGAACCGGGTATATGCCAACCGAATGGGCAACGGCGATGAAGCATCGGGCGATGGGTTCAGGTTCCGCGGTCGCGGCTACATTCAACTAACGGGGCGGAACAACTACACCAGCTTCACTAACTTTATTGGCGAAGACTGTGTGACCAATCCTGATCTGGTGGCCACCACTTACCCGTTGGCTTCCGCGGGATTCTTTTTCAACTCAAACAAGATCTGGGCGGTGTGCGATCAGGGTTCGAGCGATGCCACTGTCCTTGCAGTCTCGACTCGAGTGAACGGCAATCCACCACATGCCGTTCCTGAAAGGACGAAGTACTTCAAGAAGTTTTTCAACGCGTTGACGTAGCGCGTTTTTGACCAGTTCACATCTAGTCATTAGTTGACCGTGCAGATCGAGCGACGAGGAGTCGACGACTACTCTAGTTCTCGCGGCTGAACTGTGTTTTCGCTAAATAAAAGTTCGCTATCAGCTGAACCTGATGCGAACCTGAAAGCAAGGACCAAGGCGATTGAGGAGATCAAATAATGCTGAGTTTGCCAATTAACGCAACCACTTTCAAAAAAACTTTCTTTGACGGGAACGGGAACCTTGAAATTAGCACTGACCAGGACACCTGGAAGTCAATCTATGACTCCGGGCAGCCATTTACTAAAGATAATCAGAAGCTGGCCCAGATCAAGCTTGGGATGGCGGCAACCAAGCCCTTTCAGTTTGGTCAGCCTGGAACTAATGGCCTTAAGCTTTCTCTGGGCATCAGCGGCGAAGCCAATGGAAGCGTCAAACTCATTTGGCCTGGCGCCACCGATCCGTTGATTGATGCGTACCAGCTGAACGAATTCCTTACGCCAGGCCGACTCTATGCGGCGATTATTCTGTCGGCCAAGGCAGATGCCTCGGTCAAAGGAAGTACGACCCTCTTTAGCGGTCCGTTAAAAGCTGATTTTGGAGTTGGTGCGGGTGCAAACGCCGGTTACGACCGGCTGGTCTTGTTCGACGCAACTCGACCGGCACGAGAAGTCCTCGGTGAACTGTTTGGCGGAGTTCGTTTGCCGCAGGCGGTTGACCCTGGTGATGTACTCGCTCCCGGAGAGATTTTGGCGTTCAGGTATGGCGGATACCTGAATCTCAGCGCTTCGGTCGCGTGGGGATATTCTTTCACGGGAACGCGCGACTATAAGGCACTCGATCTGAATCTGGCGATTGACTACGCTGTCCGCCTGGCGGCCAGCGCTTCTTTTGACTACCGCCTTGCTGGTGAGTTTAGCATCGAGAGGCGAAGAGGCAAGGATGCGAACTCGGCACACATTGTAGTGCGCAAAGGCCGTGAGTCGTCGACGCAATTCGCGGCGGATTTTGGATTCGAAGCTGAAGCTAATCTCAGCGGGTTGCCCGATAGTCCCGATAAGTTGCTTTCCGCGCTACTAGGGACCGATGCCAAGTCTATCCTTCAAGTGCTCGCCACCGTTGAGGAAAACAGCACGCTGGAAGGACTTGAGAAGAGCGTGGGCAAACTGGCGAAGAAGTTTATCTATGATCGCGCCGGCGAATGGATCGGGAAAGCGCTCGACGAGACAACGGTCAAAGAATTTCTGGCTGCGGTGCATCAAGTAGTCACCGAATATCAGGGCATTGATGATCGAATCATTCACCTTTATGAGGACTTTCTTGATAACAAAGTTCCCGGTCTTGAAGCGTCGCTCAACCTTTTACTTGGGGTTGGAACTCAACAAGATCTTCAGCGAATTACTGACGGAGACACCTGGGACCTGATTCGGCGCCTTTGGAACGAAAAGTTCAACGACCTGCTGCTTAAGGAAACGGAGTTTGAGCAATTCTCGGAGTTCGTGAAGAAGGTAAAGGAATTTCTGGATGGAGGCGTGGCCAAGAACGTGCGCGACTTCATCGCCAGTGTAAAGAAAGAATTCCCGCTTGATGGCCTGTTGAACCAGTTAGCCAAATACGACACCCCGGACGAACTCAAGGCCCTGGCCGATGAGAAGTTGCAGGCATTCGTTGGACGGATCATTGGGCGCACCTTTGCGGAACTTTCGGGCAACGCTGATTTCCAGCGGGCTTTGAAACAAATCCAGGCTGTCAGGGACAAGATTGATCAATTCCGCAAGACGTATGCGAAAGCTGTAAAGTTGGCGGCGCATCAATCAGTCGCGTTCCATCTCAACTACTTATACAAACGCGCTTCTAAAGGTGAGTCGCTGCTGGACGTTGAAATAGATATCAGCACAACTGAAGGAGCAAGACTGGCCGAGCTCGCCCTCAGCGGAGATTTCACCGGCGTACTCAAAGGATATAACCCTCAGCTAGTTCGCATCAACAAGGGAAAATTCACGCATGAGGTGACCAGAAGCGCTCAGGTAAACATCAGTATCTTCAATTGGAACTACAAAGGGATTGTCGAGCTGGTGCAAAACTCTCAGCATTCGGTCGAGACCGTAGAGCGCGGCTTGCTTCACGTTTACTCGATTGACACCAGTATTAGTCAAACTACTGAAAAAGATTGGAAGAAACTGAAGGAAGCGGTTCGAAGTAACTTCCTCCTCAGCATAGTCGGCCAGAGTCCACAACCGGCTGGGTCGCCGGACTCTGCCATCGGACCTGAAAATGAATACTTGATTGAAACCATTCGCAGCGTCACTGCGAAATACGATCTCCTGTTCGAAGATGACCGAACCAAGGCAGCTGAGCTAACTCAGTATCTTCAGTTAGCGGAGTACCTCCGATTAATTCCCAGCGCCCCACAAACGGTGAACGACATTGAGGTGCAATTCCCACAGGGACTCGGCAAGGTTTCAGTCAAGTATGTAGTGAACTATGACGATGCGGCCGTCCGCAACGGACTAATCGGTCCGGGTAGTGAAGATCTCAGTCGCTTCGCGCGGCTGACTGCGAGGGGACTGGTGGCGGCGAAGTACACGGGCATGAGGGACAACGACTGGCTGGCTCCCATGGGCTTTGCCTTCCTGGATCAGGGGCTCTATGACGCATTTCACAATATTGGTAATCCGGAAGCCTTCGCCCAGAAGACTGTGACAGTTTCTCTGCCAGACTGGTTCGTGGCGGGTGGAAAGAAAGTCGTCCTGCGCAAGAGTGATCTCTGGGTGCTCGCCAAGTTCTACAAGGTCGAGGACAAATTCGTCGAGCGCCTGATGAAGCTTCGGGGACTCGTGAAGTTGGCGCCCGGTGCGAGGATTCCGGAAGAAGATCTGCGCGACGCGGCGAGGCACTTTGTGGACATGGCCGATGATCTGGACGAAGAGGGTGGCACCAATACTTTCTTTGCGGTCTTCGATCAATTGGCCCAGAGAGGCCAAAGTGCCGGCGGCACGCGCAAGTCAGCCGTAGTGATCGAGATCACGCCGCCCGGAGCCAACGCCAAAAAGGTCACCAAGTACCTGATGGCCTAACACCCGGGGACTGATTACTTTCCGAAGCTCTTTGGCTGGGTGTGGATTAGCCCGGTATAATGCTTCTCACCTTGGCGCCAGACAACGATAATCCATCTCAATTTGCACGCGCCGCACCAGTTTTGGGCAAAGACTGGTGCGGACTTTTTCTCCCGATCACCACGCCATTTCGAAGCGATGGCAAGCTTGATCTGGAGGGTTCATCGGCCAACATCAGGAAATGGAACCAGCTGGGAGTCGCAGGCTATGTGGTCCTGGGGTCAACCGGTGAGCGCGTCCATTTGGACGAACGAGAGTACGTAGACGTGATCGAGGCAGCACGCCTGGAGGTACCTGCTGGATTCGCTTTCATCGCGGGTGCTGGCCAGCAAAGTACCAGCGGAACCATCGCTGAAATCAAGCGCGCCGCGTCGGCAGGAGCCGATGCCGTTCTCGTGCTCACGCCCCACTTTTACCGGGCCGCTATTACTCCCGCCGTTCTGATTAAACACTACAACGAGATTGCCGATGCTTCGGCAGTGCCGCTCATTCTCTACAGCATGCCCGCGCTTACCGGAATCAAAATCGAACCCGAGACAGCGGCGCGTTTGAGTGCTCATGAAAACATTATCGGCCTCAAAGACAGCTCTGCCGACATCTCCGGACTTCAGGAAGTCATCAGCATGGCGAACAAAGACTTTGCCGTGTTTACCGGCAATGGAACTGTATTTTTTGAAGGCTTGCGGGCCGGTGCACGCGGGGGAATTCTCGCGGTGGGTTGCGTGGCGCCGGCGCTGTGTGGCGCGATTTCTGCCGCGGCGAATCTCGGAGAGATGGACCGAGCGGCACTATTGCAAGCGGCACTGACGCCGCTCGCGACTGCGGTAACTACGAAGTTTGGCATTGGCGGCTTGAAAGCGGCGTTGGAAATGAGGGGTTACGCGGGAGGTCTGCCGCGCGCGCCGCTAAGAGCTCCGGATGAAGCGGCGCGCAGGGAGATCAAAAGCTGTTTGGAAGACGCTGATAACGCACTTCACGAGCTTGCAGGCACAGGAGCTGGGGCGACTCACTAGCATCGGGTTCAAAGAAGTTACCGCAGATCTTCGCAATTTACCCCGATTACCTGGAGCTTGAATTACAAGTTGATTCGTGCAGATTCTTAATCTCCTTTGCCTCAAAAGTTGCCAACGGTTTGGAAAACGTCGCGAAGCGATCTTATTAGCACCGGGGCTTTAGCCCGGTGATCCAAGGACGTTGTTCCGCCTCCAACCGTTTCAACGGTTTTCCGCACCTCAGTAAACCGTTAAAACGGTTAGGCAGCTGGGTTGGCTTCTGGATCACCGGGCTGAAGCCTGGTGTTAATGAGATCGCTGCCGCGTAGACCAGTGAGCAGACTTTTGAGGCAAAGCTTTTAACCAGTGTAATGGCTTAACCTATGGATAATCATTTGGTTCTCGCCGGCCAGTCGTCACTGGACAAGACGAACATACCGCGTAGAATTGCGCTTGAGATGTCTACGTCGGGAGTGAATACAAATTGAGCACCGCCGAACCTGCCTGTTACAGCACCCCTGAAGAATCAGGCCTGCGGGTCGAAACTCTTTCTTTCGATCGCATTCCGCATCAGACACGTCTCTTCCTCGACTACCTGCGCGACCCCACCGCGTTACGAGAATTTTATCCGGCTGCGGTTCGTTTCCATCATGAGTTACCGGCGCGCGCTGCGGAAGTTCTGACCGCCCATACAACCGACCGCAGCGCAGTATGCGACGCGCTCCTGGATCTGAATGCCTCATGGGGCGCGGGGGAAGAAACTTTCAGGAATATCCAGCTCTTACGCGAAGCGGATTCGGTGGCTGTCGTCTCAGGCCAGCAGGCCGGGTTGTTTTCCGGTCCGCTGTACACGATCTACAAAGCACTGTCCGCGGTGAAACTGGCAGGTTGCCTGTCTCAAAGGAAGACCAAAGCTGTGCCGGTCTTTTGGATCGCAACTGAAGATCATGATTTTCCTGAAGTTGCGAAAGCGGAGTTTATCGGTCGGGATTGCCGCCTGGCTAATGTGGAAGTCACTTCCGACCTGCACCGCGAGGGCCAGCCGGTCGGCCGGGTGGTGATTGATGATTCAATCACACGCGTGCTCGATGAGTTGCTGAACACTCTACCCGTTTCGGAATTCACGCCGGATCTTGAAGCGGTGCTGCGTGATGCGTGGCGGCCAGGACGTGGATACGGCGAAGCCTTCGCGCGGATGATGACCTCGCTGCTGGGCCGTCATGGTTTGGTGCTTCTCGATCCTCTCGATAGGCGACTTAAAGCACTCGCGGCTCCGCTTTACGCCCAGGCGGCACTGCGCGCGCATGAGATTGCCACGGCTATCGAAGTCCGCAGCCGGCGGCTGGTTGAAGCGGGTTACCACGCCCAGGTCACAGCTTCCGAGAATTCATTTCCGTTGTTTCTCCACGACGAAGCCGGTGCCCGTCACGCCGTCACCAGAACTCCGGATGGAAAGTATTCGACCAAGCAAGATGATCGAGCGTATGCGGCAGAAGAATTATCTGAGATGGCCCTGGCCCAGCCGGAGCGTTTCAGTCCAAACGTGACGCTGCGCGCGGTGGTCCAGGATTTCCTGTTGCCGACGATTGCTTACTATGGCGGGGCCGCGGAAGTTGCTTACTTTGCACAGACCGCGGAAGTTTATCGTTTACTCGAAAGGCCCATCACTCCGATTCTTCCGCGCTCCAGTTTGACGATGATTGAATCGCACACCGGCCGAGTGCTGGAGCGTTACGGTCTTTCGCTGGAGGATTTGTTTGCCGGTCCGGAGAGTGTGCTGAAGCGTGTCGTTGAAGAATACCTTGGGGCAGATACGGCGAAGTCCTTCGTCAGCACTGAGGATACAGTAAATCGTCAACTCGACGAGCTACGCGAAAAACTGCGCAGTGTTGATCCCACCCTGGCCGATGCCCTCGAAACCGGTCGGCGAAAAATCAACTATCAGCTCGAGGGTTTGCGCACCCGTTTTCATCGGGCTCAAATGGCGCGAGACGAGGCGGCGCAGCGGCAATTGTTGCGGGCCTTTGAACAATTGTATCCAAACAAGGATTTGCAGGAGCGCCACATCAACATCACTTCGCTACTGGCGCGTCACGGGCGATATGTCATCGACTGGATCTACAACGCGATAAATATCGGATCGGATGAGCACCAGATTGTCTATTTGTGATTGCCGATTCCCGATTGCCGATTGAAACCCTCGATCGTTGTCCTATAACTCGAATGCGAACGTCATCATTATCTCAAATCGGCAATCGGTAATTGGAAATCGGCAATGTCTAAAATCCGCCTTCTCCCCGATCACGTTGCCAACCAAATTGCCGCCGGTGAAGTGGTTGAGCGTCCGGCTTCAGTGGCGAAGGAGTTGGTGGAAAACGCGGTCGACGCGGGCGCGAAACGCATCACCATAGATGTCGAAGCGGGCGGGCGCAGGCTTCTCAAAGTGTCGGACGATGGCGAGGGTATGGTCCGAGACGATGCGGTCATGGCCTTTGAACGTCACGCGACTTCCAAGATCGCCAAGTCCGAAGACCTCAGCTCCATCAGTACGCTCGGTTTTCGCGGCGAAGCTCTTGCTTCAATTGCGTCAGTGGCGCGGGTGGAACTCACCACCAGCACCGAAGCAGGCGCAGCCACTCGGGTTGTGATCGAAGGCGGCAAGATGCGCGACGTCAACGATGCAGCCCACCCGCGCGGCACCACGCTCGTAATTCGCGATCTCTTTTTCAACGTTCCAGCCCGCCGGAAGTTTTTGCGTTCGGAAGCCACGGAGAGTTTTCACCTGACCAATCTCGTGACTCATTACGCGCTGGCCCATCCTGAAATAGCTTTCACACTTACCAACAATGGCCGCGAAGTGCTTCGCGTCGCTGCGGCGAATGACTTGCGCGAGCGCGCCTATCAGATTTTTGGAGCCGAATTCCTGGATAACCTGCTTGAGGTTGACGGCGGACATCTGCAGGTGGCGCGCGTGAGCGGCTACGTCTCCGCCCCGCGTGACCGGCGCACGTCCCGAGATGCCCAGTATCTATTTGTGAACGGCAGATTTGTTCGCGATCGCCTGATTGCGCGTGCGTTATCCGAGGGCTATCGCGCAGTTTTGCCACACGGCGTATATCCTGCAGCGCTGCTTTTTATCGCCACGCCCCTCGAAGAAGTTGATGTAAATGTCCATCCCGCCAAGACCGAAGTCCGCTTCCGGCGCTCCGCCGCAGTTGCAGATGCAGTGCGAGAATCAGTCCGTGCGGCGTTAGCGAGCGCGGGCTACGTGCGGAAAGAGGCTAACGAGCTGTCATCCGTTGCGGTTGATCAACCCGAGTCGGTTCCTTTCGCTAACGCAAGGTCGGCCAGCGCGGATGTTCAAGAACCCGCAACGCAGTCACAAATCGAATTCAGCTCACCCCCAGTCGATGACGATGCGCCGCCGTTGCCAGTGTCAGAACCGCATTCGCCAGGAGCTGTCCAAAGTCCAACGTCCCAGGTCCAAAGCCAACAGTTTCCTGCGACCGCGGGCGTGCGGGGTCCCCAGCGGGGCAGCCCCGATGGGGTGCTCGACTCGCCCGCAATGAGCGCGCAGCGCGAACCACGGGTCGTTAGTTTCCCAGACGTTATTGCGCCGATCCCGCCCTCAACATTAGCCGGCAGTGCGACACAACTGCCGCCACTCAATTCCGCCGGCAAGTACGCGCGTGAAGTCCCAGTCGAATCGCTCTCGCCGGACATCCGCCCGCTCGGCCAGCTCGACGAGAGTTTCATCATCGCCACCGACAACGACGGGCTGCTCCTGATCGATCAGCACGTGGCCCACGAACGCATCCTGTTCGACAAGTATCGAGGGCTTGAATCCACGCGACTCGCCGAATCGCAGCATCTATTGATTCCCGAGACTTTTGATCTCACGCCCGCACAGGCCGCAGTGTTCGATTCAATTGCGAAGGAGTTGGAAACCTACGGCTTCGAACTAATGCGTTTGTCGGGTCGCACGGTAGCGATTAAAGCAACGCCGGCTGACTTGCCTGCCAGCGAAGCCCGCAACATGCTCGCAGAAATTCTGGATACGGTGGATGTGGAGAAGAAGGGAAGTGCGCGCGAAACATTGCGGGATGACATTGCCGCCTCGCTGGCGTGTCACGCGGCCATCAAAGTAAATATGCCGCTGACGACGGAGAAGATGCGCTGGCTCATCGATCGACTTTTGCGGACTTCTTCGCCGACTACTTGCCCTCATGGCCGTCCGGTGATTCTCCGCCTGGCCACACGCGACATTCTCAAAGGCTTCCACCGGATCTGACCACGTAGTCTTTCGAAATAATTATTTATTGACGGCTACCTGGGCTTGTAATATCGTGCGCGCACCCCAGGGCCTCGCCCGCAATGCAGACAGAATAATCAGAACCACGCACCCTGCCCAATGAGTAAGAATGATTAACCTGGTGAGTGGTACAGAGGCGTCACCATGTTCAAAGATGTCCCAACTGCTATTACCACTATCGCGGCTGTCTTAACCGGCGTTCTGGGAGTTTTCAAATACTTCCAGTACAAAACTCGCCGCGACAAAATCATGGCCGTCAGGCAGAGCTTTGAGGGGGTCGTCAAGTCCCTGGCCTCCAAGGACGATGTCGAAAGGAGCGCTGGAGCTATTCTGCTGCGACGGTTTTTCGACCACAGGTCTGAAGTGGGAATTGCCGGCAAGCCTTATTGGAAAGCAGCCGTTGATGTGAGCGCCGCCATTCTCAGGAACCAGGAACGAGGAAATTTTCAGAAGTTGCTGGCTGATGGTCTCGCATATGCACCGAGTCTGGAACGGACGGACTTGCAAAGAACCAACTTGCAGTTTGCCTATCTTGGCGCACGCGATATTCCACGGCCGGGGTGGTATCGTCGACTAAGGCGGAGGGATTCCGCTTTTGAGACCATTATCACCGATTTAAGTTATGCGGATTTCTATCGTGCCGATCTTTCTCATGCGTCACTTCGTCGCGCCAGAGTTGAAGGCGCGGTGTTCTATCAGGCGCGCATGCATCATACGGTGTTAAGGGACGCAAATCTGCAAGGCGCCAATTTCTATGAGGCTGATTTGAGGGGCGCGAATTTTAAAGGGGCCCACCTGAAAAACGCGAATTTTTTCGGCGCAAAAAACCTCCCCGAGGGTCTCAAGGCCAAGCTCGATGAAGATTCTCTGTATAAGGATGACGAGCCATTCAAGCCAGAAGGTCACCAGGCCTCCACAGGCAAGTTGCGGATCTTTGTCAGCAAGCCGGGGATCCTGAACGGGCAGCAGCAGCACTATCTCTCGATGCTTAAAATAAAACTGGAACGGGAAGGCATGATTGCGAGGGCCATTGAGCGGTCCGACTATCCCAACTTTGGCACAATTGGCGAGATTCAAAGAGCAATGGATGAATGCGTCGGGGCGGTCGTGCTTGCCTTCAAGCAACTGGAAGTGCGCGACGGATCCTGGCGATCAGGCACGCCTGAGGAAAAACAAATTAAGGGTCGATCCTTTTCAAGTCCGTGGAATCAAATTGAAGCCGGCATGGCCGCGATGCTTAACATTCCCATCCTGGTTCTTTGCCAACGGGGAATAGACGACGATATTTTCGATCCTTTCGCAAATGTCGATGCCATTCATAGAGCTTTCATAGATGAGGACTGGGAGGCAGGCGCATTTTCCGAGCAATTTCAAGCCTGGTGTGCGGAGGTAAGCGAACACAGCCAAACCAGTACAAACCGATAGCCGAGTCAACTTTGAGACGTCGAGCAATCCATCTATGATGGCGTATATTGAAAGCAAGGAGATATTAAGATGTACACCGCGCTCTTTCTTTGTTCAGCCATCGTTCTGATCGGTTTCACTATGTCGTGTCAGATTGCCGGCGCCTCCGCAACTACGATTCCGGATCCGGCGGTTGATGCGCCACTAGCCACCGAAAAAGGCGAGCAGACTGCCGTGTTGGCAGGTGGATGCTTCTGGGGTGTCGAAGCGGTCTTCGAACACGTCAAGGGAGTTTCGCACGCGAAGTCGGGATATTCCGGCGGCACGGCATCAACTGCGAATTATGACAAAGTCAGCATGGGCCGGACTGGTCATGCCGAAGCCGTTCATGTGACTTACGACCCCTCGCAGGTTACGTACGGCCAACTGCTGAAAGTTTTCTTTTCCGTGGCCCACGATCCAACCGAACTAAATCGCCAGGGGCCGGATACGGGGCCACAGTATCGCTCGGCGATCTTCTACGCGAACGAAGATCAAAAGCGGATCGCGAATGCTTACATTGCGCAGCTAGACAAGGCGAAGGTGTTCGGAAAGAAGATTGTGACGCAAGTAGTCCCGCTCGATGCGTTTCATGATGCGGAGGCCTATCACCAGGACTACCTTGTCAATCATCCCGATCAGCCTTACATCGTGATCAACGATCTGCCAAAGGTTGAGAATCTGAAAAAGCATCACCCGGCGTTATACAAGGAGAAGTAATCCTAAGTACTGTGCTTCCCCCGCTTGAACCAAACGTTGAATTCGTGACGACAATTCAACGAGCCTGCGGAGCGGGCTTGGTAAGTGCATTAGATTAGAGACCCGCCAGCGTATCCATCGTTAATTTCAGATCAGTGAAATCTGGTAGCAGCGCATCGGGATTGTGTGCGAGGAGCTCGTCGCGTGAGTAGAAGCGGCCGGTGCCCACGATCAAGGTGCGCGCGCCAAAGTGTTTGGCGCAGTCAATGTCATTGGTAGTGTCGCCGATGACGATAAACTGCGCGGGCGCGAGGTCCATTTGCAGAGTCTCACGAATACGGTCGGCCGCAAGGGTGGGCAAGTCGCGCCGGTCATGTGATTCATCGCCGAAAGCCCCGGGCAAATCGAAGAATTCCGAAAGGCCCACCGCACTCATCTTCAGGTAAGCCGCCGGCTCTATGTTGCCGGTAACCAGAGCTGAGTGATACCGCGGATGAGCAGAAACGGCCTCAAGCACTTCACGCACACCCGGAAGCAGTTCAAAAACTTCCTCGCCATTGCTCGCAAACTTGTGCATGGCTTTCATGTAGCTCTCGCGCAACGCGGGCACTCGCCGGCGAATCTCCTCGTGAGTAAATCCCTCAAGCTTTAGGGCTTCGCCGACAATCTGCAGGTCGGTCATCCCTGACACCTTCATTTGCGGCAACTGCCCCGCAGTACCGAAAACCTCTTCCAGCATGGGAATTGTGTAGTCTTTGAACCCTCCCACGCGCTTGGTGCGCATGAGTGTGCCGTCGATGTCCCAGAGAAGAATTCGTAAGGATGAAGGAGGAAGGCGGAAGGCGGAAGAGGCACTCTCCCGGGTCAGGCCTTCCGCGCCTTCAGCAGCCATCCGCGTCACATTGTTGTCATCCTTCATACGTCAGCCCTCATCCTTGATTCTCCGGCCTCATCCTTACTCTATTACTGCCAGCACATCGCCGGCGCTAACGGTTGCGCCGACTTCGGCGTTCATAGAAACAACAACTCCAGCCTTCGGCGCTTTCATTTCGTTTTGCATCTTCATTGCTTCCACGACCACGACGCCTTCGCCGGCTTCAACCTGAGCTCCTGCCTCGACCAGAACTCGCACAACTTTTCCCGGCATCGGCGAAATAATTCGAGCTGTGCCCGCCCCGTGGGCCGCGGCTGTTTCTCCGCTCCGCAAACGCCTGGGATCGATTACGGTCGCATCATACGAGTGCCCGCCGAGTGTTACGTCAAACACGGCTGTGGCCGCGTGTGAACCCTGGCGGTTTTCAACTCTTACTTTGGAAACGCGGTTGCCTGACAAAATCAGGTATTGACCGTCGCCGACTTCGCGTACTTCAATTTCATACCTGCGGCCGTCAACTTCTGCCGCCGCACTCTCTCCTTCGTTGAGTGTTAACGAAACGTCGTGCTCTCGATCCGACAAATGTACTTTGAGTTTCATCCTATTAATCGCGCGAGCCTTTGCTGCTCGGTCTCACCGCGGATCGTGCATCATGCAAGGCAGCGCGCCCGGAAATCTTCCAGCGCGACTGTTGTTCAGGAGCAGGCGGGCGATTGACGGAGCGTTTTTGCAGAAGGGAATAGTGAATAGCCGCAGCGATTATCGCGAGGTCGTGCACTTGCCGTTCGGGACCGCTCGGCTCAGATCCTTCAACCTGCGCCGTTTCCCGGCGCGAATTAAAGCGCGAGATGAAACCGGTATCGAGTTGCCCCGAGATGAATTCCTGATCACGAATAATTTCACGGAAGAAGGGAAGCGTTGTCTTGATTCCGCCAACTTCGTATTCGTCAAGCGCCCGGCGTAAACGATCGACGGCTTCATCCCGCGTCCGCCCCCAGGCCGAAAGTTTTGAGACGAGGGGATCGTAGTGAATGGAAACATCAGAATTGGCTTCGACGCCGCTGTCATCGCGAATGCCGGGTCCGGACGGAACACGCAAATGTGAAATCGTTCCTGGTGAAGGGAAGAAACTGTTATCCGGATCTTCGGCATAAACGCGGCACTCGATCGCATGGCCCTGCCAGCGAATTTCATCCTGCGAAAGCGAGAGCGGCGCACCGCCGGCAACTGTGATCTGTTCGCGGACGAGATCGATGCCGGTAACAAGTTCCGTAACCGGGTGTTCCACCTGAAGCCGCGTATTCATCTCCAAAAAGTAAAATTCGCGAGTGGAATCGGAAACGAGGAATTCAACTGTGCCCGCCCCGACGTAGTTCACGGCCCGGGCCAGTTTTACTGCAGCCTGACCCATGCGTTCGCGTAGTCCGGGTTCATTGATGGGCGAGGGACATTCTTCGATTACCTTTTGATGCCGCCGCTGGATTGAGCATTCGCGCTCGCCAAGATGAACAACGTTCCCCTGGCGGTCGCCGAAAACCTGAATCTCAATGTGCCGCGGACGCTCTACTGCTTTTTCCAGATAAAGCGCGTCGTCACCAAACGATGCTGCCGCTTCCGACTTTGCGTTTGCAAAAGCGGACGCTAACTCATCGGCGGTGGCGACCAGGCGCATGCCCTTGCCGCCGCCGCCGGCCGAAGCCTTCAACATGATTGGATAACCAAACTGTAGCGCGGTGCGCTCTGCTTCCGCGAGTGAACTTAATGGTTCGACGGTACCCGGAACAATCGGCAAACCCGCTTCGACGGCCGCGCGCCGGGCGCTGGTTTTGGAACCCATCACCCGCATTGCCTCAGGACCGGGGCCAATAAAGATGAGACCTGCTTCGCCGGCGGCCTGGGCGAAGTCCGCGTTCTCAGCGAGGAAGCCATAGCCAGGATGAATTGCCTGGGCGCCGGTTGTTCTGGCCGCCGCAATGATTCGCTCGCCATTGAGATAGCTTTCGACCGAAGCAGCTGGACCAATGCAAACGGCTTCATCACTCAGCGCTACGTGCACGGCCATGGCATCGGCTTCGGAGTAAACGGCGACTGGCGAGATGTTCAGATCTCGACAGGCTCGAATAATTCGAACTGCAATTTCTCCCCGGTTGGCGATTAGGATTTTGCTGATCATTAAGCTGAGTAGGAGGACAGTTGCGAAATCCGAATCAGATCTGTTTTTGAAGATTAGGACCGGAAAATAGCAACACCCTGCAGAGTATACAGGGTGTTATTAGACGCAGAAACCGGCGACTCTCGTTACGGCTGACGTGGCTGAGCGACGGTCGTCGGCGCGCCTCGTCGTGCATCAGAGGCTCTGGAGATCACACCATCCTTAACAATCAAGTCGTCTTCAGTGCCTAGGACCTTGTCGGCGCCTGGCAGCGGCAGGACGTAGTTTGTAAAAGACAATGCTTCGTTTGGAATGTCTTCACTGACCGTCAGGGCGGCATCGCGAATGACGACGCCACGCAGAGGTTGTGGCTTCTGTTGGACCGCGACTTCAGCACTGGCCTTGTAAGCGGAGGTGTCGATGCTCAGAAGCGCGGCGGCGAGCGTTCCATCTGCGTCCGGGAGTCGGTGAAGATCTTTCAGTTCGCTCGGCAGCGTTCCAAACTCTTCCCGATAATCGCTCAGCGCGCGATCGATTCGGTAGCCCTGCGCGTATTCGCCGGCCCTGATCCCATCCAGGCGATGACGCAAACGCTCGGGAACGGTGACTCCGATCAGTACCAGAATCAATAGAGGAACTGACGCTGAGGCCAACAGGCCTCCACGGGCGTAACGTGCGCCACAAAAACTCGCGGGCGATTGAACGATGGAGCGGTAGAGCTTCCGGCCACCAAAAGCTACCAGCAATGTAAGCGGAATCATTACCCACTTGAGCCGCCAGGCAGCCGTTTCCCCAGCCGAGACCCATGACCAGAAATCAAGCGGGACCATAGAAAGAAATGCCAGGTTTGATTTTGCGCCTCTTGATGAACGTTCAGTCAGGGCTATAAATGTCTGTCCGAGAAATGCCAGCATCATCACTGTTCCCGTGACTGCGAGCAGGAGGGAACGGCCGTAGGAAGGAAGTTCTCTTTCTGGTCTGGGGAGTGGCTCGCCAACAGCGCGTGCGCCGCAGGCCTGGCAGCCGTTGCTCATTGCAGTATCGGATTTATGACCGCAGCAGGGGCAGATTGTCACGTCGTTTAATACCTCAAATACAGCAGCAGATTGATAGTTGCCTGTGCCCTAACCGGCTTTGTGCACTAACGGCTGTTCGGCTCGTCGTTCGGGCCCGGGGTTCGATGCGGAAAGAGCGGGGCGCGTCTCTTCGTCATTTTTTTCAGTCTGTTTTTTATTCAACTCAAACCACGTGTGATACATGCGGTGAGCGAAAGTCCAGTAAGAACCCACTGCAAGTACCCACAGGACGGCCGGCATTCTGTTGGCGAAGAAATTTGTCGAACCCGGATGGGTGCTTAGGGCGCCGATTATGAAAAGAACCACTCGCTCAGGCCGGCGCAAAAACCCCACGTCACATTTCGGGATTAAACTCTCGGCCCTGGCGCTCGCGTAGCTTACCATAACTGACCCCATTAGTCCTGCGCCCGCAAGGAAAACATTCAGGGTCGAGTGAAACTGTGTATCCCGGGCGTAAAAGACCATTAAGCCGACAAAAACAACCATGTCGGAGAGGCGATCCAGCGACGAATCCAGGAAGCCGCCGAATCGAGTAACGCGCCCCGAAAGCCTGGCCACCTGCCCGTCGAGCATGTCAAAAAGGTTGGCAACGATCAGGACGATCCCGGCCCAGAAAAAGTAGCCGAAGCCAAAAAGGAGCCCCGAACCGACATTGATAGCTACACCGATGACCGTGAGAAAGTTTGGGTTTATGTGGCCATAGGCGAGCCAGCGCACCATCGCGTCGATGATTCTTTGCGCACCGCGTCCGATAGCACCCACAAACATTCTCTTATCGTTGCTCCAGTTAGGACATTATGCCGAAAAAAATTGAGACTTCACAGTGATTATTGCCAGAACAAGCGGCGAATTTTAGGGAGGAGCTGTGACGGTGTCAAGGTAAAGAGCTTTGGGGTGTTGGGAGTAATTGTGTATTCCTGCCAGTTGCGTGACGCGGGGCACTAACCCGAACGTCAGGGACGGCTCATTAATTCACCTCTACTTCCGTTCCGAGCTTCTAAGGTGCCTGGTTGTCTGTTCCGTCACGCTGAAGGGTGAATCGATGAATTCGCTCGTATCGGCGGAGCGCAGGGCCGGAGGGTTTCCGCCTTCTTCAAAGCTCTTCGGTCCCTTTTGCGCCTCCCGATTTGCAATCTCCACCAGTCTCTTGCTCACCACGGCGCCATTTACGATGAGCGCTATACCCAGGAAGAAGGGAATCACTCCAGCAATCCATATTCTACTGAGTATCTCCGCCTCGTCGGGCGAAACAGTAGCGACGATCCCCTGCATGAAGAAATACAGAAAGATTGATAACGCCATGCCAAGGCTACTCACGATTACCCCGGCCTTGATTTCTTTGTAACGTTTGATCTCCGGCGTAATGCCTCGCCGCCGCTCCATTTCCTCCTTGCGTCGCTTCTGAGCCTGGCCGGAAAGAAAAATGTCGGCGACCCAGGTGTCGCTCCAATCGAATTTCTCGGCCGTCTCCGTGGTGTCAACAGCCTGACGTACGGCGTGGAGATTCGCTCCACAGATCGTGCAAAACTTTACTTCGTCGCCTTGTTTGGAGTTACATCGCGGACAGAACATAAGCCACTCCTATCCTGGGTAATGCGGCAAACACTACTTACGGCTTACGACTGGCTTTGGTTCGCGTCGTCGTGAATGGTTGTTAACCGCCTGATCTCGAAATTGCGAGCGCCGGCGGGGGTGCGCACTACGACTTCGTCGCCTTCTTCCTTGCCCATCAAGCTCTTGCCGACCGGTGAGGTAGTCGAGATCAAGCCTCCCTGCGGATCGCTTTCTTCCGGAGTGACCAGACGGTAGGTGACTTCCTCATCGCGTTCGGCGTCAAACAAAACCAGCGTGGAGCCGTACGCAGCTCTGTCGCGAGATATTTTCGTAAGGTCAATTGCGGCGACTTCGCCGATTCGCTTGCGCAACTCCATGATGCGAGCCTTAACCATGCTTTGCCGATCAAGCGCCGCATGGTATTCCGCGTTTTCGCGCAAGTCGCCAAACTCAAGCGCGCGCTTGATCTCTTTGGGGAGATGAACGCGCAGCTCTGATTCCAGTTCGTCGAGCTCAGCCTGAAGTCGTGCTTTGATCTCTGATGACAATTGCAGCCTCGCTTTGGAGTGCGGTGACCTGTCACCGCTTTGGTCGGCTGCGAGCTGTCGCAGCCTTTGCAATCGAATTGATTGTCCCGATGAAGTACCTAAACTTGACGGTGATATTTGGCTTCGTCGGGAGCGCCAAATGAAACGCCCGTATCGCGAGCGGTGCGGACCAGCTGGCCGTCCGCGGGCACCGTCTTGATATTCGCGATCGCCTGGCTAATAGGAACTGTAATAACGTCGCCCGCCTGAAGCGCCACCATCATACCGCGTTTTCCCTCAACCAACGCACGTACGGCGCAGGAACCGTAGTTGGTAGCCAGCATTCGATCGAACGCGTTGGGCCTGCCGCCGCGTTGCAGGTGGCCCAGGACCACGCAGCGAGCCTCCTTGCCGGAGAGCGTTTCCAGCTCCCGTTGGCAGTGGGCGCCAATGCCGCCCAGCCGCGGCGCGTGCTGCCGGTCGCCCTTGTCCTGATAGATCAGTTCGTGACCAGTTTCCAATGCGCCTTCGGCCGCCACAATGATGCTGAAATTCGATCCCGCTTCGTCGCGAGCGCGTACACGGTCAGCCACTGACTGCATGGTGAAGGGGATTTCCGGAATCAGAATGACATCGGCGCCTCCTGCCAGACCGGAATGCAAAGCGATCCAGCCGGTATGACGGCCCATGACCTCGAGAATCATCACCCGGTCGTGCGACTCAGCCGTGGTGTGCAATCGATCAAGCGCATCGGTTGCGATATCCAGCGCGGTGATGAAACCGAAGGTGAGCTCCGTGCAGGCGAGATCATTGTCGATGGTCTTGGGTACGCCGACCACCGGCACTCCCATCTGGTCAAACTCAGCCGCGATGGCCAGAGTTCCTTCGCCGCCCAGGACCACGAGTGCGTCAATCCCCAGGCGCTGAATATTGGCGACCGCTTCCCTGTAGACCGCATCCGGTTTGGAAGCGACTCCCTCGGCGCTCAGCTCGACAAACTTGCCACGGTTGCGCGTGCCCAGGATCGTGCCGCCGCGAGGCAATAAACCTCTAACATCCGCGACGGTGAGTGGCCGGGTTTGAGTGTCGCCCAACAAGCCTTCAAAGCCATCTTCAATGCCGATGACTTTTATGCCGTACTGACCGGTAGCCGTGGTTACCACAGAACGAATTACGGCATTAAGTCCGGGAGCATCCCCGCCGCCAGTGAGTATTCCAATAGTTTTATGCATAACAACTTCCCAGGGCAGCTGTCCGACCGTTAGGTCGGTGCCCAAGGCTTCTGCCCCATCCTGTGAATCGCGTAAGGCTAAGAGTAATTGAAGCGGCGGTGGTAGTCCAACCATCGTGATCGCCGTTCAATATTTCACTTCACAAACTTGTTAGTTGACCCTCCGCTTGGTGCTCGCGTAGCATGTGCGCGGGCGCGAAAGGCAAAAAATTCGTTCATCTCGCGCGATGAGTTTCGGAGCAAAGGGCCGGATTTGGAAATAGACGACGACGCAAAAGAAATAGTGCGAGACATCGGCACGGCGATTAACGAGTCGGTTGAAAACTCGTCGAAAGTCGCTGAAGCTATCGACCGGCTACGGGATGCAGGCTACGAGATGGAGCTGACGTTGCGGCTCGAAATTGGTTTGCGTCCCCACGCTGGCGAAGACGGCGAGGAGCGCGACGCTACTCTGGATCTTACAGATGCGGATGTGGAGATTTTGCAACGAATGAAAATCAGGATCGACCCGGAAGAAAAGGATTAGATCCGGAATCCCAAGCGTCAGAAGGGTGCGGCGTTCGACAATTAAGAGCTACAGGAAAGCCCCATCGCCTTGGAAGCGATGGGGCTTTCTTACTTTCGCGCTTGTCGACACCGACGGGGCAGGCACATCATGGGCCAAAGCGCAGTCGATACTCATCAGAGGTGATAAACGCCTTAACCAATTCCGCCTGGACGTAGTTGCCGTTGAACTGATTCAACTTGCCCAACCAGAAATTGTAACCGCCAAAGTCGAGCCCAGTTTCAGGCGCATCGTATGGATTGCGACGCAGGTAACCAAAATACTGCATCAGCACAAAGGCTTTCCTGAACTCCTGACTCGTGAGTGTGGGGTTTTCGGCGACCAGCCGCAACGCCCTTGCGCGCGCTGCATTGTCGGCAGTGTTAACTGCGCCGGCGAACTCATTGATAGCGGCCGTGCGGTCACCGGCTGTCGGGGTGACGCCGCCGTTGGCGAATAGCGCGTCAACAAACTGATCCGGCGTCAGGCTGATCGGATGCCTGGTGACAAAGCTCGCCCGAGCGACAAAGTTCTGGGCGAAAAGGTTCTTGTTGTTGTTAAGCTTCGTCTGCCAGTCCCCGACTCCAACGACCACCCCTTTGCCGATTTGCTGAGTGTCGGGGAGGAATTCAGCCAGCCTCACCGGCACTGGCGCCGTGCCATTGTCCAGATTGCCGTAACCGGCCTTGTAAATGCGATAGACGATATATCCGGTCTCCTGAAATTCAATGGAGACGTAAAATGCCGCCGACACGTTGATTCGTTTAACTTCGATGCAGGCCGTATTTGCTCCGCACGAGGTAATTTCATTCTTCCAAAACGCGAGCCCGCCTGAATCCGGTTCGCGATTGAAGAAGTCCAGATAATGTTGGCGCACGAAGAATTCCGGATCGAGAAATGGATTCGGCGTACTCACGACATCATCGCTGGTGATCGTGGCGCTGACTGCCGGCGTCGAACCGAGAGTGCAGCCTACTGGGCTGCTGAGTGTAATGTTGAATGTTTCGGGGTTTTCAATGTAAGAGTCGTCCACGATGAAGACCGTAATGTTTTGCTGAGTTTCGCCGGCGGCAAACTGCAGGGTGCCGGCTGCGGCCTCGTAGTCAGATCTGTCGCTCGCTGTTGCGTTGGTAGTGGCATATTTAACGCTCGCAGCTGCCGCCGTGTTTCCTGTGCGGGTCACGAGTAGATCAATTTTGATGGTCGCGTTCGGCGCTTCAGTGGCGCCTGCCGTGCTGGAACTAAACTGCACTGTGTTTGGATTGGGGGTTGGAGTTGGAGTCGGCGTCCCGCCCCCCGGTAAACTCCAATTAAGAGTGACGCTGCCCTCATCGCCGCCGTAACCGTCTACCGCAATCTGGTAGGTAGTGCCGCTCACCGCGGAAAACTGCACGCGGCTGGTAAGGATTCCACCCGGATTGTTTTCGTCATCATTCCTGAAGTTTGGTCCGGGTAAAGTCAGCGCGTTGACTGTTGAGCCCGTGTACACCGCGAGCAATGTGTCGAAGCTGCTGCCGGCCGTGGTCATAGTCACCGTTCCGTTGTTTGGCGCGGTCCAGCGATACCAAATGGACCTTTCACTCGGAAAGTCGTCCGGCGAGTGAATCGGCTCGCCTGTTTCTTTGGTGGCAAAGCGATTGGTGCCATTCACTGTTCCGGAATTTCCGCTAACGACCTGAGTGCTGGCAAAGTTGTCGTTGGGAGGCGCCGCCGTGGGATCGGTTGTGTAACCAAAGCTGTCGATTGTGTTCTCATCATTGGAAGTCAAGGTTTCGCGTACGCCATGAGGAATTGTCGGATCCATGATGCCGATGAAGGTCCCGGACTGTTCGTTCGCCTTCCAATGCGAGGCTTGTTCGCCATCGCCACCTGTCCCATCGGGTTTGCCGGTGGATAGGCCAAGTTCCGCGCCGCCACTAAATTGTACGTGCGTTCCTCCAGACGAAAGGATCCGCTGGGCGGTGCCGAAGTTGGCGAGATTTGCAGTGCTGGGTCGGAAACGGAATAGGTCCCAAATTGTAACTGTGAGAGAGCTCGCGGGATCGAGTTCACGGCTGCCGACTTCGGAATTGAAGCCGAGCACGTGTCCCAATTCATGAACTGCAACCGCATCGAAGTCTGTCAGGCCGGGCGAGATCTGAGGTGGGCCGTCGTTAGGGTTAAAGTCGAATCCGAAATCTGAGTTGAAGCCAATTCTGGGCGGCGTAAGAGCTGGATTGTCATTGGTGTAACTCGCAGGTAGCGCACCGAGCGCTCGCAGATGCGGGCTGGTCACCAGCACGGTATTGACGGCGCCAAGGTCGGTTGGAACAGTGCCAACCGGCAACGCATTGGCAAGGTCACTTTCCGCTGAGCCTACTTGGGCATGATTAATCAAGCTTTGCCGAACGCTCGGGTAGTTGTTATTAAAGAAAAACTGCGGGGATTCTGTAGCGCCAATTATTTGGTCATTTTCGAAGTCATCTCCAAAGAATGTGGTTCCGAAATCCACATCAACCAGGATGGTTATCGGATCCTGTATAAGCGCTTCCCATTTTGCGGCCGCATCAACGAAAGCCTGCTTGGCTGTGGGATTTGCGTCGAGTTGAGGGGTGGCGCGGAGAATAATCGTTAACCCGGCGTTTGTGTCTTCGGCGCCCTCTTCGTTCTTCAAATGGTTTATCTGAATTAGTCCGCTGCTTGACGCGTCTCGCATCGAGCGCGCTTCCTCAACCGTTGCCTCGCGACAGAGAGTTTCACCCTTTGGTCCCGCATAAAGGATGTATGTACCTTTCCCGGGCGCGATGCTGTAGTTTCTCGCCTTCTTGACGGGAACTGCTTCCCCCTGCGCCAGGGAGTAGAACGGCAAACTGGAAACCAGCGCAATCAGCGCCAGAACTAGCGCGATGCGAAGCTTCGGGGATGATTTGAACTGGTTTTTAAGTTGAGTGGGGAATGGGAAAAGGGAATTCTTCAAAACTCTAAATCTCCTGTGGCAGCCGGTGAAATGGTGATCGGAACAATCAGATATCGGTCGGGGCGACACTGAAGCTTATTGTTTTGAGCCGGAAAAGAAAAGCCCGGCAGAGTTAACTATCTTGCGGGCACCGCACTCAGATGCAGTTTTCCCGGCGCCGGATGCTTTTCCGCGGATTGCTCAGGTCTCTCCGATTCGCCAACCTTTCCCACACTTCGGGCACGTCATCAAGAACATCAAGGGCCGAAGCGCAGTCTATATTCATCGGAGAGGATAAAGGCCCTGACCATCTCAGCAGTAACGTAGTTTCCGTTGAACTGATTGAGTTTGTTCAGCCAGAAATTGTAACCGCCATAGTCGAGAGTCGACTCAGGTGAGTCGTAAGGATTACGTCGCAGGTAGCCGAAGTATTGCATGAGCACGAAAGCCTTGCTGAACTCCTGGCTGGATAGCGTCGCGTTTTCGGCAACCAGCCCCAAGGCCCTCGCGCGCGCGGCTGTGTCTACAGTGTTGAGCGCGCCGGCAAACTCGTTGATGGCAGCCGTGCGATCACCGGCTGAAGGCATGACCCCGCCGTTGGCAAACAGGGCATCAACAAACTGCTCCGGACTCAGATTGGTTGGATGTTTCGCGACAAAGGTGGCACGCGAAACAAAGTCCTGCGCGAAGGCGACCTTGTTGTTATTCAGTTTTGTCTGCCAGTCGCCTACTCCCACTATCACTCCGTTACCGATCTGCTGCGTGTCGGGGAGAAAGTCAGCAAACCTCACCGGCACAGGTGCAGCGCCGTTGTCCAGATTCCCGTAGCCCGCTTTGTACACACGGTAGACGAGATACCCGGTTTCCCGAAATTCAATGGAAACGTAGAAAGCTGCCGAGACATTGGTGCGCTTCAAGTCGATGCAGGTGGCATTGGCGCCGCACGATGTGATTTCATTTGTCCAAAAAGCGAGACCGCCTGAATCCGGCTCGCGATTGAAGAAATCAAGATAATGTTGGCGCACAAAAAACTCCGGCGTCAAAATTGGATTTGGCCCATTGACGGGATCGTCGCTGGTGATGGTGACGGTGACGGCGGGAGTCGCGCCCAGGGTGCAACCTATTGCGCCACTCAGAGTCACGTTAAAAGTCTCCGGGCTTTCGCTGTAAGAGTCGTCCACGATGAAGACGTTAATTGTCTTCGCCGTTTCTCCGGCGGCGAACTGCAGCGTGCCGGCTGCGGGCTCATAGTCAGATCGGTCATTGGCAGTCGCGTTAGAACTGGCATATTTAACGCTCGCCGCCGCCGAAGTATCGCCGGAACGATTTACCGTCAGCTCGACTTTGATGGTCGCGTTGGGCGACTCCGTCGCGCCCAACGCGCTCGAATTAAACTGCACGGTGTTCGGGCCGCCCGAAGTCGGCGATGGCAAAGGAATCTCCCACATGCCCCGCCCATGTGTAGCAATGCGAAGAAGGCGATGCGGACCCTGGATGGCTACGCCGAAAACCGCGGAACGGGGCAGGCCGCTACCGTATGGGTTCCAACTTGCGCCGCCGTCGGTGGAGTTGTAGACGCCGATGTCGGTGCCGGCGTAAATGTGATTTGAATTGGCGGGATCGATAGCCAGTCCATTTATCGGCACACTGGGTATTCCGGCGCCGGCCGATGTCCAAACCGGCGAGGTCGGGGCTGCGCTCGCTGCCGCGCCCAGGTTGGTAATTTTCCAAACGCCCTGCCCAGAGGGCGCGAAGAACGAGAAGGCGACGTAAGCGACATCTTTGTTGTTTGGATCCACTGCAACCGCGCCCACGAATCTGTTCGTGGAGCTGCCGTTTGGATTTGCGGGAAATACTCCGCCGGTAACGTCGACGAGGGTTGTGGAACCAGTCGAGGTGGCCCACACCTGACCATTTTGCAAACCGACTACCCGGTAATTGTCGTCCTGAGGTGAAATTCCAATTGAACTCACCGGTGAACTTCCGGAGATCGGCGCCTGGCTGACGACCGCATGATTGTTTCCGCGATCATCCGAACGGTACAGCCGATCCGATCCGAGGTAGACAGGGTTGGGAGCGCCTGGACCGAGGGCCATTGGCGCGTAGAACAGAGTGCTGTCGCCGCAGGTAATTCCGTTTGCCGGAACACCGCCGGAGCAGCCGACCGTGGTCCAGTTTCGACCTGCGGCAGCAGCGAGGGTGGTCACGCGTTGATATCTGATCGCCGAACCAGAGCTAAAGAAGAACGTGTGATACATCGTCGTGTTGTCGTTATCCGTGGCGCTCTGATCGATGAGGGTGTAGCCGCCGTCACCGCCCGCGGAGTTGATCCAAACCTGGCTGACAGTTTGCTGGAGCTCTGTTCCATTGTCCTGCGTTCCGCCCAGAGTGATGTTCCGGTCGATCGGATGCACTGCCAAACCTTCGAATTGAATTGTGTTGAGCGGCGCGCCATTGAGGTTCGTCCATAGAGAACCAACCGGCGCGGCTGCAGAGCGTTTCCAGACGCCGCCATCGTTCCCGGTGAAGATCGTCGAGGGATTCGTCAGCTGATCAAAAAAGAGCGCGTGTGAGTCGGCGTGTAAGCCTGTGGCATCCTGGCTGAAAGTAACTCCGTTTAGTGATCGCATCAGCAAGCCGGAACAAGTTCCCGGCACATTTCCGCCCAGGTAGATCGAATTGGCATCTCTCGGATCGATGGCCACGACGACGTTATAGAAGCATTGCCCGCCGCAGAAACCACCAGCGTCAATAAGTATGCCGGCAGTTGTCGCGGTTGCGTCCGCAGACGGATCACCTGGATTGGTCCAGGTCACGCCACCGTCAACCGACTGTCGCAAGACTCCTTGTTGACTAGAAGCCTGAGGACAACTGGCCGTGGTCGGTGTCTCCGAGGTCGCGGCCAAAACTTTTACGACACCGCTGCCGAAGTCTTTGTGAATTCCGAATTGAATTCTCGTCGCACTGATGTTTAGTACGTTGGTGAACGAAGGCGAGGGGTCGAGCGCGTTAGTGGTCCGAAAGATACCTCCGTCATTGAGACCGAGATTGCCGAAAACACCCACGATCAAGTTGTTTGGATTCCCGGGTTCCATCACTACATCTGTGATTCGGCGATTTCCGGTAGCCGGTACATCCAGACTCCCACCCGCGGTTGCCACTGCCAATTTCTGAAAGTTGATCGCTCCCAAAGGTCCATCTGCATTGTTTGATCTGTAAAGACCGAGCAACGCCACCAGGTTTGCGTTAAGGGCGTTTGCGCCGCTGCCGCCGACGCCCGATGAAGTAGCGACGAAGATGGTCCCGGGTTGGCTTGGATGGACGATGATCTGACTGATCGAACGGCCGGTGAAGGTGGTCGTGTTCACCGTGCCGCTGCCATTGTTGTAGGAGAACGCCGGGTTGATGGGCCCAACCAGGTTATAGGCAGAGTCCACGTTGTCAATACGGTAAACGCCGATGCCGAAAAAGGAATCAGCGCTGCGGTTTGATTCGCCGGTGCCAACGTAAAGTATGGAAGGATTCGAGGGAGCCAGGGCCAACGATCCGACCGCCTGGGTTTGCGCATTGTCGAAGATGCTTTCCCACGTCGTACCACCATTCAGCGAACGCCAGACGCCGCCCTGCGCGGTGCCCAGATAGACTTTGCTTGAGTTGGTGGGGTCAACTACGACGGCGGTTACCCGTCCGGTAAAACCGCCGAGCGAGCCGTTTGGGAGTGGCGCTGGTCCAAGGGCAGTCCAAACCGGGATGTCAGTGGGCGTCAAACCGAAATATCCGGGCACTCCACTTGAATAGAGCCTCGCTTTTTCGACCTGGAGTGCTTCCTGCATTTCCATTGTCCGGATTGCTCGGCCGCGCGCCCGCGGATCAAATGGGCGACCTCGTTCAAGACCGCGGCGCAACGAGTTGTAATCGTCACGCTGACGCATGTAGTTCGCTTTATTGATGCCCCTGGCGTCTGCCGGAAGGTCGGCGTCGTATTCATTGGGAAGGTCGCCAGATTCCTGGATGACGATGTCGTCACTACTGTTCGCATCCTGAGTGTCGTTGTGGTTCTCGACGCTCATCTCGGCATTGCTTTCATTCTGGTTGCCGGTCGCCTTTGAAGAAACGGATTCCGCGAGGAGCGCATACGCGAATAACGACATCAGAATTGTGACGACGGCAATGCGTTTCATGCAGTTACTTCGAAGCGGGCGACGAAAAATTTCCCACGATGCAGACAGAGGCAATCCACGCTGGGGCTCTTGGCGCAGGAAGACTGCCGGGCGCGGCGGCGCGGCAATCTCATTGGCGATGTGAACTAAAAAGACCGCCGAGCTTAGGAAATCTATAGTTTGGCCGAAAACTTGTCAACGAACCCAAAGCAGCTCGACCGCCAGGGATGACTCTCAGGGATCGCACCTAAGAGGACTCCATGGCGGCCGGGCCGGTAACGCAAAATCCAGCCCTCCCTGATGGTTGGGCTTTCCGATTATCAGGGTCCGAAACGCTGTCTATATTCATTGGAGACCAGGAATGATCTGACCATTTCCGCGGTAACGTAATTCCCGTTGAACTGATTCAGTTTGTTCAACCAGAAATTGTACCCGGTATAGTCGAGCGTCGGTTCGGGAGGATCATATGGATTGCGCCGTAAATAACCGAAATACTGCATCAACACAAAAGCCTTGTTCGACTCCTGGCTGGATAGCGTCGCGTTTTCGGCAACTAATCTTAAAGCCCTGGCGCGCGCTGCTGTGTTCGCTGTATTCCCGGCGCCGCCAAACTCATTAATTGCCGCCGTTCGGTCACCCGCTGCCGGTGTTACTCCGCCATTAGTAAACAGCGCGTCAACGAACTCTGCCGGCGTCAGGCTGATCGGGTGCCTGGCAATGAAGCTCGCTCGCGAAACGAAGTCCTGAGCGAACACCACTTTGTTGTTGTTCAGTCGCGTTTGCCAATTGCCGACGCCAACCACTACCCCGTTGCCGATCTGCTGAGTGTCGGGGAGCAATTCTGCAAACCTAACCGGCACCGGCGCGGCGCCGTTATCCAGATTCCCGTAACCCGCCTTGTACATGCGATAGACGAGATAACCAGTTTCCTGAAATTCGATTGAAACGTAGAAAGCGGCCGAGACGTTCGTGCGCTTCAAGTCGACACAAGCCGCGTTTGCGCCGCATGAAGTAATTTCGTTTATCCAGAAAGCGAGTCCACCGGCATCAGGTTCGCGATTAAAGAAATCGATGTAGTGCTGATGCACGAAAAACTCGGTTAGATCGATCGGGTTGACCGTGGTCCAACCAAGATCGCGAAAGAGTGGAGTGGTCAGCTCGTATGGCGGAGTGACGTAGTGTCTGAGGTCGCCCGAAATATTCGGCTCCATCAACTGATTTGGATAGGCGCTCGAATCAAAGTGTGAAACCGACGACCCACCCTGAAATGGGTTGGGCGTGAAGAGCAAGGCACGTCCAGTCGCGTCTGCCCCGCCCGGCGTCGAGCGATCAAGGAAGAGCGAGGCATTCACGCCGGCGCCCAACTGCGCCTTGATCGTGTTTCCATCATTCAGAGTGATCCGCACCGAAGGGATAGTGACTGCCGGATCTGACCCACCAAGAGCAGGCGGCGGACTGTCCTGGACGTTGTCAACAATCACGACGGCGACAGCGCCAGCGTCCTGTGCGTTTTTTACCTTAACTGTGAAATTGCAGGTGCCCCGATCGATCAGCGCGATCTTTCCGGTAACGTCAGGGCCGTTTGTCAGGGCGGTACAGCCGTCTGCAGGGACCGACTGAACAACATTAGCTGTGCTGCCGGGGAAAGAAATGGGTGCGCCAAAACTTGCCGTTCCAACCTGGTAGTTCCCGGCAATTGCCGCGGGAGCATTAACCCGAAGTCGTGGTGTGGCCAGGATTGAGCGCGCGTAATTAGTGACGTTTGCGCCGGTCCAGGCAAGATTGCCGGTGTTGATTGCCGAGGCCTGACGTTCGGCGTCGGTCATGTTAATCCAAATTTTTCCGGTCGTGTTGTCGAAGAGAAAGCGGTCATAGATGGAAGGGAAGCCGCCGTTCTGGACCCCGCTACTCGAGTTGGTGAAGGTCTGAAATCCGAGTCCATGGCTAAACTCGTGCAGCAGTACGCTGACTAAATCAACGCCGGCGCCATGATTGGCATCCAGTCCGAGATAAAAAGGAGAACCACTCAAACAGTCTGAGTTACCCAAATTAATATTGAAGCGTGCATTAATTTCGTGATTCGCGTTGAGGTCGACACCTGTCAAAGCGTTTGCAAGCGCGCTGCCGTACCACGTATCGGAAAACGGCGCTCCCACAAAGTTACGAAAAATATTCGCGGCGCCCGCTGAGCCCAGCACGGCTGAGTTTGCCGTACAAGACAGCGGCTCCCAGGTGGCGCGCACGGTGATTGTCGACGAACTGACCAGGGTTGCGCCCCAAATATTCGCTGCGTGTTGAAAGGCATTAAGCCGTTGCTGGCCCAGAGTGGTCCCCGGATTACCACCGACCGGAGTCACAGAAGTTGGATCGTTGAAACCTACGCCGGCTGCGTCGCCATTTAGAATCACGATGGTGGCTGCGCCAAACGCTGAGGATGAAAGCATCGCGCTCGCCGTCAGTGTGAGCAGCACCGCCGAAAACTTCCGAAAGATAAACTTGCCGATACTGCTCATCGCTTCTGCCCTTTCCCTGGCGTGCCGGATTCGATCTGGTGGGACTGGCGCGTTTTCGCCGGAGTCGACTTAACGCCATCGATCAATTCGCGATTGATGCCCAGGAAAGCAGCCGCCGATTCGGGATTGTCGACGCAGGACTGCGCGACATTGCCGTTCTCAGTTTTCTTTGCCAGGGCCACGCTCTGGAAACGCCCATCGAGGTCCATTGAGACCGTTCCGTCAGCATGATGCACTTGCTTCAACCCCTCAGTGGATTGGTTCACCAGAGCTTTGAGCCCTTCTGCGATCTGCTGGGCCTCTGCCTGAGTCAACGGTCTGATCTGCGCCTGGGTAAGTTGCTGGCCGTCCTGGCTGGATCGCATTGGCAGTGACTGGCTGCGCGAATTGACTGGCGCACTCGATGTCGTTGTTTCTTCGTTTGGCTCGTCGCCCTTGCTTGCTTGCATCGAAATCGCTGTCGCCGCGATGGCGAAAATGATGACGAGGGCTGCGACAGACATGATTTGGAAACGTCGAGATTGCGCAGACGGATTCGTCTTGAATTCCCTGGCGTGCTTGCTCATTAGGCTCTCCTTAAAGTGGATGCTCGGTTTAAAACAGGCTTACTGATTACCAAAGTTGAGAGGCTCGGGTGATTCTCATTTGGGCGCGAAGATGAGATTTACTACAGAACAGCGGTGGTGAGGCGAATACTCTATTTTCTCCAAACCTTGAGCCGTAGTCCTTGGTACGTTCCCCCCGGCTCAAGATGCCTATGATACCAGAAGTGTTGCTTTCACTGTCAGAAAGTTGCGAAGCGCCACCGGTCACCGGTTTTACTTCATCCTTCGGCCTTCCACCTCATCCCTTGTCTAAAACTCGGTCGTTTTGCTCAACTTTCTACCCTGTGTTATCTTGACTGGCTTTCAATCCTTCCAGATTTGATTCGCCATCATTGGCCGAAAGAGGAGTCGACATAAAGTATGGCTACGTCCAGCGGAAATGCGAGCACAAATGGGCTGACAACAGGCCGCGTCGTGCAGATTATCGGGCCGGTAGTTGACGTTGAGTTTGCTGCCGAGCACCTGCCCCCCATCTACCAGGCTTTAAGAATTGTTTCCGAGGGCTTCGATGTGCCCACCCCGGTGGATCTCATCGCTGAAGTGCAACAACATCTCGGTGAGGGACGCGTCCGAGCGGTGTCGATGCTGCCTACTGACGGCATGGTCCGCGGCATGAAGGCAATCGACACTGGTGGTCCCATTACGATGCCGGTTGGTGAAGGCACGCTGGGTCGCGTGCTGAATGTTATCGGCCAACCCGTGGACAACCTCGGCGACGTCAAACACACCGAGCGTTATCCCATCCATCGTCACGCTCCGACTTTCGATGAACAATCGACTGAACTGCAGATGTTTGAAACCGGCATCAAGGTTATCGATTTGATTCAGCCCTTTGTGCGCGGCGGCAAGATTGGCTTGTTCGGCGGCGCCGGCGTGGGCAAGACGGTAATCGTGATGGAATTGATCAATAACATTGCGAAAGCGCGCTCAGGCTTTTCGGTTTTCGCGGGCGTCGGCGAACGCACTCGCGAAGGAAACGATCTGTTGCGCGAAATGGTTGAGTCGCAGGTTATTCAATTCGGCGATGCCTTCAACAAGCATTTCCACGACACCGGCGAATTCGATATGACCAAGGTCGACATGAACGCGCTCGGGCAGTCGAAAGTGGCCCTGATCTACGGCCAGATGACTGAACCTCCCGGAGCTCGTCTGCGAGTGGCGCTCTCAGGTCTGACCGTCGCCGAGTATTTCCGCGACAAGGGCCTCGACGTTCTACTCTTCATCGACAACATTTTCCGCTTTACGCAGGCAGGTTCTGAAGTGTCAGCGCTGCTTGGGCGCATGCCTTCCGCTGTGGGTTATCAGCCAAACCTCGCCTCGGAAATGGGCGAGATGCAGGAACGCATTACCTCAACCAAGACCGGATCTATTACCTCGATTCAAGCTGTCTACGTGCCGGCGGACGACTACACCGATCCGGCGCCGGCGACCACCTTCGCTCATCTCGATGCGGTCACCGCGCTGTCGCGACAGATCGTCGAACTTGGAATCTATCCGGCCGTCGACCCGTTGACATCTTCGTCACGCATTCTTGATCCGCGCATCATCGGTGAAGATCACTACAACACCGCGCAGGACGTTAAGCGCGTGTTGCAGCGTTACAAGGATCTGCAGGACATCATTGCGATTCTCGGTCTCGACGAATTGTCTGACGAAGATAAATTGATCGTGTCGCGAGCGCGTAAGATTCAGCGTTTCTTCTCGCAGCCATTCTTCGTCGCGGCGCAATTTACCGGCCTCGAAGGCAAGTATGTGAAACTGGAAGACACGATTAAGGGTTTCAAAGAGATCATCGCCGGCCAGCATGATGATTTGCCGGAACAGGCTTTCTACATGGTCGGCACGATTGAAGAAGCGGTTGCTAAAGGCAAGACGATCGCCCAGTAAAGTAGGACAGGCATTCTTGCCTGTCCCTTGCGAGAATGATGACCGACATGAATGCCGGTCCAACTGACTATGGCTCAACTCAAACTCGAAGTAGTCACTCCTGAACGTCGCGTGCTTTCGGAAGCAGTCGACGCAGTCACACTGCCGGGACTCGGCGGTGAACTGGGCATCCTTCCGGGGCACACTCCTCTAATTTCGCAACTGCAAACCGGCGTCTTGTCTTACACGGTTGGCGGCAAAACCCTTCAGCTACACGTCTCCGGCGGATTTATCGAGATCAAGGATGACGTGGTTTCGGTGTTGGCGGAAATTGCCGAACGACCTGACGAGATTGATGCGGCGCGCGCGCGTCTGGCCCGCGACCACACGGAAAAGCAGTTGAACGCCTGGAGTGGTAGCGAACAGGATTTAGAAGAGGCCCGCGTGAAACTGGAACGCTCGCTGGTGCGGCTGCAGCTCGCCGGTGGCGCCTCGCGAAGCTAGTCCAAAGCAAAAGTAAATGGCAAAAGGCAAATTGGATCGGAATGTTATCCGCCTCCTTTTTGCCTTTTACCTTTTTACTTTTGCCTTCGGCGAAGGCGGTTCTGACTAACTCCCGCCGCGGATCGCCTCACGCATCTCACGCACGGCCCGCTCAAGTCCAACAAAAATTGATTGCGCGACAATGTTATGACCGATATTGAATTCGGTTATTTCAGAAAAGGCGGCGACTGCTCCGACGTTCCGGTAGGTAAGTCCGTGTCCGGCCGCCACGAGCAGGCCATATTGCGTCGCCAGCGCAGCTCCTTCGCGCAGTCGTCTTAGTTCCTGACCAACTCGCAGCGCTCCTTCGCCGTGCATGCCGCGCGCGCCAATTGTGGACTCGGCGTAGGCGGCAGTGCATAACTCGATCTGTTGCGCGTTGATCTCATGCGCCGCCTCGATTTGTTTTGGATCAGGGTCGATGAATACACTCGCGAGTATGCCGGCCTGTCGCAGACGATTTACCGTGGCCCGAACGATTGCGATGTTTCCCCTAACGTCGAGACCACCTTCCGTCGTGATTTCATGTGGATTTTCAGGCACGAGAGTGACAGCGTCTGGACGCGTGTTCAGCGCCACTTCCAACATCTCTTCTGTCGCCGCCATTTCGAGATTCAAATAGGTCGTTATGGTGCCCCGCAACGTGGCCACGTCAACATCCTGAATGTGACGCCGGTCTCCGCGCAGGTGAATTGTGATGCCGTCGGCCCCCGCCTGTTCGCAAAGCATCGCGGCTGCCACCACATTTGGTTCCGGCGCTCGGCGAGCCTGACGAACAGTAGCGACGTGATCAATGTTGACGTTGAGTCGAGCAGTCATATTTTTCTGTAACGGAAACCGTTAGTTTACGGTTCGTAACGGAAGCTTAATCAGGATAATCGCAAACTAACAGTTTGCCTTACGAGGCAACCCCCCGCGCCGCCTTGATCGCGTTGTCGTAAACTCCGCGGCGCGCTTGCTGGCGAATCCTGCCTACCTCGGCAAGCATCTTGATGCTGTCGGTCGCCAGGCTGATCTTACTTCCTTCGGCGTGGTCCCAACGCACCGGAATCTCGCAAAGTCGCAAACCGGCGCGATGGGCAACATACAAAAGTTCAACATCGAAACCAAAGCGATCGATCGTTGCTCCTTCAATGATGGGCCGGCAAATGCGCATGCGAAAGGCTTTGAAGCCACATTGAGTGTCCCAAAAGGGAAGACCGGTCGCCAGCCTGACAGCCAGATTGAAAACGCGGCCTCCCTGTTCGCGACGCCACGGCTGGTGAATACCTATCAAACTTCGGTCAAGCGCCCGGGATCCGAATGCCACATCGCATTCCCCACGCGCAATCGGCTCTACGAGTTTTGGCGTTTCAGTAATTGGCGTGGACAGATCTGCATCCGTAAACAGCGCCACCTCTCCGCGCGAAGCCAATAGACCCAATCTAACCGCCCGTCCTTTTCCCAGGTTCGACTGGTAACTGATGACTGAAGAGCGAACAGAGTCAGCACTCGCCAGGGCTTCACGCGCTGCGTCGGCGGTTCCGTCAGTTGAGCCGTCGTCAACAACAATGAGCTCCGTATCGCCGTCATATTCCGACAGATACCCGACGAGCGCGCGCAAAGATTTTGCCAGGCGCGCGCCCTCATTGTAAGCAGGGACAACAATTGATAGTGATTGCGTCATCGAACTTTCCGGCGAATATAACACAGCATGATCGACTCTCGTCCTGCGCGCCGCTATGTTACTAACCGCGCCGCGAGCGGCCCTTAGCAGGCGAGCAACATTGTCAACCGCAACCGCGCACATTCGCCGGCACTGCTTCGGAGTGAAACACGTTGATATGTTAATATTCACTCTAGTTGCGATCCGACGCTCTCCTGACAGGCAATAGTACGCGTTAGAAATGACCAAGAGATTTATCATCACCGCCAGCGCTATTATTCTGGTGGCCGCCCTGGTAGGTGGAACAATCGGCCGATCACGGCGTTTTCGTCACAGTGTGCCCGCAAACGGCGCTGCCCCACGAACCCAGGCCAGCGATATCGAGCAGGATTACAACGAAGCAGTTTCGGCAATCGCAGTTCAGTACGCGGGTGAGATCGACTACGAAAAAGCCACCCAGGCGGCCATCCAGGGCATGCTTTCCACACTCGATCCTCATTCGATGTATTTTCCCTACAGTGAATTCAAAAAGCTGAAGGAAGATCAGGACTCGCGTTTCTATGGCATCGGCGTGACGATCGTGCAGCACCGAGATGGCGTCTATATTTCTTCAGCCGTTGAGGGAACACCGGCCGGTCGTCTGGGCCTCCGTTACGGCGATCGCATTCTTGAAGTAGACGGCAAAGATGCCCGTCAGTGGACTAGCGAACAGGTTTCGAAGCGAGTCCGCGGGGGCAGGGGAGAAGCAGTAACGATCAAAGTCGATCGGGCGGGGGCGGAAGCGCCATTGAGTTTCACCCTTATCCGTGATTCAGTTCCACTGCCCTCAATCCGCAATTCCTACATCCTTCGACCAGGAACAGGCTACGTCGGCCTGACGGGCGGATTCCAAAGCACCAGCGACAAAGAACTGCGCGAGGCCATTAAGAAACTCAAAGCCCAGGGAATGCGCCAACTCATTCTGGACATGCGCGGCAATCCCGGCGGTCTGCTAAACCAGGCAATCGATGTCTCCAGCGAATTCCTGCCGCGTGGGCAAGTGGTGGTTTCGGTAAAGGGCCGCACGGAGTATAGCGATCCGATTGTTTACAAATCAGGCGGAGCGGATCCTGAGGATGTGCCGCTGGTGATCTTGATTAATCGCGGTTCGGCATCGGCGTCGGAAATTGTAGCCGGCGCAATTCAGGACCACGGTCGCGGGCTCATTGTAGGTGAGACGAGTTTTGGCAAAGGCCTCGTGCAGCACGTGTTTCAGTTGCCATTTAATACCGGCTTGACGCTGACCACTGCGCGTTATTACACACCGTACGGACGCTCGTTACAACGTGACTATGCGAGCGGGTCGCTTTATGACTATTACACCGGCCACGATGCGGAAGTTGCTAATCCCCAATCATCGCCTTCAACGAGCGGGTCTCCGCAGGGCCGCAACGCTGAAACACCGACCCCGCAAGCGTTGTCAACGCCACACCCCCAGAATGGACCAGCGGTAACAACCGCCGCCGGCAGAGTGTTCTATGGTGGCGGCGGGATTACGCCAGATATCGAAGTGAAGCCGCTGACGTTTACCCCAACCAGAAATCGCATTGCGGAAGCGGCGTTTCAATTTACTCGCCAACTCGCAGCAGGACTGTTACCAGGATTGGAAAGCTACAAAGTCGAGAAGGTGCAGTATGGCAAAACCGCACGGGCCACTGACTTTCCAATCAACGATCGGGTACTCGAAGCTTTTCGTAATTTCATTAAGACCGATGTGCAATCGCAGTTAACGCTCGCACAACTTGATGAAGATCTCGACTTTGTGAAGCTCCGGTTGCGTGAAGAGATTATTACCGCAGCCTTCTCCAGCGATGCGGGCGCGCGGGTCTTGCTCGACAGTGACCCGCAGGTCTTGCGCGCACTGGAAGTGCTTCCTGACGCGAAACGACTTGCCGAGAGTGTTCGAGAAGGTGTGTCTCGGGGTTAGTGTGCCGAAGACCTCAGTTTGTCGCCACGTGGCTCAATCCAGCACTCTTACAATCACGCATTTCAGGTAATACGTTTCCGGCACGCCCAAATAGATCGGATGGTCGCGGGCCTGCATTCGCTTCTCAACCAGCTGCAGCCGGCGGTGTGCGTCGTTACCTGCTTCCGCAATTAGTCCCAGAAACAGACCTTCCGCCATGTGATACGAACACGAACAGGTAATTAGAACGCCGCCGGGGTTGAGCAACTTGATCGCGCGCAGGTTGATCTCTTTGTATCCGCGCGTCGCAGCTTTAATGCTGGCGCGGTTTTTAGCAAACGCCGGTGGATCGAGCACGATGGTATCGAAGTGCTCGCCCGACGATTCCAGGTCGCGCAGCGTGTCAAAAACATTTGCTTCGCGAAACTCCACATTCTCTGAGCCATTCAGCGCGGCGTTTCGCTGCGCTGCCTGAACCGCCTCGGCGGAGATATCGAGCCCGATAACGCTCTCGCAAACCTTCGCGAGTTGTAATGCAAACCCACCGGCAAACGAGAAGCAGTCCAAAGCACGGGCGTGAGCATACGTGCGTGCGGCAACGTGATTTTCGCGCTGATCGAGAAACGATCCGGTTTTCTGGCCGGAAAGAGGCGACACCAAAAACCGAACGCCATCCTGCAGAATTTCAAATTCTGCAGGGGCCTCGCCGTAGAGTGTTCCCATCGTGAGCTGAAGTCCTTCGTGCTGCCGCACCCGCACGTCGTTTCGTTCAATGATCGCGCGCGGCGCAAACTCTTCGACGAGCAGCTCCACCAACATCGGCTTGATGACCTCGGTCCCTTGCGAGAGCGTTTGCAGCACGAAAACGTCGTCGTAACGATCTATGATCAACGAAGGAAGCAAATCGCCTTCTGAATAGACCAGCCGGTAAGCGTTGGTTGTTGAATTTATACCTGAGCGACGTTGCGCCGCCTGGCGGATGCGCTTTCGCCACCATTCATGGTCGATCGTTTCATCCGATTGCGTTAGAAAACGAAGTGCTATCTGCGAGCTGTCGCTGTAGAAAGCCTGGCCCACGAGGTTTCGGTTAGTGTCGCTAACTCTCACGACCGATCCGCCGGCGTCGTCATCCGTCTTTGTAATATCGCTGCGATAGATCCAGAGGTGGCCGCGCCGAATGCGATCTGCGCCACGTTTTGTAACGGTAACCTCGTTCATGACTCATTACTCTGACACATGGCCGAGCCGATGCCAAAAAGGGGAGGCGGTGCTGGGCAACCGCGGTCGTTGACACACCTCTGCGAGTTTGTGCGGTTCAAGTGCGATTGCAAACTGTAGTATGTTAGGCTTTTGTACACTTCGCGCAGTTGATAGATCAGCAGCTACGTCAACCTAAATGGCCACAAAGTCACACACGGAACCTGGCAAGCGTTTCGAAACGTCCTCCGGAATCGATCTCCCGGCTGACTTCAATCCCCGCAATACCGATCCTGTAGACTACGAAAAGGACTTGAACTCGCCCGGCGACTTTCCTTACACACGCGGCATTTATTCGAATATGTATCGCGGTCGTTTGTGGACCATGCGGCAGTATGCCGGGTACGCCACGGCCGAGGAATCCAACGCGCGATATAAATATCTTCTGGCTCAGGGGACAACCGGCCTTTCGGTAGCTTTCGATCTTCCGACCCAAATTGGTCTCGACTCAGACGACCCGCTTGCCGGCGGGGAGGTCGGAAAAGTAGGTGTGGCGATTGATTCGCTCGAGGACATGGAGCGTTTGTTTGACGGTATTTCACTGGATAGCGTTTCAACTTCGATGACCATCAACGCGACGGCGGCGACGCTCCTGTGTCTCTACCTGGCTGTCGCGCGTAAGCAAAGCGTTCCCTTCAGTCAACTGAAAGGAACACTCCAAAACGACATCCTGAAGGAGTACATCGCTCGCGGCACTTACATCTATCCGCCCGCGCCTTCGCTCCGTTTAGTTACTGATATCTTCGCCTTCTGCGCGCGCGAAGCTCCAAACTGGAACACCATTTCGATTAGCGGCTATCACATTCGCGAAGCAGGCTCCACTGCCGTGCAGGAAGTTGCATTTACGATTGCCGATGGAATTACTTACGTTGAGGCGGCCCTGCATGCTGGTCTCGAGATAGATGATTTTGCGCCGCGCATCTCTTTTTTCTTCAACGCCCACAACAATCTCCTGGAGGAGATTGCCAAGTTTCGGGCCGCGCGCCGGCTTTGGTCTCGCATCATGCGAGAGCGGTTTAAGGCACGCGATCCGCGTTCGCTGATGTTGCGCTTTCACACTCAAACTGCCGGTTCCTCGCTGACGGCGCAGCAACCGGAAGTAAACGTGGTGCGCACTACTTTGCAGGCGCTGGCGGCAGTTCTCGGCGGCACTCAGTCGTTACACACCAACGCAATGGACGAGGCGCTCGCGCTGCCATCTGAGGATGCGGCGCGCATCGCATTGCGAACTCAACAAGTGATAGCACATGAGTCTGGAGTGGCCGACACAGCCGATCCGTTCGCGGGTTCATATGCAATCGAACATCTGACCAGCGAAATTGAGGATCGCGCCCAGAAGTATCTGGAGAAAATTGATGCGCTGGGTGGCATGTTGCGGGCAATTGAAACCGGTTACGTGCAACGTGAAATTCAGGAAGCCGCTTATCGTTACCAGCGTGCTGTAGAAGCAGGCGAGGCGATTGTAGTGGGTGTAAATCGTTTCCAGAGTGACGAGGGAACGCAGGTGCCGACGCTGCGCGTTGATCCGGCCATTGAACAGCAACAAATCGAACGCCTCCGCGGAGTGCGGAAGAGGCGTGACGCGCCGAGAGTGGAAGCTGCCCTGGCAAAGCTTGAGGAGGGCGCGCGGGGGACGGAGAATCTTGTGCCCCGAATCCTTGAATGTGTCGAGGCTTATGCGACTGTCGGAGAGATTAGCAACCGGCTGCGCGGTGTTTGGGGTGAATACAAGGAAACGTCAACCGTCTAACATTATCCGGGGCAGTCGCGCAAAGGAGATAACCAGTTTATGAACCGAAGAGAGTTCACGACCAGTCTTGGCATAGGCGCGATTGCGTTTGGCCTGGGAGGGATAAAACTTTCCGGCGCGCTGCCAGACAAAACGCAGTCACCGCGAATTGCCATCACGATGGACGACTTCAACTGGAACAAATCCGTGAAGCTGTCGCCGGATGAACGAAACAAGGCAGTTCTTCAGGCCTTGAAGTCGCATGGTGGTTTGAAAGCTGCTCTATTTGTCGCAGCAAAGTATGTAGACAACGACAAAGGCAAAAATTTGCTGCGCGAATGGGACCACGTCGGTCATATGATCGGGAATCATTCGTATTCGCACACGTATCTTAACAGCGGTGAAGTCACGACCGATCAGTTTACGGCTGACATCCTCAAGGGTGAAGCAGTGCTCAAAGATTTTCCGCGCTACCAGAAGAGTTTTCGTTTTCCTTTCCTCAAGGAGGGTGAAACCGCGATAAAGCGGGATGACGTGCGAAAGTTCTTGAAACAGCAGGGCTATCGAAATGGTCATGTGACTATCGATGCCTCAGACTGGGCCGTTGAGAACCGACTCAGTGCGCGGTTAACAAAAGATCCTACTGCCGACGTGAAACCGTATCGCGATTTCTATCTCGAGCATATGTGGGAGCGCGCACTCTACTACGATGATCTGAGCCGTAAGACATTAAGCCGCAGCGTCAAGCATACGATCCTCGTCCACTTCAACCTGCTGAACGCGCTGTTTCTCGGCGACCTGCTCGATATGTTTCAAAGCAAGGGATGGAAGTTGATCGACGCTGCCGAAGCATTCAAAGATCCGGTGTTTTCCGCCGAGCCAAAGATCGTTCCGGCAGGCGAAAGCATCATCTGGGCGCTCGCCAAGGAGACCGGCAAGTTTGATTTGTTGCTGCGTTATCCCGGCGAAGACAGCCAGTACGAAAACGCAAAGATGGATAAGCTGGGACTGTGATGGAGAAGGGCAATCATCCCGAGAAATGAAATCAGTTGCGCCAATTCTGCTTAGTCTTTTGTTTATCGGAGCGATCATTGTCTTTGTGATTGCACTCACCCTCTACAGCCGCAGAAAGGCGCGGGAACGAACGGAACACCTGAGGGCGGTGGCGAATCTTCTGGGCTGGCAGTTTGGCCATGAAGCGCCGATGGACTGGATCCCCGGCATGAATAATTTTGGCCTCTTTAACAGCGGTCACAGCAAGCGTATCAACAACATCATGTATGGCCACGCGAATGGCGTGAAGGCCGCGCTGTTTGACTACACTTACACAACGGGTTCCGGCAAGCATCAGTCTACACACTATCAGTCCGTCGCTTACTTTGAGCATCGCGACTTGAATCTTCCCTTTTTCTCATTGCGGCCGGAAAACTTCATGCATAAGTTGATCTCGGCGCTTGGATATCAGGACATCGACTTCAACAATCGCCCGACGTTTTCGAGTCAGTATCTTCTACGCGGTAACGATGAGCAGCGAATCCGCAGTACGTTTGACGATGCTTTGCTAGCTTTTTACGAAGTTAATCCGGGGGTTAGCACCGACGGCGGTGGGAATCAGATCTTTGTGTTCCGTGAAGGCCATCACACGCCGCCCGAACAAATCAGGGCGTTTATTGACTGGGCCGCAGAGTTGCAGCGTCGGTTCCTGCGTCACTTCTAAGAATCAATCGTGGAAGATTTATGAGGGTTGTAATGCTTTCAAACTCCGGTCTGGTTAGGTGGAAGAGTCATTCCGTGATGTTGCTCCTCGGCTTGGTCCTTTTTATGCCGAACGCGGTTGGCCGGCAACTAACGTCCCAGACGTCGTCGCGACGTGAACGAACGCCGGAATGGGAACGGTACACGGTCAGAGAGAGAGACTTTTCAGTGCTTCTCCCATCAGCACCGGGGATGAGTGTTTACGACGAACGCAAAGAGTCGTTGACCGGACTGCGACGCCGTCATCTCATTGGAGTCTATTCCAATGGCGTGGTCTATGCCATCTACGTTTTTGAGCGACGGCACGCGCTTAATGCTTTCATCGATGAATTCAAGAACGAATACGGCCAATCGGGCGAGTTCCAGCGCAAACTCAAAGTTTCAAGCAGCGAAGGGGTAGAGTATCGTTTTCAAAACGATGCAATGAGCGGCGTCACTCAATACTTCATCACCAAACGTAATCTATACGTTTTCAAAGCCCACAGTTCGTCGCTCGTCGATTCAGCGGCAGAAGTAACCAGGTTCTTTGAATCTATTGAGCTTGAGCCGACGGAGGGAGGAATCGCGATCGTTGAGGGCGCAGGCCTGCAGTCATCCCGTCCTCCAGCTTCCGCCCAGGGTGAGGACATCGCTTATTCGGCAAAAGATGTGACACGAAAAGCTGTAGTGGTAGTAAAACCTGAACCGGCCTATACAGAAGACGCGCGAAAACAACAAATCACCGGAACGGTAATCGTGAGGTGCGTCTTCGCGGCGTCCGGGGCGGTGACGAAGTTGGTTATTGTTTCGGGACTTTCGTCTGGGTTGACTGAGAAGGCGCTGCAGGCAGCGAGGCAAATCCGGTTCATTCCCGCGATCAAAGACGGACGCTTTGTTTCCACGCACCTTCAACTCGAATACACCTTCGATCTCTATTAGCGGTTTGTTATTCAGATCATGGCGCACCTACTCGAAGTTAATAACCTGCAAACGCATTTTCCGACGCGGGCCGGTCTGGTGCGCGCGGTTGATGACGTCAGTTTCTATCTCGATCCAGGCGAGCTGTTGGGACTGGTGGGCGAGTCTGGTTGTGGCAAGTCGATCACTGCACTTTCGATCATGCGTCTGATCGCGCCACCGGGAAAAATTGTGGGCGGCGAGATAACCTTTGATGGTAAGAATCTGCTGAAACTGCCGGATGAAGAGATGCGCCAGATTCGTGGCGACGACATTGCGATGATCTTTCAGGATCCGATGACCTCGCTCAATCCTGTTTACACGGTCGGCGAGCAAATTGCCGAGGCCTTGCGTCTCCATCGGAAGCTTTCACGAAAAGACGCGCGCGCAGCGGCGATTGAAGCAATGCGCGAAGTCTCGATTCCCGATCCATCGCGGCGTGTAGATGATTATCCCCACCAGCTTTCAGGCGGCATGCGCCAACGCGTCATGATCGCGATGGCGCTTGCGTGCGATCCGAAGTTACTAATCGCCGATGAGCCAACGACTGCACTCGACGTAACGATTCAGGCGCAGATATTGGAATTGTTAAATGACCTGCGGAAGAATCGCGAATTAGCAGTTCTTTTAATCACGCATGATCTCGGCGTCGTTGCCGAAGTCGCCGATCGGGTGGCGGTGATGTACACCGGGCGGATTGTTGAGGAGTCGCCGGTGGATGAATTGTTTGCGCGACCGCGACATCCGTACACGGAAGGTCTGTTGCGATCGGTACCGAAGCTTACGGTCGAGCACGTGGCAAAGAAGGAACGCCTGGAAACGATTGAGGGCACGGTGCCGAGTCCGACAAATTTGCCGCCAGGCTGTCATTTCGCGCCGCGATGTCCGCACCGCATGCCGCGCTGCACAGAAGAAGAGATTCCGCTTTACAAGCTGGATGGAGACGTGAAAGTGCGCTGCGTGCTGTTTGATTTGGCGGCTGCGGTTGCTGCGGATCATCAAGCAGAACAGAAGCCACCCGCATTGGGTAGTGTTTAAAAGAAGGCCATTTTCCATTTGTCATTTCTCATTTCAGATTTGTCATTTGGAACATGTGCTTCGGAGGTTTTTTCGAGCAAGGGTTCCGCTCACAGGTTCGTTTGCGGAAAAATGACAAATGAAAAATGGAAAATGGTTTGTTAACAGGCTCAGTTGAGTCGCAACCAAACGAGCTCGTGAGTGTGCGAGGTTTGGTAAAACATTTCGCGGTTGAAGGCAGTGACGATGTGGTGCGCGCTGTGGATGGCGTGTCGTTTGAAATCTATCCGCGCGAAACGCTGGGACTCGTCGGCGAATCAGGGTGCGGCAAGTCTACGGTGGGCCGGTGCCTGCTGCGCCTTATCGAACCCACCTCCGGAAAAATTGAATTTGAAGGACGCGATGTTCTTTCGTTGGGCAAGGCCGATCTGCGTGCGCTTCGCCGCGAGATGCAGATCGTGTTTCAGGATCCATACGCTTCGCTGAATCCACGCATGAAGGTGGGCGACATCGTCGGCGAGCCTCTGGTGATTCACAACATCGGCACGAAGAGCGAACGCAGGGATCGCGTGGCCGAATTGCTGAAACGTGTGGGCCTCGATCCGAACTATCGCAATCGCTACAGTCACGAATTTTCAGGCGGACAGCGCCAGCGCATCGGCGTAGCGCGCACGCTCGCGCTCAACCCGAAACTCATTGTGGCTGACGAGCCTGTCTCGGCGCTCGACGTTTCCGTGCAGGCGCAGGTAGTCAATCTTTTGCAGGAACTCCAGGAGGAGTTTGGGCTCGCTTATCTTTTCATCTCTCACGGACTGGCTGTAGTTGAACACATTTCGACGCGTGTGGCGGTCATGTATCTGGGGCGAATTGTAGAGGTGGCTACCGCGGCCGACCTTTACGCGCAGCCTTTGCATCCTTATACAAAAGCTTTGCTGTCGGCGATTCCGGTTCCCGACCCAAAACAAAAACGCGAGCGCATCGTTTTGCAGGGCGACGTGCCGACGCCGATCAATCCGCCTTCAGGTTGCCGCTTTCGCACTCGCTGCCCAATAGCTATTGACGACTGTGCGCGGATTGATCCAGAGTTGCGCGAAGTTTTACCGGGACACACGGTCGCTTGCATCCGCGTGCCGGGATGGGCTGAAGCCAGTCCGGTCGAAGCATTGGCAGAAGCGTAGATGAGCTACTAAGCTGAAACACGGCAATAGATCGAAGCGTATAAAGCCTTCACAGTAGATGCCCGCACTCGGGCCACGCCCCGGACGGAAGCTTTTCTCCCCGTCCTTTATTACAGGAGGATAGACCACCATGAGCGATCCGGAGAATCTGGTACCCCGATTTAACCCACAGCCCGATCCCCCCAAAGTCATGTCCACGGCCCAAACTTTGACGAGCATCTTTTTCGAACCCGGCGAGACGTTTCAGGCCCTGAAAGTGCGTCCGCGGTTCCTGATTGCAGGCATCATTACCGTCGTAGTTTTCATGGCTTACTACACGACATTTGTGTCGCGCGTTGGCTCCGAGGCCATCGCCCGCGCCCAAATTGAAGCACGTCAGCCGGACGCGACCCCTGAACAAATCGAACAGGGGCTAGCCATGCAGAACAATCCCATCATTAAGGTGGTTACCTACGCATCATTCCCACTGGTTTTTGCAGTGATGTTTGCCGCCGGCGCTGGTCTGTATCTGCTGGGCACGATGTTGATGGGCAAGTCGATGAGCTTTAAACAGGCGCTCTCGGTCTGGGTATATTCGAGTTATCCACCCACGGTCGTGTTCACCCTAATCAACATCGTGCTGTTGTTCTTGAAATCTCCAGGTGACATTGATGCCACAGCTATTAACAGTGGGCTGGCTCGCGCCAATCCCAGTATGCTGGTGGATACGAAGGCGCAGCCAATGTTGGCAACAATCCTTGGTTCGTTTGATCTGATTCAGTTTTACGGTTTGTTCCTGGGCGCCGTTGGCTTGAAGGTTCTGGCTAAGCTTTCTTCAGGTTCCGCCTGGGCGATCGTCTTGGGAATCTGGTTTGTCGGAGTGCTGCTGCGAATCGTAATGACGCTGATTATGGGCCAGGCGTTCTAATCAAGGTAGGACAGGCATTCGTGTCTTTTGAACGAGGTGGAAGTCACAAGATTCCACCTCGTTTTCATTTTCCATTTCTCATTTTCCACTTCTCAATGTTCATTGGTCATTGCCCATGGCGCATCAGAGCGATGACAAATGAGAAATGGAAAATGACAAATGGTTCGCTCCTACTCGTAGCGCAGCGATTCGATCGGATCCAGCCGCGCAGCTTTCCATGCGGGCCAGATACCGAAGATAAGGCCAATGCCGACGCTCGCGACAAAGCCGCCAATTGGCGCCCAGAGCGGCACATAAGACGGCAGCACCAGCCGCAACAGAAACGTTAACAGCCAACCAATCGAAAGCCCCACCAGTCCACCAAAGCCGGTAAGCGTGGCGGCTTCGATCAGAAACTGCCACATGATGTCGCTTCGCTTTGCGCCGATAGCCTTGCGCACGCCAATTTCCCGAGTTCGTTCCGTCACAGACACCAGCATGATATTCATTACGCCGATGCCGCCGACCATTAGCCCGACGGATGAAATGACGACCATCGCGATGGCCACGCCGCTCAGGATTGAGCGAAAACTACTCAGAAACAGTTCGGCAGTTTGCAATCCGAAGTTATCCGGTTTGCCAAAGGGCACCTGACGCCGCACCCGCAGAAGATCGGTGATCTGATCCAGCGCCTCATCCATCATTCCTTTGCGCGCGACCGCCAGAATATAGACGTCGTTCGAGCCGGGCTTGAGCTTTCGCGCGACGTTGAAAGGCACATAGATAACGTTGTTCTGATCGTCGTCGCCTCCGCCCAGCAGGAACTGTTCACGCTTTTCCAAAACGCCGACAACGCGAAATTGTCGTCCCCCGATTTCGATCTCTTTTCCCACCGGGGAGCCGAACGGGAAAAAATCCTGGCCGACAGACGATCCGACCACCGCTACCTCTTCGTTATTATCGTTTTCGTACTGGGTGAAAAATCGTCCCTCTTTGACGATCTGAGTTCCGGCTCGCTCGAAATCGGGCAACGTTCCCTGCAAAGCTATGGCGGCGGAAGTCTTTCCCGGGCCGGAGACCATGAGTTTCTGTCCGAAGAAATTGTTGCTGATGTCGAGGAAGGGAACTGAAAGCTCGACGGCCGGTAAACTGGTCAGAGCGACCGCATCGTCGTAAGTGAGGTCCTTGCGCATCCGCTCTTCACGCGACAAGCGACCAATGTGAATGCCCGAATTGAACTTGATGATGAAGATCGAATTGGTGCCGTACGACTCCAGCTCTTTCTTTACAGTCGTATCGACCCCGCTGATGATCGAAGAAATCAGCATGACGGTGATCACACCGATCATTACGCCAAACACGGTGAGAAACGAGCGCAGCTTGTTGGCCCGCAAGGTGTCGAGCGCCATCTTCAGGTTTTCGTAAATGTCAGTGCGAATGATCTTCATAACACCTCGGTGTAACCCAAACTGTTAGTTTGCGTTACAAACAGCTGCATTTTGCTCTAATCAGCCCTGAGCGCTTCAATCGGATCAAGGCGCGCGGCTTTCCAGGCGGGAAACACACCGGCGAGCACGCCAATTCCCCCTGACACGAAAATTGTTATTAAGATCGCAGCGATCGAAAGGTACGTGGGCAAAAAGAATGCGGTCATTATCATGCCGATAACCCAGGCAAGGAAGATTCCCATCGCGCCGCCGATTGCCGAAAGCGCAACAGCTTCGACCAGGAATTGTTTAAGGATATCCATTTTGCGGGCCCCCAGCGATTTCCGCACGCCGATCTCTTTGGTTCGTTCCGTGACCGATACCAGCATGATGTTCATGATTACGATCGCGCCCACCACCAGAGAGATAGCGGGAACAAAAATGGCGACCACAAACGTTGGCCCAAGCAATCGATCGCGGAAACCCGTGATGGCATCGGGCGTGACGATTCCGAAGTTGTCTTTTTCGTCTGACTTCAATCGCCGGCGGGAGCGCAAAAGAAATCTCGCTTCATCCACGGCGTCGACAAAGGTGTCGTCGGTCTTTGAGGTTGCCTGGAAATAGAGGAGCCGATTGCGCGTGAAGCCGCCGAAGTTGTTGCCATAGGTTTTGAGCGGGAGCGTGATGAAATTATCCTGCGGAATTCCGAAGACGGTGCCTTTCGCTTCGGCGATGCCGATAACGCGATAGGGCAATCCGGCGATACTTATCTCTTCACCGACAGCAGTGGAAATGCCCGCGGGAAAAAGTGCGGTGGCGACGTCCATCCCGATATATGCCACACGCATCGCCGCGTCGTTTTCGGATTCAGTAAAGTAGCGTCCTTCGGCTACGTTGAGGTTGTCGATCTCAGCGATCACAGCCATCGATCCGTCAACGGGAACATCTTCCGCGAATTTCGAATCGCGTTTCACCAGCGACCGGCTCGCTCGCGCCTTGGCGCCAATCTTGTCGATCAACGTAGCGCGCGCACGCAGATATTCCAAATCATCGAGTGTAAGTTCCTTATTTCGGCGCTGCGCTGCGGCAATCGAATCGAGGTCCTTGAAGTCTTCAAAGTTGAACCGCTGGACGGTAAACGACTTGGATCCGATGCCGGCAATTTTTTCGTCGATATAGCGATTAAAACCCTGGATGAGGGAGACGACTACCACGAAGGCGGTGACGCCGATGATCATGCCCAGCAGGGTGAGCGCTGATCGCAGCTTGTGCGCCCAAATTGCGGCGATCGCCAGTTTCAGGGTTTCGATGAATTTCACGGTTTGGTTACTACGGTTAACGCGTCAATTTGGTTGCAGTCAAGCAGTTCCGGGCTCATCGGCTAAACGGGTGTAACGCAAACTATTGGTTTGCGGCGTTCGCCGGCGGTCACGGAACCAGCCCTCAGGAATCGCAAACTAACAGTTTGCGTTACATTCGAGCTATTCCCAACGCAGAGCTTCGATAGGATCGAGCCGGGCTGCTTTCCACGCGGGCCATAGTCCAAAGACTATTCCTACCGCGGCCGAAACACCAATGCCAACCCCGATGGCCCATAATGGGACATGAGCCGGAAGCGGTGAGTACTTGTTTATCAGAAAGGCAAGTGCCTCGCCCACTGCGAGACCAGTGACGCCTCCGATGCCCGTTAACACCACGGCTTCGATCAGAAACTGCGAAAGTATGTTGAAGCGAGTTGCGCCCACCGCTTTGCGAACTCCAATCTCCTTGGTGCGCTCGGTGACAGACACGAGCATGATATTCATCACCCCGATGCCGCCAATCATCAGGGCCACGAAAGAGATGGCCGTCAGAACCAGCGCGGTGGCGCCGGTTAGCTGGTTGTAGATGTCGAGCAGCGAATCCTGAGAAGAGATGCCGAAGTTGTTTTTTTCGTTGATAGGAACCCGACGCCGGCGACGCAGGATATCGGTAATCTCGTCAATTGCGGATTTCACGTACGCGCGAGACTGCGGCCTGACGATAATAAAGAAGACCACTCCCGGAAACGGCCGGTCGGCGTAGTACTTGTCGAAGGTGGTGATGGGAACGAAGATCGAATTATCGCGAGACTGCCCGAAGAAGTTGCCCAGCGGTTCCATCACCCCAATCACGGAATAGGGAGTGCCGTCGATGCGGACTTCTTTCCCGATTGGATCTTCGAAGGGGAAAAGGGCGCGCACAACATCCACTCCCACAATGCAAACATTTTCGCGATTGTCCATGTCGAGGTCTTTGATAAAACGTCCTCGCGCGATGAATTGTGAGTGAACAAATTCGTAGTAGGAAGTTACACCGAGAAGGATGGGCGTGTCAGTTTGCTTGTTCTGATAACGCGTGGTCACTGCAATCATGCGGTGGATTGGCGACACACCGGCGATGGAGGGCCCTTCGCGCAACGCCGCGGCGTCTTCCATCGTCAGATCCTTTCGGTGGATCTCTTCTGGCCCAGGAGGGCGGCCGAAACCCGGATCAAACTTCGAGACGAAGATTGTGTTGGAACCGAGCGACTCAACCTGGTCAGCGAATGCTTTATTCAAACCCTGGATAATCGAAACCATGAATATGATCGTTATCACCCCGACACTGACGCCGAGAATCGTCAGCGACGAGCGCAGCTTGTTCGCCCGCAAAGTGTCGAAGGCCATCAGGGAGGATTCTTTTATGTCGTCAAGACGCATGGAAAGTCAGTCAATCGGGCGTAAGTGCGGCAAAGCCGCTGCTCGTTGTTCTACTCCGCTCTCAGGGCTTCAATCGGGTCCAATCGCGCGGCGCGCCAGGCAGGCCACAGACCGCTGACGATGCCTACCAATGATGAAACCCCAACACCCAACACAGCCGACCCAACGCTCATTAACAAGGGAAAGCCGATCAGCGCGGCAATCAGATACGCGAGGCCAAAACCGGTGAGTACTCCGATTCCACCGCCAATGGCCGTCACTGCTACCGCCTCGATCAGAAACTGGGTCAGGATGTCCTTGCGCCGTGCTCCCAATGCCTTGCGTATGCCGATCTCCTTGGTGCGTTCGGTAACGGAAACCAACATGATGTTCATCACGACGATTCCGCCGACGACGAGCGAGATTGCAGCGACCGCAATCGTAACGATATAGATGTTGGATGTTGCCTTTCCATAAAGATCCAGGAAGACATCCTGGGTTTCCAAAGAGAAACCCTCGTCGTCTACTTCGCCAAAGGTGAGACCCCGGCGATTGCGCATGATTGTGCGCACCTGGTCCTGCGCCAACTCAAGTTGTTCGGCGGCAGGCACCTGAATCATGACGACGATCGAATCGCGCGCGCCATAAAGTTTTTGGTAAGTAGAATAGGGAATGTAGGCGACGCTGTCTCGCGAGGCCCCGAAGATGGAACCGAGAGACTCTAGTACGCCAACAATCTGAAACGGACGACCGGCGATCTTTATTTCGCGACCCAATACCTGGTCGGCTGATGCGCTGCCAAAAAGATTTGTAACCACGTCGGACCCGACCACGCAGATTTCACGGCCCGACTCTCCTTCTTCGTCAGTCCAGATTCTACCCACGTCGATGCTGCGGCCATCGATATCAAACATCGAAGTTGGCGACACACCCCGAATCGTGAAGTTTTCCATTTTTTGATCGCCCTGCTTGATAGTTTCTCTTGCGTTGGCCGCAAGGCCCACGCGCCAGCAGGACGTGCAGAGTCGCCCGATGGCCTCGGCATCTTCATGAGTAACGTCCTTGCGTTTATTGAATTTGATGAAGTCTTCGCGCGAGCGAATGATTTGGGGGCGTTTGGAGATGGTGAAGACTGTTGAGCCCTGGGAGGAAAAGGTGCTCGCAACTTTGTTGTCCAGGCCCTGGATGATTGTTACGACTGCTATCACCGCGGCCACGCCCACCACGATTCCGACGAGGGTAAGGGCGGTGCGCATTTTGTTTGCGCGCAAACTTCCTACCGCTACGAGAAACGATTCCCAAAGCGGAGCCAGTCGGAGCAAGCGTAGTTTTTTAACTTGAGATTGGTTCTGCACTTTGTAAGCAGTTCAACCGGAACATATTGATCGAAGTAAGTCGAAGAATTCAGAACCGGGAGCGGTAGCGACCGGGTCAACCGGGGAAAGCGCCAGGGTGCGATTTCTATCAGCGTTGAGATGGGTGGGTGGATCGGGACCCGGTCGCTACCGCTCCCGGTTCTGAATTCTTCGACTCACGCAGGTGTCTCTTACTCTAACTTCAGTCCTGAGCCTAATCGGCAACTGGTTCACTCATTGCAATCGGCTTTCAAGGCTACCGAATCTTTTCGTCTTTTTCGATTAATCCGTCGCGAATGGAAACGACCCGATGAGCGCGTGCGGCGACGTCGGGTTCATGAGTTACGACGATGATTGTATTTCCTTCGCTGTGCAGTCGTTCGAAGAGATCCATGATTTCCATGCTGGTACGAGAGTCGAGCGCTCCGGTAGGTTCGTCGGCGAGAAGAATGGAAGGGTGGTTAACCAGGGCGCGGGCGATGGCCACTCGTTGGCGTTGGCCGCCGGAAAGTTCGTTGGGGCGATGCGTCATTCGGTCAGCCAAATCCACGGAGGCAAGTGCTTGTTTGGCCATCTCGTGGCGCTGGGTAGAGCTGATGCCGCCATAAATGAGCGGCAGCTCGACATTGTGCAACGCCGTGGCTCGAGCGAGGAGATTGAACGTCTGAAAAACAAACCCAACCTCCTGATTGCGGATGCGCGCGAGTTCGTCGTCGTCCATCTCTGAAACGTTTTTCGCATTGAGCCAATACTCACCCTGACTCGGCGTGTCGAGGCAACCGATCAGATTCATCAAGGTAGACTTTCCCGAACCTGATGGCCCAATGATGGCAATGTACTCACCCTTCGGAATATCAAAGGACACTCCATGCAGCGCATGCACCTTTTCCGAACCCATCTCATAGGTTTTCCAGATGTTGCGCATCGAGATGAGCGAGCCCGCATCGTGCGCAAGCGCTACGTCCGGCTGCACGCTCGACTGGACCGGAGATGTCAGTGTGGCGTCGCTCATTAACTATTCTCGTTTCCGTTGGCATTGCCTGGCTTTTTGGTTTGCCGTTTCACAGTGGACCCGTCTTTAAGTGTCTTCAACACGCGGCTGGGTCCTCGCACGATCTCCATGTCCTTAGTTGCCCCGGTGAGAATTTCGATATCAGCTTCACCAGTGATACCCGTGGTGACTTCGACGAATTTGACTTTGTTTCCATCGAGAGCGTAAACACCCTTAATGCTCTTGGGCTTCTCGCCCGATGCCGGCGTCGGCACTGAACCGGCAATTGTTGCCGCCGGGGAAGGAGCGGCGGTCGGCGCTTTTTCCACGATGGCTTCAAGCGGCACTGCAATCACATTGTTCTTGGTTTTCGTCGTTATGGTTGCGGTAGCGCTCATGCCTGGGCGCAGTCCGTTACGCAGCTCGTCCGGCATATCGCGCAGTTCGATCGTGACTTTGAATTCCTTGGCTTCCTGTACGTTGACGCGATTAGAAAGCCCACCCTGCGTGTCCGATTTGGAAACCGCCAGCGGGTTCTTTTGGGTCACTACTGCCGTCAGCTCTTTATCGCCGAGCGCATCAACTTTCACTTTCGCCTGCTGTCCGACTTCGACGTTTGAAATCTCCGTTTCGTCTACATTCACTTCGACGTTGATTGTAGACATGTCGGCAATGGTCATCAGCGGTGTAGTCGAAAGACCGGCGACGGCATATTCACCGACGCGCGTGGGGATGTCGGCGACGACACCGTTGAGCGGCGAGAGTTGAGTGGCTTTAGAGCGTTGACTCGACTGTCCGCGGAGCAAGGCTTGCTGTTGATTCGCGCGCATCTCAGATGATCGGATACCAGTTCGTGCTTCCTGCACTGAGAGCTTCTGCTGGTTGGCGCGCTCCTGCGCTTCTTTGACGGAAATTCGCTGCGACTCCAGATTTGCCCTTGCCGTTTGCAGCGCAATCTTGCCTTGTTCAAAACGGTCACGCGCGGCGTCGTATTCCGATCGTGATGCCACGCCTGCTTCAATTAGATCAGTATTGCGTTTGAGTTCACGTTGGGCGGTATTCAAATCGACTTGGGCGCGATCGACCTGCGTCTGGAGAGCCACCAGCTGTTGACGCGCCGATGAAACGGATGACTCCGCCACAACCAGTCCCTGCTGCGCTGACGCGACTGCGTTGCGCGCGTTCTGAATATCGTTCATTGCACCCTGAGCTGCGGCCCACTGGGCTTCCTGGCTCGACTGAAGCTGCGTGGGATCGACCCGCACCAGCGGCTTGCCCTGCGTTACCTGATCTCCGGCGTTAACATAGATTTCCTCGATGCGCCCGGGGACTTCGCTGGTCAGCTTGATGTAACGAATCGGTCTTACTTCGCCTGAAGCTGTCACTGTCTGCCGGAGCTCGGGTTTGACCTCCAGTTTAATCGTCGTAACTTCAGCTTCTTCTTTCCGGCTGGCAAAGACGCTGATGATGATGATCAGCGCCAGCACGGCTACCGCCGAGACCGCGATGATGATTTTTTTCTTTCGAGATAACGCCATGACTTAGTCCTTCGCTGGGAGATTCGGTTCTATTCTTGCTCTGGGTGATTATTCTGCACAAAACCGCGCATTTTTGGAAACTCGTATGATTCGAGTAGTTCTTACGTGAAAATCCAGCAAACTGTTTCAAGTAAAGGCAATCGCAGTCGGCAGTCGGCAGTCGGAAGAGAAGGCTAAACGAACGTTCCAGATTCGGCAACCAGGCGAGGAAAGGAACTATTTGTCCTGCCGACTGCCCCTGCCGGCCGCCGCTGAATCGGGACGTTGGCGAGGCGATCAGTTTCGCGCTAGAATGACCAGCCGTTCTCGAACCCAGTCCTAATTGCAAAAAATTGTGATTTTCCCGATCGGGCGGGCGAATAGCTTCCGAAAACGATGATTACGTGTGAAAGGTGCAAAGCCTCAAACCTGGACGGGGGGCAATACTGTGACGAGTGCGGCGCCCCTCTTCGTCCTAATTCGCGTCATAGCGTCGGACCTCCGAGTATAGGGGCGGGTAAGAACGAGGCGAAAGGGCAAAACGGAGCCCGTGCTCCTTCTGCCGTTCCGCAGCCGGAAGTGGCGGGCAGCAAAGCAGCAGCCGGATTGAATCTTTCGGCATCGCTCGGTTCAAACGACAAAGCACATGCAAAGCTGGTAATTGAGCGGGGCAAATCCGCGGGTAAGCAATTTCTGTTGAGTGCCGTGGAATCCCAAATCGGGCGTTGGGACGCGGACGGCGGCATTTTCCCCGACGTTGACCTGGACTCCGACGATCCGGAAGCAAAAGTTTCGCGGCGTCACGCGCGAATTACCTTTCAGGATGGAAAATATTCACTTGAAGATCTCGGTTCGACCAACGGCACGTTCGTGAATCGAGGAAAGCGACTAGCCGCCGGGTTGCGCCAGCCACTGAACGACGGCGACGAGATTATCGTGGGGAAGACTTTCCTGCGCTTTCATCTTATCAAGTAAGCAGGCTCAGCGGAGTTGCAGAAAAGCTCAGAGACTTACGTTCTGGATTTGAAATAAATGGCTGAATGCGTCGAATGTGGTAGGCCGGTGGTCCCGGGCGAAGCCTTTTGCAGCAACTGCGGTACACAGCATCCCGTCGGTGAGCCTTCGGCTGCAAACCAATCGGACGAACCTCAGACTTTGGACGATGCCATCGGGGTCGCCGGCGAAGCCCAAAGCGCAGCGGCTGATGTTTCGCCGTCACCGTCTAGTTCGGCAAAGTCCTCGGCTGAAGCTGCTGCCGCGAAAAAGATTGGATCTGAATCCCTTGGCGGCGGTTCTACCGGCGACGTCGGTGTGCCTGTCAAACATACGGTTAAGAAGGGTACTACCGGTGGACACCAGCCAACTGTAAAGCAACTCGATCCCGGCAGCGTTCTAAACGCCCGATATGAAATTGTTCGCCGGATAGGCGGTGGGGGTATGGGCGCTGTATACCTCGCTAAGGATCGAAATCTTGGTGATGCGCCGCGCGCGGTGAAAGAAATGGTGGAGGCGCATCTCGATCCGGCGCTGCATGAAAAATCGATTGCTGACTTCAAACGCGAAGCCGTCTTACTAACCGCGCTCGAACATCCATCTATTCCCACCATCTACGATTATTTTTACGACGAAATCCTGGGCCGGTTCTATCTGGTGATGCGCTTTATCTCCGGTGGCGATTTGGCGTCTCGTTTGCGCTCAGCGCCCGGAGGTCGAATTGATGAAAAAACGGTCGCTGACTGGGGAATGCAAACCGCCGACGTACTCCAATACCTGCACAGCCGTCCGAAGCCAATCATCTATCGTGATCTAAAGCCGGCAAATCTCATGATCGACGGTAATACCGGCCGCATCATGGTGATTGACTTCGGGATCGCGCGTTGGGTCAAACAGGAAGAAAAAGGTGTGACCGCAGTCGGGACGATGGGTTATGCGCCGCCGGAACTTTTTGGTGGACGGGTAGAAGCGCGCTCGGACGTTTATAGCCTTGGGGCAACGATGTTTCATCTGCTGACAGGTTCCGACCCGCAGGACAATCCACTCTTAATTTTCGACTTTAGTAAGAACCCTCGCCCTCGTCAGATCTCGCCTTCGATCTCAAGCGAGATGGAAGCGATCCTGATGCGTTCAGTTGAATACAAGCCTGAGGATAGGTTCCCTTCGGCTGGGCATATGCGTGACGCGCTGGATGTTCATCTGCAAAAACTCACGAGCGGGCACGTTAGTTATGGCGTGCCTTCGGGCCAGGTTGGCGGCGAAACGGTGCAAGTGCAGACAGTCTTCTGCGGTTTTTGCGGTGGACGAATCGCCGCGGACGATATCTTTTGCGCACATTGTGGCGCGAAGCAGCCATTGGCCGGACTTGGTTCGAGCGCGACCTTGCGCGCGGCCCGGCCGACAGCAAAACTTGTCGTTGCCGGGACCACCGAGCTCGACGCATCTTTCGTTCTGCAAAAAGACAATAACCTACTGGGCCGCACCGACCCGCATTCCAACGTATTTCCGGAGATCGATCTCTCCCGGTTTGATCCGGAAACGAAAGTTTCGCGCCGCCACGCGAGGATCTGGCGCGAAGGCGAAACGTTTCTCGTCGAAGATCTTGGTTCCGTTAACGGCACAGTAATCAATGATTCGATAAGGCTCGCGCCGCGCCAGCCGCGAGTTTTGGACAGCGGAGACAAGTTGCGACTTGGGGAGACTACGCTGCATTTTCTTTTAGGATAAGTGGTGGTCAGTGGCCAGTGGCCAGTGGTCAGTGATCAGTGGTCAGTGATCAGCGGTCAGTGGAAAGACTCTTAGGGGACTGTTGTTGGTCTCTCGCTGTCTCAAAATAGTGAGCTGTTAACGACTGGCCACTTGCGACTGACCACCGGCCACTGACTACAGAGTTTCAATGACGGCAATATCAGTAGAAACAGTTCCATCTCGACCAGCAATGAAGCCGCGTACGCCGGGCCAGAGATTTGCGCGGTTTCGCGCACCTTTTTCATTGCGATGCGGCGCAATTCTGATTGATTACGTTCTACTCGTCGCTGTCGTCGCATTTAGCACATTAATTAGCCGGCTTCAGGGTGGAGGCGCGCGCACGGCCGGTAACCTGACCGAGACGTTTGGAATTATTCTCGCGGTTCTGATCGCCGTCATGAATCTCGGTCTTCTGCCAGGCTTAACGGGACTAACGGCAGGGAAGTGGGCCACCGGCTTGCGTATACTGCGAACTGATGGGCGGGGAATCGGAATAGGCCGCGCGTTCTTAAGACATTTCGTTGGTTATCCAATATCGTTTGCTCTCTTCGGCATTGGCTTCGTTGTGGCCGCCCTTTCACAACGCGGGCGAGGCCTGCACGACGTTATCGCTGATACAATCGTCGTTCGAGAAGGGCCCGCCGTGGCTGTGCGCGCCGCTTCGAAGGCGGCGACCTGATTTCAAATGCAAGTTAAATATCGACATTCAAATCTGAAATTTGATATTTGAGATCGAGATCTGAGATCTAAACTCAAAAATGTCAGAGCTAATAGTTAAATACCCCGACCGCGCGCCCGACCGGTTTCCGCTGGGACGACTACGGATCACACTTGGCCGTTCCGCGCGTAATGATCTGTGTATTCCCGATCCATTCGCCTCGCGCGTGCACGCCGAGGTGCGCCGTGAGGGCGAGGAATATTTCCTGCAGGACCTCGGGTCGGCAAATGGAACGCTTTACAACGGCGGGACAGTTGAAGGCACGGTGCCTTTAACGCCGGGTGGGCGAATTCAGATCGGTGAAACGGAAATTGTCTTCGACGATGGCACCTACCATTCAAGCATGGGCGCCACGATGATCACCGACAATTCATCTCATTCACTACCTGAAGCCACCATTGCGCTGCCCTCGGGAGATCGCACCACTTCAGGTTTGCTCGAAGCGATCGAAGGCGCTCGCACCAAGCCCGACGAGAGTGTGGTTGCCCGCGTTGCCAGAGAAGGCGACTTGCTCGCACTGATCAGCAAAGTGGGAATCACTCTGCTGAGCTCGTCTACGCTGGAACAAACCCTCGAGCAAATCGTTTCGCTGGTGTTCGAGGCGGTACCTGCTGATCGTTGCCTGCTGATGATGCGCGATGAAGCGAATCAGGATCTGAAGGTAGCGGTGGCGCGGTTGCGAGATCGTGCCGGTGAAATCGGGGAGATACGCGTTAGCCGCAACGTGATGGACGAAGTGGTGATTCGCGGTAAATCAGTGCTCACCTCCGATGCGCAGCACGATCCAAGATTCGCGAGCGGCACCGTTGTGCTCCAGGGCGTTCGGTCGGTGCTCGCCGTTCCTCTCGGCGTCGCGGAAAAAGTTTTCGGCATCATCTATGCGGATTCGCCCATCGCGGAAGGAAGATTCACCGAAGATCATTTGAAAGTTCTGACCACTCTCGCGTCGGTCGCGGCAATTCGCGTAGAGAATGCGCGGCTGGTTGAGTCGCGCCTGCAGCAGGAGCGTCTGGAGCGCGAGCTGCAGCTGGCAATGGAGATTCAGCAGCGCTTTCAACCGACGGCGCCGCCGATCGTGGCTGGTTATGAGTTTCAGGGCATTAGCTTTCCCTGTTACGAAATCGGTGGCGACTACTACGATTTCATTGCGCGACCAGATGGCCGCATGGTGATTACGCTCGGCGACGTTTCGGGAAAGGGAACTGCCGCGGCGCTTTTGATGTCGTCTCTGCACGCCGCCATTCATGCACAGACCGGCTCCCACGATTCCCTGGTGGAAACCATTTCTGCCGTTAACAAGTACCTCGCCGAAAATATTCCGCCGAACCGTTTTGTAACTCTCTTTTACGCTGAGCTCGATCCGGAGTCAGGCACGCTTTCGTTTCTTAACGCAGGTCACAACCCGCCGCTCATCGTTCACGCGGCCGGCACTGTCGAGCAACTCGCCGCGGGCGGCCTCCCTCTCGGAATCCGCCCAAACGCCGAATACCGCGAAGGCCGTACGCAACTGCAACTAGGCGACGTCCTGGTTATTTATTCGGACGGCGTGACGGAAGCGGCCAGTCCCAGCGGTGAGGAATTTGGGCCAACGCGGCTTTATGAAGTGGTGCAACGCAATGTTGAGGCTTCGGCTGCAGGCATTCGCGATCGCATCGAGTCCGCTTTAACTAAATTCTCGCAAGGCACGCAAGCCGCCGACGACATCACCCTCGTGATCGTCAAACGCCAGTCAGAGACGAGGCAACTTACCGTCAGTGGTGCTCGCTAGAAGAAGTCAGAACCCCGATTTGAGGGTTACCAACGTATTCCATGTATTGGCCGGTAAGAAGAAAAACGATCACTACAGCAAAGCCGAAGATGAGATGGAATCGTTTCATCGGGACGGGTCGGCTCAACTAATCTCCAACCGCATGATTGGACGAGTAGCTGAGCGGCGAGCCACTTCGCTAAAACCTGCGGCTTTGAACGCCGACGGTACGCCCATGTAAATAAATGGATCGGGCGTCTTCTCCATTGTTGGAATTGTCGGGTAACCTTCGACGATCTTTGCTCCGCGTTTGTTCGCAAACTCAACCGCTGCCCGCAGGCGAGCAACCGAAACACCGCGCCGCCGAAAAGTTTTTTTCACAAACAAGCAGGTAATTGACCACACCGCGTTATCGTCGAGTGGTTTCAGCACGCGCGAACGCGCCAAAGAAATAAATTCCTCACGCGGGGCCACGGCACACCAGGCGACCGGCTCTTTGTCGGCATAAGCAAGCACGCCGGGTTTCTTGTTGGCGCTAACGATCTTTCTAAAGGCGTTTTTGTTTCTGTCGCCTTTGCCTTTCGCCCACTCGCCGCGCGCCATGCGCCAATACATGCACCAGCAGCCCCCGCAGGCGCCTCGCTCACCAAACAACTCTTCGACATCGGCCCAGCGACTGGCTGTCGCCGGATGGAAACTCAAGCGCGGAGTGAGAACAGAGACTTTCATTCTGAAGTGACTATTTAATCAGTGGGCTTCCCCGGTAGCAGCCCTTCGCAAGGCAACGTCTGCGGCCCTGCCTCGTTACACATAGCGTATGACGGGCCCGTGTACATCGACACGCCGGCAAACTCACCCTTCGCATTGACGATGTAAAAGTTTACGCCGAAATTTGGATTGCCCTGGCTGTTCAGCAAACGTTTCTCGATTGTGTTTACTTTGATACGCCGGAGCGCTTCCAGCCCAGCGTCTTTCGGATGTTTCCCGCGGCGCATCTCTTCGACAATCAGGAAGGAGCAAAGATTGTAAAGATTCGCCTCGCCACGTCCCGTCGACCCGGCGGCGCCGACCGCGCCATCCACGTAAAGACCGGCCCCGAGAATCGGCGAATCGCCCACGCGGCCCGGAATCTTCCAGGCGAGCCCACTCGTGGTGGTAACGCCGCAAATCTCACCCTTCGCGTTAATGCCGTTGCAGTTGATCGTGCCGTAGTAATGCTCGCGATCCACCAACCCTTCCGCGACCATTTTCAGGCCTTCGCGCCGCCAAACTTCCGCTCGAGTTTTCGGATCGAGATAGTGAGACGGATCGGTGCGGCGCTTCCATTCGAGCCACAGTCCGCGCGAATGTTCGGTGTTTAGATCGTCTTCAATCCTGAAGCCCATGTTGCGGGCAAACATCTGCGCGCCTTTGCCGACCAGCAGATGATGATCGGTCGTTTCCATGACAGCTTTGGCCACGAGCGCCGGCGTGCGCACGCCCTCGAGCGAGGCGACTGCGCCGGCGCGTTTCTTTGGGCCATGCATGCACGACGAATCCAGTTGCACTATGCCATCAGCATTGGGCAGTCCGCCATAACCAACGCTGTCGTCGAGCGGATCAAGTTCGACGATGTTTACGCCCGCGATCACCGCATCCAGCACATCAGCGCCCTGGACCATCATCGAAAAAGCCTTTTGTACGACGGTCATGCTGCCGCCATTTCGAAATCGGTTACCATTGGCCGACGAAACAACCACCGGCTTAACAGCGCTTTGCACCAGGATGTTTGGAAACTGGCTGATCGCAGATTTGGCAGAGGCCAGGGTCACCCCGGCGACCGCGCCGGTGCGTATGAAGTCACGACGTTTGATCGATTTGGTCATTTGGTTCCTCGTTTAGAGTACAAACTTTAGTTTGTTACCTTCAGTTGAACATTCCTCAAAAAAGATCCCACTTCTTTCCGTAATCCAAAACAGGGTACTCGTGCCAAATCTCTCCAGCTTTGGTTTTCCCAACGCTTTCAAGAAAGCGTGAGGCGCTTGACCATGGCCAGTCCTGCCATCGTTGAGCATAACCATGGTGCACAGGATTATGATGAACATAATGTACTCTAAACAACTAGCAACTACTTCAAACTTTCCTTAATTCCCGCGGCAGTCTTCAGTCCAATTCCATCGACGAGTTCGAGCCCTCCGCCGGCCACAAATTTCTTCAACTCACTGCGCGAAGAGACTTTGAATTTCTGATGGAGCAGCGCGGCGGTCTTTGGGCCGATACCGGGAACTTCCAGCAGGTCGAGCACCCCCTCCGGCGTTTCCGCGATCATTCGTTCCCAGGCATCAAACGTCCCCCGCTCAATCAGGTCGGCGATCTTCCCAGCAATGGCTTTTCCCACTCCCGGAATTGCCAGCAGCCCTGCTAAACCTTCCTGCTTGTAGATCTTTTCCAGTGGCGTGGGCCATGTTTCAAGCGCTTCTCCAGCGTTGCGATAAGAGCGCAGGCGGAAAGGATCGTCCCCGCGAATCTCCATGAGCGCGGCGAGACGGAAAAACCGCCTCGCAATTGACTCGTTATCCATTTAGGAGATCTTGCGGCGTTTGACCGCACAGTGTCAACGAAAGATTTTGGCAGGAGCAAAAGTCGGGTCAGGCAACGATCATAGTTCCAGTGCCACTGTCCGTGAAGATTTCAGTCAACAGGGTGTTGCGCGCAGTGCCGTCAAGAATGTGGGCGCTGTGGACACCCCGTTTGAGCAAAGCCGCAATGCTCTGGAGTTTTGGAATCATGCCGCCGGTGGCGCTGCCGTCTTTGATCATCGCTTCGGCTTCCGCGGCGGTGAGTCGCGAGAGTTTGGTAGCGGGATCACCTGCACGCAAGTAGATCCCATCCACATCTGAAAGCAGGATCAGTTTTTCTGCCTGTAGCTGAATGGCTATCTCGGCTGCAATGGTGTCGGCGTTGATGTTAAAAACAGTGCCTTCCGCGTCTGCGCCGAGCGAAGAAATTACCGGCAGGTAGCCATGATCCAACAATACGGTCAATAAGCGCGCATTGATCTGCACGACGTCGCCGACGTGCCCGAAATCTACCTGCGAGCTTTCACCGGTTTCGCGGTTCATGACCTCTTTGGGCGGTCGCCTTTCGGCGTGAACGATGTTGCCGTCTACTCCGGAAAGGCCAACCGCCTCAATTCCGCGGTTGCGTAGTGCTGCAAGAATGTCGATGTTTATTTTTCCGGCGAAGATCATTTTGGCCATCTCAAGCGTGGCGTCGTCAGTCACGCGCCGGCCTTCGATGATCGTTTGTTCGATGCCCATGCGAGATGCCAGTTCGCTCAATTGCTTGCCGCCGCCGTGGACCACACAAATCTTGATCCCAACCTGGTGAAGCAGGGCCAGCTCTTCCGCGAGCGAGCTCAGATTCTCGCTATCTTCAGTTGCCTTGCCGGAGAGCTTCACGACAAACGTCTGGCCCTGAAAACGTTGGATATAAGGCAATGCCTCGCGCAAGAGATCGAGCCGCAGTTGATCGCCTACTTCGTTGGTGTTCGTCATTTGGCTTTAGTCAATCTGCCTCAGATTTGCGCAGACACACACAGATCCGTAAAGCGATTTATCACTCGTAATTGTCTTGATCCGTGTGTCTCTGTCTTCATTTGTGGCTGCTCCATTATCCAAGCAAGTTTGCCATGATCGCTTTCTGCACGTGCAGACGGTTTTCAGCTTCATCTGTTACAACTGACTGCGGTGAATCGATCACTCCGTCCGTAACTATCACGTTGCGCCTTACCGGCAGGCAGTGCATAAAGATCGCGTCGTTCGTCCGCTCCATCTTCGCTTCATCCACAATCCACTTCGCCCGATACTCGGCGCGATAAGCAATGTCCTTTTCCGGAGCGCCATAAAATTGCTTCGCGCCCCAGCTCTTCGCATAGATTACTTCGGCGCCGTCAAACGCAGAGTCGATGTCGTTAACGACTTCAAAGCGCCCCCCTGATGCTGTCGACTGCGCATGAATGGTTTCCAATAACTCACCATCCAGCTCGTAACCTTTAGGATGCGAAACGATCAGATCATGGCCCATCTGCGCGGCCGCAAGGGCAAAACTGTTGGGTACCGCCATTGGCAACGGCTTTGGATGCCAGGCCCAGGTGAGCACGACCCGCATGCGGCCGGCCCCTCGTTTCTCGCGTATGGTCATCATGTCGGCCATAGCCTGACATGGATGATGCATTGCAGACTCGAGATTAATGACCGGCACTTCCGCGTACCTGGCAAAGGCTCCGAGTATGGGATCGGTGCGCTCTTCGTCCCAGTTCTTCAATGCTGCAAAAGTGCGGACGCCAATCGCACTGCAATAGCGACCGAGCACGCGGACAAACTCCGCCACGTGTTCAGTTTTATCACCATCCATTACCACGTGATCGCGATGCTCAAGTGTCCAGCTGGTGCCGCCAGGTTCGAGGACCACGGCGTTTCCACCGAGTTCGTAGATGCCAACCTGCATCGAGGCCCGGGTGCGCAGGCTGGGATTGAAGAACACGAGCGCGATGGATTTATCCAAAAGCGGTCTGGACTTATCGTCGCCATTCTTGAAGCGCAACGCTGCGTCGATCAGCGCCTGCATTTCATCGTGCGAGAATTCCCTTGTGGTTAAGAAGTTTCTCATCGCAGGGTGCTCTTCAGGAAGTTTAGAGTACAACGTTCAGGTTGCATGATTTCGCAACGACAAGCTAAAGCTTGTACTCTAAACTGCCGGACGTCTGACAAACAGCGGCTTAGCCAAGCCGAACAAGCTGATTAGAAGCCAGAACACTTCCATCAGGAATGCCGAGAGATTGAAATGAAAAATCAGTGAAACGATCACCAGGAGCGCACCCGTTGCGTTCAATAACAGATAGCTGACCGCCGAGCTCGAAAGTTTCTCAAGCTGTAAGAGCAAGTAAGCAATCACCATCATCAAGACGCCGATGTTGCCGGCCAGGTCGTACCAACTGTAGTTCACACTAATGCCTCCGCGCGTTTTACTGGTGACTTGTTATCGCGATCAGTGCTCCGATGAATAAATCCACGTGCTCGCGCGTTAGACAAAGCGGCGGCAGCAATCGAAGCACATTCGGATCACTCGAAGTGCCGGTAATTATTTTCTGTTCCAGCAGCGCCTGATGCACTGGTGCTGCCTTTTCGGAAAACTCCAATCCGAGCAGGAATCCGCAGCCTCGCACGCGCACGACCGCATTTACTTCAAAAAGACGTTGCCGCAGGTATCCTTCAACTGTTCGTACGTTCGCGAGCATCCCGTCGGCTTCGATCGCCGCCAGCGTCGCGGAAACTGCAGACATCGCGATCATGCCGCCGCCGAAAGTTGTGCCCAGATCATTCTCTTTAATGTGCGAAGCAATGCGTTCATTTACTAAACAAGCCCCGACTGGAATTCCACTCCCTAGTGCCTTGGCCAGCGTGATGATGTCCGGCACCACTCCTGCGCCCGCCTGGTTACCGGCGAAAAACCAGTCGCCCGTCCGGCCAACGCCTGTCTGGACCTCGTCGTAAATCAAAGCGATGCCGCGTTCATCGCAGAGTTCTCTTAAACCCAGAAAGAAATTCGCCCCGGCAGTCCGTACGCCGGCCATTGACTGGATTGGCTCAAGCATAACTGCTGCCACGCTGTCATTAGCGAGAGCTCGGACCGACTCGATGTCGGCCCATCCTGCCTCCAGATGTCCCGGCACGTTTGGCTTTCCAAGCGCGCGATACTTGCCGAGGAAGGTCGCGCTGATTGAATCAGCCGTGCGGCCATGAAAACCTCCGGAGAAGGTAATAATGTTTTCACGACCGGTGGACATGCGCGCCATGCGCATTGCATTCTCGTTCGCTTCAGTTCCGGAGTTACAGAAGAACGCTTTTGTTAATTCGTCCGGCGCAATTGAAACCAATTTCTCAGCGGCACGAGCGCGCGCTTCCGAATAGACGAGGTTTGAATAAAAGAGGAGCTTGCCGGCCTGCTCTTGAATCGCTGCGACTACGTCTGGGTGTGAATGACCCGTGCCCGCGACCGCATGCCCACCATAGAGATCCAGATACCTCTCACCATCAGTGGTGTAGATCCAGACACCCTCACCACGCTCGGCGACAATGGACATCTTCTTGTATGTTGCGAGTTGATAGAGGTCTTCAGAAGCGACCGTTTGTTCCGAGGGGTCTGTGTTCATGGGTTTGTACCCGCCCACAGCAATCCGGTCGTTTCCCCGAGATCAAACATCAGGTTCATATTTTGCACCGCTTGCCCCGCCGCGCCTTTCACGAGATTGTCGAGCGCCGAAAAGATCACCACCTGACGGCCGCGAACTGCGAAACCAATGTCGCAGAAATTGGTGGTCTTCACCCAGTTGATATCCGGTGATCCTTTTACGATCCGAATGAACGACGAATCGCGATAAAACTCTTTGAAGATCGAGCGAAGTTGGTCCTCAGTAATCTCGCTCTTGGTTTCGACGTAAATCGACGAAAAGATGCCACGAGCCACCGGCAGCGAATGCGTCATGAAAATAAACTCGCTGTTCCACTCGCCCACGCTGCGCAGTTCCTGCTCGATTTCAGGCACATGTTGATGCGCGAAAGGCTTGTATGCATAAAACGAGTTCATCCGCTGTGGATGATGCGTGTTCGCAGCGGCTTTTGCGCCGGAACCTGATGAACCCGTTTTCGCATCTACGATCACCCGGCCGCTGATAGATTGATTTGCGATCAGAGGCGCCAGCCCGAGCAATGTCGCAGTCGCGAAACATCCCGGATTGCTGATCAACCTGGCGTTCCGAATCCGCTCGCGATTCGTTTCAGTCAGGCCGTAAACAAATTCAGATTGCGCTTCAATCGCGGTGTGCTCGCGGCCATAGTGCTGAGCAAATTCAGCCTTATCGCGTAGGCGGAAATCGCCGGAAAGGTCAATCACCTTCAAATTCGCAGGCAGCCGGGGAACTATATCCATTGCCTGACCGTGAGGAAGGGCGAGAAATAAGCAGTCGAGATCTGTCAGAGTGCCGGCGTCATCCGGGGCCTTTTGAAAAATGAGGTCAGTCAAACCAAAAAGATTGCGATGCACCTCTCCGACGGGCTTGCCTGAATGTTCATTCGCTGTAACGACAGTCACATCCGCGTTGGGGTGAGAAAGCAGGATCCGCAGCAACTCCGATCCGCCGTAACCGGAGCCACCGAAGATTCCAATGCGTATCTTTGCTGCTGTGTCTGACATATCATTCCGTTCGTGTTCGCATTTGTGCGACACTGCCGGGCAACGATCCAATTCTATTCAACAAAAACCAGCACGAGTTTTACGCGTCAACCGCTTCGAAAGAGGACACCACAATGAAATATGGTTTTGCGCCCTTCCTGGTCATTGGAATTGCGTTCATCGTCCTCGGCATCAATGGCCAACGCACCTTTTTCGCTATTGGTCTGGTGTTCCTGGTGCTGGGCTTCATCATGGCCATCAAGTTGAAGCGCCGTTAACATTAACTTAGCACCGGAACGAGCGCGTCAACTTTTGATTTAATAAGTTCGAAGAGAACTGAACCGTGACGCTTTGCGTTCGCAGCCGGCACGCCAAACTCTTTCTCGATGTAATCTTCACCCATTTGCGAATCAGTTACCGATCCGGAAATCAGGGCCACTTCGATTCCGCGTTTGCGCAGCAGTTCAATTCCTCCCCACGCGCCCACATAATCGGTAGCACAAAAGATCAGAGCAACCGTCGCTTCGCGCAACTCAACGTCGTCAAAAACAGAATCAACTGAATAGCCACCGAGAATGCCGTCGCCTAACTCGATAACAATCAAGTCCGGTGAACTTTCATTCAGACGGGAAATGATTGCTTTTGCTATCGGCGCCAGGTCCCCTGCGTCTACTGTTGAAGGCAAACCGCAATCGAGAAAACTTGCCGTGGCCACCGCCCCGTGATCAGCCATATTCAGCGTGTCGCGCAGGCAAGCGACGCCGGACAGTTTTGCTCCCGCCACGCGCAGGCCGGCGTGCGAAGCCTGTTTGATCAACTCAGTTGCGGCGTAGGTTTTGCCGCTATTCATGCACGTACCCGCGACCATCACAATCGGAGCCGTGGCGCCGAGATGCGAGCGCGCCGGTAAAGCAACGTCTGCGATATTGAGCAGCCGGCCCGTCTCGTCGCCGCACGCGAGTCCCACCACTTCGACTCGAATCGCGTCGCCCAGGCTCGAATGGTGGCCAGTGCAAAATCCGATCACTCCGCCCATGTTTAGCAGATGCAGCTGGTCACCGGCGGCAATCTTTTCGGGCACATCACCCACGAACCCCTTCAAGGCGCGACGGCGTCCCAGCACTCCCACCAGCAAGTCGCCCGGGTTAATCTTCGCGAGACGACCACTGGGAAGTTCGAGCATGTTGTAAGTTGCACTATCCGTCAGAGCGCGGGCCACAACTACATCACCGGCGCGCGGCGCAGCGCTCGCCGAAATCACCGCGACCGTTTTGTTTAAGCCCAGAGGAGAAGTGGCTGAACCGATCTTGTCGGCCTCGATTATTTTGATTTCAGTGTTCATGTTCCCTCCGCTAGCTCCGTTCGCCCCTCAATCTCAGTCGCAGCGCATTCAGTTTGATAAAGCCTTCTGCGTCGCGCTGGTTGTAAACCGTGTCGGCCTCAAAAGTTGCCACGCTCTCATCGTAGAGCGAATGCGGTGAACGGCGCCCGACCACGATCGCGTTGCCGCGATAAAGTTTGAGACGCACATCACCGGTAACGTTCCGCTGAGTTTCATCCACCATCTTGCGCAGCAACTCAAACTCGGGAGCAAACCAGAAACCGTAATAAATGCTTTCGGCAAACTTCACACTCAACGAATCACGCAGGTGCATTACTTCTCGATCGAGCGTCAGAGACTCCAGTGCGCGGTGTGCAGCCTGGAGAATCGTGACCCCAGGAGTTTCGTAGACGCCGCGCGACTTCATTCCGACAAAACGGTTTTCAACTAGATCAACTCTACCGATGCCGTGGGCGCCGCCCCGTTTGTTCAAGATCTCCAACAATGCAACAGCGCCAGGGGTCTCACCGTTGATGGCAACCGGCTCACCTTTCGCAAACGAAATTTCTATGTACTCAGCTTCCGCTTCTGCGTTTTCTGGCGACCGCGTCAGTTGGAAAATATCTTCCGGCGGCTCCGCCCAGGGGTCCTCGAGAATCCCCCCTTCGTACGAAATGTGCATGAGATTGGCGTCCGTCGAATACGGCTTCGCTGCTGTGGCCGTGACCGGAATTCCATGATCGTGCGCGTAGGCGATCAGGTCAGCACGCCCCTTAAACTCCCACTCGCGCCAGGGAGCAATGACCTTGATATCCGATTGCAGAGCGTAGTAAGTCAACTCGAACCGAACCTGATCGTTACCTTTACCGGTTGAGCCGTGGGCGACTGCATCCGCGCCTTCCTGGCGCGCGATCTCAATCTGCCGCTTTGCAATTACCGGACGGGCCAGGGAAGTGCCGAGCAAATAAACGCCTTCGTAAATCGCGTTGGCTTTGACGGCGGTCCAGACATATTCGCGCACAAATTCCTCGCGCAGATCTTCAACGTAGAGTTTCGACGCGCCGGTCGCCAGCGCTTTCTCTTCCAGCCCGGTTAGTTCTTCACCCTGTCCTACGTCTGCGCAATAACAGACCACCTCACAGCCATAACGCTCCTTCAACCAACGAAGCATTACAGACGTATCGAGTCCGCCGGAATAAGCCAAAACGATTTTTTTGATGTTCTCTGTCACCTTACGTTCCTTTGCTCGAGTCTCCAGTCTCCGGTTTAAAGTCTTTACTCAGTCTGAACCAAAGCTTCTATGACTTTCGACTAATTACTCATCACTCATGACTCTCGACTCTTAACCAAACAGCTCCCAAATCTTTTTCATCACGCCGCGCTGCGACTTCTGATCGCGAACAGCGACAAAGATGGTATCTTCACCAGCGAGCGTGCCGACAATTTCAGAAATAGCCGCGCCGTCGATTTCTACCGCTACCGCTGAAGCAAGTCCCGGTTCGGTTCTGACGACGACCAGATTGTCGCCGGAAAGGTCGAGGCTCAAGAGGCCGCGCGCCGCGGCGCCGTTTGCGCGCGGCACAGCATAGTGGCCGCGGTGTTTCACTACGCCAAGCTCCTCCAAATCGCGAGACACGCTTGATTGCGTGGCCGGCACGCCGGCGCGCTCGAGGAGAGACTTGAGTTCTTCCTGCGTGGCGATCGGTTTCGCACGAATCAAGCTTAAGATTTTCTTTTGTCGCGATTCTTTGATCATAATGAATCTATGCATCTAACTTGCATAAACATTGCATAGATGAATAAAATATCAACTTGGATGCTTCAGGTCAACCGCTGTCGGGTGGGAGGAATGGATGGCTGAGTCGAAGAATCTGTGGGGTGGCCGTTTTAGCGGTGCAGCTGATCAGACTTTTGCCGGGTTCAACCGTTCGTTCAGCTTCGATCGTCTGCTGCTCGATTGTGACGTGCGCGCCAGCATTGCGCATTGCCATGGCCTTGCGAACGCCAAAGTGATAACTGCGCAAGAGGCTGGCGCAATCGAAGCGGGACTGCAACAGGTACTCGAACTGGCGAGCAGCAACTCTGACCTGTCGAATGCGTCAGCTGAGGATGTGCATTCATTTGTTGAGGGGCAGTTGGTTGGGTTGATAGGGGACACGGGTGGCAAGCTTCACACCGGACGTAGCCGGAATGACCAGGTGGCAACGGATCTGCGGCTCTGGCTCAGGGATGCGATCGACGATCTCGTCGCCCGAGTAAGTTTGACTCAAACAGCCTTGCTGGATTTCGCTGAGGCAAATCAGAACGCTGTTCTGCCCGGTTACACACATCTGCAGCGCGCCCAGCCAATTCTCTTTGCTCACTGGTGTCTGGCCTATTTTGAGATGCTCAATCGGGATCGCAACCGACTCTGGGACGCGCGCGCTCGCGTTAACGTTTTGCCCCTCGGCTCGGCTGCGCTGGCGGGCACTTCCTACGCGATAGATCGCGAAGCCGTCGCCCGGGAACTGGGATTCGACTCGGTGTCGCGAAATAGTCTTGACGCCGTTAGTGATCGCGATTTCTGCGTTGAGTTTGTCAGCGCCTGCTCAGTTGTCATGGTCCACCTGTCGCGGCTCGCGGAAGACGTTATTCTCTACGCTACCTCGGAATTTGGCTTTTTTGAATTAGCGGACGCGGTAGCCACCGGATCCAGCCTGATGCCGCAGAAGAAGAACCCGGATTCGATGGAGCTGGTTCGTGGGAAGGCCGCGCGGGTGTTTGGGCACAACGTTTCTCTCTTGACGCTGCTCAAGGGATTGCCGCTCGCATATAACAAAGACATGCAGGAGGACAAAGAGGCGGTCTTTGATTCATTTGATACCACGGCCAATTGCCTCGCCGTGACCTCGCTGGTTCTCGGAAACATCGAGCTCAAGGAAGCGCGAATGGAAGAGGCTGCGTCACGCGGTTACATGAACGCAACCGAGCTTGCTGATTATTTGGTCCGCAAAGGAATGCCGTTTCGCGAAGCGCACGACGCGGTCGGGCGAATTGTGATGTGGGCCATTGAGCGCGGCGTAGAGATACAGGAACTGTCGCTGGATGAGCTAAGTTTAGCGGTACCTTTGATTGATGGGACGGTTTTTGATTCGCTTTCTCTTGAACATACGCTGGGGACGAAATCTCAAGCCGGAGGCACGGCGCCTGAGCGCGTCCGTGAAGCCCTCGCCGCCGCTCGGGCAAACCTGATAGGCTAGCCGTTGCCGCAGTGACTTGACGCTCTGAGTTCTAAGGGATGAATTAATGCCTGTTCATTTCAAATACCTGGGCCTGGCCATCGTAGCGAGCGCTCTGCTCACGGTTGCCTCGAAAGAACAGGAGCCCCCCTTGAGTATCAAGGCTTACACGCGAACCGGTCAGGAAGCTTCGCTGGCAGGTATCGTGACCCTTACCGGCAAACCACCTAAGCCGCTGCGGATCGACATGTCTGCAGATCCCAGTTGCTATGAAAGCAATCCCGATCCCAAAACCGAATGGTTTGTGGTACGAAATAAGCGACTAGCCAATGTGCTGGTCTATGCGACGAGTGAGACAGTTCTCGATAAATACTGGTTCGCACCACCCACATCACCGGCTTCCCTGGAGCACAAAGGCTGTCGTTATGAGCCACACGTCCTGGGTATCCAAAAGGGTCAACCTCTGAGCATAGTCCACAACGACGCCACCGTAACTCACAATACCCATCCAACTCCGAAGTTCAATTTGGAATGGAATCAAACCCAAGTGGCCGGAGCACCGCCGATAGTCAAGACCTTCGAGCAAACTGAAGTGGCGATACCTTTCAAAGACAATCAGCATCCCTGGGAGAAAGCTTACGTTGGCGTTTTTAGTCACCCCTTTTTTGCGGTGAGTGATGCGGATGGAAACTTCCGGATTGAAGGATTGCCGCCAGGTGCATACACGATAAAAGCGTGGCACGAAAAGTTGGGCGAACGGACTGTCGATGTTGTTTTCGTTTCATCCGAATCCAGATTCGTTGAGTTTAATTTTGAAGTGAAGTAGTGAGCGAGCATCCCGCCTCGGACGCAGAGAGTTGTTGACAATTCTCGCCACGACAAGTTAAATCTTCACGCCCTTTTCAAATCCAACCATCAAGAGGTCAAGTTTCATGGCAACCTCTCGTCGCGATTTTATCAAGACCGCCGGCGTAGCTGCGGGCACCGTGGCCGTTGCATCGGCGCTCCCAACGTGGGTCAGCAATGTGGATGCGGCGGAGGCTGCGGCAGCAGCGACAGTCGACAAGAATGCCCTGGCCGATATCGCGCTTAGCACCGCACGCAAGCTTGGCGTTAGTTACGCTGACATACGCATCAATCGCTATCGCACCGAACAAGTCTCCACGCGCGAAAAGCAGGTACAAAATGTTTCACGGAGCCAGAATTTTGGCTTTGGAGTGCGCGTGTTGTTCAAAGGCACCTGGGGTTTCGCTTCGAGTCGGGAAGTCACGGCGGAGGAAGTGCGTAGAATCACGCGGCAGGCCGTGGACATCGCGCGCGCAAATTCAGTTTACCAGCGCAAGCGCATCACCCTGGTTCCGACGCCGAAGGTAGTTGCCAGTTGGAAAAGCGGCTTTGAAAAAGATCCTTTCGACGTTGCGATTGACGACAAGATTCAGTTTCTGCTGAAACTTAACGAACGTGCGTTGAAAACATCGGGCGTTAGTTTTGTTAACTCGTCGATGGGATTTGTGAACGAGCAGAAGTTTTATGCCTCGACCGACGGCTCGCGGATAGATCAATACATCATTCGCGCCAATCCAAATTTCAATGTCACGGCGGTGAACCGCGCCAACGGCGACTTCCAATCGCGCAGTGCCCTGGGTGGCCCACAGGGTCTTGGCTATGAGTACATGGAAAAATACCCCTGGATGGCAGAAGCTGAGCGGGCCGGCGAGGAAGCTGTGGCCAAACTCAAAGCGAAGCCGGTCGAGGCGGGAAAATATGATCTCATCCTGCATCCTTCGCACTTGTGGTTAACGATTCACGAGTCTGTGGGCCATCCCACTGAGCTCGATCGTTCGCTATGGTGGGAGGCGGACTATGCGGGGACCAGCTTCCTGACGCGCGAAAAGATCGGCAAGCTGCAATTTGCCTCGAAAATGGTGAACTTCATCGCAGACAGAACGCAGCCGGGCGCCCTCGCAACGATTGGTTACGATGACGAAGGCGTCCCGGCACAGCGTTGGCACCTCGTCAGAGATGGCCTCTTCGTCGATTGGCAAACAACCCGCGATCTCGCGTTGATGTCGCCGCGGAAAAAATCCTACGGCTGCCTGCATGCCGACAGCTGGGGCAGCGTCTCGTTTCCGCGAATGCCAAATGTTTCGCTGCAGCCTTCGGCGGGAAATACGACGATGAACGATCTGGTGGCCGGAGTTGAAAAGGGAATCCTAATCTATGGCGACGGCAGTTATTCCATTGATCAACAGCGCTACAACTTCCAGTTTGGCGGCCAGACATTCTGGGAAATCAGGAACGGAAAAGTTGGTGGCATGTTACGCGACGTGGCTTACCAGTCGCGCACCACTGATTTCTGGAACTCGTGTGATGGATTGGGCGGCCGCGGCACTTATGAAATCGGAGGCAGCTTCAACGATGGCAAAGGAGAGCCCGGCCAATCGAACGCGGTGAGTCATGGATGCCCGGTGGCCCGTTTCCGGCAGGTGAATGTTTTGAACACTGCGGCGAAGTAGTAGGACAAGGCATTCCTGCCTGTCCATAAGTGGAGATCACGATTGCCTTGGGATCAAAGTTGAGAACAGACAGGAATGTCTGTCTTACCTGGAGACTTCGGAATGTTACTAAGCGAACAGGAAGCGCGCGCACTTACGGAGAAGTTGCTCGGTTACGTGAAGGCCGACGATGCGGTGATAACGGTTGGCAGCGAGAAGTATTCGCATCTACGTTTTGCCGCAAATGGGTTTACGACGAGTGGGGCGCGGGAAAATACCACAGTTGGCGTAACCGTGTGGATCGACAAGAAGCGCGGTTCATCGTCCACTAATGAAATTGACGATGAGTCGCTAAGGGCGGCAGTGGCCCAGGCGCATGACCTCGCTCGGATCTCCCCAGTTGATCGTGAATATATGCCTTCGCTGGGTCGACAGGTTTATAAGCCGGTGAATGGTTATGCAGAAGCCACGGCCAACATTTCGCTTCACGCCCGGGCCCGGGCGATAAACGACGTGATTGCTAATTGTGAAAGGTCCGGTGTAATTGGCGCGGGCTTTCATCAGGCGCGAGGAATTGCGGGGGCTTCGGCAACCAGGAATGGCAACTTCGCTTACGAGCGCTCAAGTCTGGTCAGTCTCTCGACAACAGCGCGCACTCCTGACGGCGGTAGCTCCGGTTATTTCCTGCGCAATCATTTCGATGTTGGCAAACTCGATGTTAAGAGAGTTTCGCGTGAAGCAATTCGCAAAGCGCTCGAGTCACGACGACCGCGAACCCTGGAGCCCGGCGTTTATCCGGCGATCCTCGAACCGCAGGCGGTAGCCGATCTGTTTTCAAATTTTGCTTTCAGTTTTGACGCGCGCAGCGCCGACGAGGGCCGCAGTCCGTTTTCATTGCCAGGTGGCAAGACAAAGGTTGGTCAAAAGATTTTCGATGAACGCATCAATGTCTACAGCGATCCCTGGCACCCTGAATTGCCGGGCTCGCAGGGTGCGCAGTCCGGCATACCCGCGCAACGTGTTCAGCTCGTCCGCAATGGAGTGTTGGAGAATCTGATCTACTCCCGCTTCTGGGCGAAGCAAAAAGACAAAGAACCCACGCCCGGACCGGTGAACACTATCATGCAGAGTGCAACGGGTCCGGTGTCACTGGAAGACATGATTAAGTCGACTGATCGGGGAATTCTGCTGGGGCGTTTCTGGTATATCCGCGGGGTGGATCCGCGGATTGCACTGCAAACCGGATTGACCAGAGATGGCATCTGGTATATCGAGAAGGGAAAGATTCAATATCCGGTGACTAACTTCCGTTTCAATCAAAGTCTGATGCAATTGCTGGCTCCGGGTAATGTGGAAATGATTGGAATGCCCGAGCGAGTGGGGAGTGCGGAAGGGCAGGGTGGAAGCTCGTCGCTATTGCCCGCGCTCAAGGTAAAAGAGTTTCATTTCACTTCGGCGTCCGAAGCGGTTTAGTTCTCAGATCGATATCAAAGCGATCCACGAAAATACACGAATCGACACGAATTAATTGGTGTTGTTCGTGTGATTTCGTGGATTGCTTTTTATGCAGAAACAATTGTTATCAAGGAGAAGGTGAGACCGTTCTGGAAGCGGCTGGTGGTAGTGATTCCGGTTGGATCGTTTCCTGGTAGATGTATCTGGTGTCCAGCAGTTTTAGGATCACTGCCGACTTCACCGCGTTTCGGTCGCGGTCCATGCTAATGCTCCCGGTGATGCCGTTAAAGTTCTTCGTTCCCGCGAGCGCATCACGAACCTTTTGTCCTTCGGTTGAGCCTGCCCTTTGAATTGCTTCGGCGAGAAAGCGCAAAGCGTCATAGGCCAGCGCGGCATGCGCATCGGGAGTCAAGTTTCGATATCGTTGCCGATAATCCTGCACAAACTTCTGAATGTTTGGAGCCGGATCGTCCGCGGAATAATGGTTGGAGATGTATGAATCGTTTAATGCATCGCCACCGAGTTCCCAGAGTTCCGGAGCATCCCAGCCATCCGCTCCCAACAGGGGAACGTCCAGGCCCAGCTGGCGCGCCTGTTTTGCGATCAAAGCGACATCACCATAATAACCGGGAATATAGATGACGTCAGGGTTGGCTGCCTTGATGGCGCTTAACTGCCCCCGATAGTCTGCGTCGCCCTGTTTGTATGATTGCTTCGCGACGATGTTGCCGGCGAGACGCGCAAAGCTGTATTCAAAATAATCAGTGAGCCCGCGGCTGTATGGGGAATTGAAGTCGAGCATGACGGCTGCTTTGCGCGCCTTCAGAGTGTTTGCGGCAAACTTAGCCATCACTTCACCCTGAAACGCATCGATGTAGCAGGCTCGAAAGATGAAGTCCCCGACCTGCGTGACGGCCGGATTTGTTGAGGAAGGTGCAATCAAAGGTACTTTTGCAACCTGCGCTTTTGGCGCTGCCGCCAAACTGTTTCCCGAGGCACCGGCGCCGATAATGGCAACCACCTGGTAGTTTTCGATTAGTCGCCCGGTAAGTTGCGCCGCCGCCTCCGGACTTCCTTTATCGTCTTCGAAGACCACATCGATCCGGTGACCGTTGATTCCACCCGCTTGATTGATTTCCTCGGCGGCCATCAAAACACCATTCCTGGCTGATTCGCCGTAGTTGTAAGTTGGCCCGGAAAGGTCCCCAAAGAATCCAATCCTGACGAGGGACCGGTCGATTGCGGTTTGTTGGCTGGAACAGGAAAAAGCGGAGGCGATAAGAACGAGGAAGAACAGAGGGAGCAGCCCGCTTCGCCGTTTGCCGTGCTGGCGTCTCAGGTGTTTTCGAGAGCGCCAGCTTCCTGCCTGCATTGAGGCGGGTCCTGTGCCCTGCCGGAAAATCGCATCAGGGGTTAAACCAGCTGAAGGAGATACCTTACTCACCAAGGTAGGCTTCTTTGATTCTTGGATCGGCGGCAAGTTCTTTGGAAGGTCCTTCCATGACAATTCTGCCCGTCTCCAAAACGTAAGCACGATCGGAATGGCCCAGCGCAGCGTGCGCGTTTTGTTCCACCAAAAGAATGGTGGTGCCTTTGCCCCTGATCTCATCAATCGCTTCAAAAATGGTGTGTACGACCAGGGGCGCCAGGCCCAGCGAAGGTTCATCGAGAAGCAGCAGGCGCGGATTAGACATTAACGCGCGGCCGATGGCCAGCATTTGTTGTTCGCCGCCGGAAAGCGTTCCCGCCTTTTGGGACTCTCGTTCTTTCAGTCGCTTAAACATGGTGAAGGCGCGTTCCATGTCCGCGGCGACCTTCTTTTTATTCTTGTTGAGATAGGCGCCCATTTGCAGATTTTCGCGCACCGTCAGATTTGCGAAAACTCCTCTGCCTTCGGGAGACATTGAAATTCCGCGAGCTACCAATTTGTGAGTGGGCCTCCCGCTGATGTCCTCGCCTTCGAAAATTACCCGGCCCTGTCGCGGCTCAAGCAAACCGGTGATCGTGCGCAGCGTGGTTGTTTTCCCAGCTCCGTTTGCTCCGATCAGAGTCACTACTTCGCCTTCCTTAACGTGCATGGAGATGCCGGTTAAGGCTTCGATAGCGCCGTAGTTAACAGATACGTTTTCTAACTTCAGCATAAAGTCGTCAGTGGTCAGTTAGCAGATAACTCTCAATCGATTTTCCATTTCTCATTTGTCATTGAAGAGATGTCCAGCTTGACGCCGCAAATGGAAAATGACAAATGGAAAATCTTCATTCAGAGCCAGGAATCTAATCCCCTAAGTACGCCTCAATCACCTTCGGATCGTTCTTAATCTGTTCAGGCAGTCCGAGGGCGATCGACTTCCCATAATCAACCACCTGAATTCTTTCGCAGACGCCCATCACCACTTTCATATTGTGCTCGACGAGCAGAATGGTTAAACCAAACCGATCGCGAATCTGTTTGATTAATTTCATCAGGTCTTCCTGCTCGGAAGGATTCATGCCGGCCGCAGGCTCATCAAGTAGTAACAGCTGTGGACGCGTAGCGAGCGCGCGCACGATTTCGAGGCGACGCTGGCTGCCATAAGGCAAGCTGGTGCCGCCTTCATCTTTGAAGCGCGCCAGGTCAAAGATTTCCAGCAGTTCCATGGCAAACTCGCGGTGCTCCTTTTCATCGCGCTCGAAACGCGGCAGACGGAAAACTGCGTCCAACAGAGTTTGCTTTGCGTGTCGATGACAAGCCGTCATCACGTTTTCCAGGACGCTCATGCTGGGGAAGAGTCGGATATTTTGAAAAGTTCGCGACACGCCTCGGCGCGAAATCTCATAGGAGCGCAGACCATCGATACGCTTTCCTTCGAAATAGATCTCGCCGGAGGTGGGCTTGTAAACGCCCGTGAGTAAGTTGAAAACTGTGGTTTTACCGGCGCCGTTCGGCCCAATGAGTCCGTAAATCTCGCCGCGCCGCACACTCATGTCCAGAGCGTTAACCGCGGTAAGTCCACCAAACTGAATCGTGCATTTGATTGTCTGAAGGGGCGACTCGCCGTCGAAGGTTCTCTCTGCGGAGGGCCGCAGGTTGCGCGCAGCCTCCGTGAGTATTGAATCTTCCTTCGTAGCCTTGACGGCATCTTGTTCCGGTGTGCCGCTCATTTGTCGTCAACCTCATTCTTAGAGTCAGTTGTCGAGCCGCGTTCAGCGTCACCCGTTGTTACGCTCTCCCCGACCGGTTTGTCGCCCTCGGGTGGGCGCCGCGAACGCTTGAGCCAGGAGAGACCAAATTCCCGCGTTCCCAGAATACCTTGTGGTCGCGTCAGCATGATCACGATTAGAAGGGCAGCGAAAATAACAAGTCGATAGTTCGCCAGTTGGAGCAAAAAGTTGTGAACAGGTACCGGGATATTTTCAGCGCCGACGATGGAGCTCAGCAGAGACTCCAGTTTTGGTCCCAGCATGCGCAACAACTCTGGTAAAAAAGTAATGACGACCGCGCCCAGGATCGCGCCGGTCATCGAACCCATCCCTCCCAGCACGATCATGATAATAATTTCAAAAGAACGGATGAACTGGAAATCGTTAGTGCTCAGGAACGATGTGTAATGGCCAAACAAGACTCCAGCCATGCCGGCCATTGCCGAGCTAATGACGAAGGCCAGCACCTTATAGCGGACGGTGTTGATGCCCATGGCTTCCGCGGCCAGTTCGTCCTCACGGATGGAAATAAGTGCGCGGCCAACGTCTGAGTGGACGATGTTATAAACGATCACGATTGTGATCACGGCGAACGCGCCGACCCATAAGAAGTTTGTGTATGCCGGGACTGTGAAGCCGGTAGCGCCACCGACCTGGTCGATATTGAGAATGACGACGCGAATGATCTCTGCAAATCCGAGCGTAACGATAGCCAGATAATCCCCGCGCAACCTCAGAGAGGGGATGCCGACTATCAAACCGGCAATAGCTGCGACCAGTGAACCTACCAGAATGGCCAGGAAAAATATGAGCACGTGAGCGAAGCTGGCGCCGAGCATTCCGGCCAACGATTGTTCCCACGCTCCAGCGTAATAGACGGTGAGGTAAGCCGAACTATAGGCGCCCACGGCCATAAAACCTGCATGCCCAATCGAAAACTGGCCGGTGAAACCCGTGATGAGGTTGAGTGAAACGGCCAGAATGATATTGATGCCCGTTAATACGATCAGTCGCGCGTAATAAGGAGGCACGCCAAATCCGAACAGTCCATCTACGCTCATATACTGATTGATGGTAATGAGCAGGAGGATGATAACGAGGGCAGCTAGCAGTCGTTTGACGAGAATTGGCATGGAGTCATTTTCGATTGCCGATTGCCATTTCCAATTTCAGGAAGTTGGCACAGTTCTATTCAATCGGCAATCGGCAATTGGCAATCTAAAATGGCTAAACTTTTTCCTGGACCGTCGAGCCAAGGAGGCCGGTCGGTCGAAATAGCAGCACCAGGATCAGGATTGCGAAGGCAACCGCGTCACGAAACGTAGTGGGTATGCCGATGTTTTGTCCATAACCGACAACAAAGGTTTCAGCAATGCCGATCAGGAGTCCCCCCAGTACGGCTCCTGGAATATTTCCGATTCCACCCAGCACAGCAGCGACGAAAGCTTTAAGACCTGTCATTATTCCCATTAATGGATCGATCTGGGGATTGTATTGGGCGGTCAGTACGCCCGCTGCCGCCGCCAGAGCGGAACCGAGTGCGAATGTGACTGAAATAATGACGTCGGTGTTAACCCCCATTAGCTTCGCGGAACTCAGATTGAATGAAACCGCCCGCATTGCCGTGCCGACTTTGGTTTTGAAGATGATCCACTGCAGGAGGAGCATCAGAAAAATCGAGACCGCGAAAATCAAGATCTGAGACTTGGAGATCGCCGCGTTGCCAAACAGTGTGTAGCTCTGTTCCTGCAGCAGCTGCGGAAAGGCTCGTGGCGCTGCTCCCAATTGGGCCACGAACACATTCTCAATCAACAGCGACACTCCGATGGCCGTGATCAAAGTAGTCATGCGGGCGTATTTTCTGATGGGACGATAGGCGAAGCGTTCGATCGCCATTCCGACCAGCGCGGCTGCAACCATCGATCCGACCAGCACGACCGTAAGACCCAACAACGAAGGCCCGGTAGCAAAGCCAAGTTGGAACGCCAAAAAATAACCGACGAATGCGCCCACCATATAAATATCGCCGTGCGCAAAGTTGATTAGGCGGAGAATGCCATACACCATCGTATAGCCAAGAGCGATGAGCGCGTAGATGGCACCCACGGTCAAGCCGTTGATGATTTGCTGAACAAAAGTGTCCATATTAGTGTTGGCCTGGCCCTAGTGTGGGGTTGCTGTGCCGTCAGCAGGTTTTCCAGTTGCGGGCGAAGCTGCACTGGCCGGGTTAGCCGGCGATGAACCGGGAGCGGCAGCAGCAGGTGACGCACCTGGCGCGGATGAACTCCCGGGTGCACCGGGCGGCGGTGTCATGCCTTCAGGATAGATTGTTTCCTGGTAGATATATTTGCCGTCCTGCAATTTCAGGACAACGGCAGGTTTCGTCGCATTGCGTTGTTCATCGATAGTGATCACGCCGGTTACCCCGGCAAAGTTTTTGGTCGCGGCGATCGCATCTCGAAGCTGCGGCTCGGCCGTTGTCCCGGCGCGCTTGATGGCGTCGGCAAGCACTTTCATTGAGTCGTAGCCGAGAGCTGCGAGGGCGTCGGGCACATTGCCATATCTGGCTTTGTAATCGGTAACAAACTTTTGAATTGCGGGAGACGGATCGTCAACCGAGTAATGGTTTGAGATAAAATCTCCATTCAGGGCATCACCGCCTAAATCCCACAGCTGCGTCGAGTCCCAACCATCGCCTCCCAACAAGGGCGCTTTGATGCCAAGCTGTTTCGCCTGCTTCGCAATAACTCCAACTTCGCCATAGTAGCCCGGAACATAAATCACATCGGGATTGGCTGCGCGAATTGCCGTGAGCTGCCCTTTGTAATCACGATCGCCTTGTGTGTATGCCTGCTTGTCGACGATCTGTCCTCCCAACCTCTTAAAACTCGCTTCGAAGAATTCGGTCAATCCGCGGCTGTAAGGCGCATTGAAGTCGAGCATGATCGCAGCCGTCTTGGCCTTCAGAGTATTGGCCGCAAACTTGGCCATCACGTCGCCCTGGAAAGGATCGATGAAACAAACGCGAAAGATATAATCGCCTACTTGCGTCACTGCCGGGTTCGTGGAGGACGGGGAAATCATCGGTATTTTTGCGGCCTGGGCTTTGGGCGCCGCAGCCAGAGTGTTCCCGGAAGCGACCTCGCCCAGAAGGGCGACCACACGATCCTGATCGATGAGCTTCGTCACGACCGTCGCAGCTTTCTCTGGACGACCTTCGTCGTCTTCCGAAAGAATCTGAATCTGCCGTCCATTAATCCCACCCGCCTTATTGATTTCGTCAGCCGCCATCTCGACCCCGTTCTTTGTCGACAGGCCAAAGTTTGACGTGCGTCCCGACAGGTCGCCGTAATAGCCAATTACAATCGGACCTGAATCGCCGCCGGCGCCGGGGCCGCCTTTGCGTTCACAGGCAAGAGTGAAAAGAAGACTGGCAATCAAGACAAGCGAGAGAAGGATGCGTTTCATATAGTCCTCACAGGCGATTAATTTTGGTGAACCGTTTTTGTGAACCAATGCTCGGATGCGAAGCGAACCGGGGCCTTCCATCCGCGAGCGGGAACACTTTTTACTGTAGGCTTAAAATCGAGGCTGAATAATAGCTTCCCGAGCGTTATTGACGCAATCCTTAACTGCGGTGTAACGCAAACTGCTGGATTTGGTGAACTAAGCTAGGTGGCCTCGCCGAGACCCAAAAGACCCTCTTACTGGGGACCACGGGGTGCCCTCGCCCATGGCCTTGCACAAAGAGTAGGATCTGTGACGTACGGTGGTGGCTTCAAGCGCCAACGGCCCGAAATGTAGAAGCCTGGGCCAACGGCCCAGGACTTCGTCGAATGCAAACGTGCTAGCGCTGAAAGTGCGAAATAATGGTTACGCATGACGTCGCTGCCATGAACGCGACTCCGATTGCGCGCCGTGAGCGCTCAGAAAATATGGCTGCACTATTACCCAGGCCGTTGGCCTGGGCTTTTACATTCCGCGCCGTTGGCGCATAAAGCTTTCTTCAACGAATTCTTGTGCAAAGGGTTCGCCCGCAGGTGAGCGCGAAGCGGAAACGGTTCTCTGCTTCATATCATTGAATATCGCGAGTCTGCGGGCGGGACGCCCGCGGTCCCATTAAGAGGACGCCCGCGATTCCAGTAGGACGGCGCCCGCGTCCCAGATCAAAATCGTGGAATTTAGTCTCCAGCTAATCTAGACTGCCCTGAATGACGAAAATTCAAGAAAGCGTTTCGCCGGCTCTGGGTGATATGAGCCCGGAAGAATTTCGACGTTTTGGGCATGAACTGATCGACTGGATTGCTGAATACTTCGAACGTATTGAGGAGTTGCCCGTCCTATCGCAGATTGAGCCGGGTGATCTGAAAGCGCAACTGCCAGCGTCACCGCCGGCATCGGGCGAGCCGATGGAACGGATTATCGCAGACGTCGACAGGCTGATCGTTCCCGCGCTCACCCACTGGAGTCATCCCTCCTTCTTTGCTTACTTCGCTACTTCGACCTCTGCGCCCGGAATCTTTGGTGAGATGTTGAGCGCTGCTTTTGATAACAAGGCAATGCTTTGGCGCACCTCGCCAGCCTCTACCGAGTTGGAAGAAGTGACTCTGGATTGGTTGCGGCAAATGATGGGACTCGATGCAGGCTACACCGGGATGATTTACGACACAGCCTCCGTTTCCAGCATGCATGCGATTGCCGCGGCGCGTGAGGGAGTTGAACTGCGCATTCGGGAAGAAGGAATGAGCGGACGCAGCGATTTGCCCCTGTTGCGTGTTTACATTTCTGAACAGGCACATTCGTCGATCGAGAAAGGTGTGATTACCCTCGGCCTGGGTCAACGCGGACTACGGAGGATTCCCACCGACGCGGAGTTTCGGATGGACGTAAACGCCCTCACAGCTGCGATTGAAGAAGACAAGGCTAACGGCTACGTCCCTTTCTGTATTGTTGCTACGGTGGGCACCACGTCGACTTCGAGCATCGATCCTGTATCAGAAATGATTTCCATCGGTCAGAAGTATGCGATGTGGCTACATGTCGATGCCGCTTACGCGGGGTCTGCGGCAGTGGTGCCGGAGCTGAGGCATATTCTCAAAGGATGCGAGCGCGCCGACTCGGTCGCAGTGAATCCTCACAAATGGTTGTTCACGCCCTTTGATCTCTCAGTGCTCTATTGCCGTCACATGGATCTGTTGCGCCGAGCGTTTTCACTGGTGCCTGAATACCTGCGCACGCCCGAGCAGGAAAAGGTACGCAGCGGATCAGACTATGGCATCCAATTGGGTCGCCGCTTCCGCGCTTTAAAACTCTGGATGATCATTCGCTACTTCGGTCAAGAAGGTTTGGCCGCAAGGATTCGTGAGCATTGCCGGCTGGCTAAGGTCTTTACTTCGTGGGTGGAAGAATCTCCGAACTGGGAGATGATGGCGCCAGTCCCTCTTGCGCTCGTTTGTTTCCGAGCTTGTCTGGAGATAGAAGGAGTTGATGAATCTACGCGTAACGCACGCCTCGACGTTTTAAATGAGGCAATCATGCATGGCGTGAATGCGACTGGAAAAGCGCTGCTGTCGCATACAAAACTAAACGACAAGATCACGCTCAGGCTTTCAATCGGAAACATTAGGACTACCGAAAAACACGTGCGCCAGGTTTGGGAGTTGCTGAATGAGCAGCTGGAATTGTTGGCAGGCAGCTCGGGGATGACCGCTGGGCGATAAGGATGCAATTCTTGAAACAGAGTGTGATTGGCGCGAGACCTGAGCGCGTATTCGCGTTTCATGAGCTGCCGGATGTTTTAACCTTGCTGTTGCCGCCGTGGGAGAGCGCCCGCGTGATCCAGTCTGCGAGAATCTCGGAAGTCGGTTCTCAGGCGATAATCGAGACGAAGGTCTTCGGCCCAATGACCATGCGTTGGATTGCGGAACACAGGCTTTACGATCCGCCACGCAGCTTTGAAGATGTACAGATCAAAGGCCCGTTTAAGAGTTGGCGGCACCGGCATATAGTCGAGCCTCACCCCGATGGAGCTCTGCTGCGAGATCAAATAGACTACGAACCGCCGCTTGGATTCTTGGGACGCGCGGTGGCGCCGTGGTTGATCGAGCCGCGTCTGAGGAAGCTTTTCGAATACCGGCATCAAGTCACGCAGCGATGGTGCGAAAGTCCGTCTTCTCAAGCAGGCGTATAAAGAGAGCACTCCGAACAACGGGAAAAAATATGCTGACTCATATTGTCATTTGGAAGTATCGGGACGACGTGGAAAAAGAAGTGCGCGAAGAACACGTCAGCCTGTTGAGCAAATTGCCGGGATTCATCAAAGAGATCGAAAGCCTCTCCGTGGGCTTTGATGTGTTGCGCCTTCCGCGTTCATATGACAGTGGTCTGGTCGCGATGTTTAAGGACCAGGCAGCGCTCCAGGCATACACGGTCCACCTCGAGCATGTGAAAGCTGCTGAGTTTGGCAGGAAGATTAGCGAGCACGTAGCTTCCGTTGACTTCGAGAGTTGATCCTGATGAAGCGTTGGAAGAAGCTCTTATTAATTCTGCTGACGCTGCTGGTAGTTTCGCAGATCCCCTTTGCCTATCGTCGCCATAAGCTGGGCCGCCTCCACACCGCTATACAGCAGGTCAATTCCCAGCGTCTCCCCAAACCAGAATCCAATTTCACTGAATACACCGGAGTGATGCACGTCCATTCTTTCCTGGGCGGGCACAGCACTGGTAATTTCGAAGATATCATCGCCGCAGCGCAATCCAACCAACTGGATTTTGTCGTGATGACCGAGCACACCTCTGACAAATTCAATACGGCCGCAATGACCTTGAAGGGATGGCACGGAGGAATTCTATTCATCAATGGCAACGAAGTGCTGACCGCAAGTTCGGAGCGATTGCTGCTTCTTCCCGGCGATGAGCAAGGGACCCCGGTCGGCAGCCCGTCTGCAGTTGAAGATGTGCTTGGCGGAGCCAGAGCTAACGGACGCCTCGCCCTTATTGCTTATCCGCAGGAGTTCAAGAGTTGGTCCCGGAAGGGTCTTGACGGCGTTGAGGTCTATAACGTTTATACCAACGCGCTTCAGATCAATCCCGTAGTGATGTTCTTCGATGGTCTTTGGTCCTATCGCAGTTATCCGGAACTTCTGTTCGCAAATTTTTACCGCCGGCCAGACGAGAATTTGAAAAAATGGGATGAAGCCCAGCGAATCGGAAGCGCGAAGTTGGTGGCTACGGCTGGCAACGATGCCCACTCCAACGTCGGATTTAGTCTCAACAGTTATGCCGGCAAACCCCTGCTGGGGCTCAAACTTGATCCTTATGAGAGAAGTTTCCGCCTGGTCCGGCTACACGTGCTTGTGCCGATGGATCAAGGTCTCTCAAACGAAGTACTGCTGGCGGCGATTGCCGGCGGCCATTGTTTTATTGGGTTTGATTTGTTTGGTGACACTTCCGGTTTCGGTTTCGCCGCATCGAGCGGAAACGAGCGTAAGATTCAGGGCGATGAAATATTTCTGGACGGAGAACTGAAACTCGTCGTCAGCGTGCCGGCGTCCGGTCGGATCGTTATATTGAAGGACGGCACAATTATCAGCGATCGGAACGCGGTATCGGCGACGGAACTGGTGGTGTCGGAGAAGGGAAACTATCGCGTCGAGGTTTATCTCCCGCAGCTAGGGAAGCCGGTCGGCGACCAGCCCTGGATCATTTCGAATCCGATCTATGTACGTTAGGACAGACATTCTGTCCTGAGGTTGCAGTAAGGAAGAGCGGACAGGCAGAATGCCTGTCCCACACACGACATCGCCCCACTGGGCAAAACCCGGTGGGGCGAAAAACCGGAAAGCTCCGGCTCAATTATCGTCGGAAGCAGCGCTTATAAGACACTGTGATCTACTGTAGAGAGCCACGTAATTTGACCCTTCACTCGCTCATTTCCCGAGTGTTAGGGAGGAGCGATTACAGCCTTCCTTATTCTATTTTCAAGTGGACTCAGTCTAGGCTCGCGGCGCTAAGCTGTCAAGAATCAGCTTGACCGATATCGAAGCATACAAGTCATCTCAAGACCGTCAACTCGCTTTGCCGTTTTTGCCAACAGAAAAGCATCTCTTCATAATCAAAATATGGAAATCACCATTCCGACTCCCAGTGATTTTAGTTTTAAGCGCACCGCATTCAGTCACGGCTGGTGTCATTTGCCTCCGTTTGAAATGAACCATGACAAATGGATCCTAACGCGCACGCAGGATCTGGCTGATAACAAACCGGTGACCTTCACGATCCGCGGCCTGAAACGTTCGCTCAGGGTTAGCGTGTCACGCCAGCTTGACGAGCGAGCGCGGAGACAACTGGTGAACGATGTCCGCCACATGCTGAGACTCGACGACAACCTGGATCAGTTCTATGGGCTGATGGCCGGGGATCCTGATTTCAATTGGATCCCCGGCCAGGGTGCAGGACGGTTGCTGCGCTCGCCGACCGTGTTTGAAGATCTGGTGAAAATGATCTGCACAACCAATTGCTCCTGGGCACTAACCAAAAAAATGGTGGGCGGGCTGGTTGAGAATCTTGGACATAAATCGGCTGAGGGACAAAGAACGTTTCCTACGGCGAAAGCGATGGCCTTGATGCCGCTCAGTTTCTATGTGAACGAAGTGCGCGCCGGTTATCGTTCGAGTTATCTGAAACAGCTTGCAGATCGCGTCGCTTGCGGCGATCTCGATGTGGAAGCCTGGCTTACCAGTCAACTTCCGACCGCGGATTTGATCAAGGAGATGCGCGGCGTGATGGGTGTTGGACCATACGCAGCCGAAAACCTGTTGAAGCTGTTGGGCCGTTACGATGGCCTGGCGCTTGATTCATGGACCAGGGCAAAGTTCTTCACGCTGAGAAACAATGGCCGCAAGGCTTCAGACAAAGAGATCGCTCGTTACTATTCGCGCTTTAAAGAGTGGCGTGGCCTGGCGCTGTGGTGCGATGTCACGCGCGATTGGCTCGAAGTGGAGTAGTGATTTTTCGTTTGTCACCATCCTAAACTCGCCCGCTTTTTAGAACTCAATCCATTTAATCGGATAACCGGCTGAATAAAAAAACTCTATTGTTGTCCAAATTTTATTTTGGGAACTTCGCGCGGCAGAAGTCGTTCTACTGACATGCTCCCCCAGGAGTGATTCACAAAATGACAAGGAGTCCAAAATGAAATCCCTAATTAATCGCATTGCCATCGCTCTCATAATCACTTCGCTCATGAGCGTGGCCGCATTTGCCAAAACCAAGAAGGAAACGGTTACGTTTTTGAACGACATCAAGGTAAACGGCACAGTCGTTACCAAGGGTGTTTACGATCTCAAGTATGACGATGCAGCTGGAGAGATCACGATCGCCAGGGACGGCAAAGTCGTGGCGCGCGCCGCAGCTACAATCGAGAAGCGCGATCAGAAAGCACGAAAGTTTCAGTTCAGATCGTTAGGCAGTGGTGACGATACGCAACTCATCGGTGTCACGTTCGCCGGCGCTGATCACAATGTGGTGGTGGGAAACTCAAACGCAAGTCGTTAATTCCAAAAATACGTAAACTATTTCGCTCCCGGTGCTCTGCTGCCGGGGGCGATTTTTTTGCGGTCGCGTTTTTTACAAACAGGTTCTGATATGACTCTCCAAAGTTTTGTGGCAGAATATCGGCTACTCGCCGTTTGGAAGAATATCCAATCTTCAGGATAAAGATGCAAAAGGATCGCCGATTACTTCTCTTGTGCCTGTTCGCCTGCGGAAGTTTTTTCCTGGCGTCGCTGGCGTCGAGCCAGGACAAAAGAGGCCTTAGTGGATCGGGCGTTATTCTGCTTGAGCCTTGCGAAGTTCCGGCCGCGAATGGAGATCGCAAGGAGACGGTACGCTGCGGATTCTATGAAGTCTTCGAGGACCGGGCAGCGAAGAGCGGACGAAAAATCAAACTCAAGGTCGTTGTTTACCCGGCCACAGGTTTGGAAAAAGCACCGGATCCGTTGTTCTACATTCCCGGTGGGCCCGGCTCATCCGCTACAGAGGATGCGCCTTATGTAGCGCAGGACTGGTCGCAGATTAGAGTTAGTCGCGACCTCGTCTTCGTAGATCAGCGCGGCACAGGGGGCTCCAACGCTCTCAATTGCGAGCTCTTTGATGCGTCATCATTGCAAAGCTATCTGGAAGCCTTCTTCCCGCTTGAAGACGTCCGTAAGTGTCGCCTTCAACTGGAACCCAAAGCGAACTTAAAGCTCTACACTACACCCATCGCGATGGACGACCTCGACGATGTGCGCGCCGCGCTTGGTTATAAGCTGATTAATATCAGTGGGGGTTCCTACGGCACGCGCGCCACCCAGGTTTACGTTAAACGTCACCCCGAGCATGTTCGCGCCATTGTCTTGCAGGGCGTCTCACCAACCAATCAGCATATGCCGCGCGATTTTCCCGAGCATACAGAGCGCGCGCTCGCCGGAGTCATAAACGAGTGCGTCGCAGATGCCGCTTGCAACGCTGCTTTCCCGAATCTGCGATCTGAAGTGAAGACTGTGTTGGCAAAGTTGCTGCGCGGACCTGTCGACGTGAATGTCAAACATCCGCAGACCGGCAAGAGCACCAACGTCAAACTCTCGCGCGATCTTGCGGGAGAGGCAGTTCGCTACATGCTTTACCAGTCAGGCGCGGCGAGTCGGATGCCGCTTTTCATTCATCTTGCCGCTAACGACAACTTCGTGCCGCTTGCGGAAGCCGCGTTGTTCTATCGCCGGCAAATCGTCGCCACGGGCAGCAACGGCATGTATCTTTCTGTCTCATGTGCGGAGGATCTGCCGTGGATAAAACAAGGCGAAGGAGAACGCAACGCGGTAAATACGTTTTTAGGCGACTACCGCCTGCGCCAGCAACGCGACGCGTGTAATCTCTGGCCCCGCGCAGAACTAAAAAAAGACTACGCCGAGCCGACGCGGGCCAACGTGCCCGCATTGATTCTCACTGGCCAATGGGATCCGGTGACACCGCCTCTTTATGGCGATATCGCAGCTAAACATCTTCCCAACAGTCGACATATCGTGGTGCCTCATGGTGGTCACGGATTCGGCGGTCTGGAAGGGCTCGATTGCATCAGGAAGCTCGTTGCCGATTTCGTTAATCGCGGATCGGCAAAAGGTTTGGACACAACCTGCGTGAATAGCATTCGCCGCAGAGGCTTTCAACTTAAACTGCCTGAACCAAAGCCTTGAGCGGAGTGAGCAGAAACAAGATGTCATCATCCGACAACAAACAACTGTTGCAACGAATTTTTGCCGGGCTGGCGAACGGGGACTCCAGACTCTTGGTGGAAAGTATGGACGACGACTTTCGCTGGTTAGTTACGGGAAACACGAAATGGTCCCGAACCTATGAAGGGAAGCAAAGTGTTCTGAGCGAACTTTTGGGGGAGCTAAGATCGAGAATTGAAGGGAGCATTAAGACGACGGCCCAACGTTTCATTGCCGAAGACGATCTCGTTGTGGTCGAAGCTCGCGGCAGCAACGTCACAAAAACAGGACTCCCCTATAACAACTCCTACTGTTTTGTCTTTCGACTCAGCAACGGCAAACTCAAAGAAGTAACGGAGTATCTGGACACGGAATTGGTGACCTCCACTTTTGGCAGTCAATGAACCAGTCATGCTTATGCCTTGAGGCGATGCGAAATGGTGTTGACAACCGCAACAGCGGTCGGCGAATCTAAAGTCTCCCTTGCCACGCCCTGCAAGGCCGCGAAATTTCAGAGCATCGGGATTTATTTTTATGAAAAGACTTTTGTTCGCCGCCTTCCTCTCCGTGTTTGCAGTGGTAGTCACCGCCCAGGCCCAAACGCCGACACCTTCTCCATTTTTTGAGCCGCGTCAGCGGAGTATTTCGCCGGAAGCTGAGCCTCGCAGTACGCCAGTTCCGGCGCGAACGTATCCTTCTGCGCCCAGACCATCGCCGGCTGAGCCAGGCGTATCGCCATCGGTGGTGGGAACGGAGCCCGAAGGCGAAGACAGTGTAGAGCCGGTGGCTGGTCCGGCAGCGACTGAACGGCGGGTGGAGCCAATCGCTTCAGCTGCGCGACTGATGTCGCCAATGGTGATTCAAACGCGCATCGGGGAAGCGGAAAGATTTTTGAAGTCGCGGCCGATGCAGACGGCCATGATGCCGCCGTCACTTACCTACGTGACGCTCGCGGCCATTGATCGCGACACCTCGCGAGTCCATCTGGTCACCGTCGCCAAGGAGACTTTTCTGAAGAAAGGCAGCGAGGTGACGATGACAAGCTCGCTGGGCATGCCCCTGAATGTGCGCATACTTCGCGCTAACGGAGTCAACACTGCGGTTGCAATTTTTGACCTGCAGGGTCGATCGCTGGCGCCGCTGGTGGTTGAGTTTCCCATTGAGAAGCGCGGTATCTTTCGCGAGATGGCCTACTACACCTCGGCGCATCCGGCGCTGCTCTCGCCGGAACTGACGCGCTCAGGACGTGCCTATGTTCATCGCATGATCGAGCTGGCAGCGAAACGTTTACGCGAAAGAGGAACTTTCATATCGCCGCAGGTGCTTGATATTGCCGAGCGGCTCTGCCTCGTGGAACACGTCGATCACGATCGCTTTCGACGTGAAAACCGGCTTGCGTTGTTTGATGAAATCTATTCCCTCTATGCGCTGAATGAGCTCGACACCTACCGCTATTCGGTGAGTTCAGCGGGAGCGGGCGGCATGGTCCAAATGATTCCCTGGGCCTACAACCTCATGAAGCAACGACATCCGGGTGTTGGTCTGACTCCCGATTTCGTCGCCGGAATGCGAAATCACGCTAACGCGCTCCAGGCGATGCTGCTTTACATGCAGGACACCTGGAACGACCTGGCGGCAAACGAAGACGTGCAGTATGCGCTGCAAGCAAAACTTGCGACGCAACCGGAACTCCTGGCTGCCGGATACAACTCAAACGCAGCGCGCTTGCCGGGTTACATCCGGCGCGGCGGCTCAGCCTGGCGCACGCTCATTCCGCGTGAGACCCAAATGTATTTGCAGATTTATAAAAATTTAGAAGCAGTGTTGCCGCGTAAGAAGCCGGGACCCGCAGACTAGAATGTAGGACAGGCATTCCTGCCTGTCCTTTGTTCCAACCAATCAACCTGGCGTTAGGCGCATGGACAGACAGGAATGTCTGTCCTACTCCGAGGTTTTGCCGAAGAGGACGTTGATCCAGTAGAAGGCGACTGTGCCGCTGCCGATCACCAGGCAAGTAGCAACCGTGCGCCAGAGAATGTCGGTTCCCGCAAATTGCCAGATCGCCAGCAAGGAGGCCAGGACGGCTACCAGAATGCATAGGCTGGTGATCCAGAACGAAATACTTCGGACCATGGCTGGATCAAGAAAGCCGCGCCGCTTGCGAGCTGTTTGAGAGTCTGGCATTTCTATAATTCGTATTCTACCTCAGAAGTTATAACAGCTTGAATTGACGCGCGCGGGTCATGGCCGGAGTGATGGCTTTGCAAAAAAGTGGTTTGCACTTAGTCCGCCGTGGCGGACGACCGAAAATAGCCAGCGATTCATCGCTGGGATCGACGGCAGTCCCAGAAGAGCGGTTCTGACCGGAGTTTCACGGCTTGTCCCTGGGCGTCATCGGGTTCGTTAACGGAATGTATTGCTGCTTGATTAAGTCGACCCCAACGATATAGGAACTAATTGAGCCGACACGTCGATTCTTTCCAAAGGTCAGGGGCGGGACGACTCCGGTCTTGAAGTTTTGCAACTGTTCGAGCGAATTGATCAACGCAGCGCGGTCGAGTTGTTTGCCGCTTAGTTTGGCGGCTTCAAAAAAAACCTTGGTCGACGCATAGGCCAGGGATTGAAACGCGGGACTGCGCAAGCTAATGCCGGCCCTTTTCGTAAGAGCAAGAAACTCGGCGAAGTCTTCCTGATTAGGCAACGCGGCAGGATATGAAAGAAACGTTTTGGCAGCCACATTCGGCGGCAAGGCAAACGCCCCACGCCCGGCCATCACAACCGAACTCAGCAGTGAAACATTGAGCTTCACGCGGTCCAACTGCGCGGCCAGAAGTTTAAGGTCTTCCGCGTTGCCAAAGAAGAAGACGTAGTCTGGAGACTTGTTTGAGAGTTGGCCGACCACTTCCTCCGGCTTCAGCGCAGACTGAAACGGAAGTTCCGCCACGAGTTCCATCGAATACATTTTCGCCTGGCTCTGCAGTCCGGAAAGCGCATCCTGACTAAATGCGGTTCCGTCGTAGACAACTGCCAGCCGAGGTGGTTTGGCAGGGTCGTTCTGCTTATTGGATTTGGCAAAGTCTACGAGGCTGCGAGCCTGATCCGCGAAGGTTGGCAGCAGGTAAAAGATGTAGGGATTGGGCGGCGAGGCGAGGCGAGGCGAAAGCGTGAGTGGGCCAATCAGCGGCACCTCCCTGGATTTGATCCAGCTGCCGGTCTCAGCGCTATCGCCTGTCTCGAAATTGCTCAACATCGCAAAGACCCCACTCTTTTCTATTAAGCGCCGAGTGGCTTCTAACGTTTGTAACGGTTCGCCGCGGGAATCCTCGGTGACTAACTCGATTCGGCGGCCATAAATTCCTCCCTGAGAATTCACCTCCGCAAAACTTGCGGTAATAATAGCCTTCGTGTCTTCACCGATCTGGGCGAGCGGTCCGGTCAAGGGAAGCACGGCGCCGATCTGAATTGAGTCGTCGGTTATCCCCGGCTCTGTGTCAGATTCGCCCCCGAGTTGTTTTAGATAAGCAATAAGGTCCGCCATCTGCTCGCGATGCATCTTGTAATTCGGCATCGCAGGATGCAGCCGCCTGCCCGTGGAATCCAGGGCGTCGCTGATTGCACGGGCTAAGGTGGTTTCGTTGTAAGCGGGACGCTCGCGGCGGGTGAGTGCGGAAGTGTAGGGCCGGGTCAGCGTATCCCATCTTAGCGGCGGCGGCTGAATCCCACCTTCCCGCGTTCCTTCACCACGCAGGCCGTGGCAATTTGCACAGGAAAAAGAGGAAGCAGGCACCTCGAGGTCAACAGCGCCCAGGGTCGCGGTAATTTCTCCGGCAGGGCTCTCGCCTTTCAAATAAATCTGTTTGCCGCGCTTTTCCTGCGAATTGAGTCCGCCGAGCTTTTGGGATGCGACGCTGCTAACACCAATCAAGATGGTGAGGACGATCAGAATTGCCAGACCTGAACGGGCCTGGAAGCGAGGGAGGGGAATGTTCATTTGTTCTCGAGGAGGCGGCTTTCCAAACAGTTCTAAATTCAAAACGTGATTAGCGCCTACTGCAATGCAAACAGCGCACGCTTCATCGGCAACTACCGGCCAAAATCTGCGTGGTTAGTTACCATCTTTCACGGCCTTTGGCGCCAATAACTTCCTGACGGCAGTGGCAATCTCAGTGGGGTTCGCCATGGCGTGGATTTTCATCCATTCGCCGGTAGCCTCGTTGCCGACAATCAAAACGCTCTTGTGGGTTGCTTTGTCTTCAACGTATCCGCCCAACTTATAGAGCACCCATTCAACATTTTCTTTCTTGCCGGTAAGGAAGTACCAGCCCGGTTTCACTTTAAACTTATCAGCGTACGCTTTGAGGCGTTCGGGAGTATCCATAAATGGATCGACGCTGATCGAAATCATTACTACCTGATGTCCCATCTGCTCACTTAGATAATTCTGCACGCGCGCAAGATTGGCGGTCATCGGCGAGCAAACACCCTGACAGGTCGTAAAGACAAAGTTGATTAAGGCTACCTTTCCCATAAGCAGGTCGTCGTAGAAGTGCACCGGCTCGTTGTCCTGAGTTATCAGAACATGATTGGGAAAATACCTGGCGCCGACTGATGAATTCGATGCGATGTCGGAACCCGCTCCGGCGATTTCGCTGTCACGCGGTGCCGCCGGACCTTCGGAGATGGTTGGAGTTTTAACAGGCGAGGTTCTGGTCCTGGCCTTCAGAAACATCCCGCACTTGGGACACTTGCCGCGTTTCTTCGAGGTGACTTCGGAGTGCATGGGGCACTCGTAAGTCACTGCGGAGGCCCGCGGCTGAACCGTTCGGCTGACTGCCGACTGTCCTCTGGCGATCAAAGTGCCGGATGTGAAGGCCACGAGAAGTATTGCTGTGAAAGTAAGGACCCAGTGTTGTGCTGCGCGCTTCATCATGGTTTGGTTCCTCCGGTCCCTTGCTATTTCTTTGTTGCTGCGCCAGAAGAATTTCCCATAACCCGCACCGGATTGAACGGCAGATCGGCAAAAGTAACTCCGCGCGAGCTAACCGCCACCATAACATTGAACACGCTTGCGTGCGGAAACGTTTGCGTGACCTCATAAACGCCGTCGCCGATTTCTTTAGCGAGTTGCCGTTGTTGCCAGGTGCCGGGCGGCTCAAAAATAAGGACACGCACGTCGTTTAGACCTGTAACCGGTTTCCTGGTTGCGGCGTCAGTGATTCTGAACCTGAGCGGGACGACTTCTGCAGCTTTGATTTGCTGTTGCTTGAACAGCGCCTCGACGGCAATCGAAGTTCCCGCGCGTTGCTCCTCGCCGTCTGGTGATGCGCCCACTTCTAACTGGAAACAGTGAAGCAAACGCGGCTGCTCGATCAAAAGTGGTACATCAAACTTGCCACTTTTTCGCAACTTAATCTGGGAGGAGTAGGTGCCGGGTGCAACTTCGGAGAGGCTCCGATCCAGGAGAAGGAGTGCCCTTGGCCTGCGCTTGTAATTGCTGAGCGTTCCCATCGGCGCCATCATTCCTTCGACGTAGTAATAGATCATTCGATCGGGATTGTTTGCGATCATTACGGCATTGCCTTCAGGAGTCGGTGCAATCATATTGGCTACCCCAATCTCTTCAGGCATTGTGTTGGCGGCCTTTTGACCGCCCTGGATGTCTACTGGCACCGGCGCCGTTTTCGAAAAATCAGTTAACTCGATCAATGAAAACTTCTCGGATCCAATGCCGCGGATATAGGCATAACGCTTCGTGAAAACAACCTGGTCAGGCCCCGCGATGACACTGGTACTGCCCACAATCTTATTCGTCGACGCATCCAGAATGGAGGCTTTGTTTGTGACCTGATTAACCAGAAAACCAAAACGCCCACCCGGAGCAAACTTCAAAGCTACAACTCCAGGTTCGGTAGGAATGGTCGCCACAACTTGTTGCCTCGCGGGGTCTATCGCAGAAATAGTGCCACCATTGATCGAGGCCACATAGAACAACCGGCTGGCATTGCTGTATGCCACCGGCACCGGTGTCGCGCCGACGCTAATGTCGCTAACCTTTGCCAGTTTTTTCGTGTCGATGGCGGTAACAGTGTTGGCCTTGCTGTTTGTTACATAGGCCAGGTGTTTCTCCGGAGCGAAAGCAATGTTGTGCAATCCATCGCCGGCTTTCACGGTGCCTACCAGGCGGTTGGTCTTGATATCAATAACTGCAACCAGGGGTGAATCATCAAGTCCTACCCACACCCGATGGCTGTCGGGCTCGAGCGCGATGCGCCGTGGTTTCATTCCTTTGAGCGAAATGTTTTCGACGACCTTTCTGGTAATGGTATTGATAACGGCAACCGAAGATTCATTCGGAAGGGTCAGGTAGAGGAAGTCGTTGGAAGGTGAAAGTACCCAATCAGCTCCCGCGCCCGGCAACACGATCAGGCTTTCCAGCTTTGTAAGGTTGAAGGAGAGCTGTGGATTGATTATTGAAATCGTGTCGTCGTGATTAATTGTGAGGATCAAGTAGCTGTTAAGATCGATGTCCGGGCGCGCGCTCAACAGGCCGCCCATAAAAGTCGTAACTTTGTCCTTACATTCGGAGGCATTGGGCAGACCACCTGAAGCCCGAGCGCTAATCCAGGCATTCGGATGCAGCCCCGTGACAGGCTGTCCAGTCCTTGCGTCTGTTAAGCGGAACGTGGCTACCGCATTAGCCCCGGCGACGAGTCCATTTGACCTGCCGCGTTCATCCGGGGTCGCCGTAACAGAAAAGTCGATGGCGATACCTTCCTGCTCGAAACGTTGGGAGACAGAGGCCGGTGGTTTTGAATTAGCGCGCGTGTTTTTGCCCGCGGCAGCGGCAGTATTGACTGGACCACCGATCTGGGCATTAACGATCGAAGGCATCACCAGGCAAACAAGTAATAGCTGGAGCGTTGCCAGAAGCGTTTGCATATGGAGAACGCGTGTCCGGCTATGGCTACCGAATGGCATAAGTCCCCTTTTCTAAATGTAGTTGGTCGTTATTGAGGCCGAGAATGCTCGAAGAGTGCAGCTGAAAGTATCGGGCTGCACTCTTCAAGGTCAACGAGTTAACCTGCCCTGAAACTTACGGTTTGACGCGGAAGATTCCCCACAGACCTCCACCCGAGAACTGGTAACTCTCTTGAGTTCGGTATAGATAGTCGCCGGGGACAGCGCGCAGACCGCCGGCCGTCGTCAGGATATTCTCATGACGCGTCGGCCCTATGCCGCTATATGAGCCTACTTCGAAGGTGAGTGGATTTACACCCAGCACCGTCGAGTTTGCGGTCCATGGTTCGAACTGCCAGTGGTGACCATGAACTGTGAAGGCATGTTGACGTGGATGGCCCGCCACGTCGAGCACGCGGAATCGCACAGCAGTTCCTGCCTTGGCGGTGAATATCGGTGTAGCCGGATCGCCACAGGCGCCGCCGCAGCCGGGATTCCCATCAACAGAGCTGAGCACGTTAGAGAATTCCAGGTCGTTCGTTAACGTCTCAGGCGTATCTACGTCCACGTCAAGCCGGAGCCAGAATGGCTCGGTACGATAATTGAACGCTTTCATGCCGGTATCTTCCGCATCGTCAGTTCCAGCGATGTTCTTTAGTGGATCGCGGTGGTGCACGTATTGCCACCGATGGCGAATTTGCATGCTTATGTCGTCCTGGTAGAGCACAACAAATTCACGGAAGATCAGGTTGTTATGCTGATCCAAAATGTCCGCGGACGCACGTGTCTTCCCATCAAACGTCCAGGTGGAGCCTTCAGGTTCGACGATCAGCGATCCGATGGCCCCGTGCGATGCATGCTTGATGACATCGCCCATGTCCCTCAGCCCGATAGCCCCAAACTCGATGGGTGATTCGGCCGGAAGCCCGTCGCCACCCAGCTTGTGATCGCCGGCGTACCACGTGTAAGTAATCGATTCATCGGGACCGACAGTGGAGTCAAGGTTGTAACCGACATTGGCGCCGTCCTCACTTCGGGTTTCAACCGTCACAAGTTGCGGATGAAGGCTAACGCGATTTGATGTACGCACCTGATTGAAGTTGAACCGGTTCACGATCATCGGCATATGGTTCCAGCTGTCGTGTTCCGGTACCTCTTTGGGCAGGGCGTTGAAAAGGGTAACCTTGAGACACTCTCCCGCCGCGGCTCTAAGGATCAACGGTTCTGGCTTCTTGTCTCCCGACCTCAGAGGGTCAATATCATCCTTGTCAACAAAGAGTATCGCGTCCTGGTCATCAAGAATTCTGTCGAACTTGTCGTTGTAGACTAGTGCCCCTTCCGGCAACAGATCGCGCGCGAGCATCGCGTGAACGGTGTAGGGCCGCTCGGGCGCCGTTGCCGGACACACTGAATTCAGGAGTGGACTCTTGCCGGCGACTTCTCCTCCCGGATTATCGGGCAGCGGCGCAAGAAAGCCGCTCCCAGATTTCTGTGAGCCTTCGGGCTGCGTGTCATAATGCGGCTGCAAGCCGCGGTAAACCCTCATGATGCCCCATTGGCCATCCCATAGATTGTCGGTTGCGGCCGACGAATAGAGAAGATCGGTGAACCGCCTGCCGATGTTGTTGTTACCCAAAGCCACCGGACGAACCTCAAATTCGAAATGTTCTGAAATCCCAATGTGTTGACCGTTTCGATAACCCGAGTTGGGCGACGAAGGTTCAAACAGCCACTTGAGGCCATGAACATTGAAGACATGTTGCTCTTCCTGAGCGCCCTGGATCAGACGAACGATGGCGCGGTCGCCCTCGTAAGCCTGTAGCAACGGGGTGCCAGGATCGCCATGAACTACCGAGCTGAACACCCTCGCCAGATCCCCCGCTTCGCCGGGTTTCTGCTCAAATTCGCTGCTTTCAGTTTTGTGACCAACGCGCAACGGAATTGGTTCATTGCGATAGTTGATGAGCTGAGTGCCCGGGTCGGCCGCCGAGATAGCTTCAGGCATTGGTTTATCTGTCGGCTCGATGGCGATGGGAAGGTCTGCCTGCTTGCGGCCAGGAGGATTAACCGGTCGCAGCCCTTCGGTATAGACGATTGCGAAATCCGCGAAGGCCAGGTTGAACTCACGGAAAGGCTTCTGGTCGCCATTCGCAGGGGGAATGATGTTGGCGGCAAATGATGTGGGCCCGCCATCCGGCCGTCCCCCAAGCGGAGTATTATCAAGTTTTTTCCAGATCGAGTTAGCCGGCTCGACCACCAGCGCCGCGTAAAGTCCGTGATGCTGGTGCGAACTGGGACCGAAATGGTCATGGCTAAACACTGTCCGGAGCGTTCGATCCTGCTGCGCAAGGTTGAGCAGCGGATCGGCCCACCAACGTTGGATAGTTGTTTGAGCGCCGACAAACTTACCGTTTGTGCCGCTGCCAAAAACCGGGTGCGGAACCGCCACCGGGCAATTTGGATCGGTGTACGGGCCAGGCGGGCCTGGTGGTGGACAGTTGTAGTACTTCCGAATTCCTTCAGCCCGCTCCCTTACTTCGTCGGGCGAGAAGGTGCCGTCTTCGTAGTTCCACCCGTTGCCGGCGCCATCAGACGAGGTGACGTCAAACTTCACCAGGTGAATGTGCTGGCCGATGATGTCTGTCGGAGTGAAAATCTGGAAGTCGTCAAGATTCAAGTTGCTGGGGACCAGGTTCGTCGCGGCAAACCTTACACACTCGCCCGAGTTGGCACGGAAGAAGAGTGGCTCGGGGTTCTGTGGATTCTGATTTGAATCTAGCGCATCCTGCTCGAGCATCGTGATTCGCGCTTGCCGGTCGTGCCACTTGAATCTGTTTACCTGCATGTCAAATTGGATATACGCGGCGCGATATTTTCGCAGCGCTGCTTCCGTGCCGGTCGGCTTCGGGCAAGGATCGGCGAAAGGTGCGCCCTGCGCCGGCGGTAGGCCGTTGACGAGAAACAATGCCTGATCGTTGGTCGTGCCGTCAGGATAGGAGGTCTTGTAGCCCTTCGCTTGCCAGCCATATTGAGTCTGCACTGGCACGCTAGGAAACAAAGTTCCCTCATGAAACTGCATCGCTATCTGCTCTTTCGGTTCGCCAAACGGGTTTAGTGGCTGCCACTGAATCGAAGTTAACTTGCGCGCGAACTTAAGCAGGTTCTCATCATCGTTCTCATCGAGTACGCGGGAGGCGACTGGGTCAGCTAGAAACGCCGGATCAATCGCATCCTTGCCATCGATTTTCTTGGCGCCGAGAATAATGTGGCGTTGGAGTCCGCCATCCCATTCCATATCGAGGGGCGGCTGTGGCGGACGATGTCCGACCTCACCAGCGATGTAAAACGGAAAACCCTTGAATGCGTGGGTTGGCTCGACCGGCAGCGGCTTACCCGGGATTGGAACTACCGCCGGGGTTGGAATTCCATTTGCAATTTCCGCGTCCGGCAAATTGCGATCAACTGTGCCTCGTTCGAGAACATCGTGGTTTCGCCACAACTCCCACATGCCCTGTGCGAAATGTGGGTAAAGGTGACAGTGGAAGATCGCGTCGCCCGGGTTGATATTGCGGTTTCCGCTCCCGCCGTAATTAATCTCGTACGTAAATGCCGCGCCCGGTGAAATGGTTTGCGAATCGAGATAGGTTGAATTCTGATCGCGCGGGCTTTGGAGCCACTGATGAGCATGCAGGTGAAAAACGTGAGTTTCCTTCGGCCCTGCATGTGTGTTGAGAAAACGTACCGGGTCGTTCAGATATGAGTGGTGCACGTTGGACGGATCATCCGGAAAGAGAGCCTCGACCACAGTGTCCGTATTCGGGTCTTTGCGCGTGATAATCGCCGGGTCGCCCTGAACATGCGACTCGAGGAAAAACTCCTCAAACTTACACTCGTCGCACTTCGCACCCGGACCAATCTCCTTGCGATTTGCTAACAATCGTGCCCCCAGGGAATCCGAGCCGTAGTTGATGGCAAACCCGTCGCGGACTCCATGAAAGAGTTCTTCGTCGAGTTCCGCAAAGGCCTGCACCGCTTTGATCTCGTCGTGGAAAATTGTGGTGAACTCGCGGAAGGGCTGACCGCAGGTGCTCGAAGGCGGTGCCAGATTACAATTTTCCTGAAGAACACCCGATGGGTCCGTAATGATGGCATTGAGATCGGTATGAATAATCTCATTGCCGTTGAGCATGTTCAGGACCGGTAACTGCGTATTGGGATCAACGGCCTCGTAGTTAATTTTCAGGAGTGGATTGGTCGGGGTCGGCGGAACCACTGCTTTGTCAAACTCTGCAGCAGTGACCTGCGACCGGTACCACTTCGAGCCCCTCGGCTCGACGTTAACCGAGCCAAAGAGTCCGAGGCCGACTTGTCCGCCATCGCCTTCTCCGCCGGCGGCTGCACCCATGGAGTGCATTAGATACTGACCTTGTTTTGCTGCGTACCACTTGTAGGTTTTCGTGTCTCCAGGCTTCACTAGCGATGACACATTCTCGCCGACGTTCGCGCCGTCGTCCGCCAGGCTGTTTACGTAGTCCAGACCGTTGACGTGGATCGAAGCATTGCGCGTGAACGACGAATTATTGTTAGGCCGCGGATCGTGAAGCCGGTTGGTGAATTCCACTTCGAGGCAGTCGCCTTCGTTGACACGAAGCACGATGGGCCGCGGGCGCTTGCCATCCCTGAGTTGGTAGTTGCTGTGGCCGATATCCACAACATCGCGTTCGAGCGCGTAGAGCATGCCAGCCGGATTGAACGCGCCAAAACGATTGTAAAAATACACCTGGTCGATGGCTACGACCTTCGCAGTTGTGGTTTTGCCGCATTCCGGAATAACTCCACCAGGAGTAACGCCACCGGCAGGCACGTCCAACGCCAGCTGCCGAATCACGGTGTTTTCGTTGCTAGTCGTCTGATCAACCTGATCAGGGGCAACCTGAACACTGGCCTGGCCGAGGGCATCAACTGCCGTCGGACGCGTGTCCAGCTCTTCGGGTTTCGGCAGGAGCCACCGGGGCTTCAGATCCGGATTGCCATTGTCAATGTTTTGGGAAGGGAGTAGTGGAGCCCTCTCGGCCGGTCTAACGCCTGCTGGACTCAAAGGCAGCTTAGACTCGGGCGCAGCCGAGGCAGCCACCGTAAATAAAGATAAGCCACTAAGAATTATTAAGATGGATTGGACGAGGCGGACGACGAACCGACGCGAAGCGTAGGTCTGCGGCATGACAAACTCCTTCCGTGCTGTCGGGATGTCACACATTGTGCTCTTGCGAGCCGCCGAGACGTTGAGCCTTCTCGGCTACAATCTGTGACAGTGGTTTAAGAGTTCTAAGAAGCGACGTGTCTGCTTATCTCTACGAATTCTCCGGGCAAGTGCTACGGTTGAGGGGGTTGCTAGAGAGGGGGATTAAGTATTCCGCTAGTCTGAAGACCAGAAGCGTCGGGAAACCAAAGAGGGAAGCGCCTTCAGACCTGATTCAACTTGTCGGGAGCCGGATAGTATCCAAAATACAATATTGATGCAAGAAATTTTTTATGGAGAAATGGTCACGGGAAGGCTGCTTTTTATTCTTCTACCTCTTCCTCCGGTTGATCCGGAGGTTCTGGCTGCTTGGTCGGCGTGGTTGGCTTGTGATCGGTCCCCAGCGTCCACGATGGCGGGTCGCTTGCCGGAAACGTATCGGCCAGATTCCGATCTATCTCGGCTTCCGACATCTCGCTTTCATTCTCCGGCTGCGACGAACGATCCGGTTCATTTGGATGCGCCATGAATTTCTCCTTCTCCAGAGACGGCCGCCTGTATTGACCGGCCCACGGGATGTGTGGGACCTAATTGCATACTGATCTTGTCCTTAGGAAGATAAAGGTCGAAACGGATCTGGGTCAAACCTTCCACACATTGCAGTTCTTCACACCGACGGTCAGAGAGATGTTACTTTAATAGTCCCAGCTATGACTCGAACGAAGGCAACGTTCTTCAGCGCGAATACGGAACCGAGCGTTTGGCTCAGGCCACGACGCCTGCTGATCGCGGCGGCAATTTTCCATCTAATAGTGACGCTCAGCATCTTCGTGGTTGGACGTTCTCGAGCATTTCCGTCCACTTTTGATGTCAATGGCATCGCGTTTCCCCACGATTCTGACGGCGTCGAAGCTCGCGAGGAGATCATGCGGCTAGGCGCGACGTTGGTCCGAGGTGAAATCCGTGAGTGGATCTATTCACCCGCGCCGTTTCACCTCAAGCTCTTCTCGATTTGTTTCGCACTTCCTGGGCCATTGCCGAAAACCATCCTCAGCGCCGCGCCGCTCAACTCTCTCTGCTACCTTGCAATCCTGGCGCTCATTTTCAACCTCGGTCAGGAAGCACTGAGCCGGCGCGCGGGTTTACTGGCTGCGGCAACGGTTGCGTTGTGGCCGTCGTTCCTGATGCACACCACACAGCTACTTAAGGATCCGCTGTTTCTGGTCGCCATGCTCGCGTTTGTTATCGTCAACCTGCGCCTGCTAACCAGGAATGTTTCGTGGGCCGAGGCACTGGGAACCGGAGCAGTTGGAGGCGTGATTGCGGCATTCATCTGGCTGGTGCGGGACAACATGGGAGAACTACTGATCGCGACTCTGGCGCTGGGAGTTCTGATACAGCTAGTTCGACAGGTTCGGCAACGACAGTTGAAAGCAGCCAACCTGGTTGGGATGTTCTTGCTGATCGTAATTAGCGCAGGTGTAATGCGGGTGGTCCCAAAATCCAGCCGGCCGTTTGGAAATCATCGCGCTTCCAGATTACCTGGCGTCGAGAATGCATCGACGGGAAGACTTCAGACGGTCCCCCGAAACTGGTCGGAATCGCCGTCGACGAGTCCTTTATCTCCCATCGCGGCTCACATCGGGAAAGCGCGGCAAAGATTTGTTAATGCGTATCCGAATTCCGGTTCGAATATCGATGCCCAAGTCCAGATTAGGAGCATCGGAGACCTCTTGCGTTACCTGCCACGTGCGGCAGCAGTTGGCTTTTTTGCGCCGTTTCCTAACATGTGGTTTGCGGCAGGAAATCACGTTGGCTCGGGAGCCAGACTGCTGAGTGGCTTTGAAACGACAGCGATGTTTGCGGTGGAAGCTTTGGCACTGGTTGGGCTCTGGCGGCAAAGGCGGCGTGTTTCAGCCTGGTGGCTCGCGCTGGTAGCTGCAATGGGATTAGTTTCGCTGGGGCTGGTGGTGGTGAATGTTGGCGCACTTTATCGTCTGCGCTATGTGTTCCTGATCCTCCTGATGATTCTGGCGGCCGAGGGGGCGGTGCAGCTTTGGGACAGATTCACGAATGAACGTTGCGACGCAAGCGGGTCGCCCGCGAATGCATAAGCGAAACCAACGATGGGAGCTCAGCAAGGGCTAAAGGCTAAACGATCATACTTCGATCCATTTTTAACCCTGCTGGTGTGGAAGCGACTGGGAACGCGCGCAGACCTGACCATGAAACGCCCCGTGCTTCTTGCAGAGCGCGGAGCCTCGTGATGATGAAAACCGCTGCTAGGACAGGCTTCGTGAAATCAGCGCGCCCAGGTCTTGGGCAAGCAAAACGTCGGGCAATCCGGACTGAGAGTTACCTTTGAAAATGCAAAACCCGTCGCCTGCGTGTTGGCCTGTGTAGGTGCCCACCGGCGGGGTCTTAACCAAACTTCCTTTGATCCCCAGGGGCGACTCGAAGACTGCATTGGTCCAGTGGACGACGAGATCGGGGACGGAGGAAGCGATCGCATCTTCGGCGGTGACACTGGTGCGGAGAACATCTTGTACGAGTGGCTTTCCCTCGTTTGTCGTTAACGCTCGCAACTTTGTTTCGATCTCACGGCAGATTTCATCGTAGTTCTCGGCGGCCACTATGCCGGCGGCTTCACGGCCGCGAAGATTGATCCGCACCCAGCCATGCTGATCCGTTGGTAGCGAGAAGGCGCGCGTTTGGTTCCAGTCATAGGCGGGCAACATGGTCGGGCGAGCGAGTCGATGCGTGGTCGTTTGTGGCAGGCTCTTGTAATAGAGTTTCTTCAGCATATCGGGAGAGTGGCGTTTGACGGCTGCCATCAGCGTGAGTGCGCGTTCCCTCCAGGATTGTCCCCGCCAATCAGCCAGTCGCGCGAAGCCCATTTCTATCAGCAGCGGTGCTAGAAATGCTGACGCGCCGTACGCGGGTCGCATTCCGTGAAGGGAAAAAACTATGACGGTTGCATCCTTTGCGCATGTGTCAATTAACGAGCCAATCTGACGATCCACTTCACGAAGGAGATCTTTCAGATCCGGCTTAAGAGCTGGAAGGTTCGCAAACTCGTCTCTGGCATAGACTTCGTTTTCCGGCTCCACGTTGTGCCATATGAAATGACCCGTGCGATGAATTTCAGTAAAGGCAATGATGGCCAGGCGAGGATTCGTTTCCTGCAGCAACGCCTGAGCGAGTTTCCCTCTCACCTTGATACCTTCGAGACACGCGGAATTTAGTCGTTGCAGGCCTTCAAGATCTTTCGGTCCCTCAGTTTTCAATCGGTCCGACGAAAGTGCATGCGGCGGCGAGTTAGAGACAAGGGTTCTGATTTTTTCTGGCGCAACCTGAATGTGCCCCTCAAGCACGTCGTGCGGCGCCCACTCCGAAATCTCAAAGCCGTTTTCGAGACCGATCATCGGCATAAACGGGAGGTCGAGGATGCCGATTGTCGTTCCATTGTCAGCGAGCGTTTGCCAAAAGGGAGTCAAATCACGGCCCCGATAGCGGCTGAGACTCATGTCGGAGGGATGCCAACGCCACTCGCCGTGAATGCCGTGGAAGCGCGGATCAGTTCCGGTAATGAAGGTGGGCCATACCGCTCCGCTGCCGATATTCGCGGGCGCCGAAACTTTCTTCCACTCACCTGCGGAGAGCAGAGACTTCAGCACAGGCAATTCATCGTGATCGATCATTCGGCGGACCAGCTGTGGCGTTGCGGCATCAATCACGATCGCGATGACTCGAGAGTCACTATCTTGACTCATTCAATAACTCCTGCGGGTTAACCCAGGTTTTTTTGACGGCCGAGATCAGGCATGCTTCAACTATCGCCATGGTCAACAGATTATCGCGCCCAGTTGAAGGGGGTTTTTCGCCCAATAGCAAAGCGCGCTGGAGTTGGTCGAGAAGCACGCCTTCTTCGGAGATTGGTCTAGGGCCTCGTTTGACAAGGCGCGGCCACTTTCCTTTTTCACAAAGCACAATCCACCTTTGAAAGATATGAAGCGTGGCCCGGTTCCCTACAAAGCGGGCATAAAACTCCTGCCCGCGTTCAAAGAATTCATGCCCACTCGATTCGTAGGTTGCAGTGTAGGAAACGCGCGACTGGTCGGCCATCGACATCATCACATGCAATGATGCTCCCGAAGGAAGCTGGCCATTCGGAGCAGAAAAACTATCGGCCACTACGCCCGTTGCTTCCTGGCCAAGTATGAAACGAATGACGTCGAGATGATGAATGGCCATGCCCCAGAGCACACTGTTTGGCAATCGAGCGAGCGATGGCGTTATCTCATGCGGAACGCGGTAGTAATGCATGACGACTTTGCCTACGGTCCCAAGCCGTCCTTCCTCCACGAGACGCCGTGCCGTGCGGAATGCACGCATATACCGGTAGTTTTGCGCGACCAGCAGCGGTGTCTGGTTCGCTTCTGCCAGCGAGACTAATTTGACCGCTTCGTTTAACTGCATAGTAAACGGCTTTTCCACCAGCACGGCGAGCTTGCGAGAAATCGACTGCTCGCAGGCGGTCACATGAGAATCGGCCGACGTGGCAACAATCACAGCGTCACACTCAACCCGGTCCAACGCTTCCTCAAGGTCCGAGAAAAGGTTTATCGCGGGAAGTTGGAGCTCAGCACCGGCTCGCTGCAGCGTAGATTGATCGGCATCCACACAAGCGGCGAGTTCACAACCAGTCGCGTTCCTTACTTCGCGGATCCAATCCTGACCGCGAGCGCCGAGCCCAACAATCGCTATCTTGATCGCCACTCGTAAGGTCTCCCATCTTTGACCCGCAGGCCGGCGACAAGGTCGCGAATACGGATGGACGATCGCAGGAAGCTTCGCAGGCTGGACGGATTGATCGCGCCCCAAACGGCCGACGTCAGGACCAGTAATGTCGCAGGGCTCCATCGCAACGATCTCTTTGCCAACAGGGGCTGGAGCAACATTGGCGGGTTGCCAGCCCAGAGGCGCATCGCTCCGAGCATGTAAAACGACGCCAGTTCACCGCCGGTCTTCTCAGGTAAGACCACTGCACGAAGGCCATTGAGGAGTGTGGCATTGCGCGAGTGATATCGATATCGGTAGAGCACGTCGGGAAGTGTTACTACGGTGCCTTGTTCCGACATTCTGGAGAAGAGGTCCTGATCTTCGCCGCCCTCAGCTTCGGCGGAGTAACCCCCGGCCCGGTCAAAGGCACTTCGTCGAAACATGACGGAGCCATGCGGAAACGGTATGTAGGCCGAACGGCGCAGCAATCGCCAACGATCCCGTGGACGTACCTCGCGGCCTCTTTCATCAATCCCGACACAAAGCGTTCCAACCACCACCACGTCGGGTCGACTTTCCATAATTTCCCACTGACGCTGAAGGCGTTCGGGATGCGAAACGTCATCCGCATCCATGCGAGCGACGACGGCGGCTCTCGCTTTTGACATCACCAGGTTGGCACTTCCCGAAAGTCCCAGTCGCGTTTCGCTTCGGTAGACCTTTATGCGGTGGTCCCTGCGCGACCATTCCCGCAGCGCTTCGCTGGAGCCATCAGTCGACGCGTCGTCAAGAATCACAAACTCAAAGTTTGACCAGGTCTGTTGGAGGATGCTGCTGATGCTGTCGTCGAGGAAGGGAAGCGCGTTATACACGGGCATGACAACGGTGAGCAAGGGGTTTTCCATCGTTCATCAAGCTTAACGGAAGGGTTCGCTGAGACTTCAGGCAAACGAGTGTAGCGGCAGGCGACCGTTTATTGCCAATACAGAACGCAGCAACTTATCGACTTCGCTCGCCTTCAGGAGTTTCTTCAGCAGCAGCCTCCGCATCACTGATTGCTTTTTCACCCAGCACGACCCGGACGAAATGATGATGACGATCGTCTGCCAAAGCTATCTCGCCATCAGCCTGGACAACGCCATCGAGCTCCAGGGTTGCGACGCCGCGACTAAGGCCCAGGGGGTTTTCCACTTTGATTCGATAGACCGTCGACCCACGCCGGTAGTTGATCTCAAACTCACGCCACCAGCGAGGGATGCATGGGTCGATGCTCAGAGTCGCGCCTCTTAACTTAAAGCCAATAATGGATTCGAGGCCAGCGCGATACATCCAACCGGCCGATCCCGTGTACCAGGTCCAACCACCGCGCCCTGTGTGTGGAGGCACTGCATAAACATCGCCTACGGCGACATATGGTTCGACTTTGTACTTGTGCAAGCCGGCGCGAGTGGAGGAGTGGTTCACCGGGTTGAGAAGCGAGAACAGTTCACCGGCCCGCTCTCCGTCTCCCAGAATCGCAAAAGCAATGAGCGTCCAGAGCGCCGCGTGCGTGTATTGCCCGCCATTTTCGCGCACGCCCGGCACGTAACCTTTGATGTACCCCGGATCGAGCGTGCCTTTGTCGAAGGGCGGAGTGAACAGAATCACCAGGCCGTCGCCGCGCCTGATCAAATATTCCTCAACTGCAGCCATCGCGCGTTGGGCTCGGTAGTTTTCCGCCGCGCCTGAAATCACGGACCACGATTGAACGATCGAATCTATGCGGCATTCATCATTTTGAACCGATCCCAACGGCGATCCATCATCGAAATAGGCTCTGCGGTACCAGTCGCCATCCCACGCATTTTCCGCCAGCGCAGTCTTGAGTTTTTCGGTGTGCTTCCGGTAACGTTCGGCGCGCGCGCCATCGTCCCGGCCATCACATATCGGAGCAAACTCGACGAGCGTGGTATAGAGAAACCAACCGACCCAAACGCTCTCGCCCTTGCCGAGATGGCCCACGCGATTCATGCCATCGTTCCAATCACCACCACCCATTAACGGCAAGCCGTGTTCGCCTACGGCCAGGCTGCGGTCAATCGCGCGAATGCAGTGTTCAAAAACTGACGCCGACTCACTGGAAACACTGGGCTGCATGTAGGCTTCCTGTTCGTCAGGTTTTAGCAGCGGCTGTTCCAGAAAGGGAACAATTTCGTCGAGGACTGACAAGTCGCCGGTGACAGTAGTGTAGAACGCAGTGACGAATGGCAACCACAGCAGATCGTCTGAAAACCGCGTCCGCACTCCACGGCCACTCGGGGGATGCCACCAATGTTGGACGTCGCCTTCCTTGAATTGATGTGCACTGGCAAGCAGAATTTGCCGGCGCGCGATCGCCGGACTGCTGTAGACGAGGGCCATTACGTCCTGCAGTTGATCGCGAAACCCAAACGCGCCGCCCGATTGGTAAAAGGCTGAACGCGCCCAGATGCGGCAGGACAGCGTTTGATAGAGCAACCAGCGGTTAAGCATCGTGTCCATCGCCGCGTCGGGGGTTTTCACTTCCACAGTGCCCAACAGCTCGTCCCAGTGGGCGAGCATTTTTTCAAACGCCTCGTTTACGGCGGCAGGTTTTCTGTAGTTCTGTACGATCGCTTGGGCTTCTTCTCTGGTGGCCGCCTCACCCAGCTGGAAAATTACCTCGCGTGCTTCGTATGGCGCTAACTCAACCGTGACGCGCAAAGCGGCGCACGGATCGAGGCCTGCGCCATCACGATTTGCAAGATGAACTCGGCGCATTGCCGCGGGACTCTTGAGAGTGCCATTTCTCCCCAGGAACTCTTTTCGGTCGCAGGTGGCGCTGGCAATCTCTTCACTGGTTGCTACAAAAGCCACCCGATCCGCAAATTCGTTGTTGAAAGGGTTGTGGGCAAAGATGGTAGCGTTCGGCGCGTCAAGGCTGGTGATCACGTAAGGCGAGGACGTGGTCCGATTCACACCCAGAACCAATTCATTGTAAAGCGTTACAGTTATCCTGCGTTTCCGGTCGCCTCTGTTTCGCAAGCGCAGCAAAGAGATTTTCACCGGAGCATCGAGCGGAGCAAACAAAAGCAACTCCTGCGAGATGCCGTGGCTCGTGTGTTCGAAAACTGAGTAGCCCTGGCCGTGCCTGATGATAAACGGTTCGCTTTCCCGGATCGGAAGGGGAGTAGCCGACCAGACGGTGCCGGTGTCCTCGTCTCTCAGATAAATAATCTCGCCGGGCGGATCGCTGACCGCGTCGTTGGACCATGGCGTGAGGCGGTTTTCTCTGCTGTTGGCTGACCAGGTGTATCCGGCGCCGGTTTCGGTTACCTGAAAACCAAACTCCTGACCGTTTGCAACGATGTTTGACCACGGAGCCGGCGTCCACTGATCCGCGCCCAACAGAATCACATACTCGCGCCCGCCCTGATGAAATCCTCCCAGACCGTTGAAAAAGCTCAACTCTGGCGGCGCGACAGTGGGCTCCGGATAAGTCTGCGAAGGAAGCCGTGGAACGAACGTGGCCGGCAACGGTTCCTGAACATGCGGACGTTCTAGTTGATCTTCAAGCGGGCCACGCTCGGTAACGATCACAGCCCTTGCCACCGAATGTAGCAGGATTCGATCGTCTTCCGGCATTTGGTCGGTGCGACGCAGGAAGACGCCGCCTGGCTTGTCCTGCAAACCTCCCAGACCGCTGGTGCGAACCATAGTTTCCAATTCGCGCTGGAGAGACTGCAGATACGTGGTCGGGTTGTCGTTTAGAATTACGAGATCAACCTTCAGACCCTTGTAGTGTAGATACTCATGCCCTCTCACAACCTTGCGAACAATCGGCAGGTCTTCGACCTTGTTGATGCGAACTACCATGATCGGTAAGTCGCCGCTGATTCCGTAAGCCCAGAGACTTGATTGCGCTTTGGAATTGAGAGCCAGCACGTGAGATCGCGGCCGCAGGGAAGGATCCGAATAAACAAAGCGAGCTGCCAGGCGTTGAAACAGGTGTGCTTCATCAGCGTCGATGCGCAGGTGACTCATCTCAACCTGGGCTTTGGTCCAGGCAAGTTGTGATTCGCGTTCGAAGATGTTCGGATCGTGATACTTGTCGGCGAGCAGCAGCGCTGCTTCACGCGAACGCGCCACCAGGGTGCTGAATGAACAACGCACCGTCTGATTCGGACGAATGCGTACACGACGCCGCAGGCTAAACACCGGATCAAGCACAGCCCCGGTCGTATTTGAAAGCGGGCGGTCTTCCATCACGGCAACGGGATCTGCGGGCGTGTGCCCGCGCCCCAGGAATCTTCCGCGATCGGTTTCGAATTGAACAGCGCCGACCAGATCGCCCTCGACTACCACAACATGAATTCCCCAGATCGGCGCATCGTCGCTTGAACGCTGGCGTCGATGCGCAAGGATCGCGTTCTCCGCCGCAAAGAATTCCGTTTCGATGAAAAGATTACTAAACGCAGGGTGTGCGACGTCGGCCTGAGGAGTGGCCAGCACTACCTCCGAGTAGCTCGTTAGTTCAATTTCGCGCGTGCGGGTGGAGTTGTTCGTCAGCGAGACGCGGCGCACCTCGGCATTGTCTTCGGCTGAAACGAGCACTTCCATGTGCGTTACGATGCCCGCGTCTGTGCGCCAGAAATCGGCCTTGTCCTCAGAGAACGAGACTTCATAGGATTGCGCTCGCTTCAGCACGGGTTGGTGACCCGCAGACCAGACTGAGCCGCTACGCACGTCGCGCAGATAAACAAACGTGCCCCAATTGTCCCGCGTCACGTCTTCGCGCCAGCGCGTTACGGCGTTTGGGCCGCAGGTGGAATAGCCCCCGCCGGCGGTGGTAACCATCACGTTGTAAGTGCCGTTTGAAAGTAACTGAGTGCGCGGCGTTTCAAGATCGGGCGTGTTGTAAACGCGCGTGACCGGGCCCGGCTGCGTTTGCGTCACCCTGCCCATCAGCACTTCTTCATCGCTTGAATGAGCCGTGGGAACTCCGATGGGAATGCGTTCCTGCAAGAGTAGTTCGGTGGCCTGAACCAACGGATCAGCGTGAAATCGTCTCTCCATGCGATCCTGTTGCAGGACATTGCTGAGCGAAATGAGACTCATGCCTTGATGGTGAGTCATGAATGCCCGAATCAAAACATGTTTCTGGCCCAGCGGCAGTCGTCCTGCGGTGTAGTCGATCGACTCGTAATAACCAAAGCGGCCGAGGGCGCCTTCCTGTTTCAAACGGCGCAGGTTCGCCATCGCAGCTACGGGGTCAATCTCAGCCGCCAGCATCGTGGCATAAGGCGCGACCACCAGGTCTTCAACCAGTCCACGCTTTAGTCCTAAACCGGGAACTCCGAAAGGTGCATATTGATAGGTCAGTTGGAGATCGCGCACGTTGTAAGCCGACTCTGACACACCCCACGGCACGCCGCGTTCTTCTCCATATTCAATCTGTCGCTTAACTACTGAACGGTAGGTTTCATCGAGCAGGGTGCTGCCGTAGTTGCGCATGACGAGCAGGGGCATCAGGTACTCGAACATGGTGCCGGTCCAGGAGATCAGCGCCCGACCGCCGTCTACGCTCGTGAGTTGCCGTCCCATCCGAAACCAATGTTCCATCTGCACATCGCCTTTCGCGATGGCTACGAAAGAGGCGAGGCGTGCTTCAGAGGCAAGCAAATCATAAAACGAATTGTCAGCCGCGGAAGTAGACACGTTGTAGCCAATCGTGAATACCTTGCGTTCGGCGTCAAAGAGAAATCCGAAATCCATTGCTTCGAGCGCCTGCTCGGAGGCGTACGCCAGCCGGCTGAGCCGCGACAAGACTTCACCGGCGTTCTGCGACGATTGTTCGAGGGTCCTGGTTAATTCGATGGTCGTTGCGCTTGAAAGAGTTCTGGCGTTAGCGATTCCGGATAGTTGGACCAACGCTGAGTCGCAAATCTCGGGAATTCCGGCGAGCGACGGGACAGCGTTCAGCAGGCGCAAAACCGACTCGGTATGGCTGGTGTGATTCGGGGCCGGGGCTGTTTCATCCAGGGTGGCCGGATCAATGCCTGTGCTGCCGCCAAGGTGGCGGCCCCAGCTGACGAGCGTCTCTCCATCGCGCAGCAAGCCGTCAACCTGGCGTCTGAGTGTAGTCACCCACCAGCGTAACTCCTTGAAGTTTGCTTCTCCGTGCTCGTGAGCAAGGGCGTTAACGATGTCTTCGATCTCAGAAGCACGCCGGGCGAGTTGGTCGAACAACTGAAACCATGATTCCAGGTTGTTAACGTCATCAAGCTCGAGCAGCGCCACTGAGGCCTCTATTTCATTACGCAGTTGGCGAACCGTGACAACATCGGTCCGCTGCTGGAAAGCGCCCAGTCCGGCCGCCTCTTCGGAAACTGCGGCAATCGTGTCGCCCAGGCCGCTGAGAATTCGATTGTCGAAGAGCTTCGTGTCAGGCAGTTCGATGCAGGCTTGTTTGTATGCGATGAGGTGACCCGCGAGATTTCCGCTGTCTACCGTGGAGATGTATGACGGTGGAAGCGGCTGAAGGGTTTTTGTGTCATACCAGTTGAAGAGGTGACCACGCAACTTCGGCAGTTTCTCAAAAGTTACAAAGGTGAGTTCTCCACGTTCAAGGAAATCGAGCGACGAGATATAGCCCAAATCGTGCGCCGAAGCATTGGAAAGCAAGAGCAGTCCGACATTGGTCGGTGAAGTGCGATGCGCAATTACCGGCATTGGATCTTCCTGAAAGTTATCAGGCGGGAGCCAGTTGTCTTCCTGACCAACGAAGGTTTCAAAGAAACGCCAGGTGCGTCGCGCGACGAGCCGAGCGAGTTGGACATCCGCAGGGTTGATTATTTTGCGAGTGGTGACGCGCGCAGTGCTGACCCAGTAAGCCACGGCGGGAGCTGTCAGCCAGAGAATGACAAACGGGCCCATGGTCCAGAGCGCCGCGGGTCTAACGCTCAGAGTGAGGCCAGCCGCTTCGAGCGCGAGCAACTCGGCGGGCAACATGACCCAGAAAAACGCACGCAGATCGTGGCGTCCCGATTTTTCAGCGTCGGCTGCAGTCACCCATTCAAGTAGTCTTCTTCGCGAGATTAGTTTGCGGTAAACCGTGCGCCCGATCGCATCGCACATTAAGTACGCCTGGTGCGGCAGGAGAATGATTGACAGCGCGACCTGGGCAGCGTTGGTTCGCGCGTCGCCCCAAACGCTCCAAAAGTGGCTGGTCCAGGGAATGCCGCGCGGGTGTATCAACAAGCTGGTAGTGACATGGAGGTAAACCGGAAACGCGATCGTCAGGACAACAAACGAACTCCAGATCAAAGGCGAACCAGGAAACAGAGTCCAGGCCGCCAGCAGCCACAGAAACATGGAAGGCGCCACTAAACTCCGTCTCAGGTTGTCGAGAATCTTCCAGCGCGAAATGAGCGGCAGGGAATTGCGAACGGGTTGACGATTGGCGTCGGGCACGGTGGGAAACAACCAGCGTAGAATTTGCCAGTCGCCCCTGGTCCAGCGATGCTGACGCTTCGCGTAGGCGTCGTAGTACGCGGGATATTCGTCAAGCAACTCAATGTCAGTGATCAACGCTGCTCGCGCAAACAAAGATTCAAAGAGGTCGTGACTAAGCAGGAAATCTTCCGGAACCCGGTTGTGCAGCGCAGTCTGAAATGCGTCCACATCGTATAAACCCTTGCCGGTAAAATTTCCCTCGGAAAAGAGATCCTGGTAAACGTCGGACACGGCAGTGGTGTAAGGATCGATACCGGTGTTGCCGGAAAAGATTCGTGCGAACCTGGAACGTGAAGCACTCGCCAGCGAAATACTGACGCGTGGTTGAAGAATGCCGTAACCGCGGGTAATGCGTTGAGTAGTGGAATCAATGATGGGACGGTTTAAGGGGTGCGCTGCTGCGCCAATCAGCTTGCGAGCCACATCCCGTGGAAGCTGTGTGTCAGAGTCGAGCGTAATTACGAAACGAGTCCGTCGAAGTAAAACTTCATCAGCGGTTTTTTCGGTGAAGCTGGTATCGTCTGCGCCGCGGAGAAGCCGGTTGAATTCCTCCAGCTTGCCGCGCTTGCGTTCCCAGCCAATCCATTTACGTTCGCCGGCATTCCACTGCCGCCGGCGGTGAAACAAGTGAAAGCGGTCGTGCGCCTTGTGATTGGTGCCGGGGTCTTCTCCATATTTGCTGTTCAGCTTCGCGATCCCCGATTTGGCGGCGGCGAGCAGAATCGCATCATCGTCGTCACTTTCACGATCGGAATCCTTGAAGTCACCCAACAATCCGAAATAGATGTTTGGATCCTGGTTCGCGAGGTAGTGAACCTCCAATCTCTCAACCAGATCGCCCACGACAGCTTCGCTGGAAAAAATCGTGGGAACTACCACCATCGTGCAGGCATCCGCGGGGACACCTTTGACCGTTTCCATGCGGGGCAACAGCCGCGGCGAGAAAAAATGGGTGACGTCCCAGTTCAAAACGCTCAGAGCCAGATCGCTGGCCGGAATGAGCCCGAGGAAAACGGTCAGCAGAAGCAAGGGCCAGCCCGCGCCGGCGCGATACATCAAGCTCACCAGCAGAACGAGCACCAGCGTTGTCAGAGCAGCTAATCCACCCAGGTACACAGCTGTCGCGTGTCGCAGACAAAAGCGTCGCAGTTTTTCGGCTAGCGGCGATTTGTAGGCGAAATTGTTTTCCAGTTGGGCCAGGCCGGCGTCGATCAAGTAATAACCGACATGAGCCTGAAACGTTGGCGGGCTGGCACCGGTGGTATTTTTGGCCGCGTCTGCGGCCAGTTGAATTGCGGCACTCGCTACCTCCAGCTCGCCTGATCGAGTTCGCTTGCTAATCCGCTCTATAACGTGCCGGTAGCGGTCACGCGTAGCAAACTCCATTTCTGAATAAGCGCCTGCCGGATCCTGACCCAGCAAAGGTTCGATCAAGCTGACGCTTTCAAAAAAGTCGCGCCAGTCCAGCGTTGAGAGCAGGCGCATGCTGGTAATGATATTGCCGACGGTTACCTGCGTGGCGGCCTGGCGCTGGTGCTCCGCATGAATTATTCCTTCGATGCTTGTCTTATGTTTTGCGAGTTGTTGTTCAAGCCAGTCAGTCACCGGCAACACCGCCGGATCCTGTTCACGCAGGCGCTGCGTCAGTTGCACGATCAGAGACTGTGGAATCCGATCGCGTTTTCCCAGTCGCTCAGAAATTGTAGGTATAAGGGCAGAAGGTTGACGCGCGGCAAGTTCCAGAAGTTTGTCGGCAAGCCTGTCGGCAAATTCGCGCTCTTCGCGGGCGTTGACGATCAGCAGCGAAAGCCGGCGCAGATTTTCAACCAGAGCCAAACGCAGGGTGATGGCGACGGCCCACAGTTCACCGATCGAAAGCGGGGCGATGGTTTGATACGAAGCGATGAACCGCCGCAACGTATTGGTATCAAGCCGGCAATCCGTATGGGCGATTAACTCCAGCGCGACCGCATAGATCCGCGGGTAATCCTTCAGTTCACCTTCGGCCAGCTTCGGCAGTTCATGGTAGTAACCCTTCGGCAGGTCTTCGCGAATTTCGCGCAGTTGCTCTTCAACAATATGGAAATTATCGATTAGCCATTCGGCTGCCGGTGAAATCGCATGACCGTCTTGAATGGTTTCGACGAGAATCCGGTACGCGCCTACCAGTTTGCGTCCGTTGTCTTCAAGGCGAGGGAGTAACTGAGCCCGCCCTTTTTTGGTAATTGTCCGGTGCTCGGCGGCAAGAGTTTGCGCATACTGTTCGAGCCGCTCCACGCTGAATATCTCAGCGCGTACCGGTCGCTCATCTGCGTCAGAAGTCTTGCCGAGTTTCGCCGAAAGCGATCCGAAAAACTCACTCATAAAGGTTCAGAGATGCCCCGCCTGCATCCGCTGGCGAGCCTGATGCAGAACCGAAATATCAGAAACAAATTTGATTACACTTAGGATAGCACGATTCGAATTGATGCTCTCTCTGACTGGTCGCGGTTCAGCTTTGCATCACTCCGGCGTTGTCGGACATTGCTGCGCAAAAGGTTTTCAGGGAGGATCTGAGGCGAGATGATTGTATTTTCGTCGGTTGATTCTAACTGTCCTTGCTAACGGAGGAACGCAAAGAACGCTGCCAGAATTTTCACGCTCGGAGAAATATCGATGCATGCGAACACACTGTCCGCCGTGCCTTTACACAAAAAGCGGTCTCGATTTAGTCCGCCTTGGCGGACGACTGAAAATAGCCCAGCGATTCATCGCTGGGACCGATGGCAGTCTGAGCAGAGTCCGTGGAGCGGACGGCTGAAAGACTTTTGGCCGGAGTCATTCGTCCGCTTCACGGACTTTTAACTCCTTCCGCCGCTTTGCCCCAGCCCCGATTCCGTCGGGGCTGGGCTACTATCATTCGTCCGCCTTGCGGAGTTATGCAGTTGTTTTGTGCAAGTCGCCCCCGCCGGCACGTCACTACTTATCGACATCGATGTAGTAAAGATCAGTAGCAACCTCGAATTGGTCTTTCAGTAGTGGGGTCTTCATAGTCTTCCAGTTGGTCGTCGGATACATCATCCGCCAATTGCCTTTCCGCCCAACGCGCACCGGCATTGCGAAGTTTGGCTCATCCACTCGCCAGCGGAAAGAAACTGCACCATCCCTGAATTTCAATTCAAGGATCGGGATCGCTTTGTGACGCAGGTATTGATCGAAGATGGGTGTCAGGTTCTTACGGGTCTTACGGTTGAAATACGCAACCACGTCTTCGGTCATGATGTTTCGATATTTGAAGTGCTGGTAGAAATCGCGCAAGAGCACCCACCACTTCTGGTCGTTATTAACGATGCTCCGCAGAGTGTTAATAAAAAGGGCGCCCTTAAAATACTGGTCTATCGGTGGCGTGGCGTTGACTCCGCGCGGCGCGATTATTGGCTGCTGATTGCGCACTTTCGACCTGTAACCGTTTGTGTATTTCAGATAATCATCGTGTCCGTACATGTATTCGACATATAGGCATTCGAGATATGTCGTCCATCCCTCATGAATCCACATGTCAGAGGTGTCAGCGGCGGAGATGCTATTGCCGAACCACTCGTGCCCGCTTTCGTGAATAATGATGAAGTCGAAGCGCGGCGAAATGCCGACCCCGGTCCAGTCTCGCTCCAGGTAGCCGTTGGCGAAACGGTTCCCGTAGGTGACCGCAGATTGGTGTTCCATGCCTGCGTAAGGCACTTCGATTAACTTGAAGCCGTCTTTTTTGAAAGGATATTCGCCAAAGTAATGCTGGAAAGCTTTGAGCATTCCTCGCGTTTGCGCGAACTGTCTTTTAGCAGCCGCCAGGTTTTCGGGCAGCGCGTAAAAGTCGAGCGTCAGGTCATCCAGTCGCTCAGAGAAATGAGCGTAGTTTGCTATGTTGACCGAGACGTTGTAGCTGTTGATGGGATAATGCACCAACCAATCCCAGCGCGTGTAACCGTCACCAAGATCCGTCTTACCCATGAACTTTCCATTGGACGCATCGGTAAGATCGCTGGGGATCGCGACGCTGATGCGCATTGATTCAACTTCGTCCCGCCACTGATCTTTATTCGGCCACCAGATACTCGCGCCCTCGCCTTCGCACGCAGTGAAGATCCAATGACGACCCTTCGGATCTTTGCCGAAAGTGAAACCGCCGAACCGGCCGATAGTCTGAGGCGTGCCCGAATAGTAGAAGTCGATTGAGTAGACGCGACCTGCTTTGAGGGTTTGCGGGAAGTTTACGAACACGGCTCCAGAATCTCGTTGATATTCGAGCGGTATCGACAAACTTGCCCGCGGCTTTTGAGCACTGGCATTGCCCTCATAGGTATGGAGAATTTTATCGACTTTGAGATTGTCGTATAGGTCGAGTTGGATGCGCGTGTCGTCCCTGAGCATTCGGAACCGAATGGTGTTCTTCCCGACGATCAATTTCTTATCCGGATCAATGCGAATGTCGAGATGATAAAAGAGCAGATCGTTGTTTGCTCGATATCGTCCGTACTCGCCGCGCAGGATGTTAGCGCGTGTTGGAGTGGTAGCAGCTTTTTGCGTTGCAGGCGGCGTAGTTCGTGGCAAGGATTGCGCGGGCAGCCTCGAAGCGAACATGAGCACCAACAGGCCATGGACTACGCATTTGATAAAGAAGGAGTTACACATAAAGTTTACGCGCCGGAAGGTCGAACTCGCGGATTATACGAGGTGAAAGACTGAAGGGCCATCCGGAAACATTCTCAGCCGTCTCGAAAATTGGCGCCAGGCGGAAGCGTCAGCGGACAGATCCAACTCTCCGCTCCATCAGTGTTTCGTATATCGGGATGTCTTCACGGATGGATTATCGGGCACTTGCTCTCGCTCCTGCAATCTCACCGCCCTTCCGGCTTGTAGTATTCTGTGCGCACTCCATGCACTTTGGAAAAACACAATCTCAAGTCAGAACCGAAGATTTGGCTACGAGCGGCCGCTGGCGCACGCTGGTCTTACTGTCGGTTGCCGAACTACTGACGATGTCGCTTTGGTTCAGCGCTTCCGCTGTCGTTCCCGCGTTGCGGACGGAATGGAACTTAAGCGAGTCGAGCGTTAGCTGGTTGACGATTGCAGTGCAGCTCGGTTTTGTCTGCGGCACCTTGCTAAGCGCGTTTCTCAACCTGCCTGACGTGATTAATGTTCGTTACCTTTTCGCAATTTGCGCATTCGCCGGGGCCATGTCCAATGCGGCCATTGGCTTGTACGCCCACGACGCCAACACCGCGCTCGTTCTGCGGTTCAGCACTGGAATGTTTCTCGCGGGAGTCTATCCGCCCGGAATGAAAATCCTGGCCACCTGGTTTCGGCGAGGGCGGGGAATGGCGCTCGGCGTTCTGGTGGGCGCTCTGACGTTGGGAAAGGCCTCGCCCTATTTAGTGAACGCGCTGGGAAGTGCCAACTGGCGCCAGAACATTCTCGCGATCTCACTACTGTCGTTAGTTGGCGGAATAGTTGTGCTCCTCTTTGTTAACGATGGACCGTATGCGCTGGCGGCCGCGAAATTTGACTGGCGGCAGGCCTTCGCAGTTTTCGGCAATCGCGGCGTACGCCTCGCGAGCTTCGGATATTTCGGTCACATGTGGGAGCTTTACGCGATGTGGGCCTGGTTGCCGGTAATGATTCGCGCGAGCATGGACGTGTCGCAATCCTCGGCAGTTTCACCAGAAGTAGCGTCGTTTATGGTAATTGGATGTGGCGCGGCGGGCTGTGTGGCCGCCGGACTAATCGCGGATCGCATCGGCCGCACAGTTGTGACGTCATGGGCCATGGGCATCAGCGGCAGCTGTTGCCTGTTGATTGGATTTTTGTTTGGCGGCAATCCACTCCTGCTCTTGTTGGTTGCCGCGATTTGGGGAGCGAGCGTAGTTGCCGATTCTGCTCAGTTCTCCGCCTGCGTTACGGAGCTCGGGGACCCGAATTACCTGGGCACAGCACTCACAATGCAGACGTGCATCGGATTCCTGCTAACCACAGTTTCCATTGAGCTCGTCCCGCATTTTGTAAAGCTGGTAGGGTGGCAATATGCCTTCGCGATTCTCGCCCCTGGACCACTGCTGGGCGTAGTGGCAATGATGAGATTGCGCTCGCTGCCCGAAGCGGCGAAGATTGCGCAGGGAAGAAGATGAAACCAGAGATCAGAAGTCAGAAGTCAGAAGTGAGAGATCAGAAAGCAGGACATCGGTTTAACGACACATAAGGTTATTTTACTGACCACTGACCACTGACCACTGACCACTGACCACTGACCAAGAATATGCTTGCTGAACTCAAAAAGCGCGTCCGCCACATAATCCGTTTACTGAAGCGTGCCTATCCCGACGCGAAGTGTTCGCTCAACCACTCAAACGCTTTCGAGTTGTTGATTGCCACAATCCTCTCGGCTCAGTGCACTGACGCCCGGGTCAACATCGTGACCCAAGATTTGTTTCGCAAATACCGTAAGCCGGAAGACTACCTTAAGGTTTCCACGGGCGAGCTCCAGCAGGACATCCGCACGACCGGCTTCTTTCGGAATAAGACGACGTCAATTCAAGGTACGGCCAAAGCTTTGACCGAACAGTATGGAGGTGTGGTCCCGCAAACGATGCCTGAGCTGTTGGAGCTTCCGGGCGTGGCACGCAAGACGGCAAATGTGGTGCTCGGTAATGCGTTTGGTATTCACGCCGGAGTTGTAGTTGATACTCATGTAACCCGTCTTTCTCATCGGCTTGGCCTGTCAGAGGAGAAGACGGCGGAGAAAATTGAGCAGGATTTGATTGCGATCGTGCCAAAAAAGGAATGGGTGATCTTTCCTCATTTGTTCATCGCGCACGGTCGCGCGATTTGTAAAGCGCGCAGTCCGCTGTGTGAAGAATGCGTAGTAGAGAAACTCTGCCCTTCGTCCTACCTGAAAACCGGCGTGATGCCGGGTAACTAATATTTCGAAACCAAAGCTGGACCAACGAGGCCGTCTCTTCACTGGGACCGCGGGCGTCCCGCCCGCCATGAGCGCGGAGCGCGAACGGAGTCTGCAACGCCGAGGATCTTGCTTCTCAACGAGTTGCGGGCGAGACGCCCGCGGACCCAGCGACGTGCCTGCCTCTGATCCGTTAGTAGTCGGCTAACCGTCGATGTTTTGACCCCGCTAGCGCATGTCACCGAAGGCCGCTACAATGCCCGCGTTCCATAATCCTGAATGCTTTGGCCGTGATTCGAACTCCATTTCCAAGGGTTCGGAGTAACCAACTGCCCGTTTCATGTCGCTCGCAATAAAACCACGCCAAGTCGGGCAAATCCTCGAATTTGCTAACGAAACCTCGATTTTTCGGAGGTTCCGCGCAGCGTGAGCTACCGCTTCCCCTGGCATCGTCTGTCCGACGAACACTTGCTTGACATGCGCATCTGCGATTTGGCGCTCAAGATCAAGGGTTCCTTTCTCGAGCCTCATATCAAGCGTCTTTACCGCGAACTCAACGATCGGGGCATCCGTTTCAAGCCACACGTTTGGCTGTCTGAGGAATGGTTTTCGCCGGACGGCGTGCCTGGAATCGCGATCCCTTTTTACCTCGCGCATCCCCGACTGATGAAACTCGAGCGCAAGCAGATGCTGGAAGTGGAAGGCGGCACTGACACCGAATGCATGCGCATCCTTCGTCACGAAGCGGGCCACGCTCTTGATACGGCGTTTCGTTTACACTTCAAACGCCAGTGGCGCGAACTCTTCGGATCCTTTGCCGTGCGCTATCCGGATTTTTACAAACCAAAGCCTAAGAGTCGCAACTACGTGTTGCACCTGCGGGCATGGTATGCGCAGGCACATCCTGCTGAAGACTTTGCTGAGACGTTTGCGGTGTGGCTGACGCCGCGCTCGCGCTGGCGGCGGCGATATAAAGGCTGGCCCGCCTTACGCAAGCTTGAGTATATTGATGAGCTGATGACCGAGATGGCGGGAACGAAGCCACGGAATCGCACACGCACAAAAGTTGAACCGCTCTCAGCCATTCGCACAACCTTGCGCGAGCACTACATACTGAAACGCGAAAAATACGATTTTGACTGGCCGGCTGTTTATGATCGAGATCTACTCAGAATCTTCTCAGACGACCCGAGTCACCGGACTAAGCCGAGTGCGGCGAGTTTTCTCCGCAGCGTCCGCCGCGAAGTGCGACAGATAGTTGCTGAAGGAACCGGTGTTCACCAGTACACTATCGATCACGTGCTGGAGAACATGATCGACCGTTGCAAAGATCTGAAGTTGCGCGTAGCGACCCCGGCCAGGGAAGCGCGCCGGCGAGTAATGATTGTCTTGACTGTGCAGGTCATGAACGTGCTCCACTCCGGTTATCATCGCATCGCCGTTTGACCCTCTATGACTTTTGAGCCAAAAAAGAAACTTCGAGTGATAGTTTTGGTTCACCAGGATCTCGTGCCTCCGGATTCCCTCGACGGTCTCACCGACAAAGAAAAAATCGAAATAAAAACTGAATACGACGTGGTGTCAACATTGAAGAAGATGGGCCACGACGTTTATCCCATCGGTCTTTACAATCAGTTAAATGTTATCGGCGATGCGTTGATGGAGCATAAGCCGCATATAGCTTTTAATCTGCTCGAAGAGTTTCACGGCTATCCGCTTTACGATCAGCACGTCGTCAGCTATCTCGAACTGATGAAGCAGGCTTACACCGGCTGCAACCCTCGCGGCATGACGCTCGCCCATGACAAGGCCCTTACCAAGATGATCCTGGCTTACCATCGCATTGCCGTGCCGAGTTTTGCGGTGTTTCCCATGAATCGAAAAGTCAGGCGGCCCAAACGTCTGAAGTTTCCGCTCCTTGTTAAGTCAATCAGCGAAGAAGGTTCGGTGGGCATCTCGCAGGCATCAGTAGTGCACGACGATGAAAAACTCACGCAGCGGGTAGAATTTATCCATCGTCAAAACAAAACCGCTGCAATTGCTGAGCAGTACATCAAGGGGCGCGAGATTTATGTAGGCGTGATTGGCAACCAGAATATTCAAACATATGCGCCGTGGGAGCTGGTTATGGAAAAGCTCCCCGAAGGCTCAGAAAACATAGCCACGCTGAAAGTGAAATGGGATCCCGCGTATCAGGAAAAAGTAGGAGTGAAAACCAGGGCGGCGGAACTCACTCCCGAACATCACAAGACCCTCGAACGCCTTTCAAAACGCATTTATCGATATCTGTTTCTCAATGGATATGCGCGGTTGGATTACCGTTTGACGGACGAAGGCCAGTTTTACCTGCTCGAAGCGAATCCGAATCCACAAATTGCTGAAGGTGAAGACTTCGCGGACTCTGCAGCTCATAGTGGAGTCGCTTACGATCAACTCCTTCAGAAAATCATTACCGTCGGCCTCAATTACCAGACGGCTAATCAGGCTCCGTGATGAGTTTGAGCGGGTTCACATTGACTGAATGTGTTCTCAGATAAAACATTTTCCTTCTAACGCAACGCTAATCGAGTCCAGCCGTCTTAAAAGATGTGACCTCTTTTGGTGCAATCAGCCTTAATCGTGTGTGATTCGTCACGAAACAGTCACATTGCGTCTTGTTCATGACTTCTTACACAAGTAGAATCATTTTGCTTTCGGGCATTCTCACCTCACGAAGCAATAATAAATTTTAAGAAGGTAGACGAAACCCCTTTGGATCTGAAAAAACTGTTCCCCTATGCGCTAGCGGCCTGCTTCGCCCTTGGCATGTTCCCCGTTTCGGCCGCAGCCCAGTCTGGCGAATTGCGCCAGCGACAAGCTACGCCGACGCTCGAAACCATCAACCTTCCGGTTCCTGAACCAGACGAGCCAGTTATCATATCGCTCGCATCGCCGGAGGATATCAATCGGGCCAAGTCTCTAACAGAAAAGAACGGCTCAAGTTTTCAGTTCAAAGATCTGATGAACGCGGCAATCGAGCAACGCCTGGGTTCGCCATATTCCTGGGGAGCTACTGGACCGTCAGCGTTCGACTGTTCCGGCTTTGTTTGGAGCACGTTCCGTTCAGTGGGAATTGACTTTGAACGCGCCAGCGCCCGCACGCTCTGGGCCCGTTTCACCGCGCCGGCAGCCGAAGAGAATTTCAAGTATGGAACGCTGGTGTTTTTCAGCAATCTTGCTCATGTGGGGATCGTAGTCGACGGCAAGGGTTTCTATCATGCGTCGCGCCGCAAAGGCGTTATCTATTCTCCTTTCAATGAATACTGGACGTCGCGCATCGATGGCTTTCGTCAGGTTCCGCAGCGCGCGCCGCTCGTCGCGGACGCAGCAGGCAAATAAAACAAACCAGACAACCGTTGTTGAAAACGCCGGCGCTTCAAGTGCGCCGGCGTTTTGATTTTAGGTAGGACAGGCATTCTTGCCTGTCCATTTGATTTTGGAGTCGTGTTGTTTGGGAGGTCGAGCATCAAGAGGACAGACAGGAATGTCTGTCCTACGTCGACTCTCTGAACGTAATCTTCACCAGCGGAATCACATCCGGGTCGTTCTGCTGTTTGCGTTCCCACTCAATCAGATCGAAATAAGCGCAGCGTGAGTCGTCAGGAAACTCACGACAAACATCCGGGCGGGCGTCGTAAATTGTGCACTTACGTGTCTCCTGATTGAGGAACATGCAGGCTTGTCCAAACAATCGATCTGCCCTGCGTCTCAGAATTCTTTCCTTACCGTTGAGTTTAGTAAAACGCAACGCCGCGGCTTCCGGCGTGACCTTGAAGTGTGCGGCCAGTCGCCGGATGTCTTTCGGTGTTACCTGCACGCGCTCATAGATCGAACAACAATATGCTACGCACTTGTCGCAATCGTATTTGAGCGGTGGTTGGCTAGTAATTAATGAGCGACCCATGATTTTGGGTGAACTGTAGGACAGGGATTCTTGCCTGTCCATTTGTTAACGGTTGAAGTTTTGCTCAGATCTGGGGACAGGCAAGAATGCCTGTCCTACCTAGCGTCTCTTTGATTTCTTGTATTCAGACATCAGGAGGTCCATCGAGGCGGCCCGCTGATCATAAAGTCTCTTTGGCTCTCGAGGTTCGTGCCTGGCCAGCGCGTAAGCGGTGATAATCGGCAGCGCCACCGTCGAATCCACATAGCAGACTACCGCATCCGGCAAACGATCCGGATCGACCTTGCCCCAGGAAACTGCTTCACCGGGCGTTGCTCCCGATAGCCCTCCAGTGTCCGGTCGCGCGTCGGTGACTTGAAGGAAGTAATCATGTCCCCGCTCATCAATGCCGAGTACTTCCTGGATCTGCGGTTCGGTTTGCAGGAGGAAATTCTTAGGCGATCCGCCGCCGAGAATGAAGCAGGCGGAAAGCCCGGGCCTTGGTTTCGCCGCTCGGCCCTTCTTCGTCTTGCTCGGCCCCCCACCGCGTTTTGCCGAGAGCACGATGGCCGCAGTTTCATTCACATCCAGCGATGGATCGAAAGCGAGCCTGTTGCCCTGTAAAGCTTTGGCTGCCACGTTCATACCAATCGAAGAATCGCCCGGTGACGACGTATAGATCGGCACCCCGTATTCATAGGCCACGGCGAGCAGAGACTTTTCTTTCAAACCGAGTTTTCGTTCGCGCTCATGAATGTAGCGCCCGCACAGGTAGTGAAACTCAGCAGTGGAGATCGGCTTCTGAAACTCTTTGCCCTCGATGATCTTGCGAAAGAAGGCGTCCGTATCGAGCAACACGGAATAGTCGAAGAAGATGTCATAGATGCGCACCACTTCTTCGGCGCGCAGGACCACGTCGGAAATGTCGGAGCGGCCCTCGTGCATGCGCAGGCCAATTCCAAAATGAGTGTCATGGTAAAGATTGGCGCCGGTGGAAATGATCCAATCTATAAAACCCGCCTTGATCAAAGGAATCAGCGCCGAAATTCCCAACCCCGCCGGCGTGAGCGCTCCGGTGAGCGACATCCCGACGGTGACTTCCGGTTCCAACATCTTGCGTGTGAAGAGTTGACACGCTTCACGGAGACGCGCGCCGTTGTAGGCAATGAAGGCGTCATCAACCAGGTCAGCCAGAGTTGTCTTACCGGTGATTGGCGGCGGATCGATCCGCCGGCCCTGAAGAAATTTGCTGGTTCGTTTGGCCATGATAATGAATCGCTGTTTTTTAGGGAGTAACCTTGTTCGGGGGGCTGAAAATAATCAGGACACGCGACCGACTTCAGTTTCGTCCTGAATCTCTAAACGTCTTACGAGCAGGCGGCCGATCCTTCGGTCATCTGCCTCCAACACTTCAACCTCAAGGCCGCGAAAAGTCAGCTGATCACCCCGCTGCGGCACTTTGCCCGAGGCATTGATAACCAATCCAGCGATGGTAGTGAAATCGTCAGCCTCAATCTCCAGGTCAAAAAGATGTTCGATCTTTCCGATCTCAGTCGAGCCGTGCACTTCATACCAGCCATCTTCGCGGCCAACGATATCATTCAATTCCTCGCCGCCGATATCTTCGTCCTCAATCTCGCCAACAATCTCTTCGAGTATGTCTTCTACAGTGACGAGCCCGGACACCCCGCCATATTCATCGATTACCATTGAGAGCTGCACGTGGGCCTTCTGCATTTCTTCGAGTAAATCAGCTACCGGTTTTGTTTCGGGAACGAAATAGACCGTGCGGACAAGTGGGGCCACAGGTCCATCCTCGTCGCCTTCTGCCCAACGCTCGAGCAGGTCGCGCACATAAATCAAACCTTCTACATTGTCGATCTGTTCCCGGTAAACGGGTAAACGCGAATACTTCGACTCAATCATCACATCGCGCGCTTCGCGCACTGAAGTTTTAACCGGCACCGCAACGATGTCCGGCCGCGGCGTCATGACTTCACTGACCTTCGTGTCGCCAAATTCGAGTATCGAATGAATCAGCTCGCCCTCTTCCTCCTCCAGGATTCCTTCGGCTTCGCCGACATCGATGAGTGCCTGGATGTCGTCAACACTGTCCTGGTCCTCCTCGTCCTCGCTCTTGTCCAGCTCACTTTCTTTTTTGCGCGAGCGGTCAAAGAGACGGTGGAAAGGGTCGGCCGCAAATGCCATTAGCGGCAGCAACGGTCGAATGACGGGGAGCAGGAAGAGAAGCGTTCCTTCGGGGTCGCGCGTGGAAATGAATAGAGGCACGAGCTGGCGAAAGACCCCGGCGAAGAAGAGGCCGGTAAGAAGGCCGACCAGGACGAAACGGCGCTCCTGAAAAAGAGTGAGCGAGATCGAAGTAACCAGCACGGCGAGAGCGACCAGCAGGATCTGGATTGTCGCAGAGATTGCGAAACTGAAACGCGGACGATTTTCCAGAACCTGTTTGAGAAAGGCGGACGAACGAAGCTTGGAACGCTCTTCGGCTCCGGCAATCAAGCGGCGCAAACCGACGTCACTCAATTGCCCAAAGGCCATGTCCACAGTCGCGAGCACCGACAACAGAACCAACAGGACCGACGCCAGAATGATCTCAATCTGCATTTAGTGGTGAATAGTAAATGTTAATCGAGGAATAGTTAAGTTGGGGCGCAAAGAGAAAAACATTTTCCATATATCATTTGTCATTTCTCAGTGGTGGATTCAACTTACAAGTGCAAGAGCGGAATTAGTTTTCGCTCCAGCGGAGCGGGATAGAAAACGACCGGCCCGGGTCTAAACATCTCGCCCCTAATGGGGCGAAGCGCAACAAATGTTTGTTGCACCTTCCAAGTTGAATCCGCTAATGACAAATGGAAAATCTTCCTCTCCTTAGATTCCCAGCTTCTTCCTCAACCGCAGCTCCAGCCGGTTCATCTCGCCATTGTCAGTTGAATGATCAAATCCGCAGAGATGCAACATGCCGTGCAGGATCAACTGCGCGATTTCGTCGTCCAGCATAACTTTATTTTCTTCCGCTTGCCTTGCGGCCTGGTCCACTGAAATCACCACGTCACCCATCGAGCGTTCAGACGTTTCGAACTCATCCTGTTCAGCGGGGAAGGAGAGCACGTCAGTCGTTCCCGTCTTGCCGCGCCAGCGCCGGTTTAACTCCCGCATCAGGCGATCGGAAACAAAAGCAACTGTTACCCCTGACGAATCGCCAGGCAAAACCTGCAGTGCCGTTTCCGCAAACTTCTCCCAGCGCTCGCAGTCAAGTTTTACTTTGCGCTGGCGGTTAACGACTTCAATCATGTTGCTATCCAAAGATTCCGCAGATTTCGCAGCTTACGATCCCGGGACAGGATGATTTCGGCTGGGTACAATGAGTTCTCTTTTGCTTATCAAATCTGTGGAATCTTTGTAATCGGCGGATAGTTCCTAAATGTGGTTTTTCCGCGAGGAATGTTCTTCGTACGCCCGGATGATCATCTGGACCATTCGGTGGCGCACAACGTCTTTCTCGGTGAAGTTAACGAACTCTATTCCTTCAATGTTTGCCAACACGCGTTGAGCCTCAATCAACCCGCTGCGCTTTCCCGCCGGCAAGTCCACCTGGGTGACGTCCCCGGTGATCACAGCCTTCGAACCAAACCCAATGCGCGTGAGAAACATTTTCATTTGCTCGCTGGTGGTGTTTTGGGCCTCGTCGAGAATGATGAACGCGTCGGCCAGCGTGCGTCCGCGCATGAAAGCGAGCGGCGCAATCTCGATTACCTGTTTCTCCAGCAGCTTCGTGACGCGCTCGTAGTCAATCAAATCAAACAAAGCGTCATAGAGCGGACGCAAGTATGGATCTACTTTTTCCTGCAAGTCGCCCGGAAGGAATCCCAACTTCTCGCCGGCTTCGACCGCGGGCCGTGCAAGCACGATTCGGTTCACCTGTTTTTGCATCAGCGCCTGCACGGCCAGGGCGACGGCCAGATAAGTTTTCCCGGTGCCCGCCACGCCGATGCCGAACACCACATCATTTTCCTGAATCGCCTGGATGTATTTGCGTTGATTGGCCGACTTCGGCGCCACCTGTTTCTTTCCTGAAGGATTGAATCTCGCTTTGGTGAAATAGTCGCGCAAACTAAAGGCGCGATCTTCGGCAATCTGCGCGAAAGCCTCGCGGAGTTCCTTGTCAGTAAAGGTGCGGCCTTCGCGAAAGAGCTCGGAGAAGTCTTCCAGGATGCGTTCGGCCGTGGCTACGTCCTGAGCGTCACCGTCGATCGATACGTCCTGGCCGCGCGCATCAATCCTTACGGCAAGCACAGACTCGAGGTATTTAATGTTCTGGTCGTGAACGCCGAAAAGCGTCTCCAACCCACGAGGTGGAAGTTCGATTTGTTTCAAATGTTATCGGGCTCGCTTTCTGCCGGCGATGGAGAGAATGGTGCTGTGTTAGCTGGTGCACGAAGCTGTGAGTAACCTGCAATTACTGGCATATCCTGTGAGTTTGACGCTACTACACCGTTCCATAGCTGTCAAATTAAAGCATGCGCGGTTTGACAGTCACCGAGACCATCCTTATACTCCTTCACTTGCGCGTTGGCCGCCACAAGGTAAACTGGTGTGACCCATCACCAGCAGCAAGCAGAAGTTATCGGAGAGAGAGTGAATGCCTAATCATAAATCAGCTGAGAAACGCATGCGCCAGAACGAGGCGCGCCGGAAGATCAATCGCGGCAATCGCAGCCGTTTGAGGACTTCCATCAAGAACTTGCGCGTGGCGATGAGCGCGGGCGATGCGGGCCAGATCAAAGAGCTTCTGCCAGAAACGATTTCGACTATTGATAAAGCGGTACAGAAAGGCGCGCTCCATAAGAATGCAGCAGCGCGCTACAAATCGCGTTTGACTATCCGGTCAAACGCAGCAGCGGCTAAATAATAGAGTTCATAATTGTCGCAGACGGGGCGGATCGAGTTTTCGGTCCGCCTCGTCTTTTGCTGTTTGGGGGAGGCACAAATGGATTGTTACCAAAACAATGCTGAAATTGAAGCAGTTGTGCAGCGGTTCGAGTCGTGCGCGACGTCAAAGGAAGACTTCAAACATCGCAGCCACTTAACAGTTGCGGTTTGGTACCTGCTGCATTCAACTCCTGACGATGCACTAAAGAAAATGCGTTCAGGTCTCTTTCGTTTTCTGGAACATCACGGGGTCGGCCGCGAAAAGTATCACGAGACGCTGACAGTCTTTTGGATCAAGCTGGTGCAGCATGCGATTAACGAAGCGGATCAATCGTCGTTCGTCCACACTACAAACGACGTGTTGGAACGACTTGCTAATCCGCGAATTGTTTTTGAGTACTACAGTGAAGCATGTTTGAAATCAGACAATGCCAGGAGTTATTGGGTAGAACCTGATCTTAAGCAGTTTTAAGCACCACTACTCAGACTTGTAAATTCCTGTTGATGTCTTCACTGATCCACTATTGACTTGGTTTTACGACTAGGGCTAGGATGCCAGCGCTGAGTGCGGAACCTGCGATTGAAATGCTTCGGAACTATGAAACTCCACTCAGTCCCTAAATAAATCATAGGTTGACAGTACGCTCTAGAACCCGCCTTCGTTAGGAGCGCTCAAATGGAAAAGACCCGCCTTGCACTATCACTAGTGATGCTCGTTTCCGTAATCGCACTTGGAAGCGTTTGGCCGATAGAAACCGCGAAAGCTGTGCAAGAATGCAATTGCGTAGATGGTTTCTCAAAACAAGCAGGGGTAATGGGCTGGGATTCAGAACAAAAGAGGAATCGTTGTATCCCAGGCGGCTGTGATGTCATCACCGCTGTAGCCGACGCGTATTAACGTCGACGATCGGGCGGGACGTGACTTTCGCCGAGCGGGACTCCGGCGTGGATGTTGGCCAACGGGAACCCAAGTCACCTTAAACGCGACTCCGAGCCGATCAGAGTGGCCCGTTTTCGCGTCCGCGCCGTCCGGTTGACTGAAAATGCTAGCCCAAAATCAACCTGCACTCCCCATTGACAGAATCAGGAAACTTCGACGCTCAAATACGATCCTCGTTTTGACGTGTCTAATAGCTCTGGGCTTTATCGTCGTTAACTTGATACGCGTTGTGGCACTCAAGCGTGAGAGCGCGGACATCAAGGCCGAGCTGCAGAGGACCCCTCATAGCTTGAGAGGCGATAGTCGCGCGCACATTGGCGACCTTCTTGCATCTTTTGGGGGCTTTAACAGTGCTGGACACCGGGGCGAGGTTGTCTACAATGGTAAATCAAGATATCTGCTGTTCATTTTTTCACCTCAATGTGGGAATTGCTTAGAGGAGTTTCCTGTCTGGAATAAAATTGCGCTGCAAGCTCGAAAAAAGAATTATTTAGTGTTGGGTCTTTCGACTGGTTCGGCAACAGACACAACGGCCAGGAGCCACGGATTCGATTTCGAGGTGCTTTCAATGGGAGACGATGCCGTCCTTAGAGCCTACCGTGTCGAGGCAATTCCTCAGGTTGTGCTGACGTCGCCCTACGGACGAGTGGAATGGTTAACCTACGGCCGCCTGACGGACGAAAATACGCAAGAACTCCTGGCAACATTAGACAAAGTGCAGGCTAGTTCCACAGACTGGTGATCCCAATGATCGTTCTGTTGACACTACTTATTTTTGCGTTTCCGATCGGAACGCTCGGCCAGCGAGTCCAACCTCAGTCGCGTAAGATAAGCAAATCGAGTAAAGCAGCCGAGGCTTCCATAATTCGACAAAGCGCACTATCAACGTTAGAAGGCGTAGTTGATGAACTAGCTTCGGTAGAGAGCCTCGCATTACGTGTGGATTTGACGGAAACAGCAGTGAGCCTGCTTGCGAAGTCGCGTCCCAGCCTATGTCGAAGGTCTCTGGATTCGCTTTTTGCCAAAGCAATGGACACCAGGGCTACATGGTTGAAAGACAGAACTCAGGGAACTAAGTCCACTCCGTACGCAGGGCAGTTCAATCCGGATTCAGCGATAAGAAAGATCATCCAGATTGCCGCTAGTTTGGATCGGAAGCTGGCTGAATCGTACATTAAGGCCTACACGGACGAAGAAAACTTTAACAATGAAGACCCCGAGACGTCTCGTGAAAAAGCCACTCAAATAGCCGCAGCCTACTTGAAGGTTGCAACTCAGCTTGTAGAGAAAGATCCAAACCTGGCTTTGCTGACAGCCGAAAAATCTCTGAACATCGGTGTTATACCCGACACGCTGGTCTTTCTAACTGCTTTGCGTAAGCAACATCCTCCGCTAGCGAATAGGTTTTTTCTTGGTGCACTTCGCGGTTGCCAGGCGAGAAAAGCCAAGGATGTTAATGAGCTGCTGCTACTGTACGCGTTCGTATTTTCACCACATAGAGTCCCAGTAGTGACGCCTCGCGGTATTGGCGCATATAGCATTCCGGATTACCTGCCTGCCATCCAGGGCCATCACGTTGATCCTTTGCTCGCCAGGCAGTATCTCGAAGTCTCTTCGGGAATCCTTCTCGATGCAGGTCGTTATCTCCCCGAGGAACTTCATCGATTACCGGCGGGAGTCGTAGGAGATTTCTATCTTCTCAGCCTCCTGGAGTCTATAGCTGCAGAATACCTTCCCAATGTCTCCCAGAGCCTCTCGGCCCAACGAAACGTACTGGTCAACTTTCTGCAGAGCGAGGAGCGGACGGCTGCCACGACCTCTGTTGAACGCTGGAACAATATTCCAAGCGACGTGAATTTAGCCGGGTCAGGCAACAACGCAACCGTCGACTATCTAGTCTCCCGAGCTGAACAAAGTTCCAATCCTAAGGTGCGAAACCAGTTTTTTTTTCGTGCCGCCCTGGCTGCTGTGCATGACAAGCAGGATGAAAGAGCGGAGCATCTGACTTCGAAGCTATCTTCTGAGTATGGAGATCAAGCTCGGCAAATGCTGACGCTTGCTATAGCGGAGCGCAACGTGCGCAATGGGCAACTTGACGAAGCAGAACAATTGGCGCGAAGCGACAAGGTGCCAGTAAGACGGTGTTACATCTTTACGCTAATTGCTGACTCGTTGGTTCGGGGCAGAACGAAGGACTTCCCGCGTGCAACTCAATTGCTAAGCGAGGTCGAGCAGTTGGCCCATCAATTGACGAGCAAAGAGGAACGAATGTCTGTGCTGGAAGGCGCCGCTGCGGTCTATCTTTGGGTGGCGCCAGGTCGGTCTTTTGAGCTCCTGCGAGAAACTATCACAACCGCAAACAAGCTGGATGGCTTTACGGGGTACCTTAGCGTCGACCAGACTCTGGATGTAGGTGGCTTTTTCTTTGATTTTTCGATTTACGACGAAGAGTTTGGCTACTTTGATTTGCTTAACAGGCTGGGTGCCAGAGACTACTACCAAACTATCCAGAGTGTTCGCGAGATTCAGAATCGTTCTCTGCGAATTCATTCTATAGTGGTGGTTTGCAAGGCAGCTCTTTCGACAACTAGAACTGCTGGTGCTCTCAAGCTGCCAGTTCACAGACAAGCAACTCAAGTTGCAGACGCGCGCCCTTTGGACCACCGCCACCCTGTGATGTCTTTATCGCCAGATCGGCATTGGCAATGAGTTGAATGCCCCGCGCAATTTTCGCCGAGTCGCTCCGCTGGAGCGTTCTCATAAACGCATCTCGTTTCGCCGGCGGTCCATAGATCAATCGTTGAACTTCATCTCGGGCGCCGCGTTGAAGTAATTCCTTAGCGATTGCGAGGCGATGATAGTTGCTGGCAATCAGACCCACCAGCATTACCGGCGGAACATCATCGTCGAGCAGGCGATGAAGCGTTTCGAGAGCTCGCGCATGATCGCCGGCCACAAGCTGATCTCCCAGATCGAAATTCGAAAGCTCGCGCGAGCGATCGATTAGATCATCGACCATCGCGCCGGTGATGCGGTGTGTGTCCATCGCCGCCGCCGCGAGTTTTTCCAGTTCCGAATTGAGCGTTTGCAGGTTGCAGCCCACCAGCTTGACGATGTCCGACAAAACGCGCTCATCCGCCGTCGTGTTCATTTCTTTGAGACGCCCCTTGGCCCAGGCTCTTGCTTCGGCATCCTTTACTTCGGCGAATTCCACCACTGTGCACGTTCCCAGCAGAGACTTGGTAAGTTTTTTTCTTTTGTCGAGATCGTCGGCGACAAAAATCAGTACGGTGGAATCAACCGGCCGCTCCAGGTAGCGAATGATCGTTTCTTCGTCAGTTTCTCGAAGCTTCGCAAAGTCTCTTACCTTTACCACTCGCCGCTCAGACATCATCGGCAGTTGTTCCGCAGCAGCGATGGCTGAGACGGCGTGATCCGAAAGCAGACTGAAAGTGGATTCGTTAAATTCCCGCAGGAGTGTGCCGCTCAAGGCCACGTCTGCGATTGTGCGCGCGGCCGCGTCGCGCAGATAGCCTTCGCAACCAACCAGCAGATAGAGAGGTTGAACACGACCTGCCGCGAGCGCGCGTTCGAGTTCTTTGCCGGTGATGGAGCTCATTTCTTGTCCATCTGAATAGCGTTGGTCAGCGTGGAGACGATGCTCTCGGCGAAGTTACGAGCCATGCGCTGCACCGCCGGGTCTTCTTCGTTGAAGAAGTTGCGAGGGTCGTTGGCAAATTCATACTCGCCACGAAACACGAAACTTTGATTGTCGTAGAGCACGCGATTTTCAGTCTGGTCACGCACGGTCACCGCCACTTCAATCGTCACTTCGAAGATTCGCGCCCGGCCTTTGTCGTCCAGCAGCACGCCGGAGTAGTTGAAACTCTTGATGACGCCTTCGATCACGGCGTCCGCGCCCTCGCGGTCGCCCTGCACGCGCAGTCCGCGCCCGCGGCGAATGATTTCGTTAACTACCGCCTCGGTGAAACGCGATTGAATCTTGAAACGCAGCGCCTGGTTTTGGAAAGCGGGAACGGCCACCGTCTTGATGTGCGACGGAAGCTGGTTCTTGGTAACCGGCTTGTAGCACTCGGCGAAGCCAGTGACGAAGAAAAGCATTACGGTGAAGGCCAAAGCTCGGGCTATTTTTGCCATTAAGTTAACTTTCATCTGCGATTGAACGACGCTTGCGGAAGTGATGTGTGATTCTCTCGCAAGAGTAACTCGCAAGCAAGCGACACGCGAAAGAAGAAGTCAGAACCGGGAGCGGTAGCGACCGGGTGTAAGATGCAAGCTCAGATCCGGTAGCTCGACACGCACCACCAAAATCATTCCCCAGCCCAGAGCCTCTTGTTATACTCCGCTCGGTCTAACGTTAACTCACAGTGTATTACTCAAACAATGCCCACACCTCCCATCAAGACCGCAATGATCAGCAGCACGGCGGTTGATCTGCCGGAGCACCGTAAGCAGGTAGTTGAGGCATGTCTTCGCGCAGGCGTTTTTCCTATTGGCATGGAGCATCTGCCGGCTCGCGATGCATCGGGTGTTCACGTCTCCCTGGAAATGGTCGACAGGGCGGACATCTACATTGGAGTTTACGCCTGGCGCTACGGCTGGGTGCCAGACGTTACCGGCGTGCCGAATCCGGACAGAATCTCCATCACTGAAATGGAGTTTAATCGTGCCCTCGAACGAAAGCAGTCGGGGCAGTTGAAGGACATTCTCATTTTTGTGATGCACGATGATCACCCGATTCGTGCCCGCGACAAGGAAGACGGTGCCGAAGCTCAGGAGAAGCTGCGCAAGTTTAAAGAACGTGCCGCGGCGGGACGCGTCAGGCTCACTTTCACATCGCCGGAAGAGTTGCGCGGCCACGTGCTCCACTCATTGAGCGAGTCCCTTCGTCACATCGCAGAGGCCGAAGCGAAACCGGGTGAACCGGCCAAACTCGAACTCCATCGCACGAACATTATCCCAACTGCCCCTGAGCCTTACATCGCGCATCCCTATTCGCTTTTGCAAACTGCTCAAGTTGTCGGACGCCAGAGGGAATTGAACCTACTCACCGACTGGGTGACTACGAACAAGCAAGTACCCGCTAGCGTGCGACTCTTCAACGTGGTCGCGATCGGCGGCATGGGCAAGAGTGCCCTCACCTGGAAATGGTTCAACGACATTGCACCGCATGAATTGCCGAACCGGGCAGGTTGGATGTGGTGGAGCTTTTACGAAAGCGACGCGCACTACGAAAACTTCATCATCCGCGCGCTTGCCTACACCTCGGGACAGAGTGAAGCTCAGGTCCGTCAACTTACGCAGCCGGAGCGCGAGGATCAACTATGGCGGCTCCTTGATGAGCAGCCCTTTGTGATAGTCCTCGATGGGCTCGAGCGCATCCTTCTCGCCTACTCGCGAATGGATGCGTCGCGAATGCTCGACGACGATCTCGACGAGCGAACCGCCAATCGCGTCGCGCGCGCCATTGGCTTACCTGAGAGCGCAGGGCAGTCCTTCATTGGCAAGCACCAACTGCGGCTGACTGCGGATCAGCGGGCGGGCCAGTTTCTGCGACGGCTGGCACGAGTAAGGGCGTCGCGTGTGCTCATCAGCACCCGGCTTTATCCTGCCGAACTTCAGGCGGCCACAGGCGACCCGCTGCCGGGTTGCTTCGCCGTGTTCTTGCCCGGACTGACAGACGACGACGCGCTCAGCCTCTGGCGTGAGTTCAAGGTGAGCGGCTCGCGCGAGCAATTGCTGCCGCTGTTCCGATCGTTCGGCAACTACCCATTACTGATTCGGGCACTGGCGGGCGAAGTGGCAGGCTACCGTCCGGCTCCGCGAGATTTCGACCAGTGGCGAGCAGCCAACCCCGGCTTCAATCCTGCCGCAGAGCTCGACCTGAACAACGCCAAAACCCACGTGCTCGAATATGCCTTGCGCGGGTTGGGCGAGAAACAGCGAAAGGTTCTTCACACTCTTGCAGCCTTCCGCATGCCCGCGACGTGGGACACGCTGCGAGCGCTTTTGGTTCAATCCTCAACTCGGATCGAACTGGCGTTCGAAACTCACTCGGGGAATGAAGATGATGTTGCGCTGGAGCACAGCCCGACTGAGGAAAAGAGGAAACCCTGCGTTGACGACCGAGAGCTGGATGTGGTGCTCGAGGAACTGGAGGACCGCGGACTGATGGGCTGGGACAAGCAGGCCAATCGCTACGACCTGCATCCCATTGTGCGAGGCGTTGTCTGGGCGGCGCTCGCCCCTGAGGCTAAGACGGACCTCTATCACGAACTGCACATATACTTCGGGGCCGCACCGCGCCCTCCAGACTGGCACCAGGTCGAAAGCCTCGAAGACCTCGCGCTCGCCGTAGAGTTGTTCGACAAGCTTATCGGCCTCGAAAACTACAAAGAGGCCTTAGTTATCTTCAGCGACTATCTGGATTTCGCCACGCTTTACCGGCTGAGTGCAAGTCGATTGCAGGTCGAGTTGCTCGAACGGTTTTTCCCCAACGGCGTTAATGCTCCGCCTTGGCTGGACGTAGAGGCGAATCAAGGTTACCTGCTCAATGCACTAGCGTTAGCATACCACTTCAGTGGCGAGCCGGGACGTGCTGCATCGCTTTACCGGCGTGCTGCGGAAATCTGTGAACGCGAGAAAAACGCAATCGACGTGGCCGTAAATCTCTATAGCCTCTCGTATGCGCTCCTGCCCAGCGGTCCACTTCGCCAAGCGGAGCACGCGAGTCGCCGAGCGCTCGTGATTACTCGGAACGAGAAAAACTCAGTTCATGAAGGCGCAAGTCTGTATTTCCTGGGCGCGGTCCTTGCTGCGTGTGGTCAAATGAGTAAATCGCATGTGACCTTGACCAGGGCCCTTTCGATACGGGTCGCTTATGGCAGCGAACACGGCGAGGGAATAGTATCGGCTTACCTGAGCCTTCGCTATCTCTGGCTCGGGCAGTTCAACCAAGCAATAACTTTTGCCGGGCGCGCATGGCGGTTGGCACATATTAACCGGCAAGAGGCCAGCCTCATCCACGCCGCTCGCCTGCACGGCGAGGCGGCGCTGGGCCTCGGCGACCTCACAACCGCGGAAGAGCGACTCAATCACGCCCTCACCCGCGCCCGTGCCGTCAACTTGGTCGAACAAGAACTTCCCACGTTAATAGCACTAGCCGAGCTACGCCGGGAGCTCCAGCAATACGGGTCCGCGCGCGAATTACTTGAACAGGTCTGGGCGGCTGCCGAGCGCGGGCCGTATCCTCTGTTCCACGCGGACGCAAACAACGTTATCGCTCGCATCGAGCGCGACGAGGGTCATCGCGAAGCCGCTATGGCCGCCGCGGCGCGCGCTTACGAACTTGCCTGGTGCGACGGTCCGCCCTACGCTTATCACTTCGGACTCACGAACGCGAAGCAACTCCTTGTCGAACTCGGCGCGCAAGATGTCATTACAAAGCTCGAGGCCGAGCTGCCTCCCTTCGACGAGTCGAAGTTCGAACCGATGCCTGACGTGGAGTTGAACCCCAAAGATGAGTTCTGGGTAGATCCGGCCACGCTTGAGTCAAGCTCCTGAAGGAGAAACATGCGAGTCTCCTTCGCTCCGTCAGGAGCGAAATGTTTATAGCATCGGTTGCCATCATATGACGTGAAGCTCCGTAGGAGCGTAACAGTTGAGCGGGGTGTCTTAGAATGGACGTTGCGCTCCTCTGGAGCTGGCGCATCGTACGCGCCATGGGGTCTATGAACATTGTGTCCCTAACGGGACTAGTTACGAAGCTACTGCGTCAAACTGATCACTAACTGATGGGAACCAACCCATGAATCGAATAGTCGGTAATCTAGTCGGCCTGACGCTGCTGCTGGTTTGCAGCCACGGACAGGCGCAACAACCCGAGCCCGCCAAGCTGGAAATCGGCGCACAGTTTTCTTCGCTCACGCTCACTGAGCCTGGTGTGAAGAGGGAGGTTGGAATCGGTGGTCGCCTTACCTACAACCTCACCGACAATCTCGCGATTGAAGCTGAAGGTAACTATTTCCCGAGCGGAAGCACGACCGGCTTCGCACCTGGCGGCAGTATCCTGCAAGGTCAATTCGGGTTGAAGGCGGGCAAGCGTTGGGAGAAGTTTGGCGTATACGCGAAAGCGCGCCCAGGGTTTGTCAGCTTTGACGGCACATTTGAGCCAAAACTAATCGGCACGACCGCCATCAATGGAGTGCAGTTTCCCGTTTACGATTTCGAACGCATCATCAGATCCACCAATTTCTCGATGGACCTCGGCGGTGTCGTGGAGGCGTATCCGTCGCGTCGGGTGATCGTGCGTTTCGACGCGGGCGATACGATGATCCGTTACGGTTCCCACAATGAACTCGATTTTTCGCGCACGCCGGAGTTATTCCAAGCGCCTGCACGGACGACTCATAACTTTCAGTTCAGCGCCGGCGTTGGGTTCCGGCTGCTCGCGCCGAAGGATGACAGCCGAAGCGATTCGCAAGGACCGGCCGCCACTAGCCGAAACGACCGAGCGCCGAGATTTGAAGTAGGCGCCCACTTAACCTCTCTGACCTTCAACGCACCGCGAGAGTTGGTAGCCCTTCCCGTGATCCCATCAGGTCGGAATAGCCCACAGACGGAAACAGGACTGGGCGGCCGGTTCACCTTGAATCTCAACGACTCGATTGGTCTTGAATCTGAGATCAACTACTTTCCCACCAGCGATGGCATTGCTGCCGGCGTGACGGGCCGGCTGCTGCAAGGTCAGTTTGGCGTCAAAGCCGGCAAGCGATTTAAGCGGTTTGGATTTTTCGGAAAGGTACGACCCGGATTCGTCAGCTTTGACCGGTCACTCAATCTTGTGGGCACAAGGCCTTTCAACTTCGGCGGAATCACATTCGTGCTAGGCATCTTCGAAATGGGGCGCCGAACTTTCTTTGCGAATGATTTAGGAGGCGTGCTGGAGTTTTACCCATCACGGCGCTGGGCACTCCGGTTCGACGCCGGCGACACCATCATTCATTACGGTGAGCGGAGCGTCGGGACGTTTTTCCTGAACCCAAGCTTCATCACCGCCCCGCCCGAGACGAATCACAACTTTCAATTCACTTCGGGTTTTTCCTTCAGGTTTTAGGATTGGTGGTGTCCTGCGACCGCTAAGCGCCCTCGTGTCTGCGGATCGTATCGACAACACGAACTGTTTGCATCGCAGCTTTCACGTCATGAACACGGACGATGTGGGCGCCTTTCAAGACAGCGGCGGTGGTTGAGGCCATGGTGCCGTGAAGACGTTCTTCGACGGGTGCGGGGTTGCCGTCGGCGCCGGCGAGGATGCGGCCGATGAAGGACTTTCGCGAGGTGCCGATCAGCAGAGGGAAGTCTGGGAAGGTGGCGATGATCTGATCGAGTTTCGCGATGATTTCGATGTTCTGTTCCTGGCTCTTGCCGAAGCCGATGCCGGGATCGATGACGATGGATTGGCGCTTCACACCGCGTCTCTCGGCCATGGCGATGCTGGCGCGCAGGCTGCTGGTCACTTCAGAAACAATGTCGGCGACTGGCGGGAGGCGATGCATCGTGGCTGGTGTGCCACGCGAGTGCATCAGCACGAGGCCCGCGCCGGATCTCGCCGCTTCGTCGGCAACCCGGAAATCAAAGCGCAGCGCGGAGATGTCGTTAACAATCGAAGCCCCTGCGTCGAGCGCGGCGCGAGCGACCTCAGCCTTAGTTGTGTCGATAGAGATCGGAACGTTGGTGCGCGTGGCGAGTTGTTTAATAGCCGGCACTACTCGCTCAATCTCCTCTTCCGCAGTCACGATCGCCGCGCCGCCTGGGCGTGTGGACTCACCGCCAAGGTCGATGATATCGGCGCCTTCAGCGATCATCTGTTCCGCGTGAGCGATGGCGCTGTCGAGCGAGAAAAACGCACCGCCATCGCTGAAGCTATCTGGTGTAACGTTGAGCACGCCCATTACAAGGGTGCGTTCGCCGATGGGAAGAGTGCGGCCTCCAGTGATGTGCCATGCGCGAGTCATGCGCTGATGATACGGGACAAAACCGAAGATTTTCCATTCACCATCAACAACTTGTTGCACTTCAAATCTGAATTCGCGAATGCCAAATGGAAAATCTGTTCGATCGGTAGACCCAAGACAAAAGGAGGAATGAGCATGGCCCATTCCCCCTTCAACTTCATTCCATGTCACCCGCTCCTAGGCCGGTGCCGGATTGCCTCCGGTTATCGGCGGCAGGATTGGTTTCAACGGTCGCGCTGAAGGTTCCTTCAGTTGTGGTTTGTCTTCGTCGCTGCCTGGATCCGGTACTGGCGGCACTTCATCAAGCGCCAGTCCGGCGACTATCCGGCGTATCTCAACCCCGTCGAGTGTTTCGCGTTCCAGCAAGCACTCAGCTAAGCGCACCATCGTGTCTCGATTGCCTTCGATAATTGCAAGCGCTCGCTCGTACTGTGCAGTGACAATCTTCTTCACTTGCTGGTCGATGTGAATCGCTGTGTCTTCAGAGAAGTCGCGATGTTGTGAAATCTCGCGGCCCAGGAAGATCTGCTCTTCCTTCTTACCAAAGGTGAGCGGGCCCATTTCCGACATGCCATACTCGCAGACCATCGCGCGCGCCAGCTCCGTCGCCCGTTCAATATCATTCGAGGCGCCGGTAGTGATGCTGCCGAGAAAAGTGCTCTCGGCAATTCGGCCGCCCATCAAAATCGCAATCTGGCCCAGCAAATATTCCTCACTGTAGTTGTGACGATCGCCTTCCGGCAGTTGCTGAGTCACACCCAACGCCATACCTCGCGGAATGATCGTTACCTTATGGACCGGATCGGCATTGGGCACTTTCAAACCGACGAGTGTGTGTCCTGCTTCGTGATAAGCAGTGACGCGCTTCTCTTCGTTTGAAATCACCATGCTCTTGCGCTCGGCGCCCATAAGCACCTTGTCCTTGGCCAGTTCGAAATCGGCCATGGCTACCAGCTTCTGGTTGTAACGCGCCGCATTCAGCGCAGCTTCGTTGACGAGATTCGCGAGATCGGCGCCGGTAAAGCCCGGTGTGCCGCGCGCGATCACACTGATGTCAACATCTTCACCGAGCGGAATCTTACGCGTGTGAACTTTCAGGATGCCTTCGCGACCGCGCACGTCAGGACGCGAAACAACTACGCGTCGATCAAATCTACCCGGTCGAAGCAACGCCGGATCAAGCACGTCCGGACGGTTTGTCGAAGCGATCAGGATCACGCCGTCGTTTGACTCAAAGCCATCCATCTCGACGAGCAACTGATTCAATGTCTGTTCGCGTTCGTCGTGTCCGCCGCCAAGTCCGGCGCCGCGGTGACGGCCCACTGCATCAATTTCATCGATGAAGATAATGCAGGGCGCATTCTTCTTGCCCTGTTCAAACAAATCGCGCACGCGCGAAGCGCCCACGCCGACGAACATTTCGACGAAGTCGGAACCGGAAATCGAGAAGAAGGGAACGTTGGCTTCACCCGCAATCGCGCGGGCCAGCAAAGTCTTGCCGGTTCCCGGCGGGCCCATCATCAATACGCCCTTGGGAATACGTCCGCCGAGTTTTTGAAACTTTTGCGGCTCTTTCAGAAACTCAATGATTTCCTGCAGCTCTTCCTTGGCCTCTTCCACGCCGGCGACGTCTTTAAACGTCACCCGCTTCTGCTGGTTATTCAAAAGCTTCGCGCGAGATTTACCAAAAGAAAGCGCTTTGTTTCCACCTGACTGCATTTGCCGCAGCATGAAAATCCAGATACCAATAATGAACAGCAACGGCGCCCAGGTGATGAGCATCGGCCAGAAGTAGCTACTGCTACCCGACTCGTCCTCAAATTTGGCAACCCGGGTGGTTCCGTCGGAATTCTTTTCGTTTGCTTTCTTGAAGATCTCGTTCTTGATCTGGTCGCTGGTGAGCTGAGCACGGAATTCCTGGTTCGCGGCATCGATGGCCACTGCCTCACCCTGCTTCAGCGTTAGCTGCTTTATTGCGCCCTGATCGATTTTCGCGAGCAGTGTCGTGAGATCGATGGCCTGGGTTTTGCCCGCGCCGGGATTCACCAGCGTATAAAGCACGATGGCTCCCGCGATAATCAGGACCCAGAAAATAATTTGTCTAGCAGTAGAACTCAAAGTCATTAAAGCCTCCGGCGAAAATCATACCTTATCCGCTATCCTTTGTCGCTTCGGCAGTCAACCGATTCAGCCCCCGCAAAACTTGCCAGCGAAGCGGTTGGATGCCGCACCGAGTTGAGCTGGTTGTGCCCGCAGCTTGCCTCGGTCTCCCCTTATCCTCTTTCGTTAGACCCGGCGCGACCGCCAGGGTTCCTTTCTCGCACACGCGAGGGGAACCCAACGAAAAACCGCCGCGCAAGGTTTTAGTGAAAAGTCCCCAATGCCCGGCGGTCAAACGCAGCGGATTCTAGAGATCTAACGGACCTTTTTCAATACTTTTATCAGCGAATTCGAGCCATCCCCGCTTTCGGATGACCGTCATTCGCCCGGGCAACTCAGCCACGCGCCCGCCGCGTTGCCCGCCCAACAGCGCCTCAACCGCCAGTAAATGAACCATCTCAACCCGCCGCAGGTCGCCCCGAGCCTGCAAAATCCACTCTCGCAGCGCGCGACGGCGCAAAGCGGCCGGGGCCTTTGCGAGAACACTTACGTTTATCGAGCGCGGATTGGTTTCACCTGCCGTCCCGTTCTGGCGTGCGGCCGCCTCCAAAAGACCCTTGGCCGCCGCCGCCAGCGCCTGAGTATCTTCGTTGAGCAATGCGGCGGTCCGGCTGAGGGCTTCGACGATTCGCGGATTAAACGATTTCATTAACGGTAACAACTGTTTTCTCACTCTCACCCGCGAAAACGCTTCGTCGCTATTCATCGCATCAACGCGATAGTTGACCTTGCGTCGAACACAGTAATCCTCAGTTTGGGCGCGGTGCGCCCAGGAAACTAAAGGTCTAATTAACCGAAAATCGGAGTTTGGCGCGAGCGAACGCACCGGAACGATGCCGCCTAGACCTTCGGCGGCACTACCGCGCAGCAGTCGCATCAGAATCGTCTCCGCCTGATCGTCGAGCGTGTGTGCCGTCAGAATGAGTTGCGCTTTCCTTTTCCCGGCCGTCTTCACCAGAAAATCATAGCGGGCTTTCCTTGCTGCCTGCTCCAGGTTTTCAGTCACACCAGTCTGCTTAGATCTCTTTAGATTCGCTTTGCCGATTACTATTTCTGGAGCGCTGTCGAGCGACTTCGTCAACTGCCTTAACCAACGCGCGTCCGAACGACTTTCCTGCCTCAGGCCATGATCCAGATGCGCGACAATAATCTTCAAGTCTATCTTCTTTGCCGTGGTTAATTCATCCAGGGCGAGCAGCAATGCAGTTGAGTCTGCACCGCCTGAGACGCCGACCACCACGCTGCCAGCTCCAGCCGGCAACTCAAGCCGCCGCCACTCCGCGAAAAGCTTCGCCGCAAAAATGGAGAGCCTCAATTTCGCCAGCCGTGGTGTTTTAGGTTTGGCCATCTGTTGAGCGATTCAAATTGAGATAGGAAAGCGCCAAAGGCGCGCGATGTAACAGCCTGGGGCAACGCCCCAGGAATTCGCGGGGCGTTAGTCAATAAGCGCTGAAAGCGCGAAATAGACTCTTAGGGCATCCAATCTCAGCCAATGTCGCGCCCTCAGCGCTCCGTTCTCTATTCGTGCTTTGTCCTGGGGCGTTGCCCCGGGCTATTTCATGCCGCGCCCTTGGCGCTCCGAAGCCGTCGCTTGACAATCCCTGGCCCAAAAGCTATTTAATCAGCCACCCCTTGTTAAGCAAAGCCAGCAAAATCTTTAACCGTTTCTCCCGCAAAAATTTTTCGCGAGGTCAATGATGAAACCAAGAATACTTTTGTGTGCGGTCATCGTCGCCGCCTTCACTTTCCAGTCGATTTCCGTCGCCGCGCTCGACGAGGGAATGTGGACCTTCAACAACGTTCCCCGCGACGACATCAAGAGAAAGTATGGTTTCGACGTCACTGACGATTGGCTCAGGCAAGTCCAGCTCGCTTCCGTGCGCTTCAACAATGGCGGCTCGGGGTCGTTTGTTTCGCCCGACGGCTTAGTGCTCACAAATTATCACATCGTCGAAGACATTGTGGCGGAAGTGAGCACGCCGGAAAAAGACTACGCCAAGGAAGGCTTCGTCGCGCGCAATCGCACCGACGAAATCAAAGCTCCCGCGCTCGAACTAAACGTGCTGATGAGCATCGAAGACGTGACCGAGCGCGTTAACGGCGCCGCGAAAACCGGTCTGTCAGCCGCAGACGCTAATGCGGCGCGACGCACCGCCATCACCGGCATCGAAACGGAATCGACCAACGCCACCGGTTTGCGCAGCGACGTCGTCACGCTCTACCAGGGCGGCCAATACAATCTCTATCGTTATAAGAAGTACACCGACGTCCGCCTTGTGTTTGTCCCCGAATTTCAAGCGGCGTTTTTCGGCGGCGACCCGGACAACTTCAACTTTCCTCGTTTCAATATCGACATGGCGCTGGTGCGCGTTTACGAAAACGATCAGCCGGTGAAAGTGGACAACTACTTCAAGTGGTCCAAAACCGGCGCGAAGGATGGTGAACTGGTTTTCGTTACGGGCCACCCTGGTTCCACTTCTCGACTCAACACCGTGGGCCATCTCGAATCGCTACGTGAAACAAGCATCCCGCTACTGATTCGCATGCTTGAATCGCGCCGCGCCATGCTCAAGCGTTACATGGCGCAGGGTGAGGAACAAACCCGGCGCGCGCAAAGCGAACTAAACTCCATCGAGAACTCGCTCAAGGTTTACAAAGGTCAACTCCAGGGTCTCAACGATCCCAAGATCATGAACAAGAAGCGGCTCGCCGAACAGGCGTTGAGAAGGTCGGTGGAAGCCGATCCTGTGAAGCGGAAAGAATATGGAGACGCCTGGGTGGCGATCGCCAAGGGACGCAAGGACCTCGCGCTTTACGAACGTGACCGGCGCTTTCTTGACCTGGCTGCCGGCTTCAACACCGTACTCTTCGGCTACGCGCGCACGCTCGTGCGGCTCGCTGAAGAAAATCAAAAGCCCAACGCGAAGCGTCTGCCCGAGTATGCCGACACGCGTCGCGCCGCGCTCGAAGTGAGTCTATATTCCACCGCTCCGATTTACGACGACTTCGAAAAACTGAAGCTCGCGGACTCGCTCGCCTTCATGCAGAAGGAGTATGGCGCGAGTCATCCGCTCGTTAAGAAAGTGCTCAAAGGTAAGACTCCGGATGAGCGCGCCGCGGAGTTGATCGGCGGCACGAAACTGAAAGACGTTGCTTATCGCAAACAGGTCGCCACCGCTGGTGAACGCATGACCAACAGCGGTGATGATCCAATGATTGAACTCGCGAAGAATATCGACGACGAAGCGCGCAAGGTGCGCAAGCGTTATGAAGAGGAAGTGGTGGCTGTGGAACGAGGCAACTACGCCAAGGTCGCGCGCGCGCTATTCGATCAGCAGGGAACTAAGATGTATCCCGATGCGACGTTCACCCTGCGCCTTTCTTACGGCGCCGTGAAGGGATACCGCGAGAACGGAAAATTTGTGCCGCCGTTCACCACGCTCGGCGGACTTTACGCGCGTTCGGCACAGTTCAATCGCGAATTTCCGTATAACCTGCCGCCGCGTTGGACTGCGAAGAGAAGGGCAGTCAACGCGCGCACGCCGTTTAATTTCGTTTCGTCCAACGACATCATCGGCGGCAATTCCGGTTCGCCAACGATTAATCAGCGTGGCGAACTCGTCGGACTAATCTTCGACGGCAACATTCAGTCCTTGGTGGGAAACTTTGACTACGACGAATCAGTCAATCGCGCGATCTCGGTCGACTCGCGCGGTATGATTGAGATTCTGAGGAAAGTCTTCGGAGCCAACGAAGTCGCCAACGAGCTCCTCCGCGGCTAGTAGGACAGACATTCCTGTCTGTCCCAACGCCGAAGGCGTTAAGTCCAACGTCCAAAGTCCAAGGTCCAAAGTCTACCTTTCGCAGGTGAACCTTGGACCGTGGACCTTGGACCTTCGACGTTTGATTGAACGATGGGCCGAGAAAACGTTGGACATTGGACATTGGACTACGCAACGCTCTGACTGGGACCGCGGGCGTCCCGCCCGCAATGAGCGCGCAGCGCGAACCCTCTTGTCAGAACCGCCTGCGTTAGCCGGCGGGCCAACGCTGGGAGCGCAGGCATCCTGCCTGCTTCTTTTCGCCGCGCGCAGCGCCTCAATTCAACGCGCCGCGCTACGCCGCTACAGAGAGTGGCTTTCTTCGACACCTAGTCAGATCAGATTAGCTCTGAAGAGTAAAATCGCCAAAATAAGGACCAGTAAAACAGCTATGAGAATACCCAAGTAGATTTTTCTACGTTCTGACCCAGTCTCTATTTGTAGGTCCAGACTCTGCATGGCCTCAAGCATTTCTTCAATCGTCTGAAAGCGATCACCACGGTCCTTTTTGAGAGATTTCGAAATAATCCTTTGAAGTCCGAAAGAACCTCGTCCTAGATGATCCGATAGCGGGGCTGGCTTTGCCATTCCGATCAGCAACATGATCCCATCCTTTGTATGCGCCACAAATGGGTTGATCCTCGTTAGCATTTCGTAGAGAACGACACCTAAGCTCCAAACGTCTGTGCGTTCGTCGATCTCGGACCGCCCATCGCGTTGACCCTGTCCCCATTGCTCAGGCGACATATAGGAAGCTGTCCCGAGCGCCTCGTCTGGCCCAGTAATAACTAAAGAAACGCTGTGAGCCTCGGAGGTAGTTAGTTGCAAGGCTATGGCCCAGTCCATAATTTTTGCCATACCAAAATCGAGTACTTTGATGTCTCCTGTGGGAGTGATCATTATGTTGTCCGGTTTGATGTCTCGGTGAATTACACCAATCGTATGAGCGTGGTCCACCGCTTTAGCGATTTCAATTGCGATGGCTAATGCCTCGCGGGGTGACAATCTGTTTGCTGATAAATACTCACGAAGATTTAAACCAGGTACGAATTCATCAACAATAAAATATGCACGATCTTGTTGCGGCTCGTAATCTGTACCGCTGAAGTTTGAAGATTCAACGTTCTCCTCGAATCCATACAGTCTCACAATGTTTGGATGGTTCAGTTTTGAAAGAACAATGCTCTCTTGTCTAAAACGAGCGATATCAGTTTGACTGGTGAATTTGGCGGGAAGAAACTTTAATGCAACCTCGTGATTCTGCTGAGTATCCAAGGCGTGATAGACCTCTCCCATGTAGCCGCTTCCTAATTTCCTGGTGACTTGGTATCGAAATGTTGACGTCACTTAGTTCGGTTACAGTCTTAGGGTTCGAGCACGGTCGATTCGATCTACTAATCTTTCTACATCGGCTAGGTTGTGATAGTAATGAAAACAAAAGCGAGACAAGTAGTTTCCGGTATCAGGAATGCTAATGCCCCTTAGGTTAACCTCGTCGAAAAACGTATCTGGATTCGAACCTTCACAATTCACGATGAATCGCTTTCCTGCGGGAGTTGAGCCAACATTGCTCCTCCATAGTTCGCTCTTCAGGTAAGTAAACTCTACCCCCCAATCATCACCTTTTTCGTCTTGAAGGTTATCGATTACCGCGACGCTCGGCATAGGTACAGCAACAATACCGTTCCATCGCCACTCGGAACCAGCCGCAATATTTGTTTCCGCTATCGATCTTAGTTTGCATCTATCTAGCAGCATTTCGCTAAATTTTTCCGCTAGAAGAGCATTATGCCGCTCAATATCTGCCATCCTATCTGCGGGTGATTCTTCTGACGTTTCGCCGTTTAGATCTGCAACCGCTGCCTGAACGGACAACAGCGCCAAACTGTTTCCTGTGCCCATTGATCCTTTGGCGTTTGAATAGGACTGGGCGGGATCTTCCACGGACCATCGTTTGTCAGCGAAAACTATCCCCAGGGTTTGCTTTCCACAAATCCACTTATGTCCACTAGTTACATAGAAGTCCGCTTCAGCGCGGCTACGATCATCGAGCTGGATATTCCCACAAGCCTGTGCGCCATCAATTATGATTACAATATTGCGGTCGATGTTGCGAATGAAATCCAGTATCGTTTCATCGATCCTATATCCCGTTCCTCTTGCGATGTGACTCAAATAAACGATGCCTGGTTTGGCTGCCAGTATCCCTCGCTTCAACGTGTCGGTTACCTCTGCGCATCTCCCAGAATTAATAAGGTGGGCGACGCTTACCATGGCTATGCGTCCCTTCCAGGTCTCGTCAACGAGGGAGACGATTCCTGGGTACTCGAGATCTGTCGTGAGCAATGTGGGGTATGAAGATTGAATCAGCTGGTTTAGCCGAAGGAAAATGCGCTGAATACCTGCTGTAGTGTTATGAAAGAAGGTTATTCGGTCGGAAACTTTGTCAAATAGTTGAGCCACGCTGGTCTGACCACGATCCAGAAGATCATTCCAGGTCTTGAAACTCTTCGTTGCTGCTGATTGAGCGGTCGTGGACTCTAAGCCAATTGATGCTGAGTTAAAGAAATCAGCTCTGTTTTCCGGGAAAGGGTTTCGATTGAGAGTGCGGGTGAAATGTTGATCGCTCATAGAGTTCTGGTGGCTGGCAAGCATTCAATCTAGATTGTTAGAGGCGCTGACGTGGGTCTGGCAGAAAACGGCGACGTCTACGCATTGGAACTTTCTTAGCGTAGAATCCTCCCCTTTGATTGGTCGCTCCTACAAACCGGTAACGGTCGCCATACTCGCGCTCCAATAACTCGCGAACATTTTGAATTTTTGATCTTAAGCGGATGGGCAGGTCATCGGGATTCAGGTCTTGCGAATCACGCCACAATCGGTTGACAACCTTGTAAGCATCGAGAGCATGCTCGAGGGGGTCGAAAACCGGGCTAATCTGATAGTAATGACCCACCTCGATTTTTTCACTCTTTGCCGCCCTTTCGTCAAAGCCATCAGATAACAGAAGTTGGCAATTCTTAATTGATTTAGGTATTGCGGCTAGAGTTTCGTAATAACCGAGACATAGGAGAACAGCATTCTTCTTTACTTGAAACCTAGTTATGTCGACGAGTTCAGGGCTGATCTTACTTCTATTCGTCTCTTCTACATTGCTTTCAACGGCAGAGCGCAAGTCTTTGACATAAGGGTCGTCGGGGGGAAAGCAAAGTAGCTGCACTACCGGATTCGGCCTATTGGTCGAAAGTACACCGACTTTGCTGAGGATCGCTTGGGCTTGCAGAGCATTGTTAGGAATTAGTTGAAGGGCATTGGGGACAAGTTGTTCTGCGTTCGCCTCATTCTTATGCATCTTGCCGGTTATCAATTCGCGCGCGTTGGGTATGAACAATTCTGGCCCATCTAGCGTGCTGTCTAGTACGAGTAAGACGGGAACATCAATAAACCTCACTGCTTCTGCGAGGCCAATGTTTGTATCGGCTGTTCCGCAGGAGATTATTCCGACGATGTTATGATCCTTAAATAGCTCAAGGATGTGCATTTGAAAAGTGGGGCTAGTTGCCCTGCCAAAATCGTTAACTGGAATTGGGAATACACACGGACTATCGAACATGCTCCTGTCTTCGTCGAAACCGATGCAATGGGAGCCCTGCGGGGCTAGTGGATTGGCTACCGGCACTGGCGCTGGTCCAAAAAAAGCGTTTTCAGCTTCATAATGGGCATCTATTTTTTTCCAAGCTCGCTTAGCGAACCCGATAGCGTCAGTTTCTCGAAAGTCGCCAACTACCAAAACACATGGAACTAGGGGATTATGCGAAGCGCTTTCGACGTGGCTTTCGGGCGTTGTAGGGGTTCCTTCCTCCTTTTCAGATGGGCCACCCTTATTAGAACGCTTAAAGAATCTTGACAGCATTAGGTATTACCTCGCAATCAGGTTCTCAAATCAGGAGAAGTGCCATTTGAAAAGCTCCGAGCCCTGGCAAAGCGGTAATACGGGCAAGCGACATTAGGCCAAAAACCACCGCCAGGTTGGGCAGCGCCGCGAGATATTCTAATGCTTAGGTTTCGAGTTCCGGGTTCGAGTTTAGGGAATGGAGGAACTCGACTTCAGATAATGCGAGTGAAGCGGGCGGACTTTATGATAGATGCAAGGAATTAGTCAAGGAAAAAAAGCAGTCAGCAATCAGCGGTCAGCAGCCAACCAGCGGTACCGCAGCAGGCGCGAGCAAACACTGTCCCCGGAATCGAGTGGATGCTAGAATCCGCGGCCAATGGCGAAGGATTCATCGCAGGACGAGGCGGATAACTTACCTAACTCGGGGGATGCACCGACGCGGATCATTGACTCGTCTCAACCCGAGCAGTCGGAGGGTATCGATGCGCCGACGAGAATTATCGATTCGGCGGGCCAGAGCAGTAGCTCGGCGAATAACGCCGAATCGGAAGAACCTCCAACGCGAGTGATGGACCCCGCCGACAGCGCTGCGAAGAAAGCGGTGTCGCCGCACTCCTCATCACGCAGTTCCACTTCGTCACGCAACTCCACTTCATTCGACTCAATCGACAACGCTCGTTTTGTTCCCGGCGAAATAGTCGCGGAGCGCTATCGCATCGTTGGTCTGCTAGGCAAGGGCGGGATGGGGGAGGTGTATCGTGCGGATGATTTGAAACTCGGCCAGGCGGTGGCGCTCAAGTTTCTGCCGGATCATCTCACGACAGACGGCGCCGCGCTCGCGCGGTTTCATCGCGAAGTGCGCATCGCGCGCCAGGTATCGCATCAAAACGTTTGCCGCGTTTACGACATCGGTGAGGTCGAGGGCCGCCACTTCCTTTCGATGGAATTCATTAAAGGCGAAGAGCTCTCTTCTTTACTTCGCCGCATCGGCCGGCTTCCTTCCGATAAAGCGACTGAGATCTCGCGACAGCTCTGCGCCGGTTTGTCGGCCGCCCATAACCGAGGCGTGCTGCATCGCGATCTAAAACCTGCCAACGTCATGATTGACGAAAACGGCAACGTGCGCCTCACCGACTTTGGTATCGCCGGCTTGCTGGACGAGGGAAGCAGCGGAGAAATCTCCGGGACTCCCGCATACATGTCGCCGGAGCAACTTGCCGGAAAAGAGTTGACGCTCAAAAGTGATATCTATTCACTCGGTCTCGTCATCTACGAAATCTACACCGGCAAGAAAGTGTTTGACGCGCCCACGCTTCCGCAGTTGTTGAGTTTGCGCAACAGCGACAGTACACCGACCTCTCCGTCGTTGTTGGTCCAAAACCTGGACCCGCTGGTCGAACGCGCGATTCTTCGTTGCATAGAAAAGGATCCTGAGAAGCGGCCTGCTTCCGCGCTTGAAGTGGCCGCGTCGCTACCGGGAGGCGATCCACTTGCTGCCGCACTCGCCGCTGGTGAAACGCCTTCGCCGGAAATGGTCGCCGCGGCGCCTCGGCAAGGCTTTCTGAAACCTGCCGTCGCGGTCTCGTTACTGGCGGGCATTCTTGTCGCCACAGCAGTAGTCGTATTGTTATCGGAAAAGACACAGCTGCATCGACGCGTGCCGCTGGAGAGATCGCCGGAGTTGCTTCAGGAGCGAGCGCGGACGATTGTCACGAAGCTCGGTTACACCGAACCTTTCAGCGATAGCACTTATGGATTGACGTATGACTATCCAACCCTTACCTATGCCGAAACTACTAACACAGCCGTGCTCGGCCAGCTGGCGACTTCCCGGCCAGCCACAATGCTTTTCTGGTATCGACAGAGTCCGGACTACCTGATTCCCCGGACGAGGCTGGCGGTGCGCGCTTCTTCAAGTGATCCGCCAGCAACTGTTTCGGGGATGGCTACCGTGTTTCTTGATCCGAAGGGAAGGCTGGTTGAGTTTTTAGCTGTCCCTCCGCGAAAGGAGGAAGCGAGTAAACCAACCACTACTCCGAATTGGTCTGTCTTGTTTGAAGAAGCCGGCTTCAAACAGGAAGACTTTACTTCAAAGCCATCAGAGTGGGTGCCGCCTGTTTATAGCGACGCCAGAGCCGCGTGGGAAGGCAAGCTATCGAATGAACTCCCAATCCCAATTAGGATCGAGGCCGCGTCTTACGCCGGCAAACCCGTCCTCTTTAAGATCATTGGGCCGTGGAATTGGCGCGGACAATTGCGCCAACCACAATCCGACTCTTCACTGGGAAAGCTGATTGTTTTAGCGCTCCTCGCGATCACGTTAGCCTTCTTCATCATTGGAGTATTGCTGGGCAGAAGAAATCTGCGTGACGGTTCGGGTGATCGCAGAGGCGGCGCGAGGCTGGCGGTATATATTTTTGTCGCGCTGATGATTGCCTGGGCTTTTCGCGCGCGGCATCTCGGAGCCGAAGACGAACTGAACCTTCTCCAACTGGGGATCCAGTTTGCTCTTCTGCCTACCGTACTTCTCTGGCTTTTCTACCTCGCACTTGAGCCATACGTGCGACGCTGGTGGCCGCATCGGATGGTTTCCTGGAGCCGCCTGCTTGCCGGCGACTTCCGAGATCCACTCATTGGGAGAGACATTCTTATAGGTGCGGCGTTAGGAATGACGATTATGGTCGTCAACAATCTGTGGATCTTGACGCCGGGATGGTTTGGACATCTGCGAGCGCCGAGGCCAGTCACGCTTCATACATTGCTGGGATTACGCGAGTCCGTAGGAGAACTGTTCTTCACCGGGATCACCTTGATCGTTTTCCTTTCCGTCACCTGTATGTTCCTGCTGCTCTTGCTACACATGATCTTTCGTCGCCGGGACTGGCTCGCGTTGGGGGCAGCCTGGCTTCTGTTCACCATTGTTTCTGGTCTGAGCGCCCGGCCTTTGAAGTTTAGTTTGATTTACGCGCCTGTGTATTCGGCGCTGCTGATCCTCGCGGCCACGCGTTTTGGCTTGCTAACTCTCACCGCGACACTCTTCTTCACCACGCTCTTCAGCGCCTATCCGATGACGATGGATTTTTCCATCTGGTACGCCTCTTCAACTATCTTCGCCCTTGTCGTCGCTGGAGCAGTGGTGGTTTTCGCGTTCTACACTTCGCTGGGCGGACAGCCGGTATTCAAAGGCCAACACTCGAAACAGTAAAACCCTTCCCCTCGTTCCCCTTCACAAAGGGAAGGGGATGAAAAAGAATTCGGAGATTACTTAGCCGGTAGGTATTTGGAAATCTCTGATAGGACCATTTCTGAATTATCAAGAACCTGTTCATTGGTAAAGCGCAATACACGCAACCCACTGGAGATCATATAGGCGTCACGGCTTTGATCGTGATGCCACTGCTCGTTTTGGTCGTGAGCTGAGCCATCGCATTCAATAACGAGGGACGCCTCATGACAGTAAAAATCGGCGATGTAATCTCCGAATTGATGTTGCCGCCTGAATTTGAAACCGAGCAGCTGTCTATTGCGCAGCAGTTCCCATAGAAGTGCTTCCGCGTTGGTTTGTCTCGTTCGTAGATCGCGAGCCAGTTCGGCTGAACCCGCGAACTGATATCCGCCTCGATAGTGCCTTAGTTTCTTCACTGGTGAGATTGTACTGATCTCCCTCTCCCTTTGGGAGAGGGAAGGGGAGAGGGACTTACGCTCGGCTAAGACCCTTCCCCTCGTTCCCCTTCCCAAAGGGAAGGGGATGAAAAACTCTTCCCCTGTCTCCCTTCCCAAAGGGAAGGGGATGAAAGACCCTTCCCTCGTTCCCCTTCCCAAAGGGAAGGGGATGTAAAAACCCTTCCCCTGTCTCCCTTCTCAAAGGGAAGGGGATGAAACAACCCAACCACTCCCATGGGAGATGGATCTATCCGCGAACTCAGTCCCGCGAAAAGCAAGTTATCCAGTCCTTCATTATTCTGTGCGTTCCACTCAGGGGTGATGCTAGAATCCGCGGCCAATGTCGAAGGATTCATCGCACGAAGACCCGGATAACTCTCCTAACTCGGCGGATGCGCCGACTCGGATGATCGAATCTGACAAAGGCGCTGGTTCAACGAAGAAAACCTCGCGAGAGCACTCGGCACGAAATTCCACTTCATACGACTCAATCGACAACGCCCGTTTTGTTCCCGGCGAAATACTCGCCGAGCGGTATCGCATCGTTGGCCTGCTCGGCAAGGGCGGGATGGGGGAGGTGTATCGCGCCGACGATTTGAAGTTGGGCCAGGCGGTGGCGTTGAAGTTTTTGCCGGAGCATCTCACCACTGATGGCGCCGCGCTCGCTCGGTTTCATCGCGAGGTGCGCGTGGCGCGCCAGGTCAGTCATAAAAACGTCTGCCGCGTTTATGACATCGGCGAAGTAGACGGACGCCACTTCCTTTCGATGGAATACATCAAGGGCGAGGAGCTCTCTTCGCTGCTCAGGCGCATTGGCCGCCTCCCCGCTGACAAGGCAATTCAACTATCTCGCCAGATTTGTGCGGGGCTCGCCGCCGCGCACGACGCCGGTGTGTTGCATCGCGACCTGAAGCCGGCAAACGTGATGATCGACGGCGACGGCAACGCACGCATACTCGATTTCGGTCTCGCGGGATTGAGTGAAGAGTTTGCCGATAATGAACTCGCTGCCGGCACGCCCGCTTATATGGCCCCAGAACAGCTCGAGGGGAAAGAGCAGACGGTCAGGACGGACATTTATTCGCTGGGCTTGCTGCTCTACGAGCTCTTCACCAGCAGGAAAGCATTCGATGCGCCGACGCTCGGAGAGCTGCTCAAACTGCGACGCAGCAATATGCTGCCAACCAGCGCCGGCTCCCTCGTCAGAGATCTCGATCCGCTGGTAGAGAAGGTAATCGATCGTTGTATTCAAACTGATCCCGCTGATCGTCCATCATCTGCATTGCAGGTTGCGGCTGCGCTTCCGGGTGGCGATCCTATCGCCGCGGCGCTCGCTGCGGGGGAAACACCTTCGCCGGAGATGGTGGCGGCTGCGCCGAAGCAGGGAATTCTGCGCCCGGCGGTTGCCGGTGCGCTGTTGGTATCGTTCCTGGTGTTGCTGGCGTTGGGTATCTGGTTCACTAAGTACACCGCAGTCTATCGACAGGCGCCGTTAGACGAATCGCCAGAAGTTTTGCGGGCGCGCGCCCGAGATGTGATCAGAAAACTGGGTTATCCAGAGCCGCCGCTCGATAGTGCTGATGGAGTCATTCTTAAGGACGACTATCTCAACTACCTTGCCGAACGTGATCAGTCGCCGAGGCGCTGGGAGAAGATGCGCACCGAAGGACCCGGTCCATATCGCTTCTGGTACCGGCAGAGTCCGCGTTACTTCACAACCTATGAAACCATCGAGGTTGACACGCCGGCGATGGACGTTTCGGGGATGGCAAGTGTTTATCTCGATATGAAAGGGGGCCTGCATTGGTTCGTAGGCGTGCCGCCGCAACGAGAGCCTCCACCTGATCCGAAAGGCGGTCCTCCTGCTCCGCCGGACTGGTCGCTGGTTTTTCGCGAGGCGGACCTGGATATAGCAGGTTTCCAGTCAGTGCCTTCCACTTCCGTCCCATTGCATGCGTATGACGCACGCGCCGCCTGGGAAGGTGCTGACCCAGCGCATCCTGAATTCAAAACTCGAGTTGAGGCAGCGGCGTTTCGCGGCAAGCTGGTCTATTTTGAAACCATCTACCCCTGGGACCAGCCGCTACGGCAAGAGCTACCGCCGGAGCGCGGCAGCCAACGCGCGATGATTTTCATCCTGATTGCAATTGTTCTCACTACCTTGCTGGGGAGCCTGGTGGTGGCGCGTAGAAATCTGCGGCTGGGGCGAGGTGACCGCCGAGGAGCAACTCGCGTGGCGCTGGTTTACTTCGCGGTGAGCATGCTGGTTTGGCTTTTCGCTGAGCACCACAATGGATTGCCGCCGCGTGAGTTGCAGTTGCTGCTTCTCAATTTGGCAACGTCCCTCTTCAGTGCGGTTTTTCTTTGGCTGCTCTATGTTGCCTTGGAGCCGTTTGTGCGCCGGCGGTGGCCGGGGTGGATTATTTCCTGGAGCCGGCTGCTGGCTGGGGACTTTCGTGATCCACTCGTAGGCCGCGACATCCTGTTTGGGGCAGTCATTGGGGCCGGAATTGTTGTCGTCCAGCAACTTGCGCATGTTGGCCCGCGATTGCTGGGACAGGCGTCGAATTTATTTATTAATCCCGGCAGCTTCGAAATCGGCGGACATCAGTTTTTTCTGCGGTTTGCCAGCCAGCTTTCAGCCGGGCTCTTTCAAGGGTTCATCGCATTGTTTCTGTTGCTCTTATTTATGCTCGTTTTGCGTCGCGAGCGGCTTGCCCTACTGTTGCTTTGGTTGCTCCTGGCAGTGCTCACTACGTTGATATCGCAGGTGAGCCTGACGATGATACCGTTCACAGCTCTGTCAGCTTTCCTGGTAGTCTTCACGCTCAAACGTTTTGGACTGCTGGCACTGATTTCTGCGATCTTCGTTTCCCATCTCGGCGTGTTCTACCCCGTGACCGCTGAACTTACCGCGTGGTATGCAACCGACTTCACGATCGGTCTAGTCATCTGCTGCCTGCTGGTTGCTTACGGATTTTTCACGTCGCTGGGGGGCGAGAAGGTGTTTTCGGTGAAGATGTTGGAAGACTAGTAAACCCTTCCCCTCGTTCCGCTTCCCAAAGGGAAGGGGATGAAAGAAATAAACCCTTCCGCTCTGAGATCACCCTCTCCCCTTGGGAGAGGGAAGGGGAGAGGGACTTACCCTCGGCTAACACCCTTCCCCTCGTTCCCCTTCCCAAAGGGAAGGGGATGGAAGAAATAAACGCTACCCCTCGTTCCTTCCCAGGGAAGGGGATGAAAAGACATCATCGTCGCCCCGCGGAGCGGGAGGGATTCAAAGACAAACACGAAAAAAAAGCGTCCAGTCTCGAACGAGTCGGAACTGGACGCTTCTCTTTACGTGATGCGAGTGTCGCTCTAATCCATCTGCTGCAGATTCAGGATTGCTCCCAGAATCGTGCCGAGTATGCTCGCGGTGCCGTTTGAGTATCGACCATACTGCGAGCGGCTGTGGTAGCCGTCCTCGTAACCGCGGCGGAAACCTTCGCGGAAGTAGTGCTGATACTCGCCCATGTCTACGTAGTAACCGTCGTAGCCGTAGCTCGCGTCTTCATAACCGATCGCATCCTGAGGACTGAAGCCCCAGCCATCCTGTCGGTCGGCCTGGCCCGCGCGGTAGCCTTCTTCATAGCCTCGGTTGACGGCTTGCTGCAACATCTGCGCGCCGTAACGATTCGTTTCGTAGTAACTGCCGCCACGGGAATAGCGATAGTTGTAGGGACCGTAGTCGTTGTAACGCCAGCTTTGCAGTCGCAGTTGGTCGCGTCTGATCTGTTCCAGGTACCGTTGCTGGTAACGCAACTGCGCCAGGCGGCGCTGCTGCTCGAGAATGCGTTGTCGCTGGTGGGCCCAACTCTGGCGCCGCTGTATTTCCTGCCGATACTGGCTGGCGCGGCGATCCTGATGTGAACGCCAATCGCGCTGATTGTTATTTGAACCCCAGTTTCGATCTCGGTTATCGCCTCGGTTATTGGAGCCATTGTTTGAACGGCCGGAACCCCAGTCGCGGCCGGACTGCTGACTCCGGCGTTCCTGTTCGAGGCGCTGTTGTTCCTGTTGCTGCTGCACGCGGCGCTGGTTTTCTTCCAGCCGTCGCCGTTGCTCGTCCTGATTCTGCTCCACGCGTTGCCGGTTCTGTTCCCCACGCTGACTGTCTCGGCCCTGACGATTTTGGTTGGCCTGATTGGCCCTTCGATTGTTCTGCTCGCGCGGGATCTGCATGCGAACTTCGCCCGAGGGCAATGTTTCGACCCGCGGTGCGCGCTGTGCTTCTCGTTGGCGCTGTTGCTCGGCACGTGCGGCGGCGGCCTGTTGCTGTTGAGCTTGACGAGCAGCTTCGCGCTGGGCCCGCTGTGCATCCTGAGCTTGCTGCTGTTCCTGATTTTGCTGCGGGCGAGCGGCGCGCCGTGATTCGCGTTCGGCCTGGCGTGCGTCGCGCTGTTCCTGGCTACCTTGGTTGGTTTGGTTTGATTCCTGGCCCCGCTCCCCGCGACCGCGGCGACCCTGCGCGTTCGTCACGTCTGCGGCGCCAATCATTAAGGCAAGCCCCAAGGCTGACGAAGTTGCGATGCTTCTATAGTTTACTTTCATTGATAGTCCCTTTCTGATCGATTGCCGGCCCGGGGAGGAGTAGCAGACTCTTTTGGCAACTTCTATTCCAGTGGCATTTGGGACTGGTGGGCCTGAGTTTAAGGGCAAAGCGTAACGATATGATTCGCGACTGAGACGATTTGGGATGGCCGAGCAAAGTGGTGAGTGATGACTGATGAGAGGAAACGGCTGTGCCTCATTACTCAGTACTCTTCACTCATGACTCTCATGCTTTCTCCAAACCGGCGTACTTCTGCACGAGTTTCTTTTGGCCATAACCAGGAAAGGTGACTGTCAGCTTCATTGAGTCGCCCACGCCTTCGCGACGCAGCACGAGGCCACGACCATACTTCGCGTGCATGACGTAGGAGCCGGGGACAAAGTCCGACGGGGAAGTTTCGAGTTTCGAGTTTCGAGTTCCGAGCTCCGAGTTGGCTGTTGAACTTTGGACTTTAGACTTTGGACTTTGGACTTTGTCTGGTCTCGGGAAGCTGCCGCTGGTGTTGCCGAGTTGCGCGGAGCGTTGCTTGAAAAACTCGGCTATAGAGTCGGCGCTGTTGTACGTCTTGCCGGTGTAGTTCGTTTTGTCCTTGCGCGCGCTGATTGAGCCCTCCCTGACGGTCGGGCTACTACCCCGGTCGGTACCGGTCCCGGTCCTGGCAGATGCCGCTTGACCTCGGCGATACTCGCCATGTTCATATTCAATCGCCGATGAGCCTCGCGCGAAGGACAACCATGAATTTCCACGCGAAAGATCTTCGATCAAATCTAACGGCATCTCGTTGAGAAACTGCGAAGGTTCCGACGTCAACTCTTCGCCATACACGCGACGCTTCATCGCATGCGTGACGTAGAGAAATCTTTCCGCGCGGGTCATGGCTACGTAGCAGAGTCGACGCTCCTCTTCGAGTTCGGCCGGGTCGGTGGCGGACCGCGAATGGGGAAACAATCCGTCTTCGAGACCTACGATAAATACGAGAGGGAACTCGAGTCCTTTCGCGGAATGCGCGGTCATTAATGTAACTGGAGCATCGCCCTTGTATTGATCGGTATCAGAGACGAGGGCGGAGTGGTCTATGAAGTCTCGTAAACCTTCAACGCCGAGTTCGTCATAGTCAACTGCGGCGTTGACAAGCTCCTGCAGATTTTCCAGTCGCGCATCGGCTTCGTCGGTCTTCTCAGACTTGAGAGCGTTTTCATAGCCGGTATCAAGAATGGCGGCTTTGACGATGTCGGAGACAAAGCTGACGGACGACGGTGGACCGGCGACCGCAGCGTCGTTAGTTGTCTCAATATAAGCTCCGTCTTCGTTTTGACTTTGGACGTTGGACATTGGACTTTGGACATAGCCCGCCATTTCCCCAAGGCGGAGGATGAGGCGGCGGAAACTCCGGAGCGCGGAAACGGCGCGCAGGCTGAGACTATCGGGACGATCGATTACCAGTCTGATCGTTTCCCAGAGCGGCAGATCGTAATCGCGTGCGCGGCGATCCAGTTCTTCCAGAGTTTGTTTGCCGATGCCACGCGGTGGACTGTTGATGACACGTTGCAACGCAATTGAATCGTCTGGATTCAACGCGAGCTTCAAATAGGCGATTATGTCGCGCACTTCCATGCGCTCATAAAACGAAAAACCGCCGACGATGTTGTAAGCGAGACCCGACCGTCGCATCGCTTCCTCAAAAACGCGCGACTGAGAATTTGTGCGATACAAAACTGCGGCGCGCAGGTCGTATTCATCACGGCGGTGCTCGAGAATTTTCCCGGCCACGAAGCGCGCTTCCGATTCCGCGTCAAACGCCTGGTAGTAGCGGACCCGATCACCTTTGGGATTTGAGGTCCAGAGGTTCTTACCCTTTCGCTCGATGTTGTGTTTTACGACTCCGCCGGCAACGTCGAGAATTGTTTGGGTCGAGCGATAGTTCTGTTCGAGTCGAATAGTTTTCGTGTTGGGAAAATGTTTCTCGAAGTTGAGGATGTTGGTGATATCTGCGCCGCGCCATTTGTAGATCGACTGGTCTTCGTCGCCCACCACGCAAATGTTCTGTTGTTTCTCAGTCAACAAACTGATCAGAGAAAACTGAAGCGAATTTGTGTCCTGATACTCGTCGACCAGAATGTAGCGAAACTTGTTGTTGTACTTCTCGCGCACTTCGGGAACTTCGCGTAGCAGTCGCACCGTCTTGATCATCAGATCATCGAAGTCGAGCGCGTTGTTCGCATGCAGGCGTTCTTCATACGAGGCATAGACGCGGGCCTGGGCGGCGCGCTTCTCGTCTACGTATTCAGCGCGCGCGGCAAACGCGTCCACATCTTCGCCACGGTTCTTGGCCGAACTGATAGCGCTTTGCGTCGCGCGAAGACCAAGATACTTCTCATCGAAACCCAAATCCTTGATGCAATTTTTGATCAGCTTGAGCGAGTCGTCCTGGTCGTAGATGGTAAACGTGCGCGTGTATTTATCGTTGAGCTTTTCAATGTCCTGACGCAGGATGCGCACGCAGAGACTGTGGAAAGTCGAGACTGTTGGCCAGCTCGAGAGTTGCTCATCGCGCAGAAGCTTCTGCACTCGCAACTTCATTTCCTGCGAAGCTTTGTTGGTGAAGGTGACTGCCAGAATGTTCCATGGCATGACGCCCTTTTCGGCGATGAGGAAGGCGATGCGATGGGCGATCACTCGCGTTTTGCCGGAGCCGGCGCCCGCGAGGATTAAAGCGGGACCCTCGGTATTATTAACTGCCTGGCGTTGTTCTTCGTTTAGTGACGTAAGGAAATCAGTCATTGAAATTGTGTCGCGATTAAGAATTCATTTAACCACACGAATGAATGTGCGCAAAACGAGCGACTAAAAAAGAGACTCTATCCGTAGATTACGCAGATTCTTTCATCCCGAAGGCCGCCCCGACTTTGTGTTTTCTAATCGGTGTAATCTGCGAAATCTGCGGACCCGATTTGAAAGCAAGAATCGGATAGAAGAGCCGCCGCAAACTCGCTAACATCGCTCGCAGTTGACGACGATCCAAAATTTGGGGAGGTGCTATGATGAGCGCAGTAATGAAGGAACAACTCAATCTTTTGCCGGACGAGAATGAAGCGAAGTGGCAGGCGGTGCTATCGAAAGACACTCACAGCGATGGGGAGTTTGTATTCGCTGTCAGTTCTACAAAAATCTACTGCCGTCCATCATGTCCTTCGCGTCGTCCAAAGCGTGAACGCGTGTCGTTTTTTTCGTTGCCGGAGGCGGCCGAGCAAGCTGGTTTCCGCGCTTGCCTGCGTTGCCATCCACGCAGTCTCTCCGTCAAAGATCCGCAAGTGGACCTCGTGAAACGCGTGTGTACTTTGCTTGACGACGCAGATGGTGAGACGACGACCCTTGCGGCGTTGAGCGCGGAAACAGGGGTCAGCGCTTTTCACTTGCAGCGGACCTTCAAGAAAGTGATGGGAGTCACGCCGCGTCAGTATGCCGAAAGCTCGCGTGTTAACCGGTTCAAAGGCGGCGCGCAGGCGGGCAAATCAATTACCACGGCGATGTATGACGCCGGCTTCGGATCAAGCAGCCGTTTATATGAGCAGGCGGCGGCGCAACTCGGTATGACACCGGCAACTTATGGCAGGGGCGGTCGCGGCGCGAGGATTAATTATGCGATTGTCGATTGCTCGCTTGGAAGTCTGCTGGTTGCCGCCACAGACAAAGGGGTTTGTTCTGTAAAACTCGGTGACTCGGAGTCTGAATTGGAAGCTGACCTCAAGCGGGAATTTCCGGCAGCGCAGTTTCAGCTAGATGAGAAGAGTTTGCACCAGGCAATTCGCGCCGTAGTTAATCATCTGGACGGGAAGGCGCCCCATATAGACCTTCCACTCGATATTCAGGCTACGGCATTTCAGCGCCAGGTTTGGGAACAGCTTCGTGCAATTCCACAGGGGCAAACGTTTTCCTACAGCGAAGTGGCTCGAGCCATTGGTCATGAGAAAGCCGTGCGTGCTGTTGCGCGCGCCTGCGCGACGAATCCGGTGGCGCTGGTTATTCCCTGTCACCGCGTCATTCGCGAAGACAAGAGCCTTGGGGGCTATCGCTGGGGGCTGGAGCGAAAGAAGAAATTGCTGCAACAGGAGAAACTGCGCGCCCGGCCACAGACACCAAAGTAATGAGCCACTTCCTCACCTTTGTGTTGGTGGAGCCCGAGGCGTCCGATGTCGAGGGCAGGGCTGACGAATTGCTCTGGCCGTATTTCGTCAGCGATCTCGGTTACCGAAATTCAAAATCCAAATGCGATGGGTTCACTATTGGTGGTCGATACGATGGACAGCTGTACGGAGCTGAACCCATGTACAACTTAACTCCAGCGCGCTTTCAGGAAAGATATGGCCTGGACGTCGTTAAACCTGCCGACAACATTCGTCGCGCATCAGAAGTTTCACGAGACCTGGTTCCCTACGCAATCGTGACCCCTGACGGCGAATGGTTTGATTGTGAGCAAAAGGATCGCGAGCGTTGGGCCACAGAGGCTGGAGAGATAATGGATCGCTATCGGGATCATCTCATCGTCGCAATTGACTGCCACTGTTGATGGCATGTACCAAAAGTTCAGCGACAACATGACATTCGACTACATCATCGTCGGCGCCGGGTCGGCCGGTTGCGTGCTCGCCAACCGTTTGACTGAAAACGCGGACGCGCACGTCCTCCTGCTCGAAGCCGGCGGCCCCGACCGCAAGCAGGAGATTCACGTCCCCGTCGCCTTCGGCAAGCTCTTCAAAACGCCACTCGACTGGGCGTATCACACCGAAGAGCAGCCGCAGATGAACAACCGCCGGCTCTATTGGCCGCGCGGCAAGATGCTCGGCGGGTCGAGTTCGATGAATGCGATGGTCTACATGCGTGGGCACCGTAGCGACTACGACGAATGGCGAGCGTTCGGGCTGGAGGGCTGGGGCTACGACGATGTGCTGCCCTACTTCAGGAAGGCGGAGAACCAGGAGCGCGGAGCGTCCGCTTACCACGGGGCGAACGGCCCGCTGTGTGTCTCAGACCTCCGCTCCGTCAGTCCACTAACGCGTGCCTTCGTCACCGCCGGAACCGAGACCGGACTCCCAATCAACGAAGATTTTAACGGCGCGGAGCAGGAGGGTGTCGGGCTCTGCCAGGTCACGCAAAGACGCGGCAAGCGCCACAGCGCCGCCGCCGCCTACCTCAAGCCCGCGCTCCGCCGCCCGAACCTCAGCGTCTTCACCCACGCGCACGTTACGCGCGTGCTGATTGAAAGCGCGCGGGCCGTGGGCGTCGAATTCATACGCGACGGGCGGAAGGAACAGGCCCGCGCGCGCGGGGAAGTAATCCTGAGCGGCGGCGCGATCAACTCGCCGCAACTCCTGATTCTCTCCGGCGTCGGCCCGGCCGATCACTTGCGCGCGCTCGGAATCCCCGTCGTCGCAGACCTGCCCGGCGTCGGACACAACTTGCAGGACCACCTTTTCGTCGCGGTCGCTTATGAGTGCCTGCGCCCCATCTCGCTGGCCGCCGCCGAGTCGAAGCGGAACATCCTGAAGTACCTCCTGTTCAGGAAAGGTCCGCTGACTTCGAACGTCGCCGAAGGCGCGGCCTTCGTCAAGACCGACAACGCCTTGCCTGCGCCCGACTTGCAATTTCACTTCGGTCCCACCTACTACATCGAGCACGGCTTCGTCCAACCCGAAGGGCACGGATTCTCCATTGGCCCCGTCCTCATCCGCCCGAAGAGCCGCGGGAGCATCTGCTTGCGCTCAAGCGACCCGCTGGAACCGCCCCTCATTCAGCCGAACTACTTCGAGGCCGAAGCCGACCTCCGGACTCTCGTCGCGGGCGTTAAACTCGCCCGGCGCATGGCGCGCGCGAAAGCCTTCGACGCGTACCGCGGCGACGAGCGCTTCCCCGGCGCCGATGCGCAGAGCGACGAAGCGCTTACAGAGTTCGTCCGCAACACCGCGGAGACGCTCTATCATCCGGTCGGCACTTGCAAGATGGGAGCGGACGAGACGGCGGTCGTGGACGCGCGTTTGCGTGTGCGCGGCGTGGAGAACCTGCGTGTCGTAGACGCCTCTGCCATGCCGGTCATCGTCGGCGGTAACACGAACGCGCCGACCATCATGATCGCCGAGAAAGGCGCTGACCTAATTATGAGTGAGCGTTAAGGATGGACCCGAAAGTTACTCGACCGTTACTGACTTTGCCAGGTTGCGAGGCTGATCGACGTCGCAGCCGCGCCGAACAGCAATGTGATATGCAAGCAGTTGAAGCGGAATGATAGAAAGTATTGGAGAAAGCAGATCGCTTGAAGGCGGAATACTAATCACATAATCGGACATCGTTGACGACATCGAATCGCCCTCAGTCAGAACTGAAATCACAATCCCCTCGCGAGCTTTGACCTCGACAATGTTTGAATGCGTTTTCTCATAACGCAACTCAGACAAGCGGTTGCCATCCTCGCGAGTATTTATGAAAAGCACCGGCAGGCGTTCGTCGATTAACGCGTTCGGCCCATGCTTCATTTCCCCCGCCGGGTAACCTTCCGCGTGAATATACGAAATCTCTTTTAGCTTTAAGGCGCCTTCGAGGGCGACGGGGAAGTTTATGCCGCGCCCGAGATACAAGAAGTCTGTTACGCGGAAGAACTCCTTGGAAAGCTCCTCGATGTTGTCGGAATCGCTCAGGAGGTGTTCAAGTTTGACTGGCAGCTCGGCAAGTTGTTGAGCGTGGTGCATTGCCTCATCTGCCGAAAGCGTTCCGCGCAGTTCGCCCAGATAGAGGCCGAGCAGATAGAGCGCAATCATTTGACAGGTGAAGGCTTTGGTGGAAGCTACACCAATTTCAGGGCCGGCGTGGGTCAGAATTGTTCCGTCTGCTTCGCGCACAATCATCGAACCCTGAACGTTACAGATGGCCAGGACCCTGGCTCCGAGTTTGCTGGCTTCGCGAAGCGCGGCAATCGTGTCGGCGGTTTCACCAGATTGCGAAATGACTAACAGCAGAGTGTTTTCGTCCATCACCGGTTCCCGATAGCGGAACTCGGAAGCATAGTCCACATCGACCTGAATCCGCGCGAGCTGTTCAATCATGTATTTGCCGGCCAAGCCCGCATGCCACGACGTGCCGCAAGCTGCGATCTTGATCGAGGTAAACCGCTTGAAGTCGGCTTCCGTGATGTTTTTCATCTCGTCCAGAAATACGCGGCCGGTGTCGAGCGAGATGCGTCCCTGAACCGTGTCGCGAACGCTGCGCGGCTGCTCGTAAATCTCCTTCAGCATGAAGTGCTTGAAGCCGCCCTTTTCCGCCATGATCGGATCCCAGGTGATTCGCTGAATCGCAGGCTGGACGGAGTTTGCTTCGAAGTCGGTTACGCGCACGGCATCGCGATTGATCACCGCCATCTCACCGTCGCCGAGAAAGAAGACGTCGCGCGTATGTTGGAGAATCGGCGGGATGTCGGAAGCGACGAAGAATTCGCGGTCCCCTAAACCGATCACGACCGGCGGACCCTGCCTGACCGCGATGATTGTGTCCTGCTCATCTGAATTAATAATGGCCAGCGCGAAGATGCCTTTAAGATCGAGCATGGCTCGCCGGACGGCTTTTTCGAAGTTGTGGTCCTCTTTCAAATACTCCTCAATTAGATGGGCAATGATTTCGGTGTCGGTTTCCGTAACAAACTGATGGTCCGTGTTGCGCAGGCGATCTTTGAGTTGGAGATAGTTTTCAATGATTCCGTTATGAACTACAACGATGCGACCGGAACAATCGCGGTGGGGATGCGCGTTTTCTTCGGTGGGGCGTCCGTGAGTGGCCCAGCGCGTATGACCGATTCCGTAAGTACCATCGAGTGGAGTTAAGCGAATTACTTCCTCGAGGTTTCGTAGTTTCCCTTCGGCACGGCGTATCTCGAGCTCGTGGCTTTCATTAACCACGGCGATCCCGGCGGAGTCGTAACCGCGATACTCGAGCTTGCGGAGTCCGTCAATGATTAACGGCACAACCTGCTTGTTTCCGACGTAACCAACAATTCCACACATAAGTTTTTTACCCTTAGTGATGAGTGCTGAATGATGAGTGCTGAGTTCGGGAGTTGAGCAAGGTTTGCTCAGTACTCATCACTCATTACTATTCTTTAGTTTCTTCTTAACGACGGCCGGGACGCCGGCGACGAGGGTGTCCGGTGGGACGTCTTTTGTAACTACCGAGCCGGCGGCGGTTACCGAACCTTTACCGACCGTGACCGGCGCCACCAGCATCGTATCTGAACCAATCTTCACTCCATCTTCAATAATGGTTTCGTGTTTGTTCTTGCCGTCGTAGTTGCATGTGATGGTTCCGGCGCCAATATTTGTACGCGCTCCGATGGTCGCATCACCAAGATAGGTCAGGTGCATCGACTTCGAACCGCGACCCAGTCGCGACTTTTTCATTTCCACGAAATTCCCGACTGCCGCTGCCTCCTCGACCAAACTATTCATACGCAGGTGTGCAAATGGGCCGATTGAACATCCTGACTCAACTACCGAATCGACTATCACCGAGTGATCCTTGACGATCACATTATCTCCGAGTCGTGAATTTGTAATTCGAGTGCCGGATCGAATTTCGCAGTTCTCGCCGATGGTCGATTCTCCTTCTATCGAAACCCCGGGATAGATCACGCAGTCGCGCCCGACGGTAGCTTGCGCGCTGATATAAGCGTGCGCAGGATCAATAAATGTGACACCCGAGTCCACCATCAGCCGGCGGATGGTGGCCCGGCGCATCAAGTTTTCAAACTCGGCAAGTTCGGCCCTGGTGTTGATGCCAGAGACTTCGCGAGCATCGGCGTGAAGATAAACGCTTACACTTTCGCCGTCTGCGAGCATCACTTCCGGTGCATCCGTCAAATAGAACTCACCCTGGTTGTTGGAAGGTGTGACTCGCTCGAGTGCGCCAAATAATCCCCTGGCAGCGAAGCAGTAAATTCCTGAATTGATCTCTTTGACCTTGCGTTCGTCCAGCGTGGCGTCCTTTTGCTCCACAATCTTGACGAATTCTTCATTCCCATCGCGGATAATTCGTCCATATCCTGTCGGGTTTTCCAGTCGCACACTGAGTATTGAACAAGTTGCGCCGCTCGCATGGTGGTGATCGATGAAGCCCTGCAAAGTTTCAGCACGAATCATCGGAACATCGCCCGAGAGAATGAGCACCAGAGAATCTGTATCTGCCAGATGCTTTTGGGCCGACATGACAGCGTCGCCGGTACCGCGTTGTTCGGTTTGCGTCACAAACTGAGCGAGCTCGCCGGCCTCGTGGTTGACGGCCTTCTCGACCTCTTCCGCCTGGTGCCCGACGACGACGTAGATGTGTTGGGGCGTAAGCGCCTGGGCAGCACGACAGACGTAAGCGATCAGGGGCGAGCCACCAAGCTCGTGCAGCACCTTGGCCTTGCCTGATTTCATCCTCGTGCCCAGACCGGCGGCGAGAACCAGAACCTCAAGGGATTGATTAGTCTGATTGGGTGGCGGAGCCGTCTCCATTTGTTCGATGGGCTCCATTGTTATGCGGGGACGACCGATGCCGCGCAGGCCTGACGCCTGCACTCAATTACGATGCTGGCGAGCAGCCTTGAGTCGTGCCTCACTTTTTCTCCGTCTTCGAGGAGGTTGGCACGAATGACACGAGTTGATCGATCGAGCAAGTCTGCGATGGATTCGAGCAGGTCATCATCGATTCCAATCTGATAGGCACCCTCAAGCGCATAGCGCTCCACTTGTTCCGGAGTAATCCGTTTATCATTGACGACGACAAAGTCGAAATGGATCTCCGGGGCATAGCGCTTAACAGTTTCCAGGTGTTGCCGGGCTGAGTAGTTGTCAGTTTCGCCGGGCTGAGTCATCAGGTTGCAAATGAAGATCTTGGTGGCGGGGCTTTCGCCGATCGCGCGGGAAACTTTTGCCACCAGGAGATTCGGCAGGATGCTGGTGTAGAGCGATCCTGGACCAACTGTAATTACGTCCGCAGATCTGATGGTTCGCAGGGCTTCAGGTAATGGCAAACACTGTTCAGGCTCAAGCCGCAGGCGTCGAATGGCGGCACGCGACGCCGTAATATGGGTCTCCCCGCGAACTTCAGTGCCGTCCTCGAGTTCGGCTACCAACCGCACGTCGCTGATTGTGGCGGGAAAGATGTGGCCCTTGCTCGCTAATACCTCGGAGGACAGCTTTACTGCTTCAGTGAAATCCCCAGTGACTTCAGTGAGCGCAGCCAGGAAGAGATTGCCAAAGCTATGGCCGCCAAGTTCACCGCTCCCGCTAAAGCGATGGCGAAACAGTCGTGAGAGCAGGGTCGAATCTTCAGAAAGCGCAATCATGCAGTTTCGTATGTCTCCCGGAGGGAGCATCTGCAACTCTTCGCGCAAGCGTCCCGAACTACCACCGTCGTCTGAAACCGTGACAATCGCCGAAAGGTTCCGAAGCCAAATCTCCGATTGACGGTCTCCCACCAGCCGTTTCAGACCGGCAAGGAGCGTCGAGAGGCCAGTGCCGCCGCCCAGCGCAACCAGATTTAGACCGCCATTTTCTTCAAAGGAATTGTGCAATCCGGGCTCTCCAGAACAGCGCGCTTGATTAAGCGCTTAGCTCAGAATCATACCTAAAAGACGAAGGCATTGAAACCAGATAGTCATTAGGAGTGAAAAAAGGCTGACGGGAAACTACTTCGAGACTACGGGCGCGGCTGAAAAACGAGCCTATCAAAATCAGGATCGTTGCGGAGGGATGTAAGATCGTGGTCGTGCTGAGCGCGTACGCGCAATGTCGGCTGCAGATCGATAGCACGCTGAAGAGACTGCAAAGCGAGATCAAGGGCGCCGAGACGCGCTCGCGTGGCCGCGAGGCCGTAATGGATGTGCGCAGCTTCCGGTTCACGTTTGAGCGCGCGCTCAAACATTTCCTGGGCCGCTACGTACTCGCCACGGTTTAGCTCGATGACGCCGCGATCGTAGAGCGAGTCCGCATCGCGCGGCAGCATGGTTTCAGTCCGTAAACGGGATTCTGAAACCGCCAGATATGTTCGTACCCGAGCTGCGACTTCCGATACCTGGGAGTATTTCTCCAGGAGCACTCGAAACTGATTGCGGGCTTCTCCGAAGCGGCCGTGCATGAATTCTTTATGAGCGCGCTCGAAAGCTTTCAGCGCCGCGGATTCTGCAACCGTTGGTTGACGCGGTGGTGTCGGTGCGACTTGTGCCGGTCGCTGAGCGCGAACTGCCGCAAGCTTTTGCGTCTTTTTGACCGCTGGAGCAACACGCTCTTTTCGTGCGGCCTTTTTAAGACCCGCCAATTTAAGACCCGCCAAAGGCTTTTTCGCAACTGCATTCCGAGCCGAAGATTTCACTTTAACTCGGGTTGCTGCGGCAGACTTAGATTTGGCGGTTACTTTTGCTGCAAGTTTTTTCTTAGGTGCTACCTTACCCTTTGTCACTTTCTTTGCGACTGTCTTTTTGGCGACGGCCCGTTTGGCCTTGGGGCGCTGCGCCTTTGGGCTGGCGACACGCTTCTTCGCCGCGGCTTTGGGTGCTGAGCGGCGCGCGGTGGCGCGTGTCGTTGATCGCCTCAAACTTTTAGGTGCTGCGCTCATATTAAGACTTACGAGAGAAAGAGTTAACGTGGATGCAAATCGCGCAAAGTAGCGACCGGAGAGTAACATGGCCTAGCTTCTAATTCAACGCAAAAGAGGAGTTTGACCTTCGGAATCACCTCGGTGAGTAGCGTTTTGACCCGCGCGTGACCAACACGGAAAAACGCTTGAAGCACATTGTTGGCTGTGTTACAGTGCCTTGCGGCTTTCGGGTACCCATACCTAAGCTGCGGTTGGTTCCACGATCCGTTGATAAACTACTTTGCCTTCATCGGTTTGAACCAACATTCGCCCTTCTGAACTACAGCCCACTCCAATTTCCACTGCCTTTCCACTTTTCGTGAAAGAACCGTATTAATGCCAGACACGCCCATACTCCTCCAAGAGCGCCAGTATCATCAGATCAAGGATGTGCTCGCCCGACTCCGCGCGGATTCGGTTTCCCGGGTGGTCTTTCTGGTCGACAAAGATGGTCAGGAAATTGCGGTGCAAGGTGAAGTAGGAAACCTTGACACCACCAGCCTCGCATCGCTGGCTGCCGGCAATGTAGCTGCGACAGGTGGCATGGCTCAGCTGATTGGCGAGAAAGAGTTTCCCACCCTCTCTCACGAAGGTGAGCGAGAAAGCATCCACATTTCAGTTATCGGACGGTTGCTGCTAATCGTAGTCTTCGATGAGCGATCGACACTAGGCTTAGTGAAGCTTCGCAGCCGCCAGGTCTCCCACCAAATACTGGATATGATCGAAGAGATCACCAAAGTCCAGACCAGCAACGAAGAATCACCCTTCGCTGAGATCACTGACGAAGATATCGATAGCCTCTTCAATTAATTACACCCGGGTAAGCGCATTATGACGTTCATTAACTACGCCTCCAGAGAAATCAACTGCAAGATCGTTTACTACGGTCCCGGCCTCTGCGGTAAGACGACGAATCTTCAGCACATCTTTGAGGCCACCGCACCACAGTCCCGAGGCAAGCTTATCAGCCTCGCTACTGAAACAGATCGGACTTTGTTCTTCGACTTCATGCCCCTGGAGCTGGGCACTGTTCGCGGGTTCAAGACGCGTTTTCACCTTTACACGGTTCCGGGCCAGGTGTTTTATGACGCGTCTCGCAAACTGATCTTGAAGGGCGTCGATGGCGTGGTTTTTGTGGCTGATTCACAAGAGGAGCGAATGGACGCCAACATAGAGTCTCTTTACAACCTGGAAGAAAACCTCAAGGCCCAGGGTTACGATTTGATGAAGATCCCGTACGTACTCCAGCTCAACAAGCGCGACCTCCCTAACGTTATTCCGGCTGCGGACCTCTCCGCCGAATTAATGCGAAGGCAAGAGCCTGTGGTTGAGGCCATTGCTTCAACGGGCGCTGGTGTCTTCGACACCCTCAAGGCCGTCGCTAAACAAGTCCTCACGGAGCTTCGTAAGAGCTAGCAATCTTAGAAACATAAACGATCCACGAAACCACACGAAATCGAGGCTGTAAATCGAGTGCCTTTCGTGTGATCTGGTGGATCGTTTTTCTGTCTGAACCAGATTGATTTTCGTCGGAATGCGAGTGATCACTATTCAAGCGACTTGAGCATCAGCAACCCGTCACCGCCATTCGAATAGTATTTCGGGAGCCGTTGAGTGACTGCATAACCCAGCCGTTCGTAAAGCTTTTGGGCCGGAATGTTGAGAGATCTGACCTCCAGCCTCACCAACCGCACGTCACGTTCTCTAAACCCTTTCTCGACCTCCGCCATGAGACGTTTCGCGAGATGGCGACGGCGATGGTCCGGAGCAACGCCCACAGTGGTGATGTGACCAGTGTGATCTGGTTCTATCAAGCCGATGACAAATCCGACCATCGTACCTCCGGCCGTGGCAGCGCGAAATGAGACGGCTTCGGGCGCTGTGAGAAGGTACTCAAAGGTCTCGCGGCTATACGCTTCGCCATCAACGAAGCATCGCTGATCGAGTCGCCAGCACTCATCAAGATGGGCGATGGCAAGCGGCCGAATGTCATAACGAGTGCCAACCGCGACCGGCAGGATTTGCTCCGGTTCCAGCGGAAACTCATTGACTGGTTGCGACCACCAGCGAGAACGAATTTTTTTGATTACAGCCATCTCTATCAATCAGGACCTGGGAGTTATCGATAGTCTATCATCATCGTTTCGTTGATCACTAGATCACGAACATGCAATCGCCGTAACTGTAAAAACGAAAACGTTGTTCGACGGCGCGGCGATATGCTGCCAGGGCAAAGTCTCGTCCTGCGAAGGCTGAGACCAGCAGGAGCAGGGAAGATCGCGGCAGATGAAAGTTTGTGAGAAGGCAATTTACCGCGCGAAATTTGTAGCCGGGCACGATGGTCAGATTAGTTTCTCGTTTGCCAGGTTCGATTATTCCTTGCGCGTTGGTTGCCGATTCGAGCGCGCGCGTGGTCGTCGTTCCCACTGCAATTACACGGCCGCCCCGAGCGCGATTTTCATTGATTGCCGTTGCGGCTTTATCAGTGATCTGAAAAAACTCAGAGCTGACGCGATGCTCGTCGATGTTTCCCACGCGCACGGGTTCGAATGTTCCATAGCCGACATGTAGCGTGACCTCAACCACCGTTGCTCCTAGCGACTCCAGGTTTTCAATAATCTCGGGGGTGAAATGAAGTCCGGCCGTGGGCGCAGCAACCGCACCTTTTGCTCGCGCAAATACGGTTTGGTAGCGTTCCTCGTCCTGAATCGTCGTCCCTTGCGGACGCCGGATATATGGCGGCAGAGGAGTTTCGCCAACCATCGACAGCAGTGTTTCAATCGATTGATTACCCGAAAACCTGATTCGTCGCTTGCCTGCTTCAGACGACTCGATCACTTCGCCATGCAAGCCCGAATCACCAAAGCGGATGTGCTCGCCGGTTTTCAGCCGGTGCGCCGGCCGAACCAAGGCTTCCCAGATGGCTGTCTCCATCTCGCGCACAAGTAATATTTCCACCCGGCCGCCTGAAGGATCGCGTTGACCTTTGAGCCGCGCTGGGAAGACGCGGGTATTGTTAACAACGACTACATCTCCGGCCCGAATCAAGCGAGGGAAGTCAGTGAACTCGGCAGCCGTCAAACTCTGAGCGGCACGATTCACGATCAGCATTCGGGACCCGTCACGACGGTCCAGCGGATGCTGGGCAATCAATTCTTCAGGCAGTTCATAGTCAAAGTCAGAAATATGCATGAAGCGGTCGGAAGAACGGACTAAGGGTTCGCTGGTGTTGGGAAATGCGGGTGCTCGCGGTGAAAGACCGCGGTGAGTTGCGCGCCAAACAAAAGAATCAGACTCGAAAAATAGCTCCAGGTTAGGACTGCCACCACCGCTCCTACTGATCCGTAGATCTGATCGTAGTGAAAATAGTTTACGCTCAAGGCGAACACGTATTTTGCAACTTCCCAAAGGATGCCGGCGAGAATTGCGCCCGGCAGCGTGTCGCGCAAAGTCACTTCCGCCTTGGGCATAAATCGATAGACGATGACAAAAAGGACAACGGTTACCAGCAAGCTAAGAATTGCAAAGACGACTTGCCAGAAAGCGCTGCCCACCGATAAGAGAATTGGGTAACGCGCCATCTGGCGCGGCGAAAGTCTGCCGGCAATTTCACGCAGCGCCAAAACTATGGAGGTGATCAGTACCGATGAAGCCAGCAACACTCCGATGATTCCTATCATGCCGATCGTTAGCGCTCGACCGTGCCAGAATGTGCGCGACGTCGCCCCCCAAATCCTATTAAGCGCGCGTTCGATCACCGCGAAAACCCAGGATCCGGCCCACAAGACCACGATTACACAGGTGACAATCACGCCCGCGCTTACGGATGAAAGCGAACGGATCGTTTCTCGCAGAAACTTGCCCGAACCGGGATAAACATCCACCGCCCGCGTGAGGAGTTCGGTAGCCGCGGTCACCTGATTACTGATCGCAAGCATCAGCAACAGTGCCGGAAACAGGGCCATCAACCCGAAATAACTCATGGCCGCCGCCGAAGTAAAAAGATCGTTTTCGTCAAACTGATGCAGCGTGTGACTGAGGATAGATCTCCATGGTCCGCGATTGCGAACACCGAATGAATGACGGGAGAAGGAAGACAGCTTTCTCATTTAGGACCAGGCGGCAGCCCGCGCTTAGGCAAGGGCTCTTGTGTTAACGATCAGAACCCCGCGCTTGTTGCAACCGCAAGCGAGGTAGTAACACCCTAACAAATTCTTCATTGGGAATCGAACAGGCTGGGTTTCAGTGAACCGGGAACGGCAATACCGAAATGGTCGTAAGCCAAACGCGTCGCCATGCGCCCGCGGGGCGTGCGATCAAGAAAGCCGATCTGGATGAGATAGGGTTCGATGATTTCTTCGATTGAATCTTTTTCTTCATGAATCGAGGCAGAAATGGTGCCCAGGCCTACCGGTCCGCCGTTAAACTTCTCGATGATGGTGAACAAGAGTTTGCGATCCATTTCATCGAGACCAAAAGTATCCACTTCCATACGATTGAGCGCATCGTTAGCCACTTCTCGCGTGATGCGTCCGTCGTAATCAACCTCGGCATAATCGCGCACGCGGCGGAGCAGACGGTTGACTATGCGAGGTGTGCCGCGGGAGCGACGCGCAATTTCGCGTGCGCCGTCCTCGTCGATCTCCACTCCCAAAATCTCAGCCGAGCGCGTGCAGATAACTTCCAGATCCTTGTGCGGGTAAAAATCCAAATGGAAAACGATGCCGAAGCGTCCGCGCAGCGGAGCGGTCAGCAACCCCGCACGAGTAGTCGCGCCTACGAGAGTAAACTTAGGTAGTTCGAGCTTGATGGAACGAGCGCCGGCACCCTGGCCGATGAGCAGATCGAGCTGGTAATCCTCCATCGCGGGATAGAGCTTTTCTTCCAGTGCCGGGAGCAGGCGGTGGATCTCATCAATGAAAAGAACGTCGCCTTCCTGAAGATTGGTGAGCAGCGCAGCGATATCGCCTGCTTTTTCAATGGCCGGCCCAGCGGTGGAACGAAGCTCGGCCCCCATTTCGTTGGCGATGATGTGCGCGAGCGTAGTCTTACCTAAACCCGGAGGGCCAGTGAGTAGCACATGATCCAGCGCTTCCTTCCGGCGCAGCGCCGCTTTCATGTAGACGCGCAGGTTTTCCTTTACCTGGCCTTGCCCGATATATTCCGTGAGACTGGAGGGACGAACGGTGGATTCAAACTGCCGTTCATCATCACTAAGTGGCGTGTCGCGCACGCGTGCGGGTTCTTCACTGGACATAATCTGTAACGCAAACTGTTGGTTTGCGTGGCTTCTTTAAGAACAGCGCAGCAAGCAAAGTCAGATGCAAACTAACAGTTTGCGTTACACCTTCGCCAGCTTGCGCAGGCTGCGTCGCAAAAGCAACTCAACCGAAATTTCTCCGCCTTCATCAACCGCCGACGTCAATGCCTTCTCGGCCGAACTTCTTTGGTAGCCAAGATTCAACAACGCGGAAAGAACATCTGCTCGCATTGAATCCTCGGTGAGAACGGGCGCGCCGGCCGGAGTTTTGGCACCCAGTTCGTCTTCGATTTCGGGAGATGATAAGGAGGCCACTTTATCACGTAGTTCCACGACGAGACGCTCCGCGGTTTTTCGACCCACGCCGGGAATTAACGTTAACCGCGCGAGATTGTTGGTTCTTATCGAGGCGATGATTTCGTCGGCACCCATGCCCGAAAGCAATGTGATTCCCAGTTTTGGCCCAATCCCGCTGACCGAGATTAACCGCAAAAATAGCTCGCGTTCGCGCGCTGTTTTGAAACCGAAAAGCTGCAGCGCGTCTTCGCGAACGTGCGTGTAAATACGAAGCTGTACGTTTGAGCCGGGCTCTTCGAGATCGTAAAAAGTCGAAACTGGAATTGTAATTTCATATCCGACGCCATTGACATCGAGTATAACGGACGTTGCCTGTTTGGAAAGAAGAGTGCCCGATAAGTGTGCAATCATTGGCGCTGGGTTTTAGTTAGATACCGAGGATTGAAACGGCGCGATTGTAGTTGATGGCTGCTTGTTGAGCAACGCGATCATGGTAGAAAAGATTTGTGTGGCCCAGACAAGGTTGACTATGCAGAAACCGCGAGCGGATGCCGGCAATCAACTAAGGTTATTTTGATTCCATAAACGCGTTAACTGAGCATTGGGGTACGGCATCTGGTCGCTACCGCTCCCGGTTCTGCAGTATTCGGTCTATACTGGAAGCACCGGAGTCCCCTCGAGATGAAGTCAGAAAAGATTTCCGAATTAACTACAAACCGTTTGAGCGTCTATCTTCGTTGTCTTAACACGCTCTCTGAAGCCGGAATCAAAAGTATTTCATCACAAGCGTTGGCCGAACAGTTCAATTTGAATTCCGCGCAAATACGGAAGGACCTGGGCTATTTTGGTGAGTTTGGCGTTCGCGGAGTTGGTTATTACGTTGAAGATTTGCGCGAGCATATTACCCGGATCCTGGGATTGGACAAGCCGCATCGAGTAGCCATCGTGGGTGCGGGAAGATTGGGAACGGCGCTGGCAAACTATCGCGGCTTCTCGCGATCGAATTTTACCGTGGTGGCCCTGTTCGATAACGATGAGGAGAAAATAGGACGGCGTGTCGGCGAAGAAAAGATTTCAGTCCTGGACGTAAGAAAAATGCCGCAGATCGTGAAGCAGGAATCGATCGATGTGATGGTCATCGCGGTGCCGGCTCGGGTCGCGCAGAGGGTCCTCAATCAGATCATGTCAGCTGGAATAAAAGCCGTTCTCAACTTTGCCCCGGCTTCGCTCAGTATGCGTTTGGACGTGAAAGTCAAAACCGTTGATCTAACGACATCGCTGGAATCGTTATCGTATTTTCTGGCGCGACCTCCGGCGGCCGCGGTGACGAATCGCCGGCGTGGCACCCATGCAGAAGAAGTTTTGGAACGCAATGAGCAGGAGTTGTAATTAGATTTCGTAATGGACGAGCAGACCGCACGGCGTGAAATAGTAAACATTGGCCGTCTCTTATACGAGCGCAGCTACGTCGTGTCTTCCGATGGCAATGTCAGCGTGCGTCTTGACGACGGCCGCATAGTGGCTACGCCGACGATGACCTGCAAGGGCCGCATGACTGAGGACTCCCTTGCGGTGACCGACGGCTCGGGAAATCCGCTCAGCAAGACAAAAGCCTCCAGCGAACTGGCGATGCACCTCCTGATTTACCAGGAGCGTCCCGACGTCAAGGCTGTCTGTCATGCGCATCCGCCGCACGGAACCGCTTTCGCCGTGGCCGGACTTGCGATCGACCAGCCGATCCTTTCGGAAGTGATCCTGACGCTCGGTTGCGTACCGCTTGCCGCATACGGCACGCCGTCCACAGATGAGCTCAGCATCGCGATGCGACCCTTGATCAAACATCACAATGCATTGCTGATGGCGAATCATGGCGCGGTCGCATATGGCTCGGATCTCTGGCAGGCGTTTGATCGATTGGAAACACTCGAACACACGGCGCGCATCGCGATACTCTCGCGCATGCTTGGCGGTTCGAAAAACCTTCCGGCCGAGGCAATTGAGAAACTGATCAATGTGAGGGAAGCCGCCGGTTATCTTGGTGAAAGTGCGCGTTGCCAGGCTTGTGGTTACCTGCACGACACCCAGATGTCATGCGCGACCGGTGATCGTCCTGCGCGGGCAAGTTATCCGGACGCACCTGCCACAAACGGATCCGGCAAAATCTTACTCACCAGAGAAGAACTAGTAGACCTGTTGAGCCAGGCTGTCCGATTAGAAGATTGAGTTTGACGATAACCGCCACCTGTAACGACTCTGGGCTTGCCTGAATGTTGCAGGGTATTGCGGAAGGCAAGCCCAAGGGGTTCGACTCCCCGTTTGCTGTGGTAGCCACCGACTAAGAATCGGACTCAAAGCCAAAGAAAGGGAAAGGGCTGCGCCTCGAGCGCAAACCGGAGCGCGATTTGCAAAATCAAGGATACCGTCGCCGTGCTTGCGCTGCGACTCAATTGATTTTCCTCGCCTTTGGTGCCCTTCCTCTTTCGGAGGCGTAACAACTACAGATGGCAATACTAATACGTAAAATCTCAATCACTCCCAACCACGTCGGTTACGTGTATCGAAAGAATCGACTGCACTCCAAAGTGGAACCGGGCGTCTATCGGTTTTTTGATCCGCTGAATGAGATCACTGTCATTTCCCTGCCCTTAACAAACAGATTGCAGACAGTTATCAACCAGGAAGTCTTGACGCTCGACACAGTGGCGTTGCGCTTTTCATACATAATCGAATACCGTATCAGCGATAGCGACAGGTACATCGAACGATTTGATTTGCACAACGCCTTCAGTGTCATCGCAGAGGCTGAGCAATTGCTGCATAGTTTGACTCAGGTGTATCTACGTGAAGTGATTGCCCGGATTCCAAGTGAACAGGCGAACGAAAAGCGCGACGAGTTGCTGGCGACGGTACCAGAGACTTTGCAACGCGAGTTGAAAGACTACGGACTCGAGATTACGCGCTTGATGCTTCGCGACATCACGTTTCCCAAGGCAATCCAGGATTTGTTTGCGCGGCAGCTCGAATCTAAAGTTCGCGCCAAAGCCGACTTAGAGAATGCACGTACGGCTGTTGCTACTGCGCGAACGCTCAAGAACGCCAGCGAGCTGATGAAAGACGATGAGAACATTCGGTTTTTTCAGCTGCTCGAGACAATTACGAAGATTGCCGAGAAGGGCAAACACACTTTCGTGGTCGGCGATATGCGCTCGGGCGGATTGATCTCGAAGAAATAGATTCTAGTCCAACAAAAAGGTAGAAGGAGCAACTGAATGCAAGAAGCACTCGGCATGGTCGAAACCAAGGGCCTGGTGGCGATGATTGAGGCGGCGGATGCCATGGTCAAAGCCGCAAACGTCACGCTGGTGGGTTATGAGAAAATCGGCGCCGGATTCGTTACGGCGATTGTGCGCGGCGATGTGGCGGCTGTGAAAGCAGCGACTGACGCCGGCGCTGCCGCCGCCCGGCGCGTGGGAGAGCTGGTGAGCGTACACGTAATCCCGCGTCCGCATGGCAGTGTCGACGACGCTCTTCCAATTGGTCTGACGCGCGGTTAAGCATGATCATTGCGCGCATTCTCGGCACCGTCGTTTCGACCCAAAAAGACGAACGCCTGCTCGGAAAGAAACTGCTTGTCGTGCGTCCGGTTAACGTTGACGGCAGCGACACCACGGGCTATGTGGTAGCCGTCGACACAGTCGGCGCCGGTTTTCATGAGCGGGTGCTGGTGGTCGCGGGCTCGAGCGCGCGCCTGGCGCAGGGAATGAAAGACGCGCCGGTCGATGCAGCGATTGTCGGAATTATTGACACTGTGGACATCCTTAACGGTTAGTTTCGAGTTCCGAGTTTCGAGTTCGGAGACTGACGCTCGTCGAGGCCACGAAACTTGAAACTCGAAATCGAAACTTGAAACTCGAAACTTCTGATGCAACTTGCTCGCGTTATCGGCACGGTGGTGGCAACCGTTAAGAATGACTCCCTCGAAGGTCGTAAGCTCCTCGTCGTGCAAACTCTAAATAAGGATCTTCAACCTTCCGGCAAACCGTTGGTAGCTGTCGATTCTGTCGGCGCCGGGGTTGGCGAATTGGTCTTCTGGTGCCGCGGAAAGGAAGCGAGCTTTCCTTTCAAGCGAGAAGACACTCCCACGGACTGCACCATCATCGGCATTATTGATTCCGACGCACACGTAACCAACGGCCAACGCGCAAGATGGACTGGTCGAACGGACGAATGAACTGGGCGCGCGAATCGCGAAACGTGAACCTGGGAGCGCAGGCATCCTGCCCGCAATGGGCGCCGAGGGCGCGAACTTAAAACATGCTGCTTGCACGCGTCATCGGAAACATCGTGGCCACTAAAAAGAACCAGCGCTACGAGAGCGCGAGCGTGATGTTGTGCCAGCAGATCACGCCTGAAGGCGAAGAGATGCCAAACACTTTGCTGGCTCTCAACGCGGTTGACGCCGGGGTTGGCGACCAGGTTTTGATTGTGCAGGAAGGCTGGGGGGCATCGACAGCGTCAACCGGAAAGGCTGGGGCCGCGATCGATTCGGCAATCGTCGGCGTAGTGGATTACGTGGATTTGTTGAAAGACGAGTAGGACAGACATTCCTGGTTGTTCGATGCGACTTTGTGAGGCGAGAGGAGAGAGAGTTTCCATATATCATTTTCCATTTCTCATTTTTTATTGAAGCAACGAGTCGAGCTCAGTAGATGACAAAGGAAAAATATGAAATGAGAAATGGAAAATCTCCAGTTTTGCTCGAGTAATCTAAGGCTTGTAACACGCTGACAGGCAGGAATGCCTGTCCTACTAAAAATGAGCACTGAATTGGATCATGCGCGAGAGATCGCGGAGCGGATTGCCCGGCGCGTGTCAGGCGGCGGGGGCGCAGGCGAAAGCCGCGCGCAGGCAAAACCAGAAATAAGCGCAGAATTGGCCGCGGTGCGCGCAGGGCTGAGCGAACTCCAAAGAAAAATCTCGCAGCTTGAAGCCAAGGTTGGCACGGATCCAGCCAGCGGTTCGATAAACTTCAGTTTGCCGGATGCCGGACGATCGACAGTGATTCAGCCAAGCGCAGCGCCCTCAACTCATTCGCCATGGCTGGCCGGAATCAACTCCTCCTATTCCCATCCAAGCCAGGAAAAGTTTGGTGTCGAAGAAGCGACGGTTACCGAGTTGGTCGACTTCTTCGAGAAGGAAAAGCAGTGCACGATCGAACCAGGCGGAAAGCCATGCGACCACTGCGCGATGTGCAGCTCGCGCGGGTTCTAAACAAGGCGAGGGTCTCCAAAAGCTAAGGCCGCTCATTACGAGCGGCCTTTCTTTTAGTAGGACAGACATTCTTGTCTGCCCCTTTTTTAATGCTCAAACACCGTCGAGTATAAAGAGGACAGGCAGGAATGCCTGTCATACGGCATCACTTCGATAGCGCGGGCGCCGGTGCTTGATTATCGCGCAGACTATTTGCATCAATCGTAGGCACCGTAGTCGCTGCGGGATCAGCTTTGAAATACGGTTCTTCCTTGAAGCCATACAGCTTCGCGGAGATCACTGTCGGGAAGCTCTTCATCGTGGTGTTGTAATCCTGAATAGAGTCGTTGTAATCCTTCCGTGAGATGGCGATGCGGTTCTCGGTTCCCACCACTTCGTCCTGCGCCTTCAGGAAATTTTCGTTTGAACGCAACTGCGGGTAAGCCTCCTGCAAAACCAGCAACCGGCCCACGGTCCCGCCAAAACTGTTTGCGGCGTCGATCACAGCCTGCTTCTGTTCCGGAGTCTTGTCGCCGCCCTCGCCCTGTGGCGCCTGCTGTGAAGCGTTGAGCAGTCTCGATCGTGCTTCGGCAATCTTGCCGAACACTTCCTGCTCCTGCACGCCCGCCATTTTCGCCGTCTCGATTAGATTGTTAAGCAGGTCCGAGCGACGCTGAAGTTGTGTCTCTACGTTTGCCCATTTCGCCTTCACGTTTTCATGTTTCGTAGTCAGCGTGTTGTAGCCGCAACCGCTCCCGGTCACTGCCACAAATACAACTACGGCGGCTAACGCCAATCGTCTTTGAATCATGGTCATCTCCTAAGTCTCTCCTTGATCGAATTCGTCTACCGCCTGGATCACACGGTCAATCTGTTCCAGGTAGGCGGCAAAGATGTCGTTCGCAACTCTTTCGGAAGGGGGCACAAAGTCGTTCGTACGAAACGCGAAAATCTTTTCGAATGGTGCGGGATCGAGGGCAAATTGCTTGATGGTGGCGCGAACGCAATCCGGTTTACTGACCGGGGCCGGGTCTCCATGCAGCAGCAGGACGGCGCGGAACAGAGAAGCAAAACTGGCGAGGCTGTCGCTCATTAAGTCGCAGAGCTTCTCGGCCGAGATCGAGGCCGGGATGTAAAGGCGTCGGAGTTGAATCAGCTTGCTTCGTAGTTCGTACTCGGTCTGATGGCGGAGGTTAACGTCTGAGAGATGGACGAATTCGAATGGGTCCTGACCGAAAAGTACTGTGCGGGCATTTGCCATCTGATGAAACTCGATGGGAAATACGTCCGCTGCGTCCGATAGTTCCTCGACAGTGAAATAGACAGGAATCGGATGACCCAGCCGTCGCCATTCGCGCATCGGCGCCTGCGACAGCCGTAAGTCTTCCGGCGTTATTCGTTGCAGGGTGATGAGCAAATTGAAGTCGGATCGCAACTCAATGTGATCACCTGCCGCAGCCGAGCCGTAGAGCACGACCGAAGCGAGATTGTCCCCGTGCGTTGCGCGCAGATCCTTGACGAAAGAGTTTAGTGCTTCGTGAACTACTGTCTTAGCCATCGTATTTTTTGTTCGCGTGAACTGATACTAACAGAATCCTGAATTCCAGCCACAGATTCCCAGTGGATAAGAACGGATCAGAACCCAAATCAATAACAACTCGTCAGCTTATGCATATCAGTGTTATCTGTGTGCATCTGTGGCTGATAGTCGAGCATCACCAACTGCCTCCGGCGCCGCCACCACCCGCGCTTCCGCCACCGAATCCCCCGCCAAATCCGCCTCCTCCAAAGCTACCACCGCCGCCACCAAACCCGCCTCCGCCCCATCCGCTGCTGGAGCCTCCCCAACTGCTTCCGCGGCTTCCGGAGTTTAGTATTGAACCCAGTAACAATAAATTCAACCAACCACCACCCCCACCAAATCCGCCGCCTCGGCCGCCGCCGCCCTTTTTGATTGCCGACAGGACCAGAAGAGCGATGCCAAGGAAAATGAGCAGAGTGCAGCAGGAGCCGGAGAGTCCCCCCGACCGCCTTCTGACTCCGCTTGTTCTGGGAGTTTCCCGGCGCGCAAAGCGCCTGTCGATTCCGTCAATCGTAAAGCCCCGCTTTTCTGCCAGCGTAGCCACATAAGCCTGAACAGTGTCGTAAACGCCCTGACTGTAGTTCTCCTTTTTCAACTGCGGAACCAGGTATTGACGTTGAAGCTGACCAACCAGACCGTCATTAAGATCGCCTTCGAGGTGGTATCCGACTTCGGTGTAATACCTGCGATCCTTCACGGCAAGGAGCAGCAGAAACCCATCGTTTTCCTTCGTACCGATTCCCCAACCACGGTAAATAGCCAATGCGTAGTCGTCGATTACCTGACCGCCGGTCGTGTCGATAGTCACGACTGCAAACTGAATCTTCGCGCGCTCCATCAGGTTCAAATAGATCGCGCCGAGCTTCGCTTCTGTCTCAGCGTCGATGACGTTCGCGTTGTCGAGAATTGGAGTGAACGGAGAGGGAAGGGGAATTGGCGATGTTCCGGTTTGGCCCAGCGCTCCAACGGTGAAAGCGAGAATCAGCAGCGGCGCGATAAGAGACAATCGCAGCAAACGACCGTGGCGATCCGCGCTCAAGCTGATCCGATGCGTCGGCGGCGTATTATGCGAAGTGTGCGACTGCGGCAAGTGCTACCCCTCAATCAATAAGTGCAACAGATAAAAAAGCGCGACGCCTACAAAAACGACAATTGAGACGATGGGGTTTCGCTCTTCTTTGTGGTTGACTTCGGGGATTAAGTCGCTGGCGGCCACATAGAGAGTGACCCCGGCCGAGAAGGGGAGTGCGTAACTAACTGCGGCTTCGATTCTCGAGCTTACCAGGGCCACCACAATCACGCCGGCAAGCGTGGCGGCGCCGATTGCGGCTGTGGCCCACAAGGCAGTGCGCGTTGATCGGCCCGAAGCCAGCATGATCGAGGCTACCGTAAATCCCTCAGGCATCTTGTGAAGGAGGATCGCAACGAAAACCAGCAGACCTACTCGGAAGTCAACCAGGAAAGCCGCGGCGATAGAGACGCCGTCGAAAAATGTGTGAATCCAAAGGCCACCCACGGCAGCGTAAGCTGCAGAGGGTTTCATGAAGGATTCGGGATGCGTCTCAGCCCCGAAGTGAAAGTGGGGAGCAATCGTATGTTCGAAGAGTTGGATGAGGAGGTAGCCGCCGAGCAGGAGCGTCATTGCCCCGACCACCGATGCCGCCGCCCGTTCACCTTCGAGATTTGCGGTCCAGAGCCTCACGCTCTCCGGAACTATCTCGATAAATATGGCAGCCAGCATAAATCCCGCGCCCAGGGCAACCAAATATTTCAGGAAGCGCTCGCCTAAACGGTGCGCTCCCGATCTAATAAGGACAAATCCGCCGAGAAGATTCGCCCCAGCCGCGAGCAATCCAAACAGAAGAAGTCCTGCAAATCCTCCGAGATTGAGGTCCATTCAGTTCGCCAGATCCGCGCTTCGATGTCTAGACATTGGCCGTCAATATACAACAAGGCCACGCGACTGCCTATTGCGGGTGTTCTGGGGGACGATTAACTTTGAAGAGCCCTCTCGCTGGAGTGCGTTGACAGGTCACTTTGCCCCAAGGTTCGCGCGGGTCACACTTCCACTGGCTACCCTCTGCCTCACCAGCGGTGTGCTCGATGAACGGCGGGGGCAACAAGAGGCGAACGTTAACTTTGAGCGGGCAGGCGAAAACCCTCCAAAACCCTAGGTTTTTCAAGAGTTATCTATTGACACTCAAAATGATGGAGCGTAGACTCCGATTCGGGTGGTCAAAAGTGGTCGGAAGTGGGTCCAACCTCGTTACGACTGATCGCTAGTTCATCTTTTCCAGGCCACCCACCAAATCTATTGACTGGTCGACTTTATGTTGCGGGGAAACTACACGGCCCGGATTGATGTCAAGGGTCGGCTCAAGGTGCCGACTCCGTTTCGCCGCCTGATCGACGAAAAGCACGGCGGGGAATTCTACATAACAAGTCTCACCGGTGACAACGTTCGCATCTACCCGTTGCCGGAATGGGAATCGATCGAACAAAGACTCACGCTCTTGCCGACGATGGATCCGGCGCGGCGCAAGTTTCTTGACAGAACGAATTACTACGGTCAGCAGTCGACGATCGATGGCCAGGGACGGCTCTTGATTCATCCCTTGCTTCGGAAAAGCGCCGGCGTGATGGGCGACGTCGCGGTCTTGGGCTATCTGACCTATCTGGAAGTTTGGGAGTTGGACGTTTTCAAATCGCGAATGCTGGCGGACCCATACACAGAAGAGGACGAAGCGGCAATTGCGAAGCTGGGCATTTGATAGTGATGAGTAAAGAGTGATGAGTGATGAGCAATGAGTGCTTCGCAACAGACTACCGGTATTAACTTGTCACTCATCACTCATTACTCATCACTGGAGTTTGGTTCTTTGAACGAGATCACGGGGCGGTGGTGATGGCTGCGTCTTTGGGGGGCATTGACGCGCCCCATCGCCCCGTGCTGCTTCGCGAAACGATTGAGTTTCTCGCGCCCGACCGCGGTGGGCTTTTCGTAGATTGCACGCTTGGCCTTGGCGGACACTCTGAAGCCATCCTTGAATCTTCGAGCGAGACCAGCGTTATCGGCATCGACCGGGACGGTGAAGCTTTGCGAACGGCTTCTGAGCGGCTGAGCAGGTTTGGCCCACGCTTTCGGGCCGTTCATGCAGACTACAAGAATCTCGAGCGAGTATTGACAGACATGGGCGAGAGCGGCCCGTCAGGCGTTTTGGCCGATCTCGGCGTTTCATCTCTCCAGTTTGATTCACCTGCAAGGGGGTTCAGTTTTCGGTTTGAGGCTCCGCTGGACATGCGGATGGATACGGAAGGCGGCGGCGCGACGGCAGCCGATCTTTTGCGCGAACTACCGGAAGAAGAGCTTGCCCGAATAATTTTTGAATACGGCGAAGAGCGAAACTCACGACGCATCGCCAAGTGGATAGCAGAGCATCGCGAGCAAGGGCAGCCGATAACGACGACGACACAGCTTGCAGATTTGGTAGCGCGCGCAGCAGGAAAAAAGAAGCGCTGGCAAATCCACCCGGCCACAAGGACTTTCCAGGCCCTGCGCATTGCGGTCAACCAGGAACTCGAAGGTCTGACCGAATTCGTTGAAACAGCAGTTGATCTTTTACAACCTGACGGACGCTTCGTCGTTATCAGTTTCCATTCGCTTGAGGATCGGATCATGAAGCAGGAGCTTCGCCGACTATCAGGTTACTGTCAGTGCAGGATCAGAATGGACATCTGCACTTGCGGGGCAAGACGTGCCGTCGAATTGCTAACCAAACGTCCGGTCACACCGGATCAGGATGAGCTTGACGTAAATCCCCGAGCCCGCAGTGCAAAATTGCGAGCCTGTCGCAAGTTGATTTCAGGGTGAAACGATTTCAGATCTCAGATTTGAAATTACAGATCTGATTCATAAAAACAAACTAGACCCGGAGTTCCCCATGAAAAGAGTTCCCTCGATGCAGCGCAATGCCACGATCCGGCGCGACCGCGATAGCCGCGCGCTATCTCGTCTCGCTCTATTGTTGTTTTGTGGCCTGGTTCTGGCCAGCGGTTTTGTATTTGCCGCGCGGCAACACTTTGCGGCGGTTCAGTATGGCTACCAGAGCGAAACGCTTCGCCAGGAACGCGCCAGACTGGAAGAGGAACGGCAGCACCTGCTGCTCCAGAAGCAGCAGGCCTACGCTCCCGCACGGCTTCAGTCTGAAGGGATTGGTCTGGGCCTAAAGCCGTTACTGGCGAATCAAATGGGGACCCAGAAAGCCAGCAAACGGAATCAACTACCGCTCGCCCCGGCTGTGGTCAGTCCTTCCGCATCATTTCAGCGCTCGAGCGCCGGCAATTAGTTGAGGCGTGTGGATTGGCAGTGGACTCGCAGGTTCTCAGCGTCGAGGACAAATCGCCGTTAATCGAGACGGGTCCGCCGCCTCTCATGCTTGGGTTAGAGAGAAGGGATATGTCCAGGGAATGATGGCACGCCGCACTACTCAATCAGAGTCATACTCAGACCTTTCGATTCGCCGCACGCTTTTTGTTGCGGCTTTCGTAGTTTTCTGGATGCTCGCAATTAGCGCCCGGCTGGTCTACCTGCAAGTTTCTCGTCACGAGAGTTTGGTAGAGAAAGCCCAACGTCAGCAGCAATCGGCCATTGAGACGGCGCCTGCGCGAGGGCTGCTGCTGGACCGTCAGGGTCGAGAGCTGGCGCGGAGTATCGACACTAACTCCATTTCGTTTGACCCCGGCGAATTCGACTCGAAACCGTTGAAGAAAGGCGAACAAGAACCTACACCCTTTGCCAGGGCAGAAAGGCTTGAGTGCACAGCCGGGCTTCTCTCGTCTGTTTTGAAGTTGGACCAGAAGACGATCTTCAACCAGATGAACGAGGCGAAAGAAAAAGGGCGCCGCTTCCTCTGGGTGGCTCGCCGTATAGAACTTGCTCAGGCGAGGCAAATCGAAGAGATGCGCCTGCCCGGAATTCGGTTGATAAAGGAGCCGAAGCGTTACTACCCCAACGGCTCTCTGGCAGCGCACGTGCTCGGGTTTGTTGGTTTGGATGGAATTGGGTTGGCCGGAATAGAGCAGGTTTATAACGACAAGATTACCGGAGAACCGGGCAAGCTATTCATCGAAAGAGACTCTCGTGGCGACGCTTATGAGAGTTCAGAAATTCCTGCTCAACCCGGGCAGACGGTCGTGCTGACGATCGATCAGTCAATTCAATATCACGCCGAAGCCGCGCTGACTACCGCGATTTCCCAGTCAAACGCGAAATCGGGAACGGCAATTGTGCTGGAACCTAAGACGGGTGAAATCCTGGCGCTGGCGAATGCGCCCACCTTCGATCCCAACGAGGTAGGCGCAGCGACGCCGGCGGCACGCTCCAACTGGGCGCTGCAAAATATTTATGAGCCCGGCTCGACTTTCAAGATCGTGGCTTTCTCGGCAGCGATCGAAAAAGGTTTAGCTAAGCCCGACGATCACATCGATTGCCAGATGGGTTCGATTACCATCGCCAAGCGCGTCGTACACGATCATCACCCATTTGGCGACCTGACAATTTCTGACGCTCTGGCAAAATCAAGCAACGTCGCCGCCATTAAGCTTGGCATTCGCGTCGGCGACCCACTGATGTACGACTACATCAGGAGTTTTGGTTTTGGTTCGCGGACAGGAGTGGAACTACCCGGCGAGACGGCTGGGCTGCTTCGTCCGGTGGCCCGATGGCAAGCCTCGTCGATTGGTTCAATTGCTATTGGGCAGGAAATCGGAGTGACGCCGTTGCAGATGGCCGCGGCGTTCGGCGCCGTTGCAAACGACGGCGTGCGTGTGGCTCCGCATCTCGTTCGTGAAATCAGAAACGCTTCGGGGGCCGCCACATTTCGGAGCAATCCCGAGCGGCGACCGGTGATCAGTAAAGAAACTGCGAGCGCGTTGCGTGGAATGCTTGAGGCCGTGACGCTGAATGGCACGGCGAAGCTGGCGCAGCTCGATGGTTACACGGCAGCCGGAAAGACGGGAACAGCGCAGAAGATCGATCCGTTGACAAAAACATATTCAACCACCAAGCACGTGGCGTCGTTTGTCGGATTCGCACCAGTCAACAATCCCGCTGTCGTAATCGTGGTAGTGGTTGACGAACCGTCAGGTGCTTATCACGGTGGAGATGTGGCCGCCCCGATCTTCAGAGAGATTGCCGAACGCATCCTGCCCGAGATGGGCGTGGCGCCGGATACCGATTTCAAAAGCCCTGTAGAGCTGATCGCCCGCGAAACAAAGACTCCTGAACAGGTTGCGATGGAGCAGGAGATAACTCGGGTTGAGGAGACGCGCGCGTCCACGATGCCGCGAGTATCCGCGCGAGACAACCGTGGCGGTGAAATAGTCTATGCGGTGGCTACCAGCAAAGCGATCCTGATGCCTGATCTAAGAGGACGAAGCGTGCGCGATGTGGCGCGTGCCTGCGCTCAACTTGGCCTCCAGATGGAAGCACATGGCGAAGGTCGAGTTGTTCGACAAACACCTGCGGTCGGATCGGAGTTGAAGCCAGGGCAAGTGATCTACTTAGACTTTGGCAGGTTGAACTGACTTACGCCGGGAGCAGACATCCTGTCTGCAACCGTCGCGCTTGAAATTTACGCGGCAGAGAAAAACGCAAACCGATAGTTTGCGCTACATGAACCAGGAGCAATCGAGATGATCCCCCATCGAGTGCTGAGCAACGAGTTCTTTGGAAATGGTTTGAAGCAGAGGGTGACAGCATGCCGGAAGCGCTTGCGCGTTAACCGTCACCATCACCGGCTGCAGTCAAACGGGGGACAGTCATTATTCACTTCGGAAATAAGCACCTCTTTTCCTGCTGAGAATGTCGTCGTGCGAGAATCGCTGATCGGAAGCAAAGAAAGCTCCGAGCATCAACAGCAGGAAGCCTGGATCCGGCCGGAGCTAGAGGTTGGCATAACGTGAAGGTAAGAGAAGCATCGATGCTGATGGGCGCTAACGCTGCCGCGCTAAGCGCCGAGTTATTTGACAAGGAAATAAACGAATTTTCGATCGATTCGAGGTCGGTTAAAGCCGGTGAGCTCTTTTTTGCATTATCGCAGGAAGACTACGCACGCGCCGGCTTCAATGGGACTTTTGACGATGCGCATCAATACATAAACGACGCGTTGAACAAGGGTGCGATTGCGGCGGTGGCGCGAGCAGACCGAATCGAGCGCGCTCCGGCGCTTCAGGTGGTCAAAGATCGCCTGCTCGTAGTCGATGACGTGATTGCTGCTTTGCAAACGCTAGCGCATCGCGTTTACACAGCCTGGGGGAAACCAGTTGTAGGAATCACCGGCAGCGCCGGCAAGACTACGGCCAAGGAACTAACCGCCCACTTGTTGAGCAGCAATGGACGGCGAGTGTTGAAGAGCGAGAGAAACTACAACAACGGGTTGGGATTGCCGCTTTCGGTTTTGCGCATGGTGAGCGAAGGGCGTTCGCCAGAACAATTTGATATCGCCGTACTGGAGATGGGCATGTCGTCGCCGACTCATGAGATTCAGCGCTTGACCCAAATCACGCCGCCGGACATCGCCGTTGAGCTAATGATTGCGCCAGTCCATCTCGAACACCTCGGGTCGATTGAAAACATCGTGGCCGCCAAAGCCGAGCTGATTGAAGGACTAAAGCCAAACGGTATCGCGGTGTTGAATGCGGACGATCCGTTGGTGATGGGAATGCGAAACAAGCACCGCGGGCGAACCGTCACCTTCGGCATCGACAACGCGGCTGACGTCGCCGCAAAAGAAATCGATACCAGCCGGCTTGGGCACATCAACTTTCGCTTGCAGACTACGCTTGGCGAAGCCCTTGCAACCTTGCCGATGAGTGGACGGCACAACCTGATGAATGCGCTGGCGGCCGCAGCAGTTGCAACCTGTTTTGATGTTGAACCGGAAGCGATTGGCGCAGCGCTCAGGAGTGCGATGCCGCCGCGGATGCGCGGAGAGGTTCTGGACTTTGCCGGCGGGTTTAGGGTGGTAGACGATTCGTACAATTCGAATCCGCGTTCGTTGCTAAACATGGTCCGCACGATTGCGGAAGCGAAAACCAAACTGACGAGACGCATTGTTATTGCCGGCGAAATGTTGGAACTGGGGCCCGAAGAAGTGGGGCTTCATCGCGAAGCCGGGCGCGAGATTGCTCGGGCGGGGATCGACAGTTTGTGGGGGATTCGTGGTTTGGCCGCAGAGATCGTTGCCGGCGCGAAAGAAGCCGGCCTGGCAGAATCGGTTTTCTTTGAGAGTTCGGACGCAGCCGCCCGCGTCCTTGTTGATGAGATCAGGGAAGGCGATCTGGTCCTGGTAAAGGGTTCGCGTGGCGTCGCTACTGACAAGATCGTCAAGGCGCTCAAAGAACGGTTCCCTTTGGTGGATCTGTAGGACAGGCATTCCTGCCTGACCAACGTGACGGAGAGACAGATTCGGTAGCGTGGTGGACAGACAAGAATGTCTGTCCTACTTAAAGAGAATCCTGAATGATCTATTACGTCTTTTACGAACTGATTTTTAACCATTTCAAGGACAAGGAATGGTATCTGGTTAAGGCGCTCAACGTCTTCCAGTATGTCACGTTCCGAACTGCGTATGCGTCAATCACCGCGCTGCTCCTGTCACTGCTCTTCGGCGGTAAGCTGATTAGGAGACTCAGAACCTGGAATGTCGGCCAACAAATTCGCGAAGAGGGACCGCAGGGTCACATGGCCAAACGAGGCACGCCCACGATGGGCGGAGTGCTCATTGTTGGTTCGGTAATTATTTCCACCCTGCTGTGGGCGCGCTTATCAAGTGTCTATGTGTGGACGGTGGTCATCGCCACGCTTGCTTTTGGAGCCATCGGCTTTGCTGACGACTATCTGAAGATGGCGAAGCGCCGTAGCCTGGGGTTAACAGGAAAGCAAAAACTGCTGGGACAGTTGCTGATTGCGGTAGGAGTTTGGGCTGTCCTGTTTGTTTTAACCAAGTATTTCGCGAGCGATTATTCGTGGAATATTAGTTTTCCCTTTTTTAAGTTAACGGCGAATCCTTTCGGTATCAGTTATATCGGCCCATTCCTCTACCTGTTGTTCATCATCGTGGTCTTGATGGGGTTCTCCAATGCGGTGAATTTGACAGACGGTTTGGATGGACTCGCGATTAGCGTGACCTTCATCGCGATGACGGCGCTGACGGCCCTGACCTATTTGAGCAGCGACGCGCGTTGGGCGGGCTATTTGGAATTGACGCACCGGCCGGAAGCAGCGGAGCTGACTGTGTTTTGCGGGGCAATGGCGGGAGCAAGCCTCGGCTTCCTCTGGTACAACGCGCCGCCTGCGGAAGTTTTCATGGGGGATGTCGGCAGTCTGGCAATTGGTGGTGCGATGGGCACGGTGGCGGTGCTGACGAAACAGGAATTCATGTTGCTGATGATCGGTGGCGTGTTTGTCATCGAGGCGCTGTCGGTAATGTTGCAGGTAAGCGTTTTCAAGATGACGAAACGCACGACGGGGACTGGGCGGCGAATGTTTAAGATGACGCCGTTGCACCATCATTTTGAAATGCAGGATTGGAAGGAGTCGAAGATTGTCTTCCGGTTCCTGATCATTGCGATCTTATTTGCGCTGTTGAGCCTGTCGACGTTGAAGCTGAGATGAACGTCAGCGGCAAGAAAGTTCTGGTGATGGGAGCGGCGCGCAGTGGGATTGCATGCGCGAAGTTTTTGTTAGCACGCGGCGCGACAGTGGCGCTTAACGATGCGAAGCCATTTGAAAAGTGGAGCGCTGAAGCGCAAGCGCTCAAAAGCGAAGGCGCCGGATGTTTGGCAGGGGATCTTCCCAGCTGGCTGCTCGATCAGATTGAACTACTCGTAATTAGCCCGGGTGTTCCCACCAAGGCGATTCCGATTAGATATGCAGAACGCGCCGGGGCTGAAGTTATTGGGGAAGTGGAGTTGGCTTCCAGATATTTGAAAGGCCGCGTCGTGGGCATTACCGGTTCAAACGGTAAGACCACGACAACGCAATTAACCGGAGAGTTGCTGAAAGATGCGGGCTTGCCAACGCAAGTCGGTGGAAACATCGGGACCCCATTGATATCGCTCGTGGAAACATCGCGCGATGACGGCTGGACGGTGGTGGAATTGTCTAGCTTTCAATTGGAGACGATTAGGGACTTTCATCCCGCCGTGGCCGCGGCGCTTAACGTTACGCCCAACCACATGGATCGTTACGAATCATTTACCGACTACGCCGGCGCCAAGCACCGGATTTTCATGAACCAAATCGCTGGTGACCTGGCCGTGTTGAATGCGGATGACGAAATCGTTTCGAGCTGGGGAGAAGGGTTGCGGGCTCACGTTTCGTATTTCAGCGTGAAGCGAGAACTGAGCGAAGGATTGTTTTTGCGCGGTACCGAGATTGTTTCGCGGGCCGGCGGTGCTGAGTTGGTGTTGTTGAATAGCACTGAGATGAAACTTCGCGGTCTGCACAATGTTGAGAATGTGCTCGCAGCGTTATCAATGGGACTTGCTTGCGGCGCCGGCCCGGAATCCATGCGTGAAACGGTGGCGCGCTTTGAACCGGTCGAGCACCGGCTTGAGTTTGTTGTCGAGATTCAAGGTGTGAAGTTTTACAACGACTCGAAAGCAACGAGCGTGGATGCGACAGTCAAAGCGTTGGAAGCGTTTCAGTCCGATCCGGGAAAGGTGGTCTTGATACTCGGCGGACGCGGGAAAAAAGCACCGTACGAGCCCCTGGCATCTTTGGTGCGCGAGAAGGCACGAAAGTTGATTCTGATTGGTGAAGACGCGCAGACGATCGCGGCGGAACTCGGGGATTACGCGCCAGCGGAAGAGGGAAGTGATATGCGGGAAGCAGTTGCGCTTGCATTCAGAGCGGCGGAAGCGGGAGATACGGTCTTACTCGCTCCGGCGTGTGCAAGCTTCGATATGTTCGACACGTATGAGCACCGCGGGCGAGTGTTTAAAGAGGAAGTCCAAAGTCTAAAGTCCAAAGTCCAAAGTCCTTCTTTCTGACGTTGGACGTTGGACATTGGACATTGGACCTTGGACTGCTGAAAAGAAATGGCGAAGAAGTTACAACCTGACAAATGGCTATTTGCCGCCACCGTTGGCCTCGCGCTGTTTGGCGTGGTGATGGTTTACAGCGCGTCGGCCGTGATGGCATTGCGCGACAACGGCAATCAATATCACTACGTCGTGAAGCAGGGCATGTGGACTGCGATCGGGTTGGTCGTCATGGTCGCGGCCATGCAGTTTGATTACACCCGATTGAAAGATCGCCGCATCGTTTATGGCTTGCTGCTGGCGACCGTGTTGATGCTGTTTGCAGTCTTCGCTTTTTCTCCGATCAATGGCGCGCGCCGCTGGATCAAGGGGCCAGGTTTTTCGGTGCAACCGTCTGAGGTGGCAAAGCTCTCGCTGACGATTTTTCTGGCTTACTTCCTTGAGCGGCGAGCGGGCGAGGAGCGCTCCTTCTGGGGGACTTTTGTTCCCTGCGCTGTTATGACTGGCTTCCTGGCGCTCTTGATTGTGGCTGAACCGGATCTGGGAACTGCATTGATGCTCGTGGTGATCTTCGGTGTCCTGGTCTATGCCGCCGGTGCTCGACTGCTGCACCTGGGAATGGCTGCATTGCCGGCGCTCGTGGGTGTTGCCGCACTGCTCATCTTCGTTCCGTTTCGGATGAGGCGCATGGTGATGTTTCTTGATCCTTGGGCCGACCCCCAGGGCAGCGGGTTTCAGGTCGTGCAGTCGCTGATCGCGATTGGTTCTGGTGGTGCGAATGGGCTGGGTTTTGCGCAAGGCAAACAGAAAATGTTGTTCCTGCCTTTTGCTCACTCGGATTTTATTTTCGCGGTCATTGGCGAAGAGTTAGGTCTGCTGGGAACGCTCGGCGTCGTCATGATCTTCGGATTGTTTTTGTGGCGGGGAATTCGCACGTCGCTGCTGGCGCCAGACCGTTTTGCAAGACTGCTGTCGCTGGGGTTGGTGACCGGCATCGTAGCGCAAGCTCTTTTTAATATCAGCGTCGTGCTTTCGCTTGTTCCCACCAAAGGGATTCCATTGCCGTTTATTTCATACGGTGGCTCGTCGCTGGTTCCGACGCTGGCCGCCGTGGGAATTCTGCTTAACATTTCCCAACATGCGAATGGCTCGCCAAGCTTCGAGTTGCTGAAATTGTTGGGCGCGCGCAGCCAAAAGGCCCCGGGAAAGTTGCGCGTCGCGCAGCCGGGGCGCGCGGCTTCGCGCGTGGGGTAACCCGAGATGCGCGTGCTGATCGCCGCCGGAGGAACTGGTGGCCACATTTATCCGGGCATCGCAGTCGCCAACGAAATTCTGCGACGTTGGCCAGAGTCGGAAATCAGGTTTGTAGGCACGGCGCGGGGATTGGAAAACAAGCTAGTACCGCAGGCGGGTTTTGAACTTTCGATCATTGAAAGCGCGGGTCTGAAGAATGTCAGCGCAATCGCGCGAGTGCGCGGTCTGATGGTTATTCCGCGAAGCCTGTGGGCTGCGCGAAGTTTAATCAAGGGCTTTCAGCCAGACATTGTTATCGGCGCGGGTGGTTATGTATCAGGGCCGGTGCTGTTGGCGGCGGCGTTAATGAATCGGCCCACGCTGGTGTTGGAGTCAAACGCGTTGCCGGGTTTTACCAACCGGAGACTGGCGCTTTTTGTTGATAAGGCAGCCGTTTCATTTTCTGCCGCGCTGCCTTACTTCCGTGGTAAGGCGGTGGTAACCGGCAATCCGGTGCGACGCGAGTTCTTTGAGATACCGGCGAGACAACGAGATGCTGCTCAGTTTTCAGTACTCGTGTTTGGCGGATCGCAGGGTGCGCAGGCGATCAACGAAGCGATGATTGCAGCGCTTCCCGAACTCGATGAATTGCGTAGCGTGCTGCGGATAACGCATCAGACGGGCGAGGCGGATTTTGAAAAGGTGCGCAACGGTTACCTCGACGCGGGCTGGTCACAGCGGGTGGACGTGCGGCGGTACATCGATGACATGGTTATCTCGTTTGGTAATGCCGATCTGGTCCTTTCGCGCGCGGGCGCGACGACGACGGCGGAACTGATCGCCGCAGGAAAAGCGGCCATCATGATTCCGTTTCCTTTGGCGGCCGATGATCATCAAAGGAAAAACGCTGAGGCGCTGGTGGCGGAAGGTGCAGCGCGCATGATTCTGCAGCGGGATTTAACTGGATCGTCACTGGCAGCCGAATTGGGGAAATTAGTTCGATCGCCGGACGAGGTGAGGGAAATGGAAGAAGCGAGCCGGCGATTGGCGCGCGGAGATGCGGCGGCCGCGGTGGTGGATTTGATTGAGGGAATGTTGGGAGTCTCGACCGTCGACCGTCGACCGTCGACGGTTTAAAGAAATGTTTAGAAGAATTCAGCACGTACATTTTGTTGGCATTGGCGGAATCGGCATGTCGGGAATTGCCGAGGTACTAATCAACCTTGGTTTCCGCGTGTCGGGCTCCGATGCCAAACGGTCGAATGTGACTGACCGCCTGCAGTCGATGGGAATTGATTTCGCCGAAGGGCACGATGCAGAAAACGTTGGCGACGCTCACGTGGTTGTTCGCTCAACTGCTGTGCGCGACGACAACCCGGAAGTGATGGAAGCTCACCGTCGTTCAATTCCAGTTATTCCGCGCGCGGAGATGTTGGCGGAGCTAATGCGTTTGAAGCCACACACAGTGGCAGTGGCCGGTTCGCACGGAAAGACATCGACCACGTCAATGGTGGCGACCGTATTGGGTCACGCCGGACTGGATCCGACGATCGTTGTCGGAGGCGTGGTGGGCGCCTTTGGATCAAATGCACATCTGGGGACCAGCGACCTGATGGTAGTGGAAGCCGATGAAAGCGACCGCTCGTTTTTGATGCTGACGCCGACGATTGCAGTAGTCACAAATATCGACCGCGAGCACATGGATTACTACAACGACATGGATGACGTGCGCGCATGCTTTACCAGCTTTGTAAACAAAGTTCCCTTTTATGGCGCGTCGGTATTGTGTCTGGATGATCCTAACGTGCAAGCGATCATTCCAGCGGTCGAGCGGCGGCGAATAACTTTCGGCTTGAGTGCCCAGGCGGATATCTCGGCGCACAATATTCGTTTCGATCAAAACTTTGGTTCACTCTTCAGTGTTTGGCACGGCACCGATGTGGTGGGCGACATCTCGCTGCCCGTGCCCGGCCTGCACAACGTCTATAACGCACTCGCTGCGATCGCCGTTGGTTTTGAGCTCGACGTTCCTTTCACGCAGATTTCGGAGGCGCTCAGCAGTTTCACCGGCGCGGGCCGAAGGTTTCAGTTCAAAGGCGAATCGGGCGGCGTGATGGTGGTGGACGACTATGGCCATCACCCAACTGAAGTCAAAGCGACGCTTGCCGCCGCAAAAATCGGCTCGGGCGGACGGCGTATTGTGGTTTTGTTTCAGCCGCATCGTTACAGCCGCACCCATGATTTGATGGAAGAGTTTGCGCGTTCATTCAACAATGCCGACACGCTTTTCGTCACCGATATCTACGCCGCGAGTGAAGACCCAATTGAAGGCACGACTGCTGAATCCCTGACCGCGGCCATCAAGCGCTTCGGTCACAAGGACGTTCGCTACGTGGGGGCGCTTGAAACTGCTGCCGAAGCTTTGCGCGATCACGTGTTGCCGGGTGATTTGGTTTTGACGCTGGGCGCCGGCACAGTCAGCCGTGTTAGTGATCAGTTACTGGCCCTGCTTCGTGAGCGCAGCGATGCGAAAGGTATTTAGTTTTTAGGCAATTAGAACTGCGAGATTGCGGCCGCAAACCATGACTGAAGTAGCAACAGAGACAGACTTCCGAGAACGAGACGTGAGGTTGCAGGAGATTGCCACCCGGCTCGGAGTGCGCGCCGAACGCGGCCGGCGTTTCGCGGAACTGACCAGCCTGCGCGTTGGCGGCGCCATTGATTGGGTGCTGTCTCCGCAAACTGAAGCGCAGGCTGCCGCGCTGGTCCATGAGATGGACACGGCGGGGATTGGCTGGCGAGCGTTGGGCTCGGGGAGCAACATTCTCGCCGACGACAGCGATCACCATTACGTCGTTTTGAGTCTCAAAGAATTAAAAGGGGAACTTGAGGTTGACGGCGAACGCGTCTCGGTTCCCGCGGGTTATTCGTTACCGCGACTTTGTATCGATGTCGCTCGCGCGGGTCTGTCTGGAATCGAAGGGCTCGGCGGCATTCCGGGCACCGTGGGCGGTGCAGTTTGGATGAACGCCGGTGCATACGGTCATGAAATTGGGACGGTCACCGAGACAGTTCGCGTAGCTCGCGAGGGACAAGTGGTTGAGTTACCCGGGGCCGACGTTCAGTGGAATTATCGCCACACGTCGTTCAAAGAAGGGGAGCTCTTACTTGGCGCCACACTGCGTTTGACACCCGACGACGCCGAGAAAATCCGCGCGCGCATGGAAGATGCGAAGTCGCGAAGGATGGCGACCCAGCCGCACGGCTCGCGCTCTGCCGGTTGCTTCTTCAAGAATCCTCCATCGAGCATGGTGGGGACGGGAAAGATGATCGATGAGATGGGAATGAAAGGCGCGCGTCGAGGCAGCGCGCTGGTTTCTCCAGTGCATGCGAATTTCATTGTCACCGAAGGAGAAGGCGCGCGCGCGGAAGACGCCCTTGCACTTGCGGAAGAGATTCGAGAGCGAGTGAAACGTGAGCAGGGAATCGAACTCGAGTATGAAGTGGAACTCTGGCGCGCTCAGAGACCCGGCACTAACACACCAATCGCTGCAGATGAGAAGTCAGACAGCGAACCGACTGAAAAGGAGCCGACGTGAGAGAACAAGTCATTGCACATAAAGTGGGCAATCGCAGCGGCGGCGCCGGCGCGCGTCGATCCGGGGCCGGCGCCCAGAGACCTATGCGACGTGACCGCGATAACGAGGGCGAAGGACTTGCTACCCGATTGCGAGGAGTAGTTGGTTATCTGCCTTCGTTTCTGAAACTCGCATTGGCAATCGTCGCTGGGGTGTTGGTGTTCGCCGGCTACCGCGCGGCAGCGTCGGCAAGTTTCTTTAAGGTGCGGAATGTCGAAGTACAAGGAACCTCGAGAGTCTCATCGAGCGAGGTCCAGGCCCTGGTTCGACGCGACGTAGAAAACACTGGCGTTTGGAAAGCGGATCTGCCGGCCCTGAGCGCGAAGTTGGAAAAGCTTCCCTGGGTTCGCACGGTGGTTGTTTCGCGAGTGTTGCCGGATGGTATCCGCGTACGAGTTTCCGAACGCGTGCCGCGCGCTGTGGTGCGAACAGCGTCTGGCCGATTTCGTTGGGTGGATGAGGACGCAGTACTGCTGGGTGAAATGCTGCCGACGGATCAGCTACCGTCATTTTTCCTGCGTGGACTTAATGAAGACGACGCCGCGGCCAATCGCACGGAGAATCGCGAGCGAGTGCGAAAATTTATGGAGTTGCAAAGCGGATGGGACGCAGCCGGGCTATCAGAGCGCGTGAGCGAAGTAAATTTGATCGACATTCATGACATCCGCGCGCAGTTGGCCGGCGACAATTCCCAGATCGAAGTGCGACTCGGCTCGCAGGATCAGGGCAATCGTTTGAAAAAGGCCCTCGAGGTCCTTGATGGACAACGGCAAACGCCGCACGGCGAGCTTATTAGCTACATTGATCTTAGTCAGGGGCGGCGTGCGATCGTGGGATTGATAACCGGTGCGCAAGCAACTGCGACGAACGGTGAGGCTCACGTCGCGGCCCAACCTGAGATAGTTGAGCCTGCGCCGAAGCCCCTCGCTGAGAAGAAGCCCGAGACTGAAAAGAAGCAGGAACGCGGCACAACGACCAGCCCTCTGCGTAACGCCGCCAGGCTCGCAACTGCACCGACGACTGCCGCCAGCAGGACGAGAAACGAGCGCGAGGCGAAACCGCGCCCGGCGGAAAAGAAACAGGACAAAACCCAGAAGACCGCACGTCGAAATTGATCATCGTTCGCAGTTTCAAGAGTCGACTCTTAAGGAGCACCAGTAAATGGCCAAGCGCACGCACCACACAATCGGGCTGGATATCGGGACCAGTAGGGTGACGTGTATCGCGTGTGAACCCGGAGAGGGAGGACTCCTCGACATCGTGGGGATTGGTGAAGCCGAGGCTCGTGGTTTGCGAAAGGGCGTGATCGTTAATCCCGAAGCGGCCGTCGATGCGATCAAGAAGGCGGTCGAAGAAGCCGAGAGAATGAGCGGGATACAAGCTGAGGAAGTGACAATCAACCTCGCCGGCTCGCATATCCTCGGTTTCAACGGTCAGGCGATTGTCGCAGTCTCGGGTCGGGATCGTGAGATCACGGCTGAAGATGTGCGCCGCGCAATAGATTCCGCTTGCGCTATTCAGCTACCAGCAGGCCGCGAGATTGTGGATCGACTGCCGCAGGAATTCATCGTTGACGATCAGGACGGCATCAACGATCCGGTGGGAATGATTGGGGCCCGGCTGGCCGTTAAAGTCCACATCATCACTAGTCCGGTAACCGCCCGGCAAAACGCCATCAACGCCGTGAATCGCGCCGGCTTAATCGTGGCCGATATGGTGCTGGAACAGCTCGCCGCGGCCGAAGCATCGTTGACTGAAGATGATCGAGAATTTGGTGCGGCTTTGGTGGATATTGGGGCTGAAACTACTGGATTGGTTATCTACCAGCGCGGAGCCGTGCAGCATACGGCAGTGTTTCCGCTCGGCGGTTCGCACTTCACGAACGACATCGCCTTTGGTCTGCGCACGCCGATTCCCGATGCGGAAAAAATCAAGCGTGCGGTGGGGTCTGCATGCAGTACTTCGCTCACCGAGATGGAACGCGGCGAACTGGTAGATGTTCCCTCGGTTGGCGGGCGCGCGCCGCGACAGCTTTCGAGGCAAATTCTTTGCGACATTCTGCAGCCGCGCGCCGAAGAAGTGCTGATGCATGTCGCAGACGAGATCAAAGATGCCGGCTGGGAGCGACAACTATCGAGTGGTGTCGTGTTGACGGGTGGCGGCGCCTTGCTCAGCGGCATGACGGAGATTGCCGAACAAGTTTTCGACGCTCCGGTGCGGCTTGGATTTCCTGAACGCGATCGGTTCGGTGGTTTGGTGGAAGACGTGCAGAGCCCGGCGTGGGCCGCGGCGACTGGCTTAGCGCTCGTGGCCAGCCGCGCGCAGGCGACGGAACTACGCACTGCGATGAGTCGCAGAGGGTCGACCGGCAAGCTCACGCATTTTGTTTCAAAGTTTCGAAATCGTTTCAGTAGTATTTTTTGACAAGTTGTTGTATGCTTTCGCCCCGATCGCACAAGATATAGTCCGCTATATATGGACGCCGATGGAGCGAGCAACCCAACATAGAAGGAAAAGGCCCTGGACGCCTTCCCGTTTTGGAAGAGAGGACATAACTATGGCAAAGGACGCTCGTCAACTCGGAGCCATTAACATTTTTATTGATGACGATCCGCCGATCAGTGGCGCTCGGATCAAAGTAATCGGTGTGGGCGGCGGCGGCAGCAATGCCGTAAACCGCATGATCGAAGCGGGCATCGAGGGTATTGAATTCCTGGTTGCCAACACAGATCTTCAGGCACTGAAAAGATCAAAAGCCCCAATCAAGATTCAACTCGGCAGCAAGCTCACCAAAGGTCTTGGCGCCGGCGCCAACCCAAACGTTGGCAAGGAAGCGGCATTAGAAGACACCGAAAAAATTATTGAAGTTCTTGAAGGCGCTGACATGGTCTTCGTGACCACCGGTCTCGGCGGCGGCACTGGCACCGGCGCGGCGCCGATCATTGCCTCTCTGGCCACTGAACTGGGCGCTCTGACTGTCGCGGTTGTGACCAAACCCTTCCAATTCGAAGGCCGTCGCAGGATGAACCAGGCCGAACAGGGCTTGCGCGAACTCCGCGAATGCGTGGACACCGTCATCACAATTCCAAACGAGCGTTTGCTGCACACAGTCGAGCGAACTTCTTCGCTGGCTGATTCATTCGGAGTGGCTGATGACGTTCTTCGCCAGGCGGTGCAGGGAATCAGCGATCTGATTACCGTTCCCGGTTTGATCAATCTCGATTTTGCTGACGTGAAGTCGATCATGGAAGGTATGGGAATGGCGCTCATGGGCGCTGGCCGGGCCCGTGGCGAAAACCGTGCGGCCGAAGCCACGCAGCAGGCAATCTCGTCGCCGTTGCTCGAAGAAGCAACCATCCAGGGCGCCAAAGGCGTGCTGATAAACATCACTGGCGGACCTGACCTGACGCTCTACGAAGTTAACGAAGCAGCTACGATAATTCGTGAAGCGGCTGATGAAGATGCAAACATTATCTTTGGCGCTGTGATCGATGAGAACCTAACCGACGAAATGAGAATTACCGTCATTGCCACGGGTTTTGGTCAGGAGGCTTTGGCCGCTGCTTCTGCAGCCGCGGTTTCCAGTTTGCCGGCAAACCAGCCTCGGTATGTTCAACGCCCTGCGGATGATCCTCTGCGACCGATGATGCATGGGCGTCCCGAAGATCTCGACGTGCCTACGTTTATTCGGAAAAAAGCCGACTAAAACAGGTCACACTTCGCCGCAACGAATAAGGAAGGCCACTGGATAGCCTTCCTTTTTTCGTTGAGCGCCTGCACGTAAATTTGGATCTGGGGCGTCCTGTATCGCGGTGTCGTTGGCGGTGGTTTTCCTCTTTGCTTTTTAAGTCTTGGTTGTGTAGCATGCATTCATTCCTTGCAGGTTTTCCATTATGGGTAAACGCTTCGTCCCATCTCCTTGAATGGCCGCAGCCTGCGAGAAGTTTAAATCCGCGTCAGCTCATCACCCGCCAAATGTGCGTCGCGCGATCAATTTTTTGACCCGTCTTAATTTTGTGGAGGTAGAATAAGTGAGTAATCGTAAACTGATCAGACCGACGCTCGCCCAGGTTAAAGATAAGGAGCGGGCAGTGCCCCAGCCCCGGGAACGCGCAAACGGAAGTCCACATCGTGGGCAAGGCGGAGATGGCGGACGAAATGAGGGACCGCGCGAAGCCAGCCACCGACAGCCACAACGTCCGGCCCAGCAGGTGCGCAAACGAACGCCGCCGCCGATGGAAACCAATGCCGAACTCTTCTACTACAAGAAGCAGATTGATTCCCACACCCCGATGGTAATTGTTCTGCAGGACGGCGAGGAAATCGAAGGGACAATTGAGTGGTACGACCGCGGAGCGTTGAAGGTAAATCGCGCCGCCGCGCCGAACCTTCTGCTCCTCAAACGAAACATCAAATACATGTTCAAGGCTGAAGACCGCGTAACAGCCGTCGAAGCGTAACAGCGAACCGGCCATCCGGTTAGTTATTTAGATCCCGCCCGGTTCGAGTTGAGCCTCAGCTCAAAAAATGACGGAGTTTCCCCATAGCTCATCGGGTTCGACCCCTCGACCTCGGAGAGCTCTGCCCCGCATCGCCATCACCATGGGCGATCCGGCGGGCATCGGTCCGGAAGTGGTCCTAAAGGCCGTTGCGGAAGCGGAAGTGCGACGGGTTTGCATCCCGGTAATAATTGGTGATGCGCAGTTGCTCTCGCACACCGCCCGCACACTCGACCTGCAATCGGGCTACGACATCGTTCGCCAGGGCGAAGCGATCCCTGACGAACTCTCCGAACCAATAATCTTTCATCTGGACAACATCAGCGGATTTGTGGAGTGCGGTGTCGAATCGGGCGTTGCCGGAAAAGCCGCCGGCGGATACATTGAGGCCGCAGTGGAATTATGCGCGGCGGGAAGCGTAGATGCGATCGCCACCGCGCCAATCAATAAGCGCTCGTTCTTTCTCGGGGGCTACAGCTTTCCTGGCCACACTGAATTTCTGGCTCACCTCACGCGCAGTGAAGAATATGCAATGGCCTTCGTGGCCGCCAACCTCCGCATAGTTCTGATTTCAACCCACGTGCCTCTGGCTGAAGCGATCAGGCTGGTAGAACGCGATCGGGTTATCAAGACCATCAACTTAACGCATCGCGAACTGAAACGCTGGGGGATTGAAAGTCCCCGGCTCGCCGTCGCCGCTCTCAATCCGCATGGCGCCGAAGGTGGCTTGTTTGGGATGGAAGAAGCATCGGAGATAGCGCCGGCGATTGCGTCGTGTCACGGCGTGGATGGACAGAACGTGCAGGGTCCTTTCTCCGCGGATACGGTTTTTCTGCGGGCCTCTCGCGGCGAGTTTGACGCAGTAATCGCTTGCTACCACGATCAGGCGATGATTCCGGTCAAATGCCTTTCGTTTGGCGAGGCCGTGAATGTTACTCTGGGATTGCCGTTCATCCGCACGTCGGTGGATCATGGGACGGCCTTCGACATCGCAGGGAAGGGGATCGCGGAACATTCCAGCATGCTGGCCGCAATCAAGCTCGCCGCTGAGTTGTCCACCAGTGCCGGAGAAAGTAACTGTACGGTGGAAGTGTAGACAGATCTAAAGATTGGAAGTGTAAGAACCTCATCGTGAATAACCCAACGAACCCAACAACTGACCAGAGTGATAAACGTCGCATCCTGGTGGCAGATGATGATCCAGCGATCCTGCGACTGGTCTCTGCCATACTCGAGAAAGAAAACTATGGCGTAGTGACAGCCCGCGACGGTCGGGAAGCCTACAAGATTCTGCAGGGCGACCAGAGTTTCACCGCAGCCATCTTCGACGTCGTGATGCCACACATTTCCGGCCCGGAGCTCGTTCGTTACATGAAAACGGAAAAGCGCCACATGAAAATCCCGGTGATGATGATGACCGCCGAGCAGGACCCGAAATTGTCGTCCGACAGTTTTTCTGCCGGCGCGGTCGTCTTTCTGCCCAAGCCTTTCACCACTGCGCAACTGCACACCATGCTGCAGATGCTAATCGGCCGCGCCGCGGACTAAACTTGCGCTGATGTCTTCCAGGTTTCTATCTCGCCACATCGCAGCCGCCCTCGCGCTCGTTGCGTGCGCGTCCATCAGCTACGCGCAAGTGGATAACACCGCAGCAGTTCGCGCCCCCCTTAAGCCCAGTCAGGTTCGCAAACCTTTGACGCGCATGCCGGGTTTTGAGTTAACCAACGGAGCAGTGCGCGTAAAGTCAGCGACGATGGTTGGGGCTGCGGCAGAAGCGACCGCCGAGATTCGCAATGTCTTCAGACTCGAGAAGGACCTGCAGGGAAACTGGCGCGTGGCGGAAATTCGCACGCGGCCCGACCGCTGGGAATACATCGACTTCATCGCGCGAGCTCTAAACGGGTCGTCTCCGGGTGCCTCTCCAAACCCTTGCACCGCTCCCGATCCACCGTTTAAAAGCTCATCGAGCATTCAACCAACCGTAAAGCGCACTCGTTGCCTGCTCGGAAGTCTGTTGGGGATCGAAGTGCCTTCAGACGCGATTCGGATTCAGGAAGTGGCGCCCCTGGAAATTCCAATGGGAGATCGTCCGTCGGCGACGGTGGTTGCCTGGGTGAGAGTGGATGCTCGTCTGATTAACGGCCCAAAAGGTTGGCAGGTGACTGAGCTGAGAACGGGAAACAACAACTGGGCAAACCTTGCGGCCGTAATCGCGAGAGTTGATGAAATAAAACGCGCGCAGGCGCGCACCGAATTAGCTGCGACAGCCAAAGCGCTGGAATCATTCCGCAAAGACCGCGGCTCTTACGTCGTGACTGATAGTCACACCGTACTAATCGATTATCTCAACCCGCGCTACCTGTCCGTGGTCGTGCGCGTCGATCCCTGGAGCCAGCCTTACCAATATCAGGGTACCCCCAACCATTTCACGCTCCGCTCACTCGGCGCCGACGGTAAAGAAAACACTACCGACGATGTAGTTTTGAGCGTCTGAGAAGAAGTCAGAATGCGGTCGTTAACTTTCTCCATGGTCCGGCTCGTTCTCAGAATCCCTCCAGTTGTCCAGAGACCGTTCTGATTGAGATTTGTCGCGTAAGAACCAAACGACGCCGAAGGCTAAACCCATCCCAAAGAACAAGGCCGCGAGTATCCAGAGTAACAACGTATAAGGGAGCAACAACGAAGCAATGATCGAAACGGAGGCGAGACAGAGGCTGAGAAAGAGACTGAAATATCTTGAATCTGGTGTTCCTGCTTGTTGTCTCTTCAGTTCATCGTCGGTCACCTCGTGAATGATTACTGGAGGATGAGGGATCCGTACTATTCGTATGGACTCGATTCGATCAGAGCTTCTGCGCACTTCCGAACCAGGTGATGGACGAGGCGTAGAGGCTGAGATTTTCATCACGGAGGTTTCCTTATTGCGTCTTTCTGTAGGCATACAACCTCTCTTTAGCGACTCCCAACTATACTCAGAGAATTACACACATCGCGCCAGCCGTCAGTGATCATTGCGTAGATTTCTTTATTCGAACGCAGACTACTCTTGAATAAGATTTCCCCCTCATCCCCTGTTTCCTGCCATGTCTCGATCACGCTGTCGCAGGTGCTCACAAATGCCAACCTGGTTGCATCACGAGACCATGCCGGTTGCTCATTTCTAAAGGGTGCACTGGCGACCGTCAGCCGGACCAGGTTAGACCCATTCGCATTCATTACATAAATATCGGAAGGACCCGCGTGGTCTCGATCACTGGCAAAAACGATCTTCGTTCCATTCGGGAATGAGGGTTGATTATCAGCTGCAACACTGTTGCTTAGGATTACCTGATTGGTTCCGTTAGCATTCATCACATATATCTGATAATTAAGCCCGTTGCGTGTCTCGAGGTTATCGTGGTCACTTTGGAAAAGAATTTTGGTGCCATCCGGCGACCAGCGCGGGTGATCGTCATTAAATGAGTTTGAGGTAAGCCGGGTGAGCGCCGTGTCATCAGCAAACATTGAATAAATCTCTGCGTTTCCGTCCCGATTGCTGGCTAAGACGACTTTCGAACTCTGCGCTTGAGGCATAGGCGTCAAGAACAAATGGAAGCCAGGATTCGCTTCAACATCTGTCCCGAAACTAGGGCGAGACGTGGGTAATTGAGCGGAAAATGCGCCGCCCAGAGGGGATCGATAGTCAGCTAAGGCCCCGAGCAAAAACCGAGGTGGAAATATCAAGTTTCGGTTAGCCTTGTGGATTGAAGGGGCCAACGGGTAATCCTTAGTTGTTGAAGTAAAGTTTGCGGGGGGGCAGGCAGTCAATCGAGCGATTTAGGGTCTCGTTTGACCTGTACCGGGAGTATGACGCCGCTTGGGCTATTCGGAAACGCCCGCAACCTATACCGATTGAAGATTCCTGTCAACAAAAATCTTCATCAAGAACACTCGGACCGCGCCATCGGAGAGCATTCATGACGGTTGTCTCTCGTTGTCTAGATATTCAAGAAGCAATTACTTTGACGAGCGCGGCGACGCCCAGGTAGAGCATTACGACTGCGCCGACGACTATTGGAATGCGCAGGTCAGCGAAGACTCCCATTTCGCTCTTCTTGCCGCGCACCACTTCAATAAGCAGGCGCACGGCATTACTTACCAACACTCCCTTGAGAAACATTTCTATAATTGGCCCCAATTCGGGCTTCTTGCGATGTATTAGGGCAAAGATCAAATAGATCAAGACGAATCCAAATCCCGCCAGCACGCTCTGGCGGGTCGTATCAACCGTCTTTTCCTTTTTTGGTCTTCCCATAATGCCACTAAGTCCCGAGTCTTATTTCCTGGCCTAACTATTGATGATCCCCGGGGTAGTCGTTCTCCCGTTTTGATAGTGTTTTTGAAAGGGCTGAACAACCAAGCGTCGTGCCAGTTTCACCGCACGCTTAGGACCCGTTCAGCGGAGAGTGTGTGTCGGTGTCGGCGCCGGTGGGATCAAGCTCAGCGGCGCTCAAGAGATCTCCATTAAGTATGGTGATGCGGAACGTGGCATCGCTCAGGTCGCAATGATCCCACTCGACCGCCGGCGAAGTGCCATAAACTCTCTGCCGCTCCAAACACTTGGCCAACCGCGTAAACAAACGTCGCGTTTTAGCGCCGTCAGCCGCCAACTCGATCAGTACCTGCCCGCCCATTACTGAGGTCGCAAGGTTGTAGGCGTATGCTAGCGACGTAGTGCCATTGACAGAGAGATCGTCTGGATCGCTGAATGTGCGGGCCTCAGAGGTCATACGTGAAAGCTGGTCGTACTGGTAACTGACACTGCCCAGCCCGTCGGTCATCAAAATGCGATTTCCGGCCGCGTCATACTGAAACGACACCCGTATTGAAGGGGCTATTCCTGCGGGTGCAGTGTAATTAATGCCAGTTACCATGCCACGTGAGGTCCGCGTGAGAGTTTGCGAAGCGCCACGCGCGTCGGTCACGGTCAGGACTGTGTCATCGGCGTTATAGCTGAAAGTGGTTACGGTGTTCGCATCCTGTTCGGGTGTGTGCCGGGTCTTCAAACGCCCATGGCCGTCATACGAAATGTCGGTGTCCTGGTAAACGCTGCTCGTATCGGAACCCTGAAACTGACGAACCTGCGTGATTTGATCGCGAGCGTTATAAGTATTCACAGTGGTCGAGTAGACGCTTCCACCCTGCCAGTTGAGCACCTCCTGTTTTACTGTGCGCACCAGAATGCCGGCGTAGATCTGTTTCTGCCCTCCGGTGGGCGCTAAGGATCCGTTGGTCTCCGCTGGATTCGACTGCTTTGCCGCCCGCCCCATTGAGTCGAAAATCGTATAGCGCGCGCTATAGCCGCCCGCGCTCCCGGGATGATTGCCGGCGGTGATAACTGCTCTTCCGAGACCATCAAAAGCGGTAAACGAGTAGGCTTCGTTCGCAACCGTGTTCACGGTGGCAAACGTCTGCACAAAGTTTGGCCCATAGACGTAGCGCTGGTACGCGCCATTGTTCGCGATGGATACGCGCTCGAGGCGGACGGCGCTGTCGTAAGCGAAGATCTGGATCGCGCCGTGCGGTTGGTTGGCTGGAGGCGAACCCTCAACTCGCGTCCGGGCGCCGATGTCATTCTGATAACGCGCATAGGAACTTATGCCACTTGCTTCGGTAATGACTTGTCGGGAATGCGAGTGTCGTGAACGAGCGTGGAGCGCCTCGATGTTGATCCCATTCGCGGAGAACGAATTGGCGTAGCCAAACGAGACCGGATGATTTAAAGGATCGTAATCGAGAGCAGGGAGCCGGAGGTATCGTATTCTCTGTTGGGCAGCATCATAAACATTGATTTCGGTAATGCGTGAATTAGTTTCAAAGCTGACTGCGGTGTTGTCCTGAGTCCAGTTGGTGGTGGTCCACTTTTGCCGAATGCCAGCCGACCAGGTTTCGCTTTGCGTGGCAAGTCCACGTTGCCAACCGCGCCATAGAATTCCTTGTAGATTGTGCCGTCGGGTGCGGTTAGCTGATGCGAGCCATCACCCGGATTGCTGTATTGAGTGACAACTTCGGAGGGCACGCCATTGAGGCCCGACCAGTTATCCGCTGAAACGTGCGCCGCGGATAAGCGCGGGCAATCATCGACGCCCGTCTGGTAATCGTAGGCAGTATAAGAACGGAGTGCGTTGTCGGAGGAGTGGCGGCGAATGCGATTCACCTGGCCCGCCGGCGCGTACTCGAAGTTGTAGCGCGACCCATCGTGAAGTCCCACCTGACTAAGCAGCGAGACCTGCGAAAGGTTTGGAGCGCCAACAGCCATTAACCCCGGAAAGCTGGTCTGCACTGTTTGGGTGGACCATCCAAATGTGGCCCATGTGTGCGTGGTGGCGGAACCATTGACGTTCCAGGTCTGTGTGATGGAAATGAGGTTTGCGTTACCGTCGTAATTGAAAGTGATGGTGCGCGCGAGCGTATCCGACTTGCCGGCGATCTGGCCCAGCCAATCGTAACAGCCGGGCAAATTCAGTAGGGCCGCTCAGGACAGTCACTGCGTATGTCTTGTAAAAGTCGTAAACGTACCATTGATGATATGCGGGCGTTGTTCGCTCCTGATACCAGAGACTAGTCTTCAATCCAGTCGCCAGCCTTCGGGATTCATGTATGCAAAAAAAGCGCCGATCAACCCAGCGGCCGCACTTATGGCCAGCCACCTCCCAAGGCCCTTGTCTGGCTTTAGCCCAAAGAAGAAAGTTTCAACGAAACGGATTGATATGAAAAAGACAAAAACCAGAACACCTGTGCCAAGCACCTGGACCATCGGGCTGTGAAGCGCATAGAAAACCACGTAGGTCAGACCTGTGTAGCCGCCGACGAGCAGCAAACTACCTGACGCCCATTTAAGGAATCCTGTCTTTCGGTCTCGATTAAGCCGATACGTGAGCAGCAACACACCGAATGCTGCAATGCCATCCGCAAACGGTTTTGTGAGCCACCTGTCCAGCACTTCCGAAATGATGAAGAAAAGGAAGATAAGGGCGAGGAGCAGCCAGGATGAAGCATCCGAGTGCCTCTCCGGCTGTTCCGTAGAAAGAGTTTCTGTTTCCAGGTGTGCTTTCACTTCAGGTTCATCGAGAAATAATGTGCTTCGAGGTTCATTCCTTTTCGGAGATAAAAACGATGCGCATCCAACCTGCTGACACGTGAGACCAGCCGCAACTGCAGACAATTATTTTGTTTGGCATGTTCAACCAGCCAGTCGAACAACTCACCGCCGTAGCCTTTCGAACGCTCGTCGGTTTTGGCCACGAGATCTTCAATTTCAAGATACTTGCCGCTCGCCAGCCACTCCGAGATTCGGAATCCAGCCACGGCTTTTACCTCGGAGTCGGTTAAGTAAGCCAACTGAAAACCCGCAATTTCAGTTAACCTTTTGACGAGCGGCAGAAATTCGTCGCGTTGGATGTGCGGACGCAGTTCAGCCATCACCGGATAACAATCCAGAATTTGCTGGTCAGTTTGCGCTACTCTTATCCTATTCATTTACCAGGATCGCGAAACTCATCTTCACCACAGTTTGCTAACTACAATGGACCAGGATCACCTTAGCTCGCCTAACCAGCCGACCAGACCGTAAAGGAAATCTCCGCCGCCAGAAATCAACAACCCATAGGTGATCACGTAATGAGTGGCTCCTTGTGACGACGACGCCCAGCCGTATGTGCCGACCGTGATCAGAGCGCCCAAAGCAAACAGTCCGCCGCCGATCATCATGTGCCGCGCATATTGATGGCGCCGGTAACGTTTGTTCTCCTGATCCTGAGTATCCGCCGCAGATTGGGCGCTCTCAGAATCTATTTGCGTTGAACAGAAGCGGCAGGTCTTCGCATCCGTAGCGATAAACTCATGGCAACGCGGGCACTGGAAAACTCTGGCGTGAGTCATAAGAGGATCCCTTTCGTCGAGCTGCGCCACAGGCTTAGGCATCCGCTAACAGAAGTTGATAGGCTTGTTACCTATTCAATAAGAGAGTGATGTCAACGGAACCGTTATTAGCCGTAACGATATCAGGCTTCCCGTCGCCGTTCATATCACGAGTAGCTACTCTGGGGTTCCTCCCCGACCTGTACGGAGAACCAGCGGCGGAGGTATAACCGCCGCGCTCATTACCGAGCAACACGACTACAGAATCGCTGGCCTCAGTTCCGATGACTAGCTCCATCCGGGCATCCCCCGTTACGTCGGCAGCAATAAGCTTGAAAGCACGATGCCCAACATCAAACGGGGAGTTTGGTGCCGCGGCGAATAATCCACGGTCATTGCCCAATAAGGTAGTTATCAGGTTTATGTCGTCGTGGGTCGTAATCAGGTCAGGGTTGCCATCTCCGCTGACGTCGCCGATGGCGATGTAATACGGGCGGCTTGCGACTGCGTATGGCGAGTTCGGAGCAGCCTTGAAGCCGCCACGACCGTCACCCAACAAAACGGTCACGTTATTGCTGCCGACATTGGGTGTGACGATATCCAGGTTGCCATCCCGGTTCACGTCGCCTATGGCGTGAGGGTATGGCGCGCTCCCGACGGCGAAGGGAGACCCGGCGGCAGGCGTAAAGTTGCTTCTGCCATTACCTAACAAAACTGAAACACTGTTGTCGTCCTGGTTAGAGGTGGTGATATCAAGATTCCCATCAGAGTTTAGATCACTGAGGGCGAGCCCGTGGTTGTGTGGCTTGGCGCCTTGATGGGCGATGAAAGGTGAGCCGGGGGCGGGAGTGAATCTGCCATCGCCCGCGCCTAATAAAACTTCCACCCCGAGGCTGTCATGGTGCGTGAGGGCAAGGTCTGTGTTGCGGTCATTATTTACGTCGCCAAGCGCGATGAGGTGTGCGGCCGTCTTAATCGGAGAGCCTGGCGCGGGGGTAAAACTGCCCCGACCATTATCCAGAAATGCTGTCACCGTATCTCCGACATTACAGGTTACAAAGTCCGGCCTTCCGTCTTTGTTCAAATCAGCGACAGCGATGTCATTCGGACGGCTTCCAATGTTGAGTGGAAAACCCGGCGCAGGCGCGAAGAGAGCGTTTTGAGACTGAGTGTTAAGCTTGGGTTGGGCATGACAACCTGAAGTTAGAACCACCAGCACCCATAAAACAGGGATTAGCTTGTCCATAAACCACCTCTCCGAAGATAAATTGACGCTGCGAACTAGTGCATTAGATATTAGACGGGGATGCCGCGCTTTATCTTCCATCCTCACAGGAGACGTCCGATTAGGGGAAAAAATAAGGTTGGGCATCAGCGGCGCACACGAACCCGCGCCAGCGAGAAGACTTGAATGAGAGACATGCTAATTGCGAGTCCGCTGCATGCCTTTGTTAGATACGCTTCGCTTTAGGAATTGATCGAGCACCATAGCCAACTCCTTTGGTCGATCGCGCTGTATCCAGTGACTCGTACCTTCGATTACTGCCATCTGCCCCTTCTTCAGTTTCAGCTTTGCAACGCTGTCAACGTGTTGCCTTGCCTCGCTCAATTCAGCGGCAAACGGCTTAGCTTCTTCTTCTTGGGGGACACCCAACACTAACAACACGGGAACCGATACACGGGCATACAGTTTTGCTGGATCATACTCTTTGCTCGCTCGCTCTATTGCTTCTCTGCGCCGGCACTCCGCTGGATCCGCTTCACATGGTTGCACTTTTAAGCCCGCAGGCAGTGCCTCACGCTTAGGCCAGAATCCCCCGTCGACCAACACTAATTTGTTAATCCTGCCGCGCGTAGTTGCGGCCAGCGTCAGCGCAACGCCAGCTCCGGCCGAATGCCCAACGAGGCATACACGACGTAGCTTCAACGCCACGATGAGTGACTCAACATCGCGCGCCAAGGTGTGATCATCGTACCCGGCTTCTGGTTTATCCGATAAGCCGGCTCCTCTTCGATCTGGAGCAATGATTCTATAGTTGTTCCCCAACAACGGAGCGATTGATAGCCAGGTATCCGACGAATCATAAAGACCATGGAGAAGGACTATCGTGGAATCTCCACTACCCCACTCGCGATAATGAATGCGAATGCCATTCGCGATCACATAATGACTTCCAGGCTTCGACTTGGATGGAACTGCAGATTGTCTGGTTTTGTTTTTGGCGAAAATGGAATAAGACACGGTTGATGAGCCTGCGTTCGCGAGAACGATTATCATCAGAACTGTCGAGGTAACATTCACTGGAAGAAGACTACCGATATCCTCATGATAGACCAAAGCATCCAACGCTGCGCTTCAGCTGCGCGCACGAACCCGGTAGAGAAAAGTCTTGCATGAGAAACATGCTAATTGCGCGTCCTCTGCAATGCCTTTGTTGGATGGCGGCCGTCGGCTAAACGCGGATCTAGTTTTCGATAACTTTCTGAACGTGAAGGATAGCTTGATTCAGCTTCTCCTTCTCTCCTCTTGTGCCACTCATCACGCGGACCCATCGAGAGAGGATAGTCAGTTGCAAGCTGAGGTTTAATGAGTTGTCAGGTGGCGCACGGAGAGTAAATGATCACGGCTTGGAGGTTGGCCCACCCTGACGCTGAATAAATGTGTTATGAAACGCATCAACCACCCACTCATTACCATGCTTCGATACCATCCACGCCTGGATGGTTTCAGGCTCCGGCGAAGCGTCTGATTCTCCGGGCTTGAGAACCTTGCCGAGCGTGTGCACCAGAGCAACGTCGGGCCTCAAGAACCGCACGCTTTTAACCTGAAGCCAGAGCCGCGTCCCCTTGAAGAAGGTGTCAAAGATTTGCTGGTGATTGGATGCGTTCTGCTTGCGGCCTTTTAGGTGCGTCCCGTTGCCAACGACGAAATCGGAGTCTTCTGCAAACTGGGCGGCGAAGGCCTCACCGCTACCCTTATTCCAACCCTCAATACATTTCTGGACAAGGGCGCGGATCGCAGCTTCATCAGCCGCGTTCGGAGCATTTTGGGTGGTGTTTCCTTGACCGAAGACGGAAATTAATGACACGGTCAATAACGCTATGACGGTGAAACTTTTTCTCATCGATATTGTCTCCTACAGAAAAGTGGGCGCTCGGACTTCTTGTATGACAAAGCTACTGGCAGGTCAAGAGAGGCGCCTGACGAGTACTGGTGCAGTTTGCTTTGCGGCCTTTGCGGTAAGCATAAAATTTGGACCGCAAAGTACGCTAAGTAAGACGCAGAGTTACGCAAAGAGAACGTCAGCATTTCAAACTGGGCCACTACCGCCTAACGCTGGGCATCAGCGGTGCGCACGGACCGCCGCCAGCGACAAGCCTCGCATGAGAGGCACGCTGTTGCGCGTCCGCTGCATGCCGTTGTTATGCCGCCTGTTCGTCGGCTGAGGCTGTTTCGGCAGACCACACTCGCAAAGCAATGACGGAGCAAGCAAAACCGAAAAGCTCAACTATCAAGCGGATTCTATTCCCCACCTTCCACCGTTCAACACCCGCCACAATCTCTGATGCGGATAAATCTCCCGCCACGCTGTGTCTAAACATGCTACCGACGAGCGGCGCTAGATAGAACACTAAAGAGATGAACAGGACGATTGCGATTATTGCTGAAAGCGCGAGCCACTTTCTTGATCGGCGCGCAGACTTCCATGCCGCGAGAGCCGCGCCGATTGCCAAAACTACGAACAAGGGATTGAACAGCGGGAAGAACGGAGCGCCACCTTTGCTCGGCAATTCCGAATAAACCTTCAAGGATTGGGGCGGCGCGGCGCTCCACTTCGGGACAGTCATTAATTCGTTGAAGACTTGCCCGCCACACCAGACGCCCCAAGCAATCACGGACGCGATCAAAAGCCCTGAAGCAAGTTTATGTCTCATCTCAACTCCCTCAGATAAGCAGATTCATTTCCGATCATTAGCGAAGCGGCATAACCAGGTATTATGTTGCAGACCCGCGACGCAATACCGGATTGGGTGGTCTTATACCGCGGGCAACGAGTACAGCCGCTACGCAAGGTGGATTCGGAAGCGCGCGGTGCCAGCACTCCGTCGCGTCATGACGTCGTCGTTCAACGAGCTTCGTTTTCGTTACCCTTTGCGACGAATCGAATAAAGCCTCTGTTCCGTCCGTAACAACAATCGCTCACCCACCAGCGCCGGCGACGCCAGCGTGAAGTCGTCCAGCGCATTTACGTGCAATAACTTGAATTCCTCGCCCGTTCCCATCACAAACGTCTGGCCCTCCTCGCTCAGGGCGAAAAGCTTACCGTTATACGCCCATGGCGAGGTGGTGAAAGCCGTGGCCGCCGGATCGATCCGAGTCTTGTAAGTCTGCTTGCCGGTCCTGGCGTCAAAGCGGCTCAAGATGCCCGTCTCGGTGAGCGAATACACGGCGCCTTCATAAGCCACGGACGACGGCAGATACGTTCCGGCGCGCGGTTGCGACCAAACGACATACTCGTTCGACGTCTGATCTTTTCCCAGCGAGATGTCGCCGGTTGCGCCGGGACGAACCGCGAACAACGGCCGTCCTCGGCCACCGTTGATATGCAGGAGTCCGTCGTAAGCGAATGGCGTTGGAACTGGCGCACCCGAGACACCTGACATGCGCCACAATTCCTTCCCCGCCAGGTCGTAACTCACGACTTGCCCCGGTCCCACGGTCACAATTTCCGTGCGCGCGTGCCGCCAAACAAAAGGTGTCACCCATGCTGACCGCCCCGGCTGTCCCTTGGCCAGTTCCCGATTCGTGCGCCAGACTTGCTTGCCTGTCTTCTTGTCGAAGGCGGCGATGTACTGCTGCTTCTCGTTGTCGTTTACGACTACCACGAGGTTGTCAGCCAGGACCGGCGAACTCCCCGTCCCGAAGTCGAGGTAGATGGGATTTGCTTCGAGCGGCGCGGACCAAACCGGCTTTCCTTTCAGGTCGAACGCCCACAATCCCATGTTACCCACATACACGTAAATGAACTTCCCGTCGGTCACCGGACTTTCCGACGCGAAGCTGTTCTTTCGATGACGTCCGCCCGGAGGCTGTCCCGTGTAAAACTCTTTCTGCCATTCGACCTTGCCGCTCTTTAGATTGAGGCAATAGAGAAAGTAATGGAGCTTCACTTCTTTCGGCAGCTCGATGTCCCGCGCCTGGACGCGCTCCATGATCTCCTTGCCCGATAGCCCCTGCTTTTGCAGCTCAGCGGCGTATTCGTTGCTGTACTCCGTCCCCTTCTGCGGCGGCTTCGAATGGCCCTCCGTCGTTACGCTGGTCACGTACACTTTGCCGCCGGTAACGATTGGCGACGACCAGCCGCGCCCTGGAATCGCTTGCGACCACTCGACGTTTTCGGTCTTCGACCAGCGCTCGGCCAACTTCGGATGCTTTCCCACCGGGTTCGATTCCGGCCCGCGAAACTGCGGCCACGCTGGATTTTGGCCGTGAACCACGAGCGGCACTGAGAGCAGCGCGCACATCAAGCCGGCCCGGAACAAATGAACGAAGAGGTGGTTTACTTTGCGATTGGTTTCCAGCCTGGAATTAGTTTTATTCATTTTCTTCTCGTTTGATTTGCTGTTTGGATTTACAAATGCGAATACGGTTTGCGAGCGGGTGAGACGATCACGAATACAAGAGCACTGTTATCAGTAGTCGTGGATACCTGGCTTGACCAAAGTGTCAGTGATGCTCTGGCCAAGTGATGCGTCATAACTGAAAATGGTGGTTGCGCTGCCGATGAGGATTACAAGAAATAAGGCAACGATCCGAATTGTGCGGCGGCTCATCATGCCGGCGAGTCTACAATGTCTAAGCCCTTAACTCAAAGGTTTGGATTTCAAATTACATTAACCCCTGAATCAAGTGTCGAGTAGTTGCCGGTGATTGCGATCAGCGGTCCTTTTTGATCGAGCCGGCGACACGTTCACTATCGCCAGTCTCGCCGAACGGTAGATCCACTATGAGCGGATCATGATCCGAGATGCGATCTTCAATGCTGTGGTTCAGCTCCTTGAGTGTGCGGCCGAAATGCGGCGCAAAAATGTAGGGTTGCCTTTCCCCGTAGGGCGACTTCAAAGCTGGAGGCTTCACGAAGATCCAATCGAGTTTAAACTTGCCGATAAAGCCGATGGTCCGCTCAACTTCAAAGGTAGTGATGAAGCCTTTACTGCCGCGCTGATTTGAATTCGCGAGTGGTGAATTCCCACTCCCGATAGATCGCTCGCGTTCGCCGCGAAAGTCAAAAGCGCCGCCATCGCTGAACCTAAACTTTTTCAGCGTCTCAAAAAATCTGGCCTCCGGGTTAGACGCGACAAATTGAATGCTGCGCACGGTGGGATCGGCCTGCTTGCGATACTCATTCAATCCTCCTAATAGCAGACTATTCGGCCAGGAGAAACCAGTCAGGAACTTGAGGCTTTGCTTGACCCAAAACTTTCTGCTGCCAAATCGTTTCTTGATTTCACGTTTGATCGAACTGGGGGTGGCATCGCGCGTGGAGGTGTTCAAATCACCGGCCACGACAACGGGATGTTCGATGCCTTTGATTGTCTCCAGCAATTCCTCCAACTGCTTGACGCGACTCTTCGGTTTTGTTTTTGACTCAAGATGCGTGGCCACAATCGTCAAACGACCTTTGGGAATTTCCGGGTCTTCGATGTCCGCTAATAGCATCATGCGCCCGCCCCGCCTGACTTCTCGCTCGACCTTCTCCTGAAAAGCTATTTCGCCTGCCTTGCGTTTACTCTTTTCGATCTTACTCACTCCTTTTTTCTCCGCCCCATACCAATCGTGGCCCTGCGTGCGGAAAGGGATCAACCGCACATTTCGCAAAGGGAACCGGCTGAGAATCGCAGTGCCGTGGAGACCCTTATAACGTTCGGCGTCGATCGTGATTTGATCTGCCAGCGCCGCTCGATCACCTTCTTCCATCCCTTCGAAGCCTTCGGTCCCGAGGGCAATGGGATCAATTTCGACAAATTCAGTGCCGAAGGCGTAATTCATTTTTAATGCAGCCGCGAGGTCAGCGATCACGTTTCGATAGCCGCTGCGTTTCATTCCCCAATCAACTTCGTTCAGGACGACAATGTCCGCCTCTCGCAATAACGCAGCCTGTTCCAGCACCAGGGCTCGCTTTGGACTACCTTCCGGATATTTCGTCTGGTCCAGGAGCGAAACAAACTTCGCGGGGTCCGTGAAGGCGACTTCGAGCGCTTCGTATTCGAGGCCGCGCTCGATGTTCCATTGAGCTACCCGCAGTTGGCGACCTCGGCCTGCCACGCGCGGCTTGAGCGGGCGCGTGCCGGCGGCGGACGCATCGTTATTGACGAAAGGAATCGTCAAAAGATTCTGCAGTTTGAGTTGGAGTTGTGCGGAAGGGTTCTCGCGCTCGTAGAGCTCCACGAGCTCCTTGTACGTCAGCAGTTCCGTGGAGGTAGCCGGCATTGCCTGCACCAGCCCCACCTGGAAGCACAGCAGAAAAACGGAGAGCAACTTTTTTGGTAATCGATGGTATCGGTAATTTGGCATGGATGTCGGGTTCTAACGCTAATCGTCGCAACCCTGGGAGTGGGGCTTCGCACGGGATGAATTATCTAATGGTCCTTCCGAACCTCCTGGTTGAGCGTCATTTGACGAATCGCAATGTCTGATTCAGGTTAACGCTTGATTATGGAGAAATGATTACAGTTTTGCAGTCGCTCCGCCAGGAGCGAGATATTTATAGAACCATAACCCTCCCGGGCTCTTTGCTCCGTCAGGAGCGAAACATTGCGTTCCGAATACCATCGGCCGGAGTTCAATTAGCTTGTTTGCATTTGCCTGCGTGGATGCGACTGAATGCGAGGCAGGGGCCAATAAAGGAGGAATAGACCACGCGAGGCCCGATTCAGTAGGTTTATGGCGCGGCGAGGCGTATGATGAAAATGCCCGCCTCGAATACCCCAGAAAAAGGATACCCCCCATGCCATCCAATTCACCCAAAGCGAAACAAGTAGTTGCACAGCTCACCCTGGAAGAAGAAGCGCAGCAGGTCCTCGATCAATTATGGAATGAAACGGAGCTACCATTCCCGCTTCATATTGGCAAGATTGTGAAAGGGAGCGGAGCTTACACGATCCATTTTCATGACAGCCGGATCCGCACGGCCCAGGTCGAATTAACTCCTGGTCTATCGTTTCGGCACATGGTTAGAACGTCCGTGCTCGACCGCGTGTCAAAGATGAGTGGGCCACTAGCGAAACCGATGCTGAAAATGCAGTGAACAGCCGGCCGCCTCCAACTCTGAACACCGGGGTAACGCCGAGAGCTGAATTAGGTCACGACCACTCACTTTGAAACTCTTGACGCGGCCCAAGCGTGGGTGATAGTTTCCAAGAGCGGTTTAGTTGGTTTTGATGGCTATCCGCAAACCGGCCGGGGCCATCTGTCAAGTTTTCCGATTCCCTCCAGTGGCAGCCCAGTTTCAATAAGTCATCGAGGCACTCAATCAGGTAACCCAAGCATTGTTAGCTGGACGCAAACTCCTACTCGCCGACGATTCAATCACCATTCAAAAGGTCGTGGCTCTAACTTTCGCCGACGAAGGCGTGGAAGTGTTGTGTGCCGGCAATGGCCGCGACGCCATCGACCGGTTGGTTGAGTTTCAGCCGGACGTGGTGCTCGCCGATGTATTCATGCCTCAGGTGAATGGGTACGAAGTATGCGAGTTTATAAAACAAAATGCGCAACTGAAGCATATTCCTGTTATGCTTTTAGTGGGCTCATTTGAGCCTTTTGACGAAGCGGAGGCGCGCCGAGTGGGCGCGGACGACACTTTGACCAAGCCCTTTCAATCAATCCGAAACCTGATCGATAAGGTGGGCGCGCTCGTGAGTGGACGGCCGCCCGAAGAGCAAATCCCGACGGCCGAATTGCCAAAGCCCGAAGTGCAGGACGATCTGCAAGCCGATGCAGAGTCGGCGCGACACCCGGAACCGGAGCCCGAGCGGCTCTCGGAGGCCGAACTTGATTTTGTCACCGCCGACACGCAGCCGTTGCCCTCTGAGCTAGCCCACATGATAGAGGAGTCGGCCGCCCGCGAGAATGCAAAGGAATTGATCTCCGAAACCGAGACTAAGGTGGACGAAGGCGAGATGGAGACTGAACCGAACCAGGGAAGCTACGAAGCTGGGAAATTCCAGACCGATACGGGCGGCGCGGGTGATGCGCTGTTGGATCTCGGTGGACTGGAAGGTGCGACTTCCCGTGACGCTGATGATTTTGTTTTGGACTTAGACCTTGATGAAGCACCCGACTCGTCAGCCTATCAGCCATCTGCATACGTTCGGCGGCCCGTCTACAAGTCGCCGCCGAGAGACTGGCAAAATTCAGTATCGCAAGCAGGGAACACGAATACAGCCGTAGATGAGTTTGCGCGCGCAGATCAGTTTGCGCACACTGAGGAGTATCCTGCACCCGTCAGTGAGATAGACCAGGAGTCGCGAGAAAATGACGTTTCGGATCAGCCGACGGTGGCAACCGAAACTAGTTCTGCTGCCTCGGAAACTGGAAAGACCTCACTTGAGGGGCTTTCGCCCGAGGTGATTGACGCCATTGCGCGCCGCGCTGTCGAGCATCTTTCAGAAAAGGTAGTCCGAGAGATTGCCTGGGAAGTGGTGCCGGACCTGGCCGAGCTCTTGATCAAACGTCAGCTCGAAGAGAACAAAACTTAAGGTTTCAGTTTCAACTATTTGAGAAACAGGCCGCTATTGAAGTGGCCTGTTTTGTTTTGGGGAATCGCGTCTTGGAATTGGCCGGAACTTTGCCGATCTCACCCGCGGACCCGCGGATGAGTAGCCTCGATATGAAAAGCCCGGCCTCTTACTCTACAATGCTCTAATTCTATCAATGACTAACTGGACGATATAAAACACTTCGGACTGGCGTCTGCTGACTGCCGACTGATTATGGAAATCCCTAAACAATACGATCCAAAGCAAGCCGAACAGAACCACTACGACCGTTGGGAAAGCGAGGGTTATTTTGCTCCCGAGATCAACCGCGACCAGAATGCTCCCGTCTTTTCAATCGCTATTCCGCCGCCAAACGTGACCGGATCGCTTCACATGGGCCACGCGCTACAGCACACCATGATGGACGTGCTAACCCGCTACAAACGTATGTGCGGTTACCGCACCCTGTGGATGCCCGGCATGGACCACGCCGGTATTTCGACGCAGCTAATGGTCAGCCGCGAGTTGAAAAAGGAGGGTTTGACTCGTCACGACCTGGGACGGGAGAAGTTTATCGAACGGGTTTGGAAGTGGAAGCAGGAGTCTGGCGGACAGATCACCAGGCAGATGCGGCGCGAGGGCGCTTCGGTCGATTGGTCGCGCGAAAAGTTTACGATGGACGAGGACCTCTCGCGCGCCGTGCGCGAAACGTTTGTGCGGCTTTATGAACAGGGAATGATCTATCGCGGCAACCGAATTGTTAACTGGTGCCCGAATGATCAAACGGTCCTCTCCGACCTGGAAGTACAAAAGGATCCACAACCGGGCAAGCTTTACTATCTTCGTTATCCCGCAAAGAACGGCGATGGCGGCGTCACTGTAGCCACCACGCGCCCTGAAACTATGCTCGGCGACACTGCAGTCGCCGTGAACCCAAACGATGAGCGGTACCGCAAACTGGTGGGGACGACACTGATGTTGCCGCTGACGGGCCGCGAGATTCCGGTCGTAGCAGACGAGTTTGTCGATCCTGAATTCGGCACTGGGGCAGTAAAAGTTACACCGGCTCACGATCCAAACGACTACGAGATGGGCGTGCGACACAGTCTGGCGCAGATCGTGGTCATCGATCCGCACGCGAAGATGACTGATGAGGCAGGCGCGCAATTTGCCGGACTCGACCGCTACAAGGCCCGGGAGAAGGTGATTGAAAAATTTGAAGAGTTGGGCCTGCTCGAGAAAGTTGTAGATTACGAATTTTCGATCTCCAAGTGCGAACGATGCCGGACAGTAATCGAACCGTTGATCTCGATGCAGTGGTTCCTGCGGATGGATACGCTGCGGGTGCTCGGGCTTGAGTTGTTGGAAGGTTTCCGGAAACCGCGTTTTGTGCCGGAAGTCCCCTACGAAAAAGTTTATTCAAACTGGCTTGAGAATCTGCGCGACTGGACCATCTCGCGCCAGCTCTGGTGGGGTCATCAAATTCCGGCCTGGTACACCGCTGAGGGCGAGGTGATTGTCGCTCGCTCGGAGGAAGAGGCCCGGGCGAAAGCCGGCACCGATGAGCTAACGCAGGACCCGGATGTGCTCGACACCTGGTTTTCCTCGGCGTTGTGGCCTTTTTCGACGCTGGGCTGGCCTGAAGAGACTAATGACCTCAAGACTTTTTATCCGACTTCAGTGCTGGTCACAGCGCGCGACATAATTTTTCTTTGGGTGTCGCGGATGGTGATGATGGGCATGCAGTTTTTGGGCGACCGGCCGTTTGATGATGTGTTTGTTACGGGAACGATTCTCGACAAGCATGGGCAGCGCATGTCGAAAACGAAAATGAACGGCGTCGATCCGCTCGAAGTGTTTGGCAAATATGGCGTGGACGCTACGCGGCTGACGCTCGCATCAGTTGGCGCCTCGGATACGCGCTGGAATGAAAAACAGGTTGAGTCGTACCGAAATTTCGCTAACAAGATCTGGAACGCGGCGCGATTTTGTTTAATGAACTCTGAAGGCGCCACGGTCGATCCGTTGTGGCACGCGCGTCCCGCCCGTGATAATCGGGGGACGGATGCCGCAACTGATGAACCCGGGCAAGATGCTCGTGCCACTCAGCTAGCGCTACATGATCGCTGGATTATTTCCCGCTTGAACAAGACCGCGCGCGATGTGCGTCAGGCGCTGGCGGAATATCAGTTTCACGAAGCGGTGCAAACGCTCTATCACTTTTTCTGGGACGACTTTTGTGATTGGTACATCGAGTTAAGCAAGAGTGAAGTAACTGCCGAAGAACCTTCGCCGCAGCGCGACGCCGCGCGGACACGTTTGTTGAGCGTGTTGGAGCAGGCGCTGCGACTACTGCATCCGTTTATGCCTTATATCACTGAGGAGCTATGGCAGCGGTTGCCGGGTGTCGGCCAGGAGTTTCTACATCCTGCGTACCGACATGCGACTCCGACAATAATGCTGGCTGCATACCCGGAGGGTAATGCGGATTTGATTAGCGACGACGTCGAGTGGGAGATGCAGGCGCTCATCGACCTGATCTCGCGGGTGCGAAATATCCGTTCAGAGATGAACATCAAACCAGGCGAGCCAGTGCCGGTTTTGATCGGAGCGCCGGATGAGAAGCTGCGCTCCGTGTTTTCAGCAAACCGGAATCAGATTCAACGTCTCGTGCGCGCATCCGAGGTTGGCGTAGCAGAGAAACTGGAAGCGCCGCGGGCATCTGCTCGAGCAGTGCTGGTTGGCGGCGCGGAACTGGCAGTGCCTCTCGAAGGTTTGATCGACTTCGAGGCTGAACGCAATCGACTTGGTAAGGAAAAGGAAAAGCTTCGCGCTGAATCTGAAAAACTCGAAGCACAACTTGCGAACCCGCAGTTTACGGAACGGGCTCCGGCGGAGAAGGTTGAGGCAATTCGCGCGCGTATTGCCGACATTGCGCAACGCACCACGCAGCTCGACCAAACAATCGAGAACCTGCAATGACCTGCAGAATTTCCAACGGAGAAGCCCCATGCGAAAAACCATCGCTTTAGCTGCGAGTAGCGACGTAATGATAGCTGGTTGACCAAATAGCCAAAATAGCGGCGTCTGGCGAGATAGCGGAACTAGCGCCTGGGACTGTCGTTTAGATTTAAAGGCAGCGCCGCCGACGCTTGAATGCATCTGCTATGGGAGCGTATCGTTAGGGAGTCTCGTTAGGCATTGTTCTGGCGCACCAGTTTTGGTTGAGGAGTTTGTTATGCAAAGTCGATTGCGGCATTTTCAGAAATATTTCGCGTTATTCATCGCTGTGGTTTTTGTGGTTGGACTATGCGTGATTGACGCTGACGCTCAACGACGCAGAAAGCGCAGGGTGCGTACCACGCCGCGTCCGGTGATTACCAATCCGGAGATTGCCCCGGCGGGCTCAGAGAGCATTGGGCCTGACGGCGAACGAATCATCAGCACGGTCGACGATCCTCCTGCGGACTCTGAGGCTATTCCGCAAACTACTGGCGCTGCCAAAACGCGCGCACAGGCGCCCGCCGACGCGCAGAGCATGCGACGAACCATCAATGCGCTCTCGAGTGAGGTCAACAAACTCAACGAAAAGCTGGATCAGATGGAGGAAAACGACCGGTCACATCTTGACATGGAACGTCTCACCCGCGCGGAGCAGCGCGCTGAAAACGTGAGAACCCAGCTTCTGGATGTGGAAAGTAAGCTGGCTGATCTGCAGCCTAGACTTGAACAAATCGAATACGGCTTGAAGCCGGAGGTTATTGAGCGCTCGGCTGCTGGCTTCGGAACGGTGCGTCCGGAAGAAGTACGCGAAACTCGCCGCCGGCAGTTGGAAAATGAGAAGGCGCGCGTCCAGGCGCAGATTCGAATTTTGGAATCAAGCCGCACGCGCCTGGAAGCCGCAATCACTACAGCTGATGCGGAAGTGGATCGACTCCGTCGACGGCTTGAAGCGCGCGAGATGCAGGAACAGGTTGCGCCGGCCACGCCTGAGACTCGTCGCCCGGCGACTCCGACTCCACCCCAGTAAATTCTGACAAAAAACTGATCATGGGAACTCTTGCGTCGCGAGATCTTTACCGAATGATTGGTGAGGCGAATGCCGAGGGCCAACGTGTGATTTTGGCGACGGTCGTCGAGACCCGCGGATCCACTCCGCAACAGCGTGGCGCGAAGATGCTCTTTTTTGAGAACGGCAAGGCGGCCGGAACCGTCGGTGGCGGTTGCATCGAGGCCGAAGTGTGGGCCGAAGCGCGTGAGGCAATGCGCTCCGGCAAGTCAGCGCTCCACCATTTCTCGTTAACTGCAGAAGCAGCCAGCGAGGAAGGGATGGTTTGTGGCGGGACGATGGATATTTTTGTTGATGTTTGGAAGTAGCGTCTGATTGCTGATTCACCATGCCCGAATCCTTCATCGAAAACTACAAAGCCAAGCATCAGCATCCGCTGAATAAGCTGACACACAGCATTGGAATCCCCATGATTGTCGTTTCGCTGCCGCTGTTTTTTTTCAACTGGCGTTTGGCGGTCGCGTTGTTTGTGGTGGGATGGGTTCTTCAGTTTGTTGGCCATGCTATCGAGGGGAATCAACCAGCCTTCTTTAGGAATCCAGTTTATCTGGTTGTTGGCCCATGGTGGCTCATGCGCCGCGTTGCTGCGGCGGTCGGGTTAGTCCGCCCTACTCCTTCCAAGTAGCTCGTCTTCCTTCATGCAATCCAACCGAAGCAGCGATACCTCCAGACTGATTGCCGCCCGGGTTTCGCAAATATTTGAGCAAGCTTCCCTCGCGGTCCTCGTAACGGTCGTTGAAGGGCCTGCGGAGATGGACATGATCGGCATGAAGCTGTTGGTCGAGTCATCCGGAGAAAAAATGGGCGCGCTTGGATCCGACGACGGTGAAAGTGGTGCGCTGGATGCGGCGGTCCAGGCGAAGGCAATCAGCTTTCTCCAATCTCGGGAAGTCACGCGCGTGTTTCGCGTGAAGGAGTTTGCTCCGGAGATTACACAATGGGGCAAAGCAAAACTGCTGTTTGAGCGTTTGCAACCCGAACCGCGTTTGGTTGTCTGTGGGGCCGGACACGTGGGCGCGGCGCTCGCACAGATTGCGTCGCTTTTGGGCTACCAAACTATCTTGATTGACGATCGGAAGGAGTTTCTGACGCGCGAGCAGTTTCCAGATTCCGGCGTGGAACTCGTGCAAGCCGTTAACTGGCGGGATGGGGTCCGACTAGCTGTGGGAAAAGGCAAGGGAGTTTCGATAGCAATCGTGACGCGCGGGCACAGTGAAGACGAGGAGTGCTTGCGTGCGGTGATCGATTTAGCCCCGGATTACGTGGGACTGATAGGAAGCAAACGCCGGACAAACATCGTGCTCCAGCGTTTGCGCGAAAGTGGTGCGCCGCAGGAATCGCTTGACGCTGTGCACGCTCCCGTAGGTTTGGATATCGGCGCAGTTACTCCGGAAGAAGTTGCGCTGGCGATAATGGCGGAGATTGTTGCCGTGCGACGAGGTGGGGAAGGTAAGTCGCTCTCCGAATGGCGGCGCAGTTCGATGTCCGACAAACTTTAGTTGTCGTTCGGAGGCGACAACCTGAAGTTTGTCGAACATTTCTTCAGTTGCTCTTCGGGTACCTTTCCGGCAGTGGATTCTTTTCATCCTCACCTTGCCAAAACACAGTGACAATCCACCAACGCTTTCCATCGTTCATTAATTGAATACTGTTGATCCCGCGGGCAAAGGGTTTCGCGTCGTCTGCTTTATGTCGCGAATCGTAGGTGCTGAAGACGTGTGCGATGTTGCCGAAAGCATCTGTCTTGCGCGCTATTTCCGTCTCAAAGAACCCTTGTGACTCGAGATATGGTGCGCTGCGTGTGATGTAGTCTTCAACTGTCCCGACGCGAGTTCCATAACCCCCTGACGGTCGCGGCCCACTCGGGATCAAACGCGCGCCCGGTACGAACAGGGAACGCATGCGGTCCCAATCACGTTTTTTGCCCGCCGGCCCTGAGATCACGTCGTATAACGCCGCGATGATCGCATCCATTGAAACGACGTCTGCGGGATTGGCTGCGGGAATTGCGGCAGGCGTCTCAGGAGCCGGCGTCGGACGGGGCGAAGCCGAAGGTTGCGGGCTGGATTGGGTCCGCTCCTGGGCCACGGCAGCGCCGCTCGCATAACAGATTAAGGATAGAATGATGACAAGTTTCGCGAATGAAGTCATTGGCTGTTCCTCCAGACCGTGATACGTGCAATTACATCATGAGAGTTTGACGCTCACAAAACACGAAATCGCGGGCGAACCCTGGATGAGGATGAATCATCTGGATATAGACATCATTTACTCCGTACTAGCGTACTGTCTTCAAGGTCGATTATGAGTCTCCTCGCTTTGCCCGTTGGTGCTCATTTCTATTCTTAAAACTCGCAAGAAGGCGTGAGTTGAACGTTCTAACCTCTGACAAGCCGGTTAAACGCCTGCGTTAACGTGAGGAGACCATGAAAGCTTCAAAACTGCGACTACTGCTGCCACCCATTTCACTCCTGTTCCTGATGACCTTCCTGTTTGTCCCCGGAGCATCCGGCCAGGGTGTGATCGTTCCCGGGCCGTGTCAGAGGTGTCCGCGTCCACCACGTCCCATTCCCCCAATCACGTTGCCTCGTGCGTTGCCGGTTAAGTCAATCAAGATCGACACGAAAATTTCCTCTCAAGTGGCGACGACCCATATTGAGCAGGTTTTCAGAAACGACACTGACGCTACTTTGGAGGGAACTTACTTCTTTCCCATTCCGGAGCAGGCTTCAATTACAGAGTTTGCAATTTGGGACGGCGACCGGCGACTGGTGGGCGAGGTCAGGTCTCGCGAGGAAGCGCGGCGAATCTATGACGAGATCGTCAGGCGTCAACGTGATCCGGGTTTGTTAGAGTATGCGGGCAAAGATCTTTTTCAGGCCAGCATCTTTCCGATCGGCCCACACTCCGACAAAAAGCTTGAAATCACCTATACGCAAATCCTCCGAGCCGAATCCGGCACGGTCGCCTACCGTTATCCGTTGGGAACCGGAAGGCAGGTTGCCCCAATCGGCACGGTCTCGGGACGGATTGAACTCAACGCCGGTGATCCGTTGCGAAATATCTATTCTCCAACTCATGAGATCGATGTGAAGCGAAGCGGCGAACGCCGCTCGACGATAAGTTTTGAAACTGAGGGCGGCAAGGAGCCAAAGGACTTCCAGCTCTTCTACGCTTTGTCACGCGAAGACTTTGGCCTGACGCTGCTCACTCATCGTGAACCCGGTAAAGACGGTTACTACCTGCTGATGATTTCACCAAAGGATGATTTGGCGGAACAGGAATTTAGCGCTAAAGACATCGTTTTTGTGCTGGACACCTCGGGCTCGATGAACGAGGCAGGCAAGATGGAGAAGGCCCGGGCAGCTTTGCTTTACGGAATTCGAATCCTGCGTCCACAGGATCGATTCAACGTTATATCGTTCGCCGGTGAAGAACGTTTGATGGAAACTGGACTAATTGCGGCTGATGAGCAGGGTCGCAAGCGTGGCGAGGCTTTTGTCCAATCGCTACGCCCTGTTGGCGGAACAAACATCAATCAGTCGCTGCTGGCCTCCCTTCGTCAGTTTGAAACAGGCGATCGTCCGAAGTTCCTGATCTTCCTGACTGATGGATTGCCGACTGTTGGTGAAACAAATGCCGGCCGAATTGTGGACAACGCCCGGGCCGCGCGAATTCCCGGAGTGAGGATATTCACTTTTGGAGTTGGGTACGACGTTAATACACTGTTGTTGGATAAGCTCGCGGCGGAAAACGGAGGCGTGGCCGACTACATCGAGCCGAAGGAAGATTTGGAAGTTAAGGTTTCAAACTTCTTCGCCAAGATCAACCATCCGGCGCTGACTGAGCTTCAACTGGACATGGCGGGTGTGGAAACGGATCTGGTCTACCCGCGCGCTTTGCCCGACATCTTCAAGGGTTCGCAACTGATCTTAATAGGCCGGTACCGGAATGCTTCGGATCTGGATTCTGTCAGGCTCCAATTGACGGGTAGAAGCAGCACTGAGTTTAAGACCTTCTTCTACGACAAACTCCGCTTCCCATTGCGAACCGAGTCAAATGATTTTCTGCCGCGCCTCTGGGCCACGCGACGCGTCGGCTGGTTAATGGAGCAGATTCGTTCCAACGGGGAACAAAAGGAACTGCGCGATGAAGTCGTTGATCTGGGAACGCGCTATGGGATCGTGACGCCTTATACGTCGTATCTGGCGCTCGAGGAAAATGCGACGGTCAACGTCACATCGCAGCAAATCACTAGCCTCCCCAGCTTTAGCCGTGCGCCAAGAGGCGGAAACATGCCAACTCCTGCGCCGAAAGCTGCCGATGCACGTGCTACAACCGGCATGTACGGCGTGCAGCGAAGTAAGGAAGCACGCCAACAGCAGGAAGCGACGCGGGTTGATACAGACGGTGCGTCTTCCGCCGTCATGAGAACAGTGAACGGCAAGACCTTTTACCTTCGCGACAATATTTGGATCGATTCCGAATTCAAGGCTGGTTCCAACATCACGGAAACAACCGTCAAATTCGGCAGCGACGAGTATTTCGCGTTGCTCAAACAGAAACCGCGCCTGGCGCAGTTCTTATCGTTAGGCGAACAGGTAGTGGTAGTTTTTGAAGGCAAGGTCTACCGGATCACTTCCGCGACGCCTTAGTCATTCGTTCGCGAGTTTGAGGGCCACGGCGGTTCGACATCGAAGCGTCGGGCCCTTAATCTTGTCCGGATTACCGATTTAAGGTACAACGTCAAAAACAGTTTTCGGCAACCTAAGTCGATCGATTCAGGTCAATACGATGAACTATCGCCATAACAAAAGAGTGAACCAACTGCTTATAGCCGGACTATTCCTGATTGCTGTTGGCTTGCCTTGCCTGGGCCAGCAGGGTTGGGTCGCAACCAAAATAGGAACCGAAGGTTCGGATCTGACTGCTGTTTTCTTTCTTGACGAAAAGCGCGGATGGATCGGAGGCGACAAGGGTTATCTGAGTCGCACTGAGGACGGCGGCCGTTCGTGGGTGCGCCAGTTAGTTGAAACTACCGACGGCATCAACGACATTTATTTCCGGGACAAGGAAGTTGGATTCCTGCTCGCCGGCAATGCGATCTTCTCGACGCGTGATAACGGCACACGTTGGACGGAAGTGCGTCGATTTCTTCCGCGAGAATTTGACGGGGCCGAAGTGGAACTCTATAGCGTCCGCTTTTCCAGTAAGAAGAAGGGCTGGGTTGTTGGTTCAGTCAGCAAACGCGACGTCGTGGTTGACAGCATTTTGCTTTTCACCGAAAACGGCGGGGAGACGTGGCAGCGAAAGCGCGCGCCCAGCCGCCTCGAATTGATCCATATTGATTTTGACAACGATAAGCGTGGCTGGATTGTGGGCACCGGAGGGACGATCCTCGCGACCGTTGATGCGGGAGAAAACTGGACGAAGCAGGAATCGAAAGTGACCGGCACGATCTATCACGTGGATTTCCGCAGCGAAAAAAAGGGCCTGGTGGTTGGCGATAGGGGGACGATCTTAAGAACTATCGATGGCGGACTGACCTGGACCCAGGTTGAGATAACGAAGCGCTCGACTCTTTTGAATGTGCAGTTTGTCAACGATAAGGAGGGTTGGGCGGTCGGCCGCGCTGGCACAATACTTCGCACTGATGATGGCGGCGCCACCTGGTTAGAACAGGAATCCGGCATCAAAGAGCATCTATACGGCTTGATTTTCGTTAAAAAAGTTGGATGGGCGGTTGGTGGAGATGGGATGTTGCTGCGCTATCAACAATGAAAGTACAGACCTTTATTGAGGCAGGTTCATCGGTTGTCTTCTAAGCGAACGGGCAGAATGGCTGGCCGCCCTGCGAGCAACGACGTGACGCGCTATAGACATCCAAGGCTGCGAGTGCATCTGGATCGTCGAAGGTTATAGCGACCACCAATCCACTCAGTTCCTCCTATGATTACGCCCGGCAGATTTGAGTCATGCCGGGCGGTTTTTTGTTTGAAGTCGAAAGCAATTTGATTCGTACGGGCATGCCGTGCCCTACGAAGATGCCTCAACCTCAGTCAGTCGCGTCTTTTGCCAGGTCTTCTTCGTTACGACTGCCGGTAAAAGGCAGAGGCGGGGTATCGTTCAAAGTAATGTTCCCCTCCATCTGGTTGCCGTTTATCTCACCCGCGATCTGCGCTTCCATGGCGTGACCTGCAATATCAAACGAAATGGTGCCGGTGAAAGAGTCTCCGTCAAACGAGGTCGACAGAATTTCGCCATTGCCCATTTCGGATTCTACCTTTCCGGAGATGCCGTTAGGGCTGTTCACCAGTATCAGAGTTGCGGGTATGGATTGACCAAGCGGCGTATCGATATTCACGGTCCAGTTTCCTGCCAGGGCTTTGGCCGCCTCCGGTGAATACGCCGGCGAGGACGAGGGCTTTGCTTTTTTCTTGCCAGCGGTGTTGTAAAACTCGAACTCCTCCGCGTAGGGCTTCACCAGTTCCTCGAGTTGCGCGCCATCGCCCACAATAACGATGGCCGCTTCCTCGGGCTTTACAAACTTCGTTGCTACGTCCTGTATTTGTTCGATGGTGACCGCTTGAATTTGATCGCGATAAAGTTCGAGATAGTTGTTGGGCAGGTCAAACATCTTGATTTGCACGAGCTGATCGATCAATCCCTCCTGTGTTTCCAGGCGAATCGGATAAACGCCCGTCAGGTACGACTTGGCGTCTGAGATTTCTTTTTCGGAAACTGGTTCGCTGCGAATCTTATCCAGCTCGTAGAAAAACTCTTTGAGAGAATCGCCCGTCACTGGAGTCCTGACTTCGGCAGTGGCTCGAAAAGTCCCGGCTGTGCGGCGTGCGTCGAGGCTCGAATACGCGCCATACGTGTAGCCCTTATCCTCGCGCAGGTTCATAAATAAGCGAGAGGACGCGTTTGCGCCCAGCACGGTATGCATGAGCAACATGGGAAAGTAATCAGGACTCGTGCGTTTGATTCCCGGATTGGCGATCACGATATTGGCCTGAGCTGAACCGGGACGGTCCACGATGTAAGCCGAACGCGAGCCTCGCGATGGCGGAGGAGGAAACTTGTCGCCCAGAACTTCACCCTGACGCCAGTCGCCGAACAGGTCTTCAATCCTTGCGACGATCGCATCGTATTTAACGTTGCCAACTATCACCATCACGGCGTTGTTGGCGATAAAGGTTGAGCGGTGGAATTCAATCAGCCGATCGCGAGTCGTGGCGTCAACTGAATCGGGAGTTGGCGAGGTAACATGATACGGATGTTCGCCAAACATCACTTGAGCGACCATTTCACTGGCAAGGAACGAAGGCTGCGCTCGTTGCTGTTTTAAACTCTCCTTGGTGTTCTGTCGCGTAAGCTCCACTTCGTTTTCAGGAAATGAAGGGCGAAGGACCACGTCGGCCATCAGCTCGAGAATATTGTCGCTGAACGCAGCTAACGACGAAGCTGCGATGGTTGTGTAATCCGAATTGGCGCCGGCTTGCAGGGCCGCACCCAGGCGAGCAACTTCGTCGGCGATTTCACGGCTCGTTCTTGAGTCCGTGCCCTCCGTCAGCAGGCCCGTCATCATGTCCATCAAACCTGGCAGCTCGCTTGGGTCGTGAGCGTCACCGGTGCGCAGCGCCAGGCGAAAACTAACCAGCGGTAATCTTTGATCTTCGACCACAACCAGCGAGAGGCCATTCGAAAGGGTAGTTTCGGTTGCAGCCGGAACCTTGATCGGCCGCGGCGCAAGCGGAGGAGGTGGTTCTCGAAAGATGTTTTGTTCCTGACTCATAAGTTAATCGTCCGGATCTGGCGCGAGCTAGTTTGATTTTGCCGGCTGCGGGTTTTCAAGAGGATGTGACAGCGGACCGCTTGCCGCCACTCTTGTGTCTTCGGCTGATTCGTCGGTTGAATCTGGAAGCTGCGGCGGAGGCGCGGTGGGTTGCGTCGGCTCACCCGCTGGCAGCGGGGAAGCGGGCTGGTCGCCTTCCGGCGCGGAAGCCTGTGAGGCTTCTACACTTTCGTCATCGGCCGACGTTTTTGGCACGATGTCCAGGACGACGCGGTTCTCAACATCGAGAAAACGCTGGACAGCAGAGCGGATTTGCTCCGGGGTGACTGCCAGATACTTGTCGAGTTCTGTATCGAACAGCGTAGGATCGCCATCGTAAAGCGCGTATTCAGAAAGTCGTTGCGCCCGATACATCGTCGATTGACGTCCGCGAACGGTATCGTTGCAGAGCGAGTTGCGCAGTTTTTCCATTTCCGCGGCCGATGGTCCTGACGTACCAAGGGCGCGAATCTCATCAACGATCTGCTGCCGAATTGCGGAGACTTCTTCGCCGGGTTTCGGCAATGCAAAAATGTACCAGGCTGATGGACCACGGCGTTCGTCGATACCACCCTGAATTGAGACCACTGATTCGTCGCCCTTTACCAGCTTTTGATAAAGACGAGAACTGTCGCCTTCAAAGATCAAATCAGCCGCCAGGGATAGCGCATAGTAGTCCTGCGTGCGACGAGGCGGAATCTTCCAGCCGAGCACGAACGCCGGGGCCGGCGCCAGGGCGTCGTGGAAGATCTCCTGACTCTGTGCGACATCTTCCGGCTCACTCACGTCAACTGGCGGTGGAGGAGGTTGACCAGGAATGCTCTCAAAATAGTGCCGCACGAGCGCTGTCGCTTCCTCCTCATCGAAATCACCCGCGATCGTGAGAACCGCGTTATTGGGTGCGTAGTAAATTCGGAAAAACTCCTGCACATCGTCGATCGTCGCCGCATCCAGATCTTCCATCGAACCGATCGTGGAGTGGGCGTTGGCAGGGTTCTTGAAAATCAACTCGTTGATTCGCAGAAACGCATTTACATAAGGCTGATTGTCATATCGCAGACGCTTTTCTTCCTGAACCGCGCTCCGTTGATTGTCGAGGTTTTCCTGGGTCACCTTCAGCGAGCGCATGCGGTCGCTTTCAAGCCAGAGCGCAAGCGGCAGGTGGCTGGCCGGCAAGGTCTCAAAATAATTAGTGCGCTCAGTCGAGGTGGTGCCGTTCATCGTACCGCCGGCATTGAAGATGTACTGAAAGTGGGCCGCCTTGGGCACGTTTTCAGAGCCCTGAAACATCATGTGCTCAAAGAGATGTGCGAACCCCGTCCGACCAGTCTTTTCGTTACGCGATCCTACGTCGTAATAAAGAGCGACGGAGACCACAGGAATAGCGTGGTCTTCGCAGAGTATGACCCGCAGACCATTTTCGAGATTAAATTGTTTGATTGCTGTAGGTGGGAGTTGGAATCTTTCAGACACGTTGTTCTCGATTCAACTTAACTTCCGGTTAAGCGAGTTTCTCCCACGACGGGGTAAGTAATGATGGCGATATGGAGTGAACCGGAACGTGAACCGCTTAAGCCGGCTTCTCATTGATCATGCCACGCAACTCTGCACGCAAGCGTTCAATCTCGGCGAGCTTCTGCTGAACGCGATCAAACAAAGCCGACTGCGTTTTAATTCCTTCTTCAACCAGAAACCCTGCAGCTTCGGCCCGACTCCGAAAAATTCCCGACTGCACCAATTGCTCGAGTTTCTCCTGCGTTTCCGGTGAAACTTTGACCGCAACCACATAGTCGTCCTTGGCGTGCATGGCGCGCTCGATTGTCCGGCTGATGTCGCGTCCGATGGCGCTCAGCGATTCCGGAATGCGCGAAGCGATGTCTCTAACGGACGAAGCTGTCCGCGTCCGTTCTTCGGAATCGCCTTCGCCTTCGTCGTCTCTGATCATCAGATCGTCAACTGTCTCGGGAGACTTTTGCTCTTCCTTTTGAAAGGAACTGTTCTGATAAGGACTGCTCATAATGAAACTCCTTGCATGCTCACAAGATCTAATTAGTTGTGTTAAGTACGGCTTATGATTCTGATAAGTTCATTCTACGGATGCGCTGGAAGGTGCGTCAAGCGAGGCAGCTGAAACGGTGCGAAACTAAGCCTGTCGCAATTCTGAACGGAAGAGATGCGGCCAGACCTGGCCTTGCTCGGCACAGTGTGCTTTCGTTAGTATTGCGTGCAGCACGCAGCTCACGACGCCCAGTCTCCGGCGATGGGAAGTCTGCCCGGCATCTTTTCGATTCAGGGGATTTAATTGTGAAACGGATATTCTCGCTGGCCTTGCTCGCGCTCGTCGCGCTCACGCTGACAATTCACCCATTTGTTTTCGCGCAGCAAAAGCCGCAGTCAAAACCGCAGCCGCAGTCGTCGACCGGCAGCTCGTCGGTAAGTAAGCCGAGCACGGCTTCGAATGCGCCCGGCCGGCGGGTGCCGCGTGCCACGCCCAGCTCGATCCCACCTATCGAAAGAGACTTCGACGAAGCCCTGCGGGTGATTCAGGAGCATTACGTCGAAGGCGGGAAGCTGGACTACAACGCCGTATTCAAGTCGTCGATCATTGGCATGCTCCGCTCCCTTGACCCTCACTCCAACTACTATGACAGGGAAGAGTATGAGGAGCTCAAGACCGACCAGCGCTCGCAGTATTTCGGCATCGGTGCATCCATCCAGAATTATCTTTCCGGGAAAGAACCGGATACCTTTATCACAGCAACTTTTCAGGGCTCGCCCGCCGCACGGGCCGGACTTCGCTTCGGTGATCGGATAGTGGCCGTCGATGGCGCGAAGATGACGGGGAAGACTTCGCTCGAAGTGCGCGACAAGATTCGCGGGCCGCGTGGGACGTCCGTCAGGATTACGCTTGAGCGAGCGTCAGATAAACGACTGGAAATCGTCGAACTCACTCGAGATGCAGTTGCGCAGCCGTCAGTTCCTGACGCCTACATCATCAAACCCGGGGTTGGTTATATCGACATGACCCGCGGATTTAACTACACAACTACGGACGAGCTTGAGGAAGCACTCGCCCTGCTGCGCAATCAAGGTGCGACTTCGCTCGTGTTGGATTTGCGAAATAATCCAGGCGGATTCCTGGATCAGGCGATCCACGTGGCGGAGGTGTTCCTGCCGAATGGACAATTGATCCTTACGCAGAAGGGTCGGACCAGCCAGCGAGATAACATTTATCATTCTCGCAACAGGTCTGCTGACCAGACTCCGCTCGTAATTCTGATTAATGAGTTTTCAGCATCGGCGTCTGAGATCGTTGCCGGCGCGATGCAGGATCACGACCGCGCTCTGATCGTGGGGCAGACAAGCTTTGGCAAGGGTCTGGTGCAGAGCATCATCCCTCTAGATTACGGCGCCGGATTAACGTTGACGTCCGCAAAATACTACACTCCTTCCGGTCGTTTGATTCAGCGTGACTATTCTGACGGCGGTTTTTACGACTACTACACGCGTGGCGGTTCCCAGGCTCTCGAACGAAAGGAAGTGACCGCTAAGCCAACGGGATCCGAAGCAAAAACGGACGGAGGCCGTGCAGTTTACAGTGGCGGCGGCATTGCGCCGGATGAGGCGGTCGAACGGCGAGCTATAAGCAATACGCAACTCCGGTTGCGCAATCCGATGTTCTTCTTTGCTCGTGAACTCATGAACGGGCGCATCGCAAATGAAAAGGAGTTCAAGGTCGATCTTTCATTTCTCGAGAGCGCCGGGACACAGCCGATCCGCCCCCCGTTTGGTCCATCAGTGTTCCTAGCCTTCAAGCGTTTCCTTGCCAGCGATCCTTCGTGGTCCGCTTTGAGTGGAGAAGTGGACCGGAATCGCGCGTTTGTTGAAGTGGAACTTGGTTATTTCCTGATTACTGCAGGACATGGGACAACGAAGGGAGTCCAGTTTCTTATTCAAAACGATCCTCAAGTGGACCGGGCTATCGAAGCCGTTCCGCGGGCCCGCAAACTCGCGCTGGCAGCCACTCAGTCTCGCCGGCATCCATAAAAGAATAATTTCATTCTGATCGCTCCTAATTCGTCTGCCTGCCGTCCGACCGGCGTTTCAACTATAAAACAGAGTCTTGCGCCTAAAACCAGCATGTGTTATTGTGCCTTCGGTTAAAGCGACGGCCATGACGCGAACTGTTAAATCACTGATTAATACCGAAGAACTCGGGCGCGCTATCAGGCGGCGACGGGAAGAGCTCGAATTGAGTCTGCGCGACGTCGCGGACCAGACAAATGTCTCCGCGTCGACCCTCTCTCGGATCGAAAACGGCACGGGAAAGCCTGACGCGGATAACATTGCTCGGCTTACTTCCTGGCTCGATATGCCGCTCGAGAGGATTCTGACTGGCCGGCGAACCGATAGCGACGAAGCGAAGGCAGTGGTTTACTTTCCCAGCGAGTCAACACCGGAAATTGTCGAAGCCCACCTGCGTGCCGATCGCAACCTTACGCGCGAAACCGCGGACGCCTTGTCTGAACTATTTCGCGTCGCCTACTCACAGTTTAGTCGCACAGATTCGGGAAGAGCTGCAAAGAAACGCCGCTGATTTCAAATCCCTGCCTGGTTCTGATTCCACGTTATAATTTGCCGAATGAGTGAAAACGAGTTGCCTCCGGGTGATAAGTGGCGCCAATTCGAACTGCGGGCCATCGGATTTCGCAATTTTGCGAGAGTTCGGCCTGACCGTCCCTTAGATCCTTTCCGCCTGGCCGCATTTGCCAACTTGCTTGTGCTGAACTTTGAACAAATCCAGGGTCTAAGTGAGAAGAGTAGGAACCATTTACTGGGAGCCGCGTCAGAAGCCTGGTCCGGCGGCGCGACCTCGCGGTCGCTGCCTGATGGCCGCAAGATCGTTATTCTAAATCCCACGCACGGTCGCCTTCGTACGAATGCGACTTTGATGGAAGAAATATCGCACGTCTTTTTAGGACATCAACCAAATCGCCTCCACGTCGTGACAGACGACGAGCGAGGCCGGACGAGCTCTCGTGATTATCGCAAAACTGACGAAGAGGCTGCGTATGGAACCGGAGCCGCAGCATTGGTGCCCTACTCGTCATTGCGGAGATCGCTGCTCAAGGGACAGACATCATCCCAGATTGCTAAACACTTCGGGGTGAGCAGGGAACTCGTAGAATACCGGCTGAAGGTTACAAAACTCTGGCGAACGTACCGCGCCGCGCATTCGTCGGAAGCGGGCTGACCTGATCTCAGTCTCCGCCTGCTTTGTGTTTTGGGTTAATCCTTCGCGCTTTCGGCCTTAACGCTTATACTTGTGTGTCTTTCAACTGTGAACCTATCGAGCAACTGATCTCATGACTGAACACATTAGGGAGCTGCCTTTGCCCGGATTGACGACTACGGACAAGCTGCGCATGCTGCTCGACATAACCAAGAAGATCAGTAGATCGCTCGATCTGCAGGAAGTCCTCAATCTTGTGATGGATACGCTTGATTCACTGATTCCTTACGACGCCGCGGGAATTTTTGTGGTCAAGTGTGATGAGAATGTCGCGAAGGGCGAGGAACCGTGTGTGTTTCAGGCGGAAGCGATTCGGGGCTATGACATCGATGAACTGTCGAGACTTCATTTAAAACTCGGGGAAGGCTTGATTGGTCACGTCGCGCTTACAGCCGAGCCGATTAGTTCCCCAGACGTACGTCGCGAGGCGATGTATGTAAACGCTCGCAAAGAGACACGTTCGGAAATGGTGGCTCCAATCATCTCCAACACAGAAGTGATTGGCGTCTTCGATCTTGAGAGTGATGAACTAAACGCCTATTCCGACGACGACCTGCAAGTCTTAATGTTGCTGGCCTCACAGGTCGCAATCATCATTGAGAAGGTAATGCTCCATGAGCAGTTGATTGAAAAGAAACGCCTTGAAGGTCAACTCGAAGTTGCCCGCCAGGTCCAACTCGAACTGCTGCCAGCGAAAGATCCCCAGCTAATCGGATACGACATCAGCGCTTACAATTTTCCTACCGAAGAAGTTTCAGGGGATTACTACGACTGGGTACAGATATATGACGATCAGATTGGGTTGGTAATTGCTGATGTGTCTGGCAAGGGCGTTCCGGCTGCGTTATTGATGGCGTTTTTGAGGGCAAGTTTGCGTGCAGCCACTCACATTGGTTATTCACCCCATATTTCCATGGTTAAAGTGAATTACCTGCTCTGGGAATCGATCGAACGAAATCAGTTTGTCACCGCGTTTTATGGAATTCTTGATGTAACCAATCGCACCCTCGCATACACAAACGCTGGTCATAATCCGCCCCTGCTGCTCGATCAGGACGGTAATTCACAATTTCTGCATCGCGGAAGTTTTCCGTTGGGCATGTTCCGGGACACTCGTTATCATGAATACTATCTGACGACTGCTCCCGGCGATATCTTAGTGCTCTATACGGACGGCGTAACGGAAGCGCAAAACCTAAAGGGTGAAGAATTTGGGCGCGAAAGGCTGGCGGAAGCTGCAAAAACGCACCGGAAATTAAGTGCCAGCGAGATGATCGCCGGCATACACAAGGACGTCATCGACTGGACCGAGGGTGTGGGGGCCACTGACGACGTGACCTTTTTTATCATCAAGGCCTTGTGAATCTGAGGGGTGGTGCGATTAGTTAATGCGCGGTGAGCGAGCAATGAGCATGATCTCCCCCCGGGGCGAGCGGCGCGTGATAGTTTCCGAAGTGAAAGCCTGCTTCAGGCTCCGAAAGAGCGTAAACGTCAAACCCGAAGGCATCGAGGTAATCCGCGAGATCGTCAGGGGAAAGTAGATATACGGCGGGCGCGAAACCGGCTTCAGCGCGAATCTCAAGGAGACGCTCAAGCACTTCAAACGGGGCAAAGCAACTGATCGGATCCCTGTACGTGGCCATTTGGTTTCGCGCCTCCTTTAGAAAGTAGTTGTTGCTTACCTTGCAACCGGTGCTTTGATGTACGGGAAACCAACTGCGTTCGTTCGATGGAAAAAGAATCCTGGTTAATAGGTCAGTCCTACTTTCACGCTGCAATTGAGGGAAAGTTTAAATAATCGATGAGCAACCAAATTACTTTGGAGTCTCCGCAAACCACCGCTCCTCCTCCTCCTCCGTTGAATTTTCTGGCGTTGCTTCGCCAGATGCTGAAGACTTCAGACAAAGTCAGTGACCTGTTGTTTTCTCCCGGGCGGCCTCCTCAGGTTGAACTGGCGGGCAAGCTTGAAGGCGTGCGATTTCCCGGGCTCGAAAAACTTCTCCCCGTACACACTGCCAGCATTGCAAAGTTGATCATCGGCAACCATGAAGCGGCCAACGACAGCATCGAAAAAACGGGTTCGGCCGATCTTTCGTTCAGTGCTCCGGGCGAGGCGAGGTTTCGGGTAAATATTTTCAAACAGCGCGGGACTTACGCGATTGTGATGCGCGTGATTCCAACCGATCCCCCAAACTTTGCTGATTTTGACTTGCCCGTGCAGCTAAAAGAGATTGTCGACATCAAGAACGGGATGGTGCTCGTTACTGGCCCAACCGGAAGCGGCAAGAGTTCCACCCTGGCTGCCATAATCGATTTGATCAATGAAACGAAGGCTTACCACATCGTCACGATTGAAGATCCAATAGAATTTTTGCACGCTCATAAAAGTTCGACGGTTCACCAGCGTGAACTCCATTCCGACACGCCAAATTTTGCGGTTGCCTTGAGAGCCGCGTTGCGGCAAGCGCCGAAAGTGATTCTGGTAGGGGAAATGCGAGACAGGGAAACGATTGAGGTGGCGCTGGAAGCGGCTGAAACCGGCCACCTGGTCTTGTCAACTCTGCATACGATCGATGCCTCCAAGACCGTAGACCGGATTATCGGAGTGTTTCCAAAGAATGAGGAGCGCGTGATCCGGACGCGTATCGCGCAATCTTTTCGTTACATTATTTCCCAGCGTTTGATACCGAAACCGGATGGAAAAGGTAGAGTCGCGGCGATCGAGATCCTGAAATCAACCATGCGCACGCGCGACTATATCGAAAAGGGCGAATCCGAAGGCAAATCACTGATCGACGCCATGGACCAGGGCGACCAGGAAGGGATGCAAACTTTCGACGGAGTCATTGAAAATATGGTGCGCTCCGGTGTTTTGACTCAAAGCGCGGCGATGCCTTACGCGACGAATGCGAATAATCTGCTGCTCCGCCTCGCCGATTTGGCAGGAGCGGCACCCAAACCGCCCGCGGAAGATGAGAACTCGATGCTTGATATGATCGAGAGATAACCGTAATCTTTCCCCAGACTGAAGTTCGTCACTCTCCCCGACGCAGTTTCGCAAATCCCGTTTCCTTGTATGCTCTTACGCTCCTTCATACGTACGCTGGTGGCCCTGGCCCTTTTTCCTGCCTTGCTCGCGATTTCGGCGGGCGCTCAAACTCCTTCGAGCAGCGTTTATCAAGGGATCCAAATCGACGCGCCCGTTGAGGGGCGTATCCGCATTGAAAATCAGTTTGGCGAAATCAAAGTAGAGGTATGGAAAGAGAAATTCGTTTCCGTCTACGCGATAATTGATCCTTCGGCATCATTTGCCCGCTCACCGGTCGTCATCGAAAACAAACCTCGCCTCCTTTCAATCAACGTTGTTCGCCGTCGCACCGATCCGGCAGCCGCTATTGAGCTTGCTGTTAAGGTTCCTACGGGCTCAAACGTCGATGTGGTTACAGGCAAGCACGGCGCGAGCATGCGCGGACTGCCTGCATCAACTACGCTGACCTCGCTAACTGGAGATATAAGTGTGGAATTGCCGGCGCCAGTAAACGTTGACGTTAGCGCCAGGTCTACCCGCGGTTCCATCAATTCGACGTTGCCGCAACTCTTAAGTAGCAATGGGCATGCGTTGCAGTCACGTATTGGCAATGGCACGCAGACGTTAAAAATTTCGACGCAGAGCGGGAATGTCACTCTGGCAGAAGCTCCGGTGGCCCGGAACTTCAGATTGGACCGCGAGGATCCAGTGACTCTCAGTCCACCAACTAAGGCTGCCGGGATACCTGCGCCACTTACGGACACGCAAGAGATCAGTGAGGGTGATATTGTTCGCGTGGACTCGCAACTCGTCACCCTCAACATGAGCGTGATCGATAGAAATACAAATCGCGGACTGGCCGGACTCGGTCGCTCCGATTTCAAACTTTTCGAAAATGGCTCCGAACAGCAGATACTTCAGTTTGAATCTTCTGCCGCTCCTTTCGACCTCATTTTGTTGATTGATCTTTCAGGTTCCACGCGAGAAAAAGTTGCGCTGATTCGCGCGGCTGCACTGCGATTCGTAAATGCCGCCCGTCCCTTTGACCGTGTAGGCATCGTTTCCTTTGCCGGCAAGCCAACGGTCGTTTCTCCGTTAACGCTCGACCGTCAAATTCTGCGCAGCCGCGTCAATGAGATTGCCACGGCTGCGGCGGGTGACACCAAGCTTTACGATGCGACTGATTTCGCTGCCTCCTTCTTGTTGCAGGAAACTCAAAACAAGCGGCGGACCGCGATTGTGCTGATGAGCGATGGACTCGACGGCAGCATTGAGGGCGTTCAAGGTGATGGATCGCGGCTTCCATATCAGGATTTCCTCAACCGTCTTCAGGAGTTTGATGGCGTTCTCTACACCCTTTGGCTAAACACTCGATACGTGGCGCTGCACGAGCGCGACACGCAGCCGGAGGCGTTTGATGACGCCTACGACCAAATGCAGGAGCTGGCGAGTGTAGGCGGCGGCTTGTTCTACGAAGTGCAGCGGTTGCAGGACTTAGCCGGTGCTTATGAACGAGTAGTTGCCGACCTGGGTACCGTCTACAGCCTGGCCTACCGGCCATCCGATAAGGCGCGAGACGGAAAATGGCGAGCAATAAAGGTAACAGTCAATCGGCCCTCAGCCGTGGCCCGAGGCAAACGCGGCTACTATGCAAATTGAAGCGTAGGTTGAATCGTGCGCCGGAGTCGGAAAAACTTGTAAATGTCAGCCACAGGACTATAATCAAGCTCCCCAGAGATTGAACCCGGTAGGATCTAACCAATAAGGATAAACTCATGAGAAAAGCATATTTGGCATTGGCGAGCGCTCTTTCTGTCGTTGCTATGCTCTCTATTGTCCCATCGGTGTCCACAGCGCAGACCCGGGACAAGTTTATTATCTCCGCACGTGCCGGCGGTGTGAATGCGGTGACCGGGCGAGCGACCGTGCGCGGGCGTAGAAATGAAGAGTGGCAGCAGCTCATGATTACTGAAAACCTCGAGCGAGGCGATGTCGTGAAAACCGGCCACGACGGCCGCGTGGAGGTTCTCCTCAATCCAGGGTCCTACCTGCGCTTAGCAGAGAATTCCGAGTTTGAACTGTCCAACGACTCACTTGAGAATCTCGAATTACGCCTCGTCCGCGGTACCGCAATCATGGAGGTGACTGGCGCAGACGATGCGGAGCTGCTGATCAATATCGTCACTCCGCACACGCGAATGGCCATCGTTCGACGCGGGCTTTATCGCGTCAACGTTGTGCCCGAAAATGCCACCGAGTTAATTGTTAGAAAAGGTCGCGTGGTGCTTGAAGGAACGCAAACCAGAATCAAAGGTGGAAACAAAGTGGTGTTCAGCGCGGGCCAACCGTTTTCCATCGCCAAACTCAACAAGGATGACAAACGGAGAGTTGATACTTTTGAGGTTTGGAGCAAGGAACGGGCGGAGACTGTGGCCCAGGCAAACCGCCGAATCAGGAGTCGCGACGTAAACCTGCTGTGGGCTGACTATAATAGTTCATGGGGACGAGGCGGTAGTGCATGGTCACGCGGGATGCGATTTGGCGGAATGTGGGTCTACAACCCCCTCGCCTCTTGTTACACGTTTATGCCGTTCTATTCAGGTTGGGGCTCGCCCTACGGCGGTTCTTATTCCAGCGCATTTTATCGCGGCTACTACGGCGGGAATTATTGCTGTGGCAACCGGAGCTACCCCACAACCGGCAATTCGAACCCGGGCGTGGGTCCGGCGGGTCGTCCGGCGACTGGTTCACCGAATTCGTCGCCGACTTACCGGCCGCCAGATGTTCCCATGCGAATCGAGAGTAGGGTTGAACGGCTGAATGATCGTCGCCCCTAATGCTTAGAGGAGATCAACGTTCCTTAACCAGCCCATCGATCACTTCATTAACCAGAGCGTTTACCTGTGCCCGACTGAGCCCCGACAGCACAAGGTCTGTCAGGGCCGCCCGGAGTTGGGTCTGAACCTGTTCGTCGGCCTTTTGCCCGGGGACTCGCGAGGCGACAACGGCGCCCGATCCATGTTTGATTTTTATAAATCCTTCCCGCTGCAAGACGCGATAAGCAGTGGCGATAGTATTGAGATTTACACCCAGGTCAGTAGCCACCTGGCGTACCGGGGGTAACGAAGACCCCTCCAGAAGCTCGCCCGCAGCAATTAGTCCCTTTATCTCGTCAGCAACCTGCCGGTAAAGCGGGCGCCTGTCTCTTTCATCGATAGTTATATACATATAATTGTCTGTTGCTTGTATACACCAGACAATTAAGACCTGTCCAGGTGTTTTTTGCGCTTTGCTGGGCAATTACCGGTGGGTCAAGTAGTTTGCTAGGGCCAGGGCGGCGTAACTAAGCCCGGCCAGACCGCCAGGTGAGGCAGTGTCGCTGATTAAATATGTGTTCGCGAGCGGGGTTGAGTAAGCTTGCCATAGACCTAAGCCCGGAGATGAGGCCTCGGGAGGGCTTCCCACCATTCCCAACCTCCGCCGGGTAGTTTCATAGAAAGTCCGGGGTGTTGCAGTGTCCAGCACTTCGATCGAGCTGCCCAGTTCCGGCATCGCCAGGTGTAGCCGCCGCCAGCATCTCTCGAGCATCTCCTGGTCCCGGGCTTCTAGTTCGGCTTCGTCGGTGTGAAATGAAAACCACTCGTCCGCCGCTGTAAAATTATGAACCGTGACCGCGCGCTTGCCTGACGGCGCTCGCGGGTCCCAGGCCGGAGCGGCCGCAAACATCAAGTGATTTGCCTCCGGGTCATACTCTTTACCGGCGGGCCATTCAGTCAAATTGAGGATGTGACTGGCCTTCAGTCGTTCCGCTGCATCCTGATCCATCGAAAGGTAAAGCAGGTAAGCACCCCAGCTTTGAAGCGACTTCAGTTGCTGTCGCACTTCGAGCGGCGCGCGGTTGATGCCGATGAGTTTTCCGTAGGTATCCCAGAGTGTCAGATTGCTGACTATTGCTCTCGATGCCAACACAGTTTCCCCGCTGAGCAAATCAAGCCCCTGGGCCTCGCCCGCTGAACTGTAAGACATTCTGAGCACTGGGGTGTCGAGCCGGATTCTGCCTCCGCTTGCCTTAATAGAGTCCGCCAGCCGATTCGCGAGAGCGCCGGATCCGCTGCGGATACCGAACATTCCTTCGAGCGGCGCTGTGAGTGCGAGCGCGGCGTAAGGGTAGGCAACAATGCTGCTGGTGGCATTAAGCATTGCCTGTAATTGAACGTCGACAAAACCGCGGAATCGGCTCGAGACTCCGGCCATTTTCTCGGAGATAGTTCGCGGGAGAGAACTCAGAATGTCTGAAGCGGCGGGCTCATGCCGGTACTCGCTGTTTGCAGGTTTCGAACCTGTCGCGGTCAGCAGGTCAGGCGCATCGGCGAGGGCGCGCCGCAAAGCAGTTGCTGCGGCCAGAAGCTGCCGGTAAAACTCGATCGCCTCAGCGCTGCATTCAGGAAAACTCCGACTTAGATCTTCTTCAAAGCGTGCGATGTTGTTAGTGAACTCAACTTCTGAGTGATCAGGAAGCCGTATCACGAGCCCGGGTTCCAGGACACGCGTTTCCGGAGGGGAGACTGGCAATTCGGAGAAGATTCGATCATGGATATCATGCCGTTGCCATGACGAGTAAAGGCCATAACCCTGCTCAAAGGTGTGATCAAACTTTTCGAAGTTGACCGCGCATCCGCCGACCTGAGATTCTCTCTCGAAGAGGCAAACATCCACTCCGCGCTGGGCCAGCAAAGCCGCGACGGTTAGTCCGCCGATCCCGCCTCCCACTACCGCTACTTCGCAGTCCATGTTCTCTCAGTTTATGAAGCCGATCAGGTGGATGAAAATGGCGGCTGGATCAGGAGGCGTTACGGTAGGTGGCAAAAACCGTTGCGCGTAAGGCTCTACCAGTAAAATAACCGCTTGTATTCCATTGAAAACGAGGTGAATCGCGATACAGGGTAGCAACTTTCCTGAATACGCGCGGATCAGCGTCAAGGCAAGGCTGAGAAGCCCCACCGCCGCGATAACCCCCAGGTTGGGCCAATATTGAGGAACGTGAATCAGCGTGAACAACGCTAAGACAATGATTACCGCACCGACAACCCCCATACGCTCTGTCGATTTTGGGTCGAGCGGTACGGAGAAGAGCGACAAAATTAGACTGCCCAACCTTGCAATCCCTCGTCTTAACGCAGAATAAAGAACTCCGCGATAGACAAACTCTTCAACGAACGGCGCGGTGCATACGGCCAAAAAAGAGATGGCAATCCGCGCTGCGTAAGAACTGTTGATGACCTGTTCGAGCTGCGTCGGTGTTTCCGCGCCCAGCCACTTGGCAATCACACTTGCTGCTACGAACAACAAAACACCCAATCCGATGCAAGACCACAGGCGAAAACGAGGCGCCCAGCCCCACCCGAGTGCTTCCCAAAATGATTGTTTGCCGAAACGAGTGACCACGGCCCAAATCAGCAGCACCGTGAGGATGTGGATCGGAAGCAGAGCGACAACTTGAATTAACACGGCGGTTTTGTCGCTCATGGCAAACTGAGTCAGAGCCGGCAGGTAGTCCGGCGAACCTGGGGTGATGCCCCGGTACGAGGCGTACGGAACCAGAAAAATCACTGGGATAAAAATTGAAAGAATGAGGCTGACCAGCCAGACGAATATCGCGCTGCCAACTCCCCACGAAGGGTTGTCGGGATCAATAGTCCGCGACGGCCTCGGGAGGTGTGGTTCCTGCGTATGAAATTCTTCGGCAGCGTCGGCAGCCGGAAATTGTAAGACTTCGTTGTGATCAGTCACGATGAATTGAGTGTATGAAGTTGTCCTGAACGGGTCAAACTGAGTTCTCGAGATGCGCTCCGGTTATTCACACGGCCGGGTAAGCCGCCTCCAGCATCGAGGGGCCAATTCGAGGCGCCGCCAGCATCACGCCGATGATGGTTTTCGCGTCGTCGATTTCGCCCGTCGTGATCATGCTCAAAGCTTGCGCGAAGGGCATTCGCACGACCTCAACAATTTCATCATCTTCGAGTTGCTGCTGAGTCTCTGTCATTTCCGTCGCCAGGTAGACCCACATCTTCTCTTCACAAAATCCGGGCGAGACGAAAAACTCTGTTAACTTCTCCAAACGGGCAGCGACATATCCCAGTTCTTCTTCCAGTTCGCGCGCGGCACCTTCTTCCGGCGCTTCGCCACGATTCAAGGTTCCCGCCGGCGCCTCCACCAAGAAACGCACCGCCGGATGCCGGTATTGCCTAACCAGCGCGATCGTTCCGTCATCAAAGACGGGAATAATCACAGCGCTTCCCGGATGATGCACTACCTCGCGTTGATAGGTTTTGTCGCCTTCCCGGATCGTGTCGAGGGTTACATCAAACGCCCGGCCGCGAAATATATTTTCGCTTTTAAGTATCTGCGGTTGCTCTGCCATGTTTGTTGCTGGCCATTACGTGTGGCGCCAACTCCTCTGTTCTGGATTCAATTAGTTAGGATTAAAACTCTGCGTTCTCAGGTCGGCAAGCGTTTCGCCGACCAAATACAACGATCCGGTTAAGCAGATAGTGCCATCGACCGGCGTCAGTTTTTTCGCTTCATCCATCGCCTCTCGGACCGACTTCGAAGCAACAATCCGGTCCGTGGAAAGGAAGCGAGTTGCCAGCTCGAACAAGTTGTCTACACTGGCGGCTCGCTCATTCTTCGGCTGTGCGAGAACCAACAAGTCAGCCGCAGGAAACAGAATTTCTGCGATCTCGGCGAGCCTCTTGTCGTTCATCGCACCGAAAACTAGGGTAGTTGGGCATTTTACGAATTCATTGAGAAAATCTCGAAGGGCCTGAGCTCCAGCCGGATTATGGGCGCCGTCCAACAGAATCGTTGGCTTCCCCGAGATCAAATCCAATCGGCCCGCGTGGTGCGCCGCCGCCAGGCCATCCACTACGGCTTTTTTCGGAATACCGAATCCCTGCTTTCCAAGCGCTTCGGCGAGGCGAATCGCAACTACCGCATTGGTGATCTGGTGACGTCCACGCATTCCCAGAGTTACCTCAGGATACCGCGTTAGATTTGTCTCTAACGTAACTTTAGCTCGGCCGTCATCGAACGTCGCTTCAGTTGTTGCCTGACAACCAGCCATCTCAGGCTCGACGTTGACTTCGCGGCATCTTCGCATAATGACTGCCAGGGCTTCGTCCGGCTGGGGCGCGATGACCGCAATCACGCCCTCGCGGATTATCGCGGCCTTTTCGACAGCTATTTCGATCAGTGTCTCTCCAAGATATTCCTGGTGGTCGAGAGCCAGCGGCGTGATCGCGACAGTGCGTGCGCCGGCAACAGTGGTGGCATCGAGCCGGCCGCCGAGCCCCGTTTCCAGAATCGCCAGCTTCACACCGGCTTCCCTGAAAGCCAGGAGTGCGATCGCCGTCACCTGCTCAAAAAACGTCGGGAGCGTTTCCAGTTTTCTTGAATCCCGCAGAGACTCGGAGGTCGCGCGCACCTTGCTAGCGTGTTTCGCAAACTCAATCTCTGAGACTTCCGTCCCATCGATACGAATTCTTTCAGTGATTGAGATCAGGTGGGGAGACGTGTAAAGCCCCGTCGAAATGGCGGCGGCCCGGCAAATTGATTCGAGCATCACAGCCGTTGAACCCTTGCCGTTTGTTCCAGCTATCTGTACCGACTCAAAACTCTGGTGCGGATTACCGAGGGCCTCGATCAGCACTTCGGTGTTTCGCAGTCCCAGCTTCATCGTGCGGGTTTCATGTCCGAGACTGAGAAGATATTCGATTGTCTCGGAGAAGTTCATGAGGGACTAGCATTTCACGTCACGGACCTAACCGCAAATCGGCGCTCAAGGTAGCGAATCAGATTCCAGAGAACTATCGCAGTGCCTTTCTGACTCAAGACGGCCCGCGAAAATTTGTTCTTTTTATTGTGGAAAAAACTGCTGAAAAGGTTCTTATTTGTGAAGTTGATGCCTGGTTAATTTTCGAAATTTCCACGCTTCTCTCTAGCTTCTTGAGCCCGTTTTTTCTGGGCTTTCTCTTGAACATTTCGGTTTTCCACATATCAACAGGCCCTACTACTACCGTAGATTTCGTTAAGGTTTAGTCTTGTCAAGGGCCAGAGTGTTTTATCTTCGCAGTCCGTCTTGCTCAAGTGAATAGGGGTGAATTAGGGTCAGGTCGGAGGTTGAGTATGGATTTGAGGAAACGGATCGTTCGACTAGAAAGGCTTTTCGAGCAACTACTGTCTTCGGCCGGTAAAGTTCTCGTCAGGCTAACTATGTTCACTCTTTCCGTTTATGGTTTTGCGAAGCTCGTCAAGTATCTTATCAACATGTGGTAGTTGGCTCTCCGCAGATTCAATCTTCTCAACTTCATTTCGAGCCCCCCACGATCGGCTCAGTTTCGTGAAGCCGAGCGTGACCGCACCCGGCCCATTTCGGATTCGTTTGAAATTTCCGGGTTCATCATGAAATTAAGCAGTTTGGTGAGGTAGTCCTTCATCTCGCGCCGATCCACGATTGCATCCACCATTCCATGTTCGAGGAGGAATTCGGATTTTTGAAAATCCTTGGGGAGCTTCTGACGGATTGTTTGTTCGATCACGCGCGGGCCGGCGAAACCGATGAGCGCTTTTGGCTCTGCAATGATGATGTCTCCCAGGGTTGCAAAGCTCGCGGTCACGCCACCCGTAGTGGGATCAGTCAACACTGAAACAAATGGGATCCGCGCTTCATCCAGTTCCGCCAGCGCGGCCGCAATCTTGGCCATCTGCATTAATGAAAGCGCGCCTTCCTGCATGCGTGCTCCGCCCGATGCAGCAAAGATGACGACCGCACCGTGTTCGTTTATCCCGCGTTCGATCAGACGCGTCACTTTCTCTCCCACCGCCGATCCCATCGAGCCGCCGATGAACGACATATCCATGGCGCCGGCAAAGACGAGATGGTTGCCGACCTTGCCGCGTCCATTGATTATCGCTTCGGGCAGCCCTGAATTGCGGGTCGCCTGTTTCAGCCGGTCGGGATAAGACTTGGTGTCAGTAAACTCCAGCGGATCCACTGAGATAACTTCGTTGTCCAACTCTTCGAATCTTCCGTCATCGAAAATCATCGCCAGGCGCTCGCGGGCCCCCAGGCGAAAATGGTAGCCGCAATGGGAACAAACCTGATGCGAATCTTCGAGCTCGCGTTTATAGAGATGCGCCTCGCAGCCGTCACACTTGACGAAGACATTCTCCGTTTTGACGACGCGCTCCTCGGGCGGAACCGTTTCAATTTGCTTACTTTTTTTGCTAAACCAGGGCATTAGTAGCTCAGTGTTTCGAAAATTGTTTTCTCGGGTTCAGCTGTTGTGGGATGACGAAGAGCTTAGCACAGCTGGGAAAAAGGATGAAGAGCAGGGGGATCTGGAAGAAGTCAGTAACACCACGCGGTAGCGGGTGGGTCTCGCGGCGCAACGAAGGCCCTGACATTAGCGACTGCGAGCAGACCCACCCGCTACCGCGTGGTGTTACTGATTCACCTTCCTGCTGCAACCTGACGGAGTAATTTGGCTAGAACTCTATACCTTGCTGGGCGCGGATGCCGGCGTTAAATGGGTGCTTTATTTCGGTCATCTCGGTAACCAGATCGGCGGCCTCAATTAACGGCGCAGGCGCGTCGCGACCGGTGACCACGATGTGTAAGGCAGGTTGACTGGCCCGCGCGGCGCGAAATTCCTCGAGCACCTCATCGATGGGGAGGAGGTCGTAGCTGAGGACGTAAACCAGCTCGTCGAAGACGAGCAAGTCGTAATCGCCGCAGCGCAGTTTCTCGACACAAAGGTTCCAGGTTTCTCGCGAGGTGGCGCGATCCTGCTCCGGGTTTTTCGTGTCCCAGGTGAACCCATCGCCCATCGTGTGCACTTCAATTCCCAGTTTCTCAGCCGATTCGTGTTCGCCGTAGCGATCGTTGCGCGACTTCATGAATTGGACCATGCAGCACTTCAAGCCGCGACCGGCGGCGCGCATCATCAGACCAAGGGCGCAGGTGGTCTTGCCTTTGCCCTTTCCGGTGTGGACCATTAGCAGGCCGCGCGTGTTTTCCTGGTAATCCTCGCGCCGCCATTTGTATTTTTTTTCTTTGGAAGACATTGGGGAAGAGAAGTCAGAACATTTTCCATTTTCCAGTGCTCATGTTCCATTGAAATCCCCGGCTCGCAAACATCCTAAGCTTCAGAATCAGAAATGAAAAATGAGAAATGGAAAACGGGTTTGCAGCCTCAGCTAGTCAGATGACCCATCTGCTCCATTGCCGGATGCATTCGCCCGCTCTACAGCGCTCTGCAGCAGCGCCGTGATCTTTTCCTCGACTTCTTCCCAGGTGCCGCGCAACGTGCAGCCGGCCGCATTTCGGTGGCCGCCGCCGCCAAACAGTTCCGCTACCTTTGCCACGTTCACCTCGCCCTTGGATCGCAGGCTCGTGCGATAAACCCCAGGCTCGCATTCCTTGAGCATCGCCACCGCCTCAACCTCGCCCACGGTCAGCGGATAATTAACAAACCCGTCTGCGTCTTCATCTGAAGCTGCGGCGCTCTGCTGCATCTCCATACTGTGGCGGAGCAAGGCGACGTGGCCGGTGGAATCGCGGCGCGCGGTTGACAGGACCGCTCCCATCAACTGAATTCTGCTCCAGGGATAACTGGCAAAAACCGCCTCGGCAGTTTTGGCAGGCTTCACTCCGGTCCGCAAAAGCTCGGACGCTACTTTGAACGTACGTTCTGTCGTGTTGGAGTAATGAAACGAACCGGTATCGGTGATCAGCGCCGTATAACAACACTCGGCGATTTCCTTTGTCACCCGCACTCCCAGAGCTTTGGCGAGGTTGTAAATCATCTCTCCACACGCAGCGGCGGTTGAGTCGATCCAGTTGATCTTGCCGAAGTGCGCAGTCGTCGCATGATGGTCGATGTTTACCACGAATTGCTTTTCGAGGTTCAGCAAACCAGGGCGCGCCACGTCCGAACACTCGATGACAAAAACGCCGTCGTATGAATCATCCGCAGTTGGGGTGACTCTTACATCCCTGGCGCCGGGCAAGTTCCGATACGTGTGTGGCACCGGATCGCGCATGATGACCTCGACGTCCTTATCGAGGGCGCGCAGCAACCAATAAAGACCCAGGGAAGAACCTAAACTGTCGCCGTCAGGTCGAAGGTGGGCGGTGATTGCAAACTTATTTTTCGCTTCGATTAACTCAACAACTTGACTAAGCATAATGGACAATGATGAACGCGGAACAATGAACGCTGAACTGGCCATATCGAGGACCCCGGTTCAACATTCAGAATTCATCACTCATCATTTACCCCTTCTTCTTTCCGTTCTTGTTCGATTTGCCGCAGCAACTGCTCAACCCGGTCAGCCTTTTGTTCGACGCTATCCTTCAGGAAATGAATCTCGGGTGTGCGGGGAAGGTTGAGCGAGAGGCCCAGTTGCTTGCGCACGTAGGGAGCTGCGCGACGCAACGCGGCCAGCGCGAGCCGGTGTTCTTCTTCGTCGCCCGCGACAGTGACGAAAACGTTGGCGTCTCGCAAATTGTCAGACATGCGAACATCGGTCACGGTTACCATCGTAAGCCGCGGATCCTCGAGCTCGTAACCAACAATTTGGGAAATCTCCTCGCGAAGAATGTCAGCAACTCTTTCAGGGCGACGCATGATAAACAGTTTTGAGTTTCAAGTTTCGAGTTCTCTCTCACTTGAAACTCGAAACTCGAAACTACAATTCCGTGGCGGCTACTTTCTCAACGATGTAGGCTTCGATCTGATCTCCGACCTTCAGGTCGTTGAAGTTTTCCAGGCCGATGCCGCACTCAAAACCCTCACGCACTTCGGCAACGTCGTCTTTGAAACGACGCAGCGAGGTGATGTTTCCTTCCCAGCTGACTACGCCATCGCGAATCAAACGCGCACGCGCCGTGCGGCGAATAACGCCATCCACCACCATCGATCCGCCCACCACACCGGCTTTGGGAACACGAAAGACCTCGCGCACATCCGCCTTGCCGAGAATTTTCTCCTTCTCGATGGCTTCGAGCATGCCGATCATGGCTGCGCGAATTTCTTCCTCCACCTTGTAAATAATCGAGTGGAGACGAATATCAACCGCTTCCTGTTTCGCCAGATCAGTGGCGCGCGAGCCGGGTCGCACGTTAAAGCCAATCACAACTACAGCTGAGATTGCCGAACCTGCCTGCGTAGCTGACGCGAGCAGCACGTCGGATTCCGTGATTGCGCCCACGCCGGAACGGATAACTTTGACCTTCACCCGATCCGTTGAAAGTTTCTGCAAAGTTGACTTGAGAACTTCAACTGAACCCTGCACGTCAGCCTTGATAACGACCAGGAGTTCCTTGACTTCACTTTCACCCAGCGCCTCGATACCGCGCTTGGTTGACTGCAACAGCGTTGCCTGTCGATTCAACATCGCGCGATGACCTGAAATCTGCTGCGCGCGGGCGATGTCGGCTACCACCTGGAAGCTTTCACCTGCCTGCGGCACGCCCTGTAGACCGAGTACTTCGACCGGCGTCGCCGGCGCTGCTTCAGTAATAGCCTCGCCCTTGTCGTTGAACATCGCGCGCACGCGGCCAAAGATTTGGCCCACGATGAAAGGCTCGTGTACGTGCAACGTGCCCTGTTGGACCAGGACCGTTGCCACCGCGCCGCGGCCGCGATCGAGTTTGGCTTCGAGTACCACTCCGGAAGCCAGCCTCGTGGCACTGGCGCGCAGGTTCAAAATGTCTGAGGTGAGCAGAATGGTTTCCAGCAGGTTTTCGAGGTTCTCGCGCTTCTTGGCGGAAACCTGGACCATCTCGGTTTCGCCGCCCCATTCGACGGGCGACAAACCATGCTGCGAAAGTTCCTGTCTGACGCGGTCCGGATTTGCGTCAGGCTTGTCTATCTTATTAATTGCGACCACGATGGGCACGCCCGCGGCGCGCGAGTGTTCAATCGCTTCGATGGTTTGGGGCATCACGCCATCGTCAGCCGCAACCACCAGTACCACGACGTCAGTCGCTTTGGCTCCGCGCGCGCGCATGAGCGTAAAGGCTTCGTGACCTGGAGTGTCCAGAAAAACGACGCGCCGAGTTTCGCCCGGGTGATCCGGACTCGGTACCTGAACGCTGTAAGCGCCTATGTGCTGGGTGATGCCGCCGGCCTCTCCAGCCGCGACTTCTGTAGCGCGAATCGCGTCAAGCAGCGACGTCTTACCGTGATCTACGTGACCCATGACGGTCACGACCGGCGCTCGCGGCAACTCGACGTCGTCCGCATCGGTGGCGATTAGATCTTCAAACTCTTCTTCGGCCACCATCTCTTCAAAAGGAACGAAGGTGACTTCGTATCCGAAGCGTTGACCAAGCTCGATCGCGACATCGTCGTTAAGTGGTTGATTGATGGTGGCGAAGACACCACGCTGCAAGAGAAGCGTCACCACGTCTTTTGGCTTGATGCCCAGCTTCTCTGCAAATTCCTTGACGGTTGAACCCTCAATCAGGCGCGCAGTCTTGAGTTCGCCCGGAGTCGCACCTGGTTCCAATCTGCCCGCGATCCGATCCTCGAGCGACAGCGCCTTCGGTGGCGGCACGAAGTCACCACGATCGAAGCGACCGCCCTTGCCATCGGCGCCTTTGCGTCCGCCTCGGGTTGGAGTACGACGGGACCGGCGACGACCAGCATCAGGCGGCGGAATGTAAGTGGTTTGCGGCGTGGCGGTCTCGCCCGGTGTGCCCAATCGTTCGGTGCGCGCCAGCGGCGTACGTTCTCTGACGCGGCCTCGCTCGGCACGCTCTCTGGGAGTGATTGACGGCGGCGGCTCAGGGGTCGGCGCGCGTTCGCCCGGGCGAATGCCGGCACTGAGGGCCGCCATCGTTGGACGCAAAACTCTGATCTGGCGCGAAGGTGCAGCCGCAGATCCGGCCGGCGCAGGTCCGGCCTCGGCCTCGGCAGGCATCACTGGGGCCGCACTGCCATTCGTGTCTGCAATTTCGGTGATGGTTTCTATCTGGGGTTCGGAGACCGGCTCCGCTTCCGCTGCCTCAGGCTGCGCTGCTCGCGTCGCAGGCGTCAGCTTGCGCATTAATTTTGAGGTTACAGGTTGCTTGGCTGTCTCCAATATTCCCGGAGCCGGCTCAGTCGATGGCGCTTCACTGGCAGGTGGCGAAGGTTGAACGGCAGCCTGGGCCACGGGCGCACTCACTTGAGGTTCTGGTGCTGCCACTTCGGCCACAACTTCAACTTCCGCCGGAGGCTCTTCGACCGCGCGCTCGGCCCGCTTGACCACTTTTATACCGCGCTTCACCGCAGTCTCTTTTTTGGGGAAGTACTTGGTGCGGATCTTTTCGGCCAGTTCCTTGGAGACGGAATTAGACGGCACGCTGACGTCGACGCCTTCGCGCCTGACCTCTTCAATCAGCCGCTTGGTGTCAAGCTTCAGTTCTTTGGCGAGATCGTAGATACGAATCTTAGAGGAAACGGTCATGCACTCCTTCTCAAACACTGTTTGGATCCAGTGTTTGGCTTCTCAAGTGGTTTAAAGAACTCTCGCCCTTTTCACCACTCTTGAAGCGTGCATCAGAAGCGCAACGCGTCGAAGGGGCAAGGGAACGAGCAGCCCAGACAGCCGGACAGACCGGCATACTGGTTTTTACTAATTTGCCGCATCATCTGAGGAAGCATCCTGCTTCTCGTCGTCAGTGCTCTCGCCAGATGCAGCATCGTCTAAAACAGCGGGAGCAGAATTTTCAGCATCGGCGACCGACGCTTCAGAAACGTTATCTTCATTCATGGCGAACTCGTCGGCCAAAACCTCGGAGGTTTCTTCGTCGGCAATCTTATCCAGCGCTTCCAGAGAAACAGCTTCGGACGCAGTCAGTTCGGGCGAAGGCACAACCGTGTCTGGGCGTAAATCCCTGCCCAATTCCTGGAGGACGAGTTTGTCTTCCGTAGTCGGTTCTGCTTCGGTGACGGCAACGGGGTCGGCCGAATCTTTGGCTAAGATTTCGGATTCAGCGCCATAGGGTCGGCCGGTTTCGACAGCCTCATCGTAACCTTCGGCGGTTGGATCGCCTTCAGTTTCGACCTGATCCGATGTTGTGTCGGGTTCCGCGACAGTATCTGTGTCAGCTGACGCGTCAACAGGTTCACCCGATTCTTCGCCGGAAACTTCATCGGCCGCCTGATCGCCGGCTGCCAGCGTCTTATCACGCATCGAAACTACCGCGACTGCCGCGTTAAGAATCGTTTCCGCTTCGTCCAAACTCAAATCTAGGAACTCAACGAGATCGTCGACCGAGGTCTGAGCGAGGGCATCGATATCATTGATGCCATGTTCCGCAAGCAGATCAGCCTGAGGCGCAGTGACGCCTTCGATGACTGACAGCGGCACCGATCCTCCTGACGCGATGAGCGCGCCCATCTGTTCGGAAACTTCGCGCTTGATCTCTTCTTCGCTACGAATGTCGATGTTCCAGCCGACCAGCTTGGTCGCCAGCCGCACATTCTGGCCGCGCTTGCCGATGGCGAGTGAAAGCTGATCTTCATTTACGATCACTTCCATCTGCCGATTTTCGATGTCGGTGATGCGAACCTGATTGACCTTGGCGGGTGAAAGAGCGTTGGCGGCAAACACCGAAGGCTCATCTGACCACTCAATAATGTCGATCTTCTCGCCGCGCAGCTCGCGAATAATTGCCTGCACTCGCGAACCCTTCATGCCCACGCAGGCGCCCACCGGATCCACGTCGCGCTCGTTTGATGTGACTGCGATCTTCGCGCGTTCACCGGGCTCGCGTACGGCAGACTTGATGACGACAGTGCCGTCATAAATCTCTGGCACTTCCATTTCGAAGAGCCGGAGTAACAACTCGGGCGAGGTGCGCGACACTTCGACTTGCGGTCCCTTGGATTCCTTGGAAACGTTGTTAATTACTACGCGTATTCGTTCGCCCTGATTCCACTGTTCACCGCGCGACTGCTGCGAGCGGGGCAGAATGGCTTCGAGATTTCCCAAATCAACGATGATGTTGCCGCGTTCGAACCGCTTCACGTAGCCATTGACCAGGTCGCCGATCTTATCGACATATTGCTCGTAGACGTTGCTGCGAACAGCATCGCGAACCTTCTGAAACAAGATCTGTTTTGCCGTTTGCGCGGCAATCCGTCCCAGCTCTTCCATGGGCAGCGGCAAGAGCAGGGCATCGCCCAACTCAATTTCGTCGCCCGCGAGTTCACGCGCTTCATCGATCGAAAGCTCGGTTGCGGGGTTAGCCACTTCATCTACGACCACTTTGGTGGCGGACAGCTCGATGCCGGTTTCCTGGTTCCAGTCAACCTGGATGTCTTCGCCTGACCTGAACTGTTTCTTCGCCGCGGCGCGCACGGCTTCTTTCATTGCGTCGATGACGAGGTCGCGCTCGATGCCTTGTTCCTGGCAGAGCGCCTCGATGTTTTGTGCGATGGATGAACTCATTGGACCTTTGTATCTCCGGGCCGGCTCGACGCCAAAAACTGTGCGTCGTTGAGCCTATTCAGTTGTTATTCAGTTGTAAGTTTGGATGTAACGCAAACTGTCAGTTTGCGTGCATCGCTTTAGCTATCAAACAGCAAACTAACAGTTTGCTTTACTTAACCTGCTTTTCCCTTTGGTCGATGAAACTCTTTCTCGACTTCGAGCTCCAGATTGGCTTTGGCGATCGAGTTGAAATCCACTCTCACGCGCCCGCTGGTGCGGTCTTCGATCAAAACCTCGTCGCCTTCAATACCCAGCAGCCGCCCGCGAAAGTTCCTTTGCCCATTGATGGGGGCGCGGCTTTTAAGCTTTGCCAAACTGCCGGCAAACCGCTCGTAATCCTTACGCTTGTAAAGTCCTCGCTCCAATCCCGGCGAGGAAACTTCCAACGTGTACGACGCATGGATGAAGTCCTCAACGTCGAGAATTGTGCCAACGTAAAGGCTCACTTCGGAACAATCCTTGTGAGTAACGCCGTTTGGCTTGTCAATAAAGATGCGAACGATGGGCTTGTTGTCAGGCCCGGCAACTTCGGCGTGTACGAGTTCCAGTCCGTGGTCGATGGCGACTCGCTCGGCGATTGCTTGAACGCGCTCCTCGATTGCAGAACCCATGTCCGTCCTCCGAAAAACTGCCAGCCCAAAAGAAAAAGTGGGCGCGAACCCACCGGACAAGACAGCCGCGCTTCGAGCAAGTCGTGAATTATACGGAAAGGGCAGGGTAGAAGCAAACGGGCAGAAAGCGGGCTTTAGGTGAGAAATCTGCTCTCCGCGGATTACACAGATTATGCAGATTTCACGGATCGCACGAGAGATTGGGTTCGTTACAAATGATTGCTACGTTCCCGACCAATCTGCGTAATCGGCGTAATCTGCGGATAGCGTCAAACAAGCAGGTCGATTTTCAGCCGATTGAGGACTTCGCTAATCGGATTTGCCACTCCGTAGCTTTCAATTCGTTCAACCCTCGGTGCGGAGCGGTTTTTCTCCGGCTTCGACTCGGCTTTGTCTAAACGCTGAAGTGTTTCCGGGAGTTCGGACATTCCTCCAAAGATCAGTCCGAGGGCACTTTGCTGCGAATCAACCAGAAGCGAACCGCTGTCGCCCTTGGAGACAAACTTTGAAGAGTTAGGAGTAGCCGGCTGGATCAGGATCTGGTCCTGGAAAAATGCCGACTGGCCGGTGCGGTCGTAACGGATCCAGATGTCCAGATAAATCGAGAAGACACTTCCCTCGGTGTAACCCGTTGTTCTACCAAACTTGCGCGCCGGTTCGCCGATCTCGATGTCCTTCTTCTCCACGTAACCCCTTACAGCTCCGATCAAGGGAAGTACCGGCTTATACGGTAGCGGAGACCAGAGCTTCGCCATGGCGGCGTCAACGTGATTGGGCTCCGCAACATCACCCTCGAACGTAAGTTTGGAGAAATTCACCAACGAAGCGATGGGCCGATTGTTGGAGGTTTCACCCGGACTCGGCTGCATTATGAGATCACCGTCATCAGGTTGCGTTTTTCGCAGATCGGCAAACACATGCGAATTGCTGAGGAGGTGGATATCTTTGCGTCGCGGCAATTTGCTCTTGCGGGTGCAGAAGTAGCCGATCGTTCCGCTTTGACCCGTGAGGTTGAGATTGGCGCCGCTGATGCCACCAATGATTACTTCCTGATGATCGCGCAGGCCGGTTGGGTATTCGCGATTACTGCTGTTCGCCTTTGTCGCAATGTCCGCGAGAAATGTCGCCATCGGCATTTCGATTAACCGGAGCGGAACACCTCGATAACTGGCGGTCAGCCTGGCCCCGCCTGAGCCTTCCCACATCTCGGCATCCGCATCGCCGACAAAGAATTGAATGCAATAATCACCGCCTGGGTTCAACCGGCCTATTCCAATCGCATGGATGTTTCTTGAAAATCCTCGTCGCAGGTAATGAGAACTCAATTCCTGCTTCATTCTGACGACGCGTTTGAGCCGCTTGTGGTCGATGCCGCGAGGTCGGCGCCTTAGAGCTAACCCACGGCGATACCTGCGGATCAGAAACCAAGTCAACCAAAGCAACGCTATCGTCGCTACAATCCAGATGACTTCGTCATAGTAGTAATATGACGTGGTCCCGCCATCGGCGTTTTTTTGGGACCTAATCAGATGCTTTCCGAAAACGGCGAGACTCATGGGTTATTCCAGATCATCGATCGAAGGAGGATCATCCACCACAATTGGATGACAGAATTCCTGCTGGTTGATTGCCCCTCCGGCTTCGTCCTCGACAATTGGCGATAGGTCAAACTGGCTTCCGTCGGGACTGCTCAGGTAGTTGTAGTAGTCAGGCATGTCGCTGTAGACCGCGGTTGGACTGTGGTCCATGTTCTTTATTTCGATGCGATAGGGTAGGCCTGCCACTCGCTTCAGCGAATGCGTCTCTCCCTGGCCACCGATGCGGACAGCAACGCGCACTTCGTCGCCTTCGATCTTCACGCCCACGGTTTCTGCAACACTCCCAAAAACTTCGCGCCGCATCGCCAATCCGTTCGCGTTCTTTTCGACCTTTTCAAAAAAGAGCTTTTGATCCAGTTTGTGCGCGTAGAAGAGCCCGTTGCCGATATATATCTTCGCCAGGGGATTTTTTTGCCCGGCACCCCGATTGAGCTTGGCGTCGCCGTGGAGCGTGTGCATGTTGACGATCCAACGGAAATCATTTCGGTCTGCTTCACCAAGGCGGTCGAAGTTTCCGGTGTGGTAAACCTCGTAGCCTTCGATCGCAGGTTTCCCTATCGCTTGGATTTCGATCTGCACGTCATCATTCGGGAGCTTCTGATAAGTGGCGATGTCTTGGTAGGCCACTATGTCGTTATCGGCCCCGTCCTGAAAAACCGGCTGCTGAATCCTAATCATCAGGGTGTGTTTATTGTCGCGAATGGCGGCGATTTCGCCCCGCCCGCGATCCTTGTTGAAGCAAATAATCCCCAGGCCGGTGAATCGGACAAGTGCGGTAGCGGAACTTTCTTTGACGGGCATGATGATCTCCTATCTTTGTTTGAGAAAAAAGCTTTCAGATTAGAGTGACGTTTGGGTTCGAAACGTAACGCCCGTGGGAAAGCGGCCATTCAGCGGCAGCGCCAACTTAAACCGGTCTTCGAACAGGTGAATTGTTTCCTTGTATCCGCAGTCAGATTCTGTGGTGGCCGGATTACATTTCCGCCTTTGTAAACCCTCCATAGATATTTGACTGAGACGTTCGCGGTGCAGACCCTGACAACTCTCGTTTCAACTTCGACGGCCGTTAACGTCACTTCGGGAACTGGAGTGCCGACTATCGTGTGCTGATTGACGAGCCTGGCGTGGTCGGCGACCGGCATTGTCCGCCACCCTGGTCCAAATTTCGCGAGGATTAATTCTTTCTCGCGATTGTTGCCGGCATCCGTGCATCGCGGAACAGGTGTCGGCGTCGGTGTTGGCAGAGAGTCCCTTGTTTGGACGGGCGATGGAGACGGCGAGGGCGAAGGACTGGGTGATGGCGATGGAGACGGAGTTGGAGACGCTGTTGGTGACGGCGGGATCAATGGGGGCCGGGGCGGAGTTGTTTCGACTGTAAACGATCTGGACACCAAAACCGCCGCGACCAATATCGTCATCACTCCAGCCACGCCCCAAAACCAGCGCGCAGTTCGTTTCTGCCGGCGCAACCGTTTACCTTTTTCTTCTATCAGCCGTGAGCCCTTTTGCCAGTTCTCTCCTTTCGGATCCACTTCAACAAAGGGGGTTCCGTCCGCGAGGCAAAAGGCCAGCAGGTCGTCAGCCGAGTAGTCGCCGCATTTTGGACAGACACGCATCGTTTAGTAACTGGAGTAAGCGCCGAAGAGTGAAAAGGCCGCCCAATAAAAAGGCGCGTTGGTTCGTTCGCTCGCCAGCATTTCAAGTTGGGCCTGCCGCAAGCTCTCGGCTGATGTCAGGCGCTTTTGTTTGCGGTTGCGATGGAAAGCAATCATCAAATCTTTCGTTGGCTCTGAATCCACTTTCCATTGGCTCGCAACTACGAGGGGCGCGCCCAGAGCCAGTAAGGTACGCGCAATTCCGATCGCACCTTCGCTCTTGTTAAATCGTTCGAAGCCCGTCTCACAGGCCGACAGCACCACGAGTTTCGCCCTTGGAAGTTTGTATGCGTCGAGCTCCGATGAACGCAGTTCACTCCCGGAGAAAAGCAGTTTTGAATTGCCGGGCGACTCTGGGTTGGCAACAAAGTGACCAGCAAAGTGAATCACTTCTGCTCTGGTGAGGTTTCGTAAGAACTGCTCACGCGTGGCGGCCGGACCGAGCAACTCTAACGATTGAGCGTACCCTTCAGCGATAGTTGTGGCCTCGTCTTCAGCTGCCTCAAGGGAAGGCAAGCGAGGATTCTCCTCGCGGTCGAATTCAGGATTGCCAACGGCCAGCAACGTTTCGCTTTTATGCTCTTTTCGTTTGGCGTTGTCGGTTGCCAACACCAGGACAGACGCGCTGGGCGCGTAGAACAGTGCATACTCCTGCAGCAAATATTTTCCCTTGGCTGAGATCAGAGTGGCAAAGGCGAGTTGATGCAGCGATTTATCCGGAAGCACGCAGAGTTGCATGCCACTTACCAGCTCTCCGGGAATCAGGGTTCGATAAAGATCCTGGCCCAATCGTTTGATTTCAGACTCCGGACCGCGCGACGTAATTAGTGACTGGTATTCCGCTACCTTGCTGCTCAGCTCTGCAGCGGAGATCTGTTTTTCAATGAAGTTGAAGTGAGATTTCGAGACTGTCCATATAGCCAGCGATCCGGGCAGAACGGCATATTGCACTATCTGCACCTGTTCAGGAAGTCGCGCCTGAATTTCCGTCAAGGAAAGAGGCTTGACGCTCGACGCATAGTCCCTTTCCACTGCGGCGATCGAGCGGCCTGACTCAACAAACTCCAGCAGGGAACGTGCTTTCGCCGCCTCAACGTGATCGAAGGCCTCCCCATACAGAGTCCTCTGGATTGCGTTTGCCGTCACAGCGTCGAACACTTCTTGCTCGTTTGTGAAGAAGGCCTGCCGTGAAGCGTCCTCTCGGATCGTGTTACGGTATTCTTCGGAGAGCTGAATCACAGTCTTGAGCTCGTTTGAAAAATTCTCCTGCTGACCAAGTTGCTGAAAGCAAAACAATTTGCCTTTGTGAATTTTGTATAAGCTGTCTGTGACTTCGGGTAGCCGGCTCGAAAGCTCCAGCACCTGGTCGTAAGTGCTTAGGGCCTCGGTGCAAGCGTTCATCTTGCTCTTCAGATCGGCCAACAATAAATAAACTTCGGCCGTGGTGCGCGCGTTCTCCGCACTTTCTCCGCGCGCTTGAGCGATCTGCATTGACTCATTGGCATAACTAAGGGCCGCCCCGAAGTCGCCATTGGCTGTGGCGGCGTGAATCATACGTCGCAGGGTATCGTTAACGAGGCTGCTTCCGGGGTTGGTTTCCTGAACCCGGCTGAGACGCTCTCTCGAGAAGCTCAGCGACGTGGCGAAGAATTTCAGCTTGAGAAAAAGGTCGGCGAGCGTTCCCTTGTTTCGCCAGTACTGGCTCGGGTTTTCATAATAATGTCTTCTTTCGGTCAGCATCTCACTCGCATAGGAAAGCGCCGGTTCGAGTTCCCCAAGCGCGGAGTAACCCAGGGCAAGAGCTTCGCGCGCATGTTCCACTTCAAACGCATTCTGTCCGGCCTCAGCCAGACGCAGACCGCTTTTCAAGTTCTTGTGCGATTCCGAAATTTCTTTTTGAAACGAGGCGCTCATGCCGAGCGAATACCAGGCGGGCGGCTCCAGAATTCGAAACTTTTTGTGAGCGGCCGATTCAATTATCGCCTTCGCGCGCGGACGACTGTCGCGAACGCGGCCAACATCAGGTAAATATTGGACCGCCCAGATCTCAGCAATGGCAGCTTCGCAAGTATTTCCCAGCCCTGCAAAAAGATTCCGGCTCTTTTCAAACTCAGCGATGCGCGTGGTGAAGTCGCTCGATTGTTCGGCGCCAGCGAAGACGTCTTTCGCCTGGATCAGCCCGGCAAGCTTTTTTGTCTCGACGTTTCGGTAGAATTCGGCAAGTTCAAAAAAAAAAGAGTCGCCGATTTGGGTTTGTTCAAGGTTGCCGATGTAAGTCAGGGCTTCGATGCTCTCCCTCGCCTCGGCTTGGTTATCCCGCAACCGGGCTTCCAGATACCGTCGCGAAAGTTGCAAGGGAACTGTGGCTGCCTTCAGTAATCCTTTTGTCTCGTTATGAATTTTTTGGGCACGACTTTCGTCGTGATTGCGATAGGCGACTAAGAAATCCGAAAGGATCGCCTCTTTCGACTTGAACAGGGTCTGCTCACTTTCGATTTCGGAAAGGTGTTTACGCGCCTCGCCGGCCCATGGCGAGGACGCATCCTTCTCGAGATAAGTGCTCCATAGCTTTTTGGCCTCGCGAGGCAGGCCCATCGCTTGAGTGGCCAGCGCCTCATTGAAAAGGGCTTCGAGGAAATTGCTGTCGAGTTCAGTTGCACGGGTAAATCGTTCGAGGCTTTGGGCCAGGTCCGCGAGTTGCTTTTCCTTCGCAACCGATTTGGAGCGTTCGAAATGCGCGACGCCCAGGTCGTTATGGATGCGCGCACTTCCGGGAGCGAATTTCAGCGCCGCCTCAAACTCTTTGACGGCCTCGTCATATTCTCGTTGCGTTAGATAGAAGACACCGAGTGCATGATGAGTTTCAGCGTTTGAGGTCTCTTGAGTGGCCTCGATTAGATTGTTCTCGATTAGTCGCAAACGCGACTGATGTGCGGGCTCCGCAGTTCCACGGAGTTCAGTGAATGGGGCATAGCCAAACTCAGCCAGGCGCGTCTCGGTAGGTCGGGACTGCTGGTAGATCGAGCGCAGTTCGGCCAAATCGTCCGTGCTCTGTTTTCTGCCGAAGTAGATTACAGAACCAACGATGACAATCAACAGAATTGCAAAAACACCGACGTATTGTGGTTGTTGAAAGAATGCTTTGAGCGAAGCAATGAACGACGGCCGCCGGTCTGGCAAGGATGCTTCGTGAGCGAGTGCTTTGGCTTTGAGCGACTGAGTTAGGTCAACCTTGAAGCGTCGCTCGCGATTGGATTGCAGCGTGGCCTCAAAACTTCCGGCATCCGCTCCATTGAGGCGCCCGACCACATAGTCGTTGATGAGGCCGTCTTCAGCGAGAGCCACATCGGAACAGAACTCTTCATCAGCAAACAGCTGATCCTCGATCTCCGTAAGGGTCGATTCATCGGAAACTCGCCCCAGGAGATACTCCCGAATCGTTTCTTCGCTAATGGATGAACCCATGATCTGCTGCCCCTCTTTAGGGTGTCGTTACTCGTCGTTTTGTAACGTCCATCTAACCCATGCATTCCTGAACGCAAACTTTTAGCTTTTGCTTGCTGCGCATCACGCGCATGCGTAAGGCGGTCTGAGATGTTTTCAAACTCTCGGAAATGCGCTGGTGTAGTTCAATCTTCGTACGTTTGGCTTCTGAAAAGTATTCCAACAGCAGGTTCCGATTCTCAGACGGAAGCTTCTGCAGGCATTCATCCAGACAGTCGCTGGAAAATGATGGTTCTTCCGGTTCCTTCGCGGCGATGATTACGTCGTCAATATCGACAAGCGCCGGTTGTTTCCGCAATGATTCGCGGTAGATGTTCTTCGCTACGCCATAACAATAGGCAAGTTTACTTTCCACTTTTTCGTCGGCGACCTTGAGGATTACTCGGTTGATAGTTTCATCGGCGAGTTCATCGGAGAAGTTGCACCGGCGCTGCGCGAAGAACGTGCACAGGCGAAAACGCAGTCGTTCATATTCCTCGCCTGCTCGGTCACTGTCCGGACTAAGCCAGGCTAGGAAGTTTGCAAACTTTTCCCTGGTTACTTCTTTTTTTGCGCGTGTATCCACAGTTTTTTGAGGACCAGATCTCTGCGGGTCAGTGCGAGCGCCGCTAGAATAGCGCACAAGATTGGTCTCCACAATTATTTTGGTCGTACGCGAGGAAAGGAGCCCGAGACGTGAGGAGTTCTCGGGCTTCATGGTGGGAGCGAAGCAGGGAATTGGAACAGGCATTAACGTGTGGTTGTTAAGGACTTGATGTCTTTGACTTCATCAAAGAGATCCTTGATGGGCCCGCCTCGCTTGAAAGGGCCGTAACAGCGAATGACTTCACAGTGCTTGCAGTTTTTATCGCCGAACGTGTACTTCACGCAGAAGGTCAGAAAGTCTCTGCACGCGCCGCTTGGAGGGGGCGGAAACTTGATCTGCATGGTGAAGGGAATGCCGCTGATGTTGGTTGCCGGACCAAACCAAATCACTTCGCGTCCGTTTGTTACCGGAATAGAGGGCGTAAAACTGCCGGCAGGCAGGGCGCTGGTAACGTAGCTGTTCACGGGCCCGGCGACGCCACAGCTCGATGGGGCGTATGTCAGCGAAGAACTGATGACATTCGCCGTCACACGAGTGATGTTCGGCATGCTCACCGACAAGTTGGCGGTGAAGTCGTAGAGGCCACTGCCCAGATGGACCAGACTCTTCAAATCGGTCTTGGATTGGAAGTGGAGACAGCATTCGCCCTGATGGAGGTCGCAACTTACAAGCATCCGAGCAGATGAAGAACAGCCACCTTTGTTTGTCACGGTGACAGAGATTGTGCCCGTGCCGTTCGGGTTCCAGGTGACGCTAACGCTATTCCCCGTTGACGGCCCGTTAATCGTGCCGTTGGTCACGCTCCACGAATATAAGACGCCGCTAACTGCCGGAACGGAATACGTGGCGGTTTGAAGGCCGCATGAGCTGCTTGGCCCGGTAATCACGGGCACAGGCGGCGCCGCCTTGACCGTTACTGGCTTAGTTACACAGTTGGTCGCGCCATTGACGCACAGCGTGACGTTGTAGGTTCCCGCATTCGCATAGGTGTGACCCGGGTTCTGTTGCGTGCTGTTTGGTGTGTTGTCGCCGAAGTTCCAGTTCCACGACGTCGCGCCGGCAACATTGCTGGTAAATGACATTGGTTGGCCCTGACAGACTGGCGGCGGAGGTGGGAAGTCAGGCTTGAAGACCTCGATCAGGCAAACATTGTCCAGGTGTCCCCACGAGACCGTGCCGCCGTCGTCCAGGGTGCTATCGTTTTCGGGGTTGATTGTAATCGTGTTGAAATTCGCGGGAGCGGTCCAGTTTCCCAGGCTAACGGGGGTCCACGTGGTTGAGGTAATACCCTGCGGATTGGAAACCGGTGAATTCGTGGCGTCTCCAATGATGCCAATCGTGGGCGCAGTCGCTACGGTAGGGCTGTATGCAAACGGACCATTGGAAGCTCGCACGTTGAAGCGAACATATTTTGGCAGGGCGGGGTTGGTGACATCGACTTTGACACAAGCCGAAAGCCGGTAGGTATGCCCGGCCTGGATGGCAACGTTTGTTTGTTGTACTCCCTCTCCCACCACCTTATTTCCCCACATGGAGATGAATCCGGGTTTGCCATCGCATCCCAGCGCCGTGGCTATTTGTGGCGTTCGAAAAGCCGCGGACCAGTCAGCGACGCTGCTGGGCGGAAAGTTTGAGCTGCCGTTAATCGTGAATGCGCTGAAGTCGCCATTCTTCAGAAGATTCGCTGGACAACTATTCTTCTGAGCGCTTGAAGGCGATGAGAAGGGGAAGAAGATCGAGATTGAGATGACCAGTATGAAGAGAGGGGTCAGTAGCTTTCTATACATTTTGAACGTGCGTAACATTTTGTTTCTCCTTGTGAGTAGATTCGCTGGAGGCAGGTGCCTCGGTTTCTGGTTCATCTGTGAGTGACTCAGAAAGGAAGAAACGTAACGCTGCCGCGGTGAATTTTTTTTACGGAACACTCGCACTGCTCGTCGAGGATGGACGGCAAAACATGCGGCCAGGTGATCAGCCGTACGATAGGAATTTGTAAGAGCCTTCGCTAACACTAGCTAGCCGCAGCCGCGTCATTCGCAGGACGCATCTGTGTCAGGAAGAGTGTCTTCGCTTCGGATGAATCGTCGGGCGGGAGATGGCGATGACTGACGATGGCAGGCCAGAGCACCAGGCAGAGTAGGCAGTTTGACGTCATCGGCTGGGTGGGCTCCCTGTAGCCGACCGAGAGCTGGGCTGTGGGACCTTGTTTCGATGACATGACATTCCTCCTTGTGCAGAAAAGTTATTGATCGACGGATAGTTTTCGCGCTTACGATGTAAGGTGATTTGTAGCCGACGAACGTAACGGTTGGCTCGAAACTCTCGATCAGGAAAGCATTGCCAACCTTCAACATTGCGTTGGACCAATGAAAAAATCCCAACCCGTTAATGGCGTTGGGATCTCTTCAGAGTTCGGGACCAAACTAATTAGAAAGCCTTGGTCGATACTTTGACGCCAATTGTCGTGGCGGGTCCCAGAGTGAGTCCACCGAGTCGGTCGACCAGCATTCCGCGGTTCTGGAAGGTCGTTCCATGACCGTAGGTGCCTCCGATTAGGTAAGTGGACGTACCGCATTTCACGGCGCCCGCCATATCGCGCGCGCGAACTGCGTTGTTGTAGGGCGCTGCGGCCAGAGTAGCCTTGCCATTGTTCACACCCGCGTAGTTGTCCTTGAGAATCCAGGCCTCGATGTTTCCCCAGGTCCATGGCCCTGCAGATCCGTTTCCACTCGCCGCGATGACCCTGACATTTCCACTTGGATCCCAGGTTGCCATTGGATATCCGGAGCCAGGCGGGATTTCCAAATCTCCCGGCTTGGTGGCGTCAAGGACGGTGATCGTGGTTCCGGACTGGACATGAAAGCGATAGACCCGATTGTTTGGCGCGCCATACGCTGTGTTTCGTGCCCCCACCATGTACATAAAGTTGTCTGCGCCAACTGCTTTGGTCATACCCCTGGCTCCGTGAAATGCTACAGGCATGGTCAGGGTAACGTTTGTGAATTGCTCAGTTTGCGGATCGAATTCCAGCACCTGATTCAACACCGTATTTCCACCTTGCGCTCCGCCAAAGAGGTAAATCTTGCCATTCGAGGAGGGAAGAGCCAGGGCGCCCGCGCGCGCGCCTGCCTTTCCTAATCGCGACGGGATGTTAGTAATAAACTTAAAACCCGTTTGCGCGCCGCTCGGTGTGTAGGAATAGACCTCGTCAAGGTCGCTGGCCGCGGTTTTGCCACCGAAAATATAGATGGTGTGGTTGGTGTCGCCCGGCCTGAGAATGCTTGTAGCCGCAAACTCCTGTCGCTTTCCGGGCAGGCTGTGTACATCGCTTAACAAATTACTACTCAGCAGTTGGTAGGTGTCGGCTGGGGTAGTGATTTCACCCACTCGCACAGCGCTGGACCAGTTGTGGAAGTTTTTGCTCGGGTAATAATCAAAGTTTGTAAAGATGAAGATTTTTCCAACGCCGGCGACGTTTGCACAAACCGGCTGCGGTATGTTTGACGAGAAATATCCGTCAGTGTCATTAGGGCGAACCTGCCAGTTGTAGAGGCTGGCTATTGCTGCCGGCATAGCTGATGTGGCTACGGGCGTCGCTGGTTTTGCGGGTGTAATAGCTCTTGTGACCGTTGTAGGTCTTTGAGCGAATGCCGCGAAAGCAGAAAGAAGAATCAGTACGCACGAGATCAGGTTTTCCTTTTTCATGTTTTCTCCTTGGGAATCGAGTTTGGCACGAGATGGTCACGCTATTTCGTGCTGGTATTGGTGAGTGCCGATTACTGGAGGAATGTAACGCCGCGGATTACAATTCTTTTCAGAACCTTGCGAAGGCATCGCTTGAACCAGAACTGGACGAAGAATGAGCCAGAATAAAAAAACTGTTGAGAAATATATGGACGCCTTCCGCAGGACGGATCACGAGGAGATACTGTCGTGCCTGACGGACGACGTAGAGTGGGTGATCCCCGGCGCCTTTCACGTGACTGGGAAGGAAGCCTTCGACAAAGAGATTGAGAGCGACTGCTTCGTGGGCAGCCCAAACATCACCGTGACGCGTTTAATTGAGGAGGCCGACGTAGTTGTCGCTGAAGGCACGGTCACAGCTGCCAGGCGCGAGGGCGGACTGCTGAATCTTCTGTTTTGCGATGTGTTTGAAATGGAGCATTCCCGAATAAAGAAGCTGACCTCCTACCTGATGGAGTTGAAAGCGGACCCGACGGCTGGAAGTTCTGAGTAAGTCGAACACCTAGTAGGACAGACATTCCTGTCTGTCTCGTCTCGCTGTTCCCGGCAACTGGACAGGCAGGAATGCCTGTCCTACGACAACGCGCTCGCGCCAACGATCCCTGTTAAGATACCGCCATGCCTGAGATGTTTTGTCCACAGTGTGGTCGTGAGCTTGAGCTGGACTCCGGCGAGATACGTTATTGCCGCTACTGCGGTTTTTCGTTAACCGACACTAAAGAAGCGCTTCACGGCTACTCGGAACAAAAGCGGTTGGGCTTCTCGATCGTCACCTGGTCCTACGCACTGCTTTTGATAGTTACACTGTTGCTCCACGGTGAATATGTTTCCCTCGATACGCGTTGGGTCTACTGGCTAATGACGATCCTAATCGTTGCCAGCGTCAGCTTCTTTGCCTCAGCAGCTATCAGTGCGTTGAAGCCGGCAATGTTTACGAAAGGGAAAATGCGCGAAAGCGAGACCATCGGGCCTAGTCGAGACCGAGCGGGCGTTCTCGAGAGTGCAAAAGTAAATCCTACAGCTGAGACTTCGCCCGCAAGGAATGCAGTCCGGGTTTTAAGCAACCGGGATCAGAGGGAAACAGTAAGAGAGGCGCGAAGTATCGTCGAAGGAACTACCCGAAAACTGGAAGATCGATAATGCGTTTGTCGCTGATGTTCGCGCAATACCCCTATACGCGGCGGGACGGGAGCCCGACCGTGAGGAAGAACGTGCGCGCTCACCGTGGAAGCCCTCCATTACGGTCGGGCTACGGTCCCTCGCTGGCCGGTCTCGCGCTTGCTGCCGCACTCCTGTTTCTTCACCCGTTATCTCTCTCTGCGCAGGAGCGCTTCCGCAGCCTCGACGCATTCCTAAAATCAACTCTTAAAGCAGAGGACGGGCTAAACGGAGCGGCACGTGGCGACTTGAACAGTGATGGCCTGCTGGATTGGGCAGGAGTGATTCACCGCCGTCCCGCCGATGCTTCACCGACGTATCAGCTCTACGTCCTTCTTCGTCAGCGCGGCGGTGGTTTTCAAGTCGCCGAAAAGTCGATCGAGGAAGAGATTCCCGGGATGGGGTGTTGCTGGGTCGAGCATCTTGAGATTCGTCGTGGCAGCATTTACGTACAAAACAATGCCAAGACGGCCACGGTCATGGAGGCGGTCACGCATCAGTTCAAACTTCATGAGGGGCTGTGGCGGCTGGTCGGCATAAAGAGTTACTACACAGATCATGGTCCAGAGTCGCCGGGAACGCGGGACACCCAGATGAATCTGCTGACTGGATTGGTAATCGAAAAGTCCCGAAAGGGAAATCGCAAACCAGCCAACAGGAGCCGTCGTCAGAACTTCGAAACTTACCTGCTCAAGGACTTCGACTTCTCCATCCGGTTCGCCAATGAATAACTCGAATGACTTCCAGAAAGCTGTTTCAGCGAGACACTATTTGGGCCGAATCAATCCAGTCTTAGTCATCTGGTTCTGTTTGTTGTTTGCAACGATTTCTGCGGCGCAAACTGACTTCACTCGCCGCCAATACGAAGAAGACTTCGACTACCTCTGGCAGAGCATCGCCGACGATTACGCTTACCTTGATCAGAAACAGACCGATTGGAAAAAGGTGAAGGATATTTATCGTCCCGGGCTCAACGCAGTTAGAACGCGCGGCGAGTTCGTGGGACTGTTGGAGTCAATGCTGGAAGAGCTTTACGACTCACACACTCATCTGAACACAAATACGCCGTCCTCCCCTCGCCTCGTGCCGTCAGGCGCAGATATCTGGGCTGAGTGGATCAATGGCCGAATACTCATCACCGAGGTCAGACCCGAATCGCGTGCTGACCGCGCCGGAATCAGAATCGGAATGCAGTTGGTGTCCATCAACGGCGTTGCGGTTGATGAGGCTGTCAATAGACGCGTGGGTAAGTCGTTGCGCACGATCGACAAGGTCGCCCGAGAATGGGCGCTGAGAACCTTGCTCGCGGGGCGGCGCAATGAGAAAAGAAGTATCGAGGTGATAAGCAAGGGAAAGCGACTGCTGGTCCCTATTGATGACCAGCCTTCGGCGGAGTCGCCCGCGACAACAAACCTGCTTGAATCTCGTCGAATTGAAAAGCACTTCGGATACATTCGGATCAACAATTCTCTTGGAGACAACGAGTTAATTCGGCAGTTTGATCTCGCGTTGGCCGCATTCAGAAACACGCGCGGACTGGTTCTTGACCTTCGTGACACGCCCAGCGGCGGCAACACCACCGTGGCGCGGGGCATCATGGGCCGGTTCATCCACCGTGACATGCCCTATCAGAAACACAGCATTCCCGCAGAGGAGCGTCGGTATGCGACTCGGCGCAGCTGGATCGAATTGGTTTCGCCTCGAGGAGAGTTTACTTATCGGGCGCCAATCGTGGTCTTAGTAAACCATTGGACTGGCAGCATGGGTGAGGGAATCGCGATCGGCATGGATGGGATGAGACGTGCGACCATTGTCGGAACCGAAATGGCGCGCCTTCTGGGAGCAACTTCCGGAATTAGACTGCCTAATACCGGAATCGGAGCCACCTTTCCGACCGAGAAACTCTTTCATGTCAACGGGACGCCGCGTGAGAATTTTGTGCCGCCTGTGTCGATAAATCTCTTGTTGCCTGGCAATCAGGATGGAGATGCAATTCTGAACCAGGGGCTGAAAGTATTGAAGACTAAACGCTAGATGATGTTTGGGCGTATCGCCTTCAGGCGAGTAGTTGCGGTTAGAACCCGCGTGAACGCGATACTCAAACGATTGCACCACACTTAAGGAGATTCTATGCCCCCAACCACAACTACTATTTCTGTAAGAGTTCTCGCTCTCGGCGGCAAGTTCATTGGCTCGCACGTCGGGTTTGCCACAGTTGATATTTACGGAGCCGATCCGAGCACACCGTTGGCTTCGGGTCTGACGAATGAGGGCCTGATTGAGAATACTGACGGTTCCGGAGTGACGGCCTTGATCATGGACCAGCCGTATCCCTGGGGCTTTCCGGTGCGCGCCGATCAGGCAACGAAATTCACTGCCGAGATTGCATTAACTGAACCGACCGTTTTGACCTTCGTGGCGACCTCGGTGGCGGATCCGCGCATGTCCGCATCGTTTACTCGATGGGTTATGCCAAACCTGCCGCTTACCGGAGCGATGGAAGTGGTGTTGGTCCTGCCGGGGCTTCTGACAGGCCTGAGCGTGCCGGCGGCCGGCGCTTCGATAGCTGCGGGAACTTCCACGACCATCACGGCCCAGGTGCGCATGATGTGCGGGTGCATGATTGACAATCTGTTCTGGCCCGCCGGTAACTTCAACGTGCAGGCTGTCATCACCGGTGTTGGTGACCCGCAAACGCTAACGATGGCCTACTCGGGAACACCCAGCTTTTTCTCGGTACCGTATACTTTTCCGAGTCCGGGAAGTTATGAGATCAGCATTGTTGCTACCGAGATGAATGGAAACCTGGGTTATACCGCGCCTGTCAGCATTACTGTGACGCAAACCTGACTCGAGACGGTTAGGATATTGAATCGGGGCTAGTGACCCGGGGGTAACGTGGATTTGTTCTTCTCACCTCTACACTTGTGAAAGGTTGATGCCATGTCTTTGTCTATCTTTCTTCTGCTTCTTGTTTTCTTCCAGCCGGCTTCAGTTTCAACGCAAGTGACGGCAGGCACGGTGACAGAGCTTGAGCAGCGTTTCACGACAGCGCTCATGAAGAAGGATGCCGTTGCACTCCACGAACTTCTCGCGGATGATCTCCTGCACATCGGTTTCGAGGGACAGTTTGCGGGCAAAGCAGAGTATATGGCGTTTTTCAAGAGGGACATCTGGCATTACCGAAAGTACGAACCAACGAACCTGAGAGTAAAAGTGCTGGGTAACGTGGCCGTGGTTACGGGCCGAGTGGATCGCATAATCGTCATCAGCGGTAAAGAAACGACCGGCGCGTTTGCGTTCACCCATGTCTGGTTGCGCACCGGAGATCTCTGGCGCCAAACGTCTTCGCAGGTTACCACCATCCCGAATTCAACCCCGTGACACCTGAAGTCAATACCACCACGCGGTAGCGGGTGGTCTTTTGAATTGGGGTCAAGACGTGGATTGTGATTTGTTGTTGTCGTTTTGAACATTCCGCTCCTGGCGGAGCGGGAAAATGATTGGGCGTCTGGTGCTATAAACATTTCGCTCCTGACGGAGCGAGGATTCTGACGGAGCGAGGATTCTGACGGAGCGGAAAAATGACTGGGCATCTGGTGCTATAAACATTTCGCTCCTGACGGAGCGGGGATTCTGACGGAGCGGGAAAATGACTGGGCGTCTGGTGCTATAAACATTCCGCTCCTGACGGAGCGAGGATTCTGACGGAGCGAGGATTCTGACGGAGCGGGGATTCTGACGGAGCGGAAAAATGACTGGGTGTCTGGTGCTATAAACATTTCGCTCCTGACGGAGCGAGGATTCTGACGGAGCGAGGATTCTGACGGAGCGGGGAATCGATCTTGACGGCGCGGGGAACCACGATTCGCAGCTCGCTCCGCCAGGAGCGAAATATTTATAGCAATCTTCGACAACTCGACCAACGCGCTCCGTCAGGAGCGCAATGTTTCCAGCACAGACGAACTACAAAGGGACCCGATGATCATGCTTGAAGGAAAAGTAGCATTGGTTGCCGGCGCGGGTCGAGGTATTGCCATCGAACTCGGCGCGGCTGGCGCGACGGTGTATTGCACTGGCCGCAGCGCGCAGCGTTCGGAGATGGACCGACCGGAGATGGTTCACAACCTGACGCATGGGCACATGTGGTTGAAGTTCAGGATGCAGGCAAACCGGCGGATGCGACCGGGTATCGTTAGGGTCGCAGTCCAAGGTCCAAAAGTCGAAAGTCCACCATCGAAGGTCCAACGTCAATCTTTGCGAGCGGACCTTGGACATTGGACATTGGACTTTCATGGTGGTCGAGTTAAGCCCTAATGCACTGGCAGGCCGTCAGGGATTGGTGAAATATCATCCGGAGTTTGCCAAACTCTGAGGGAACCAGGTGCTGGCTCAGTTTGAAATTGCTGACGTTCTCTGCGTAACTCTGCGTCTTACTTAGCGCACTTTGCGGTCCAAAACTTTATGTTTACCGCAAAGGCCGCAAAGATTTCGCAAAGAGCCGCAAAGCAAACTGCACCCGTACCGGGAACTCCTTAAGGAAGTGAGGAAGAATGGAGTCACTTAAGGACGCTAGCGATGTTTACGAAGTCGAACGCCGCGTGCGTTACGGTGAACGTCCCGGGTTCCGCATTAGCGAACTTCAAATTTCCTCGACCCAGAAAGTTCCATGGCATTTCCATAACAACACTCAGGACACCTTCTACGTAATCGAGGGCAGCCTGCGGATTTTTCTGCGCGAACCAAAGCAGGAAGTGAGGCTTGGCGTGGGCGAAACCTTTTCGGTTGAACCGAAACGCCCGCACCTGGTTGCGAATGGCGGTGAAACTTCCGCAACTTTCCTCGTGCTTCAAGGTGTTGGTGAGTATGATTACGTGCCTCTGTGATCTTCAGGTCCATCAATGTGATGACGGACGTTGAAACAATTCTCTGGCGGCGAATCGATACACCTGGTCATGAAGCGGCCCGAGTGTTTCTCAGCGACAATCGCTGGCATCTCAGTGGCGCGGCAGTCTTCGAACACGAAGCGAACGCTTGTAAATTAAATTACGCTTTGGTTTGCGATTCTGAGTGGCAGACGATATCGGGAAGTGTTGAGGGTTGGATAGGTGACGAAATAGTCAAAGCGGAAATTTCGGTTGATGCGGAGCGGCGTTGGCAATTGAACGGGAAAGACTGCGCTGAAGTATCCGGGTGCGTTGACCTTGACCTCAACTTTAGCCCGTTGACCAATCTGCTGCCGATACGTCGCTTGAATCTCGCTGCGGGAGAGGAAGCGCCGGTGCGGACCGCATGGCTGCGATTCCCGTCTTTCAAGCTTGAACTGCTTGAACAGGTTTACAGCCGAATTGACGACTCGAGGTACAGATATGAAAGCGCCGGAGGGCAATTCGTCGCTGAACTAACCGTAAACGAATTTGGTCTGGTCACTGATTATCCACCCCTGTGGCGTTCCGAGGGCGTCAAGGAAAGCAACTGAGTGGGTCGAAGAATACAGAACCGGGAGCGGTAGCGACCGGGTAAATCACTCGAGCTACACCCGGTCGCTACCGCTCCCGGTTCTGAATTTTTCGACCCGTGATTGATATCTGCGTCGTTGGCATAACACCGTCAGGGCCGCGAGTTCTTTTAAAGTGGTACCGAGGAGATTTAAAAATGAATTCGCATTCATTTCTATCCAGGATTCTCATAGTTGTTTCTCTGCTTATCTGCCTCGCTTCGACCGCCGTGGGCCAGGAATGGAGCCAGTGGCGCGGGCCCGGCCGAGACGGGCTGGTCCCGGCCTCGCAGGCGCCGAAGTCATGGCCGTCGTCACTCAAACAGGCGTGGCGGGTGCCGATCGGTGAAGGATATTCGTCGCCGCTTTTTTCGCAGGGTCGTGTGTTTGTCCACGCCCGTCAGGATCCCGATGAAGTAGTTACTGCTATCGACTATGCGAAGGGTGAAGTGCTCTGGCAGAAGAAGTATCCGGCCCAGTTTCAGAAAAATCAGTACGCGGTGAAGATGGCAAAAGGGCCAAATGCGACGCCGCTCGTGGTCGGCAACCGTCTGTTCACTGTTGGCGTGACCGGAGTTGTTAACGCCTGGGACACGGCGACCGGGCGACTCCTCTGGACCAGGGACTTCTCGAAGACGGTCGACACTTCAAAAATGTTCTGCGGCACCTCGGCCTCGCCCCTGTTGCTCAATGGCCAGATTGTGATTCAGGTCGGCAGTGATGTGCATGGCGGACAGGTTTTGGCGCTCGATCCGGCTTCAGGAGATACGCGCTGGGAGTGGCGTGGAACTGGGCCGGGATACGCTTCGCCGGTAGTCATTGACGTCGGGGGCCAGACGCAGATAGTGACGATGACCAACAGCTCAATCGTTGGTCTCAACACAAAGGGCGGTGCCGAACTCTGGTCAGTACCGTTTCCGGATGAGTGGCACGAAAACATCGTCACGCCGGTGTGGACCGGCACGCATCTGATCGTTTCCGGCACGCGCCAGGGAACACATGCCTTCGCGCTCCAACAGTCAGCGGGAAAATGGCAAGCGACCGAAGCGTGGAAGAACAATGATGTGTCGATGTACATGAGTTCTCCCGTCTATGGCGATGGCTTGCTCTATGGCATCTCAGACAAACGCAAAGGTCAGTTTGTAGCAATGGATGCGAAGACCGGAGTGGTTCGGTGGATTACTGAAGGCAGGGAAGGCGAGCACGCGTCAGTGTTGCTCTTGCCGGCACATGTCGTTTACCTGACCAACAATGCCGACCTGATTGTTGCCCGGCGGGATACGCAGAAATTTGAAGTCGCGCAACGCTACGACGTGGCCGAAGGCGCCACCTGGTCCATGCCGGTGTTTTTGGGAAATGACATGTTGGTGCGCGACGCGTCCGGCGTCATGCGTTTGACTCCCGGTAAATGAGTCAGCAGTTTCAGGAGACGATTGAGATGAGTGGTTCGACCCCAGATCGGCACGTCGCACAGAATGTCGAACAAGTGATTCTCGGGATTGGGCAGGAAATCTTTTCAGCGATCCAGCGCAAGGACGCGGAATCGTTCAGCCGCTTTTTGGCAGACGACTTTGTTCACCGCAGCCGCGATGGTTCGGCAACTGGAAAGACCGATTTCCTGCGAGGCATCAGCGAATTGCCAGTGGAGATTCTTTCCATCAGTGGCGAAAACGAGAAAGTGGATGTTTATGGTGAAGTGGCCGTAGCCACCGGAGTGCAGCGAGCCGAGTGGCGGCAGGCGGACGGGGTTGAAGGCATCAGTTTGGGAGCTTTCACCGACGTGTTTTCCCGCCGCGAAGGTAAGTGGTTGTTGGTGCTCGCTTACAACGTGGACCTTGAGAACTGATTGGCTGACGTTGTCAAAGTCTGACCACCTTCAAGCAGCGCGGCTTCTAACAATAAACAGAAACCGGCGTTCGGAATTTGGGATCAAAATGCGGTCAGCGGCGACACCAGCAGCCTCAATCCTTCGCTCCAATCCTTCGCCGCCAAACAGCAGTAGGATGGAACTTGCCGGAGCCCATGAGATCAAAGTGGGCGCCATCTCTTCAAATCGCTCCAGCGCGCGACAGGTTATGTGATCAACCTGGGGCGCAGGAATGTCTTCAAACCTTTTCGCCACGACGCGAGCCCGCGCATCTCCCATGGAAGTGGAGGACGACGCAACTTCTCTAAGAGCTTCGTTGAGAAAGACGGCCTTCTTTGGCGATGCTTCGATAAGCACCGCGCGGAGATCCGGTCTCGCGATGAGACAGGGAATAATTGGCAGTCCCGCTCCTGAGCCGATGTCAGCAACGACGGCGCCTGGCGGCAAGTGGTCCAGCAGCATCAGCGATTCAAGAATATGCCTGGCAGCAAACTCGCGAGGGGAAGTGGGTGCGACTAAATGCAAGCGAGTATTCCACGCCGTTAGTAACCGATAATATTTTGATAACGCATCGAGAGTGTCCGCGTCGAATGAGATGCCGTAGGCTGCGGCATTGATCTCCAGTGCTGTGCGGAATTCTTTCAGTTGTTCGGGGAAGCTCATGAAACAGTTTTGTGCCAGCGGTCACAGCGCCAACGGCGCAAGATGTAATAGCCTGGGCCATCGGTCCAGGTTTGAACCCCTTTGAGTATTCTGTAGCGCTGAAGGCGCGGAATCGTATTTCGATAACGGCGCCGATGCCGGTCTGCCTGCCTGTCTCGCGCCTTCCGCTCTTCTCGGACGCAAGGAACTGTAACCCTGGGGCGTTGCCACAGGCTATTACATTTCGCACCGTCGGGTGCTCACTTCTTTCCGCAGCTTTGCCCGTTCGCTCTGCCGCGTGAGATTCTGTCTTCCATGTTTGAGGATCTGGCGCAAGAACACGAGCGACTTGGCCGCGCAGTTACGGAAATCATCTCTGCCTACGCAAGCCGGCTGGATTCAACCCACGTTGCTTCCGCCGCGACGCCGCACGAGCTCGAAAGATTATTTGACGAACCATTCCCGGAGCAGGGAATCCCGGCTGACACAATTCTTGAACGAGTTAAAACGGATGTGATTGCGCACGCGATGAATGTTCCCAGCCCGCGATATTACGGGCAGTTTAATCCGACGCCTTTGCCAATCGGCGTCTGGGCCGACGCGCTGGCGTCGTCGTTGAATCAGAATGCGGGCGCGTGGCGTAATGGCCCAACTTCAGCAATTATCGAGGCACGAGTGATTCGCTGGCTCTGCGAATTGGTTGGCTACGATTCCTCAAGTTTCGGCACGCTCGCCAGCGGCGGCACCGAAGCCAACCTGATTGCGCTCAAGTGTGCGCGCGATCGGGCGCACGCGATCGCCACCGAACGCGGCCTGCGCTCAGCGCCCGGGGAGCTCACCGTCTACGCCTCCGAACAGGCACATTTTTCCATCGAACGCAGCCTGGACATTCTCGGAATGGGCCGGTTGAGCTTGCGCAAGATCGAAACGGACGACGGGTTTCACATTCGTCCAGATGCTCTCCAGAAGCAGATAGAGCTGGATCTTGATTCCGGTTGCCTTCCGTGCTGCGTGGTCGGCATTGCCGGCACAACCTCCACGGGCGTGATCGATCCCTTGTCTGAGTTATTTGAAATCGCGCGTCGAAACAATTGCTGGTACCACGTTGATGCGGCTTACGGCGGCGCGATGGCCTGTTCCGCAAAACACCGCGTCAGGTTAAGTGGTCTCGAGTTGGCAGATTCAATCACCTTCGACCCGCACAAATGGATGTTTGTGCCGTTTGCCTGTGGCGCGGTGCTCGTCCGCGAAGGTGGACGCGTCTTGCGAGACGGCTTTGACATCACTCCCGAATATTTGAACGAGGATCGCGGCGGCGCCGATGTGGAGTTTGATTTCTTTCGCTATGGACAGTTGGGCACGCGGCGGTTCAATTCGCTAAAACTCTGGATGGCGATGAAGTTTCTGGGGCGAAACGGGTATGCCGCTGTGATTGAACGGCAGATTGAACTGACTGAATATCTCGCCAGCCGCATCAATCAACTGGCAGAGTTTGAAACCACCGGGCCGGTTGAAACTGCCGTATGTTGTTTTAAATTCTTGCCTCAGGGTTTTGCGAGTATCGCCGGCAGCGAACAGGATCGCATCCAGCAACGCCTGCAACAGGAAATTGAAAAGAGCGGCGAAGCGTGGATCACGACGACCGTGCTCAAGGGCCGGCGCGCCCTTCGGGCTAACATAAACAGTTTCCTGACGGAGCGCCGGCACATTGATGATTTGGTAGAATTACTCGAGCGCAAGAGCGCGGCGCTAAGATTGACCTGAGTACTGGGACCACGGGCGTCCCGCCCGCAAAGAGCGCGCAGCGCGAACTCGAACAATCAAGGAACGCGATAGTTGAACATAGGGATTAGGGTGCGGGTGGGTCGCCCGCAGTCCCAGTGTCGGAGTTGAATGACGATGCGATTGAGAAATATTCGCTACATGGTACTTTTGGTCGCTTGTGTCGTGGTGAGTTACCACCATGTAGCTGCGCAAACCAACGCGCCGCGATCGCTTGGCGTTATCAGATCGCAAGCCGAGTTTGATTCTCTGGCGGTTACGTACGATCAAAATACGCCTTACGCGCTTCCCCATCTGCTCTTCGTCATCGATCGCAAGGACAAGAACAAGATTTATTACGTCAATACTAAAAAATACGCATTCCATAAAGACTTCGTAAACGGAACCTATCTTTCGCTCGAGCGCGGCAAGGAATTTTTCGAAAACAACTATTTGAAAGAGAATCGTCGGTTCATCCTTGGCTCCCTTGCTTATCAAACACCCATCAAGCGCTGGACGTTTGAATATTGGGAAGGCACCTTGATTCCGCCCGACCAGGTCAAACTCACCTCCGACATAATCAACGGCAGCTTTTTCGCCCCGGTCGCCTATAAACCAAATTCACTTCGCCAGGAGGAAGAGTCGCGCCGCATCGCCGGACTGCAGCGCGTTTTGCAGAGTGACATCGCTCGCGAGCAGTCGTATCAGGCACTGAATGTTGCCAAAGGTATCGGCCGGATTCACGTGATTTCCAAAATGGATGATCATGTCGAGATTGGGTCCAATGAAATACTGGTGCTTGACGAAGTGCCGATACATTTGCCGCCGGTGGCCGGCATCATCACGTCGCAGCCATCGACACCGCTTTCTCACATCAACCTGCTGGCGAAAGGCTGGGGCGTTCCCAATGCTTACGTCAAAAATGCGACGACGTTGTTGAAGCAGTACGACGGTTGGTGGGTAACGTTTGACGCGCGTCGAGATGCTTATGAGATCAAACGAGCCGATGTCGATCAATTGCGCGAGTATCAGCGCCGTCTGGCACAACGCCAGGATGTGATGAAGCCGAAGTTTGATTTGTCGGAGACGCGACTGCTTGGCCTGGCCCAGCAGCGCGCGCGCGCGAGTCTGGCCTTTGGCGGTAAGTCTGCAAATTTGGGCGAGGTGATGAACGCGCGTCTGCCGGGAATTGCAGTGCCGGACGGGTTCACAATTCCTTTCTATTACTACGATCAATTTGTGAAAGCGAACAAGATTGACGATGTGATCTACACGCTCCTTAACGACCAGAAGTTTGTGCACGATCCTGCTTACCGGCGTGCGCGGTTGGTCGAATTGCGCGACAAGGTCCAGAAAGGGAAGTTTGATGAAGCGCTGAGAGCGCGAATTGTGAAGCGCGTCACGCAGGAGTTTGCCGGAAAAGGACTGTTCGTGCGCAGTTCTTCAAACTCTGAAGACCTACCGAAGTTTAGCGGCGCCGGGTTATACACCACCGTTCCCAACGTGCGTGGCGATCAGCCACTCATTGACGCGATTAAGACCGTCTGGGCGTCGTTGTGGAATTTTGAAGCCTACGAGGCACGCGAACGAGCTTCCGTGGACCACTCGAAAATCTTCATGGCTGTGCTGATCCAGGAAGGGATCAATTCTGAGAGTTCGGGAGTAATGATCACCGCCGATCCCTTCGACAAGGACAACCGGGAAGCGATCTACATCAGCGCCAAACGAGGTTTGGGGATCAAAGTGGTGGAAGGGAAGCGTGTCGCTGAGCAGATTATCTTTCGCCAGCGTGCCAATGCCATCCAGGTTTTGACGCGGTCGGACGAGGAGAGTCTATTGACGTTTGACGAACGCGGCGGCGTTAAGGAAATCGCGATCACAGGCGAACGTGTGGTGTTAAATGACGATGTCGTCCGCAGGCTGGTGCGTGCGGCCAATTCAATCAGGCGCGTTTTTGGCAACCGCGATCAGGATATCGAATGGGCCTATATGAAGGGCCAGATTTACATCGTGCAGTCGCGGCCGTTTATCGCCGGTGGGTAACCGTCAACGGGCAGACCAAAGCGGCGACAGGTCGGTGCACTCGAAAAGAGTTGAACCCCTTACTACGGAACCTGCAAACTAACAGTTTGCATTACGAACTATGACCCAAACAATTTTCAAAAACTCAATTCTTGACGGCCACGTTGCATTCGTAACTGGTGGCGGCACCGGCATCACCGGGGGCGTAGCGCGCGCGTTCGCTGAGGCCGGCGCCAGTGTTGCTCTCGTCAGCCGAAAGCTGGAACACCTTGATCCGGCTGCGGCGGCGATTAACGAGAACGGAGGTAAAGCGTTTGCGGTCGCCGCGGACGTCCGCAATCCGGAAGAAGTCGAGAACGCGATTGCTAAGACTATCGCGCACTTTGGCAAAATCGACATCGTCGTCAACGGCGCTGCGGGAAACTTTCTGGTTCCCGCCGCAGAGTTATCGCCGAACGGCTTTGGTACTGTTGTTGACATCGATCTCAAGGGAACTTTCCACGTCTGCCGCGCGGCGTTTGAGCAACTGAAACAACATCGTGGTCAGATCCTTAACATCAGTGCGACGCTCCACTACCTAGGGACGCCGATGCAGCTTCACGTTTCAGCCGCGAAAGCCGGCGTCGATGCGCTCACGCGCAACCTGGCCGTTGAGTGGGGGCGCTACGGCATTCGCGTTAATGGAATCGCTCCCGGCCCAATTGAAGATACAGAAGGAATGAAACGACTCGTACCTGAGCCGGTTAAAGAGAAACTGCGGAAGAACATTCCGCTCGGAAGGTTTGGTCGCATCAGCGACATCGAAACTGCTGCGGTATTTCTTTGCTCCGATGCTGCCAGTTTTATCAACGGAGCAATGTTGGTAGTGGACGGCGGACAATGGTTGTCAGCCGCGCGGATGCTTTGAGTCGATGTCAGAATCCGGAACGATGGTTGTGCAAAGCTCCGGAGAAGCTGAATGTTTATAGACCGGGTTTTTATTTAACACTTTTGCAGAGCGAAACGGAAACCCGTTTTGCTTTGCAAAGACACGGTCGAGTGAGTTCAAACTATAAACATTTCGCGCCTACGGCGCTTTCCGACCATACAGCTGAAGACTAACTGTAAATTAAACGAAATTTTCATGAGTTACCTTTTCAAGTTTCGACTTAGCTTTGTGCTGGTTCTGCTTGTCATACCAGCATCTGCAGTTTCTGCCAACGCGCAATCCGGTCAGCCAACAGAAGCCGCGAAGAAAGCCAACGCGAGACCTCCCGAAACTGTTTCCGCTCCGGCGCGTGAGCCTTTCGATGGAGCTCCGGTTGAAAAGATGGCCGGGCAGTGTGTGACACTGGAAACCGACGCGGGGTTGATTGAAATAGAAATGATTCCCGAGGTCGCCCCCGAGTCTGTTCGCAGTTTTCTCAATCTGGCCGCCACCGGAGCGCTGGATACGACCACCTTCAGCCGGGTGGTTAAAGACTTTGTTATTCAGGGCGGCAACCTGGCAACCAGCGAAAAGTGGGGCGTAGAACTATCAAAACGCATGGCGCCCAAGCTACCCGACGAGCCTGGTCTGGTGAAGCACGTGCGCGGCATTGTATCCATGGCGCGCTCTGATGAGCCAAACAGCGCGACGACAAATTTTTTCATCCTCGTAGGAGTCGGGCAACATTTGGACGGCAAGTTTTCCGCGTTTGGCCGGGTAAGTAAGGGAATCGAAGTCGTAGACGCGATTAATCAAGCTGAGCTTCAGGGAGAAAAACCTGCGAAGCCAGTCCGAATCAACCGCGCGTTGGTATCGCTTTGTAAGAAATGAACTCGATCATGCAGCTTAACCTCAATGTTAAAACCAGCCTCGGATTGATCCTGTGCTTTTGTGCCGTGTTGACCCTGGGCGCATGTGCGGCTCCAAACGAGGCGAAGCCGACGCCAGATCAGGCTAAGGGAGTATTGAAACTCCGCGGCTACGACTTTGATCAGGTTGCTTTCGCGAGGGCCGCGGCAGCCAGCGACGAGGTTGCAGTCAATCTGTTTTTTGCCGCCGGCATAAATCCGAATACGAAAGACGCCACTACGTCACCGTTGATTGCAGCGGCCTCCCGAGGCGATCTGGACATGGTCAGGGCGCTCGTCCAGGGTGGCGCTCTGGTTAATCAAAGGGATGAAAAGGGTTTTACTGCTTTGCTGCGCGCGTTGCAGAATCAGGAATACGATGTGGCTGACGTTTTGCTGGCGCAACCCGGACTTGATGTGAACGCACAGGGCTCCACTGGCGTGACCGCGCTGATGAGTTATGCCGCGCGGCAGCGCGAAGACGTCGTTAAGAATCTGTTGTCACGCGGCGCTGACGTCAATCTCAAAGATGCCGATGGCGATACGGCATTACACCTCGCGTCGCAAGCGGGCAACGTCAATGTGCTGAGGATGCTGCTGGAAAAGGGAGCGGAACTCAACGCACGAAATCAAATGGGCGGCACACCCCTGATGTGGGCAGGTGTTTTCGGACACGAAGAAGCGGCGAAGCTGCTGCTTGAACGCGGGGCCGACGCCTCATTGAAAGACAACAAGGGAAATACTGCCGCGATTTGGGCCAGGGAAAACAAAAGAGACGAAGTCGCAGATCTGCTGCTAGCGGCTGAGAGTAAAGGGAAGTGACCAGGGACGAAACGCGGTTTGGAGGTTTCGTGAAGTTTCGTCTGTTTTCGTGGATGGCTCAGCGGGCGTCGATTTCGATCCAGGAAATCACACGAAAGATGACCTCACAATACTCATATAGAACAATAGAAGACCGGCCGGAGGAGAAACTAACGATGCGAAAGATTACCCCCAGAGCGATTGCGCATGTTTTGTTACCAGTCCTTTTAGTTGCCCTTCCCCTTATCGCTCACGCTCAAGGCGGATGGACGCCCGAGCAGGAATTAAAAGTGAAAACAATTGGCGCCGTGCGAGTTTCGCCGGATGGCAAGAGAGTCGCTTACACAGTGAGTGATGCCGTGATGAGTCCGGACAAGAGTGAGTATGTCGCTCAAATCTGGGTCGCCAATACTGAGTCCGACAAGCGGTCGGATGCCATGCAATTAACCTATGCTGAAAAATCATCCGATAACCCACGCTGGTCGCCGGACGGTACGATGCTCGCGTTTACGTCCAGTCGCAGCGGCAAGAGCAACCTTTATGTTCTCCGTTTGATTGGCGGCGAAGCAGAACAGCTCACGGATGTAAAAAGTGGCGTTGCCAATTTTGCCTGGGCTCCCGATGGAAAAAGGATCGCATTCCTCCTGCGCGACGCACCCAGCGAGGACGAAGAGAAGAACAATAAGGGCAAGAACGATTGGCGCTGGATCGATGAAGCCTTAAAGCTTAACCGGCTGAACGTAATCAATCTCGACAAGGACGCGAACGGCAAGCGCGAGCCGCGACGCTTAAGCGGCGACGCTAATGTCGAAAGCGATTTCAAGTGGTCGCCCGATGGCAAAACGATTGTATTCACGCGAACAAAAGCGCCCAAAGTGGACTACTGGCCCACAGCCGACTTGCTGGCGGTGGAAGTCGCGACTGGTGAAGTGAAGACGTTGGCGGCTACCAACGCCGCCGAAGGAGGGCCCGCTTTTTCGCCTGATGGCAAGTGGCTCGCCTTTACTATCTCGGACGATCCTCCGCGCTGGGCGGGTTATCAGAGATTGGCAGTGATTCCCGCGGCAGGCGGCACGCCTAAGCTGCTTGCCGAGACTTTTGACGCTCAGCCTGGCGTGATTGATTGGTCTGGCGACGGGAAGCACATCTACTTCGTCGAGACACGCGGGACCGTTAGCCGGATCTCCGCCCTCGATGTAGCGACCGGCGTTATCTCTGAAATCAACAAGGGAAACGAGGTGCTCGGCAGCTTTTCGATCAATCGCAACGGCACGATGCTGGGTTTCACCATGCAGTCTTCGGACAAAGCGCCGGAGGTTTTCGTTACCGCCACCAGCAGTTTCGCGCCAGTTCAAATCAGTCGTGTAAATGCACACTTACCAAAACTACCGCTGGGAAAGACTGAAGTGCTTAGATGGAAGAGCTCTGACGGGCTCGACGTGGAAGGCTTGTTAACCTACCCGGTTGGTTTTAAAGCTGGCACGCGGGTACCCCTCTTGCTGGTCATCCATGGCGGCCCCGCCGGCGTGTTTACTCAAAGCTTTCTCGCGGGCCGGGGACCTTATCCGGTTGCCGCGTTCGCGTCGCGCGGTTTCGCGGTCCTACGCGTGAACCCCCGCGGTTCGTCCGGTTACGGTCAAAAGTTTCGCTATGCCAACATTAAGGACTGGGGTGGCGGCGACTATCAGGATTTGGTGACTGGTGTCGATCGCGTTGTTCAGATGGGAATAGCGGATCCTGAACGCCTGGGTGTGATGGGTTGGAGCTATGGTGGATTCATGACTTCCTGGACGATAACTCAAACCCATCGGTTCAAAGCAGCGTCGGTTGGCGCTGCGGTGACTAACTTGATGAGCTTTATCGGCACGGCGGACATTCCTAGTTTCATTCCAGATTATTTCGGAGCGCAGCCCTGGGAAGATCTTGAGATCTACCGTAAGCATTCGGCGATGTTCAATGCTAAAGGCGTCAAGACTCCGACTTTGATTCAACATGGTGAAGCAGACGAGCGCGTGCCTATCTCCCAGGGCTATGAGTTTTACAACGCGCTTAAAGTGCAGAACGTGCCGGTGCGGATGATCGTCCTGCCCCGAATGCCGCATGGACCAAACGAACCTAAAATGGTTTTGAAAGCTAAGCAGACGAATCTGGAATGGTTCGAAAAATATTTGAGCGGGACGGGAACTACGGCCGGCACGGGGAGCAACTGAGTACGGCCGAGTTTACTTAAATTCTTGCATTCATCTGTCACCAGCATGTTGAGTCGCGGCTATTGCCTCTAGTTTCAGGCAAGCCTAAGGTAAGCCTCGGAATTGGCGGACATCGTCTAACCGGGGGCTGAAAGTTGAATATCCTTGACGGAAAATCGAAAAAGCAACTCGGGAATTCAGCCAGGTGCGGCGGTACTGGTCGTTTTGCACGCGCCGCGTGAAAAATGTTGGGGAATACTCGACGAGATCAATCAAGCCGGAGTATTCCTGCGCGGTCTCGATTTGAATTCGTTTGACGAATGGCTGCGCGCTGTAGTGCACGACGAACCGTTCGTCGGGTTTGGTGACCTGTTCTTTCCGATGTGGCGCGTGGAGCGGATTTCGCGAGACGAAAGTGTTGGCGGCATTCCATCTATGCGCGAACAGGTGGAGCAGCGAACCGGACGTAACCTGGAAGAGCTGATCGCCGGCTTATATCCGGGTGAGTGACCTTTCGATTATCTGTTCAGAGTGCAGAAAGGTAAGTAGACGCTGAGAGGGCAGGCGTCCCAGGCTGAGGCGTCAGGTGTCGGGGCATTTTCAAACCCTCCGATCAAAATAAATGTTGTTGCAAGTGTGAAACACTGTTCCATTCTCGCGTTTCCTGTGTTATGCTCCTCGCCAACAGGGCGGAAGGTTAAGCATTCTGAGCAGCAGACTCACAAGAATAGGAGCAGGAGAAAGAGATGCAATTTATGGCTGAGGATCGAATAGGCTTGGATCGCGGTAAGGCTGTCGAGGCCGCACTGCTGAATATTGAAAAGAAATTTGGCAAGGGATCGATCATGCGTTTAGGCGAACGCGAGGTCTCCGATATCCCGGCAATTTCCACCACCTCTTTGAGTCTTGATGTGGCAGTTGGAATTGGCGGCGTGCCGCGAGGAAGAATTATCGAGATCTACGGGCCTGAAAGCTCAGGCAAGACCACCCTCGCGCTTCACATCGTGGCCGAAGCTCAAAAGGCCGGCGGAGTTGCAGCCTACATCGACGCCGAACACGCGATGGACGCTGAGTATGCAGGGAAACTCGGTGTGAATATCGATCAACTCCTGATCTCGCAACCTGATTCGGGTGAGCAGGCGCTTGAGATTGCTGAAGCTCTCGTGCGTTCCAATGGCGTCGACGTAATCGTGGTCGACTCGGTGGCCGCGCTGGTTCCGCGCGCGGAGCTGGATGGCGAGATGGGCGACTCGCTACCTGGTTTGCAAGCGCGTTTGATGTCGCAAGCTCTGCGCAAACTTACGGCGATCGTAGCGCAGTCCAATACTTGTTTCATCTTCATCAATCAGATTAGGGAAAAGATCGGCGTGATGTTTGGCAGCCCGGAAACAACCACCGGCGGCCGCGCGCTCAAGTTCTATGCTTCGATGCGTCTGGATATCAGGCGTATCGGCGCGATCAAAGATGCTGACCGCGTGGTAGGCAATCGCACCCGGGTTAAGGTTGCCAAAAACAAAGTAGCGCCGCCGTTTCGGGAATGCGAATTTGACATCATGTATGGCGAAGGCATTTCCCGCGAAGGCGATGTTCTGGATCTGGCCGTCGCCCAGCGAGTGGTTGATAAGAGCGGCGCCTGGTTTTCTTACAAGGGTGATCGCCTCGGGCAAGGACGCGAAAACTCCAAGACGTCTCTAAAAGAGAACCCAGAGCTGCTCAGGAAAATCGAAAGGGAAGTGAAAGTTAAACTAGGCATGCCCGTGCGTGAAGAGCCGGTTGCGGCCGCGCCCAACGCTAAGGCTGCCGGGGCAGAGAAGAAGTAGGAAGATTATTTGAGTACAATTAGCGTTCGGCCTTTGGGATTTATCTCAACTGCCGGACGCTTTTTGCGTTGGCGCTTTACAGTCGGTCACTCAAAACCGATAATCCGCCGCGGAGTCAGGACAGACATTCTTGTCTGTCCCAGGATGTTTGGCTAACTTTTTTCGACGCAAGAGTTCGTGGCCACAAATGACAGGCAGGAATGCCTGTCCTACTTATGAAATCGATTCTGATCAAAAACGGCAGCCTGGTCACGATGGACGAACGCGACTCCATCTTTAGCGGTGACCTGTTGATCCGGAATGGCGAAATTGCCGAAATGGGAGCAGTCGATCAAGCGGCCGACATTGTTATCGACGCAACCCGCTGCGCCGTTTTGCCCGGTTTTGTGCAGACCCATATTCATCTCTGCCAGACAATCTTTCGTGGCGCGGCCGATGATTTATCTTTGCTTGATTGGCTGAAGAAGCGCGTCTGGCCGATGGAAGCTGCTCACAACGCCTCATCGGTTAGGGCCTCAGCGCGGTTGGGCATTGCCGAACTTATCACCGGCGGCACCACCTGCGCGCTGACCATGGAAACTGTAAACCACACAGAAGAAGTCTTTAAGGTTGTGGAAGAGAGCGGGTTTCGCGCCACGGTCGGCAAGTGCATGATGGACAAGGGCGACGATGTTCCCACGGGCCTTCATGAAGACACCAGCGCGTCGCTTGAGGAATCGCTGCGGCTGCTTGAGAAGTGGAACGGAAAAGCAGATGGACGAATAGGTTACTGTTTCGCGCCTCGCTTTGCTCTTAGTTGTACCAGCGAACTACTTTCAAAAGTGGCTCAAATCGCCAAAGAGCGCGGAGTAATGATTCACACCCACGCGTCGGAGAACAGAAACGAATGTGCGGTGGTTGAAAATGATACCGGCTTGCGCAACGTCTTATTCCTCGCATCGCTTGGGATTGCCGGGCCGCAAACAGTTTTGGCCCATTGCGTTCACCTGGATGAGGCCGAGTTTGGCAGTCTGGGTGAAAAGGGAACGAACGTTTCCCATTGTCCCTCCTCGAATTTGAAACTTGGTTCGGGAATCGCCGAAGTTTCGAAAATGTTGAAACTCGGGATTTCCGTGTCGCTCGGTGCTGACGGTGCGGCCTGTAATAACCGCCTCGATATGTTCACCGAGATGCGCACAATGGCCCTGCTGCAAAAAGCCATCCATGGTCCCGAAGCTATACCTGCGAGACAGGCATTGCGGATTGCCACGATGGGCGGGGCAATGGCCATGGGACTCGGAAAGAAGATTGGGAGTTTGGAAATAGGAAAGCAGGCCGATGTGATAGTAGTGAATCTGGACTCACTCCACGCAACCCCAGACACTCGTGAATTAGTTTCAGCCCTGGTGTATTCCGCCCAAACGAGCGACATCCAGAACGTAGTGATTAATGGGCAGTTGGTGCTGAACGAAGGCGAACTGCTGACGCTGGATGAGGAATCAGTCCGGCAGGACGCAAACCGCGAGAGCGCTGAATTACTCAAACGCGCTGGGCTTTCCGGCTAGTATTCAGGAAATAGGGTGGAAAAATGAGTTGGCTGGAAATAGCTGTGCCAGCTCGGAGGTAGCGACTGCGGGGGGCGCGATCGGCGGCCGAGCTGGCACTGGCGGGCATCGATTTTGAATCGGATGTCGTCTTTCAACTGGACTGACGTTTGGGCGCCAACCCCATCCTCAACGAACCGGATTATACACCTTACAAAAAATCCGTCAACGAGTTTTGTGACTAATTAGACAAAACCGAAATTTTTGCAGCAAAGTTGCAGTTCCTTTTCCAACTCCCTATACTACGCGGTCTTTCCTACCTGATGGCCAGGTAGCTCAGTTGGTAGAGCGCGGCCCTGAAAAGGCCGGCGTCGGCGGTTCGAATCCGTCCCTGGCCACCAAAAAACACTAAATAATGAATGGTTAAATGGTGAAAAGGCACGACCTGAGGCCGTGCCTCGCTGAGCATCGAACGCGGGCGTTAACTTTTCCAGTAGCGCTTGATGCGCTCCTCGAGCATCGGGAAGGGCACGTATTCGGCGTTTCGGCCTGAACGGCGCAGCTCTTCGACCATTCGCATCGCCCCATCAGCGTTTCGGGTGTGCACCATGATCGTGGAAGCTCGCTGCAGCTCAGGGTTTGCCGCCAGCCAGGAGGCTATGGCATATCCAGTCCGTTCATCGTCGCGGCTCACATTGTTGTAGTGTTCCGGGTGCAAGTCGTGATCCAGAAATATGGCGTCGTAAGGATTCGCGCTCAGAAGTTCTCGAGCATGCTTAACATTATCGGCGACATCTACGAAATCACCTTTGAAACGCGCATTAAACCAGCGGTGTCTGCGCCGATCATCGTCCAGCAAAAAAACGCGAATCGGGTGACGTTCCGCCTTGACCTGGCTTAGCCCCAGCTTGCTTAGCAGTGAATGTAATAAAGGCATTTCTGTCTCGATAAAACTTCCGTTCATAGTAACAATAGTGCACCTTCCCCCGATTTGAAAATCGACCCTCATGATCGCTGATATTTATCACGGCAGTTTGACGGCTGAAGGGAGCAAAAGGCCGAGCCGATTTCAGACATTGGGAAATAACAACTCTTGCCGGACCAGTATCATTGCCGATGTTTGATCGGATGGTATAATCCGCCTCGTCAGTTCGCCGATAGATACAGATTTTTTTGATTTCGTGTTCTTCGCATCGTGACAGCCGTGCGTTAGCCAGATGATTAAGACACTTCACGAAGTTCCAAAACCGCAGAAGACTGGGGACACGACTGCAAGCGCTAAAGTTGTTTGCGAGTTCTGCAATGGTACCGGCACGCGCATCGAACCAGGTCGCGGAGCCACAATTTGCGATTGCCGGCGAACGAACAGCCCTACCCGGCTACTTGATTCGGCGCGAATTCCCCCGCGCTTCCGCCAGTGTGATTTCCATAACTACTACCCAAAGAACGATTCGCAGTTTTTTGCGCACAGCTTTGCGTCCCGGCTGGTTGAGGAATATCCGGCGATTGATTCCGGACTTTTGTTTATGGGGCCCGTCGGAGTTGGTAAAACGCATCTGGCAATTGCGGTACTTAGAGAATTGATCACGAAGAAGGGCGTGAGCTGTCTGTTTTATGAATCGGGTTCGTTACTAAAAGCAATTCAGGATTCCTACAATCCCGTTTCTCAAAACTCCGAGATGCGCGTTTTGGCTCCGGTGTTCCAGGCTGAAGTTCTGGTCCTTGATGAACTAGGGGCGACAGTGCCAACCAACTGGGTGCGCGACACGCTTTACCAGATCATCAACACTCGCTACAACAATAAGAAGCTGACGATCTTTACCACCAACTATTTTGACGAAACGCGCGCCGTCGGCGAAGAACCTGAGGGCGCCTCGCCGCCTCGCCGCAGCCGCAGTTTTGCTTCTGAGCGAATCCAGGAATTGACCACGCTCGAAGAACGCATTGGGACGCCGTTACGCAGCCGGCTGTTTGAGATGTGCAAGAAGGTGATGATTGAGGGCGACGACTATCGGCAGCGTCTCGAGCAGCGAAGAATTGATTCACCCACCACTTGACGCGAGTCTCATGATCCCGAAGACGATCCACGAAATCACACTGATTGACGCGAAAGTGAAGTATCTCTTTTCGTAAAGTTTCGTGTGATTTCGTGGATCGTTTCAGCCACGATTTAGAGTGTTTTCGATTTCAGCCGCTCTAAAAACTTCTCGAAATTTTTCCGCAAACCCGGTTCGAGCTTAAACGCAGTTTCAAAATCGCGGGCCGCTTCCTGCTTTTTCCCCTGCAGCGTCTCAATTACAGCTCGATTGGCATACGCTCCGGCCATTGTCGGATTGAGTTCGATCGCTTTTGAGTAATCAGCGACCGCGCCGGTCAGATCGTTTTTTGCTTGCCTGGCGGTTGCACGCGCGTAATAGACTCCGGCATCAGGTTTCAGGGTGATTGCCTGATCGAAATCGGTTATCGCACCTTCAAGATCGTTAACTGATTGCCGGGCCTGGCCGCGATTGACATAAGCATCCGCAAACTTTGGCGACAACTCGATGGCGGATGAATAGGCGACTATTGCAGCTTTCGTGTCGCCTTTTGCTTGAATCGCGGCCCCGAGGTTGTAGAAAGCCTGGGAGAATTTCGGTTGAATCTCAACGGCTTTCTGGTAATCAAGAATTGCGCCCTCCAGATCGCCTTTCATCCTCTTGGCCGTACCCCTAATGTCATAAGCGGAAGCAAACTTCGGAAAAAGCTCTATTGACTTTGAGAAATCTGAAATAGCACCGTCGTATAACGGCTTGGCCATCAGCGCGACGCCACGGTTGTAAAAGTTTTCGAAGTTGTCAGGCTGAAGCTCAATCGCCTTTCCATAATCCTCGATGGCGCCGTCAAGTTCGTTTTTGTTCAACCTCGCGTTGGCGCGATTGTTATAGGCGGTGGCATGAACAATCGGCTTATCTTTCATTGACAGCGCCTTGGTGTAATCTTCGATCGCCCCATCAATGTCGCCCGTGGCCTGGCGATCGAGGCCGCGGTTGTTGTATTCCTCCGCGGTGCGTGGAGTTTGGCCGTTGGCGACCACGAAAAGAAGAAGCAGCAGGAAACAGCGCGCGCAATAAATCAGTGTATGCATATGAACAGATGGAGACTTGAGCGTCCTGCCAAACAATTTAGATCGCAATTCGATCGAGGGGGTTTCAACAGACTGAGACTGCTTATGTATAATGCTGCGACTCCACTTCGGTCAATTCGCGAACGAGCCCGGTCGATCAGTTTTTCATGCCTAAACGCACTGACATTCATAAAATCCTAATCATCGGTTCTGGTCCAATTGTTATCGGTCAGGCGTGTGAGTTTGACTATTCGGGCACGCAGGCATGCCGCGCCTTGCGCCAGGAGGGCTATCAGGTTGTGCTGGTGAACTCCAATCCGGCAACGATCATGACTGACCCGGAAACCGCGGACGTCACCTACATTGAACCCCTAACCGTCGAAGCTGTCAGCGCAATCATTCGCAAAGAAAAACCCGACGCACTGTTGCCCACAGTAGGCGGTCAGACTGCTTTGAACGTCGCCATCGCGCTCGCGGATTCTGGGGTGCTCGAAGAGTGTGGCGTCGAGATGATTGGCGCACAGCGCGAAGCGATCAAGATTGCCGAAGATCGAATGCTGTTCAAGCAGGCGATGGACGAAGTAGGTCTGCTAATGCCGCGCGGAGGCTTCGCAAAGTCGTGGACTGAAGCTGAGGCGATAGTGGAACGCACCGGATATCCCGCCATCGTGCGCCCGTCGTTCACCCTTGGCGGAACCGGCGGGGGAACTGCGTACAACCCGGAAGAGTTTGAAACGATTGTGGCCTCGGGTCTGGCCGCGTCGCCCATGCACGAGGTCCTGGTCGAGGAGTCGATCCTCGGCTGGAAGGAGTTTGAGTTGGAGGTGATGCGCGACATCGCTGACAACGTGGTGATCATCTGTTCGATCGAAAACTTTGATCCGATGGGAGTTCACACGGGCGACTCCATCACAGTCGCGCCGGCCCAGACGCTGACCGACCGCGAATACCAGCGTCTGCGTGATATGTCAGTGGCGATCATTCGCAAGGTTGGCGTAGAGACCGGCGGTTCAAACATTCAGTTTGCGGTCAACCCTGCCGACGGCGAGATTCGCATCATTGAAATGAATCCGCGCGTGTCGCGTTCCTCCGCCCTCGCGTCGAAAGCAACAGGTTTTCCGATTGCGAAGATCGCGGCGAAGCTCGCCGTTGGTTACCGGCTTGATGAGATCTCTAACGACATCACGCAGAAAACCCCGGCGTCGTTTGAGCCAACGATTGACTACGTCGTAGCCAAAATTCCCAAGTGGGACTTCGAGAAATTTCGCGGCGCGGAAGACGTGCTCGGCACGCAAATGAAATCCGTAGGGGAAGTGATGGCCATCGGCCGGACGTTTAAGGAAGCTTTATTCAAGGGGCTGCGCTCGCTTGAGGCTTCGAAGCCTTTGCGCCTTGAAGACATTTCGGACGATGAGCTGCAACGCAAACTGGCGCGGCCAAACTCCCAACGCTTTTCTTACATCACTTACGCATTGCAGCACGGCTGGTCCACCGCAGAGATTTATCGCCTATCGCGAGTGGATCCCTGGTTTCTCGATCAGCTTCAGGAAGTAATGGAGATTCAGAAAGATATCGAAGGTCGCAAGCTGGAAGAGATTTCCCCGGAGCTCTTGCGCTCCTTCAAAGAGGTCGGGCTATCGGATCGTCGTCTGGCTTACCTCACGCAAAAGTCGGAAGACGAAGTTCGCGAGTATCGAAAGAAGTTGGGCGTGATCCCGGTTTATAAACGCGTAGATACTTGCGGCGCCGAGTTTGAATCGTTTACGCCCTATCTTTATTCGACTTACGAAACCGAGAGCGAGGCCGCTCCGACCGACCGCCGCAAGATCATGATTCTTGGTTCCGGCCCCAATCGCATCGGTCAGGGTATCGAGTTTGACTACTGCTGCTGCCATGCATCGTTTGCTCTCCGCGAAGCCGGATTTGAAACCATCATGGTCAACTGCAATCCGGAAACGGTTTCGACAGATTACGACACTTCCGACCGACTCTATTTCGAGCCACTCACCTTTGAAGATGTGATGAACATCGTCGACGTCGAGAAACCCGAAGGCGTGATTGTGCAGTTTGGTGGACAGACACCTTTGAACCTCGCGATGCGTTTGCACAAAGCAGGCGTGCCGATCATCGGCACCGCCGCCGATTCCATCGACCTGGCTGAAGACCGAAAACGCTTTGGCGCGCTTCTAAACGAGCTCGGTATCCCGCAACCCGCAAACGGCATGGCCGCAACCGGCGATGAGGCGAAGAAAGTTGCCGAGCAGATTGGTTATCCGGTGTTGGTGCGGCCCAGTTATGTGCTGGGCGGGCGCGCGATGGCCATCGTTTACGACGAAGAAAGTCTGGATGAATATGTCCGCACTGCAGTGGGTTTCACTCCCGACCGCCCGGTGCTGATCGATAAGTTTCTCGAGCGCGCCGCGGAGTTTGACGTCGATGCGTTGGCCGACGCGAACACCTGTGTTATCGCCGCGATTCAGGAGCATATTGAGGAAGCCGGAATCCATTCGGGCGACTCGTCCTGCGTGCTCCCGCCCGTCCGCATCGATCCTGAGCATATCGAAACGATGCGTCACTACACGCGTCTCCTCGCGACCGCGCTCAACGTGCGCGGGCTCATGAACATTCAGTTTGCGATCAAAGACCATCGCGTCTACGTGCTGGAAGTGAACCCGCGTGCGTCGCGCACGGTGCCTTTTGTTTCAAAGGCCACTGGGGTTCCGATTGCACGAATAGCGGCGCTCGTGATGGCCGGCCAGCCGCTCGCCGGGTTTGATCTGCCGGAGAACCTTTCGGTGAATCGCTTTTTCATCAAGTCGCCGGTATTCCCGTTTGCAAAGTTTCCCGGCGTCGACCCGATTCTGAGTCCGGAGATGCATTCCACCGGGGAAGTGATGGGCGTGGGTGAAACGTTTGGCGAAGCTTATGGAAAGGCGATGACGGGCGCCGGGCTGACGCTTCCACGTGCCGGCACGGCCTTCATCAGCGTGAACGAAGCGGACAAGGGGCAGGCAGTGGTGCTGGCGCGCAAACTCGCGCGTCTCGGCTTCGAGATCATGGCAACCCTCGGAACCGCCGACCGTTTGCGAGAGGTTGGCCTGAAGGCGGAAACGGTTTTCAAGGTGAACGAGGGACGGCCGAATATCGTGGACCACATCAAACGCGGCGCGATTGCCCTCGTAATCAATACGCCCTTAGGCCGCGCGTCACACTTTGACGAGCAGGCGATTCGCCGCGCGGCGCTGCAATATAGCGTTCCCTGCGTGACTACAATGACCGGCGCGCAGGCGCTGGTCGAAGCCATCACCGCTCGTGAAACTGAGGGAACGATCAATGTTCGTTCGCTGCAGGAAATGCACTCGGCCAGTGTCGCGGCTTCATAGCAGATCCTCCCGATTGCTTTTCAGTTCGTAGGCAACGTGGGTTGACCGTCCCAATCGCCCGCGAGCGGGAGATCACCGCTTTGTCCAAAGTTAAATATTAAATCACCATTGCCGTTGCCGCTGGAGTTGATATTGTTCAGAGCCATCGTTCCGGTATTTGGATTGAAGACTCCGATCGTTGCAACCCCATCCCCATCCCAGTCGCCCGCCAATGGCAGTTGCCCAAGCGCACCAAACAGGAATGGCGGAATATCAATCGTCCCCTGGAATCCATTGCTGAGAATGAACTGCGCGATTCCATTCCTGAACAATCCCGGCGTGTCGAAGCCATCACCATTCCAGTCTCCTGCCAAAGGAGTATCGCCGTTCAGTCCGAACGTGAAGTTGAAGTTGACCGGCGGCGTGGTGTTATTCGTGTTTGGACCATTTGTCAGCAGCCACTGACCGGTCGCGGGGGTAAAGACGCCGGGCGTATCAATGCCGTCGCCATTCCAGTCTCCCGCCACCGGCAGATCGCCAGGCTGTCCGAAATTAGTCAGTGTGATCGTTGTAAACGACCTTCCGTTTGGCAACCGGAGTTGAAACTCCTGCGAGCCGGGGCGAAAGACGCCGACATCATCGACACCATTGCCGTCCCAATCACCGGTAACCGGAAGGTCTCCGGCGACACCAAAGGTGATCGTCTTGTCAGGCGCACCAGCAGTATTCGAATTGCGTAGTAGAAATTGATTGTTGGCGGGCCGGTAACCCCCAATTGTATCGTCGAAGGTGGTGGAAATTTTCGCGACAAACCCATCTGTCTCGCCGCCATTAAACTTAGTTTGGAATGCGAATGCGGTTGTCGGCAGGTCGCCGGCTGCAAAACCGGTGATGTACGCATTGCCTCGTGGATCGAGCGCTATCGCTTCGGCTTTCGCGCCGCGACCGCCAAACGTAGTCGAGTAAAGAAGCTTCGGTGTCGAGTTGTTGGAGACTGACGCCCCAACCTTGGCGAGGAAAGCGGTGCCAGTGACGCCTGCCGGAAATGGCTGTGCCACTGCCGCAAGCGGGAAGCTGTCGCCGGAAGTGGTCCGTCCAGTTACGTAAGCATTGCCGGCTGAATCGATCGCAATGCCGAGTCCCTCTTCGCCATCAGCCGACGTGTTACCGTTGGCCCCGCCGAGGAAACTGCAATAGAAGAGGGCTGTGCCATCCGCGTTCAACTTCGCCACGAAAGCTTCGCCGTTCGTTTGCGCCGAGTCGAAAGCATTTTTTAGCGGAAAAGAACCTGGTCAAGAATTACTCGCGCCAGTGATGTAGGCTCGCTGTGAAGAATCGACTGCTACTGATTCAACCCGGTCATTGATGTTGCCGCCAAAGTACGTCAGGTAAGTCAATGAATTCTCGCCCTCGGACTCAGTATCTATTTTGGCGACGAAGCCATCGAATCCTCCACCTTGAAAGTTTTCCTGGAGAGGTGGTAGCCCGGATGGACTCTTCGTCTTGAGGTCGGTCGAAGCAGTGCTGCCCACGACATAAGCGTTGCCCGAGGCGTCGACGGCCACACCTCGCCCAACATCGTCGCCCTCGCCACCCAGGTAGCTTGCGTAGAGTAGTGTGTCATTGCCTCGTTCCTGCGACGGATCAAACACGGCCACGAAAGCATCGAAGCCTTCGCCCCATGATTTTCTTGAGGACTGAAAGGCGTTCTGTGTAGGAAGATTGTTCGACGACGACGAACCGGTGATGTAGATATGGTTAACAGAGTCGACTGCAATCGCCTCGCCTAGATCGTTGCCCTGGTCCCCTTCGTTAGTGGAGGAACCGGCAAAGAAAGTCGAGTAGAAGAGACCGTTACCCTGAGCATTCAGCACCGTTACAAAGGCATCGAAGGAACGGCCTCGACCGTTGCATACACCTAAACAGTCGCGTCCTCCGTCCTGATAAGCATTGCCGGTGATAGGAAATTCACTATGGCCCAACCTATTGTCGACGACGCCGGTAATAGCCGCCTTGCCATCACTGGTTATCGCTATCGCCTCCGCTTCGACATTGCCACCAAACCCACCGTTTCCAATTAGCGTCGAGTAGACTGTGCCGGTTCCATCGGCCCGCAACTTGGTTACGAAGGCAACAACGGATACATCGTTCTGAACCGCCAGCTCGTTGTTCCTGGGGAAAGTGGAAGGAGGAGAGGTTTGCCCGGTAATGAAAGCTTCTCCGGCGCTATTGACTGCAATCCCGGACGCTGCATCAAGCAGGTTGCCGCCCAGATACGTCGAGTAGACCAGAACCGGATCGATCACCAGCGGCTTTCTTGCATCGTAACTGTCGATTTCAAAGCCGACCTCACGTTTGCCTCTCAAGACGTACTTGCCGGCGACAGTCGTGCGCCCCTGGTCGCCATCCTGATAGATCACTGGCGCGTGCTGCACTACTTCGCCGGCTTTCGTCTGAACCAGCAAATTGCCCTCGCCATCTAGCCGCAGTTCATCGGCGCCTTCGAATCTCAACCGAATCTGGGAAGGATCTGCGCCCGGCTGAACGATGAAGTCATATTCCAACTCCTGCTGCCGGCCATGCCAGAGCATGTCTATTCCTGGCCAAACCTGCTCATATCGGACCTGGCGATAAGTGGGAACGTTGCGTTGCCATTGAGACTGGTCGTTTCCTATTAAGTAATTGACCTTTCCTTCCAGCGCTTCTTGACCGTCGAGCTGTGAACCTGTCCGCGATCCCAGGAGCTTCATGCGCAAAACGCTTGATTGCCGATCGCACAGTGCGGATTGAGGGTTCCGCATTCCACAATCCGACATCTGCAATCTAAAGACGGCCTCCGTGGGAGTCAGGAAAAGTGTGTAGCCCTTGCCGCGCGAGAGAAACTTCACGCTCCGGTCGGCCTGGCCCTGATTTGGTTCGAAACTCAGCGGAAGCGCGCCGTAATTCCTTTGCGCCGCGGCGCTGTCAGCGGGCCCACCGTCTGACGCTGCGCGATTTGCGGCGACGGCGGCTGATCGCTTCGACGAGGCGTTCACGCTCGTCGCCGCCGCGCCGGGTGTTAGAGAAAGGATCAGACTCGCCAACGCCAGCATGGCCCAGACCGTGCGGAAAATATGCAATTCTAGAATCACTCTGGTTTTCATCGTTGTATGTTTTTCCTTTTGGCTGGTCCCAGTTCGTGATCGCGGCTCTTTGTTTGATTACTTTGTTCCTGACGTTGCTTCTTCTGTAGAATGCCGGTGAACTTGAGGTTCGCCGCCGCCGCCGCTGCTGATTGTCTCGAAGCACCGCTAATCTAGCGGGAAGGGGCGCGAGAATCTTTAGGAATGGCTGAGATTTTGTTGAAAGAGTTGTGAAAGCATCGTTAGAGGATTTTTTGTCGGAACCACCTGCGTAAGCGGGTGGGCCTCGTGTCAAAAAGAGGGTTAAAGTTTCAAGAGACAGCGAGAGTAAGTCAGAACCGGGAGCGGTAGCGACCGGGTGTCATACTATTTTAGGAAATGAGAAAGAGTCCACAATGCCGGTTGAGATTCGCGAACTAGTTATCCGCGCCGTCGTCGTCACCGTCAGCGACGCCTGCTCCGGCGGGAACCGTGAAGACACTTCTGGCGCAACGCTCACGCAATTGCTGCGCGGCATAGGCGCTGAGATTGTCGCTACCAAAATCGTCTCTGATGACCTCGAACCGCTCGTTGCTACGTTGCGCGAATTTGCCGACCGCAACGACGTGAACATAATCATGACCACCGGCGGCACCGGTTTTTCACCGCGCGACAATACGCCCGAAGCAACCCTCGCCGTGATCGAACGCGCCGCACCCGGCCTCTCCGAAGCCATGCGCATGGAGACGCTCAAGCAAACTCCAATGGCCATGATCTCCCGCGGCGTCTGCGGTATCCGCTCCGGCACGTTGATCATTAATCTACCCGGCTCACCCAAAGCCGTCCGGGAAAGCTTCGCCGTAATCGCGCCCGTGCTCAAACACGCCATTGCTCTCCTCGCCGGTTCACCCGGCGGCGGCTTGCACTAGCTTGTCTCTCTGGTCTTCAGGCCGAGCGACGGAGAAGTTGACACCGTGGCGACAGACTTCGCACACCTTGAATAGACGACTCGTTACACCGTGGCTAGATGGAACACTAGTAGGAGGTAGTCATGGACTTACCAATTTGCTTTTCCCATAATAGTTGGCGTAAACGAAGTGTGCGGATTTGAAGCTGCTACTCTATCTTTTCGAACCGGCTCGATTGGTCGAGGAAATGACCAGTTTTGATCGTGCGCTTAGAGCAGAAGTGGCCTTGGCGCAAGCACGACGCACTAAGACTCCAAAGAGAGATTATGGGAAAGAAAACCGTTACTAAGCCTGGAAAACCTAAAAGGACCCCAGAAGAGATCGCGAGGGAACGGATACTAAAATGGAAACAGCATCCGGAAGAGATGATTTGGGCATTACGGCATCCTCCCGGCGACGGGACGAGAAGAGTTCGTGTTCTGAGTCTCGACGGACTTGGGTTGACGACGATTCCAGAAAGCATCCTTGGCCTTAAAAACCTTGAGTTTCTCCAGTTGAAGAAGAATGATATTCGAGAACTTCCGCATTGGTTAGGAGATATCTCGACCCTTCAAGGTATCAGTCTAAGCGGTAACCAGCTTCGTACCCTCCCGCCTGAAATAGGCTCGTTGCGTAAACTTGCAGGCTTGTATTTAAGGGGAAATCAACTTGCAATGCTTCCGGCAACCCTTCGAGAGCTCTACCTGCAGGATCTCGAACTGCATGGAAATCCGGAGTTAGGTCTTCCCGACAGCATACTGGATCGGCCCGCAGAAACTATTCTTCGCTATTACTTCGAGTCGCGCGACGACAAAGGCGGACCGTTGCTTGAACTAAAGCTTCTGCTGGTCGGGCGGGGACGCGGGGGCAAAACAACATTAATTAAGCGACTTGTCGGCGAGCAGCCAAACGCGAATGAACCGGAAACGCATTCCATCGCTATTCGTGAGTTTACGCTCGGGTGTCCCAGCGGTCAGGTACAAACCCGGGCGTGGGATTTCGGAGGCCAAGAAATTCTGCATGCAACTCACCAGTTCTTTCTCACGGAGCGAAGCCTCTATCTGCTGGTGCTTGAACCGCGGAGTGGATTGGCCCAACGTGATGCGGAGTATTGGCTTAAGCTCATTGAAGCCAGGAGCGCGAGCTCTCCGGTAATTGTGGCGATGAGTTGGAGTCATGATCGCCGTTGGCGCGTAGATGAAGTGAAATTGCGCAGAAAGTTTCCTTCCATAGTCGCATTCGTTTCGACCGATGCAATGCATGGTGAAGGCATAGAGGAACTCCGGCATACCATCGTGCAGACTGTCGAGGAGCGCATGAGGGAGGTGTGGACGCCCTTCCCCAAGCGCTGGCGCGAGATCAAGAGTGCTGTTGCGGGAATGCAAAACAATTATCTCTCCTACAGGCAATATGCAAATCTTTGCGCCAAATACGGCGAGGACGACCCAGAGGCCCAAGCCGATTTGGCGACAATTCTACATTCTCTGGGGCTCGCCCTTTATTTTGGGAAGGACCCGCGACTTCACGATACACGAGTACTGAACCCCGGATGGGTGACCGGAGGTGTGTATGCCGTTATCCGTGCACCATCGGTGACAGAAAGCGACGGACAATTGATGGTTATGGACATGCCTCGCGTACTTCGAGAGGCGGAAGAGCGCAAGGTGATAAAGATTGCAGATTATCCGGATGTAACGCATCGATTTATCCTGGAGCTGATGCGCGCCTTCCAGCTATGCTATGCGAGTCAGGAAGAGAGGGGCAAGGCAGTTCGTTATCTCGTGCCTGAGTTGTTGCCAGAGTTTGAGCCGGTGATGACAGAAGTCTGGGAGAAAGGCCCGGTGCGCCTGCGCTACAGATACGACGTTCTACCTCCGGGTTTGCTCCCCCGCTTTATAGTGCGCACGCACGCGCTGAGCGATGGAGCGCCGCACTGGAGGCACGGGGTGGTCCTGAGTCATGCGGGTGCGGCGGCGCTAATCCGCGAGGAGACTGATCGCCCAGAACTGCAAGTGTTCGTCTTAGGCGGTGAAGAGGAAACACGCCAATTGTTGGTGGCAATGGTTCGTCGTGAACTGGAGTCCCTTCACGCTGAACTCAAGATGCAGCCCGTGGAAGAACTTGAACTAACCGGCGAGGCGGAGCAATGGATTAGTGTGAAGGCATTGCGCGAGGTGGAGCAGCCAGCGGAGTCCACGCAACGGTTACCCGTTCAACCCGAAGGCACCGCAAACGTAGATGTCTCGCGCGAACTCGACAAGCTAGTGCCAGGGGAGTCGCGCGCCATCGATCGCTTTCCCGGTACAGCGCCGAGACCCGTTCGAGTATTCGTCAGCTACGCGCATGAAGATGAGCGTCAGCTTAAACGCCTAGACTCAATATTAGACGTACTCGAACAGCAGCATGGGTTGAGTGCATGGCGCGATAAGCGTCGGCTGATTGCCGGCGAGGAATGGGATGCCCAAATCCGAAACAGGCTTGAGGAAATGGACATCTTCCTTTTCATAGCGAGTCAGACTTCACTGGCAAGGCGATACATCCGGGATCCAGAGCTGCGCCGTGCAAGAGAGCGCCATGAGGCGGGGGAGGTCGAGATCGTGACTGTCAAACTTGAAGCGTGTGCTTGTGACGAGGATCCTTTCCTCGGTACTCTTCAGAGGCTCGCAAGCAGATTCTCGAGCATTTCGAAAGCGGAGCCGCGATCCGAAGGATGGGAGCAGGTTCGCAAAGACCTGCTGCCAGTAATTCAGCGCGTACGCGCTAAAAAGAGAGGAATGAATATGCTGCCGCCCACTGATGCCGAGGAAGCGGTAAAGGGCTGGTAGTTAAACTGGCAGATGCGCGTGCCACAACCGGATCCGGCTTTTCGAAGACTGAAGAATCGGAAGTCGCAAATCTTCTAAGTAAACCTCAATATTTGGTTTTGATAGCTGAGAATTTCGTCGTGCGTAATGCGATGCCGGATGAAGGTAACGCGCATCCGCAACGAAGTTGCGCAAACCTTTGGCGTGGTTGCACATAACTTGGCCCAGTTACGTCCAACCTTGACGAGGTAAGGCACAACCATGACCTCGTCGAGCGCAACCTTGGTCAAGGCAGCGTTGAGCCGATAACGAATAACCTCGGCCGCGTTTCGCACGACTTCGACGGAGGATCGCGATACGCAGACGAGCGATCGCGGTACGCGAACGGGGAATCGTGTTACGCGGCGGGAATCAGCGATGTGGTTGGGGCTCCGCCAGGAGCCAAATATTTATAGACAAGGTCCCTAATCAATGCCTGAGCTCCGTAGGAGCGAAATGTCCTATGGCTCTCTTGAATATTTCGCTCCTACGGAGCTGGATGATGGTAGAAGGGGCGGTTGCTACAAACATTGCGCTCCTGCGGAGCGGGTTGTGGTTGAAAAGGTAGTTGCTATAAACATTGCGCTCCCACGGAGCGGGATGATGGAAGAAGGGACGGTGGCTATAAACATTGCGCTCCTACGGAGCTAAGATAACTGAGCGAACTGCTTCAGCGACCTTGTGAGCGAACTCTTCGTTGACAAGGATCGCGTGCGCGCTTAAGATTTTCGCGATCTCCCGAATTTGCTTTCGCCTTCATTCTTAACAACCTAGTTTCGAAACACGATGCTGTTCCAGGCAACGACCGAGCTCGCCGCGGCTGCAACTGTAAACACGTCTACGACTGCTAACGTCGGCGCGCCGATCACTGCTTACTGGCCGGTGATGATCTTCTTCGTCGTCGCAGTAGCGTTTCCAATTCTTCCGGTGGTGCTCGGCAGGTTTCTGCGTCCGGCAAAATGGGGGAAGGCAAAGATGCGGCCTTACGAGTGTGGCATCGATCCGAAAACTGACGCCCACTCGCGGTTTACGGTTCGTTACTACATAGTGGCAATGTTGTTTTTGATTTTCGACGTGGAGACGATCTTTCTCCTGCCCTGGGCGATCATCTTCATGGGCGAAGATTTTTCGTTCACTAAGTTTGCGCTGATTGAGATGTTTGTTTTCATCGGTATCCTGATTGTTGGTTACTACTACGCCTGGCGGAAGGGTGCCTTAGAGTGGGCGTGATCGCCCGCCGAAAGTCCAATGTCCAAGGTCCAAAGTCCAAGGTCCTTCGAGTTGGGGTTGAATCGGATCGCAGGCATGACCTTTGGACGTTACGAACTGACTTTGGACATTGGACCTTGGACCTTGGACTTTGGACTAAGACATGGCTGAACACGAAGACGGTTTTCTGCTGACACGATTCGACACGCTGATGAACGCGGTGCGGCGCAGTGTGGGCGCGAAGGCTGTCGACATGGCGGCGCCGGTGGTCAACTGGGCGCGCAAGTCTGCGCTTTGGCCCATGACATTCGGACTTGCGTGTTGCGCGATCGAGATGATGGCAACGGGCGCCGGGCGTTTTGATATCGACAGGTTTGGCGCCGGCGTGTTTCGCCCAAGTCCGCGGCAGAGTGATCTGATCATCATCGCGGGGACGGTCACGTTGAAGATGGGGCCAGTGGTGCGGCGCGTATACGAGCAGATGCCGGAGCCGAAGTGGGCGATTGCGATGGGCGCGTGCGCTTCGACCGGTGGACCATTCGATTCTTATTCAACGATGCAGGGAGTCGATCGCTGCATACCGGTTGACGTTTACATCCCCGGCTGTCCACCGCGTCCCGAGGCATTGCTTTATGGGCTGATGCGTCTGCAGGACATCATCATGCGCGAAGCGCCCTCGGCTTACATATTCGAATCTGACGGGACGGTACATCGCCAGCAGGAATTCGGCGACGATGATGGGTTAACTCCGAGTGCGGAATCGGACAAGGTTGTGGTAACCGCGTAAGCCGTTCCTCGGTTACATCGTCATCAACTAACTGTAGGGGCACGGCATGCCTTGCCCCTGTTTTTTGCTCCATCATGGAGCCGTCGTGGGTCGAGAAATTCAGAACCGGGAGCGGTAGCGACCGGGTAGCTGCTCGACGTAATAAACCGAGCGATCAAAACGTTTGCTAGAGTCTAATTTAACTTGAATGGTTGACCCGGTCGCTACCGCTCCCGGTTCTGAATTATTCGACCCACGAGGTAGGGCGTATCGTCACCAGCGTTAAGCCCGCCCGCCACCAGCCTCAGCTCACCCGCCCTGTAATTGAAGCTCAACCAGTTTCGTCATCTCGAGGGTCAGTGCCTCTTTGTCCTTGAACAAATCCCAGACCTGACCGGAAACTGGCTGTTCGCTGGTCAAGACGATTTTCCGAATGAAACGAAAGCGGTCGTTTGGACTCGGATGCGTGTCGTCCTCGCTGGTCTTGCGATTCAGGGTTTCTTCCACCATCGACTCCACCTCAGGATTCTCGGTCACTTGCAGTCCGTATAGATTTTGCAGAGCTCGCTGCGAGCTTGCTGACTCGTTGATCTCCATCTCAGCTGCCAGTTGGAATTCGACACCCTTCCTGACTACATGCTTCAGTCCTTCCTCGAAAGCGCCCGGGCCATATTTCGACGCGGCGACCCGGTCGGCCAGAACCTCCTGCAGCCTGGTGGCGCCGTGACTGATGCGCCTGAATATGAAGTGATAAACTCTGAGAAACTGGAAAGCGATATTCCACCAAACAGCTTGTCCGCTCGCAGCCATCGCGTAGCCAAACTTCATCATGTCCGCATTAACTCTTAACGCGATGTCGCCGCCGGCTGTATCGCGATGTGAAAAGTGTCCGTATTCGTGGGCAAGCACGGCGCGAAAACCATTCTGGGGAAAGTCATTCAAAATCCCAACGCCGACAATCAGAATTCTCTGCGCCCGATCTTGTGAACGTTCCCGGTAACTTCCTTTCTCGTAGACTGCCAGATCTGTGCCTGGCGTGACCCGGATCTCATCCACTGGCCGAGTGCCAACTGCCTCAGCGACGGTGCGCGTCAGCTCCCAGAGTCCCGGCGCTTCCTCATACGTTAGGCTTCTCCCCGGATCCTCGCTCTCAATCTTTATGAACAAGGTGCGAATCATCTTATAGACGGTGACGATGGCCGCGATACCGAGAATTAGAACCAGCTTGATGGGAATTCGCCCGAGCATCAGGAAGGCGTAGGTGACCGAGGCCGCGACGGCGATGACCAGGAAAATAACCACCGGCATCGAGATGTAGTAATAAAAGCCCGCGAGGTTTATCAGCGACTTATACCACCGCCTGAGCGAGATATCAGAACTGCTGGCGCCCTCAGTCGGGTCGGCGGTTTCGATCGAACGCAGGGTTTTCCTGGACATCAGTTTTCCAATCCCGAAGAGCAAACCAAGCCCGACCACCCAGGCGCCGACAAGGTAGAGCGAATAAGTGGCGTAACGCCACACGGTCGCGCGCGTGCGAATGCCGGCATCGTAGAACCGCTGCGCAACTTCGTGTGGTAGTCCCAGTCTTTCAGCCTCCTTCATTTCATTCTCTGCGATGATCCAACTTTCGTCGGTCGCTGCGAGTAGAGCGCTGTAATAGTGAGTCACCATGACGCCGGGATACCTGGCAACGAGTTGTTCGGTCACCCGTCGAAACTCGTTGAGGTCGTCATGTTCCAACGCCAGCTCGCCCAACACGGTTAGATAGTCGATATCGTCTCCACTCTTCGGCAAACGGTTAGCTTCCTTCGCGAGGGCGAAGGCACGCCGTTTCTCCGTTGGTGAGCCTTCCTTGCCCTCACCTGGATAAGCCAGGACAGTAGCTAAGCTGATCAGGTTTTCGGGCGAGCGGTTCTCCTGCAGCGCCTGCTCCAAAAGGGCCATCCCTTCGCTCGTTTTTCCCTGACCGATTAGTGAAAAGCCAAGGCGACGCAGAATGTCATCAGATTGCGGTGCTTTCCGAAGCGCCGATTCGTACAGGCGCGCTGCTTCATCGAAGTTGCCCGCATCCATGGCAGTGGTGCCGGCTTTGAAGTCATCAATCGCCTTCGGCGAGATGGCTTCAATTCGGGTCCAGATTTCTGCCTCTTTCGCCATGTCGCGTGAGGTTGATTGAGCGGAAACGGTCACGGTCAGCAGAATCGTAAACAAGAATAAAACAAGCAGTCGTGCAGGCATGTCGGGGGAAATCCTTTCGGAGTTGAATCCGTTGAACTGTCCTGGTTTTTAGAAAACCGTGATCGGGAGTCAAGGCGAAGTCGGGTAACTTCGGGTGCATTGTGGAGACTGAAAGCGCTTCGGTCAAGCCAGTCGGGAGTTGGCGATGGTGCAGTTTGAAAGTAGAACTGTTCTTCCTAGCTTTGCCTCAAAATCTATTACTAATCTACGCGGCAGCGATCTCATTAGCACCATGGCTTAAGCCCGGTGATCAATAGACGTCATTTCCCCGACCAACCGTTTCAATGATTTCCCGCGCCTCGGTAAACCGTTAAAACGGTTCGTGGTAGTTGAGGTACTTCTGGATCACCGGGCTGAAGCCACGGTGCTAATGAGATCGCTTCGCGAAAGTTCCAACCGCTGGCGACTTTTGAGGCAAAGCCGTTCTTCTTCGCGAAACTTGGAACGGATCATCCGATTGGTTCGCAACCAGCAGGGGTGACGATTACAATCGCCCGCGAGCGAATCCCCAAGCGGCCTTTTAACTAATAGACTTTCTTTTCTAACCCTTGGAAGAAAAATCGATCCCCCTCCGTCTAATGTTGGTTAGGACAAGACGGAGGAATGGATGGAGCAGCGCGCGGTGATGGCCGAAGCAACTATTGACGACCGCGTTATCGCAGCCTGCCAGAGGGGTGACCGCGAGGCTTTCCGTGAGTTGTTTGAAGCCTACAAAGATAAGGTCTTTTCAATTGCCGTCTATTCCCTGGGCGGCGATCAGGCGGCCGCGAGCGATGTGTCGCAACAGATATTTCTCAAACTGATTAATTCAATCCGGCAGTTTCGGGGTGACTCAGCCTTTACCACCTGGCTGTATCGCCTGGTAGTCAACGCCTGTATCGATGAACAACGCAAACGCGGCCGATTGATTCAATTGGCTGATGCTCCGATCACAGGACAAGAGGAGAGGCGGCCGCAGGAAAGACATTTCGCGCGGCTTGAAGTATCAGAGCAGGTGCAAAACGCGATCAATGAGCTGACACCAAAGCTGCGCATGCCGATTCTTTTGAAATATGGCGAGGGACTTTCCTACGAGGAGATTGCCGAAGTTCTGGAATGTTCGATGGGTACGGTTTCATCGCGGCTCAACCGTGGGCATCAAAGCCTGGCGAAGAAACTGTCGCACTTGCGGGCGGAAGTTTGAGCAGGTAGGACAGCCATTCCTGTCTGTCCATGTGACTTGTGAGAATGGTGTTGCACTTACCAGGCTGAGAACAGAGGGACAGGCAAGAATGCCTGTCCTACCGGGAGTTTTAGGAGACTTAGATGGTTTCGAAGCACGTTAATGAAGAGTTGTCGGCATATTGCAACGGGGAGCTGACGGCGTCGGAGTCGCAGCAGGTAGCCGAGCACCTAATCGGCTGCACCCAATGTCGTGCCGACTTCGAACAGATCAAGTTGGGAGTGAAACTCGCCGGGCAGATACCGCAGCTTGCGGCGCCCGCATCGCTCTGGACCAACATTGAAGCGCAATTGGATGCCCAACTTGATGCGCCGCCGAAGGCGTCAGAACAGTTCTCGAGGAAGGATGGGCAAACTCGTTCCAGCTGGCGGCCGTGGTTCGCAGCAGTTGCGGCTGGGTTGATCCTGGCGATCGGCATAGGCGCCTTTTTGATTTACACGCGCGAGTCGCGCCCGTTTTGGGAAGTTGCGCGCCTTGATGGAGCTCCGCGAGTTGGTTCTTCGAGAATCAGCGATAAAGGCCAGCTGGCGGTTGGAGAATGGCTGGAAACTGATGGCGCTTCGCGCGCGCAAATTGAAGTCGCGTCGATCGGCCACGTGGAAGTTGATCCAAACACGCGCGTCCGTCTTGTCGAAACAAAGCCGACTGAGCACCGGCTCGAACTCGCGCGCGGCCGCATGAGCGCGAAGATTTGGGCGCCGCCACGGCTGTTTTTTGTTAACACGCCCTCCGGAGTCGCGGCGGATCTGGGTTGCGCGTACACGCTTGAAGTGGACGATCGCGGCGCGAGCTTGCTGAAGGTCACTTCGGGTTGGGTGGCGTTGCAACTGCGAGAAATTGAATCAATTGTGCCGGCGGGGGCGTCTTGCGCGACCCGGCCCGGGATTGGTCCAGGCACTCCATATTTTGAAGACGCTTCCGAAACCCTTAAGGCTGCGCTCGCCAAGCTTGATTTTGATGAGTTAACAGAAGATCAGCGAGCCGCGGTTTTGAATCAGGTGATTGCAGGCTCGCGCCCGCGCGATACGCTCACGCTCTGGCATCTGATGTACCGGGTCCATGGACCACAACGTGAGCGCGTGTTTGAGCGGATGGCGCTCCTTGCGCCGCCGCCGAAAGAGGTGACGCGCGACGGCTGCTTGCGGCTCGATGAGAAGATGCTGCATTTGTGGAAGGGTTATTTGGAGAATAGCTGGAGCGGCAATTCAGGATTCAAGAAAGCGTCGGTGAAGGGCAGTAAGCCCTGGACGCTTGGTGGACAATGAGGCAGGCAGTGGTCAGTGGTCAGTAATAAATGGGAAGGAGCAAAGTAATGTCAGAAGAATTACTGCATCGCAATATGCGCAAACGACTTTCCACACGAAGAGCGGTTTTCACGGTTGCGCTGGCGACCGCCGTGTCGCTCAGCTGTGGTCAGCAGGGTCGTTCTCTTGCAAAGTCGGACGGTCCCGGTTCGGCCGGAGCCGTGCCGGCCAGGGTTATGATCGTGTCTGACAAAGAACCCGGTGAACCTTTGATCATTTCCGGAACGATTTACGCGCCGGACGGTCGCACGCCGCTGGAAGGGATTAATCTGTTCGTCTATCAAACTGACGCTACCGGTGTTTATTCGACTGGGGGAAACAACGGCGACAACCGGGATACGCGCATTCACGGCGTGGTGCGCAGCGGGGCTGATGGCCGCTACGAGATTCGAACAATCAAGCCGGGTTCATATCCAGCGAGCCGCAATCCCGCACACATCCACGCCTATGTTTCTGGTCCGGGCTATCCTGAGTATTGGATCGATGAATATCATTTCACCGATGATCCATTTGTTACCGATGAAATGCGCGCCAAAGCCGGCACGGGAAACTTTTCCTCGATTCTCAAGTTGACGCGCGGCGCGGACCGTGTGCTGCGGGGCGTTCGAGATATCAAGGTTGAGCGTTGCACGCGAAATTGTACGGGGCGGTAAAGTTCAGTGGCACAGCCGCGTAGCGGCGAAATGTTTATAGTCGAGGACACGCACCTGTGGGTTTTCGTTTTGGGAGAAAAACGCTCGCCTTTTTGGCTCCCAAAACGAAGAATTCAATTTAGGGTTCAGGTTGTAGCTGTCGGATTGGAAGCACAATCAGGTGTGAAAGCGGCGCTGGCTGAGCACGTGGGAACGTCGGCGGAAACAGTTATCGAGTTCTTTTATTTTGGCGGCGCTACCAGAAATATCATCCTTCTTTTGACCGCCGGCCTGATTGCTTCATCTCTGGTTGTTTGGAGACTGAGCGGAGAGCGAGACCCACTGAAAGAAGATGAGAACAATTCGTAAGGTATTGAAATGGATTTTTATCGTGCTGGCATGCGCATTTGTGATCGCACAATTCTGGCGGCCGGCGCGGACTAATCCTGCCATTGATCCAGCGCAGGCAAGCGAGGCGCACCTGGTGCTGACGCCACCAGTAGCTGCGATCCTTGATCGGTCGTGCAACGATTGTCATTCGAACAAGACGAGCTGGCCCTGGTACACAAACGTCACACCGGTTTCCTGGTTTATCGTTAACCACGTAGACGAAGGCCGCAGGCACATGAATTTTTCCGAGTGGGGCAAACTCCAACCAAACCAGAGAGAGAAGAAGCTCCAGGAGATTTGTGAAGAGGTGGAAGACGGCTACATGCCCTTGCCTACCTACACGCCTTTGCACCCGGGCTCAAAGCTTTCGCCGGACGATGTGAAGGCGCTTTGTGACTGGGCGAATGCTGAGCGCGCGCGAATGGCAGGCAAGTAGGATCAGCGGCACCGGTGCATTTTGAAAGTTGAACAGCCCTTCTTTGCGAAACTCTGTGTCTGCCTTGGCCGACTTTGCGGTGTCTCTTCAAGTTAACCGCAAAGAACGCGAAGGTTTCGCAAAGAACGCAAAGTTGAACGGCAGCAGTACTGGATTAGGCCCTAGATGTTTGCGAGGTGGCGCGTATCGTTAATGGCAAGCACGCGCACGAATCCATCGCTTCTCAAATCAAAGCGCGCGAGTCCACAGTTTTGTGTGGCGATCCAAACAGGTTTCAGGTTGGGTGAGTCGAGCGCGCCCATGAGGTGAAGGATCAGGATGCAAATGGTTCCCGTGTGCGTGAACAGCGCAATGCGACCGCCCCGGTGTTTTTGAATGGTTTCGTCGAGCGTAGTCGCTGCGCGATCCAACATTTGCCTGTAGCTTTCGCCACCCAGTAAGACGTGATCGAAATCGCGTTGTAAAAGGGCCTGATATTGTTCAGGGTGTTGCGCGGCGGCCTCCGCAAAAGTCAATCCTTCCATTACGCCGACACTGCGTTCACGCAACGCGTTTGTAGTTATCAGCGGAGCCTTGGTTAGGGTCGCCAGGGGACCTGCAGTTTCAACTGCGCGACGCAAATCACTTGAGTAAACCGCATTCACCCTTTCCCCTGCGAGCGTTTTCGCGGTAGCTTCCGCCTGCTTACGTCCGAGTATGGAAAGCGGCGTGTCGGTGTGTCCACCAAAACGGCCTTCAGCGTTTCCTTGCGACTGGCCGTGGCGAACCAGAATGACGTGGGTGGACGAAGACATTAGTTTCGAGTTCCGAGTTTTGAGTTCCGAGTTTCAAATCCAGCGAAGTAGAAACCCGAAACTCGGAACTTGAAACTCGAAACTAGTAAGCCGCGAAGGCTTTTGACCAAGCTCAATCAAGTGAACTTTCAAATCAGAAATCCTAAGTCATAACTCAGAGCTTTTAACCTCCGCCAATAGCTCGGTTGGTGCTTTTCTTCCTAGTGGAGTTTGATCAAAGTCGCGGTCAAAGCTAACGATACGCAAGTTGTTTTGTTCAGCAACTACATACTGGTAGGCATCGTCGAAATCGAGACCGAACCGATCCATCGCCTTGGTCACTAAAACGGTTTCTTCTGGACGATTGGTCAGTAACTCAATGGCCCCATGCAAGACTACATCATCAACGAAGTCAACGAGCGTCTGAGGACGGTTAAATCGCGTCAGGATTATGCAAATGGAATGAAAAGAAAAGTCTGTGATGAAGATCTGATCTAAGGGGATTCTGTCGAGAAGCTCACCAACATTTTCAGCCTTGTTCTGCCCCAGAAGACGCTCAAGCCAGATGTTAGTATCAAACAGGTACATCAATCGCCGCGCCACTCCAACGCCTTCTTTTGAAGCTCTATCGAACTGTATTGTTCGCGGAAGTCGCTTAGGGCGCCAGCCCAGGTTTGCTTCAACTTCCTACCTGATCTGCTAGAAAACGTTTTGCGATCTTCGTCGAACGCTGTTTGATCATGACCGCCGCTCCGCCCCGCGTCTTCGATTCTCTTAGCATGAATGAGCATGTTTACCGCTATCCGCATAAGAATAGTTCGGCGCTCCGCTTTGTCCCTATCAATTGGCAACCACCGCCAAAACCTGATTAGCAAAGTCTCCTGGAGTTCCTGCCAGGTGGTGTAGCTTGACTGCCGATACGTATCGAAGACACGTCGGCACGCCACTTCCAGATCCGAGAGAAACTCAGGGTCATTTAGAGCGCTATTCTCGTGAAGCAGGTATTCTACGAAGCTACGGACCTTCTCCCGAGAGTCGGATGGCAACTCGCGAACTATGTCTTCGAGCGATCTTTGGTCGGAACTCATGGTTTACTCGGAATAAAGTTTAACTCCCGCTTTGTCTAAGCCGCAATAGCTTCGGCTTTCATTTTTTCGGCCTGGTCATGCGAGACGAGCGCCTGAATGATTTCGTCGATGTTTCCCTGCATCACCAGATCGAGCTGATGAATGGTGAGACCAATGCGATGGTCGGTGACCCGGTTTTCTTTGAAGTTGTAGGTCCGAATCTTTTCGGAACGATCGCCTGAACCCACCATTGAACGCCGCTCGCTCGCCAGCGCGTCGTGTTGCTCGCGTTCAGCCATTTCCTGCAAACGCGCGCGCAGAACTCGCATGGCCTTCTCGCGGTTTTTTATTTGCGACTTTTCGTCCTGCATAGATACGACGGTGTTCGTCGGCAGGTGAGTGATGCGAACTGCGGAGTAAGTAGTGTTCACTGACTGTCCGCCTGGGCCGGAGGAGCAAAACGTGTCGATGCGAAGTTCTTTAGGATCGATCTTGACGTCAACTTCTTCCGCTTCAGGAAGCACTGCGACCGTGATTGCGGAAGTGTGAATTCGACCGCTGGCCTCAGTTTGCGGCACGCGCTGCACGCGATGTACCCCTGATTCGTGTTTGAGTTTGGAGTAAACCTTTTCGCCTTCGATCAAAGCGATAGCTTCCTTGAATCCCCCGATTCCCGATTCTGATGCATCGAGAACTTCAAACTTCCAACCCTGTCGTTCGGCGTATCGCCCATACATTCGGAGCATTTCGGCAGCGAACAGGGTAGCTTCGTCGCCACCGGTGCCGGCGCGAATTTCGACGATGACGTTTTTCTCGTCGTTGGGATCGGAAGGTACCAGCAGCAGCTTCAAGTCAGTCTCGCTGGTCTCCAACTTTTTCTGCAGTGTTTCGACTTCCAATCGCGCCATGTCGCGCATCTCGTCGTCATCAGCAATCTCAGCCAGCTCACGCGCTCCGTTCAACTCCTCTGTGAGAGCTTTCCAGGCGTGATACTGGTTCACGATTTCGCCCAGCGTTCGATGCTGGCGCGCAGCTTTAGTGTAAGCCGCCTGATCGGCGAGCAACTCGGGTGCGGAGAGCTCGTTAGCGAGTTCTTCGTAGCGCGCTTCAATTTGTTCAAGTCGTTCTAACATGGCAATTAGTTCGGAGTTCACGCTTCAGGCGTACACCAGCCTGGAGGCCGTACTCTGAGTCCTCTTTAAGATAACGGCGCGAGCGCCGGCTCGCCGCTCGTCGGTTCCAATTTCAATGATTCCTTCAACGCTTCCAGAGCCACCTCGAGTTGTTGGTCGTCCGGCTCCTGGGTGGTGATATTCTGCAGCCACACGCCGGGGCGCGTTATCAGTTTAAAAAACCAACCGCTCTCTTTCTTCGCAGAAAGGCGAATGATCTCGTAAGAGAGTCCTGCTACTAAAGGCATCAGCGCCAGGCGCACGCTAAAATTGAGCAACAACGAATCAAACTTGATGAGAGAGAACAGGACGATAGACACAATCATCACTACCATTAGAAAACTTGTGCCGCAGCGCGGATGCTGTCGCGGTTGCGGTCGTGCGCTTTCCACTGTCAGCGGCAGACCCGCTTCCCAGGTAAACACTGTCTTATGTTCAGCGCCGTGATACTGAAAGACTCGCCTGATGTCTTTCAGCAATGAGAAGCTGAAAATCATAATCAGGAAGAACGTCATTCGAATCACGCCGTCGACCAGGTTGAAAGAAATCGACGGGCGCACGGGATGGAGATAGCCACGAACCGAAGTCCAGGCTCTGGAGTACCACGCAGGTTCTGTCGCTGCCGCCGTGGGGTCGGCTCCGGCAGTTGGATTAGAAGCTGCAGCGGCGCCGCTTTCGGGTGATGCGCTCTGCGCAACGGGCGCTGTGGCCCAGCCGGCGCCGATAAAGAGGGCATTGGTCAACAGCAATGGCGCGGCCACGAATAGCAAAATGTTGAAAATGATCGCAAAGACTATTGAGCCGGCGGCTGCCGCCGTGCCGCCCTTCTTCAGTTCATCTTTCGGACGCTTCTCGGTGGGAATAGGAAAGAGGCCGGGCATCGCGCCGGTGATGCCGGCAAAGTCGCCTTCGCCCTCAATCACGGCGGGAGTCAACGCTACCTGGACTTCCCTGGCTTCCGCTTCCTGTGCGTCGCCAAACGCCTCGTTAGCGGAATAGTTAAGGGCCTTGATTCCCAGTCCCATCGATTGAATCAGCACGGCACTGCCGCGCAGCACGGGAAGGTTTAGCAGCGGATACTTGTCGCTCCACTTCGGCAACCGCGCCGAAATGTTGACGATCGTACCGTCCGCTTTCCTCACGGCCACAGCATAGGCGTTTGGAGTGCGCATCATCACGCCTTCAATCACCGCCTGACCACCGACTATTAGATCTCGTTCGTTAGTGCTCAATGGTTTCTTCCTCTCGCAGGACAGGCATTCCTGCCTGTCCATGTTTGGAAAGATGGACAGACGGGAATGTCTGTCCTGCTTCTATGCCTGATAAGAATAACGCCGGCGTTTTGATCTCGGTCGCAGCGTGTGGGATACACGAATAGCGACCGACGATTTCTCGCCGGCGTCTGGATTCGAAAGTTTAGCTAGTGCCTAAAACTCAAGCGTAGTCCTCGTAGGCTTACTGAGTCGCTGTGGTCGTTTCGGCCGGAGTCTTCTTGCCGTAGCGCTTGTTAAAGCGATCGACGCGCCCTGCGGTATCCACGAGCTTCTGCTTGCCGGTGAAAAAGGGATGACACGCGGAGCAAATTTCCACGTGCAGGTCGCCATGCTTAGTGGAGCGCGTCTTAAAGCTTTCGCCACACGCGCAGGTAACCGTGATTTCCTGATATTGCGGATGAATTTCTGGTTTCATGATTCTCTCTGACCCTTACCGGTAGACAACTAAAATGCTGCCATTTACAAACGAGCTATGATAGGGGCACGCGCACGGCATCGTCAAGTTGCTCAACCACTTCGAACCCTCCTTCGTCGTTGCTAAATTCGCCGGACAAGTTGGTTGACAGTAATTTAACGCCATGCTTAAATCCATTTCTGCCGACCTTTTGTAATTAGCTTTTACATAACGATCAGAACCGTTAGCGCGATCCCGAAGTGATTCGCACTGTTGGTCAGAGTGTGGTTATCAGAACCGAAAGCTGATGGCGGACGAAAACGACAAGCTGAAGGAACCTGAAGACGCTCCCGCGACTGAGTCGCCGGATGTGCCTGGTGTAATCGTGCCTGCAGGCTCCACCGGCACGCCGCCGGCCTCCGCCATTCCCGACGCCGGTGAGGTGGCCGGAGCCGACGAGGAAAAGGCGGCGATGGTCGAGCAGGCCAAGTCGCGCGTTGCAGCCGTCAAAGAATCTCTTGCCGAAAAAGCCGCGCAGCCGGCCTCAGGCGCGGCGACTCCCGGCGTTCCCAAACCTCCCGTCAAGAAAAAAGAAGAAGGACCAAAACCCGTCGATGCTTCCGGTCACAGCCTGGTCAAGAAGCTGAAGTCGCAGTTTGACGGAGCAGTGCTCGAGGCAGTCGAGTTTATCGGACAAATTTCTATTCGCATCGACACCGCACGCATAGTCGAAGTTTGTGATTTTCTTCGACGAGATCAGGAGACCCCGTTCAACTATCTTTCTGATTTGACTTGCGTCCACTACCCGATGAATCGGGAAGCTCCGCTGGAGATCGTCTATAACCTGCTTTCGATTAAACGAAACGAACGTGTGCGATTGAAGGTCGGTACCACTGAAAAGGGCAGCGTTGAAAGCGTGACGGGTGTCTGGCCGTCGGCGAATTGGATGGAGCGAGAGGTTTATGATCTTTTCGGAGTCAACTTTAGTAATCATCCCGACTTGAGAAGAATCCTGCTGCCCCCTGATTGGATCGGTTATCCGCTCCGGAAAGACTATGCGCTTGAGTTTATTGAAAACGAGTGGACTGAAAGACACTTGCCCGAGATGACCGATGTGCAGCGTGAACAGTTGGAACAAAGACGTGCGTACGGTCTTGAGATACTTTCTGTACCGCAGGAACGCATGATGCGAGAGATCTTCCAGGGCGATAATGAAGTGATGCCGAAGGATAAGTAATTGCTGATTTCGGATTGCCAACTTCCGATTGGCTTCTTGATTCGCAGGTGGTTTCAATCGGAAATTGGCAATCGGCAATTGGAAATGTCATGACTCCAAAAGAGATTGCCGCCCAGTATGAAGCGAAAGTTTTTGAAACGCCGGAGGCGGCGAAGGTGGCTGGATTTGTATTAACTGAAACAATGAAGCCACGAAATGTCTGGAATAAGGCTAGCGCCGCGCTGGCGATCGTTACGAAGCTCCTGGATAAGCGCACTGCAGGCGAAGCAACGGAAATTGGTTTGATTATTGAACCATGGAGCGTGACCGGCTGTTATGTTCCCACTGAACCAGCGCCGGCGGCAGCTTGAGAATCAGTGATCAGTGGCCAGTGGCCAGTGATCAGTGATCAGTGGCCAGTCCCAATGACCGCCGAACACGATGATCGAAACCGAAGACCGACCAGTGATCACTGACGACCGAAGACCAACAACTGACCACTGGCCACTGACAACTAGCCACTGACAACTGACCACTGATATGCATCAGGTAGAGATCGCCACAACTCAAGAGACGCTGCTCGACAGCCCGGAGATGGTGCTCAACATGGGCCCGCAGCATCCGTCTACTCACGGCGTGCTGCGCATCATCCTGAGGCTCGACGGCGAAACTGTGATCGATCTCGATTGCGACGTCGGCTATCTCCATCGAGGGATGGAGAAGATTGCCGAGAATCGCATGTACACGATGATCGCGCCCTACTGGGATCGGCTCGATTACATCGCGGCGGTATCAAACGGGTTGGTTTGGGTGGAAACAGTGGAACAGATGATGGGCCTGGTTGTTCCGCCGCGCGCCCATTACCTGCGAACTATTCTTACGGAACTCAATCGTATTGCTTCTCACTTGCTTTGGCTGGCCACCCATGCACTGGACATTGGTGCCGTTACCGTCCTGTTATGGGCGTTTCGCGAGCGCGAAGAGATTCTAAAGATTTTTGAACGACAATTCGGCGCGCGTTTGACGTGTCACGCGTGGCGAGTGGGAGGCATGCCGAATGACGCTTACGACGACTTTGAATCCGACGTGCGTCGCTTCGTCAGCAATTTTCCCAAACGCCTCGATGAATATGAAACGGTGCTTTCGGAGAATCGCATCTGGCTCAGCCGCACAGTCGGCATCGGCGTGATTTCGGGAGAAGAGGCGGTGGCGATTGGTTTGTCTGGGCCGGCTTTGCGCGGTTCCGGTGTCGCCTGGGATGTGCGTAAGTCGCGGCCTTATGCGGCATATGCCGACATGGATTTTGATATTCCGCTGGGAGAAAACGGCGACACCTATGATCGATACCTCGTTCGACTAGAAGAAATGCGACAGTCGCGCCGGATCATTGATCAGGCGATGGACAAGCTTCCTGATGGTCCGGTAAATGCGAAAATCCCAAAGATCGTGAAGCCGCCGGTGGGCGATTACTACCATTCCATCGAAGGACCGAAAGGCGAGATCGGTTGCTATTTGGTTTCTGACGGCACTGCGCAGCCCTGGCGGGTGCGCGTGCGTCCACCATCGTTCATTAACCTGCAGGCGCTCAAACAAATGTGCGTGGGCCATCTGGTCGCGGATGTGGTAGCGATCATCGGAACGTTGGATATTGTGCTGGGTGAAATTGACAGATAATGTTTTCTCTGTGCGACCGCTCGGTTCTCTGAGTCTTTGTGGTAAGTCAGACTTCGAAAACATTCACCACAGAGACACAAAGAACACATAGGACGCACAGAGAGCTGGAAATCGGAGACGTTGATTGCTTTTTTTTCTCCCAATCGACTTCATTAATGATCTGCTGCTGAAGTTTTTCAGCGCCGACATGGTGAACTATGTCGTATGGCCGTTCATTCAGGTTGTGCTGGTGATTTCGCTGGTTACGGGCTGGGTGGCCGCCGCAAATTATCTGGAAAGAAAAGTCTCGGCGTTTATGCAGGCGAGGCTCGGACCAATGCGCGTAGGGCCGTGGGGAATTCTTCAGCCCATCGCTGACGGCATCAAGCTTTTGACTAAGGAAGATTTCATTCCTGACAAAGCGGATCGCTGGATCTTCTTTATTGCTCCCTACATCGCGGTCGCAGCGGCGTTCATAGTTTTCGTAGTCGTTCCTTTTGGTCCTGACTGGGCCGTAATTGCAGACATTAACATCGGCCTCCTGTTTGTGCTGGCGGTTTCAAGTGTGGGAGTCCTGGCGCTGATTCTCGCCGGCTGGTCTTCAAACTCCAAGTATTCGCTGCTCGGAGCGCTGCGATCGAGCGCGCAAATGATTTCCTACGAGGTGGCGATGGGTCTGTCGTTGATTGGGGCCCTGATGTTTGCGCGCACGCTGTCTCTCTCCAGTATCGTCAGCGCGCAAAGCGGCGATTCGATCTGGTTCCTGGTTTATCAGCCCCTCGGATTCCTGGTGTTCCTCGTTAGCGGCATTGCGGAAAACAATCGTGCTCCGTTTGATCTGCCTGAAGCTGAATCAGAATTGGTCGCGGGTTTCCATACGGAGTATTCAGGGTTTCGCTGGTCGCTCTTCTTCATGGCTGAGTATGCGGCGATGGTGGTGGTCTCGGCAGTGGCCGTCACGGTCTATTTGGGTGGTTGGTATTTTCCTTTCGTTTACCAACTGACCGAAGCGAAGGGTTACCACAATCTCTATGTTATAGTCAGCCTCCTGGTCTTTATTGGTAAACTGTCGGCCATTCTCTATCTGTATTTCTGGTTGCGCTGGACGTTGCCGCGCTTTCGTTACGACCAATTGATGGACATCGGTTGGAAGTGGTTGATTCCGGCCTCGCTGATCAACATTGGAACCTCGGCGATCTCAATCTTCGTGGTCCAGGCGCTCAACGGCTGGCGCGGACTGAAGACAATCGAGTCGCTATCCGGCGGACTGAACCTAACCGGAACCGGAAAGGGCGTGATGATCGTGCTGGGGCTGGTCGGGCTTGGTGTTACTGGTCTGCTGCTGGGTCGGATTAACTGGCGTTCGCGAGATTTCAATTTGAAGAGTCAGCGGCGAAACATCAAGCTGGTAAACATCCCGCAGGGCAAGCCGGCCGTGCCCGTGGTTGCGAGCGAAGGCTGAGTCATTGCCAATTGGCAATTGCCCACTGAAAGCAGCGAGGTCTCGACGCAGAGGCTGACTTGAAATCGGCAATCGAAAATCGGAAATCGGAAATGTAATTATGCCTTTAGTTAAAGTTCCAAAACCCAGGTTCATCGAAAAGATCCAGCGCTTTTTCATGGTTGACCTCCTGCGAGGTCTGAAGCTCACGCTCAAATACAATATTGGGGCAATGACCGGCGCCGACCCGGTCGCAGGCAAGGGCATTTACACCGAACAGTATCCCAAGAATCGTCCCGACGTCGCGCCGCGTTTTCATGGCGCGCCGCGATTGAACATGGACCCCGAGACTCACGATACGCTTTGCATTGCCTGTAACCTTTGCGCGCTGGCCTGCCCGGAGGATTGCATTGATGTCATACCTCTGGACATTGAGGTGATGGTTGCCGGCAAGGCGCGCAAAAAGAAAGTGCTCGACGAGTTTATTTTCGACACGTCGCGATGCATGTTTTGTGCGCTCTGTCAGGAAGCGTGCCCGACCTATTGCCTTGAGTTGACGCAGGATTTTGAGCTGGCCACATACTCGCGTGCCGGATTTGTTTGGAATCGCGAAATGCTCGAGCAGGGCAGGGAAACGGTGAAATACACACGCTGAGGCGATTGCCGATTTCCGATTGCCAATTGCCGATTAGGAGGATGTGCATAGTTGGTTCCGGACAACTATGAACGCTGACGATCTAAAGAAGCGTACGAAGCAGTTCGCATTACGAGTTTTGAAATTGGTTGCGGCTTTACCTAACAACGTTCAAGGTCGCGCCATTGGTGGTCAGCTCGTGCGAGTTCATAGCCAAGTTTGGCTCAGTTGAAGAAGAGGCGGATGAAAGTGCTTTTTGGATGGAGCTAATCATCGAAAGCGGACTCTTGAAGCAACAGGCTGTCGAGCCATTGCATACCGAGGCTAGTGAACTTGCCAAGATCATGGCGAAGTCTCGCATTTCGGCTTCAGCATCTCTCAGACAAAGTAAAGTCCGAGGCAAGTAGAGTGGATTCGAAAGTAATTTCAAATCGGCAATCGGCAATTGGCAATCGGCAATGATCTTATCTGGTTGGGAAGCAGTCTTCTTCTGGGTTTTCTCTATCGCGGCCATCTTCGCGGCTCTGCTGACCGTGATGGCCCGCAATACCATTCACAGCGCACTGTTTCTAATTTCCTCGCTCGTCTCGGTCGCCGCGCTTTTCATCATCCTTCAGGCTGAATTCCTTGCCGGAGTTCAGATCCTCGTTTACGTCGGCGGCGTGATGGTCCTGTTTTTATTTGTGATCATGCTGGTAAACGTCGGCGAGGAAGAGCGCGGGCAGGAAGAAATCTTCAACCGATCGCGCCAGGTCACCACCAGTGTGATCTTCTGCGGCCTCCTGGTAGCCGGGCTGATTTACGCGCTCAATGTCGGTTACGACGGTCTTCAAAAACGCGACGCTGCAACGATCGCGAAGACTAGCGCTGATCGCCAGACGGCCGACCAAAATCTGAACGCATCCGCAACTGGCGCTTCAAAGATAACTAAAGGAACGGAGTGGGTGGGCAATGGTCTCTACCGATTCGGTTCGCTGCCGTTTGAAGTTGCGAGCGTGCTGTTGCTGGTAGCGATCATCGGTTCGGTAATGCTGGCGCGCACCCTAAAGCAGGAAGCAGCCGTAGATGATGTGGCTCCGGACGTTTTAGAGAAACAAGCGATCGATGACCCGGAGCTGCTGGAAATGAAGGCCACCGAATAAGGCAGACGCGATGCACATATTCCTCTTAAAGCTTTTCACCCCATTCTTTAGCCTGCTGTTTCAGGAGCCGGCTCAGGGCCGCATGGCGTTGGTCTGGGAGAGGGCCCAGCACCCCGACCTCTCGAAGTTTCTAATCATCGGCGCGCTGCTTTTCATTATTGGCGTGGCCGGTGTGCTGACGCGGCGAAACATCATTGTTATTTTCATGTCGATCGAGTTAATCCTGAACGCCGCAAACTTAAACTTCCTCGCCATGTCCCGGTACCTGCAGGAGACCGGCAGTGTGAACGCGGTGGCCGGTCAAATCTTTGCTGTGTTTGTCATCGTGGTGGCGGCGGCGGAAGCCGCTATTGGTTTAGGAATTGTGATTGCGCTTTATCGCAACAAGGAAACGATCTGGGTGGACGAGATTGATATCTTGAAATGGTAGTCCAAAGTCCAACGTCCAAAGTCCAGAGTCAATCTTGACTAGCGGACATTGGACTTTGGACATTGGACTTTGGGCTTATGTACAGATACATCTGGCTAGTCCCACTTCTTCCTCTCGCCGGTGCGGCCATTAATGGACTGCTCGGGCGAAAGCTCCGTTTTTCTGAACGCCTCGTCGGCGGAATAGCGGTTGGCTCCATCGCGCTCGCTTTCCTGATCACGCTTGCATCAGTTTATTCATACGCATTCGGCAGCAATGCCATCTGGCCCAATGTCTACGTCACGAGCCAGGACGGAGCGTCGTATTCATGGATTCCCGGTGGAGCTGTGCGTTTCACGGAGGGCGGCCACGCACGTTCAGTGGCTTCAGCGCAGGAGGAAGCGAGAAAGCAATTCGCGGCGATGACGCCGGAGCAGGTCGCACAACATGAAGCAGTTCCCGTCTTGAGGACGATTAATGAGCAGGAAGGCGCATCGCTCCTCGACGTCGAATGGAGTTATCAGCTCGATGCGCTGTCGTCGATCTTTATGCTGGTAGTTACGGGTGTCGGGCTTTGTATTTTCGTTTTTGCCACCGGCTACATGCATGGGGAAGCGGGCTTTTACAGGTTCTTCGCTTACATGGGCCTGTTTATGTTTTCGATGCTCGTCCTCGTGATGGGCTCAAATTTCCTGATGATGTTTGTCGGTTGGGAGGGTGTGGGTCTCTGTTCATACCTGCTAATCGGCTACTACTTCGATCGTCAGGAGGCGGCAAATGCTTCGCGCAAAGCATTCATTACGAATCGCGTGGGCGACTTCGGATTTGCCCTCGCCATCTTCGGTGTGATTGCGACCTTTGGGACCACCCAGTACACGGACGTGTTTGCACAGGCGGCGAACTTTCCGCTGGAACCTTTGGGCCAATGGGGAATTCTTTCGTGGATCGCACTCGGGCTTTTCATCGGCGCTTGTGGCAAGTCGGCCCAATTGCCGCTGCACGTTTGGCTGCCCGACGCGATGGCCGGGCCAACACCCGTCTCAGCGTTGATTCACGCCGCGACCATGGTGACCGCCGGTCTCTACATGCTGACGCGCACAAACGTCATCTTCCAGCATTCGCAAACGATGATGACGGTGGTGGCCGTGGTCGGTGCGGCTACTGCGCTCTTCGCCGCGACCATCGGAATCACGCAAAACGACATCAAGAAGGTCCTGGCTTATTCGACAGTTTCGCAGCTAGGGTTCATGTTCATGGCGTGCGGCGTCGGCGCTTTTGCCATTGGCATCTTCCATGTAATGACTCACGCGTTTTTCAAGGCGCTCATGTTCCTCGGCGCCGGCAGCGTAATCCATGGAATGCATCACGAGCAGGATATGCGGCGGATGGGCGGGCTCAGGAAGTACATGCCATACACTTACCTGACGTTTCTCGCCGGCTGGCTGGCAATCTGCGGCATCATTCCATTTAGCGGCTTCTGGTCGAAAGACGAAATTCTTTGGAGCGCGGCTTCAACCAGATTCGTTCCGGTCGGCTGGATTGTCTGGATCGTCGGCACGATCGCGGCGACCTGCACGGCGTTTTACATGACGCGTCTGATGGCCCTTACCTTCTGGGGCAAAGAGCGATTTCTCGACAATCATCACGAACACAGCGCCGGTCACGAGGTGCACGACAAAGATCACGAAACGCCTACGCATCATGCACACATCCCGCACGAATCGCCCGCTTCCATGTGGGTGCCGCTGGCGGTGCTGGCGGTCCTGGCGACGATTGGCGGGTTCGTCGGAATCAGTCCGGCGTTTACCGGCGGTCATCACGTCGGGGGGCGGATGAACATCGTGAACTTTCTCGATCCTATAATCTGGAATCCGACCACGCGATACTTTGGCACGCATGAAATAGTCGACAGCTTCGGCAAGCGGCCGGAATTGGTAGAACGACACGCCACTGCGTCAGTGTTAACGACCGAGCCGGTCCACGCTGAACCTCCACCGCCGTACGGTCATGAGGGTTTCAATCTTGCGCACGCAATCGACTCCTTCATTCACAATCACACGCTGACCGAGTGGGTGTTCATCAACATCTCGCTGCTCGTTGCCGGCTTTGGCATGTTTCTGGGTTGGCTCTTCTATGTGAAGAATCCCAGGCTGCCCGATATCTGGGCGGCGCGACTGCGTCCGCTTTATCAGGCGAGTTACCACAAGTATTGGGTTGACGAGTTTTTCGGCTGGGCCGTCACACGCCGAACCATGGACGCGGCGCGGGCTGTGTTTGCGTTTGACTCGAAAGTTGTCGATGGCGCTGTGAATGGGTCGGCGGGGATTACGAGATTTAGCAGCCGCGTGACTGGTCTCACCGATCGATATCTTGTCGATGGACTGGTTAATGCGATTGCCGCGTTCATCATTCGCTTGATGTCACCACTTTTGCGCGCGGCCCAAACGGGCTTTACGCAAAACTATGCTTTGGTAATGGTGCTGGGTCTAGTGCTGGCAGTGATCCTGTTTTTTGGCGCCGATATTACGAAAGCATTCAGGGGCGTGTTTGCGATTGGGTTCTGAGCAATGGTCAGTTGTCAGTAGTCAGTTGTCCGTGGCGGCTGGCTGATAGGAACGACGGAAACTCGCGGTGGTAGAGCTTCAACGCCAAGAGAATCGACGGACAATGATTACTGACTACGGACTACGGAATAAACATTTATGAAAAGTCTTCCGATACTTTCAATCGTCACGTGGCTCCCAACGGTTGGGGCCATCATAATTCTCGCCCTCTTTAAGAAGACCCAGGCTAGCGGCATCAAGAAGTTTGCCACGGCCTGGTTTGGGCTGGCCTTTCTCGCGTCGCTGCTCCTCCTCGCTTATAACCGCGGCCTCGGCGGGATGCAGTTTCTCGAAGACTGCACCTGGATCCCTTCGATCGGCGCGCGATATCAAATGGGTGTTGACGGCACCGCCGTCTTGTTAATCGTGCTGACGACTCTGCTGGGAATCATTGCCGCGTTGTCATCATGGAAATATATCGAGAAGCGCGAAAAGGAATACTACATACTGCTGCTCCTGCTGCAGACGGCGGTTGTAGGCGTGTTTACTTCGATGGACCTGTTTCTCTTCTACCTGTTCTTCGAAGTGTCGCTCGTGCCGATGTACTTCCTGATTGGAATCTGGGGCGGCGAGAACCGTCTGTATGCGGCGATCAAATTTTTCCTCTACACACTCGTCGGATCGGTAGTTATGTTGCTCGGCGTCTTGAAGATGTACTTCCTGACGCAGGACACGGCGCTCACTTCGCAGATAACACAGGCAACGATCGATTTGCTCGCCGGCAACGCCGAAGCGGCCGGCATGGTCTCAAACACTCTGCAGGCAGCGGCCCAAAATGGCACCGGCACTTTCAATATTGTCTACATGCAGTCGCTGGGATCGGTAATGCCGATGGGCACGATGCAGGTGCTGTTGTTCTTTGCCTTCGCCCTCGGCTTTGCGATCAAAGTTCCGATGTTTCCGTTTCACACCTGGCTGCCTGATGCTCACGTCGAAGCGCCCACCGCGGGCTCAGTCATCCTTGCAGGCATCCTGCTTAAGTTAGGAACCTACGGTTTCTTCCGGTTCAATCTGCCGATGTTTCCGGCAGCGTCCGCCGACGAGTCGTCCTTCGGATCGTTTGGCGTTCGCAGTGTGATGATCTTCCTGGCCATTGTTGGAATTATTTACGGCGCTCTGGCGGCGATGTATTTCGTCGTCAAGAAAGATGGTGACGTAAAGAAGCTGGTCGCGTATTCATCAGTTTCGTCGATGGGAATCGTGATGCTCGGATTGTTTTCGCTCAATCCGAACGGCGTCAATGGCGCCGTGTTGCACATGATCAATCACGGCATCTACTCCGCCGCGCTCTTCCTGTTGGTCGGAATAATTTATGAACGGCGGCACACGCGGAATGTCGCAGAGTTTGGCGGGCTGTCGCATGTCATGCCGGGTTATGCAGCCATCTTTTTGTCCATGGTGATGACCGCGATCGGACTGCCGCTGCTGTGTGTTTTCATTTCCGAGTTTCTGGCGCTGCGCGGTGCGTTTGAGGCGAATCCCTACTGGGCCGCGTGGGGCGCGCTGGGAATTATTCTCAATGCCGGTTACATGCTGTGGCTCTACCAGCGAATGTTTTTCGGCACGATTGATAATCCGAAGAATGAAAAATTATCTGACATGAGCGGGCGCGAATGGCTCTACATGACGCCGCTGGTCGTCTTGTCGTTATGGATCGGCGCCTATCCGAAACCGTTTCTGCGATATATCGAACGGCCCGTGAATGCCGTGGTTCGCCAGTTACGTCCCACCTACCCCATTCAGGGACTGCCGGTGACGGTCCAGGCGCCGGCAACGGCCGCAGTAACGAACGAAAAGTAATCGAGATATTCGAGCGTCAAGGAGATTTCATGAAGCTATTTATCAGGATGGTGCTGGTTGTTAGTTTTGCGTCGGCGGCGGCGCTGACCGTGGTCCCGCAGAAAATGCCGCCGGTCCGCATTGAAGGGACTTATGAAAACCTCACCGTCGGCAAAGAATCAGGAGACCTGGTGGGAATGCGCGTAATGCTTATCGACGGTGGTGGCGGTATCCACGCAATCGTCCAGGAAGCCGGCGGCGGAGTTGAACTACCAGACCCAGCCACCGCTAAGGTTGACGTCAACGGCGCGAAGGTCAGTTTCACGATCAAACTTGCCGGGCGCGATGAAGAAGAGACGTTTTCCGGAACGGTTACAACTGCCGGGCTTAGCATTCGACGTGGCCCAACGACCGGTCCTAATGCGGAGAAGCCTGTTTTGCTGAAGCGAAAACGCTGTTAGCACCCAGAACTAACGACTGACGACATGTTTCTATTCCAAGCCAACACGACCGCGCTCTTCAGCGTTGCCGATTTACAACTTATCGCGCCGGAGCTGATCCTGACGCTCTGCGCGTGTGTGGCGTTGGTGATGGAAGTGGTCCTGCCGTATCGCAAGAGCAAGCTCACCGCTTACTTTTCACTGGTGGGCATTGCCCTGGCCGCACTATCGCTCGGAGTTCAGGGGTGGTACAGCGATCTGCCGTTGTCCGGCTTTTACGGCATGGTGCGCATCGATGGCTTCGCGCTCGTCTTCAAGGCGATCTTCCTGATTGCCGCCGCGCTGGCCATTGCCATTTCAACGCGCTATCTCGACATCGAGGGCGAGCAGCACGGCGAATATTATGCCCTCGTCCTCTTCGCCACAGTCGGCATGATGCTCCTTGGCTGCGGCTACGACTTGATTCTGCTCTACATCAGTCTGGAACTGATGGCTCTGACATTCTATGTCCTGGTTGCTTTTACGAAACGCGAGAAGCGTTCGAATGAAGCGGCAATGAAGTATTTCCTGCTGGGCGCATTCTCGTCGGGTGTGTTGCTTTACGGCATGTCGCTGCTCTATGGCGTTGCTGGTTCGACAAACCTTGGTGAGATTGGCCAGGCGCTGAGCCAGGTATTTAGCTCCGTCCCGGTAGACCCGGAGAGTTATCAGGCGAAACTCAGACCACTGCTGTTGCTCGCCATGATTGCGCTCGCGGCGGGTTTGTTTTTCAAGATTGCGGCCGTGCCGTTTCACATGTGGGCGCCCGACGCTTATGAAGGCGCGCCAACTTCCGTCACCGCATTTCTCTCCACGGGTTCAAAAGCCGCCAGCTTTGCGCTCTTCGCGCGTATCCTGTTTGAAGCGCTACCTTCAATGCGCGCCGATTGGGCGCCTGTGCTCGGACTCGTGGCCGCGATTACTATCATGGTGGGAAACTGGGCCGCGGTCACCCAGGAGAATTCAAAGCGCCTACTCGCTTACTCGTCGATTTCCAACGCCGGTTACTTGTTGCTGGGACTGGTAGCCGGAAACAGTTATGGCTATATAGGGCTGGTGATCTATCTGCTGGTCTACACGCTCATGAACATGGGCGCGTTTGGAATCATCATCAGCTTGAGACGACGCGGCATCATCGGCGACAACGTCGACGACCTCACCGGACTCGCTCAGAAAGCCCCGGGCATGGCTGCGATGATGGGTATTTTCATGCTGTCGTTAGGTGGCCTGCCATTGACCGGCGGATTCATCGGCAAGTATTTCCTTTTTGGCGGTCTGCTCGAGCGAGGAGACGCGGACAAAAAGAGCTGGTACTACTGGCTCGCCGGCTGGGCCATTCTCAATACCGTCGTGTCCTTTTACTACTATGTGCGCTTCATCCGTGTGATGTATCTGGGCGACCGCGTCGCCGACGATCAACCTCTCTCAATGTCACCGGCCCTGCAAACTGCCCTCGTGGCTTCGCTCCTCGGCATCATCGCCATCGGCGTTTACCCTCAGCCGCTCATCAGGATTGTTCAGAAGCTGGTTGCGCCTTAGCAGATACTCACTCTTGACCCTAGAATAACGAACGATGACAAGTGCTTTGCCAGGCGAGGATCTTATTGAAGCGGGGGCCCGGGACCTGCGAGATGGGCGTGAGACCGTCGGGAGTTTGTTGGTGGCTATCGGCTCTCCGCGCCTTCGGAGAATAGGTCTCCAGCTTCCTTCAACACTGCCTGATAATCCTGAACACGGGTTATATGATCTATTGGCAGACGATGATTCAGATTCGGCGCACTCGCGCTACAACGCTTTCATACGAAGACTCGTCAGCTACGAACGAGCAGCAGAATGCGTCAGAAAGTGAACGCCGAGCGCTCGCAGGAGTTTATGCAGGCTCTTGGAAATGCCGTTGTTGGCTTCGTCGAACCTCATCGACTAATGGAGTTCTTCTCTCAAATCGAAGACAAGATTTACAAATACCCGGCCCTTAATTCCCAGAAATTTCGCGCGGCTGTTGAGCGTGTAGTTGGTGAAACCGAGCGCGGATAATGCTCGTCTTCTACTTTTTTGCTCTGCTCGTTATTTGGCTCGGTGTGCTTTCGCTCCGCAGCGGCTTCGGTTTTTCCGCCTACGTCCGCCGCGAAATTGCGCGGCCGCGTCAAGACTTTGCTCCGTTTGCTTCGGTGATTGCTCCCTGCCGCGGTTTGGAAGACGGACTCCGTGAGAATATCGCTTCACTTTTCCAGCAAGACTATTCCGCCTACGAAATCATCTTCGTAACGGATCGAGCGGACGATCCGGCGCTTGGTGCGATCGAGGAGGTTCGCCAGTCTGAGGGAGACGAGGAGTACCCGGTTACAAAGTGTCTGATTGCGGGCCCGGCTTCGGACAGCGGACAGAAGGTGCACAATCTGCGCGCGGCGATTTCAGAAATTGATAACCGCAGCGAGGTAATCGTCTTCGTAGATACAGACGCCCGTCCGAACTCGCAATGGTTGGCATCCCTGATTGCTCCATTGCATGATGAAACCATTGGAGCAGCCACGGGTTATCGCTGGTTCGTGCCCAGCGGCGGTGGATTTGGGGGTTTGGCTACGCACCTTCGCTCCGTTTGGAACGCTTCGATTGCTTCAACCCTCGGCGCCGGCAGTGACAAAAATTTTTGCTGGGGTGGCTCAACCGCGATTCGGAGATCTACCTTTGAAAAATTGGGAATAGTCGAACGTTGGCATGGTTCGGTTTCAGACGACTTCACACTGACGCGTGTGTTACAGGAAGAGGGACTACCCATACACTTTGTGCCCGCTTGTTTGGTTGCATCTGTAGATCACCTCACGATGAAGGGCCTAATCGAGTTTTCCAATCGGCAGTTAAAGATCACTCGTGTTTATGCCTCGCACTTGTGGAAGCCACTCCTAATCGGCAGCTTCTTGTTTTGTGCTGTGTTTTTTGTCGGCACGGCTGTCGTATTAGCTCGCGCGTTCATGGGGCTGGACTACGGCGTACCGCTCGGATTGCTGTTGGTAATTTACGCGCTCGGAGCGGCAAAGGCTCACATCCGTTTACGGGCGGTGGCGCTGGTACTCTCAGATTACGAACGCGAGATCAGAAACAGTTGGCCGGCGCACTTGTTGCTGTGGCCGTTTTCCTCATTGCTTTTCCTTTGTAACGCAATCGCCGCGGCGTTTTCCCGTCGGATTAAATGGCGCGGGATCACCTACGATTTGAAATCACCTACTGAAGCTGTCATCATCGCGCGCGACGAGTAGGACAGACATTCCTGTCTGTCCTTCCTGGTAACAAGCGAACCTCGGAAAAAAAGTAATGACAGGCAAGAATGCTTGTCCTACCAATGCCTAACAAAGCAGTACAACTCGTTCAGCTCCTGCGCACCACGCAGCGCGAGAAGCGTCTGGGCACGGTGATTTTGTTTGTCACCTCGCGTTGCAATGCCTTCTGCAAGACCTGTTTTTATCACGAAGAGTTGAACCAACCTGGCGACATGACGTTTGCGCAGATCGAAAGAATCTCCCAGACCATGACGCCGATCACAGACCTCTGGCTGTCAGGTGGTGAACCAACTCTGCGCCGCGATTGCTCTGACATCATTAAGACGTTCGTCGAGAATAATAGAGTTAACCGGATCATCATTCCCACCAACGGCCTCATCAAGGCTCGGGTGATTGAAATAGTCGATAAGGCACTCGGTTGCAGCCCTTCGCTTCATCTCTATTTGAATATCGCGCTCGACGGATACGGCAAGACTCATGATCAGATACGCGGCGTGCCGGGAAACTGGGAGAAGGCCCTCGAGTGCATTGAGTCGCTCTATCCTCTGAAAGCAAAGTATTCGGATCGATTCCGGCTAAACGTCAATACGGTTGTTTGCGCTGACAACTACACTGAGATTGAGGAGCTCGGTGAGTTTATGTGGAAAAACTACCGGCTCGATGGCCAGTATTTCAACATCATTCGCGGCGAAACCCTGGTGGGCGAGGCGATCAAGCAAGTGCCCCCCGACGTCTTGCCGGCGATGTACGCCTATATTTCAAAACTAACCAAGCGTTACGGTGACCGCATGTTTGCTGACGACGATGCCGGCAGGCGTTTCGTCAAAAACCTGGCTTACGTCGGCGCAATCACCACCCACTACCGGACACAACACGCTAACTTCCAGACGCCGGCGGCCTGGCCTTTTCCCTGCACAGCGGGGGAAACAACGGCCGTGATCGATTACAACGGCGACGTGCGCGCGTGTGAATTGCGTGAGAAGTTTGCCACTCTCGCTGACTTTGATTACGACTTTGGCGCGCTCTGGGCCTCGCACGAACGCGACGTTGAACTCAATGCCATCGATGGCGGTAAGGCTTGCTGGTGCACTCATGTCTGTTTCATCCACGACTCGATGCGACACTCCAGCCGGGCGCTGTTGTATGAACTGCCGAAGAACTACCTCACGCGGGAGAACTGGTAATCTGAAATGACCACCGATGATCAGGAAGAAAATCGAAAGAGCGGTTTCGCGTACGCGGCGGGCCTGACGCTCTTCGCGTCCGTCATCGGCCTCGGTGGGGTGGGATGGCTGTTTGACCGCTGGCTCGCGACCGCTCCATGGCTGCTCGTTGCCGGCCTGGTGCTCGGCGCCGTGGTGGGTTTTTACCAGTTCATTCGGCTGACAACCAGGCTGTCCAATTAGTTTGGGAGCAAACCGCTTCTCCATATTCCCGCGACTCCGCCCAACTCGCCAAGTCTTTGATGCGCATCCACCCTTGTTGGCGTTACAGACACAGCCGCGGCCCGCCACCGAAGCGGACGCAATCTGCTTGCGTTAACTGGGGAATAGGGATAATATCCGCCAGCCTCGCAACCCGTTTCACAACTTTCCTTCTCTTTTTGAGGTCTCTCAGACCATGCTAAAACACTTTTTCAGTTGGCTTCTGCAAATATTTGTACCTTACGCTCTTTTGATTATAGGGTTCTTATTGCTGAAGGTTGGCCGAGGCCAAAACAAATTTGAGAAGGCGTTTGACCTAGGCTACGACGCGTGCATTCTCGGATTCGGTATTGCTGCGGTTCTGCTTGGAGGGCCAGAATTTCAGGCATTCCTTCAAGTCAACAACGCGGCTACCGCGCCATTGATAATTGGTGCGCTTAGTTTGGCAGGCTTTGTGGTTTTGGAACGATCTGGTTACAGCGAGGTCACCAAGGCGAGAACGAGTATTCTCGCTGGTACTTTTATTTTTGGAGCCAACACAGCAATGGTAGCGTGGCTCGATCAACGCTTGTTGAATGCGACACTGTTTTGGGGAATCATGTGTTGGGTTTTACCTTGCGTAGTCTTCTGGTTCATAATCCGCAAGCCCTCCAAATCTCAGAACTGAAATCGATGTCCGTCTTATTTAGCTCGATACCTACTAGCGAGACTCCTGCCTCGACATCGATGCGATTTCCCGTGTAAAATCACCAGCTTTAGTCATGAACAAAACTCCAGACAATGCAGGCGGCGCTGTGCTCGCAGAAATGCGCAGAGGCGACCCGTACCACGGCACGCGGAATGAAATCGACAGGCGCATTTTCCGCACGATGGCGTTTGCCGTCGGTCTGGCCGTGGTTGGGAGTTTGGCGTTCGCCGAGTGGCGTGTGACTTCGGGCTTGCTGGTGGGCGGGGTTCTTTCTCTGTTGAACCACTATTGGCTGATCAGTTCGACCACGGCGGCGTTTAAAGTCCTCGCACACGGCGCTAAGCCGCGCATCACACTCTTTCATTACATACTGCGATATCTGGTTGTGGCGACGGTTGTGTTCGCCGCCTATAAACTGAACATCGTGTCGCTCGTCGCCACGATCGCAGGCCTCTGCAGTTTTGTAGTGGCTTTGTTTGCCGAGGCTTTTCGAGAATTCTACTTCGCTATTATCCATCGAGAGGAAATTAGTTAATGTACTGGTTGCTGGAAACCGCCAAGGCTGCCGAACACGGGGAAAAGGCGCAGGCTCAAGCCGCGCATCACACGCCGATCGTTGTCGAGTTGGTTAACCACTACTTCGGCGAGTATGCATACCGTTTTGAGATGGCTTACACCTATCCTATCTGGAGTAAGTTTTTCGCCAAGTTTCACACGACGCCCGAAGCAGTGTTCGGCCCATACACTCCGGAGACGGCCATTCCCTGGTACACCGTGATGTTTGTAATCGCCTGCATTCTCAGCGTGGCGATCGTTTGGATTCTGAAGGGCCAGCTTTCAACAGAAGAGCCGGGACATGGCCAACAAACACTCGAAGTCGGCGTGTTGGCTGTCAGAGGGATGGTGGAAGACATCATTGGGCCGCACGGCTTGAAATATTTTCCGGTGGTGCTGACGTTCGCCGTGCTCATTCTGGTTTCAAATCTCATGGGCCAGTTTCCGCTGTTCATGTCGCCCACTGCGGCAACCAGCGTCACCTTTGCGCTGGGAATTGCTTCATTCCTCTATTACAACTGGGTCGGCATAAAAGAGAACGGGCTGTTCGGACATCTTAAGCATCTGGCTGGGCCAATCTGGTGGATCGCACCGCTTATTTTCCCGATCGAATTGATTAGTAACTTTATCCGGCCCTTTGCGCTCGGCATACGTCTTTTCGGCAACATCTTTGCCGACGAGCAGGTCGTCAATACGGTAGCTGGTCTATACCCGGATGTTACTCACTGGGTGATTCCAGTTATGCTGATGCCCCTGGGAATCTTTGTCGCGTTTATTCAGACCTTTGTTTTCATCCTGCTCTCGCAGCTTTACTTGAGCGAGGTCTCACATGCTCCACACGATGAGCACGGCGAACACGCCGAGCATTCAGGAGAAGGCGCCCGCGTCGCTGATGATTCGCCGGGCCACGGGGTAACAGGGCGGGAAGTGCCAGGTCTGGCAACATGATTTGCGTTTATTAATAACGCGCGTCGAGCGGCGCCGGCAAACGCGCCTGTGCACGTTGACACGCATGTTTAGGTTAGTGGGGGACACAAGAGGAAGGCTGCGACATATCCTGGTAGGGCTTCGTTTAATCGGAGCAATTGTCTGTTTCGCTGGCGCGCCGTTGTAAGAGGGGCGGTGAATACCGGATGCAGGCGAAATAATAACAGTCGCATTCTTCCATTGTTTTCTGGCCATGATTTCAGGGTTGCATGCAGGCTCCACCCGTTAGGCAGGTGGTTCCGATGGCGCCCCAGCAGGAGAAACTGAATGAGAAAATTGAACTTACTGTTCATGGCAGTGGTCGGTGTCTTGATGAGCGCGATGCCTGTTCTGGCACAAGCTGGAGCCGCACCGGCCGTGGATCATAATGTTGGACTCAAGGCGATCGCAGCCGGCGTTGGTTTTGCCATAGCCGTAGTTGGCGGCGCTTTGGGACAGTCGCGCATCGGCGCAGCGGCTTGCGAAGGCGCGGCGCGCAATCCGGGCGCGGCGGCCAAGATTCAGACGATGATGATCCTGGGTCTGGCGCTGATTGAGTCGCTGGTGCTTTTCGCGCTCGTGATCGTGTTCGTGAAAACCTAGTTTGAGATAGACACGGATGTTTTAAAAATGCGGGCGTGACTTCAGGGTCTCGCCCGCATTTGCATGATGGTTAGTTCCTCAGCTTTGCCGCCCTCTAAACGTCTGTGATACGCTGACCATATTCTCCCAAGGAAAAAGTATTCTCCCGAAAGTAGGACAGCCATTCTGTCTGTCCATGATGACAAAACGACAGGCTGAATGCTTGTCCTGCACGAGGCCGCGCCGTTAAATGAAAAAGTGTCCGAAGTGTGGAACTGAATATCCCGACACAAACACCTTGTGTCCCTCTGACGGTGTCGCCCTCGAAAAGACTTCCGACACGTTGCTTGGAAAAACCTTAGCCGGAAAATATCGCATCGAGGCCCGACTTAGCGAAGGCGGCATGGGCACCGTCTATCGCGGCACTCATGTGTTGATGGATAAGACCGTGGCCGTCAAAGTGCTGCGTCCGTCGCTGGCTGCAGACGAAAAAATCGTAGCGCGTTTTTCCAGAGAAGCGCGGGCGGCCTCACGAATTTCCCACCCACACGCGTTAAGCGTTACGGATTTCGGCGAAGCTGAAGACGGCGTCGTGTTTCTGGTGATGGAATATCTTGACGGCCAGACTCTCAAAGAGATCATTCGTGAAGACGGGCCGATGGCGTTGCCGCGGGCGGTCGAGATTCTGCGCCAGGTCGGCGGTGCGCTCGATGCAGCGCACACTGAAGGCGTAGTCCATCGCGATCTTAAGAGCGACAACATCATGTTGTTGAGTAGCTCCGGGACAGATTACGCGAAGGTGCTGGATTTCGGGATTGCGAAGATCAAGGAAGCCGACGGGGCGTATGATCCAGGTCTAACGGCGCCGGATCTGGTAATCGGCACGCCGCAGTACATGTCTCCCGAGCAGTGTTCCCAATCGCCAGATATCGACGCGCGTTCCGACATTTACTCGCTCGGAGTAATCCTATACGAGTTGTTGGTGGGCCATGTGCCGTTCACGGGCGACTCGCCGACCTCGATCATGTTGAAACACCTGCAGGAGCCCGCGCCCTCAGTGTTGGATGAACGAGACGATCTGCCGAGCGCGGTTTCAAGCGTGATCAATCGTGCCCTGGCGAAGAAGCCGGAAGATCGATACCAAACTGTCAATGAGCTCCTCGAAGATTTTACGATTGCGGCGGGAATGAATCCGGAGTCGGATTCGCCATCTGCGGGTCACAAGCGAGTTGCCATGCCTCCTCCCGTCTATGATTCAGATGAGGAGACACTGGTTCGAAAGAGATATACGACGCCAATGGTGCCGCCTCCGGTTCCTACGGAAATGCCGCCACCCGCGTCCAGTTTCTCCCCATGGAAAATTCTGGTTCCTTCGGTCATCGGCTTGCTGTTGATCTTTGGTTTGATTTTCGTGTTGACCCGCAACTCCCAGACGAGTCCTGGCGAGCTACAACCGGGTACCACCTTAGCGGCAGATCCGAACAGCCAACCTGTTGAGGCCGCATCGCCGGCAACGGGCCAAAGCGAAGCGGGTATCCCTGTGGGCGGAGTTACGAACCCCAATGCTACGCCTAACGCAGATGCGTCGCCTTCTCCTTCGCCAGCCAATCAGGCGCCCGGAGAAGTGATTGAACCCGAACCGAGTCCGACGCCAACGGAAACTCCGCGCAGGAATCCAGCCATCCCCACTCCAGTCCCAACCCGCTCGCCGACAGATGAGCCACCAGCCCCGTCGCCAGCTGCAACTAAAGCACCCGTCCCCAAGCCCACTGCGGCAGCTCCAGGCGCTACGCCCCCTGGCGATCAGTAATTGGTTTCGTTAGGCGCCGGACTTAGAGATTGCATCGCGGATCAACTGAACCAGCGCTTCTTCATCTTCGATTACAATCCGGATTTCATTAACCAGGCAGGGAAGCGGAATTTCCAGACTTCGCAACTTGACCGCGTCCTTTGCTGTCGTTGTCAGGCTGGTCGCGCTGTTGCTCGCAGCCTTTTGAGCAAGTGAGTCGATATCGGATTGCTTGTATTGGTAGTGATCCGAAAAGGCTTGCGCGAAGGCAAGATTAAATCCAGTGCGGCGCAGGTGCTCGAAAAACGCATCAGCATTTCCGATGCCGCAGAAAACGCCAGTAGCTTCGCGAGGAAACTCAGCGGGTTGTCCATTGAGCATTAGAAGTCGAGAGGTAACCATGCGGGAATTAATAATGGGAATGTTTCCGGCAAATTTATGGATCGCATCGCGAACCTCACTTACCGTTTCCGCCTGGTCGGTTCGCGTTATCACAGCACAATCAGCGCGCGACAAGCTGCCTTTTGGTTCGCGCAGCCTGCCCCAGGGCAGTAACCTGCCGCCGCCCCATGGTTCTGTGGCATCGATGACTACAATATTCAGATCGCGGTGCAGTTTTAAGTGCTGAAAACCATCGTCGAGCACAAAAACCTGCGTTCCCAGGTTTTCGATTGCCCAGCGGGCAGCGGCAACTCGATTCGGACTACAAACTACTGCGGCGAGACCGAGAAGGTTCTCGGCCAGCTGAAAAGGTTCGTCACCGGCGGCCCGTTCGTTCGTGAGGATTTCGGCCCCGTTTGAAACTACTACTTGCGTTCCAGGATCGACACGCCCGTACCCGCGCGTAAGGACGCAGACCTTGAATCCGTCACCGGCGACCTTTCTACAGATCCATTCGACTAAGGGAGTTTTCCCCGTTCCCCCTGTAGTTAAGTTGCCCACGCTGATTACCGGCGCCGGAAGCTTCACGCTGGGCAGCAATCCCGACTTATAAGCTTGCAATCGCGTCCATGTGATCGCCCGGTAAATGATGCTAAGTGGAGAAAGAATCATTGGATTGAAAAACGCCGGCGTAGCTGCGACGCCTCCCGGTTAATAGAAGCTTCGCGGTCAGGACTTTGCTGCCTGAAGAAGTATCGCAGTCAGGCCATCCAGGGTGCGACCGGTCGCCCCGCGATTTTGACTCACAAGCTTTACGGCGCGTCTGCCCATTCCAGCAGCTTCGTCAGGATTGTCCAGAAGGTTCTTAACCACGTTTGCAAGTTCATCCGCAGCGTCTGACGCGGAAGCCAACGGCGGAAGTTGGATTAGAGCGCCGGCTTGCGCGAAGGTTTCCACGATCTGCTTGAAGTTGAAGGTGTTCGCGCCGGTAATGACCGCAGCGCCAACTGCCGCCGGTTCGAGAATATTGTGACCACCCGTTTTTGCAAGGCTTCCACCCACGAAGACTACGGACGCAAGAGAATAAACGGCCGGCAACTCTCCAATGCTATCAAGCAGGATCACTTCGCACAGGCAGTCGTCCGGGCCAGGACCGGCGGTTCGACGCGTCCAGCGAAATCCTGAACTCTTGATCAGATCGGCCACCTCATTGAAGCGCTCGGGATGGCGAGGCGCAATCAACATGCGCGGCTTACTACCGGATGCTGAGGCTACGCGTTTAAGAGCATCGAGCAGAATCTGCTCTTCCGGAGCATGAGTGCTCGCTGCAACAATAAGCGGCGATGCTTCGTCAAACTTGAAGCGGTCGCGAAACTCTGCACTCAATGTCTCATCAATCGATGATGGGGAGTTCGCGTCGAATTTCATGTTGCCCGTTACGAAAAGCTTTGCCGGATCCATACCCAGCGCAACTAGTCGCTTCTCGTCAGCTTCTGTTTGCACAAAGGCGGCGCTGAGACAATTCAGAACCCGGGACATGAAACCACTAATAATCCGGTAGCGCCGGAACGAATTCTCCGATAGTCGTCCATTCACTATGGCGACCGGAATCCGCCGCGACTGGCATTCGCGCAGAAAGCCAGGCCAAAGTTCTGTCTCCATTATCAGTACAGCCGCAGGTTTAATGGCGGTTAGGGTCCGGCGGACGATCCAACGCCAGTCGAAAGGGAAGTAGAAGACCCTTGCTACATCTTCCCTGAAGACTTCGCGGGCAATGTTTTGCCCGGTCAATGTGGTGGTTGAAATTGCTAATGAATACTGCGGAAGTCTTTGTTTGAGACCTTGAACCAGAGGACGCGCTGCCAAAGTCTCCCCAACTGAGACACAGTGTATCCATATCACCGGCCGTCCCGCGGTTTTCAATGGGGTTAGAAGACCCAGTCGCTCGCGGAATCCTGCGACATACTTTCCGTGATTAAAGGCGTCGAAGAGAAATCGTGGCAGGAGGATTAGAAAGCCAAGGGCCAGGAGCAGGCTGTAGATGAAGTACATAGGTAGGACAGGCATTCTTGCCTGTCTTGATCTGCTGAAAGATGCTGAACCTACGGACAGACAGGAATGTCTGTCCTGCTGCTTACTACTTGGCTCGCTCGATGTAGCGTCCTTCGGAAGGATCGACCCGGATGCGATCGCCTTCATTTATGAACGGGGGAACGGTCACAGTAACGCCATTTTCGAGTGTGGCGGGTTTATTTACGTTGGAGACCGTCGCGCCTTTAAGGGTCGGGTCGGTCCGGGTGACTGTCAACTCCATCGAGGGAGGCAAGTCGATCCCAATTGGCGCCGATTCATAAAACTCAGCCTGGATCTTCAAACCGGGCGTTAGCCACTGGGCAGCGTCTCCCAACTCTTCTTCGCTCAGGGCTACTTGCTCATAATTCTCGGTGTTCATGAAATGGTGATGCGATCCATCGGAGTACATATATTCCATTTCATGTTGCTCCAGGCTCGCCTTTTCGACTGAATCCGCTGACCGGAAGCGGTGTTCGAACGAAGATCCGGTTTTGATGTTTCTGAGCTTGGCCTGCACCATTGCGCGCAAGTTGCCAGGCGTGTGGTGGCGAAATTCCATTACTTTGCATAACTCGCCATTAAAAAGTATTACCATGCCGCGTCGAATCTGAGTGGCAGAAATAGACATAAACCAATTAAGTCTCCGTCTAAAACGTTGAATTTGATACCGCGAATTACCGGTGAGCATTCGGGCCTGTTTACGAAACGCGTAGTCTAGCGAGGGGCAAGGGACTTTGTCCAGCGAGGGCCCGGTCAGGTATAAGGAATCGTCGTGGCAATCTTCGTTCTAATATTTCTGTTAAGCGTCGGATGCTGGATCATGGTCTTCAGCAGAAAAGCCCGTGCCAAAATGCCTCTCGGTTGGGTCGGCAGGCGGTGGCCGAGAAATCGTTCGGAGAAACAAGCGGAGGAGGACCAGGAACTGAAAGACGGAATGTCATTGATTTGCTATCTACTCGCCGCGATGATAGCCACGCTGCTCTGGCTAGCGGCCCTGGTCATGGTCGTTCTCGGATATCACTAAAGTGTTCAACATCTCTAAGGGGATTAGTGCGTTTGGTGAGCAAAAACTAAAAAAGCGGCCATCCCGGAATTGATAAAGCCCACCCGGAACGACCGCCTTTTTTTGAGGAGCCCACCTACCTCGCTTGTGAAAACGTTTCGAGCCCGGAAAGGTTCCAAATTGATTTCAAGCAGCTCGCGCTCTGGGCACTCGACGCTGCCGTGCGATTTGCTCGAGCCAGCGCTGGGCTTCATCATACTTGGCAAAGCGACGTTCGTCCGCGCGAAATGCGGCGGTGTGATAGTAGCGCCTACCTTTGATCATGCGTGCGGTGTGCTTGATGTGCAGCATCTCATGATAGAGGATGAACTCGACAAACCATTCCGGCACTTGCGCGGAGTCCAGCGACTTGCTGATGGTAATTGTCTCGTAAACACGATCATGATGACCCAGGATCGTTCGCGTCTTGCGCTGCGACCAGGTAAGGGTTGGCTTCTCAAGGCTGGAATCGAAGTATCGGCGGTTCACCTTTGCAAACAGCTTGTCGAGGTCGTATGCCTCACCCTGCGCGCTCGAAATCCGTTTGTGACCGCGGCGCCGGCGCGCTATGTCAGACGCGCGCATAACCTCGGGCGCCAACGAATAATCGCGATACATCCTTTCGTGGATTGCCGGCACTCGTTTCCCCAGCAACCGGGCCACCAAAACAAACGCCAGCGCGCGCATAACTTCCGGCGGGCTGTCTTTGCAAATATCAGACAAACGCACATAGACATGGCCCGAGCGCAGTCGGATGGTGTGTCGCAAACCAGCGTAGGGATAGAAACGCACGTCTATCAGGCCGAGGCCACGGCCGCTGCCAAGGTGGTGAAACGCGTCAGTGAAATATTTCGTCACTTCGTTCATTGCCCGTTGCTCCTGACAACCAGCTCGCGTTTATTTCTCCAATGTGGAACCGATGGAGGAAGTGGGGAACTGATAATTCTGGTCCGACTGCAGACCCAAGGACATTGGAGAGAAAGCAAAGCGGACCGGCTCATCTTACGGAGAACTCTCGCCGACCGTCAATTGATCTGCCGCGATGTGGAAAAACCTTAACAAAACCGATGATCTCGTGCCCAAATCTCCAATTAGTCCTGCAAGGGTCAAACTACGGGCGCGATCCGGTTAGGCCACCACCAACTCGATGCTCACTAAGTGTCTGACCGAGTGGAGATTAGAGCTTGCGAGGGTCGAATAAACCTGTTAAGAGGAAAGCGGTTTGCAGCGCAGAGAATGATTCCTTATACTGCGTTAAGGTGGTGATTTTACTGCCCTTGATGGCGTTTTCCCCGGTGCCGGGCCGCCAGAGCCGGAATCCCAACTCCAGGCCATTTCAGGTGATAGATGCCTCGACGAATTTCAAACCTCCACGCGGCTGACGAAAAGATCCCGGATGCGCGCGGCGAGGCAGTTCTCGCAGCGGTGATCAAGGAACATTTGGTTACCGGGGAAGCGGTCGGCTCACGCGTGCTCTCCGAACGCTTCTCGAATAGCGCCGGCTGGAGCTCCGCCACTATCCGGAACGTGATGGCCGAACTGGAAGAAGCAGGGCTGGTAGAGCAGCCGCACACTTCCGCAGGCCGCGTACCCACCGACAAAGGGTATCGTTACTACGTGGATAATCTGTTGGAAGAAGGCCGGTTATCACGTGCCGATCTAAAGGCGATCGAACGAGTATGTCCCTATCGCGGCCTTGACGCGGCCACCTCGTCTGATCGGATTATGGCGCAAATGTCTCACGCTCTTTCTGAACTCACCGACAACGTGGGAATCGTCATCTCGCCATCGCTCGCTGAAAACCGTTTAAATCACATTGAGTTTATCCAACTCTCGGAAAAGCGAATTCTGGTCGTTTTAGTCACAACCTCAAACACCATCCACAACAAAATCATTCGCCTGGAAGATAACCTCACTCAGGAGGAACTCGAGCGTACGGCGCGCTATCTCAACTCGGAGTTTTGCGGCAAGAGCCTGGTCTCGATTCGGGCGGAAATCCTGGAAATGATGAGTGAAGAGAAGGCGCTCTATGACCGGCTATTGCGAAATGCGATCCTACTTTGCGATATGAGTCTCGACGGAGAAGAGTCGACCAGTGGAGACGTGTACGTCGATGGAGCCTCAAATATTCTGAGTAAGCCTGACTTTGTTGACGTCGACCGAATGCGCGAGCTGTTTCGGACGTTTGAGGCGAAATCTCGGCTGATAAAAATCCTGAATGAATGTGTGTCGCGGGACAATTATGCGCATGCAGGCGACGTTCATGTCCTGATTGGGCGCGAACATGCGATTGCCTCGATGCGTAACTGCGCCCTCATTACCGCGCCGTACCGGCTTGGCTCAAATGAACAGATGGGAACTCTCGGGGTTGTCGGGCCGATGAGGATTGAGTATTCGCGCATTATGGCTATGGTAAACTACATGGCGCGTTTGATTGAACGGCGTCTCAGTGAAGAGGCGCGTGTTTGAGCCGGGCCCCGAAAACTTTCGAACAAAAACCAGCAAATGCCTCCTGACGAAAAAGGAAACTCCTCTAACCGCATTCCTGTGAATTTTTTGGATTCAGAAAGCGAACACCCATCGGCTGGGGCAGCTGAAACGCCCTCTTCAGGTGAGGAGTTTACGCACGATATGGACGACGAACTTGATGTTCCTGATGAGGGCGAGGAAGTGTTCGATCTCGACAGCCCATCTATTCAACCTTCTCCACAGGCCGATGGCACGCCCGCCGAAGCTCCGCCCGCAACAGGTGGACCGGAGGTGGCCGAGCTAGTGGCGACTCGCGCCGAGCTCAAACGGCTTGAAGCAGAGGTTAAAGATCTGCGGGATAGCCTGGCTCGCCGCCAGGCCGATTTTGAAAACTACAGGAAGCGTGTGGATCGAGAACGCGCGGCGACCTACGATCGTGTGGTCGCGGATATTGCGGCGAAACTCCTTCCCGTGCTCGATAACCTTAAACGGGCTTTGGAAACAGAGGCGTCGCTGGAGGCGAGCGAGTCTGACGAGTTTCGTCATTTCCTGAGCGGCGTGGATCTTATTTACAAACAGCTTGGCGGCGTGCTTGACGCTCTTGGAGTGAAGCCGATTTTGGCTGAAGGTGAACAGTTTAATCCGCATCTGCATGAGGCCGTAGTGACCGAACCGTCTGACGATCACGAACCAGATACTGTCATTCAGGAGATCGTTCGCGGATTCACTCTCGGCGACAAATTGATTCGGCCGTCGCTCGTTAAGGTCGCCGTCAGGAAATGAGTTAACCGGTCCTGACAGACTAGGATTCCTGAATAATGGGAAAAGCAATCGGCATAGATTTAGGCACAACGAACTGCTGCGTCTCTGTTCTTGAAGGTGGCGCGGTGCAGATCGTGCCCAACAAGGAGGGCGGCCGAACTACTCCGAGCGTTGTGGGTTTCACCGATAAAGGTGAGCGACTAGTGGGCCAGATCGCGAAACGCCAGGCCGTGACCAATGCGGCCAATACGGTTTATGCCGTGAAGCGCTTGATCGGCCGCAAATACAATGCCCCCGAAGTGCAAAGGATGCGTGAAACTGCGGCCTTTGAAATCGTAGACTCACCCAACGGCGACGCGCGCGTACGCGTTCAGGGCCGAAGTTACAGCCCGCCCGAACTCTCCGGAATCCTGTTGCAACGATTGAAGGCGGCGGCGGAAGATTTTCTGGGAGAGCCGGTGACGGATGCGATCATCACGGTCCCTGCTTACTTTGACGACTCACAGCGCCAGGCAACCAAGGACGCTGGAAAAATTGCCGGCCTCACAATCGAGAGAATTATTAATGAACCAACCGCGGCCGCGCTTGCCTACGGCTTGGGCAAGTCAGGAGTTGAGCGGTTGGCGGTTTACGATCTCGGCGGGGGCACCTTCGACATCTCAATTCTGGAGATGAGTGATGGAGTCTTTGAAGTGCTTTCAACTTCGGGAAACACGTTTCTTGGCGGCGAAGATATCGACGAGCGAATCATGAACTGGATGGCCGACCAGTTCTTAACTGACACGGGAATTGATTTACGCAAAGATCGACTCGCCTTGCAGCGTTTGAAAGAAGTTGCTGAACGGGCCAAGTGTGAGCTTTCATCGGCCACGGAAACGAACATAAATCTTCCCTTCATTGCCGCCGATGCGACCGGCCCCAAGCATTTTAATAAGACCCTCACCCGGACTGAATTCGAAGATCTCATTGTCAATCTTATTGATCAAACAATAGAACCCTGCGAAAAGGCCTTGGCCGATGCAAAACTGGAGCCGCGGGACATCGACAAGGTAATCCTTGTTGGTGGCCAGACGCGGTCTCCGATCGTCGAGCGCACCGTCGAAAAGATTTTTGGCAAGAAGCCTTCCGCCGAGATTAATCCTGACGAAGTGGTTGCCATGGGCGCGGCGATCCAGGGTGGTGTGCTAACCGGCGAGGTCAAGGACATTGTTCTTCTCGACGTGCTGCCGCTGAGCCTGGGGTTGGAAACTCGCGGCGGATTGTTCACCAAAATTATCGATCGCAACTCAACCATTCCATTGCGCAACAGTCTGACCTTTACCACCGTGGTGGACAATCAGACTTCGGTTGAGATTCACATTCTGCAGGGCGAACGTGAAGTCGCTGCAGGTAATCGCTCGCTCGGCAAATTCGAGTTAGTGGGTATTCCTCCAAACCCGCGAGGCGTGCCTCAAATTGACGTTTCTTTTGAAGTTGACGCAAACGGCATAGTTTCGGTTTCGGCCCAGGACAAATCCACCGGTCGGGAACAGCAGATGCGCATCACGCCGACCTCTGGTCTCGCGCCCGACGAAATTCAGCAACTACTCAAAGAGGCAGAGGGTTATGCCAGTTCCGATCGCCAGGCCAAGGAGATCGTGGTGCTGAGGAACAAACTCGAATCCCTCCTGCGCAATACTCAGAAGTCGTTTGCCAAGTTTGGCGGGATGCTGTCGGCAAATGATCAGGAGATTGCGGAGCGCATCTTCAAGGAATCTGACGACGCTGCCAAGACTGAAGATAACGAAGCCATAAACAAAACGTTGACTGCGCTTGAAAGAGTGGCCGCACAAATTACCGCTGCGATGATGAGCCCTGCGAACGAACCTGCATCAGACGATGCTGATGCGCCTGCCAGTGAATTTACAAAATTCTAAGTTTCATTTTTTGATTAGAACGAGAGGGTTTAGAAAGTCTTAATGAGTAAACGAGATTATTACGAAGTGCTGAGCGTTAGTCGCACTGCTACTGATCAGGAAATCAAGAGCGCTTACAGGCGGTTGGCCCTCCTCCATCATCCGGACAAGAACCCGAATGACCCCAGCGCCGAAGAGAAATTCAAGGAAGCGGCGGAGGCCTACGGCGTGTTGGCGGATAACGAACAGCGCCAGCGCTACGATCGCTTCGGACATGCCGGCGTTTCCAGCGGCGCGGGACAAAGCTGGGGCGCTCCAGGCTTTGGCGGCATCGAAGACATCCTGGGTGACCTGTTTGGCTTCGGTGATGTTTTCAGCGGTGGTCGTGGCGGATCGCGCCGAACAGCCGCGCAACGCGGAGCGGATTTGCGTTACGACCTGGAGATCACGCTCGAAGATGCCTACAAAGGGATGACTGCGCAATTACGGATTCCCAGGCTTGAGACTTGTGAAAGCTGTAAAGGGAATGGCGCTGCCGCCGGCACCCAACCTGAGACTTGCAACAACTGTGGCGGCACAGGCCAGGTGCGATATCAGCAAGGCTTCTTTTCCGTCGCCCGTACCTGCCAGCCGTGTCGAGGCGCCGGACGCGTCGTCAAGAATCCGTGTCCGGATTGTCGCGGCGCCGGTCGAATTGAGCGCGAGAAACAGATGGAGGTCAAAATCCCGGCAGGCGTGGAAACCGGATCACGACTGCGTGTTCAGGGGGAAGGAGAGGACGGCACTCAGGGTGGTCCGTCCGGTGATCTTTACGTCGTAATCCATCTCGCTGAGCATGAGAGATTCGAGAGACAGGGAAACAATCTTTACGCATCAATGCCAATCACTTTCGGACAAGCCGCGTTGGGCTCGGATGTTTATGTGAGCACGATTGATGGTGAAGAGAAAATAAAGGTTCCTTCGGGGACGCAGACGGGAACAGTCTTTCGCCTGAAAGGCAAGGGCATGCCGGTGCTGGGCAGTCGCGGGCGCGGCGATCTATTTGTGGCAGTCAGCGTAGTGACACCCACATCGCTGACGCGGGAACAGCGAAAACTTCTCGAACAGCTTTCTGTGGTTGAAAACAAGGACCTTGAGGACAAGGGTCTGGTTGATAAGGTGCGCGATATTTTCGGCTAGTCGATTCAGACAATCTTCAAAAGCTGGTGAACTCATGAACATTTCCCCCAGGCGTTGCCTGCTTCTCCTTGTCGTTGCAGTGACACTCGTCGCCGGTTCAATCGGCGTGCACGCGCAGGACATGGAGCGTTGGCAAAACTTCGACTTCTCAAAAACGTCCCTCAAAAGTGCTGACGCGAGCAAACTTGAGCTTCATCAGCTAAAGCTTCTGCGAGGCATTGTCTTTGGTCGTCATGGACGCATTTTCAAAGACGCAGAGATTCGTCTCTTCCTTCAAGACCAGCCCTGGTACAAACCAAACGCCGATTTCAAAAATTCGATGCTCAACGATACGGAACGGCGAAATCTGGATCTGATTCGCATCGCCGAGGCGAGCAAGCATGCGACCGTGCAGCCCGGTGATATGCGCTACTGGCAAACGCGTCCGTTAAATGCGAGGAAGCTGGGCAAGCACAGTGGCGCCGAATGGCGTGTGTTGCGCTCAGAAGTGGAAGCGATACATGGCAAACGTTTCAGCGAACCGTGGTTGCAGCAGTATTTCGACGAACGCTACTGGTACAAAGCAAGCGACAACTACGATCCCAAAAAGCTGACCGCGGTCGAGCAGAAGAACCTCGTGACGATTGCTGACGCGCAAAAGAAATCGCGGCGAATCGCCCTCGCGCCCGGCGACATGGAGCTCTTTGAGGACAAACTGATCTCCGAGCGCATGCTGCACGGCTTGAGTCTTAATGAACTGCGGTTGTTGCGAAACGAAATTTATGCGCGGCATGGCCGTCAGTTTCAGGCTCCCTGGCTCTCGCAGTATTTTTACAGTCAACCCTGGTATCAACCCGTTGAGAATTTCAAGGATGAGGATGTATCGGGTTCAGACAAGCAAAACGTGGATACCATTGTCGGTTACGAAAACAAAATCCACGACAACCTCGGGCGTCAACCGATAACGCGCAGTTTGCTTGAGGGATTATTCATTGAAGACGCCGTCAAGATGCGCAATGAAATCTATGCGCGGCGCGGCAAGGTGTTTACGAAAGAGCCATGGTTTCAAACCTACTTCGAAAGCTTTCCCTGGTATAAAGCCAATCCTGAATTCACCGACGCGCAGTTAACCCCACTGGAAAAACGCAACATCGCCGCGATTACCGCCTACGAGAAACGGGCGGTGAGCGCGATGAGCGTCATCGAGGGTTGATAAGGCCCACTCCGGTCTCGCGTGTCGAGACCAATGACAGACGGCAGTCGGCAGTTGGAAGTAGACAGAAACAAGAGGCGGGCGACGTTAGACATCGCCCGGCTCTTGCTTGCTATCAGGCACCTGATTCGACGAGGTCAAAGCCGGTAGCGCACTTTCGCTTTTCGCAATTCCTCATCGACGTTGTCAAGATTCTGCAAACGCAACGTCACATCCGCATTCAAATCAAATCCAGCGCGTTCTCCGGCCTGCAGTTTCGCAGTGCCAGCCGCTGCAATCATGGCGGCGTTGTCGGTTGAGAGATGCGGTGAAGGGAAGTAGACAGGAATGCCCAGTCGTGATCCCGCTTCGGCTGACGCTACCTTCAGTGCGCCGTTACACGCTACGCCACCTGCTACGATTAGTGTTCGCGGTCCATATTCGCTCGCAACGCGCTCAGCAGTTCCAACCAGCGAGCGAACGACGGTGCTCTGGAAACTCGCCGCCAGATCCTTGATCCCGTGCGAAGGTTCTTCGCCGTTAGCGACCGGCTGCAAACCGCTTTCGCGCACATGTTTCGTGACTGCTGTTTTCAAACCACTAAAACTAAAGTCTGGCGAGCCATCGCCCATCCGCGGTACAGAAAACTTCACCGCCTTCGGATTACCTTCGCGCGCCAGGCGCTCGATGATTGGTCCGCCGGGGTAGCCGAGGCCGACCATCTTCGCCACTTTATCAAAGGCTTCGCCGGCGGCGTCGTCGCGAGTGCGGGCGATGACTTTGTATTTCCCCGGTTCCGGAATGAAGAAAAGGTTGGTGTGACCACCTGAAACCACCAGCGCCAGCGCTGGATATTCCACTGGGGGATTTTCGAAGACCACCGAATAAACGTGGCCCTCGATGTGATTCACGCCGACCAGCGGTTTCTTCAAGGCGAAGGCCATGGCCTTCGCATACGACACACCCACGAGCAGTGAACCCACCAGGCCCGGTCCAACAGTAACCGCGAGGCCGTCGAGATCCGCGGAACGAATGCCGGCGAGAGCAAGGGCCTCGTTAACAATCGGAACGATTTTGTCGAGGTGTTCGCGCGACGCTATTTCGGGAACAACGCCGCCGTAGCGTTTATGGGTTTCGATCTGTGAAGCAATGACTGACGAAATAATTTCACGGCCATCACGCACTACAGCAGCAGCGGTTTCGTCGCACGATGTTTCGATCCCCAGAACGAGCATGATGGGATTCTAGCAATGATCGAGTGAGGCGGCGAAACTGGATGAAACCTGTCGCAGAACCCCCAACGTAGGACTAGTCATTTCGCTTTGTGGCTTCGCCCTTGGATGTGCGGAAGGTCTGTTACCTTCCGGGAGCTCATTCTATATCCGGGGGTAGGCCCCAAATCCAGGGCGCAGCCCCACAATATCAAAGAGATTGGTCCGGTGGGGCATAGCCGCCACCTCACATCAGACGGCGGAGCCGCGGATGATGTTCGGGTTCTTCATTTTTCGCTCGTGCTCACTTCATAGAAACTCAGAGCACTGTCGCCTTGTTTGAGAACACGCGTGCGGTGCAGGCTGCCAGGCTCGTCCGGCAATTCCTTCTTGTGATGGTGCTCGACTATCAGCAGTCCGGTTTCAGATAACACTGCGAGGGAAATGTTGCCGAGAGCTTCCAGCACCGGGACATAATCAATCGAGTAAGGTGGATCAAAAAAGACAATGTCCCACGGTTGATGTTTCCCGTTGCCTTTCTGTCGGGCTGCTTGCCTGAGAAACTCTGCCGCTTCCGCCTGCACGACTGATCGTTCCTCCTTCGCAATCCCGCACAACTCCAGGTTCGCTTCGATCAATGAAGTCATCTTTCGCGAACGGTCGACGAACGTTGCGTGTGCGGCCCCGCGCGACAGCGCCTCGATGCCCACCGCTCCGGATCCAGCACATAAATCCAGAAAACGAGCGCTCTCGATTCCTGGCGCAATCACATTAAACAGCGTCTCGCGCAGGCGATCAGAGGTCGGCCGCACTTCGAGCGACGGCGGACTCTTCAGGTTTCGGCCACGATATTTTCCAGCGATTATTCGCACATTAAATCTGCGTTCTGAAAAGCGAACTAGCCCACCGCAGCCAGACCGAACCGCGGATCAGCTCGAACTCGGTCGATCATCTTCGCAGTCTCCGGCGACCGCTCGCCTTTCGCGAGAAAGAACTCAGCTTCCTTGCGCGCGCCCTCCAGAAACTTTTGGTCGCGCACGAGATTCGCGACTCGAAACTCAGGCAGACCAGACTGTTTTGTTCCCAGAAGTTCTCCTGGTCCGCGTAGTTCCAGATCCTTTTCGGCGATAATAAACCCGTCGTTTGTTTTCGCCATGATACCCAGCCGTTCTTCCGCCACACTCGTTTTCTTGTCAGATGTCAGCAGGATGCAATAACTCTTCTCGGCGCCACGACCGACGCGTCCACGCAACTGGTGAAGTTGCGAGAGACCAAAGCGTTCCGCATGTTCCACGATCATCAGCGAAGCGTTGGGAACATCAACCCCGACCTCAATGACAGTGGTTGATACCAGTATCTGGATCTCGCCGGCGACGAAGCGGCGCATCACGTCCTCTTTCTCTGCAGTCTTCATCTTTCCGTGCACAAGTCCCACGGAACACTTCGGGAAAACCTTGTCGCGCAGATATTCATAGCGCTGCGTCGCATCTTTGAGGTCCATCTTTTCAGACTCTTCGACGAGCGGATAAACAACGTAGACCTGCCGGCCCGCGCGCACTTCCGTGTTAATCAGCTTCTTCGCTTCGCCGCGTTTTTCCTCGCCCATCACAATTGTTTCTATTGGGGTCCGTCCCGGCGGGAGTTCATCGATTTGCGAAACGTCGAGGTCGCCGTAAATCGTCATCGTAAGCGAACGGGGAATTGGGGTCGCAGTCATGACCAGCACATCAGGATTGAGTCCGCGCCCGCGCAACTCTGCGCGTTGCATGACGCCGAACCGGTGCTGTTCATCGATAACGGCCAACCCGAGATTCTTAAATGAAACGGATTCCTGAATCAGCGCCTGGGTGCCGATGCAGGCGTGAATCTCTCCCGCTGCGAGCAAAGTGTGGAGCTCTCGTTTCTGCGCAGCGCGCAAAGCGCCGGTGAGGAGTTCAACCCGATAGGGCGTTGCCGCAAGCAATCGTTTAATGTTGCGAGCATGCTGCTCGGCGAGTATTTCCGTTGGCGCCATCAGAGCGGTCTGGTAACCGTTCTCCATAGTGGCCAGCATCGCGATTAAGGCCACGATCGTCTTTCCACTGCCGACGTCACCTTGCAGCAATCGGTTCATCGGCTCGTTTGACTTCAAATCCCTGAAAATTTCTTTGACGACCCGACGTTGTGCATCGGTGAGTTTGAAAGGCAACACCGATCCGATTCGCATTTTTGTGGCCTGGTCGATTTTGATCACGGCGCCTTTAGACTCTTTTATGCGACGGCCGCGTTTCATGCTGACCCCGAACGCTATCCAGAAAAGATCTTCAAAGATAAGACGAAGATGCGCGGGACTTCGCGCCTGCTCGTAGAGCGCGAGCGGCGTGTCTTCGGGTGGAAAGTGGATGTGTCGCAAGGCTTTGGCGCGACCGATAAGCTTTCGCCGTCGCAGCAATTCTCCGGGAAGCGTTTCGGCAATAGCCGCATCGGGGAGGCAAGCCAACGTTGCGTGAATGATTTCGCGAACATGTTTGGAACTAAATTCGCCCAGCTTGCGGTAGATGGGCACGTAGCGACCGACATGAATCATTGCAAATGCCGGATCGCCATTGTCGTCGTCTTCAGGTTGATCATCGCGAAGTGTGTTGTCAGTGCTTTTCGCCTCCGAATGCGCCATTGCAGGTAACATTTCGAGCTCATCGGCAGGTTTGTTTAGCCGCAAGCTGAACGTAGCGCGGCGCTTGTCCCATTCCCACGTGCCGAAGGTAATAAAGCGGGCGCCGCGCGCAAAACGGTTCGTGTAGTAAGTGATGATGTCGTGCGCATGAGCGCCGGAAACAAACCACCAGACAACGACTGGTCTCCCCGTTTGTTTTGGATCGGTAGCGGTTATTTCAAAAATAAAAAGACTGGAACGGCCGTGGGTGCGCCGGTTTTTCACCTGGAATCCGCCGGAGATTTTGACGATCAATTCGAGCGATGCTTCCATGCCTTCAGTTAGGTCTGCAATGCGCGACGGGTTGGAGCGATCCTCATAACGCATCGGAAGGTAGTTTATGAGATCCTCCACCGTGGCCATGCCTGATTCTGATTTATTGAAATGGCCGGCTAAAGACTGGGCCAGCTTATGCGAAAGCGTTTGCCCCAAACGCCCGATCCGGTACTGGTATAACTCTTCGATCGGGGTATCGAGGTCGATTGGAGGCGGCATTGCGCGGATCATAGCATAGGAATTTGCCGAGAATTGGGGTTAGGATATTCAGGCCATTGGCCGTAGCCCGGCCATAAGGAATAGCAGATGACTTCTGAAATTGAGTTGACCGAAAAAACGCGCGAGCAGCTTCGGGCTGTGCGGACCGTTTTGCTAAGCCTGCATAAGACGCTGTTGGATTTTGAGCGCGAGGCTTATGAACGAGAGCGCCGGAAAATCAGCAATAGCTATGAATTCCTGAATCTGGTGATGAGCGATCCGTGGTTTGCATGGTTGCGGCGTTTGTCAGAGCTGATCGTGGAGATCGACGAATTGTTAGCCAATCGCGAATCGCCAAGAGAAACTACCGGTGCTGCATTGATCAGCCAGTCGAGAATCCTGCTGACGCCTCTCGAAACAGGCGATGAATTCCAGCGGAAGTATTTCACAGCAATGCAGCAGTCGCCGGAAGTGGTGTTGGCGCACGGGGAGTTTGCGAAGGCACTGGGGCCGGCGAGATTGTCGAAAGAGATCCACTAGCCACAGATGAACATGGATTCACACTGATCAAACCAGGGTGAATGTCTTGCCGGGTCTGATCCGTGTTAATCCGTGCCGATCTCTGGCTACTGTTATAAGGGAGGAAACGTTCTAGTTGGTTGTTCCTTCAGCTTTAACGCAGTGCTGATCAAAAGCGGTGGTCAGTTCATGCGCAACTTGATAGGCATCGCGCCCTTCAATCTGGCGCCGCTCGAGCATGTACACAATCTTCCCGTCCTTCAGAAGCGCGATGGAAGGTGACGATGATTCGTAGCCAGTGAAATAACTGCGCGCCTTCTCGGTGGCTTCGATATCTGCTCCGGCGAAGACTGTTGCTACTCTGTCGGGGCGCACACTGTGTTGCAATGCAAAAGCGATTCCGGGTCGGGCTTTTCCTGCCGCGCATCCACAAACTGAATTGACAACGACCATCACGGTGCCCTTTGTATTGCTAATCATCTCGTCGACTTGTTCTGGAGTGCGTAGTTCTTCTACTCCGATACGAGTCAACTCCTCGCGCATCGGTCGAATCATTAGTTCTGGATATGGCATATCAATTTCTCCTGCTGTTGAATTAAGGGTTGGATTATAGCAGTTCGCTTAGCATGAGTCGCGCCGGGAGTCTTGTGACAGTCGTTTGCTACTGTTTCACCCGGGTGTTATCGAAATGGTTCGCGGCGTGTCGCCGTCTCCTGCGATAGAAATTCGCCAGACATTCGACGGCAGCGGATACCTGCCCAGGCGCTCAGCCCACTCAATCACAACCACTGCGCGTTCGTCGTTAAGCAGTTCGTCCAGATCAACGGCATGAGCCGCGCCTGGGCCTTCGTCCAGCCGATAGAGATCTATATGGAAAATTGGCAGCCTGCCGTCATAAGGGTTCACCAGGGTAAAGGAAGGACTCGTTACCTCCCCAGGATCTATTCCAAGCGCTGAGGTGAGCCCTTTGACAAAGACAGTCTTGCCTGCGCCAAGAGGCCCATCCAGCAATAGGATTTCACCACCGCTGATTTGCTCGCCAAGTTGTCTGCCGAGGTTAAAGGTGTCGATGACATCGCCACATATAAAATCGCCAATTAGATTGATTGCCATCGCGGTAGACATTTATTCACCGGGAGCGCGGCGTCCCGCCCGCACACGTTGCCAACTCGATTCGTCAGGCCGACGAACCTTGTGGAGCCACCCGCGCGGTTCGCGCTTCGAGTTCATCGCGGGCGAGACGCCCGCGGTCCAGCGTTAAGGTAACTCTCCCGCCGGATCGAGAGCGAGGAAAGCCTCGCTCAAGTATTCGCATATGTCGGAAGCGACCATAGCGCGCATGCCCAGATCGCGCGCGGCGAAATCGCCCGCCAGACCGCCAATGAACAGAGCTGCGATCACTCCGAAGAGCGCATCAGCTTCGTCGAAAAAGCCGCCGGACGCGCCTGCCGCACCCTGCGCAATGAATCCGGCGATGATGCCAGTGAGCGTGTCGCCAGCTCCCGCCGTTCCCAGTCCGGCGCTACCTGTTGGCGTGATGAACACCCGGCCATCCGGCGCTGCAATCAAGGATCTGGAACCCTTCAGCACCAGAATCAGGTGATGATTCGTGGCAAACTCTCGCGCCGCGGCGACGCTATCGTCGAGCGCCGATTTATCAGTTGTTCCCATCAAACGCAACATCTCGCCGGGATGTGGTGTGAGTATTAAGGGGAACTCTGCCGGCCTCTGAAGATCAGAAGGCCAGGGCGCTAAACAATTCAAACCGTCAGCATCGATGACTATAGGCGTCTTGCGTTGTTTGACAACTTCGCGGACAAAGCGTCGCGTTCGCTCGTCGTCCGATGAAAGCCCTGGGCCAATCGCGGTGACTGTAGCTCGGGAGGCGAGTCGCAGCACATGTTCGACAGCGTCATCACTAATTGCGCCGCGATCTGTTTCAGCCAGTGCGATTGTCATTACTTCTGGCATCGCGGTGGCTGCCACTGACGACTGTGCTGACGACGGTGTGGCAATCGTTACGAGTCCCGCGCCGGATTGCATCGCCGCATTACCGGAGAGTACCGCCGCACCGGTATAACCTCGCGAACCCGCAATCAAAAGGACGTGACCATGGGAGTTCTTGAAAGAGTCGGGAATGTAACGGGTGCTTCTCAACCATTTCCGCGCATCGACTTCCTCAATTACGAAGAGCTGTGAATCAGCCGCATCAATCAGGGCCGACGGGGAACCAATGTCTGCGACGATCAGTGTTCCATTCAGGTGTGAAGCTGGAGGCAGAACATTCGCCGGTTTGGGCGCGGTAAAGGTGACAGTTAAATCTGCGTTGACTACAGGCCCAATCGGGTTTGCCGAGTCGGCGTTTAGGCCTGACGGAAGATCGACGGAAACTATCAGTGAAGCTGAACCACTTGTTTTTTCGCTGTGCCGCAGAGTCGCCAGATGATTCGCGGCTTCAGCGAATATTCCTGCAAGCGGACGCTTCAGTCCAGTCCCGAAAAGCGCGTCGACTATTACGTCGAAGGTCTGGGTTCGAACCGCTACAGCTTCCCAGTCTGAAGCAGTGTGGCACTCGACGAAAGTTAAGGACGCGGCACTGGAAGCAGCGAGATCGCGAACAATCTCCAAGTTGGCGTAAGCATCGCCGCGCGTGTTCGCCACGCTTCCGAGGAGGACGACGTCAACCGCGCAGCCCGCTCTAATTAGTTCCTGTGCGAGTGCGGCGCCATCGCCTCCATTGTTCCCGGGTCCGCAGAGCACGAGGACTTTTTTTCCAGCCAGGCCCCTGGGGAAGTGTGCGTCGATTGCATGAAAGCAGGCGTGAGCTGCTCGCTGCATTAGTTGTAGTGATGTTATTTCCGCCTTCTCCACCGTGAGGCGGTCGATGGTCCGCATCTGCTCGGCTGTAATAACTGGCTGCACGTTTGGATGATAGGGACGAGAGGTTTCGTGGTCAATCAAGCAGGATTGGGCGTACCCCGGTCGATCGTGGGTCTCAGGTTGCGAGCCTCTGTCACCCTGGCGCTACGACAGGCTTCTGAGGCTTGGGACAATGATTCAGATCGGTATCGTCGTCCTTTTGTTCGAATTTCATTCCGAACAGTTGCTCAGTAAGAATGGGATTACATGTAGCTGCCTGAAACGCCTTGATGGATCGATCCCGTTCTTTTCCCGACGGCATCAGTTGCATGTGTTTGTATGAGCCCCAGACTACTTCCTCCAGGTGAGTGATTTGTCTTGCCTCCAGCTTCTCATCTTTGTTGGAAGGAAAAAACTGCTCGCCATCGTAGGTCATGTTTTGCAGCCTGACGGGGGCGAACCCATAAACTGTGCGCAGAGCATTCCGATACTTAATCAGAATATGTTCATTCATCCATTTATCCTCTGCGAGATAAGGTTTTGAATCTTCCCACTCATTCAGGAGCGTGCGTGCGAATTGCACATCTCGCAAACGGTCAAAGTCACAATCTTCTTTAACGCTCGCCATTAGATTCGTCGTTATGTCGCGAATCCGCTTCGCTTGTAATTTCGAATCTAAGTCTTTGTCGATATCAAGATATGCTTTCAAATCTGCAAGAATGAAGCGAGCCTGAGAGATGGTTTGGTCTTTTTTTGTGAATTGGTATAACTGCTCAAGATCAGAACGCACCTGGTTTTGGATTCTGATAGTTTGATCGGCCTTTCGAGTTTCCCGATCTTTTATTTGCTCCGCCGTGGCTTGTTTTTGTTCTTCGGCACTCTTTTTCTTGAACTCATAGATACCGAAAAGGAAACCGCCTATCGCGATCATGACGGAAATCAAGGGAAGATATTGAGTAATTCCGCGTCCCCACTTGTTGTTATTCCTTACTTCACTAATCTCCAGCTTGAGTTTCTCCAACTCAGCTTCCTTGATGAGATTATCCAGGTCTGTCTTAACGGAATCTGCGGTTTGCATGTGAGTCCTTTCGTTTTACAGCCGATAAGGAGTAAGTCACGGGCGCATCGGAAGGTGTTCGATCTCTCGCACCAGTGCGACTGAGATGGTTAGCTGTAGTTTGGGGATGATATTGACGAGAGGTGCAGCGGTCAATCAAAAAAATGACGACTGTGTCTTTGTCTCTGACTTTTGAGAGGCAGAGGAGGTTTTCTGGAAAGCAGAAACTGGAAGCCAGAATATGTGATCCAAAAACAAAAACGAGCGACCCAGGGGGCCGCTCACCCGCCTATTGCCGCTGCACCAACTGTCCGTTTTCCAGGATAACTAACTAAAGATTGAATGGCGTCGATTCTCCAGAAAGTTTGGAAAAAAATTCAGGTAAAAAGCCCGAACCGTTTACCGGGTAAGTATTCCACGTTTCGAAACCAGCGCTCTCAAGAGCGGGTTTCGCTGCTAAGAAAACGGACAATTCCAAGGGATTTCCATTGTTTTGGGCTTTTTAGACTGACTTTTGGGCTACCGCGCTATCTTAAGAATTCGCAGGATCCTGCCGATGACGGCGCGCGATTCCGCGATGCCTGCGACGTAGGTCAGGCCGAAATAGGTGACGCCGTAGCAACCCAGCACCACCGCGGCAAGCGGAATCGGGTGTAACGAACCAAGAGATAGTTTCAATGCCCAGCCGACGCCCGCGCTGACGAACGCCGCTGCCCATAGCTTCAAGAGGTAAGCGAAGGGCAAGCCGGTGCGACCTATGCGACGATTCAGGGTCCTTCTTAAGAGTAGATACTCAATCGAGGCGGCAATGCTTGCGGAAAGCGTGAGCCCCACGACGCCCCATTTCGGAGCTATGCCGAAGTAACGAGGAAGGGGAAGGGCGAAGAGGTAGCCCAGCACTATAGCGAGCAATACATGAATCACGGCGTACAGCAGGGGTGTGCGCGTATCTTTAAGTGCGTAATAGGTGGACGAATAAAGGCGTCCGAGGGTTGAAGCGAGCAGCCCCACACTCGAACCGGCAAGAATTCCCCAAACGTAAATTTTCGCATCGCCCTGAAACCTACCACTCTGATAGAGAGCTCCGACCATCACGTCGCCCATCGCAAAAAAGGCCGTCGCTGACGGAACTATGAAGAACGCGATTCGTTGCAAACCCGCGTCCAGCCGCTTCCTCAGAATTCCAGCAACCTGCTCGATGGTGCCCAAGGCGCGAGACATCGCGGGTAGCTCGGCAGCTGAAACCGACATGCCGAAAAGGCTGACCGGCAAGGTGTAGAGGCTCTGTGAATAAGTGAGAGCAACGATCGCTCCGTAAGGGAGGAAGCTGGCTATTATTTCGTCGACGAAGGCACTGATTTGAATCACACCGCGGCTCATGAATACCGGGAAGAAATTTCTTACGACCTGGCGCACATGGGTGTTTGCGACATCGATTGTCGGCCAGATGCGATCGACCAGCTTGAAGACAGTTGGTAGTTGGACCGCAAACTGCAGCGCACTGCCGACCACAGCCCCAAAGGCCATGATTTCGGCAAGCCGGAAATCCGTTACCTGGCCACCGAAGAGTATCAGCGAAGTAATGATGGCGAGGTTCCACACGACGGGCGCGGAGTAGGATATGAAGAAGCGATGATGGCTATTGAGAATGCCCAGGCACCACGCTGAAAGCACCAGCAAGCCTGCGCCGGGGAAGAGTATCTGAACTATCCGGATAGTCAGTTCCCGTCGTTCAGCCTCGAACCCGGGCGCGATCGCGTCGATGAGAAACGGTGCTGCGAGAACGCCGAACAACACCACTACTGACGTGATCAGCGCCAGCAAGCCGAGAATGGCGCGCGCCACATGTGAAGCTTCTTTTTCGTTGTCCTGGGCCAGCAGTTTTGAGTAGATGGGGATGAACGACGCGGAAAGAGCGCCCTCGCCAAAAACATTCTGCAGGAAATTCGGGATCTTGAAGGCTGCCGCAAAAGCGTCGCCGGCTGCTGAGGTGCCGAAGTAGTGAGCGAATACGCGCTGCCTTACCAGTCCGATGATGCGGCTGAATAAGATACCGCTTCCGACCAGGACGGCAGATTTACCGCTGCTCCTGGTCGCCGTCGCCGCAGTGGTTTTTGACTCAGGGGGCCCAGCAGTTCCTGGCTGAGCCACAGTCTCCCCGGCAATTGACCCTGCCTCGTCGTGTGCTGTGACTGAAAGTTCAGGGGTTGCCGCTGACGAATCTTCAGCTGGTGGAGCTTTCGGAGAGTCAGGTTGGGAAGGATCGTTCATCAGTTTCCGAGGCTGTAGTCCTTGATTTTCGTCAACAAGGTTTTGTAACTGATGCCTAGTTCTTCAGCAGCGCGACCCTTATTTCCTTCCGCGTTCTTGAGTGCTTCGCGGATCTTGTTGCGCTCTACAAAACGCAGGGCGCGCTGGCCGACGTCGGAAAGCGTGCCTGACAAGTCGAAGAGATTAATCGCGTCAGGACTCTCCAGGCTACTGCCAAGACCAAGGTCCTTCGGTTCGAGCACCATTGAGTCAGAGAGGATACACGCGCGCTCGATCGCGTTTTCCAGTTCGCGCACATTGCCGGGCCAATTGTGTGCTCGCAGAGCTGCGCACGCTGCCTCGCTCAGCGTCGCTTCGCGTTTGCGCAAGTCTTTTCCCAATTGGGCTGCGAAGTGTTTTGCGAGCATGACGATGTCGCTTCCGCGCTCGCGCAACGGCGGAATCTCAAGAGGGAAGACAGCTAAACGAAAAAATAGATCGCGGCGAAACTCACCATTTTCGACAGCCATCTTCAAGTCTTTGTTGGTTGCAGCTACAACTCTAACGTCGACCGGCACCGGCGCTCGCCCTCCGATTCGATCGACAACCTTCTCCTCAATCGCCCGCAAGAGTTTTCCCTGGACTGCCACGGGAAGTTCACCAATCTCATCCAGAAAAACAGTGCCGCTCGACGCCAGCTCAAACTTTCCCAGCCGGCGATCGTTAGCGCCGGTAAACGCGCCACGCTCGTGGCCAAATAGTTCGTTCTCAATTAACGTCTCGGGGATTGCGGCGCAATTTACCGCGACGAAGGGTTTGTCGCGACGATTAGATAGATGGTGTACAGCGCGTGCGAAAAGTTCCTTGCCCGTGCCGGATTCGCCAAGTAAAAGGACGGTGGCTTCAGTCTGGGCCACGCGCTGAATTTCAGCCACGGCCTGCTTGATTGCGTCAGACTCGCCGATGATGCGTGGGAACCCGTAGCGTCGTGACCACTCTTCCCGCAGGAGAATGTTTTCAGTTCGCAGTCGCGCCTGCTCGAGCGCTCGTTCCACAATCAGCAGTAAGTGATTTGAGTCAACCGGCTTTTGTAGAAAGTCGTGTGCGCCATCTTTCATTGCCTGCACTGCTTCGTCGATAGATCCGAAGGCGGTCATAACGATGACCGGCAAGCCGCCGTCTGCAGCGCGTGCTGCCCGCAGGACATCGAGTCCGGAACCGTTGGGCATGCGGAGATCCGTAAGCACCAGTTTGTGCGGAGCAGAAGCGATCTCGTTGAGCGCAAGGCGGGCGTCGGCGGCTTCAGTAACAGTATAGCCGGCGGCTTCGAGAGTCAGGCGCAGGACACGGCGCAGGCTGTCTTTGTCTTCAACGAGGAGAATGTCAGGCATTTTTTATGGATCAAACGCGCGAGCGGCAACAATGGGAATTGTACAACAGGTGGGCTGGGCGTGCGGGTTTATGTCAGACGGGAAGTAGTGGTTCACTTTTGAAACGGACTTCTCCTTGGAGTGCGGTGACCTGTCACCGCATTTGCCGGGACGGTCTAACGCCGATTCGAGGTTGTGAATTCTCAAAAAAAAAGAGCGTGCGGAAAGTCGCAGCCGACCAAAGCAGTGACAGGTCACCGCACTCCAAGGAGAGGCGCGAGTGCCCGATAAACCGAAAGGCGCGAATGGCTTGTTAACCATTCGCGCCTATTCTGTTGAAGGAAATCTCTTAAGGAGTCTTACCAGGAAGCTGGTCTATCGCCGAACTTAAGCCTCGATGGTGCCTTGTTTCCGACGGCGACGTTTCAGATACAAACCGCCCAGACCTGTTCCGAGCAGCGCCAGGGTCATGGGCTCGGGAACGGGATCGCAAGTTGTCACCGTGAAGGTGATGCCGTTGTTCCAGAAGTGGCAATCGGGATCGAAACCAAACGCCACGTTGTTGCCATTGTTCACATACGCTGTCAGCGCTTGCAGTTGTGCAGCCGTGAAGTTGTAGACAAAGTCCCTCGGATTCGTAGTAAAGCTCTGCATCGTCAGGAACGTGTTTCCCGTACCAGGATTGACGAGCGGATTGCTGTTGTAAAGGGAACCGGCAAAGTTGTCGATGATTTGACTGGTGGGCACCGGCGTTCCGGTCGCGTCGGCGAAGGAACTGATGCCGGCGGCTTTGGCCGTATCAAGCAAATGGATGAAAAGCATGTTGGCGTTTCGGTCCCAGTTGCTGATGTTCTTGAAAGTTATCGTGGCGCCAGTAATTTCCTTGCCCTTAAGACCGGTGTTATCGATTCTCCATGCGTATGCACGGTGGTGATCGAGATCGACCTGGTTTGGACCACCGGGACCCGCGTTAGGGGCGGTAGCCGGGGCGCGAAAGGTGATAGTGTCCGCAAGCGCTGTGGCCGGTAAAGCAAAAAGGGCCATCGCGGCGAGTATAAGTAGCTGTTTCTTCAAGGTCAGTCCTCCTAAAGTTTCCAAATCCTTCAACCTACCCTTTAAGAATAGGCTCGATAGGACGGGTTTTCCGGAAACAAGGCGTTAAAGTTTTGCCGGTTCCTGGAAAGAAGTGGAGGAATAGAGGCTGCCCGCAGATCTGCAGATTAAAGAGAGCCAGACGGCAGACGTGCAGAAGGCGGACGGCAGATAACAGACAGTTCGTTGTGATGTTTCCTACTGCCTAATCCTAATCGGTGTCATCTGTGCATTCTGCGGATAGTCGCCGCAGGCATCACGCCGCGCGGTGAGTATTACCCGGCTGTTTGCCGACGCTGCGACGCGCGAGGAAGCTGTTGCCGTCATCTCGCGAGACGACGCCTTTGCGGATCAGATCGTTAATAGCCGATTCGAACGTGATCATTCCATGCGCCTGGCCGGTTTGCATCGAGGAGTGAATCTGGAAGGTTTTTCCTTCGCGAATAAGATTGGCCACCGCAGGAACGTTGACCAGGACTTCCACAACTGCCGAGCGTCCCTTGCCATCTTTGCGGGCAATCAGCGACTGGGCAATTACTCCGCGCAGACTCTCAGAAAGCATCACGCGAATTTGCGCCTGCTGATTTTCGGGAAACGCATCGATGATTCGGTCAACCGTTTTGGTCGCACTATTGGTGTGCAACGTTGCAAATACGAGATGTCCTGTTTCAGCGGCAGTGAGCGCGAGCGAGATCGTCTCAAGATCGCGCATTTCACCGACCAGAATCACATCGGGATCTTCGCGGAGTGCGGCCCGCAGTGCCTGGTGAAAAGACTGTGTATGGCTGGAGACCTCTCTTTGATTGATGAGCGACTTGTCGTTGTGATGAACGAACTCAATCGGATCTTCGATCGTGATGATGTGAGCTCTCTGTGTGGCATTGATCGAGTGAATCAAAGAGGCGAGCGTGGTGCTCTTGCCGGAACCCGTCGGACCGGTCACTAAAATTAACCCTTCCGAAACGTTCATCAGGCTGATCAAACTATCTGGCAGGCCCAGTTCCTGAATAGTCTGGATGCGTTCCGGGATACGTCGGAAGACGGCGCCGACGCCTTTTCGCTGATTGAAAACATTGACTCGAAAACGGCCAGCTCCCTCAAGGGCATAGCTGCAATCAAGATCAAAGGTCTCAAGAAACGCTTCGCGGTGCTTTTGCGACAACACCTCAAAGATTAATGCCTGGCAGACCTCGGGCGTCAGCTCCTTGTAATTCAGTTTCACCATCTCGCCATGGATGCGGAAATACGGTGCGGAACCGCTGGCGACATGGAGGTCAGAGGCGTCGCGCTCCACCATTTGCTTAAGGATATCGTCAATGCGTGCCATTTATTTAATGCCTGTCAAAGTCAGCTGAAGTTATGGGCAAGTGGTTAAAGAATTTGCCGGAACGCGGTCGGTTGAACGTATTGAAACTGCGGCGTGGAAGGGGGCAGTTTGTTTGGATCCAGAAACGACGTATCGAAGGCCCAATTCCTGATTGGTGCGCCATAGATTGTCGAGTTAGCGTTGTATTGGCCCATAGCCTGTGATGAGTGGTAGAGAGGTATAAGCGAGCCGATGAAATTCCAGCGCGCGCCCCACCTTTCGAGGAAGCGCGGAAAATTGTGCATTCCTCCGTTCAATCGTGATTCGCCGGCGGCGGTGTTTCCGGCGTCGGGCAGCCCGGCCAAAGCGCTCAGGTTATTGCCGGCGATTAGTCCGGCGCGAACTGAGGTTTCGGCAGTGACAGCCGGCAGGTTTTGGTCGGCGATTCGTCGATTCAGGAGTTCTGGATACATCGCCCCCGCGCTGTCTGACCACGTCTTCGAGAGTGGGAAAAACGCATCGCAAACGAGCGACGCCGGGACTTGATCTCCCAGGTAATGGAAAGGGCCGGCCAGATCAGCCAACGAGGAAATGCCCGCGGGCGGCGCGGCGTTGATGCCGATCGTATTGTAGTTGCCCCAGGTGTAGAGCAGATTTTCAGCGGCGACAGATATCCCCTGCGTATCCGATAGCTTGCCTGCAGCACCGGTAATCTGAAGATCTTCACCATTGAACAATCGCACTGAACGGCGGAAGAAGTTGCTGGGATTGTTCCATGCAGCCACGGTCAACGCGCGCATCGTTCGATCCGCGCCATAAACCCCAACGAGCACCGCCGCATCTGGTAACTCGGTGACATCTTTATCCAACGCGTTGTTTGGCTGTATGTCTTCGCCGGGATCGAGCGCGCCGTTTGGCCCATAAATGTCTTCGTTGTCGACCATGCCGTTGGAGCTATTAACCACTACTCCGGCGAGATTGAGGGTAGGCCTAACTTGGTCTCCCCGGCGATCGGAAACGTAGACGGTGAATCCACCCGGATTGGCGATGTTTGTGCTGAGAGCACTGGTGCCGGCAAGAAGGTTCCCGTCATACACGCCGTCCAGCCAACGTGCGAGGTTCCTCATGTTGAGTTCGACTACGTTCGTGATCCCGCGTTCGTAAACCTCACCGCAGTTTACGGCGGTGAGACAACCTTCGCGGACGTTGTACAGGTTGATGGGAACGATGGCATTCCATTCCTGGTTGTTAGTCCAGTTTGCGGTTCCCCAGTCAAGCACGCTCATCGCCGGTACGCTGTCAGCTCGCTGCGACTGGCCGGCTCCCGCGTCGTCCAGAATTCCAGTCAAATAGCCATAGATGACGTCCTGGATAGGACCAGGCAGCGTTTGAATCTCACCATCAGCGGCGATGTTGGTTCGGGAAACGATGTCAACCAGATTGTTGAAGTAAGGGGTGCCGTCAGGTGCGTTGTTCACACTGTTGGTTGCATCCCTGCTGCCCTGAGTGAAAGCGGCCCATAGTGGACGCTGCAAAGTTACGATTGAGTTAGGTTCTCCGACGGTCACTCCCATACTCAAGATTTCCCTCGTGACATCGAAGGTGTTGCCGGCACTATCAACTATCTGCACCAGGATTCGTCCAGAGAGCCCCGCACCGGCGGGTATCGTGGTTGTAGTGCCATTAAGGTCAGATACTAACGAGGCGGCTTTAACGCCCCGAACAGTGAGCGCCTGGCCCGGCGTTCCACCCTGTTCCTGCAGCACGCACGTAGCGGCTGTGTCCTGATAGGTTCCGTCATCTGCAATTCGCCACAAGGCCCGGCCACCGTTGGAGGCCGCCGCGGTGTTAGGCAAGGGAAGCGGATCAAACTGGGAAAGCGCAACACCCTGACCCGCGGGAATGCCTGAATCGTCTGCACTGGCAGGAGTTTCATCGTCAATCAGAATTCGAATCTGCGCTTTGGAGTGGTAACGAGAGTCTCTTACCACCTGTGGATCTGCCGGGGTGCGACGCTTGATCACTTCCCAGGTTGCATTGCCATTGAGTTGGAGCGGGAGGAGCAAAGGCGCTGCGCCCGTTGAGCGGGTTTGCAGTTGACCGCCAAACTGATTCGGCACACCGGCTGTGGCGGGTGCGACCGAGGTCGAATCCCAGGCGCCGTTGATTGCTCCGTCTGGTGACGTGGGAAAGAAACCGCGTTGACCCGGTGTCGAACCGACGATGTTCGGCCCGCTAAACATACTACCCATCGTCAACGGTACCGTGACCGCCCCAACTCTCATCGAGACCGTGGCCCCGACTCGCGGTACACCATTGCGCACCACGTCATAGATGAGTTCATTGGCGGAGGTTACCTTGGAAAGGAAGCTCACATTTCCGTTTACGTAAACATTACCGTTGGCGTGTACGCGACCATTGAAAGAGAAAGGTGGTCCAGGATGTAATTCAATATCCTCGTTGCTGAACATGCCAAACTGAAATATCGGGATCAGGTAATTGTTCATCTGTCGCGTGAGAGCGACTTCAGTTCCGTCTACTCCAGTAGCCATGCTGTTTAGTACGTAAGGCGCGACGCTGGCGGAGAGGCCGTTGAAAGGACCACCCGGGATTGTCACGCGCGGGAATGAGCCATCAGTGATCCCCTGCGTTTGGCGCATTGCAGTCAGGGCTGTGTTGTCGAGCCCGATAAGCTGGCTCATCGTGTAGCCCTCGGTTAGAAGCTCGGGAGGCGGCGAATTCTGGATTCGAAGCAGCTGAGCTGCAGTGGGCCGCGAGGTGTTTTGAAAGAGGGCGCTAAAGTCCGTAGTCATCTTTTCAATGCCAGCCGCCGCCGCATAAAACGTTTGCGTCTTCTTGAGGTCGCTGCCGGCAATCTGCGATTCCTTGGTGACTACGGCCAAAACGGTGAGCGCCACCGCGCTCAGCATCCCCAGAATGAGAATCGAGGTGATGAGCGCGGCGCCGCGTTCGGAGACGCGGGCACCGTTGGGACGTTCGCTTGAATGTGGGGCGTTTAATGACATGGCGTTGACATGGGCAATGACATGGGGTGTTTGCGTTACGGGGTTTAACCGCCGCCGGTAGGCTGCAGGCTCTGACGAAACTGCATGTTGCGAACGCTGGTGCTCGTGGTCATCGACATCTGCTGGCGCTGACCATTCTGCAAAGCGTGCGCAGTCTCTACGGTCAGGGTTGTTTCAACCTGGCGCGTTTCCACTTGTTGCTGCGAGGTTGTGAGCCGGTTCAAAGGCTGCATGACGTTGCCGTTGGCGTCTCGCATGTTCAGGAAATATCGAAACTGAAGGCTGACGACGTGTTCCGAGATCATGCTTTCGTTAAATGGCGCATTTCTTACGCCAAAAACTCGGCGCATTAGCAGGCCGGCTGAATTAACGTAGTAATGGATCATCTTCATGCGTGAGAGGGAAACGGGCAGCGTCGCTCCGGCGGAAACAAAATCAAGCTGGCCCCCGGCTCCCACGTTGTTAAGTCCGAGCGCATCGCCACCGAATACCAGAGCTGGCGCAGCGGAGCCGACGCCGGTACGGTCAGTAATGGCGGCGAAGATGCTGCCGACTGAGGAGGTGAGGAAATAGATTTCGCCGACACGGAATCGATCGATATCGGCCGGCGAAACTGCTACCGCGCCCGTTGCGATTGTCATGTCCGCCGCGTTCAACGTGATAGGTACAAAGGTCTGGTCAGTTTGCAAAATTGTGATTCGGTCGGTCAGCACCGGAGTGGAACGAACTGCGACGGCTGGCGCTGTTCCGGTGACTATAGTGTTTGCGGGAACGTCGTTATCAGAAATGATAAGCGCCAGGTTGATGAATCCGGGAGTTGCAGGGTTAGTGACCGGGTTAAGCGCAAGATAGTTGGTGACGAAGTTTTCGGGCACGCGAATGTTGGTAATGCTATTCAGGCCATCGCCGGTGTTCATGAGATCTCGATTTATGTATTCCTGGGCTGTGCGCGCAGATTGCTGCCCATCGCTCATTTCAATACTCGAGGTGCTCGTTTTTACCGAGTCGCGCATTAGCGCGAAGACAGCGCCCGTGATCACGGCCATCACAGCAATGGCTACGATCATCTCGAGGATGGAAAATCCCTGCTGATGATTTTTGGAAATTAGTTTGCTCAAATCATTGTCTCCAGCTCGGAGAAGGAAGTTAAGGGATAAAACTACTGCGCGAGTTGTCGTTCAGGTAACAAGCAGCCACCAGCTGCTTCATGGATCCCTTGACCGGGTAACTGATCGTTACCGTGACTTTTTTAAGTGAAGGGCTGAGCGAAGTGATCTGAATTTCGCGCGTGTATCCGACCACGGCGAAGTTTGGATTAATAAAATCGTCGGCAGTGCCGAAGTTTCCATCGGGGCCCGCATCAATCAGATCGTCGCCGGTCCCAAAAATACCGTCCGGGCCGGGGTTGGTGGATATCTGCTGAAAGCCGGTTTGAAAACCGACGAAGTTTCGCGCGGCGCCAGTGTTGTCTACCTGGCCCACGTTGGAGATTTGACCGAAGGTCAAGTTTCCCGTATTGCGCAAAGTTTCCATTTGTTCAAGGATCGAGACGACGAGCAGTTTTGTGTTCGTCACCGCGCGTCCGTGGTTGCTGGCCACCATTGCATAGCCAATCGAGGAGGCGACTGCGAGTAGCCCGATCGTCAGAATCGTGGCTGCCACGACCAACTCCAGCAGTGAAAAACCGGAGTCAGAGCTGCCATTCTTTTTTGGAGAGCCGCTATTCTGCGTAGGCGTTGGCAATGCGGTCATACCTCCAAATCTTGATTCGTCCGGATGCGCCCACCACCGAAATTGCCGAGGCGGTGTCGCGCGCTGCGCGGTTGTTGTAGAGAAAAAGTGCGTGGCCCAGAGGGTTTCCATTCAGGTCAATCACTGAGCCGTCTGGTTGAAAGGTGACGTTGAGTTGATTGTTAGTAAGCGCGCTCATCGAGATGCCGTCTCCGAGCGCCACATTTGGCACGCCGGCGGGAATGCCGACGATTATTTCCGAGCTGTCGAGTCCGCCGGTTGCTAGCGGGGTTCGGCTGACAATGACTCTGCCGGCATTATTTGGATAAGAAGGGTCAGTCAACAGCGCCGGTCCCAGATTGCTGTTGTGATCGATTATCAAAATCTGCTTGGTAGCATTGTCGAACTGAAACGTGAACGCCTGCCGTTGAGACATAGCCAGCTGCCGCGCCTGGCGAAGTTGACTAAGTATCTCGCGCGTCACGCCAATGGATCGCGTGAGTCGACGTTCGGCAATTATCTGAGGAACCGCGAAAGCTGTCAGCACTCCAATCATCGTAACCACGATCAGCGTTTCCACAAGTGAATAGCCATCTTGCAGAGTCCGAGCACGCGCGCACGAGCTAAGGCCCGCAAGGCGAGTGGCTGGAAAACTATTCGCTTTTGAAATTGACTTAATCAACGCAGCTTCCTTTTGCTGGGAAACACCTGTCGGGGAGAAGGCTGCTCAGTTAACAGCCGCCAACTTCACGGCGGGAACCACGACGGCTTGTCCTGTTTCAGACAACTTCACCGCGCTTTTTCCGGAACTGTCACTGAGAATTAAAGGCTGGAATGGAACTGGACGATTATTCAGGTCGACGTTTCGTCCTTGTCCATCGAAGATAAAAGTCCTGGGGAAGGGTCCTTGAAACTCTATCCCCTGCTCGGCGGGGAAACTCATGACCAGTGGAATATCAAGATGTCCATCACCATTCGCGTCGATGGCCACGCTGTAAAACTTACCGTTGAATACCTTGACCTGGGCCATCTCGTTAATCTCGGTGGCCTTGCGCCGCATCGAGTCAGTTCTGGCTTTTTCCAGGTAGCCTGCTAATTCGCGAGAAACGCTCGCCCTCGCTTCAACCTTAGGGCTGCCCACCAGTTTGAAGATGACAAAGCCGCCTGCGACGAAGAGCATCGCCAAAACGATCAGAAGTTCGACCTTCGACACGCCGGCGTCATCCGCGAGCTTGTTTAGAGTGAGTGGGGCTTTCATTTCGCTAGTTAACCTCGCCGCGCGCAATCATGCGAATTGGCTCACGCGTTTAGGAGTTGAATCAGTGGTATTCCCTGACCCCGACAATTGAGATGCCCAGCGTGTCGAGTGCTTTCTTAATCCACTCCGAATCGTAACCAACTGTGCTGTTACCACCACCGTTGATCGAAAAGCTTGAGCCTCCGAATCCGGACCCTGGAGCTCCATTCGGATCGAAGTTCGCAACCATGATCGTGCCGCGGATTAAGCCGTTGCCGCCACCGTTTCTTGATATGTTGCCTCTGCCGAGCACTAGAATTATTCCTTCAAAGTCCGTGTTTCCGCGCGTTTCAAGATTCCCGGTGACGATTAGCAAGCCACTACCCTGATGGTTCGGGCCCAGGTCAACAGCGGATCCGTTGTAGTTGTCGATGAAAGTGAATTTCGGACTCGCCGAGGTGCCAAGTCCGCCAGCCGCAACTGCCTCAGCATGTGTGGAAAACAATCGTCCGTTGCCGCTTGCGCTTGCACGCATCGTCGCCAGAAAAGCACGCGCTGCATCAGCCGACCGGAGGAAACTTGGAGAGTTTGCGTCAGTGATTGTTCCGGCCACGCTCGGTGTGACCTGACTCCCGCCCAAATCATCTATGGCGTCCTGAGCGTCGGATTCACTTCCGGGTGAAACTGCGATTGCCGAAACTGATGGTCCCGGAGGACTGGCCATGTCCTGACCGGTATAGCCAACCGAGGCTGAACTTCCCAAATCGAGATTGACCGGGCTGCCCGCCATTGTTATGGCTCCAGGAGTTTTGATCTCGGCGCCCGCGCTGGTGACGATCATCTCAAGGCGCTTCACTGCACCCTTGGGACCAAACCCTTCAGCACGAAGCATGACTCGGTTGGGCACGTAAGACGCGTCAGTCATGATGCGTCGGGTCGCGATTGGTCCGGAATCATCCGGGTCGCTGACTTCAATTCTGTAGGCAATGCCGGTTCGCGGCGCATAAGCAGCCGTGAGGGGCACGCGCCAGTCGGCAGTTGTATTTTGGTAAGTATAGTTTAGCCACCCAGACATGCGGGCGGTTGCACCGGCGCCGGTCGCCAACGCGTCACTGGTTTTGTTCGACAGCGCCGGATGCGCCGCCGTGCGGAAGTTCATCTTGGTGCCGACTAACGACGCATCTGGTGTCACATTGCCTCGGATCGCATTTAGCGCCGTGTCGAGACCTGCCTCCGCAGCCGCGTAGGCTTGCTGCTCGGCAGTAGCATCAATCGAAGTAGTCGTCGAGAGCGATGTGGATGTCACGAGGGCCATGCCAGCGGCCAGCACCAGCATCGAGATCAGGAGCGTGGTAAGCAGCGCCGCTCCACGTTCGCCTTGGCGGTCAATTTGTTGCGGATGATTTTCCATTATGAGTTTCATAGGCTTCCTCAAAAGTTTCCTTAGTAGGTCGTCAGATTCTGACTCTTATTACGCAGAGTGACATCCGACGTAAGTCGCATGACGGTTGCCGGCTGGTACCCCGGAGAACCGGGCATGCCGACGGCGGGAAGGTCAACTGCAACCGTGATCCGCACACCGATTGCGTTGGCCACTTGAGATGGATCAGCAGCTACGTCGAGCGCTGTGTTGGTAGGACTCCAATAGATGATATCCAGGTCGTCGATTCGGTTTGCCAGAACTGTAGCTTGCTGCCCAGTGGCAAATCTGTCGTAGCGAACCAGGTAATTCTGGTCATTCGTCGTGTCGACGAAATATTTAATATCTTCATTCTCGCTTTCAATAGTCATCGAGCCGGCACTGTATCGATTGAGATTCGAGCGCACGCGGATGCTGGAAGCGTCAGAGTCTCCGCTCACCAGGCCGTTACTTGAAGGATCGAAACCGTAGCCTCCGATAGCAACCTCACGAGCGATGATATTCAACGCGCGCTGCACGTCTGCAATTGAATCGGTGCGGGCGTTTTCGCGGCTGCGAATCTTGAAGGAAGTAGCCAGCAGCGTGCTGGCGACGCCCATGATCACGAGCGAGATCGACATGGCGATCAGGAGTTCAACTAATGAGAATCCGCTCTCGGGGCTTTTATTCGCAGCTTTCGGGTCAAACATGAGTTAGTTCCTTAAGAGAATGAGTGCGTTTTATCTCGCGTTGGGTCAGTTGGCTTAGCCGCGATTAGGACCGAGGAGAACTGTCGAGCGTCGGGTTACGAGCGTGACGCCACCAAAGACGCGCTGAATCGCGGTCAATCCATTTGTGTTAGCGGTAACGGGAGTCACCTGGACCGTAATCGTCTTCTGAGTTGCATTACCTGCAACTGTGTCAGCAATAGTGGTGACTACGGAATAGGAGCGATCACCGCTCGCAACGATTTTGTTTGCGCCGCCGGTCGCAGTCAAAGTAGTAGCCAAATCCGCAAACTTCGCGCTGCGCAGCCGTTCCATCTGCTGCTGGGCCACAGCCATCGATAGCTCACGATCGCGAGCGCTGTTATTGGTGCCGAGGGCGAAGACAAAGAGCGACGCCGCACCCAGTCCGACAATCATCATCACCACCATCGAGACTGCTGTTTCGATGAGCGTGAAGCCTTGCTGGCCCACGACCTGTTTTTTCGTGACTTGCTTTTTCATATCTCAGCTCATTTTCTTCGTCTGCACTGACTTAGTTAAGCGTTACCGGAATAGTCTTGTTCCCACAGACGGAGGTAAGGGTTATTACTCCCGACCCATTTCCGCTGCCGTATGTGACGGTGTAGAGAACTGTTCCGGCGCCAGTTACCGTGGTGGTAGCGGGCGTGACCCCCGTGACTTTTCCTGATTTCCCAGCCGTGATGACGCTTGCATTTCCATTTGCCACGCTGATCGAGAAAGTCTTTGGACTGCCGTTCTTTGGGAACGTCAGCGACGTGGGCGCCGTTATCGAACACGGAATCGGCGTCGGAGCGGGCGTCGGAGTTGGCGTTGCCGTTGGATACGGCGTTGGTGTTGCCGTCGGGTAAGGAGTTGGGGTGGCAGTAGGTTGCGGCGTGGGTGTGGGCATTGGCGTCGATTGCGGAGTCGGCGTGGCGGTAGGAGAGGTCTGGGGGGTTGGCGTTGCCGTCGGATAAGGAGTGGCGCCAGGACTACCATACGGGGTTGGTGAAGCAACTCCTGCAGGGGCGTCGGTGTTCAGGGTGATATCGCCGATCTGGCCGTCCTGAAAGATCTCATTGTCGAGTGTGACGTCGCCGGCGCCCGAAAGATTAATGCTGCTGCTGGCGCCGCGGTCATTACGGAGAATAATTCCAAGTTGGTTGGGTACGCGGCCGCGCCAGTCGAAAACCGCTGACGTCCCAATTGAACCGTTATCGAAAGTGACGCCGTCCTGAAGCGTGATGGTGCGAGTTTCGACGGCGCCGTCCCCGTCAGAATCCATGGTTACCGTATAAGCGTTTGCATTAAGTATGGTCACGCTGGTGGCATCGTTTCGGCGAATTGCGTTTGAGCGCGCCTTTTCCAAATAACCCGCCAATTCTCGCGAAGAACCGCTGAGCCGGAATGAAGCCCGGGCAGACCCGATGGCCATGACACCAAAGGTGGAGACGACCGCTACCAGCGTTACCGTGATTAACACCTGAATCATCGTGAAACCACGTTCGCCATTTAATCTTTGTCTACTCGCTAATCTGTCGATGTGCATCGCGCCTCCGCCTTTTGAAAAACTGGCAAGGTCTACGGACCTTTGCTCACCCCAGTTTGGCAACACACATGCCAACTCGAATTTCCAATGAAATTGGGTCGATTGAGGAATCGGGGGCTGGAAAGCAGAGAGGATTTGTAACTTAAGGTGACAACAGCGGAAGAGGATTACCTAAACATGGGGCTCCACCAGGCCCGATGTGTCTAGCCCGATGTCTCTAGCCCAGTATCTATAGCCCGCGCACGCTGCCATATCGCCTTCAACATTGCTAACGCTCCATCCGTCGCTCCGGCAGGCTCCTCCATCCGTCACTTTGCAGCCGCTTCGATTGCTTGCCAGGGAATTTGGGCATCGAGGGGTCTTTCGAACTTTACTCGATCAGGTTTGAGGGCTCGAGCCCAACCGAATCGTCCCCTCCGTGCGCGGTGCCGCACACAGCGTGCGCAGGCTGGACGGTAAAGCGCCCCGCCGATCTAACGATCGACGGGGCGTCATACTGAAAGGGACGTAAATTTTTGTCAGGGACCAGCGGTCTTAATTGGTTCAGCAGCGGAACTGGTAGTTCCCGTGATGCTTTCGGTGTCGGCAAGTTTCATCGGCAGAATCAAAGGAGTGTACTTGAAAGGCTTTGGCCCGCCTCGACTATTCTGGATTTGCATGACCAACAAGTCCTGGTTCTGTCGGAATCGCAAAACGCTACCTCGCTGGTTCATGATTACGAACAGCAACACATCTCCGCGGGCCGTCCGCATTTGTCCCACAAGAGAACTCGCTCCTCCATCAGTTCGAATCAGGGTGCCGGTCTTGGCGATTACGCTTCCTTGCCACGCTGGGCCAGTGAAACGATCTTCCAAAGTTCCCGGATCGATTCCTGCTACAGGCATGATGTCTGACGGCGAAAGTTTGTGCTTAAGAAGCTCAGCCCGAAGACCTCGTAACACTTTCATCATTGCGCGAGGAGTTACGCGGTTCACGCCGAGGCCGCTCAACGAAGCAAGCTGAATTTCCTCGGCGGGAACCCCTAATCTGACGCTGAGCTGGCGCGCAACCGACTGAGTTCCCCCCAGACTGTCACCAATTCGTTCAGCCATGAAATTATTTGAATAGCAGAGCAGGACTTTGAGAATGTCGGTGAGCTTGCTTGACTTGTGCGTAAGGAGCAGACGTGCGCCAGGAGCGGCAGCCCCAAGACCGACTTCACCCATCACTGCAACGCCAGGAGTACTTTGAAGACTTCGCTGGTCCCCAAGGCTCGTCCGTTCATAAGTCCAGGCCCGCGTGGCCTCTGAAGATCGAAGAGTTGAATCAAGTGTGTCGTAAAGTGTTTCGCCGGATCTGCGCGCTGAGGCTCCGAAATTCATCGTAAAGCCGGGTGCAATAATCAGATTTCCGGTGACCTTGCGAATCCCCAAATGATTCAACTGGCGCGCAACCATCACTGCATGTTCAAAATGAAACGACGGATCGCGCCCCGTTACGTAGAGGTTACCCTGCAACTCGCCGGTCGCTTTGTTCAAAGATCCATCTGTCCAAAAGCCAGTTGTAAATCGATGGCGCGGTCCAAAGCTCTGAAGTGCAACCAGCGCAGTGCCAAGTTTAATAGCCGAGGCAGGATTGAATGGTTGATCGACAGACTGTGCCGAGACCACCTTGCCATCGGCGCTTTCTACAAGTACGCCTTGATAGCCATAAATAAGATTGGCTTGCGTGTCGTCAAGTGTGGTCGACTGGACAGACGAGGGAAGTTGCTGACTGGAATTTGTCGAGAGCGATGGCGAGGGTGCTGGAGTCGTCTGAGCCGACGTAATGCCGCCGTGCAGTCCCGTGAAGAGAATCGCGGCGCAAAGAATTCCGTAACGAACTAAGTTTTTTTTGAGTGCCATATTTATTCAACTGCCCAAGACCGGGCAACCGGGAGATATTACCATGAACGAAGGAGAGTCAAACGGGGAAGAGCCGGTTGGATGCGACTTTGGTCGTCCGAGATGTAGAGGCACAAACGTCCAGGTAATGTCGGTCAGTCTCTCTGCAAACAACTCGCCGTGATTGACTTTGCTGAATTTCGATTGCGTTGACAACGTAAAAGTGCAAACCTAGAATCTGAACATTGACAATCCTTGTGAGAAGTAACCATCAGCCGGTCGCAGTAGAGGATATTCAAGCCGCGCATGAGATGCGCAAGAAAGAGATTCGCGCGCGCTTGAATGAGTTTCGACGTATCTGGAGGAGCGGATCCGATCTTCAATTCTGGGAAGAACTGGTCTACTGCATTTTTACCGCCGGAGCTTCCGCTCGCATGGGACTCAAAGCAGTTGAGGCTGTTCGTCCGTTGCTGATTGAAGGTGACGCCGGGGAAATGACCAAGGCGTTGGTGGCCGCCGGCGCGCATCGTTTTCCGGTAGCTCGTCCCGGATACATCATCGTCACCAGAAACTATCTGCGCGCGAGTTGCGAGATGTCTTTGCGCCGGAAACTCAGGAGTTTTAGAGATCCGGTAAAGCGGCGCGATTGGCTGGCGCAGGAGAAACAGGTTAAGGGACTTGGCTACAAAGAGGCCAGCCACTACCTTCGCAACATCGGCCTTGGCGGCTACGCCATTCTTGATAAACACGTGCTGGGCTGCCTTCAGGATCTGAAAGTAATTGACTCAGCAAAGCCACCCGCAAGCCGCGCGCGTTATCTTGAAATAGAAGACAAACTTCGATCGTTTGCTCGTGACATTAAGATTGACTTCGATGAGCTCGATCTGGTTCTCTGGTCGATGAAAACGGGCGAAGTTTTGAAGTAGTTGAATTTGCGTCTCCCCCCGTTGTAATGCTCGAACGCTTATTCAATAGGGTATTGACATGCTTTCCCTTTACAAAATTAACGCGAGTCGCGCAGTTGTTGCCGGAGTCGTGAGTTGTCTGTTTGCCGTTTCTCTTTGCGTTGCCGCGCCTGGATGGTCGGGAACTCAAAACGATTTAAAAACGCGTCAACGAGCCGAACGCTCGTTAAATGACGGTGACTTTGAGGGCGCGGAGAAAATCTATCGCGCGATGCTGGTTAAAAGCGCTCAGGACCATCAGGCCCGGCTCGGATTGAGCTTTGCGCTTTTGAAGCAGCGCCGTCTTCAAGAGGCTTACGACCAGGCCGCTCGAGTAATCACGGCAGACCCACTTTCTGCCCGGGCCCATGCTTTATTGGGTTCCGCGGTTCTCGCGTCCGGCGACTTTCGAAGCTCGGTTGAAGAGTTTCGTACAGCATTGAGCCTTAAGGAAAATGAAGCGCTTGCAATTGCCGGCCTGGCGATGGTCGATTTTTATGAGAATCGCCTTGATTCGTCGATCAAGGGACTGCGACGCGCAGTAGATATCGATTCCGATGAACCCGATTACGTTTTCAATCTCGGTCAGGCAACAGCACGATCTGAGCGATACAAGGAAGCAGCAGATTCTTATGAGCGGTTCCTTATTATTGCTCCACGCACTGATGCTGATCGCAGAAGTCGTATCCGTGGACTGATCGACTTCCTCCGTTATCTCGGTAAGCAGAGTTCGCTTTATGAACTGCGTTCGGGAAACTCGACGAGCATACCCTTCGAGTCTGTCGACGGGCGACCCATCCTGAAAGTTAAGGTCAACGGGGGGAAGGAATTGCTTCGCTTCGTGCTCGACACCGGATCGGGGATGTCTGTCATTTCGGAGGAAACTTCGAAGAAGCTGGGTATAGCTGCGGTGGCGCGCGGAGGGATGGCTCGCGCGGTCGGGGGCGGCGGAAAGTTTGAAATAGTTTACGGATTTCTCAATTTGCTCGAAGTCGGCGAAGTCAAAGTTGAACGAGTTCCGGTTTACATTCGGCGCTTTTACGATGAGAAGGATCCGGTTGATGGATATCTGGGACTGGCAGTGATCTCGAGGTTCGTCGCTCTGGTCGATTACGGCGAAAACATGTTTACGTTACGTCGCGAGTCTGGCGGATCAAAAAAAGAGGATTCGTTTGTTTTTGGTGAAGGGGTTTTCTCCCTGCGGCGTCCGGACGTGCGTAAAGAGACTACAGCTACAAAAACGCAGCCAACAGATGCGCTGGAAATTCCAGTGCGTACAACTTCCAGCGGATTTCTCAGTGGTGAGGTCGTGCTTGAAGGCGTTGATCGCCCGCTGAATTTCATAATCGATACTGGCGCAAGCATCACGGTCGTTTCAGAAAAACTGGTGCAGCAGGAAGATTTGGCCGGCTACATTCAACCGACGCGAATGCGCGTCTTCGGCGCCGCTGGGATATCCGAAGATGTAAAGCGAATTTCATTGCCGAAGGTGTCGCTGGGCACGCTTGTACGTGAACAAGTAAGCGCTGCGGTCCTCGATATGGAGACCTTAAACGAAACGACCGGTTTCACGCAGAGCGGGATCCTCGGCGGAAACTTTCTGCGTCACTATCGCTTGTCGCTCGACTTCCAGCGGGGTTTGGTTCGTCTCGAGCCGCTAGCGAAGACTGCCAGGAAGAGCGGCGCTGGCGGCGTCGAAGATCGTTGAACTGACAGAACCCTTCAACAGAAATGAAGCAAAGTCTTTACCTCGAGACCTCAGTAATCGGCGCTTACCTGGATAACGGCGAGCCCTTTCGGCGCGACCTGACCATACGCTGGTGGGAGCATGAGATGCCCGACTATCGTGCGGTAATTTCACCACTGGTGCCGCGCGAGCTTGAGCGCGTGGCCGAGCCGCACCGCTCTTCGTACTTGAATTTGATTTCCAGGCTGGAACAGGTAGAGCTGACGGAGGAAGCTTCCATCCTCGCCGACGGATATATTTCGCGAGGGATATTTCATCGCAAGTACATCGCCGATGCTTTGCACGTGGCCATTGCGTCCTATCATAAGATCGACTATCTGGTGACGTGGAATTTCGGTCACCTGGCAAATGTCAGACGGCAGGCGCGCATCAGGCTCTTTAACACTGCCGCGGGTTTTTATGTTCCTATGATTGTCACACCGGAGTTTCTTGTTTCCGAGGCGACTGAAAAGTCACGTTAACTTCGTGGCCGCTGTGGAGTTCAAAGTTTTGGCTTAAGAGTTAGAACGGAAATGTATCGCCGTCCAAAATTCCTTGAAGTGCTACACGCCATTCGCGAGGAGATGTCGCGCGAGGTGGACTACGACGTCGACTTGTTCACGGAGATGGTCCGTTCGGGCGTGAGGCCAACGCATGGTCCGGAAAGAATCATACGGGGCATGCGCACGCGTGCGTTACGTGATGAAGTGGAAGCTGAATCGAGCGTGGCCCAGGAACGACCCAGAAAGCGTGCGGGCAAATCCAGATAGGCAAGCCAAGGCCGGCCATCAGCAGAAAGCATCTTTGTCCTAATCAATTATGAACGCCACTTTTGAAACCATCGGCCTGGAAGTTCCCAGCGAGAAAGCCTTCAACTATCTTGCTGAGCGCGCCGGCAATCAGGGTGAACCAACGCAGGTTACCCGCCGCGGCGCCGTGCTTCATGGGCGCTGTTGGAAACTGGGTGAAGGGCTTGAAGTCTGGACGGTCCTTTATGAATCAGGGACGGGAGATGTTTTCTACGCAGATTGCCGTCCCGGTTTTCGGGCGCGTTACATTCAAACGATCAGTCCATGGGCGCTCACCGAATATGATGAAGAAGGCGAGGCCGTCGTCCACGGTTACCGGGATGGAACTGATTCCGAGGTCCTGTTTGAACTGCAAAACCTAACTGAGGTTGGTCCGGGAGGTTTCGGCGCTCAGGAACTTCACGTTGGACTTTGTGGCCTGGCGTATCGAGCGAGAGTGCGCAGTGCGCCGGCAAAAGCCAGATGGATGCCGCTGGACAAGGCCGCTCCTTCGCGTGCCGCACACGAAAACGATTGGAGTCTTTCCGGCCGCGTAATAGCTTTCAAGCCTCTGAAGAACCCACTATCGGGCAGTGATTTATACTGGATTCACCTCGATCTGGAGCGAATGAATTTGGAAATTCTGGTGAACCAGCGGTCATTGCGCGGCGATAAGCTGGCGCCTGGCGTAACACTCGATGCGGAGATTTGGCTGCAGGGTCATGTGCTAGATGAAGTAGCGCTGCGCTCACGCTACGAGGGCATTGACGCTTCATCATCAGCCGCCGACTTCTGGGCGAAACTAAAACGTCGAAACTAGCAGCCGTCCAATTATACTTAATGAAGCGTCTTGCCGTTCTTGCCCTCCTGCTCCTCATGCTTGCGGTGGGCGCTTATTTTTTCAACCAGTATTGGATTCACCGATACGACAGCCTGATTGCCAGGCAGGCCGGAGTCTACCGGCTGGATCCGGATTTGGTTTGGAGCATTATTTACGAAGAGACATATTTTCGTCCCTGGAAACTTGGACAGGACGGCGAGATAGGTTTGATGCAAATTACGCCGGCGGTTGGCCGGGAGTGGGCCTCCAAAACCGGGCTCCCTGAACTGGAGCGACAGATGGCCCAGGACCCGGTGCGTTTGCTGCGAGATCCGGAGCGTAATATTCAGGTCGGGTCATGGTACCTGGAAAAAATCCGCGAGCAGTATCGTGATACGCCGGATGCCGAGGCGCGTATGATCGCCGGCTATAACGCTGGTCCCAGCCGGGCCGCTGAGTGGAATAGAGTTTCCGAAGGACAGACGGTGCTAACGCGCGATGAGTTTGTCGGCCGGATAGACATTCCTTCCACGCGGGCCTACGTAGGCTCAATTCTCGAACGCTACGACGAACTTAAGGGTCGCACCCGCCGGCTCGCCGCGAATTCAGGGTCGCCCTCGCCGCCACAGAAGCCTGAGCGATAAGACGATTTCTTGCCTGACAGGCGCCATTGATGCCCACCTTATATTCCGCAGATTGGCTCGTGCCCGTTTCATCGTCCAACGTCGCCGGTGGCGCGATAGCGGTTGAAGGGGAACAAATAATTGCCCTGGGCGAGCGCGGCGCCTTGATACGACAGTTTCCCGATTCAATGATCAGAGAATTTGGTACGGCTGCAATTATTCCTGGTCTAATCAACGCCCATTCGCATCTTGAACTCACTGCGATGCGTGGCTTCCTTGAAAACGAAGAATCAGACTTTTTCGCGTGGTTGAAAAAATTAACGATGGCACGCCTCGAGCGTATGACCGAAGACGATCTCCACGTGGCAAGTTGCTGGGGAGCGTGTGAAGCTGCTCGCGCGGGTGTGACCTGCTTTGCCGATGCCAGTGACGCCGCGTTTGAAAGTATGAAGGCGCTACGCGATGTCGGCCTGAGAGGAATTGTCTTTCAGGAATCATTTGGCCCGGACCCGCTTCTGGCCGCGGAAAACTTCTCAAAGCTCAAGCACAAAATTGAGCACCTTCGCGAACTGGAAACTTCATTGGTCAAGTGTGGCGTGTCGCCGCACGCTCCCTATACCGTTTGCGCACCCCAGCTCGAACTCATCGCTGAGTTCGCGCTTAGTGAACGGTTACCCGTGATGATGCACGCCGCAGAGACGACGATGGAAGCGTCGCTATTGCGCGACGGGTCGGGGCCCTTTGCGGAAGGTCTTCGCAGGCGGGCGATTGAATGGAAAGCGCCCGGGCTGTCCACGATTCAATATCTGAAGTCACACGGCATCCTTGAAACTCGTCCTTTGCTGGCCCACTGCATAACTGTCGACGAAGCGGATATTGAAACGATGCAGGAAGCTGATTCGCGCGTGGCCCACTGTCCTAAGTCAAATGCAAAATTGGGCCATGGAGTGGCGCCGTTAACAAAATTCCTCGAGGCCGGCATTTCGGTAGGTCTTGGCAGTGATTCCGTCGCGAGCAACAACACGTGCGACTTACTTGAGGAAGCTCGGTTTGCCTTGCTAACTGCCCGATCGACAGCCCGAGACGCTGGACAGCTATCGCCATCCAAACTCATGCAAACTGCCACGATGGGCGGCGCACACGCGCTCGGGCTAGAGAGCAAAGTGGGGCAACTAAAAGAAGGATTTCAGGCAGACTTTGCCGTCGTAGCGCTAGCGAGCGTTCATCAGATTCCATCTTACGATCCGGAAAGCACATTGATCTTTGCTTCGTCAGGTCGTGACGTTGTATTGACTGTGGTCGCGGGAAGGGAAGTCTATCGTGATGGCCAGGTGACCACGGTTGATGAGGATCGTCTACGTTCCCGGATAAAAGAGATTGCGGAAAAATTACTCGCGTAGTTGCTAAGTCTAGAGTCGCGGCTTGCCGCTCGATGTGCGTTGGTGGCTACGCCCCACCGGCAATGTTGGTCCAACAATTGGGCCTAGCCCGTTTGCTTGGGCGCAGCCCGAAACGATTCAAGGACACCTCGGGAGGCAAGCCCTTTCCCACATCAGGCGGCAAGCCGCGATACGTCACTCTCAAATCGATGCTGCGATCGCCTCGTCAAAAATCTCCAGTGCGACATCCACATTCTCTTTCGTAAGTATCAGCGGTGGTGACCAGCGAATTGTGTTGGCGCCGGCGCCGAGAATAATCAGTCCACGTTCAAAGCACGCGATCTCCACTCGGTCCCTCAGTTCAGGCGCTGCCTTGTTTGAAGCTCGATCTTCGACAAATTCCACGCCGAGCATCATGCCCATTCCGCGTACATCGCCGATGCATTCATGCTTTTCCTGCAATCGTTGCAAACCGGATTTCAAGTATTGACCCACCTTAGCGGAGTTCTCGACCAGCCCGCCTTCAAGCAGCTCAATCGTTTTCAGCGCCGCGGCAATGCAGACGGGGTTGCCGCCAAAGGTCGACGCATGCGCGCCGGGTTTCCAGTTCATCAAATCAGCCCGCGCCACGCAGGCGCCGATGGGCAAACCCGAACCTATGCCCTTGGCAATAGTGACGATGTCCGCTTTGACGTCGTAATGATCGGACGCAAACATTTTTCCGGTTCGGCCCATGCCGGATTGCACTTCATCAATAATCAACATGATCCCATGTTCATCGCAGATGCGGCGCAAGCCTTTGAGAAAACCTGGAGGCGCCGGCACGTAACCACCCTCGCCCTGCACGGCCTCGACTACGATGCCCGCCACTTCTTCAGGCGGTGTTGTAGTTTTGAAAAGGCGTTGCTCGATCCAATTCAAGGCCCCTGCGCTCGCGCCGCCGTCGCCGCAGTCTGCATCGTTAAATGGATTTCGAAACTCGTTGGGATAAGGCAAATGAACCACATCCAATGCCTGACGCTTGAATCCAAGCCTCTGAGCCGCTCTGGATGACGTCAACGAAAGAGATCCCAACGTCCGCCCGTGGAAACTATTGAAGAAGGCGATGAATTTCTCGCGGCCGGTGGCATGCATCGCAAGCTTCAAAGCAGTTTCGACAGCCTCGGTACCGCTGTTGGCAAAGTGAGTGCGAGTCGGCCGCTCGACCGGAACAATCTCGTCGAGTTTTTTCGCGAGTGCCGGCATGTGCCGGTAGTAGTAGTCAGTTCCGCACATATGAATTAGTTGTTCGGCCTGCTCCTGAATTGCGCGAACCACTTCAGGATGACAATGGCCGGTTGAACAAACTGCCACGCCGGCATTGCAATCGAGAAAGATGTTGCCGTCCACATCTTCCACCCAAACACCCTGGGCCCGTTCTGCCACCAGCTTAAAGGAAGGACGCGGGTAGGATGGCGTAACGAATTGAGCGTCGGCCGCAATAATTTCCTGGCCCTTTGGGCCCGGCAACGCTGTCTTGATTTCTGGTCTCTTTGCTGGCGCCATGGTTGTTGTTGACATGATGCTGACTCCTTCTGAAGTTGAAAAACGGGTCTGACGAGAAACGGGCGACGATGACGGTAGCGTCTAAGGTCGAGCCGCCGAAGGGCGCAGAATGAGCGAGGAAAAACTGTTAGTCAGCGAAGAGGTTTGACCGGCTATCGAGCGGACGATGATGTAATGTTTGCTGATTGCGCATAGCTTTAGAAACTAGCTGACGATTTGGGCTGGCAAGGTGGATATTACCATGCGGGCACAGGAACCGCGACCCCTTCACTGGTACCGCGGGCGCTCACACCGCAAACGCGGCGAAACCTAATCAGTAGTACTCAAAGAAACCGTTCGCGCTTCGCGTTCATTGAGTGCGAGGCAGCTCGCTAACCCCTTAACAAAGTCTATTTGGCAGCTCCGGCTGCTCGGAGTTCCCCTGCTCGTTCATCAGCAAACGATTCCCGAATCAACTCTTTAGGCCGAGGCTGTGGCCATAGTGAAATCCGTTTGCTCAGGGGATGGAGCAAAACCCGCGACCGAAAATATCTTTCGTGTTCCCATTCCACTTCAGCCATGGTTAACAGGCAGTCCACGAAGTTTTCCTTTCCACAATCGCGGGCATACCGCGCCGCAATCTCATACTCGACAATGTTGCCGCTCTCCAGTCTCCCCGCGCCATACATGGGAGCGAGCCATCCCGTGAAATGGCATAGCAGTCCCAGGGTTCGCCCAAGTATCCTTGCGCGCATTTCGCCTAATCTCCTGGGCGCAGCATCGAGTTCGCGCAGCATCTCTCCCACGAGCTCGCGATGATGCAACTCTTCGTTTTCGATCTGTTCAATCTGAGAGCGTTCGTCCTTGTCGCGAACTGATTTCCAGTGGCCGCGATAAGCGTAGGCGGCTGCGAGCTCTGCCGAGTAAGCGAGCTGAAGGATTTTGACCAGCTTGTGGCGACTTTCGTCTGGCGTCATGGAATGCGTGGAGTGCAGCTAAGGCTGGGCATTGGTGGTGCACGCACGATCAGGGTTTTGCGTACCACAATACGGCAAAGAAGTGACATGTCGTGCCGGCAATCACAAACAAGTGCCAGATGAAATGGTGATAACGCAGGCGGTGAGCGGCAAAAAATCCGAGACCTCCCGTGTAAGCAAGACCACCCGCCATTACTAGTAGAATACCCGGGAGGGGAACATGAAGGAGAATCGGCTTCGCTGCTATCAAAGCGAGCCAGCCCATTCCCACGTAAAGCGTCATGGTGGCCCACTTGTAGCGCGTTCCGTAAATCGCTTTGATCGTCAGGCCGATCGTGGCCAGGCTCCAAACCATGGCCAGCAGCGTCCAACCCCATGGTCCACGCAACACACCAAGCGTGAACGGAGTGTAGGTGCCTGCGATTAGGACGAAGATTGCGCTGTGGTCGAGCAGTCGAAAAATACGCTTGGTAGGCTCATGTCTGACCGAGTGATAAAGAGTCGAAGCCAGGTATAACAAAACCATCGAGCTCGCGAAAACACTTGCGCCTACGATAAACGATGCATCGCCGCCTCTGATCGCACTGATGACCAGTATCGGGACCGCAGCAATAGCGGCCACGAGTCCCAGTCCATGGCTGATACTGTTAGCAGTTTCCTCAGAGGGTGTGGGGTCCGGCCGATCGGCCGTGTCGGGCTGAATCATCGCGCGTATTGTACACGGATTTGCGGTCTATTGGGTGCAATCGATGTCCGAAACTGCACGAAAGAAAACCTGGTGTCACCGGACGGACCAGCAGTCCCACGATGCGCGAGCGACCTTCGCAATCACGCCGTCGCGGATTGCAGCGTCCACTTTGGTATCTGAAACGAAAACAGCTACAGCGAGATGTCTGCCATCGGGGAGGGTGATCAGGCCGACATCGTTCGTGGCCCTGGTCAATCCATTCCTGGTCCCCGACGATCCAGTCTTGTGCGCGACAACGGTGCCCGCAGGCAGCTGACCTTTCAGTCGTCCCGGAAAGGTCGGAGTTCTAATCATAAAGTCGAGGAGCATTTCACGATTAACAGAAGAGATGCCGCGACCATCACTCAGCATTTTCAACAGAATAACCATTGATTCAGGCGTCGACCAGTTGCGATATTGCACATCATCGCCTGTGGACATCTCTTTCTCGGAAGTCGCCACGACTATTCCGTCTACGCCGAGATCGCGAAGGTATTTCGTGACCTTTTCTGGGCCACCCATCAATTTTAAGAGAACATCACAAGCCGATCCGTCGCTGTCGACCATCATGTATTGCAGCAAGTCGCGCACGCTGAGCTCGACTCCGCGCGGATGCTTATCGCGAAGTGGACTGCGCAAACCCTGAGGCACGAGGTCGGCAGGTTCGACTCTTATTTTCTGATCAAGTTTCAGAATACCCTTGTCCACCTGCTCCAGCGCTGCCATTGCGATCGGTAGTTTATAAACACTCTGCATCGGAAACTGCTGCTTGCCGTTCATCGCAACTATTTCGCCAGTCTCAACCAGCATCGCAGCAGCCCCGACCGGTCCCTGAGTTACGCGCGCGATTTCTTCAAACTTCTTTTGCAGACTCTCGGGGGCGCAACGCATGGCCGATTCATGGGGTGAAGCAGCATTGGCGACGGGATTCGCAGAAGATGACGTATCTGGCGGCGCGGAGTTAGCGCAGGCGCATAGAAGAAAACCAAATACCGCCGGCGAAAACATGTTGATGAGAAACTTAGTCATTACCAGGACAAGCAATCACTGCGACCTTGCTGATAAGCGAAGTTGTCGCGTTAACCAGTCGCTTCGATCTTTGCGGACTGCGTCAGTATTCATTGCGTGGTCGGTCTCATACCATCGGACTTGCTTTGGCTGACTCGCCGCACCGTAATACGCGTCAGCAGTTGTTCTGGAAATGTATTTGTCGGCATTGGAAAACTGAAACATCAGGTTGGCGGGTGCTGCTCGACTCACGTAGTTAATGGGGTCAACCGGGTCCATCAACCTCATGTAGGTATCCGCTCCATTCGCTGAGGGTCCCTTCCAATACTTGAGTGACCAATCACCAAAATTTCCCATCCCCGCGACGAACACGTATGCCTTCACGCGCTTGTCGATACCTGAAAGAATTGAACCATACATGGCTCCGTAGTCGTGGCCGACGAAGCCAATGCGTTCGCGGTCGACGCCATGTTGGAGCAACAAGAGATCGAGGGCGCGGCGCACTTCAATAGTTTCATTTACCACCAGCCGGCGATCAGATTCTCCATTAGTCGGTTGAATCTTCCATGGGAAATGACCTTGAATTAGCAGCGAGACAGTGCCGCGTTTCGCCAGCTCAACTGCTTCATTCAGAAACTCGTTCCGATCGCCATTTGGCTCGCCCAGCCAGTGAAAGAAGAGAACGCCCGCGAAAGGCCCCTTTCCCACCGGCCTGACCACGTAAGCCCTGATCCGCCTATCCTTCGTATACGCCGCGTAGCTGACATCGCGAATCAGGACTCCTTCCTTTTGCGTTACCGATTCCTCTTTGAAGAGTAGCGCCGCTGCTTTGCTGTAGCTGAACGAAGGCTTCACTGCGGAGCGCCGTTTTTGAGTGAAGCCGAACATGCCGGAACTCGGAATTAGCGTTATCACGAGACCAACTATGAACATCCTGGGAGCAGAGCGTCGTTTGTCGTTAAGAGGCAGCGGCTTCATTGTCGTGTCATTCATAAAGTCGTACTCAACGATGAAATTCCGGATAGGAGTTTTTATTGAACGAGATTCGTTTTAGACCAGACCGTGTATTTCGGTCAACCAATTTGTGAGTGTAGGGCAGAGAGTATGCGCGATCTCGGTGCCAATAAATGAGCGCCCGAATACGCGTCCAACTTTCTTCTGCTGTATAATCCCGGTCATGAACAAGATGAATAAGCGCGCGAAGAAGCGATTGAAAGAATCGATTGAAAAGGACCGGCAGGAACGAGTGAAGCCGACTCAGGACCAGAACGCTTCGACATCAAAGGATCCCTTGAAGCTGCGGGGCTTTTTGCCGAAACCCGCGAAGAAGCGCGGGTAAGTTGTGTAACTTCTCAAAGAAAAGGACAGTGATTTCATGAGTGCAACGGTCAATATGCATGCGGCGAGGTCAGCGCTAAATAACGACTCAACTTTGCGCAAGTGGGCTGAGGAGTGGTTAAAGGCCAGGGAGCGCGCTGTCCAGCCGTCGCTTAGTGACGAAGATTTTGAAAAGCACTGGCTCTACGTACGCCCCGAGCGAATGCACGAGGGAGCCATCGAAGCCGTCACCGCTTATCAACAGCGCGCCTAGCCTTATCGGGTTTTCACGCGGGTTAACTCCCTCAACCTCATTTACGCGACTTCTTCTTGATTGCTTTCATCCAGGACGAAAGTGATCATCAGGTTTACCTGATACTCAACAATTTTTCCATTATCAATCTTAATCTGCTGCTCCTTTACCCACGCGCTGCGCACATTGCGTAGTGTTTCAGTGGCGCGGCTCACGGCGCTTTGAATTGCATCTTCAAAGCTCTTTGTCGATGTAGAACTGATTTCGGTCACCCGTGCTATAGACATGATTCATCCTCCCGGATATTCGGTGTGTTGGTTATTAAGTTAGAGGGGGTTGCGATTAGATTAACCCGAATCTACGCGTATCCCAAAAGGTAAGTTGTGCAGTTTTCTTCACACGGTATCGTTCGGCCTCGTCAGGGGCAGACTCGCAATCTTGCTTTCGACAGAAGAAAACGCTTCAGAATTGCGCCTAACCTCTTCACGATGAGTCGTGGCATACCCGTTGCCAAAAGGGCGGTGGAGGATCGCCATGAAGAAACTTATAGCCACGATCATCAGTCTTACGATACTTGCAATGATGGCGCTGCCCGTAGCGGCGCAGACACGAAGCCGAAGTTATGACCGAACGTATTACGGGAACCGCTACGACAGCCGATATGATCGGCGCAGCGAACGTCGCGCTCAACGCATCAATCGGAACAATGTTTATTACGATGAGAACTACAACTACCGTTATGGTCGCGACCGTTCTGTTTGGGAAAAGCACCGTGACAAGATCACTACTGCGGGGGGCGCAGCTGGTGGTGCAGTTATCGGTGGTTTGATTGGCGGCAAGAAGGGCGCGATTATCGGTGCAATCACGGGTGGAGCCGGCGCAGCTATCTACACCTACAAGATTCGCAATAAGAACCGTCGTTACTAACCAACGATCGTCCGCGCGCAGCGGAAACAAATTGAGCTTGGTGGCCGTGTAAAAACGGCGACCTTGATAGGGGCCCGAATGTGAAGGGGAGAGCACATCCGGGCCTCAAAATTTATGCTTACCTACTACGAGCCAAACTGCGCGCTTTGGACAAAAACAGAGCCGTTCGCTTAAGGTAATTGCTTTTCAGTCGAAGCTTAATCTCGCTCAGCTGTCGTGACGAGCGGGCGGCCATCCAAAGCGAACCGCAATGAGACCAAAAGGAAAGCGATCCCGGCGCATTCTTGCGAAGCTGGCTCTCGTACTATTCGGTTTTCTCTTTGGAGCAATGGTCGCTGAAATAGCACTGCGTATCGTCGGATATTCATATCCGGAGTTTTACGTCCTCGATCAAGTGCGCGGCTACGCTTTGCGGCCACGAGCTGAAGGCTGGTACCGAAAAGAGGGCGAGGCATACATCCGAATTAATAGCGATGGCCTCCGAGATCGTGAACACTCAATCGCCAAGCCCCAAAACACAATTCGCATTGCCGTTCTGGGCGACTCTTATCCGGAAGCCCTGCCGGTGCCGGAACACGAAGCGTTTTGGTCGGTAATGGAAAAGCGGTTGCAGGAATGCAGTGCGTTGGCGGGCAAGAGCGTTGAGGTTATCAATTTTGGGGTTTCCGGATATGGCACCGCTCAGGAGTTGTTGACGCTTCGTGAAGACGTTTGGAAATATTCACCGGATGTCGTGATGCTGGCCATGACGACTAACAACGATATCGCGGACAATTCTCGCGCACTCAAAAAGACTGACGAGATTCCTTACTTCATCTACCGGAAGAATAGTTTAGTGCTCGACGCCTCGTTCAAAGAGTCGCGCGCCTTTGCCTGGCGGCAGAAAACGATCAGCAGGTTTGGACGGTGGTTCCGCGATCATTCGCGTTTAGTTCAAGCGACTATTGAGGGACATCACGCACTGAAGATTCGCACTGCTGCGTGGCGGGCGCAGGAGTCCACAAACCAGAAAACGCAGTCGGGACCCACGCCGCCCATGGCCCAGGGCCAGCCGCCACAAACGCAGGAACTACTCTCCCGCGCCGATGAACTTGGCGTCGATAATCTAATCTATCTTGAACCCGGAAACGCGGAGTGGAATGACGCCTGGCGCGTCACGGAGGGGCTGATTGCGACCATGAGAGATGAAGTTAGGACTCGAGGTGCGCAGTTCGTCCTCGTGACCCTCAGCAACGGTATTCAGGTTGTACCAGGTCCTCATGTGCGGGAGGCATTTATGAAAAGGCTGGGCATCGCTGACATTTTCTATCCCGATAATCGCATCAAGACATTCTGCGGACGCGAGACAATTCCAGTCATCACGCTGGCGCCGGATCTTCAGCGGTTGGCCGAGAGCAACAACACATTTCTACATGGATTCGGAGCAAACATTGGCAACGGCCACTGGAACCCGGTGGGCCACCGCGCGGCTGGCGAGCTGATTGCGAAAAAACTTTGCGAGGAAGTGCTTTCCAAATAGCGTGAGAAGTTAAGTTCTGTTAAAAATAGACCAATCAATTTCCACTTGAGTTAGACAGTTTCGGAGACGTTAATGCACTACTACGACAATGTGCTTGGATTAATCGGGCGGACACCCCTGGTGAAGCTCAACCGGATGAACCGCGGTCTCAAAGCCACCGTGCTGGCAAAAATGGAGAACCTGAATCCTGGTTATTCAGTGAAAGATCGCATCGGCATATCGATGATCGAAGCGGCTGAGCGTGACGGGAAGCTGAAACCAGGCGGTACGATTGTTGAAGCTACCTCCGGCAATACCGGTATCGGGCTTGCCCTGGCTGCCGCGGTCAAAGGTTACAAATGCATTTTCGTGATGACTGATAAAGCCTCCGTGGAGAAGTCGCGTTATTTGAAAGCCCTGGGAGCGGACGTAGTCATCACTCCTGTCTCGGCGAAACCGGGCACTCCTGATCACTACGTTTCGACGGCTCAAAGGATTGCCAAGGAAACTCCGAATTCTTTTTATCCCGATCAGTATTCCCATCCGGCAAATCCGGAAGCGCATTACCGCACCACCGGCCCAGAGATATGGGAACAGACTGAAGGTAAGATCACACATTTCGTCGCGGGCATTGGAACTGGTGGAACTATTTCAGGCACTGGTCGGTTTTTGAAAGAGAAGAACCCGAAAATAAAAGTGGTGGGGGCCGACCCGTATGGTTCTATCTTTAAGACTTTTAAAGAGACCGGGAAATTAGTTGAGACAACGCCCTATCTCGTGGAAGGAATAGGACAGGAAGTTGTGCCGCCAAACGTGCACATCAAATATGTTGATGAAGTTATCAACGTGACGGACGGCGAGTCGTTTGAAATGTCGCGCCAACTTGGCCGCACGGAAGGAATTTTTTGCGGCGGCTCAAGCGGCACCAATCTGGCTGCAGCTTTACGGGTGGCAAAGGGTTTGGATGAAAACGCAGTTGTCGTCTTCATCATTTGCGACACGGGCGAACACTACCTGACGAAGCATCATTCCGACGAATGGCTGAAAGAGAAGCGCCTGCTCGAACCGCAGAAAATGACAGCTGGTTTGATCAGCGACACCAAGGGGCAGAACGCGCCCGACTCGCTGGTGTCGGTCGGGCCCAACGATAAGGTCAGCGCCGCGTTAGCCAAAATGAATGAGCTCGGGTTGACGCAGATTCCAGTGCTCGAAGAGGGACGGCCGATCGGCTCGCTTAGTGAAAATCGTGTGTTGGCTAAAGTGGTGCGCGATCGTCAATTGCTCGAAGCAGCAGTCAGCGAAGTGATGGAGGCGAGCTTTCCGACGGTGGACGTCGATGCCAGCGCTCAGGCGGTGACCAAACGATTGCAATCCAGTCCCGCTGTATTGGTTGAAGAGTATGGGCGTATCGTGGGAATCATCACGCGCCACGATGTGCTCGATTTGAAACTCGGAATAACTGGGCCGTTGAGTTAAGTCCTACTGCTTGAAGGGGTACGTTCGTAGGTGCGGACGATCAAATTCTCTTCAAGTTGCTGAACGCCAATGCTGGTAAAACCATCAAGGTAATCAGCGGGCACAAAGGTATCCGCGCCGTCAATCGTCAAGGGAACCTCAGTCACGAGCCATCGATCGATGTGGGCAAGAAACGCCCGATAGACTTGCTCGCCGCCGATCACAAACAGGTCACGTTCGGAATCTTTCGCCAGGTTAAGAACTGACTCGACGCTGCGCATTACAACCACAGACTCCTGCGCCTCGATTTCCGACTGCCGGCTCAAAACAATATTCAGACGATTAGGCAGCGGCCGTTTCAGCGTCAACCACGTTTTGTAGCCCATGACGCATGCATGGCCGGTCGTCGTTTCCTTAAAAAACTTCATATCGGCAGAGTAATGCCAGGGCAGCTTTCCGCCTTTGCCAATCGCGCCATTCTGGTCTACTGCGACTATTCCGATGATCATAAAGGTAGGCCAGACATTCGTGTCTTTCGTTTTCTTGATTTGAGATACGTAAGCTTTAAGAATTGGACACACAGGAATGTCTGTCCTACACGGCAACGGCCGCGGCGATCTTTCCATGGGACTGATATCCCACTAGTTTTATATTCTCGTAACGCATCGCGAGCAGGCCGTCCAGTCCTCGCTTCGGTTGGCCATCATCCGTAATTTCAAGTTGGGGTAATGGATAAGGCTCGCGCTTCAATAACTCTTCAACCTGCTCAAGGTGATTCTGGTATATGTGATAGTCGCCGAGCGTGTAAACAAACTCTCCCACTTGAAGCCCACAGGCATGGGCCACCAGATGCATCAGGAGCGCGTATGAGCTGATGTTGAAAGGCACGCCCAGAAACGCATCGGCAGATCGCTGATAGAGCTGACAGTGCAGAATGCGCTCGCTTTCCACCTTAAACTGAAACAAGGTGTGGCAGGGTGGCAAGTCCACATTGTCAGCCCGGCGCGGATCCCACCCGGTTACGATTAGCCGTCTCGAGTTTGGCTTGTTTTGAATCTCGTCGATAAGGTTCGCGATTTGATCCACTCCATTGCGCTCCGGATAATCGCCGCCGAAGGAGCGCCAGAGGTAACCATAAACCGGGCCAAGGTCGCCAGGTTCTCGACCAAAACGATTCGTGTGTTCCTCGTCGGCCCATTCCGCCCAGATATCTACACCCCTAGCCCGCAAGTTTGCTTCGTTTGTATCGCCCGAGAGAAACCAAAACAGCTCCTCGGCCACCCAACGAAACGGAATCTTCTTCGTCGTTACGATTGGGAAACCCTGACGCAGATCAAACCGCGTTTGATAACCGAAGTGTGAGATAGTGCCGACGCCGGTGCGATCTCGATGTTCGTTGCCATTTACGAGAATTGAGCGCAGCAAATCGTGATATTGTTTCATAAAGTGAACCAGACAGGTTCAGACAGGATTAACAGCATTTACACGATTAGAAAAAGAACAGAACGACCCTGGACGCAAAAACTATCTGCGAAACAATCAACCATTGTAGCGTTCGTTTTGGTTAAATCTTGTGAATCTTGTAAATCCTGTCGAACTTGCGGCTAGGCAAATAATACGTCGAGCGGAACGGAAAGACGAATGAAACAATACAAGCTCGCTTTTCTAGGCTTCGGAAACGTTGGACGCGCGCTGGCGCGGCTGATGGCTGCGAAATCCGGCGAGCTAAGAGAGCAATATGGCATCGAGTGGCGCATCACCGGCGTAGCGAGTCGCAGACTAGGCTGGCTTGCGAAGGACGCCGCCAACACCCCGAATGGTTTTGACGTGGCCACGCTCGTTTCCGGGCAATCTTACAAAGACACTGCGGCGTCGTCTAACAGCATCGAGGGTTGGCTTCGTCACGCGCGTCCGGATGTCGTTTTTGAAACTACTTCGCTAAATCCCGAGACGGGACAGCCTGCAATTGATTATCTCCGGGCGACGCTGGAAGCGGGCGCTCACGCGATAACGGCAAACAAAGGCGTTATTGTTCATGGATTTTCCAGCCTGAATGAACTTGCCAGGACAGCAGGAAAGCGTTTCCTGTTTGAGTCAACGGTGCTGGACAGCGCGCCTGTGTTTTCTCTTTTTCGTGAGACCTTGCCGGCAGCGAAGCTGCGAGGGTTCAGCGGAGTTTTTAGCTCAACTACCAACGTGATCATTGAAACGATGGAAGCTGGCCGCTCGTTTGAAGAAGGATTGAAAACGGCACAGGATCTCGGGGTTGCCGAAACTGATCCAAGTCATGACATTGATGGATGGGATGCAACTGTCAAAGTTTGCGCGCTGGCGAATGTGCTCATGGGTGTTCAGCTAAAACCGGTTGATGTTACGCGGGATGGGATTCGTGGTTTGGCCCCGAGCAAGCTGCAGGCAGCGAGAGCTGCCGGCGCCCCGTTCAAGCTGATGGCCAGAGCCAGGCTCGGCCGCGATGGTGATCTTGTAGCCACTGTCCGTCCTGAACAGGTTGTGGCGAGCGATCCGCTCGGAAACATCAGAGGCACTTCTCTGGGCGTTCACTTTGAGCTCGACATGATGCCCGGCCTCACGATTACATCGCACAGACCAAACTTACAAAGCACCGCGTATGGAATGCTGGCGGATTTCATTAACGCAGTGAGGGAATAAGTCAAAGGTCCAAAGTCCAAAGTCCAAAGTCCAAAGTCCACGGCCAGCCTGAGTTGCCTCAGCCACCAGAACTTTGGACATTGGACCTTGGCCTATTCCCCGGCGATTTCGGACACACCGGCAATTAGCCGTTCGATTTCATCCGCTGTCGTGTAGCAGGCACATCCGGCGCGCACCAGACCTTCCTCACCGAGCCCAAGTCGTTCGGTGACAGTTGCCGCATAAAAATCACCATGCGAGAGAAATAGCCCGCGCAAAGCGAGCTTGCGCGCGACCTCGGTGGAAGCTATTCCTTCCACTGTGAAAGAGACTGTCGGCGTTCGCGGTTGATCCGGCGCTGGCCCATAGACTCGAATCGCCTCAATAGCCGAAAGGCCTTCCCAAAGTCTGCGAACCAGCATGGAACTCCGCGCATGTAATTCGTCATATGCAGTTGCCAGTCGAGCCCGCCGGCTACCGTTATCGACGTCCCTGGTAAGCGAGGCAAGGAAATCTATCGCAGCCCCCGCTCCAACGATTCCTTCGTGGTTCTGTGTGCCCGTTTCGACATTTTCCGGAGCGTCATCAGGCGCTGGAATCAACTTTGGAAAGTTTATTGATTCAAGCAAGGCGCGTTTACCGAACAGAGCGCCGACGTGCGGTCCATAAAACTTGTAAGCAGACATACCCAGGAAATCGCAATCGAGAGCCCGTACGTCGGCGAGCGCGTGCGGCACATAGTGCACTGCGTCAACGAAAACCAGCGCGCCGACGGAATGAGCGAGTTGCACCGCACGGCCCAGGGCATTGACAGTCCCCAGCGCATTTGAGGCAGCGCCAATAGCAACCACTTTCGTGTTTTTGGTTACTGCCCGTTCGAAGCTTTCCCAGTCGAGCTGCCCGCTTCGCGGATCCATTCTTATGACCTTCACTCGAACGCCGCGTTCAACTTCCAGACGCCGCCATGGCGCAACGTTCGCATGATGGTCTAATTCTGTGATCACGATCTCATCGTCCGGCCCGAATTGCGCACCAAGTGCCCTGGAGAGATGAAAAGTAAGCGTAGTCATGTTTGCCCCAAAAGCGATCTCGCTCGGGGAGGCATTTATGAAATCTGCGCAAGCCTCTCGAGCACCCTCGAGTGCCGCGTCAGTTTCTGCGCTGGTTGGATAAGCCCAATGCGTATTCGCGTTGTGATGAAGCAAATAGTCCGACATCGCATCGACTACGCTTTGTGGCACCTGAGTCCCGCCCGGGCCGTCGAAATAGGCGACCTCGTGTCCCTCGTGAATACGAGCCAAAGCCGGGAACAGAGCGCGAATCTCAGCAGTTGAAGCCACCAGGGCTGATGATTTTGATGTCGCGGTCATTCGTTGATTCCGATCGATGCCAGTACTAAGAATACTCATTTGAGATCTTCGGCATTTCCCCGGGGGCCTGCATTCATCAATGCGATTTCCTGGGCAGCTTCGAAGTGTCGAGCAAGTATAAACGTGAGCGTTGACTTTTCCTCGCAATTCGGCTTAACGTTTGCGCGTTTGTGAAACTTCATAGACTCTCACGGCCCGTTTCCGAGCTCTAGTCTAATTAGCTTAAGAGTAAACCGGACCGATCGGTATCGACCAGCCGTGAGCGCGTGCGTTCTCAGAAACTATTATCTTGACTCATTAAGCGAAGCTGAATTCCTTACCCCATCACCAATAAAGGATCGTGTGAATCCGGAGGCAAAAATGGTTGAAACTTCCTTGACCTCGCAAGAGAAGACGACGCTTGCGTTGGGACCCTTCGTGGGCGAAATCGGCCACTCCAGTGTCAAACTTTGGCTGACCGTTGAAGCCGGTGACGCAGACAAGAATGTGTTTGTAACCTTGAAACTGCTGGAGCAGGGGCCAAAATCAGAAGCGGCCAAAAAGGACATGAAACGCATCATTGTCCGAACGATTGCGAGTCCGGTCGTCGTGCAATCAGGGCAGATCAGATGTAGGCAGGCAGACATGGGCGTAGGCACTATTACCATGGGAAGCCTCGAACCTAATTCAAAATACTCTTATCAGCTCTGGCAAGATGAAGCGCATGAGATTCCATTGGATTTGAATCCTGGGAAGGAAGGCAGTCTCTCCGATTCAAGTGGGGGTCTGCAGCCCGAGGATTTGTTCTTCTGGACATTGCCGGAAGATGGATACGGTCGCCAGCTCGATTTCCTCTTGATGAGTTGTCACAACCCGCAGACCGCACCCAACGATGAAGCTAATGGCTTTGGAGTTTGGCGCCAGATTCCGCAGATTATTAGGCACAATGCAAACGTGCGATTTGCCATCCTTGCCGGCGATCAGATTTATGCTGACGAGGTTGAAACACAGGTTCTGGCAGAACGCGATCCGCTGACACGAAAACAACTTTACCTTACCACCTACAAAAAGTTTTGGGACAATGAGTACTATCGCAAGGTGCTATGTAGCTTACCCGCCGTTCTGATGTGGGACGACCACGACATCACGGATGGCTGGGGATCTCGCGAAGACTCCTTTCGCACTGACCTGCCGCAAGCGTTCACGTCTGAATGGCTTGAGCTATTCGGAACCGCGAGCGAAATGTTCAGCTTGATGCAGGCTTCGCGCAATCCTGCTCCACTGTCAAGTAGCTACGCGTCAGGATTTGATACCTGCTTCAAGGTAGGCAAAGCCGGCTTTGTAGTTGCAGATCTGCGCACCAACCGGAATAGCCGCAAGTTTACGAAGACTTCCAGCAACGGTAAGACAGTTTACGAGGGCCAGATTTGGGATCCCAAACAGTTGCAGGCCATCAAAGACTGGGTAGAACAAAACAAGAATGACATTCACACCCTTTTCTTTGTGACTAGCGTTGTCTTTTCACACGGCGCGCCTCAGATTGAAAACTGGATCATGGATTTCTGGTTCCGCGTCCTGAATTTTGTTAAACGGCTCGAAAAGTTTAGGTCGTTTAAAAAGCACGTCGCTTCTTTTTATAGCAAGGTCGGAGACTTGCGTGACGATATCAACGACTCCTGGGGTTCGGAAGTTAACCAGAAGGAAGCTGATCGAGTGCTGGATTTTTTCTTCGAGTTGGAGAACCCCGCCGACGGAGGAAAGCGCCTCAATGTCGTGATACTCAGCGGTGACATACATACGCCCGGTTATTCAACTATTTATTCTTCCGCGACCAAAGACAATGAGACGAGGAAGGTGCCTGAACCTGAAGGCGAGCGAGAGGGACGGGCTGTCATACCTCACATCGTAGCTACGCCTGTCGCGTATGAACCCTTTAGCTGGGTGGGCGAAGCTGTCTTCAGGCACCTGACGAAGGTCGTGAAGCTCGGCGCTAGCGGCACCTACACGTCGCAAGTGAGTCATCACTTCTGCTATCGAAACGTGGTAGTCGTCTCTCTGAGAAACTACGAATCAGACGAATCGCACCTCAAAGTCAAATACTACCTGGAAGGCTATCCGGAGCCCCAGGTAATGCTTTTCGATCTAAATCACGGCGCCCACCGGGAGGCCATTAAGTGGCCCCAGCAGGAGAGAAACACCTGGGTCGACAGGCTCCCGGAATGCATCAAGCGCCGACTCCCCAAGTCGTGGTTTCCTCAAGAAAAGGAAAGCATTCCAGCTCAGCCACCTACCGATGCGTTTTCATAATGCCGCCGATTAAGCTCTGATCGGGAAATAGTGCGAACCTGCCCCCCGCCCCAATCCGGGCGGGGGCAAACCTGATGCCCTTGGCGCTATCGATACTTAGTCACAGCCCCGAGCTGCCAACCACCGCGTTTCGTAAAGGAAGTTGGACTACGCCTCGTCGCTACTCCCTTTACACATCACACCCGCAAGCCCTCCTGCCCGTTTGTCCTTGAAAACCCGCTGATATTCGGCTTCTCAATCAAAACTGAACTTAGCGAAACGGAAGTGAGGCAGTTCCAGAAAAAGAGGAATCGACGCGTGATTATTCCTTTAAGTGATCTGCAGCCGTTGCTATGAACATACAAAAACCAGGCAAATCCGAATCGCACCAGATCTCTGTACGCGACGTCGCAGGCATCCTGTTTCGTCACAAGACGCTGATCTGTGTCACTTTCCTGACTGTCGCTCTGGGCACAGCAGCGGTGACGTTTCTTATGCCGAACGAATACGAGTCGCGCATGAAGATTCTCGTGAAGAATACGCGTTCTGACGTGCCGATCACGCCCGGAGCCACGATGGGAACGACCGGCAACTACCTCGAGAATGAGGTTTCGGAAAACCAGATCAACTCCGAAGTTGCGTTGCTGACCAGTGGGGATCTGATCAACCAGGTCGTGACCGAAGTTGGGTTGTACCACCGAAAGCCAGGACTATCCGCGCGCCTCGGCTTGAAGGAAGCGGTGGGTTCTCAGGCGGGACAAGTGGAACAGGCCAGTGCGCAGCTCGCGAAAGATCTGTCCATCACACCTGTAAAAAAAGCAAATATCATTGAGGTTAAATACACTTCCGGCTCCCCTGAAACAGCGGTGGCGGTGTTGCGCAAGCTCCAGGACCTCTACCTCGAAAAGCACCTCAAACTGCACCGACCGCCCGGCACTTATGAATTCTTTAAAGGCCAGGCCGATAACAATGAAGCCCAACTACGGGAAGCCGAACGACAACTGTCAGGCTTTCAGCAGTCGATGAATGTCGTTTCGCTCACTCAGCAAAAAGAGCAGACCGTCCAAAAGCATACGGAAGCCAAATCTAAATTGCTCGAAACGAATGCGTTTCTGCGGGAAGTGAATGAGCGCATCGCCAAGGTGCAGCAGCAGCTCGAAACTATTCAACCACGCATCGTTACTCAGCGACGGGCGCTGCCAAATCAATATTCGGTTGAGCGGCTGAACACGATGATTGTGGAATTACAAAATCGTCGAACTCAGTTGCTGACGAAATTTCGCCCGGAAGATCGCCTCGTGAGGGAAGTGGATCAACAGATCAAGACCACTCGGGCAGCGCTGGAGAAAGCCACGGGTGAGACTATCACCGAGCAATCTACTGACTTGAATCCACTTCGACAGACGCTGGAAACCGAGCGAGCAAGGGCACGTGTGGACCAGGCAGGAGCCCAGGGCCGCCAGGAAATGTTGGCGTCGCAGGTTTCACAATACGAGTCACAGCTCTCAAGACTCGAAGGCATCACGGCCCAATACGAAGATCTTAACCGCAAGGTGAAGCAGAGCGCCGACAACTTCCAGCTCTACAAACAGAAAGAGGAAGAAGCGCGCATCACGGACGAACTGGACCAGAACAAGATCACTAACGTTTCCATTGCCGAGGCGCCGGCCCAACCGCAGATGCCTGTAAGTCCCAACCGGCCCTTGAATCTGATCATGGGTTTGTTTCTGGGCGCGCTGCTCGCAGCCGGGAGCGTGGTTATAGCTGAATTCATGCGCGACACGGTGTTGACGCCGCGTGAGCTTGAAGCGTTGACGAGTGCAAAGGTGCTTGCATCGGTACCGAGGGTCAGTCGGATGAGGGCAATGCTGGATGTCCAGGCGCGACGTTCAACGTCACATTTTGCCGAGTCTTCAAAGCCGAAAAAGGTTCGCGCTGTAATCTCGGAAGCCCGAGTGCTGTCTCAGCCAGGAACGACTGAACCAAGACTATCGCCGCCGAAACTTGTCCGCGAGCCCCACCTCGATTGGGCCTCTGGTGAATAGATGAAACTAGGAGCGCACCACGGGAAATGAAAGCCGGATTCTATCTTGACCTTATACGGACTGTTTTTCAGGCCGTCGACGATGAAGGAAAACTGCTTCACCGAGTTGTGGCTTTTACTTCCGCAACGCCCGGCGAAGGTGTTAGTTACGTGGTCAACGTCATTGCTCGCGAACTGGCTGCACAAACGCAGAAACGCGTGCTGCTCGTCGATGCCGGGGTATTTCAAACCCTTAATCTCCACGATCCAAAACTCATCACGCGTTACTGTGAAGAAACGGAACTTGAAAACTTATTGACGTTGTCGATGGCCTCTTCAGTTTCCGCAGGCCAAACGTCCAGACTAGCGGCGATTGCGATGGCGCCGGCCGTTAGTGATTGGGACAGGGTGCCTGCCTATCGCAATGAGTGTGTGGCGGCCTTGCGATGGAACTTTGATTACATCCTGATCGACTGTCCGTCGCCTGCGGTTTCATCAGAGGCGGGAACAGTTGCGCCGCTTGCGGATGGCGTGGCGATAGTTGTGAAGGCGGCGCAAACGCGTCGCGGCCAAATACAACGCCTGCAGCGGTTGATCGAAACTGCGGGCGGCACACTTTTGGGTTGTGTGCTTAATCAAAGGCGCTATCCAGTGCCGGGCTGGCTCTATAACAGGCTGTAATCGGGACGACGACTTCGGAAGTTTTCGATTGAAAGGGTAGGACTTTGAAGATCAAACGGTTGGTAATGATTGGTCTGGTAATAGTCAGCGTGATCGGCGCCGGCGATGTTGTCATGGCCCAGAATCAGCATAGACCGCGCACCCAGCCGCCGCGCCTCGGGACCTTTGGAAGTGAAACCCGCTATGTGCTCGTGCCGGGCGACGTGTTTGAAATCCAGTATCGATACACGCCTGAGTTTAACCAGACAGTCACGGTGCAGCCTGATGGCTATGTCTCACTGGAAATTGGAGGCGACGTCAAGGTTGCCGGTCGAAACCTTGATCAAGTCCGGAAAATCATTCTGGCCTATGCGGGGCGGAGGCTGGCTTCGCCGGAAGTAATCGTTGTTTTGAAAGAGTTTCAGAAACCCTACGTGGTGGTGGCCGGCGAGGTAGTGCAGCCAGGGAAGTTTGAGTTGCGGGAAAAAGTAACTGCGCTTCAGGCAGTCTTGCTGGCGGGTGGCTTCAAAGACAGTGCGAAGTCGTCGCAGATTCTGCTGTTCAGAAAACTCAACGGCGAAACGGCCGAGGTGAGGCTACTGAATTTTAGAACGCTAAAACGCACCAGCGACCTGGAAAACGATCTTACGCTGCAGCCGGGAGACATGATCCTGGTGCCGCGAAATCGAATCAGCAAGATCGAACGCTATGTGCGACTGGCGAGCCTGGCGGCATTTCTAAACCCGCTCATTCGCTAGCAGCAGTCAAACAACCTGAATTCTTTCGAGAACTTTGAATATTCATGATTGCCCGTTACGGACAACTTGCGAACCTCTTCCTGAAAGGTTCTGACCTGCTGCTGATGCTCGCTGCCCTGTCTGTGGCGATCCTCATCAACTATGCGCCGGCAGCCAGCGTGCCAGCTTCTGAATATGCAATCGACTTTTTGTCCACGCGTGTGAAGGTAACCAACGCGCTGCTGGGCGCCGCCATGTTGCTGGCGTGGTATTTGGTTTTCAATCTTCAAGGTATTTACAGGTCGCACCGGCTGAGCAGGTTTGCTGAAGAGATCAGGGAAATAGCTCGCGCCGTGTTTCTCGCCACGCTGATGCTGCTCATGGTGGCGCAGATTGGCCATTGGCGAATCATCACGCTTTGGACCGCGGGTTGTGTGGGTGCTATCGGTTTTGCTCTGGTAGTAAGTATGCGAGTTCTTTTGCGACTCAACCTGCGACGTTTGCGCTTACGTGGTCATAACATCAAGACGCTATTGATTGTCGGCGGCGGTCCCCGCGCGCGTTGGTTTGCAAACGAAATCGGACAGCGAACCGACCTCGGTTATCGGATCATTGGTTACGTTGACGATGAAACAAACTTCAACGGCCACGGCGTGAAGGGTATCCCGCGACTCGGAGACGTGAACGATCTTCCGCGCATAATTGCCGATGACGTCATTGACGAGGTCTTTGTGGCCTTGCCGATTAAGTCGCAATACTCGCAAATCGAAAAGACGATAAACCTTCTGGAAGAGCAGGGCATCATGGTGCACCTGTTCACGGACCATTTCCCGCACCGGCTGGCCCGCTCGCATCCGTCGGAGTTTGAAGGCTCGCCACTGTTGTCTTTGCACAGCGCGCCCCCGATTACCTGGCGAACAGAGATGAAGCGGATGCTGGATATCATGGTTGCGTTTGTCTTACTTATCCTGACAGCTCCATTGCTCGCGATCGTCGCCGTAATCATCAAACTCGACTCCACCGGACCAGTGTTTTTCGTGCAAGAGCGAGTGGGATTTAACAAGCGGCGCTTCCGGATGATCAAGTTTCGCACTATGTGTGTTGACGCCGAAGCACGCATGCAGGAATTCGAACACCTCAACGAAAAGACGGGACCAATCTTCAAAATCACTAATGACCCACGGACCACGAGGGTGGGCAAGTGGCTGCGAAAGGCGAGCATAGACGAGTTGCCGCAGCTCATTAACGTCGTCCTTGGGGACATGAGTATTGTGGGACCACGACCTCTATCGGTTCGCGATGCGTTGCGAATGGAAGTGGCCTGGCAAAAGCGTCGCTTCAGCGTCAAGCCGGGATTGACCTGTCTGTGGCAGGTTTCGGGTAGAAGCAACTTGTCATTTGAAGAATGGATGCAGCTCGATCTCGAATATATCGATCGCTGGTCGCTTGGGCTTGATGGACTTATTTTACTGCGCACCATCCCGGCAATACTGCTGACCCGCGGTGCAAGCTAATAAACCCAGCTCTCCATCCACTCAAGTGGCGCATGAGGTCAGTACTACCTGCGGCGCGGCCAACCCACTCGCTACCGCAGGTAGTAATGACCTCATCATCTCGCTGTCCATGTGTATCTGAAGTCCATTGCCCGCCTTTCTTTATTCCTTTCAAACTGAAAAGTTGCCTCGATTCCCAGTCTTATAAAGGGGTAATAGAAAGGTAAAAACTATTGTCAAAGATTGCACTCGTTCACGATTACTTCATTCAGATGGGTGGGGCCGAACGTGTCGCTGCAGCCATGCACGACTCTTTCCCCAACGCCCCGATGTTCACCACCGTCGCTTTACCGCATCGTCTGCCGAAGGAATTGCGCGGCGCCGACATTCGCACTTCGCCGATGCAAAGGTTGCCGGGGATGGAGCAGCGGTTTCGACAATACTTCATGCTCTATCCATTTGCGGTCGAGAATTTTGATCTTTCAGAATTTGACCTCATCTTCAGCAGCAGTTCCGGATACGCGAAAGGCGTGCGCCGCCGCAGCAACGCAGTTCACGTTTGCTATTGCCACACACCGATGCGTTGGGTCTGGCGTTATGAAGATTATGTTGCGCGCGAGAGTTTTGGCCGCGTAGCCCGTTCGTTGTTACCGATATCAATGTGGGGCTTAAAGAAATGGGATCTGCGCGCGGCGCGGCAGCCTAACTACTACATCGCCAATTCGCGTTTAGTCGCGCAGCGAATTAAACAGGTCTACGATCGTGATGCGATTGTCATTCCGCCGCCCATCGATGTCGATCGATTTCTCATGTCGTCAGAGGTTGACGACTACTACCTCGTATTGTCGCGGTTGGTTCCATACAAACGGATCGATCTGGCTATCGAGGCCTGCAATCGCATGGGCCGCCGGCTATTGATCATTGGAGACGGCCCTGATCGTCAACGTTTGGAAAAACTGGCCGGACCTACCATCGAATTTCTTGGTCGACAGTCAGACGCCCGGGTGAATCACTACGCCAGCCGGTGTCAGGCACTCTTGTTCCCTGGCGAAGAAGATTTTGGGATGGTGCCTCTCGAAGTTAATGCCGCCGGCAGGCCGGTGATCGCATTTCAGGGAGGGGGAGCGGTTGAGACGGTGGTGGCCGGACTTACCGGCGTCTTCTTCAAAACCGCTACCAGCACTTCTTTGATGGAAGCTATGGAAGAGTTTGAAAGTCGAACGTGGAACCAGCAGTCGCTGCGGAAGCATGCGCAGAAGTTTGACCGCAGCGTGTTCGCGTTTCGCGTCCTGCAGTTCCTTGGTTCGGTGGCGCCGCCGTCATGTTCCGCTGATCTCACCGCTGGCGCGCGACTACTTTCGGGAAATGTGGCTGCCCGTATCTGGCCCAGATTGGCCGTGGCGAGATAGGTCAAGCGGGGCGACGACGCAACCGGTGAACTGTTTTAGTCAGTCGAAAAGACACATGAAAGAATGAGTAGTTTGCTTCTTGAGGAACCAGTTGGTCGCAACGGCGCACGCAGTCCAGTTAAGCTGTGGCCTGTTGTTACCTTTCCGATTTCGGCACTGGCCGTCTGGGCGGTGAACGCCGGAGGCGAGGCCCTCCGCTGGCTGGGGCTCGGCGCCGTTGCGTGGTCGTTGGCATTGCCTCTCCTCATTAGTCTCGAAGCCGGGCTTTTCGCCATGATGCTTTTCGAGCCGCTGCGCGGCTTCCTGAGGCGCGCGCAGTATCTCTTCTTACCCTACTCAGCCACCGATCCTATTCACGTCGTTACGCCGCTCGTCACTCTGATGGCTTTCGGAATGCTCCTGCAACGCCGTAAGTTGCGGATCTTTCGAGAAACGCCGTTGGCCTGGCTAGTGACAATTCTTTCGGTGATCTATTTTCTGGAGATTTTCAATCCGCTGCAGGGAAGTATCACGGTCGGGCTTTCCGGCGCAATGTTCATGCTGGTGCCGGTGGCGTGGTTCTATTTCGGGCAGGACTTGAAACCAGCTTTTCTGGAGACTGCGCTGCGCCTGATGGTGGTCCTGGGAATTCTCACTTCGTTTTACGGTCTGTATCAACTGGCTTTTGGATTCCCGGCCTTCGAACAGTATTGGCTCGACCATACGGAGTTTTACGATTCAATTTCCGTCGGTAATGTTAAGCGGGCCCTGGCCACGTACAGCAGTGCAGAAGAGTGGGGCCGCTACATTGAAATCGGTGCAATCATCGCGTTTGGTTTCGCCACCTGTGCAGGCCCCTTCTTTCGGCGCGTGGGCTGGTTTGTTAGCGGCGTGGCGTTGACCGCAATGCTTTTGTTAACCGGACAGCGCACCGCGATGTTTGGACTAATCCTCGGGTGTCTCCTGCTAATGGTGTTAGGCGCGCGAAGCTGGCGCAGCGTGGTGGGCCGCATCTCACTCGCGCTCGCTCCCATGTTGCTGGTGGCTTTTCTGGTTCAAGCGCCCACCAACGACGACATGCTCAGCCACGGTGAAGAGGAGAGGATGGGCGCTGTGCTCTCCCATACAACGCGCGGCACGCTTAACCCAACCAGTGAAGATAGTCTTCAAGAGCGTTTGAAAAACTGGACTTACCTGTTCACCGAATTAGTTCCTTACCGGCCGCTGGGAATTGGCCTCGGAGGCACATCTCTCGCCGCCTATCGCTTCAGCGACGATGTAGATTTACCCCCTATTGATAGCTACTTTATCTCGACCGTGATCACTTGCGGTCTGCCAACCGCGCTTCTCTTTATCTGGATATTGATGCGTGCCACCGCGATGAGCTGGCGGGCGTTCCGCAGATCCGAAGTTGGTTCCCGAGAAGCGCGCGTCTGGAGAATCACTACAACTCTTTTGCCGGTGCTGATCCTGAACAGCTTTTTCGGCAACACCTTCACCCTATATTCGGTGGCGCCCGTAGGTTGGCTGATAATCGGCTGGATTAGCGCCGGGACCTTGCGTCAGGTCCAGGAAGAGTCGGTGGATGAATCTCCGGACTCGCTTGCATTTGGCTCTCTCCCCGCAGAACGCGCCGCCTAGTAAATCTGGAAGTATTTGCTCCCCCGCCATTCGATTCCTGAAATCCTTGAAAAAGACTGCCGATTCGGCGTTTAAGACCTTTGACGTCGTTGTTTAGAACGTTGTTTAGAACATCGTTTAGAACTTCAATTTCAAGACGGAGCGCTGAATTTGGACAAACTAGACCCAGCGGGTCGCGTCTCTGATCACACCCCAAGCCCTTTATGTCATCAGTTCTCGTTTACCACACGATTAGTTCGCCGCTAGAGCCGCTAATCGCCGACGCAGATGTCTCACCCGAGAAATTTGAGCGCCAGCTTCAATGGCTTGCACGTTGGCGACGTGTGGTGACGCTTGAGGACACGCTGAGCTCATCGCGTAGAAAAGGGGTAGCGCTGACGTTTGACGATGGGTATCGAGACAACCTCACGGTCGCGCTGCCACTTCTCGAAAAATTCCAGTTGCCGATGACCATCTTCGTCACTGCAGGCTTTCTCGATAGGGAGCCGTATCTCTCAAAGAGTGAGTTGCGAGAGCTATCACGGCATCCGTTGGTTACGGTGGGTGCGCACGGTCTTTGGCACCGCCACTTCAATCGTCTCAGCAGGAATGAGGCGCGTCATGAATTGGTTGAGTCGCGCCGGCTGTTAACGGAGATAACCGGCAAAGCAGTAGACCTGCTGGCGTGGCCTTTTGGTGAATGCAATGAGGAGCTCGAACGATTAAGTGCGGAGTGCGGCTATCGAGCGTCATGGTCAGTTTGGAAAGGGACCAATAGTCTGCATTCGCTGCGCCGTGTGCCACTGGGCCGTCGCGACAATCTGGCGCGGTTCGTGATCAAGTCCTCCGGATTCTATGCGCTTACTAAGGCGCGATGGCACCGATTCAACCAAAAGGCGGAAAACGGAAAGCTGGAATCCGGTAGGGTCGAGACGTTGGTCACAGACAATTAAGCAGACTCCGAACGCACGATGAAGATTCTTTTTTACAACCACACCGGGCAGGTAAGCGGCGCTGAACGCATGCTGCTTATGATTCTTTCGCGGATGGATCGCCAGACGTTTGAGCCTTTCCTCGTTTGCCCACCCGAAGGAAGCCTCACAAAGATGGCATTCCAGTTGGGCGTAAAAGTAGAACCACTCAAGAGTCTCGAGGCCCGATTCACGTGGCGTGTCGATCACCTGCTGCTTTACGTCGTCTCGTTTCTGAAAGCGATGCGCGAACTTCGGCGAAAAGTAAAGAATCACCAGCCTGACTTGATCCATGCAAACAGTATCCGCTCGGGGCTGGTTGCTACTGCCGCGACGATTGGGTTGAAGCCACCCGTCGTCTGGCATCTCCATGATTTGCTGCCGCCACATCCGATTAGCAGCTTGATTCGTCTCTTCGCAGCTCTATCAGGGAGAAGCGTCATGATTGCGGTTTCCGCAGCCGTGGCCAGAAATTTTCGAGGTCGTTTGTCGTCACCACTGAATGAGCGCATCAGCGTCATTCTCAACGCGATTGATCTCGACAAATTTCAGCCGGACCATTTTTCGAAGCGGCGAATACGCAAAGAGCTGCGCTTCCGCGAGCCGGATTTTGTAGTTGGCACAGTCGGGCAGATAACACCGCGCAAGGGTCAACTCGAATTACTGCGTGCCTTCCGCGTCGCGCTGAATGAATCGCCCAATATGGTCCTGTTGATTGTGGGCGCACCGCTGTTCAACCGCGACCACGAATATCTCGATACGCTCAGGAGCACCGCGACAAAACTAGGAATTGGAAACAAGGTCAGACTGTTGGGAGCTCGAAATGACGTCGCGTCAATCATGCAGACGTTGGATTTGCTCGTGGTGAATTCAAAGGCTGAGCCTTTCGGTCTCGTAATAGTGGAAGCAATGGCTTGCGAGACACCGGTCCTGGCCGCGGCTGTCGACGGGATACCTGAAATAATTCAACACAATGAAAACGGTTGGCTCGTGTCGCCGGGCGATGAAGCTGCGCTGGCCGAAGGAATCGTCAAACTCAGTCGTCGTCCCGAACATCGTGCGCGTCTGGCGAATCGGGGGATGCAACATGCGGAGGCGCATTTTTCCGCCGATCGTTACCTGGTTGATCTTCACGCCTTTTATCGCTCAAGGCTTAAGAAGTTGGGATCGCAATCTGCAGAGTCGACAACCCGCGTGACGGAGGTTGCAGAGGTCGCCTGACTGTTTGGAGTCAATAGCACTAAATGGAAGAGTCATTCATTTTACAAATGTCGATGGAAATCGGTCTCGCCGGAGGCAGCGAGTGCGTCGCCTATGAACTTCATCGCGCCTGGCTGGCGCTTGGGTTTGACGCACGAGTGCAGACCAGCATGGCCACTGAATCGGAACCGCGACAGGGAATCAGTTTCGTAGCGCCATGGCTGACAGCCTGGGGACTGCGTGGGCGCTGGCCTCACCTGGCGACATTAATCACTGTCCCTTTGTTTACGCTCCTCGCCACCCTGAGCGCGTATCGCACTCGCGGGCCAAAAATAATTCTCAGCCACGGCGATTCATTAATTGGAGATGTGTGCGTGGTGCACGCCGTCAACCGTGCCTCTTTGCTCGAAAAGCGCCGCGCCGGTTATTACGGCTGGCTCCTTAATCCCAGCAACTTATGGGTGACTTTGCGTGATTGGTGGATGCTCAAACGCGGTCGTTACCGTCGTATCGTGGCAATTTCCGAACGCGTCAGGACGCAACTCAAGAATTACTACAACATCGCGGATGAACGAATAGTGACGATTCCAAATGGCATCAACCTATCTCGATTCAACCTCGAAAACGCTCGTCATCGAACGACCGTGCGCAGGAGCTTCGGAGTTCCGGACGACGTTCCGCTGTTGCTCTTCGTCGGCAGCCAGTTCCGCTTGAAAGGTTTGGGTTTCGTGATCCGGGCCATGGCGCAAATGGAAACGAGGGCAATGCTGCTCGTCGTCGGTGGTGATTCGGCCGCGCAATTCAAACGTCTGGCTGAACAGTTGAATGTCAGCGATCGGGTGATCTTCGCAGGTGCCCGCAGGGATCTACCCGAGATTTATCCAGCCGCTGACGCATTCGTGTTTCCGACTCTTTATGAAACATTTGCGCTCGTGTGCCTGGAAGCGATGGCCTCAGGTCTGCCCGTCCTGGCATCCCCGGTCGGGGGCATCGAAGATTATCTGACTAACAATCAAAACGGATTTCACATCGAACGTGATCCGGCCGATATCGCCTCGAAGTTGGATCAACTTCTAACTGACCCCGAGCTTCACGCTCGATTTCGCGAAAACGGCCTGGCTACAGCCGGAAACTATTCCTGGGAAAGAATCGCCAGGCAGTATCTGAAACTCTTCGACGAATTGGTCGCAGAACGTTCGCGCAATCCCCGCGGGCTGGCAATGCTGGACCCGAGTTCGATTTGAGGTAACAAGAATGGGAAGTAGTAACTCTGAACAGGGAGGAGAGAAGATGCGCGTATTGCGTATTGCTCACTCAAGCCTAACCCCGGCACTGCGCCAGCGAGAGCGTGCCTTTGCCCGGTGCTATCCGGGTGTCGATCTGCAAGTGCTGACCACTGAACGGTTCCGCGAAGCAGAGATGGAGGTTGAAGCCACACCCGACGATCTGTTTCCAGTCAGGACTGCGAGCAGTCACTTCTCGCGGCACATTCAATTGTTCGCATACGATCCGCGGCCGATCATCAAGGCCTTGCGCGAGCACCGGCCACACTTGATTGATATGGGCCATGAGCCATACAGCATTGCCGGCGCCGAGATTTTAACGCTGTGTCGATGGTTCGCGCCCAAGGCCCCGATCGTAATGCAGACGAACCAAAATATCCTGCATAACTATCCGTTTCCTTTCAGCTGGTTGGAGCAACGCGCATTCAGACGCGTCGCCGCTGCTTATGCTTGCAGTGATACGGTGGTTGAAGTGTTGCGCGCTAAAGGATTTCGTAAACCTGCGCCGATCGTTACGTTTGGTGTCGACACGGAAGCCTTCCGGCCGCCGTCCGATGCCTGGCGGCGTCACCCTGGTCCGTTGACCATAGGTTTTATAGGCCGAATGCTGCCCGGAAAAGGACTCAACGTCTTAGCGGATGCTTTGGCCCAACTCGGCGGTCAGGAATGGCGCCTGTTGGTCGTCGGTGATGGGTCGGAACGAGCAGGATTTGAGCAGCAGTTGCGAGATGCAGGTATGCGGGACCGCGCTGAGTTTACCGGCGCAATCGATTTTGCCCTTGTGCCCAGCTATTTTCATCAGCTGGACGTCATGGTAATTCCTACCGAAACCACGAAGCGCATCCGTGAACAGTTTGGCCGAGTAATAGTTGAAGCCATGGCCAGCGGCGTTCCTGTAATCGGCTCAACCTGTGGAGCAATTCCGGAAGTGATCGGCGATGCGGGGCTTGTTTTTCCGGAAGGCAATGCTGGAGCCCTGGCTACTGCGATCAGCCAGGTGCTTTCAGACCAGAGAATGCGACAGCAACTGGCAAAGGCCGGTCTCGCGCGGGTCTCCCAATTTTCCTGGGAAAAAGTAGCCGAAACGACCTATGAGCTTTATCAGGAGGTGCTGAGAATACATCCGAAACCTGTACTCGCTGAGGCCGGCAATACCACTCTCACGCGGGAGCAGGCCGCATGATCGCGGCGGGCTAGGGGCTATCAACTAACGGCCAGCGTATCTGAATCGAATCTCAAATGCTGCAACGCAACATCAAGCTTGTTTTTGGCACGAATGCTCTAATGCTCTGTTCGGGCGTAGTGACCAGTTTGCTAAGTGCCTGGGCGCTCGGTCCGGAGGGTCGCGGAGATCTCACCATCGTACTGACCTGGCCCGCAGTCTTTGTAACCATCATGTCAATCGGTCTTCCACAGGCTTACCGATTTTGGACCGCCAGGCAGCCTGAATCTATCTCACACTTGTTTTCCAATGCGCTTCTCTATTCTGTGGTGGTTGGAGTGTTGGCACTCGTCCTGGGGGAGCTGGTAATCCCGCGCCTTGTCGGAGACCGAAGCCCCGAGGTAATGCGACTCGTCCGAATTTACGCGCTGATCATACCAATCGGTATGGTCACTGATCTGATGCGCGGCCTCCTGGAAGGCATGCGACGCTTTGCCTGGGTGGGAGCGGTGCGGCTGATTCTCTTCGGCGTGCAGTCCGTGGGATACGTGGCGCTTTGGTCCACTGACCGGCTCACAGTAGCTAGTGCGACTTATACAATGCTTGCGGCGCTTGCAGCATCGATGATCCTCTCACTCGTGGCGGTCTGGGTGCAATTGACCCCGAGATGGACTCCAAGGCTTTCGGGGTTCCGAAGTGCGCTTCGTTACGGCCTAAAAGATTATCCGGGCATGGTAACGGAACTCGCGACCTGGCGGCTGGATTCGTTGATTCTGGTCGGATTTGCATCGAGCACATCGATTGGGTTGTACGCCATCGCTGTCAAACTATCTGACATTACCACCTTGCTGGCGTCGTCCGTTGGCGATGCCCTGATGCCGGAAGTGGCAGCTTCGAAGAAACGTGATGAAGCTACGCAGATGGTGACGAGAAGCTTGCGCCTCACTCTTATAGCCCATCTCTTGCTGCTGGGCCCGCTTTGGATCTCCGCTCCCTACGTCCTTCGGTTTGCTTACGGAGATGAGTTTGTACCTGTAACCAATGTCTTAAGGTTGTTAATGATCGCTTCAGTAATCTGGAGTGGTGGATCAATTGTTATCAGCGGCCTAAAGGGCCTGGGCCATCCTGGCTTGAGTACGGTTGCGAGGATTGCCGCCGCGCTGGTAATGGCTGTGACGCTCCTCGTCTGGCTTCCGCGGTGGGGGATCGAAGGGGCTGCACTGGCTTCGGTCAGCGGTTATAGCGTTATGTTTCTGGTTGCGCTCTTCTGTTTTTTGTGGCAACAAAAAATCTCTCTTTGGGAATGCGTGCGTCCCCGCCGGAACGACCTACCGTTCCTGTTCGCGGCGGCCGGTTCGCGCACAGAATTTTTCAGAGACCGACTGTGGATGCGGTCGCCACAGGATCCATTGCAAAGCGGCACGTTCCACCCCGGGACGTTGCCTGGAGGAGTGGCCAGGACGCGCGAAGTGCTGGTTAATGGATTTGACTGGCACAAAGAGAATGAATCCATGACTGCGCCGTTGGAAACAATGGAACCAGCCAAGAAGGTTAGTTGAGGGACGACAGTATGGCAACATGGCAATTGCTAAGTGATCAAGCAGCGCAGACGTCCTGGAACAGGTGGCTCCTGCAACTGGATGACTATTCGCCTTTCCAGACGTATGAATGGGGCGAGTATCAACGGGCTCTGGGGTGGAAGCCATGTCGCTGGGCAGCTTTTGATGACAACGGCGAGATCGTCGCGATGATGCAAGGTCTCATGCGGCGCTACCCGCTAAATTTTGGACTTATCTGGAGCGAAGGCGGACCAGTTGGCGACCTGGCGGTTTGCGATAAGACGCTGCACGAGGCGATAAAACGCACAACGGGATTGAAGCGAATCTACTGCCGGTTTCGTTGTGATCGTCAACGACTCGTTGAAAACTCCTTGCTCTTGAGCACGCTCGGCTGGCACAGGTCCTGGTTCGGGTTAACCACAAGTTACTCGATGAGGCTGAATCTTGCCCGCGAGGAAAGCGAGGTGCTGGCTGGTTGCGACAGGAACTGGCAAAGAAATTTGCGACGAGCCGGAAAACTTAATCTGAACATTCGGCAGTGGACAGATCCAAGCGTCGATGAAATCGTTTCTGTGTACTCCTCAATGCAATCGCTCAAGGGTCTGGATGAACAATATTCGAGAGCGGAAATTGAAAATCTTCTCGAGCACTTGAAAGATCTGTTGGTCATTTACCGCGCCGAAAACGAACAAGGAGAATTGGTCAGCCTGCGCGGTTGGCTCGTTGTCGGTGATCGAGCAACAGAACTCCTTTCGGCCACCTCGACGCAAGGACGCGAGTTGAGTGCTTCGTACGCGCTGGCCTGGGCTCTGGTCCAACATTGCATCCGGCTTCAGATAAAGTCCTGCGACTTAGGCGGAATTGAGCCGGTGGTGAATCCTGGTGTGTATAAATTTAAAAGTGGTACCGGTGCCGCGCCGATTGAATACCTGGGCGAATGGGACTGGGCCAGCAGCGCCTGTTTGCAATGGTTTGGAAACTGGGCGATTAGCCGTCGGGAACGCCTCAAGGCTGCGGAGGCTGCAGTGAAGGCGGCGACTATTGCAAATGCGAAGGCGTCGTTTGGTGAGGGACCTGCGCCCGCGAAGCTATCTCAGCCCAGAACCGCTTAGGTGGCCCAATCAGGAGTCGGGCGTCTTACGACCAGCCGCGCAGCCAAAATGAGACTTCGATTTCAAACAGCGGTCTCGCTCCTGATCGTGCTGGCGGTTATGCCTTGCTTGAATTGCGTCCGAAAGGTAGACAGCAAGTTCAGGCGAGACACCGCCGCTTCTGTTCCCGCCATTCCTCATGGCTTTGGAGTCAATATTCATTTCACTGACGCGCGTCCGGGCGAGATGAAAATGCTTGCTGAGTCCGGCGTTAAATGGGTGCGAATGGATTTCAAATGGGACGTGACCGAGCGCGAACGAGGTAAGTACGATTTTAGCGCTTATGACCGGCTGATGGAGTCGCTCGCTCGCTTCAACATCCGCGCACTCTTCATCCTGGATTATGGAAATCCACTTTATGATGATGGGCGGCCACCTCGTACGGAACTTACGCGTCAGGCCTTTGCTCGTTGGTCGGTATCGGCTGCCAAACACTTCCGCGGGCGCGGCATCATCTGGGAAACTTATAACGAACCTAACAATCAAATGTTTTGGCAGCCGCAAACCAACGCTAACGAGTATGCAGCGTTAGCGCTCGTGGTAGCGCGAGCCTTTCGCAACTCGGTTCCGAACGAGGTCCTGATTGGTCCCGCGGTGGGCGAGATGGACTTTCAATACCTGGAAACATGCTTCAAAGCGGGGCTACTCGAGTATTGGCCGGCAGTGTCTGTCCATCCGTATCTCCGTTCGAACCCTGAACTCGTTTCAGGCGACTATGCGCGCCTGCGCGAGTTAATCAAAACTTACGCGCCCATGGGCAAGCACGTTGAGATATATTCCGGGGAGTGGGGCTACTCCTCCGCCTGGCGCGATATGGACGAAGAACAGCAGGGCCGGTATCTGGCGCGGCAATGGTTGACTAACGTGGCCAACGATATTCCACTTTCGATTTGGTATGACTGGCGCGACGATGGCCCGGATCCAAATGATCCTGAACACCACTTTGGAATGGTGGCAAATACCTATCATGAAGGTCGCGAACCGGTTTACGATCCGAAGCCGGCGTACCATGCGTCCAGGACGCTGACGTCGTTTTTTGGTGGTTATCGATATGTCAATCGTATAGATACTGTCGGCCCTGAAGCGTATGTGTTGGTATTTAGCAAGGGCAGCGAGCAGCGCTACGCCGCCTGGACCACTGCGAGTAACTCCAAAATCGTTTTCCTGCCGCTCTTTGAGGGGCGTTACGCCGTACGAACGCATAATGGGCGCGACGCTGGTATTCTGAGTGGGGAGGCGAAGGGAGTTTCTGTTACCTTAACCGGTGCACCCATCTATCTCAGCCGAATCAATTAGCTGGTTGGTTGGGCCTCTTGACCCCCCGGTGCCACAGGCGGATCCGGGACGTTGAAACTAAGGGACGAACAATCGTGAGCTGTCTCGCGCCCGCATTCGACATCGACAATCACTTAGTAGTCATCAACGATCTGCCGTCCCTAAAGCTTGCGGCGAAGCCCAGCGAGGTGCATCTCTGGCATGCCGATCTTAATTCGTTCTCAGACAGTCTCCTCGCAGACGTCATCTCGGGCGACGAAATCAGCCGTGCGGAGCGGCTTCACTTCGTCAAAGACAAGAAGCATTTTATTGTTGCTCGTGCTCTACTCAGAAAACTTTTAGCGGCTTATCTCGGCGCCGACCCACGACTCCTGACCCTCGCCTATGGCGATATGGGAAAACCTTTCCTGGCTGCCGGCGATCAATCTTCTCAGCGGCGTATAAGTTTCAACCTGGCTCATTCAGCAGGTCGTGCCCTATTCGCGTTTACGCAGGGTCGAGAAGTGGGTGTTGATCTTGAATACATCAGAAACGAAACCGCAGGAGACAACATCGCCAATCGCTTCTTTTCTGCGGGCGAAATCGCAGCCATTCATGCACTGCCGCTGGACCAAAGGAAGGAAGCGTTCTTTAACTGCTGGACGCGCAAGGAGGCGTATATCAAGGCGCGTGGAGAAGGCTTTTCAATTCCGCTCGATTCTTTTGAAGTATCGGTGGCGCCAGAGGAGAGAGCCGGGCTGCTGAGAAACCACGTGGATGAAGGAGAGGTTGGGCGATGGGAAATGCATTCAGTCAACGTCACGCCCGGCTACGTTGGCGCCCTCGTAGTTGAAGGTCAGGGTTGGCAGCTCAAGACGTTCAGCTTAATTCCGTCATGAGCGAGCCATTTGGCATGACGCAACGCTGATCGCCCATCCATTGCAAAAACGTCTCAATACGTTTGGCCAAACGTGCAGCCTGGTCTTACTTAAACTCAACTTTATGGTCGGCGGTAGCGCCCGGCTTGATCTCCACCGCAATCTCTTGCGCCGCCAAACCCGTTGGCTTCACCGCTGCCAGCCGCACGCGATAACGTCCGGGTTGTAATTCAAAAGTGCGCGGATTGGTGTTTGCGGTCGCATAGGTGCGAGCGCTTTTCACTTCCTTGCCGGTATCGGAGCTAACAATCGTTACCACCGCATCGATCAACTCAGAGCCGCGCGCGGCGCCGATGCGAAGGCTTCCAGTGGTAAAGTCGACGGTGCGTTGATCTTGGCGGCGCCTTCGACGATCACATCAGTCAGCCGCACAGAAGTACCGCCGGCAACCTCAATCGATCGCACCTCAACCTCATATTTTCCCGGCAGCAGCCGAAATGTGAACGGGTTTCCCGCGGACTGAGTGCTGGTGCGGCCGCTCGCCGCCGCATCGGTTTTTCCAGCAGGGAAAACCTGGACCACACCTTCCGACGGTTTTCCATTGCGGATCACCTCGATGGCCAACTCACCCGCGCTGAAATCCGCCGTTTTCTCGACAGTTTGTCCGCTACCAATACTTAACTTTTCAAAGCGCAACGAGGGTACGCCAGAGAGGTTAACCGCGGTGACTGTGACGTCGTATTCGCCAGCCGGCAAAGGCAGTATACGCGGGTTGGTCTCGGCGGCTTCATAAGTGCGCCCGCTAATCATTTCCTCGTTCGTCCCCGAACGACGGACAATAACGACCACGTCGGTGAGCTTACCGTCGGCAATCGCTTTAACCGAAAGGCGTGCATCACCAACTTCCGGCGGCGCCACCGCGCCCGCCAGTGCAGTGGCGAGCTCGTCAGCGTTTTGAGCGTTTAGATACCGGCCGCCGCCGGCCTGGGCAACGCATTCAAGTTGCGACACAGTGATCTTTCCGACGTCGAAGCCGATTACGTGTAACACAAAATCCAGGCCGGCTTGCCTGGCTTCCCGGGCCAACTTACAAGGATCGCCCTTGCACGTTTCCAGGCCGTCAGTCACCAGCACAACGGTAACTGGCCCACCAGCTTGCTGCGACTTAACGATCTCAAATGCCTGCTGCAGAGAATTTGTTATCGGCGTCATGCCGTTTGGTTTCAGCGCGTCAATTTGCTGGGCCAGGCCGCCTTTGTCGATTGGTTTCAGCGGTGATAAAAGCTCGATATCTTCACAATCGTTTTTGCGACGGTGGCCGTAAGCGATTAGTCCAACCTGGGAATCAGCCGGCAGGATGTTGATAGAGTCTCTTAACACCCGGCGGGCAGCGGCCATTTTCTCCTCAGCGCCAACCTTGCCCAACATCGAGCCCGAAGCATCGAGGATGTAGAGTAGTCTGAGAGACTTCTTGTCCGTAGCTGTTTGCCCGCTCGCTGGGCCGGTTGGTGAACTCCCGGCAGCTGGAGGGATTGACGGTTTTACGGAATTCGCTCCTGACATAGTCTGAGAGCCACCACAACCGCAACATACGATCAACGCTGCCAACAGCAGGCACGGTTTCCAGCATTTCACTAGAGGGTCTCCTCAACTAATCGCAGGTTTTGAATGCCTCCCCTTGTTCACTGTCGGATTTCTCATGTAGCATGTCGCGCCATGCGGCACGGACTTTACCGCGACTGAGCCCTGAGTCGCAATGGCTGGCGGTTAAGGGCATGGGACAATTTGATCAAGTGAGACCTGAAAATTATGTGCACTGATAGAAGAAACTTTCTGCGCCACTCGGCCGCCTTCGCGGGCGCAACCTTGCTGGGCAGTACTCTTGCGAATGGCGACGAGACTGAACCCGTTTTGACTCAACAACGCGAGGTCCCGGACGCAATTCGCAAGTTGCGCCGGATGACGGAAGGTGTCGTCCCCATTTCGCTTGATGAGCGGCGTGCACGAATCGAAAAGGCCAGAAGATTGATGCGGGACAACCGCATCAGCGCAATTTACCTGGAGCCCGGATCCAGCATGTTCTACTTCACCGGAATGCGTTGGGGCTTGAGCGAAAGAATGTTTGGCCTGGTGATTCCTGTCCGGGGCGAAGTCGCCTGGGTCTGTCCAAAGTTTGAGGAAGAACGCGCGCGCGAGCTGATAAAAATTGGCGATGACATCCGCACCTGGGAAGAGGATGAAAGTCCGTTTCAACGAGTCGCTGAAATTTTTCGTGATCGGCGTTTGCGCGGCGGCCGGATCGGGATGGAAGAACGGGTGCGATTCTTCCTGTTCGATGGAATTCGCAAAGCTGCGCCGGGTTATCAGTTTGTCAGCGCCGATCCAATCACGGCCGGCTGCCGGATGTTCAAATCAACGGCGGAGCTGGCATTGATGCAACGGGCAAACGACATCGCGATAGTGGCTTATCGCGCTACGCACGCGAGCATGCGTGACGGCATGACCCAGGACGAATTCTCGGGTAACTGCAGATCGGCATTTCAAGCTCTCGGTGTCAGCGGCGGTGTTTTTTGCAGCTTCGGAAAGTACACCGCGTTTCCCCATGGCAGCAGCACGCCGCAGAAACTGCGAGAGGGAGATGTGGTGCTGATGGATGGCGGCTGCAGTGTTGATGGCTATCAATCAGACATTACCCGCACTTTTGTTTTCGGCAAACCCACCCAACGGCAAAGAGATATTTGGAACCTCGAACTGCGCGCGCAGAATGCTGGCTTCGCAGCGGCGAAGGTGGGCGCTCCGTGTGAAGCTGTCGATGCAGCCGCGCGAAAGGTGATCACGGACGCAGGCTTTGGTCCGGATTACAAGGTTCCTGGGCTACCCCATCGGACCGGCCACGGTATCGGCCTTGATGGTCATGAGTGGACCAACTTCGTGCGCGGCAACAAGACTCCACTGCAACCGGGAATGTGCTTCAGCGATGAACCGACGGTTGTGATTTATGGCGAGTTTGGAATTCGGCTGGAAGACTGTCTTTATATCACGCCCGACGGTCCGAAATTCTTTACCAAACAGAGCCCGTCGATTGAAGAACCATTTGGCTGATTTCAGAGTTGCGCGGGTATCCCGTCCGTGTTCACGTGCAAGATGCGCATGACCCAACCACTGCTCAGGAGTGGATCCGGGCCAGCCAGTCAAACCTTACGAATCCACGGATTTAGACAGATTGCGCAGATTAAAAAGAGTAGGTCGACATGACTGAGATTTGTTCACACCTTGATCAGGTTCGACCTGTTACACCGGGCGCGGCAGGCTGTGAGGATTGTCTCAGCATAGGCAGCACCTGGCTTCACCTGCGCCTCTGCATGACCTGCGGTCACGTGGGCTGCTGCGACTCTTCGCCAAACAAACATGCAACCCGCCATTTCCTCGGAAGCAATCATCCCATCATTAAGTCGTATGAACCCGGCGAAGATTGGGGCTGGTGTTATGTCGATGAAATAATGTTTGCACAGTTGTAGCGCAATCAATAGCCACTCTCAAACATTCTGAAGTCTTCCTCGAGTTGCCATTGCAGCCTCGCTTTTTCGCCGGACGCTACGTACTGCTTACACGCTTCGGACGTTAGTTTCTTCATTTGAACGACATCCGGGAGGCACTGTGTTACCGGTACAAATCTCCGGATATCTCTCCACAAGCTTGCTCCAGCGATAAATGAATACTGCAGACTATTCCGGGCCATCGTCTTGAGTTGAGAATATCCCAACCCCTGTTCCTGAGCAGCCTTCAAAAATTCTCGCGACATCTCCGAACGCGACACTCCTTCATCATCAGTGGCCAGGGCGACCGGCACGCCATACTCGAGGTAGGTTGCCAGCGGATGTTGGGCGCCGCTAATTCCGAGAATCAGATCGTTGCTTGAAAGACAGACTTCTACCATCACGTTTCTCTGCGCCATTGCCTGCAACAGTTCGTACGGCCGATCTTCATGCATGATGTCCACGCCGTGGCCTATTCGATCCGCGCGTGCGGTCAGAACAGACTCGCGTATATGAAACGTCAACCCATCTGGTGGAACGAGCCCCGGCGCCAACTCGCCGGCGTGGAGCGTGAGCCGGGCCCGAGGGTAAAGCGGGCGCAGTGAGTTCAACATCTGCATATGAATCTGAAAGTTTTGCATCGATGCCAGACCGTCTTCGCCCTGGACCAGATTCAGCGCCACGACTTTCGAGTTTGGATCGTTGGCCAAAGCGAAGCCAGTAACCATCTGCGCAAAAACTGCTCCCAGCGAGCTGCCTCGCGACACCTGTGACACATAACGAATGATCACTGAACAACCGGGATCGGCCTGTGTAGTTCCGCATTTCAGCAGTTGGTTTTTCTGAGCCTCGGCATCTTGTAATGCCTTGACGCCGGCAGCGGCCGCCGCTTCAATTCCGTTGCTCCGTAGTTTGGCGAGGGTGTTTTCGACGTTTCCGTCCCAACCAATTTTCTGTCCAATCTGGCTGGACATCACCCCGTCTGGCGTGAGCATCAGCTCGAGGTAGGAAACGCGACCACGGGCTGCGCGCGAGGCTGCATCCGCAATCATGCGGCCCGTTTGGTTATATGTAGCCGGACCAAATTTGCCAAAAGCATCGAAAAAATGATCGTGACCACTTTGACCGGACAGTTGCCAGTTTCGCATGGACCACGCATCGATCATTTGGCGGTAGAGGACCGAGTTGGTTAACGCCATACTAGCCGGAAGTTGATCTGATTTTGGATCGCACGTGGATTTCGACGCTGGCACTACCAGGGCCATAGTTTGGTTATTCACACATAACCCATTCTCGGCGGCCCATTGAATGTATGACTCCGCGTAGATTGAGCCCGACAGGTGATTGTGCAGATCGCCACCCTTCGGCATCTTGAGCAGAAACGCCAATTGCTGAGGCGGAGATTTGCGCAGGGATTCGAAGTGTCGGGCCGTGCGTGCTTCTGCTGACCCGGAGCGAAGCGCGTCTATTCTTGTCGGCTTAGACGATGATGCAGATTGCGCATTTAGAGTTAGGACGAGGCCGAAGAAGATTGCAAGAGACCCGATGAAAGTCCCCAGAATAGGTCGTTGGAACGAAGCTGTGCGCATGTTTGGCTCCTGATCTGTCGAGAGTAACGGAATTGTCGAACGCGGGTGCGAAGGTTCTGGTAACGTTGAAATCGGAGGCATTGTAGGCGCTCGGGAAGGCCGCGTCTATATGAACATTCGCTAACGGTTTACAATCGCTCTATGCCGCTAACCATCAATGACGACAAAGTCTGGTATGACGAAGCTCGAAAGCTCGAGCAGATTTGTCTTCACGTTTCCGACGTCAGCAACCGCGGCCAAAGCCTCCTGCTGCTTTCGCATTTCGAATCTGCTCTTGGTTTTCTCTCCCGAGTGTTGCGCGAAAAGGGAATCGAGCACGAACGGTCAGCGCTTAATCTGGCTGAACTCGGAGCCGGCAGGCCCGCGAAGGTTTGGCTCAGTCACGCTCGTGCTTTCTCCACCGCAATTCAATTAACTTCCACCGATGAAAAATCGTCTCTTGACATTATCGTGGCTGAGCATCACCCGATGCACTCGCGCGATCGAGAGTTAATAGCTAGTGCCGCCGACCTGGATTGCGACGCGTCGCTTACGTTTTATTTCTCGCTTGACGATCCGCTGATGAAGTATTTTGGTTCCGACTCTATCAAGACGTTGTTTCAAAGGCTGGGGATGGCCCAGGACGAATGCATATCCCATCCTCTGGTGAGTAAAGCAATTCGCCAGGCGCAGGAAAAGATTGAGCAGACAGTGGGCCGAGACCTGGCTGCGCAATCTGCCGAGGATTGGTTCAAATATAACTTGCCGAAGACGAAAGATTATTAGCCGCGGATGAACGCCAACGCGGATCGGATACCGTTCTTTGTGAGCCTGGTGAGATTGTTCGCGCTCATTCGTGGCCCATATTCTTCAGCGCCTCCAGGTCGAGGTCTGTGGATGTTGTGATATCTGCCTTCAAGACCTTCTCCATCTGCGCGAGCGCATATTCATTTTCTTCTTTAGTTTCAGACACTACACAGTCAGCGGGAATGTACAGATTGAAATCACGCATGTAGGCGTCGTTGGCGGTGAACAGGACACAATTGTTGCCCGCGATGCCGGCGAGGATCAGGCTGCGCGCTCCGACGTGGTCGAGCACTAACTCAAGACTGGTGCAATAGAAGCCGGAGTGTTTTGGTTTAAGAACAGAGTAGTCGTCCTCATCGGGCAAGACCATCTTTACAAAAGGTTCACCGCGCACGCCGTCGTCGAGACAGTGGGAAACGATCTTGTTCAGGTCAGACTGCCATTTGCCAAAGTTGTCGTTCACGTAAATCACAGGAATGCCTGTGCGCCTGGCTTTGGCTTTCAGGCTGGCAATTTGTTTGCCGACAGGCAGCGCCAGGTTCAGCAGCGCATCGCCGTTTTCAAACTCAAAATCGTTTATTACATCGATTAATAGCAACGCCGCGCCCGCGCTGTCCGGGACATTGCCGTGCAGGTCCTCGCTCTTGATACGCATATGATCCCCCTTGTCTTGAACTCAGGTTATGAAGCACTTAACTATAACTTGGCGAAGAGAAGCAGGCATCCGCAGATTGCGCAAACTTCAGCGGATTGAATTCTTCGTCCGTCAAAAAGCCCACCGCCCCCACACGAAAACGCCGGCGAACACCCCGAGGTAAAGAATCGACCAAAACGTTATCACTGCCAGCCAAATCCTGCGGCTGGCGAGCATGGCAAAGAGAATGAAGATGGGGAACATGGTCAGCGTGTATCGCGGCACGCTAAGCACAAAGGTGACGCTGGTGAAGAGCAGCCAATTAATCGTCATCCAAACGCTGTAGATGGGCCGCAGCTTGATCCAGCTCACGATGGTGCACACCAGCCCGAGCACTATGAATGAAAGTTCCTGAACGCCGATCATTTGCGCCTCTGCTGCTTCGCGGTTGAGGGCGCCGAGCGAGCTGTCGATGCCGACCCAGGGCCAGGTGAGAGACTTATGAAAATTCTGCCGCATGATCGAAGAGAAGGCGAAGGGATCGCCAGTTACATGCTGGTTAAGCAATAAATAGCCAACGAAGCCGAGACCAGTGATGCCGATAGCGAGCCATTGCCATTGCCAGCGGCGCGTGGTCCAGTACTGATGAGCGGCCTCGATAAACAAGGCCGGAATCAGGACCAGCCCGTTGACACGCGTAAGACAGGTCAGTGCGCCTAATATCCCCGCCAGCAACCACTGCTGTTTGCGCGCCGACAGCATTGCGCTAAGCGCCAGCATCAGAAAAAGACTTTCCGTGTAACCGATGTGCAGGAAGTAGCTGGTGGGAAAGATGAACAGGAACCAGACTGAGCGCAGGGCCAGCTCTCGGGAGAATTCAAGGGAGACAAGACGATAAAATATGATTGCAGTTGCCAGGGAAGCTATCGTGGAAACGAGGAAAGCGCTGATTAAATAGTCGTGAGTAATGAATGCAAAAAGCCTGACGGCCCAGGGGTACAATGGATAGAAGACCAGTCGCGGCCGCATTTCGTCGCCGGCGTTGTAACCAAACTCAGCCAGCTTCTGGTAGTTTATCGAGTCCCAGCGATTCCAGATTTCAAACCAGGCACGAACGCCGGCGAGTCGCTGATTCTGCAACACCTGATAACTCTGGCCGGCAAACAGGAAGAGTAACGCTTTGAATGCGATGAGCATTCCCACCAATCGCAGTTCGTCGCGGCGCAGCCCCCATATCGCCGGCTCCTGTTCAATCGGTCGCTCGTTTGTTTTTTGCCTTGGCATGTGTGGAAGCGAGGTACCGTAGATCATTCGCCTCCTGATTCGCAACTGAAATCCGCTGGTCCGCTGGCTTGGGAAGCAGCAGCCGCGCGAGTTGTCTTGTTGGAAATCAAATGGACTCTATCAGCCGTACATGGGGAACCAATGCGGAGGAGCGCGAGCTCGGCTTTCCCTGTGACCACGTGATCGCCGGCGCCGATGAAACGCTCTTTCGCGGAATTACAATCAACGCTTCCGCCGAGGTCGTTTTTCGTTGGCTCTGCCAGATGCGAGTTGCTCCCTATAGCTATGATTGGTTGGATAATGGCGGCCGGCGGAGTCCTCGCGAACTCACTTCAGGACTTGAAGATCTTGAACGGGGACAAACTGTCATGCGCATATTCGATCTCATCGACTTTGCTCCCAACCAGCACCTGACAATCCGTCTAAAGCCTCGCGCGCCCTCCATCAAACTGTTTGGAGACATAGTTGTCAGTTACCTGCTCGTGCCTCGGTCTTCGCAGAGTTGTCGTTTACTTGTAAAGCTGGTGGTTAAGCATCCGTCAGGTTTAATGGGGCAAATAGGGAGGTTTTTCTTGCCCTGGGGCGATTTGATCATGATGCGGCGCCAGTTGTTGAACTTCAAAACGTTGGCGGAGTCGGCGGCTACGCCGTTAGGAAAGAGGGTTGCTCGGGGGTAAGATTAGAGCGCTACGGCCTGAAGCATTACTGATCTTTTGAATTCACCACTGCCATCGGGAGTTGCGTAGCAACACCTCCTTCTGACGTGTGCTGTGTTCACAGACGCGTCCAAAGCCACGAAGGAGTTACCTCGATGACCGCCCCATTTCTTAAGAATCATATCCTCGCAAGTTTACCGGACGACGAATTTCAGCGCCTCTTGCCCAATCTGGAGGTACTCGAGCTTCAACGGGGCCTCGTCCTTTATGAGATCGATGAGCAAATCGATTATTTCTACTTTCCCTTCAACGCAATGATCTCGCTGGTAACGCAGATGGCCGACGGCAAGATCGTGGAAGTGGGCCTGGTTGGGAACGACGGGATGTCGGGCATCGCAAGGCTGATGGGACGCAAGACTTCATATGAGCGAGCGCTGGTGCAGATTCCGAATGGAGGAGCCCGGGTGAGTGTGTCGGTGATCCAGACAGAGTTTGAGAAGGGTGGAGCGCTCCAGGGCGTTTTGCTTCGTTACATGGCCGGATTGATGCGCCAGGTTTCTCAAACCGCGGCTTGCAATGGTTCCCACACCACCGAGGAGCGGCTTTCAAGATGGCTGCTAATGTGTCAGGACCGGGTCGGTTCACCCGTGCTGGATCTTACGCAGGAGGTTCTCGCCCAGATGCTTGGCACCCGTCGCGGCACGGTCAACGTAGCCGCCATCACACTGCAGTCTGCCGGCTTGATTCATTACAGCCGAGGGCATATCAAGATTATTGATCAGCTTGGACTTGAGGCGTTCTCTTGCGAGTGTTATGGCATTCTTAAAGCGAGTAATGGGTCTGACCACAATTTAAACAGCTGGCACGCTCAAAGCTCCTGAAGGCTTACGCTCAACCTCCCCACCAAACCGTTCGGTTTGTTTCTGAGACTTCGAGATTAGATCCGCTGCCGTTTCACAAAAAAACCGAGACGTTCACCGGCTTAACCAAATAAGCCCGCGCTCCCGCGTCAAATGCCTCCAGATTGTTTTTTTCAAACGCCAACCCGGAGCAAAACAGGATGGGGGTAAGATTGTCATCTGCCCTGATCAGGCGGCATAGCTCTACTCCGGATCCATCCACCAGGCGTGAATCAAGAATCAAGAGGTCGAAGGAGTTTTCGTGGACCAGGTCTAAGGCCCGCTCGACGCTCTTGGCCGGCATGATTTGATATCCGGCCTGGGTGAGTACCAGGGCAAACAGATCGAGAGTGTCCTGATGGTCGTCGACCAGCAAAATTCTCTTGGGCGATGAATTCACGCCAACCTTCCAAAAGGCGAAATGTCTTGAGTGGTCCGAATTAATAATTCGACTGAAAGCCAGATAAAAGGCCGAGGTGTGCCACCCTAGGGCGTACCCGCGAGGCGAATTTCTGGGAGGGCTACGTCGCCCTCGGCCGTCCCTGCTTGTTGAGATTGCACATTACTGCTATCGAATTCCGCTGTCTGTCCGTTACCGATCATAGGCAACAAACGGGCGGCACCTGTCGCGAGCGGCCGCCGATAGGAATTTTACGACGCGCTCTTAGAGGTCCAGGTTTACATTCGGCTTCGAGACAGCAGAATACTGTGGAGAAACTGGGATAGCGTGGACTTCTCGTCGCTGCCTTAGCGCATACTTAAGGGTCTTGATCGTCCCGCCGCCTTTGCTGGTCCAGAAAGCGAAGACTACCTCGGCGAGGTCCACCATGTGACGATTCCTGATCGCGCTCGCAGTTTTCCGTTTTGGTAGTTGCAATTCGATGATGCGATCCATTTCGTCGAGCAGGGGTTGCGCCCATTGGTGTTGTTTGAAACGCGTATAAGGGACCACAGCCCAACATGTTTCGCTGTGTTCGATTAGCCATTCCATCGCCCACTGGTCCACTCCGCGTGAGGTCCCGACGATCCAGGTTCGCCCTTGCGAATGGAACGGCGATAAGTGTTGCTCGAACAGCGTGCGGGCCGTCTGGCGATCTACGTTGCGCGCGCCGGTAATCATAATGGAGCCGTTGACAGTCATAAGTTTGCAGCAAGAGGAACCAGGAAAAAAAAGGCGGTCCGGATAAGACCGCCTTCTCTAACTTGAAACATCCGGCCGGCCTGAATCCATCTGCGCTCAGATCTTAACTCAGTTGCGGCAAATCCAGGCCTTACTACAGCTCAACGTATTCGACGAAGACCATCCTGCGCCCTTTAGTCTGTGCAGCATCGTAGGCATTGTCCGCGTCATCTACCAGATACTCCTCGTATTCGGCGATCGCCAGGCGGAGCCGGCGCACGGGTTCATTGATGGGAACGTTGGGTAGCGTCACACTTCCTTCCCAAAGTGTCGGCGCCGCGAACACCTGCGGGATTAAACTCTCCTCAGCCAGGGCTTCGAATTCGCGGTGTATCAGGAGTTCGTTCGCACGCGTGCGCGCCCTCCGGAGTGATACCTCAGTAGTAAACCGCGGATCGGTGGGTTCTGGCGCCAGACGATTTATTACAAAGGCACTCGTCTCGCGCTTCCAACCAAAGTCTTCACCAAGCGTCGGGTCCAACGACTCGACCCACACCTCGACGACACTCGACGCCGCTACGTCCGGAGGGCGCACCACAATGGAAGTTCCGCCGGTGATTGCCTCACCAGTCGAGGGTGCCAGCCTGGCTTCCTGATGCGAACTCGAATTGGAATAGGTGTTTCCAAACACTCTGACGTTACGCGTGCGCGGGTTGCTGGTGTACGTGACGTTCAACCACCGATCAGGTATCAGTTGCATGAAGTCTGCAAGGACTATGTTTGACAGGTGGGCCAGCTCGAGCGCTTCCGGTTGGTAGCGGGCCAGCGCCAGGCGGATGAAAGGATAATAGGAGGCGCCCCAGGTCACCTCGATATCGCAATACCAAAGTTGCCGCTCTTCGTCGTAGAACACGTCGTGCGGCGCAATGTCCACCTTTGCCTCCGCGGGTGGGTTAAGAAAATCCGGGTGGGCCAGGGCGGTGGTGCGAAATGGCACGGGACGCTGGTCCGCCTCTTTGGAGGGCGCAAACTCGGGGAGCCATTTCCCGTCGAGATCGCGTTTGGTGCGGGCGAGCGGAAAGTTTGCAATCCTGGGCGCGACGCCCGGAACAAAATCACTCAGCCAAATGGGATCATTACCCCACTGCGTTACATAATTCTTCAACGGTTTCGACGCGGGCACATCGTTTGGATCGCCATTGAAGTTTGCTCGTGGCAAGACCACCGCGAGCATTTCGCCGTAACCCGATGCGTTCCACGGACGATTGAGGTAAACACGCAGTCCGCCGCCGCGCCGCCACCTTTTCCGGCCGTCGTCGTCCGCCGATCTGACCCAGCCAAACGTCGGCACAACGTAAAGAACCTCAGGTGCGGGTGGCGGAGCGGAAGCCGGAATCCACGTCCGAACTTTCGGCCCAACAACCCGGATGTGCTCTTCAGTGGGCTTTCCGCCTTCAATGAGCAGGGCGGAAGTCATGAACTCGCGAAACTTCGACGTAGCCTCCAACCAGTACTCGACGCGCCGGTAGCGAGTATCGTGAAACTCATGAAGCTTGCCAGTGCGTGGCGGAATGGCGCCACCTACCGAGGCATTTGGGTTGCTGTTGTTAGCGATCAGATTCGTTCCCGCGGGAGTGTAATCCAGAGACGCGTTATAGTCTTTAGGTTCTGTGATCTTCATCGAAAACGCGTGGTCGATGCGCGCGTGGTTACCCACTGGCTTTCCGGGTCCGTCGTCAAAGGGTTCGTTCCAATTGGCACGCAGGTCGACGCGATCAGTGCTGGCAATACTGCAAGTGGCGCTAAAGAGTGGTTGCGCAACTGTCTGGCCGTTGCGCCGCTCGATTTGAAGATTGATCAGCGCCGGAGTAATAAGCGGGCGCTGGACGGCATGCACCAGTTCGATGTTCCGCCATGGCGTCAGCATCCAGTGTTGTCCGTTACGAGCCAGTCGTTCCCGCGTGGTTGTTTGACCGTTTACTACGATTGTTTGCTGCGTTTGCTGCGCGGGCGTGAGCCAGTTCCAAACGCCGAGGAGGCTCAATGCCGTGCGGTTTGGCATCACGCTAAGACGTAGAGTGGCTCGCACGGCTTTCGGGAGTGGGATAAGCAACCTGCGCGAGGCCTCGTCGTAGCGCGGGGTGTCCGCCGGGTTCTCATAAATCTCTATTTTGAAGGGCAGGGCTTCCGGCCATTGTGTGCCTGCGTAAAAGGGAATCCTGATAATTTGGTCAGCTGGAAAAGTCGGGTGATCCAGGATGCGTGCGGCAATTTCCACGGCAAGCGGGTCGGGAAGATAAGGCAGCGGAGCATCCTCAAGCAGGACGGCATAAGTCGTTTTGGCTGGAGGAGAAAGGCGCTTTGGCTCACCATCCAAACCTGGTCCTGGTCCAATGATCGGACCTGGTAAGTCGCCGGCGGGTGCACGCGTGAGAGGCGCGGGGCTTTCGACCGTTTCCCTTTCGAGTGAATTGTCCTGCCGGCTCAACATCGTGTAGAACGCAGGGTCAACTATCCCACCTCGATCCAGCATTCCGTGTTGTTCTGCTTCGCGATGAGTGGTGCGGCTGGGAACGGCGAAGCGACGCGTTCGCTGAGTAGTCGGCACCGAGTTTAAGTCGGGCGTGTCGTTCAGACTGCGCACCGCCATGCGCTCCATCGATTCACCTTCAGCCGGGGTTTCGGTCGATTCCGGACTTCTTTTGACCAGAGCAATTGAAGGCGCAGAAATCGGGTCGAAACGCAGATATGGCTGCGCATTGGTTTGAGGACCCTCAGAGCCGAAATCATTCGCCTGCGGGACGAGCGAGTTGCCGGCAAGATCAACAGCCCGCGCGCGAATCCTGTACCTCCGGCCGTATCGCAATCTTGGTAGGGTCCCAGGCAAGGGTCTGAACGAACTCTCCAACCGCAGCCCCGGCGGCACCTCCGCCTCCGGTTCCCCCACCGGATCTTCATGAACCACGATCTCTTTATTCGGATCATCGGGATCAGGCGCCGAAGTTTGATGATGAATGGTTTTTCCCGGAGGCGGAGCACACAGGCTCCAGCCGGCCCATGAGACGAGGGTCTCGTGAAGCCAGATGACGTCAGGATTGCTGTTCTCATCGCGCGAAGTGGTGGCGGCGAGTCTGACGGTGCCTTCTTCTGCAGGCACATCGATGATTACCGTACCGCTGTCAATGTTGTAGATTGCCTGGCGTTGGCAAAGCGAATGCCATTGCCCGGTTACATCGTCCCAAATGTCTATGCGATAGCCGCGGATCAGGTCCTGGGCAAACATGATGGGCTTTACCGGCAGCGCGCTATTGAAGTCGTTTTGCCGCTTGATCGTTGCTTCGAGCAATTCACCACGCCTTCGGTGGACGAGCATAAGCCCCGCATTGCGTAACGACGGGGCGCCCAGTTCTCGCGGTTTCTTAGTGACAGGTTCGATTTGATTAGTCGCCAATGAGTCGTCCTGCATCAATAACGATTCGGCGAAGCTCATGACTTTCAGACCTGAGCCATCCACATCTGCCTGAAGCAGCGCGAAGGATTGCGGATCAATTTCCAACAAACCATTCGCGACCTTGAAGCCAGCCTGGCCGGCGGGGATCGCGCGCGGTACGGGTTGGAATCGCGTTTCAGCGAGTAGGGTGCGAGTGCGCGGCGAAGCATCCGGCACACGCACGACGTCTTCCGAACCCGGCGGAAGTTCGACTTCGACCGAGAGCAGGGCGGCTGCCGAAGGAGTAAACGCATCCCTGCGGACGAGGAGGTCAATGACAAGGCCCAACTCGCGGAGGAGGGTTGGATACTGGTTCATGGCTGCCACGATCTTGTGGAAGTGAAACTCTTTCTCCAGATCGACGGCCTTCGGCATTGGCACTTGTTCGTAAGCCAGCCATTCAGCCGTGCGTTTTGGATCACCCGGGCGGGCCTTGTCTTTTCTAGGCTGCGCCTTCGAAGGAGGTGTGTGAAAAAGCTGAAAGCGTGCCAGGCGCGAGTTCAACGAGTCGCCTTGAAAGGCCCCGTCCTTGAAAGCGGTGAATTGTTTATTAGTATCCCGAATTCCTGTCCTGGGATTAGTAAAAGCGCGATCGTTTTTCGTGACGGCGCCGAGCAACTCACGCCATTGCGGATCGCCGAGGAATGTTGCCGCCGTCGGTAACTGATCCGATGCCATGGCGGCAAGCCGCGAGTAAAGCCCGCGCACCAGAGCATCCATCTCAGCAGCAGGGAACGAAAGCACTTTGTGATTGGTCAGATCCCGCCACTGAAATCCCTGGACGGGAGTTTCCGCGGGGAAGAGAGCGCGCCACACTGTTGAGTTCGCTAAACCAATCCGATCGTCAACTCGCAGCGGACCTTCTCGATCGTTTCCGGCAACCCTCACGATGGGGCCAGCGCCGAAGCGGAGATTAAACGTGCATTGATCGAGAGTCGCAGGCCAATCCATGAAATCAGGAAAGCTCTTCAAACGCTCGTCGGCATCGGGTTCGAGTCGGGGCGAGACCAGGATTGAAATGCGCAACGACCCGCCGTCGTCGCTGTAGCCATTAGGGAGCGCGGTCCAAATGATTGTTTGTTGGGCCATGTCAGGCAGCCTCCGCCGCGAATGCTTCGCAGTAGTCGTCCCAGGTGGATTGGTCGGTAATCAGTTGAGCGAATTTGGGGTCACCATCGGATCCGCCAAACTCCCGCCGGCAACTCACCGAAACACTGAAACTAAGAAACAGGATGTCGATCTCGACCTCAATGCTCGCTTCACCCCAAACCACTGACCGGCCGTTTTCTTTGAGGTAGGCCAATTGGAGATTAAACGTGAGCGATGCCGAGATAAGTCCCAGCACGGAGAGCTCGCCGTGCAGCCGGACATAGCCGGCGAGTTCCACGGTCTGCGTTTTCCAGTGAAAATAGATGCCCGCTTTGATCTCGACACTGCCGCTGGCAACGCCCAGGCTGATCGAAAGCGCCGCGCCGAATTCCAGCGCGGCCTCGATTTCCCTAACTCCTTCCGTTCCGATGCCGATAGCAAAAAAACCGCCACCACCGAGAAGGGAGACAGTTAGACTGAAAGGGCGCTGGCGTTCGGCGAAGTTGAATCGGACCTCTGCCGGCCGCGCGTCAAACGGCAGCAGAAAACCGGCGCCGACGGATAAATGTTCAAGGGCCAGAATCCCGACGGCCAAAGATGGGATATTGACTGAGTAGCTGGCGCTGATGCCGCTGGGCGTGACCGATAGCGCGGGTGGATCGCTGAAGCCGTCCGATGGAATGATCTTTCTGAGTTCGTTTACAAACTCCAGCGGCCCACCAAACTCAATCATGCGATCGCCGGGATGGAGATCTACTGAGACATCAGGCTTGGCGCCAGTCTGAGCTGCAAATTTCAGCCTGTCGAACCAGAGGGTAACAAAACCGAATAGATTTACTCTGAAGTGATCGAGCGTCGCGGCCACGTTGAAGGTTGGCGCTGCCGAGCCGTCGAGCGGGGCACTGACTACACCCTGCATCGTTAACTTCGTTTGAGCCTGATAGTGAGGGACGAACAACCCGGCAGGGTCTTCCTTTACCTCCGTCGTCGTCCAATCAAAGCTGGCCTCAACGCGGCCGTCGACCTCTCTGCTGAGAAGTTTGGGGACGCTTGGCCCAGCGAGCCCAGTTGTGACCTTTTCCAGGACGTCCTTAAGGTTGACGCCGCCAAGGATTTTCGCGTCGGGGAAAAAGTCGATCGGGTCAAACTCGTTGTCGACAATCTTCTGGAGCTTGGAGTCGGCGGTCTCGGAACCAGTTGGAGCCTTCGACGAGACTGGGCCCATGACGCGCGACAGGCCCAGGATTGTCATGGAGGGTGTTGCGATTCCTCCGATGGCGTCACTCTTCTGCTGATCCCCAAACTCGAGCTTGAGAGGAGTTTTCAATGTCAAAAAAACTTCGCCCGGATTGGTGGCGCCGAAACCTCCCGGTGGTTTTACGTAAGCCTCTGCATACTTAACGGTTACGTTGACATCCGGTTTTTGCAGGAGCCTGCGCATTGCCGTAATGCCGACATTACCCTCTTCAGCCTCCGGATAAAACTGCGGTTGCTCTTTGAAATTGGTCTTGAACCAGGCCAACATCGGGGCGGCGCGAAATATCAAGTGCGTGGTGGGACAACGTGTGTCGCCCTTGGCGTCGGGGTCGACGGGTGCGTAACAAACCGAGGCGCCGCCGATAAAGGCAAAACGGCGTGGGTTCGGAGACTCCGCGTCATAGCGCAGAATGATCTGCTGCATGATCTGCGCGCTCTCGTGCTCGTTGGCTTCGACGCCGACAAAAAGTAGCGGCGTCGCAAACGAGACACAGTCGCCGGCACGATCTGTGGCTGCGATCTGAAACATGAAATTATTGGTCGCATTGATCATGGGCCAGAAACAGGCGCGCCGCGGGACACCGGTGGCGCCGTTGTAAATAATGTTCTCCGGGTCGAAGAGTTTGCATTCCGGTTTGTCTGGCGCCACCAGGCTGGGCGTTACCCGGGTGAGAATTTCGACCGACGTAAACGGAAAGTTTCGTCCCTCAAATTCATGGCCCGTGCCGGTGTAGCTCTTCACCCGCTCGCGAACGATGATGTAAAACCGCTGTCGCAACACAGCCACGCGATTGCTCGTAGGATTGCCCTGGGCATCCAGGAGGAACTCAAACTTGCGCTCGGTAACTTTCACGAGCGAGGCGGCGTGACCTAACGGCATCAGGAATCCGCGATAGACCACGCGCACGTAATGGTCACGACCCAGCGTCGCGAGGTGCCGCCATTGTTGCAGCCCCACCCCGTCCGGCACTGGCGGCGCCCAACTTCCCTCCGCATCCAGCAGCGCCCCCAATGATGATAGCGAGAGCCGCCGCGCGCCCACCGTGAGCGGGCGGTAGGGTACCGGCGGATTGCCCGCCTCCTCCTGGAATCCAGCAGTAAGACGAACGAGCATTTTGCGATCGAGCGGGTCAAGACTCATGCGAAACGGCAAATTATTATTCACCTTATCGATGATGTTTGGGACTATGTAGTCAGGTGACCACAGTGCTCGGATCCTGGTTGGACCATCGGGGCCTTTGTCTTTGTCATTGCTCGTGAGTCGGGTGTGCCACAGTTCGGTACGTCCATTGTGAACCACGGGCACCGTGCCATGATGCCAACGGGAACTTGGCACCGGAGAAATAATTAAACGGTAGGGAAGTTCCAGGGCAGTGACATTAGGAGGCGGCTCATAAGGAGCGAAGAGCATCGGCAGGAACGGCAATTTGTCAAAGACATCAAAAACAGCGCGGTCCAGTGTGACACCCGCTAAGGCTTCAGTCGTCATCATTGCCAGGGCCGCCCCGGCAATTTCACGTCGACCAGGTTCACTTAACGTCCTCGATCTTTGCGCCAGAATATCCAGCTCTTCGTCGAAGGCGCGGCTTAATGCCTTCTTTGTTGCCGCTGTCGGTCGGGATCGGATCGCCTCGATAGTTTGGCGAGCCAGACGACGCGCAGCACCCGCAATCGATCGTTTGTGATGCTCGCCTATTACCTCTATGAGTCCCTGACCGGTTCGCGACCAGCTTTCTGACTCGACTACACCGGTCAGCCAGCGATCGCGGTGGCCAAATTCCGTTAGAAGTTCCTGGCGTAGTGGATCGCCTGTAGCGTTTACGTTGAATCTCATGGGCCATTTCCGGCACGCATCGAGGATTGCTTCGATGGTGAAGGGCAACTCGGTTCTGGCCGGCATGGTGAAGGCGATCCGACTGGGACCCGACATCCGAATCTTCGCGCTTGGCATTGGCGGCAGCTTCTCGGCAACGTCGCCTTGCGGCTTCACGTTTTGCGGGTCGATGGCGTCCGATTTCTCTGGAAACTCTTCAGGAGGAGTGCTCGGTATGCTTTCGCCTGTCTTATCCAAAAACGCTTGTTCGCCGAAGCTCTGCGGCGGGAACTCAACCACCAGCGTGGCTGACGCATCAGGATTTGAGCGGACCAGCTTCGGCGCACCCTCCCCCTCGCGCTCAAGGATCAGGTTCTCGAAAATAAAATCGCAGACGAGTAGATCATCAGGACGCACACACGAGACACGCAACTTCGGCTTGGCGAGTTTGTCTACGTTGACCAAAATGTGGCCCAGGCTACCGACCGTTCCCACTTGCACGTCGGTCGAAAGCCCAGTGAACTCGGCTGCCCTTTTTTTTTGGGCACGCGTCGACTTTGCGGGTTGGACCACAGCCTTCCTTGTTGCTGCGTTCTTAGAGGTCTTTGCGGGAGGTGTCTTTGCGCCTTTCGAGCCGGCACTCGGGATCTTTTTATTCGGCATGTGATCTCCCTGAATTCTTAGGCAGTTCCGGTTGTGAATACCAAACAACGGCTAATAGTCGGGATTGCGCCCTATGCTGCGCATCTGCAAGAGGTTTATTCGCGGCCAGCCATCAAGGCAGTTTTGCAGCGCTGTCGGGGGATCGAGATTGAAGAATGCTTACTTACTGAGTCACGACTCGACTCGAGGTAAGCGCCAGAATTGCGTCGGAGGACTGCGCTTTTATCACGATTGGAGGACGCTGTCGAGAGTAAATATTCGCCGGCACTGCTACCGGTGTCGACAAGCTTCGGCCCAGCGAGCGCGGCTAAATCCAGGCATGATTAAGAGGCTGTTATCGTTAGGGGGTGAACGGCTACTTCGGCTTGTCGAAAACGGTTTGAAGAGGTTTTAGGCTTAGAAGTATGCGATGAAGCGTCCGCAAGTGATGACGCCCGTCCAAAGTACGAGCGAGACGGCGGCCGAGATTTTGGCGACCGCCGGTGCGGCGACCTCCCGGTTCCACACCGTGACCGTCTTGAAGGGCCAACGGTGAAATATATAAGCGTTCGCACCCGCGGCGGCGAGGAGCACCAGCTTCAACCTGAAGGCCGGGTTAATCGACAACGTTGTGGCGTTGCTGATAAACAACAGCAGCCCGGAAGGCACAACAACCAGCAGGCTGGCACGAGACCACGATAGTAGATGCCGCGCAGTGTCTATGACCGGTAAACCACGCGTAGCGCCGAGCAACCTGAGATCAAACATCGCTGCCCCGCCTACTAGTAGGACGAAGCCGATGATGTGCACGGTTTCCACGGCTGGATATAGATATGCAGACTCGCGCACCGTTGTCGCAAGACTACTGTTTTCCAACCACTGAAACCATCCCTGCAATAAGGTGCCGTTTGACGCCGCTTGCATTAGCGCAACTCTGTTGTCTTGCCATCGATGGTGATGCGCTCGGCGCGCATCTCATCAGCTTTTTGCTTGTGCGGGTAGCCGACCACCGTAGCGGTGGCGCCTACTTTAACCATGTTTTTCGAAAGTCCCCGGCTGCTCATCCGCGACGGTGGCGCCAGCACGACGTGCCAGGTCTTTCCGTTGCCGTCCACCTGAAGCCGTATGAGCCCATGCGGGTTGGCATAGCTCGATTCCCGGATCACGCCAGTGAAGTTGAGCGTCTTACTCGCGTCATAGTGGCTCCAGCCATGATGCGCGAAAACCGAGCCGGCCGTCACAAGCGTCAATACCAACGCCACCCCTGGCCAACGCCAGGTTGAACTTAGTTTTCTTTTCATTGGTGTTCCCCTTCAGATCATTCGTGTCGCTCCTCGAATTTAACGGGACACAATATGTTTTCACACCATCGCGTTTTTATCTAGGACCTACGCGCGGAGCCGAGTACTGAACGCGCGGCATTCCAGAGTCCAGAGCCTCAATGATAATTCCAGATGCGACAATCCTGAACCGGCGGTCGAATTCAGGGGGCCTGGTCGATACGACGTTGTGGACCTAGCTGGGGTGCCGGATATTCGGGCGGCTTTTCGCGTGAAGTCTCGGCGCGCTTGATCTCCAGATCCTCAAACAACAGCGAGGGTGCGACGATAGATCTGGGCAAGGGTTCGGGCATGTTGTGGATATATCGATCGTTGCCTGCGGCAATGATGTCGGTACGCAACGTGCGCGTATCAATTCCGTCAAAGACGGCACCGCGGACCAGCTCCATACGACCATCGCTAACATAGACGCGCCACAGCAGTCGAGGCGCCAGGCCCGGGCCCGTCGTCTCAACATAGTAACCGTAAGGCCGGCCCTGATCACGACACATCTGGATCAGCTTCCGCTTTAGTTCCTCAAACGAAACTCCGTTAGCGGCTTTGAAAATCAAATTTGAAATCTGCGGTCCCGGCGAACCCTGGAGGCCTCTGCGGCCGCGGCCGTTGGAATGCGCGAAGTCGCGAATTGGCTCACGTCCCAAAAGGTAATTTACCAAAATCCCCTGGTCGACCACAGTAATCGGCTCAGCCTTCACCCCTTGATCGTCAACTGAGTAACTGCCGAGAAGCGTTAACCCATCAAGCTTCTGCGGCCGCGGGTCGTCTACAACCGTGAAAAAGTCCGGCAGCACGCGACGCTTGTAGTAGGAAGCATATTCGCCGCTCACCCGCGCTGAACTCCCGGGCGTAGGTCGATTGCCCAGAATGTTAGGCACAAACAGACTTTCAAACACGGCGGTGGCAGCATCGGCGGAAAGCAGCACTGGCCCCTGATAGTCGTCTTCGACGATCGGTGCTTTGCGCAGCAGCTCAAAACTCGCGATACGTTTACGGGTTTCAAGCACGACGTCTTCGGGCGTCGGCAGTTCGTTCGCCTTGCTGACGAAATAGGCATGGCTGCGATCGAGCCGCGTTCCATCCGGCGCCGGGCCGCTTCCCGCAAACATAACGTTGTATGCTTCGTTACCGTGGCGGGTAACGGTTCCTTCGGTGTTCACGTAGTAGCGATTCACGATCCGAAATTGCAGACCGGCCATTGAATAGTCGAGTGCGGCATCGGCACGAAATAGATCGGACGTAGAGCGCACAATTTGCTTCCATCTATCCACCTGCGCTTCGAGTCTTGGCAATTCCAGGACCGAATCGACCGGTTGCTCTCGAGAAAAGTCGTCGGGCATCGTGCTATCGGCTACCAGGTTTTTTAGCATCTGCTCTTTCGCGGTCAAACCAGTGAGTGCGACCTTATACGCCTTGTCGGTAGCGAGCCATAACTGGCGCCGCAGTGCCAACTCATTGTTCTCGATCGGCATGACCTCGACCGCCCCGGTGCCTTCGCGGAAAAAACTGTCGCGCTTGTAATCGCCGATTCGGACAACCACGTGGACGAAACGGCTTAAGCTGGATCGATCCTGAACCAACGCGCCTAGTCTGGCGTTAGCGACGTAATCCGATACCTCAAACAGTTGGTATTCGATGTAGTAGGGCCGCTGAAATTCACCCAGTTGCAGTTTCTGCTGCGAGCGTTTGAGTTCCGTCAACATGGCGCGCAGCAGTGGGTCCTTGTGGTCGATTGCGGAGACGGTACTGGAGCCATCGCCTGCGCCGTGCTGTGCCACAGTGGCAAATGCAAAGCAGCCCAGCAAAAAGGGAATGCACATCAGGCGGGCGAACATCAGCGTCTCTCCTGTTTGGTGGTGGGCGCAGCCTGAGACGGCAGCGCCTCGAATCCAGGCGGCGGCAGAATTGGCGGTCGATTACGCCCCTGCGCAGTTTTCTGAACTTCAATCTCAGAGAAAAGCATGGCGGGAGCGGCCGCGGACACTGGGACGAGGCCCGATTCGGCGCCGCATTCGCCATTGAAGACTTGCAGCTTCTGACCCGTCAGCATGATCCGACCCAGCGCAGTCAGCGGCGTGCCAATGATGTCAACCCCACGAACCAGTTCATCGGGACGTCCATCCGGGTAAACTCGCCAAACCATCAGCGGCCTGACCTGAAACGACTGCGGCATGCCGCGCATAGTCATGGTGAAGCCGCCGGCGATGTCTTCGAAGTACAAACCGTAAGGCTTCTTCTGCTTTTTGATCTCTGCGATTAACTGGACCCGCAGTTTGCTGTCCGGCACCGAATTGGACGAGCGTATGATCAGGTTTCCCTGGCGGCCCGCCGGGCTCATTCCAACTTGCGCGCGGCCGTGACCGTTCGAGCGCATAAAACCTTTGACCGGGAGGCGCGACATCAGAAACTGTTTCAGAATGCCGTTAGTAATCAGTTCCACCCGCTCGCCCGGGCGGCCTTCTTCGTCATAATCGTATCTGCCGCTCAGTTCCACCCCCTCGATTGTTCGCAGCGTCGGGTCGTCTTCGACGCTGAGGAACGAAGGCAGTACAGACTGATTGATTTTCTTGGTGAATGTTTGGCCCTCGTCGGACCCGCGTTGTCGCTGTCCTTCCAGGCGATGGCCCACTACTTCGTGAAAGAAGACAGCGGCCGCGCGGCCTGACAGCAAAGCGGGTCCGCTGAACGGTTCGACGACAGGTGCGGTTCTAAGTTGCTTGAGGTCGATCGCGATCTTCTCGATCCTGGCGATGATCTCCTGTTCCGGCGGGAGCTTTTCGATGCTCGATGCCTCAAACGTTTCCGCTCGTGCGAGTTCCATTCCGTCGTCGGCATGCGTGGTGGCAACCGCGATAATGCGAATCAGCGGCCGTGAGGTAACGACGCGTCCGCCTTCAGACGAGACGAAGTATTTCGTCGGCTCATCAGCAAGAAGGAGCAGGGTGGACGATTCGATTTCGGGATACTTGTTGAAGATCGCCGAATAACGACGCAGCTTATTCTCCCAATCCTGCTGGTCATACTTGATTGGAACGGCGCGCGCTCCGATAGCAATTGATGGTTTTTCGGTCGAAAAATCCGGCGAAGAGTCTTCCTCTGCCGCCTGCACTTTCGTGTTGGTCTTCACTCCCTGGTAGGTTTGCGCCGATCTCTTGTAAAGGCGATCGGTGTTAAGCCAAAGGTCGCGCGCGATGGCGTCGGGCTGATCTTCGAGCGGAATGTTGATACTCAGGGAGGCAAAACGATTGCCGCCGTGCGTGTTATCGAAATCCCGGCTGCCAACGCGTACGGAGATACTTGCGACTCGCTCGCGCCGTCTTGGCGCGCTCGTTATGGCGCCGTTATTCGCAATGATCGCTGAACCGACAACTTCCGTCACTGAATAGCTGATGAAGTAGGCCGCTGGGTCAGCCTTGCCTAGAGCAATCATCGCCCGGTCCAGCTCCTGTTGCAGAATCGATAGCAAGGCCGGCTCGGGATTGGTGTTCTCAGACGCGCCAGATTGATGGGGCTTAAAGGCAATGAAACCAACGCTTAGGAATAGCAGCAGGAAAGTGACTTTGGCCCAGTGAGCGGCACGATTGAACGCTGTGAATTTGCGCATGCAAGCACCTCGGTTTTCTAAGTTAGATTCGCCTGCAATTCAACGTTCACAGACTTTGGATCATTTCGGCTAGTCGAGTTCTGGTAAGCATAAAAGGGAAAGGGCAGCCCGAGTTGACTGCTTCCTCAGGTCGATTTGTAGTGGTGAGCCGAGCAGGACTCGAATTTGCGACCCACTCGTTAAATGCGGCGGCCAGGGTAGCCCCGCTACAATTGCTCTATTGATACCTTTACCTTTACAAACAACGCTAGAACACTCAAGCCAGTGAGTCAGAATCTATCACAGGTTCTTCAAAATTTATATTATGCGCGGCGCACGAAGAACCCATCTTAATCTCCGTACTGGTAGATTGGTCAGTCGGACTCAGAAGAACGTCCCGTAGGGACGAAATGTTTATAGCCCCGTGACCGTCTGAAAATCTTTTCGCCTCTCGGAAGGGGCCACTTCCGAGAGGCGACATCCTTTTAGGGTTATAGAGCGCTATAAACATTTCGATCCTAACGGAGCGAAAGACAGACTCCACCTGCGACCCATAAAAACAGAGGTCAAAGGTCAGAGAACAGTCGGCGCTGAGGAAGTGCATTCGGCCTCAAGCACTCACCAATGAAATACCTTTTGGGGCAAGCGGGAGTGACCTCAGCCGTATACCTGTCGCGTTGAAGATCGCGTTAGCAACCGCCGGTGCGAGTCCGACAATCGGTGTTTCACCAGCGCCCGCCGACGGAAGGTCCTTGCGATCCACCAGAACGACTTCGATCAAAGGCGTATCGCTGAAGCGTGGCAGCCGGTAGTCTGCGAAGCGCGCATTGAGAATCTTACCGTTCGCAAACCGGATCGCTTCGAATAACGCGCCGCCAACCGCCTGCACGATTGCGCCTTCGATCTGGTTCTGCAGGTGAAGCGGATTCACGACCGCGCCGCATTCGAATGCTTCCACGACCCGCACGATCCTGACCCTGGCCTTGTTCTTGTCTCTAGGCACTTTCTCAATCGTAATTTCGGCACAGGTCGCGATGTAGCCGCCTTTCTCAAAGCCGCAGGCCAAGCCAAAACCTCGGCCGTTTACAGGTTTCAACTTGCCCCAACCGAACGCTTTAGCGGCGGCCTGGAGCACGTCACGCATTCTTTCGTCCTTGATGTTCTTCAGACGAAATTCCAGGGGATCCAGTTTCACGGCGTCAGCCAATTCGTCCAGATGACTCTCGCGCGCGAAGTGATTTGCGGTGGCTGCGAGACCGCGATACGAACCCTGGCGCAGCGGTGAGTTTGACTGATGAAAGCGAATGTCGTGGTTTGGGATGTCGTATTTAATCTGAATGCCGGAGCTGCCCGAATTGTAGTTGTGAAACTCCCACGCGGTGATCGTGCCGTCCGATTTAACTCCACTCTTTATGTTAATCACTCCGGCCGGCCGGAAGTAAGCCCAGGTGAATTCTTCTTCGCGCGTCCACACGAGCTTGACCGGTTTGCCGGCCGCATGGGCCAGGCGGGCCGCTTCAACCGCGCATTCCCCTGTATGCTTACCGCCATAGCCTGAGCCCGTATCAACAACGATGACGCGCACCTTGTCTTCGGAAATGTGGAACGCCTCGGCCAGTTCGCCGCGAACGCCAAAGGGCCTCTGCGTGCCCGTCCAGACGGTCAACTTGTCGCCGTTCCATTCCGCTACGGCTGCCCGCGGCTCGAGCGGTGCGTGCGCGATGTACTCCACCGTGTAAGTCTGCGCAAGCTTCTTATCAGCCATCGCCAAACCGTCGGTGATCGATCCCTGCGGACCGGAGGCCCGCCCACGGCCTTCACCTCCTCCGCGGCGTCGTTCCGGGGCCGGAGCGGGTTTTCGCAGGAGATCGAATAATTCTGCATTTGAAGGCTGGGCCGTCGACTGCCAATCAACGGCAATGAGACTTGCCGCTCTGGTAGCAGTCTGTTGGTCGGGCGCAGCCACGCCAATGAAGTTTCCGTCAACCACAACCTTCACGCCGCGAATCGTTTCGGCGGCCTTCGTGTTCGCTGATCGCAACGTGGCATTAAGCGTCGTGGGACGAAGGATCTTTCCGTAAAGCATACCTTCGCGCTTGATATCGGACGTGTAGCGATGCCTGCCGGTAACAAAATCGCCGGCGTCGACTTTAGTCAACGATTTACCGGCAATCGTCCAATCCACAGCTTTAGTGACTGCAATATTTTCAGGAATTACTTTAACGAGCTTACGGCCCCTGGCGACCTCCGCGAGTGTCAGAGTTTTTGACTTATCGTGATTTACAAAGACCGCGTCAACGATTCGCAGCTCGCCGGGCTGAAGTTTCAACTCTTCCGCTGCCATGACGATCAACATTTCACGCGCCGCCGCCGCCGCCTTGCGAAGTTGTGGCGCCATCGTCGGGGTCGTCCGGCTGCCAAACGTTCCCATATCGAACGGGACAAGCTCGGTATCACCCATTACGACGCGAACCGATCCCACCGGGACATGCAGTTCTTCAGCGACCGCCTGGGTCAGTGATGTCCGGATGTTTTGCCCGAATTCAACTTTTCCCGTGAAGGCTGTGACGACACCCTTTTCATCGATGTGAATCCAGGCGCCGATATCGCTCGGCAAGGTGCTGTTGAATCCGCCCCGGCCAGATTCATCCTGTTGTTGAGAGAAAGCACGAGTTAAAGGGACCACGAAGAGAATGCCGACACCGAAAGTCTTGATGAACTCACGACGATCGAAATGGAAGTTGTAGCCCGGTGCTACGAATAGTTCGTAGCGCTCAGCCTCAATGAAATCTGTTGCTTCTCGATCGTCGATCATCCCGACACCTCCTTGCGGTTGGCGGTCCCGGACGAGGCAATCTGAATCGCTTCGATGATTCGCTGATATATGGCGCAACGGCATATGTTGCGATTCATGCCGCTGATGATTTCATCGCGGCTCGGCCGCGCATTCTTGCTGAGCAGCGCGCTGGCTGCCATGATCATTCCCGAAGTACAAAAGGCGCATTGCATAGCATCAGCTTTGATGAATGCTTCCTGCAGCGGATGCAGCTTTCCATCTTTTGCGAGGCCTTCGATGGTGGTAATTTGCTTGCCTGCCGCTCGACCAACTGGGGTAACACAGGATCGTGTTAGCTGACCGTCCACTAATACGGTGCAAGCGCCGCATCGTCCTTCACCGCATCCGTATTTAGTCCCGGTTAGGTCGAGGTTGTCGCGCAAGACACTCAGCAAACTTATGCCGGCATCAACATCGACGGTTTTCCTTTTTCCATTCACGTTGAGTGCGGTTACCCTGGGCATGAGAGTCCTCTCTCTTTTTTGTGTTTTGATCAGGGGGCACGAAATTGGGGAAGCCAGATTATAACTCTGCCGGCCAGTTAGCCTAAAGGACGACGCGATCATGAGCAGACCGGTAGTAAGGTTGAGTGTAAGGACAATTCAGAATTAAGAAGGTGGTGAGCCGAGCAGGACTCGAACCTGCGACCCACTGGTTAAAAGCCAGTTGCTCTACCGACTGAGCTATCGGCCCACTTAAAACACGGTGACGGCATTCTACCCGACGAAGTCCAATGTCCAAAGTCAAAACAAAACCCTCGTCGATAATGAAAAGTGAATTCAACTTAGAAGTGCAACAGCGGAATTCGTTTTCGCTCCAGCGGAGCGAGATGTTTATAGCTTCTGAACTATAACTGAGGATTTCGCTCCTACGGAGCGGGATAGAAAACGACCGGCCCGGCTATAAACATCTCGCCCCTTATGGGGCTAAGCGCAACAAATGTTTTGTCGCACTTCAAAGTTGTATCCGCTAAGAGTGATTGAACAAATCAGACTTTGGACATTGGACTAGCCTTCCAGCCAACGGCCCAGCGCCGAGTCTTTGACGACGATCGTTTGCGAGCGTTCCGGACCAGTGGAAACCAATCCGATTTCCACGCCAATCTTCTCTGACAAAAACTCGACATACCGACGCGCGTTTGCCGGAAGAGCACTCAGCTCTGTCGTACCAACGGTTGAGGTCTGCCATCCCGGCAAGGTCTCGTAAACCGGTTCGATGCGTCGCAGATCCTGAGACACCGCCGGCAGCGATTCGCACATTCGTCCATCGAGTTTGTAACCAACGCAAACTTTTATTTCTTCGAGCGCATCAAGCACGTCAAGTTTGGTGAGCGCGACCGAAGTGAAGCCGTTGATTTCGGCTGCATAACGCGTGGCGAAGGCGTCGAACCAACCGCAACGTCGCGGGCGACCTGTGGAGGCGCCATATTCTCGACCCCGCTCTCGAATTAACTGCCCCATCTCAGCTTCGCCCTCAAGCATTTCAGTGGGGAAGGGACCTTCACCAACGCGCGTTGTGTAGGTACGGACAATACCGAGCACACCGGTCAACCGATTCGGCGCCAGTCCCGTGCCGATGATCGCGCCACCAGCAACCGTGTTGGATGAAGTTACGAAGGGATAGGTCCCATGATCGACGTCGAGCAACGTCGCCTGCGCTCCTTCGAGCAGAATCGATTTACCTTCACTCGCGGCGACATTCAAATAATGAGTTGTGTCGCCGATAAAAGCGCCGAGGCGTTCGGTCAGGCGCGACATCTCATTGAAGATTTCGTCAGCGTCGAGCGGTTCGCCACCATAAGCCTGGATGATCCGGTTTGCGTCTTCGAGGTTTCGTTCGATGCGTGAACGCAGGACTTCCGGCACGAGAGCATCCGCAGTTCGAATCCCACGCCGTCCGGCTTTGTCTTCGTAAGCCGGGCCAATACCACGTAAGGTCGTTCCAACCTTTTCATTGCCCAGTCGTTCTTCGCTCGTATGATCCAATGCCCGGTGGTAGGGAAGTATCAGGTGCGCTCGCGAACTGATTTTGACTCGCTCCGGCGAAACCTCGATGCCTTGTTCAGTTAACCGATCTGCCTCAACAAAGAACGCCTTCGGGTCGATAACCATGCCGTTTCCCAGCACGCAAATCTTACCGCGATGGACGATTCCCGACGGCAGCAGGTGCAGCACAAACGATTCGTCTCCTACCTGCACCGAGTGGCCGGCGTTGTGTCCACCCTGATAACGGGCGACGATATCGAAGTGTTCGGCAAGCAGATCAACGATCTTGCCTTTCCCTTCGTCGCCCCACTGGGCTCCTATGACAACGATGATTTTGGACATGGAAAAACAGAGATCAGATGTCAGATTTCAGAGGTCAGCAAGCGATTACAACACACGAGTGGCGCGAACTAGTCGAGCGTTAACTCAGCGTTCGCGCCACAATTCCCAGTCAGCCTACGCAGAGGCGGCGCCGGCGATATGTTTCTCAATCATGCGTGAAATTGCTTCTTTGGAGGTAGCGCCGACTACTCGCTCTGCTTCCGCGCCGCCCTTGAAGAGAATCAACGTGGGAATACCCTTGATCCCATAACGCTGGGAAATTCCCGGATTGTCGTCAACGTTTACCTTGACTACGCGCGCATTGGCCGCAAACTTTTCGGCCACCGCAGCCACAGTCGGCTCCAACATACGGCAGGGAGCGCACCAGGCAGCCCAAAAATCCACCAGCACCGGCCGGTCTGCCTGCAAGACATCTTTTTCAAAGCTGCTGTCGCTTACTTCCGTAACGTGTTCGCTCATCTAGGTTCTCCTTATCACGGCCGTGCCGATTAACGTTAAAGCGCAATTATTTCTTCGTAAAGCTTAATGTAATTCTGAGCGGCCGCCTCCCATGAGTTGTCCATGGACATGCCGTTCAATTGTATCTTTCGCCAGTCGGCAGGACGGTTATAAAAGTAAAGGGCTTCCTTGATTTTATCAAGCATAGCTCCCGCATGATACTCGCGAAACTTGAAGCCAGTGCCCGTACCTTGCGCCGGGTCAAAGTTTGAAACAGTGTCGTCGAGTCCTCCGGTAGCGCGGACTACCGGCACAGTTGCGTAGCGCATGCTGTACATTTGATTCAATCCGCACGGCTCGTAATAGGAGGGCATAAGAAACATGTCGGCGCCTGCCTCGATTTGATGGGCAAGCGGCTCGCCGGCATACCCCTTATAAATTCCCACCCGGTGCGGAGCGCTGTCGTGCCAGCGTTGGAGAAAATCTTCGTACTCTTTTGCGCCTGCGCCGAGGGCAATAAAAAACGCGCCGGTTTCAAGAATCGCTCCGGCTGTTTGACGAATCAGATCGTAACCCTTCTGGGCCACCAGACGGGAAATGATCGCGATGATTGGGCGTTCAGGTTCCTGAGGCAAACCAAAACGCCGCAGCAGATCGAGTTTGCATTCACGTTTTCCCAAAAGATCCGCGGAGGTAAAGTTCGCTGCGATGTATGGGTCCGTCTCCGGGTTCCAAAGCTCATAGTCAACGCCGTTGGTAATACCAGCCAGCCGGTCGCGCCGCGCGCGCAGAATCCAATCCAAACCCGCGCCCTGGTCTGCGCCCTGAATTTCTTGCGCGTAGCGCCGGCTCACGGTAGACAGTGCGTCAGCCGCAATTAGTCCCGCCTTGAGCGCGGAAGCATTGCCACTCAGTAGAAAGTCGTCTTTTTCGGGACTCTCGCCAAAGCCGAGCCACCAAAGATCGCGCGAGCTGAATGCGCCTTGATAGGCGAGATTGTGAATCGAGAACAGCGTCTTCACGTTTCTGAAGAATTCGTCGTAATGGCGACGCGCGCGTAGTTCAATCATAGCGTAGCCGCAGGGCCAATCGTTGCCATGAACTACGTCGGGCTGCCAGTCGAGATGTTTGAGAAGTGCGAGTGCAGCGCGTGAAAAGAAAGCGAAGCGCTCGTGATCGTTTGCATGGCCGTAGATGGATTTCTCTGAAAAGAAGTCCGGGGCATCAATCAAATAGGCAGGCGCACCGGCGGCATCGCTTTGGAAGACACGGGTGGGGCGAATCTGACCGCGCCACTGGACCGGAACGTCTTCAATGGTCTCGCCTGTTAGCAGAGTGCGATCGATTTGGCTGTAGAGCGGGAGAACGATGTGGCAATCGACGCCATGCTTTCCCAGTGCCTTCGGCAACGCGCCCGCGACGTCAGCGAGTCCGCCGGTCTTGGCAAAGGGCACAACTTCGGATGAGAGCAGGGCGATACGCATTAGAAAAAGGATGAATTAGGAAGGCGGAAGGATGAATGAAGAAAGGTCAGGGAGCAACTCCCAAAAAAACCAGGACGGAGAGAAAAGAATTGATTCATCCTTCATCCCTCCGCCCTCATCCTTTCAATTAGCTTTGCATGGAAGCAAGAAACTCGGCGTTGGTCTTGGCCTTCTCGAGGCGCTCCAGCACCACTTCCATCTGTTCAACTGGAGACAGCGGATTCAAAACGCGTCGCATCACCCAGATACGACTGAGGTCTTCCTTGCTGAGCAGCAGTTCCTCTTTGCGCGTTCCTGAACGTTGCAGGTCGATAGCTGGGAACAGTCGCTTGTCGCTAAGTCGACGGTCCAGGTGAATTTCAGAGTTACCGGTACCTTTGAACTCTTCAAAAATTACATCGTCCATGCGTGATCCAGTATCGATCAGGGCCGTTGCGATAATTGTTAGCGAGCCGCCCTCTTCGATGTTGCGGGCCGCGCCGAAGAACCGCTTTGGTCGTTGCAGCGCATTTGAATCAATACCGCCGGAAAGAATCTTGCCGCTCGGCGGTACGACCGCATTATGCGCGCGAGCGAGACGCGTGATGGAATCCAACAGGATAACCACATCGCGCTTGTGCTCCACCAGCCGTTTGGCCTTTTCAATAACCATATCGGCAACCTGAACGTGACGCGTCGGCGGCTCATCAAAGGTCGACGAAATCACTTCGCCGTTAACCGATCGCTGCATGTCGGTAACTTCTTCAGGGCGTTCGTCAATCAGCAAAACAATCAGCGTTACTTCCGGATGATTTTGGGTGACTGAGTTGGCGATCGTTTGCAGCAGCATCGTCTTACCGGTTCTGGGCGGCGCAACGATTAGGCCACGCTGGCCTTTGCCGAGGGGAGTTACTAGATCGATAACGCGCGCCGATAGATTTTCCGGCGTCACTTCCATCCGCAACATCTCGTCCGGATAGAGCGGGGTCAAATTATCAAAAAAGACTTTTTCCCGCGCCTGGTCCGGAGATTCAAAGTTGATAGCTTCAACTTTGATAAGCGCGAAATAGCGTTCGCCTTCCTTGGGCGGTCGGATCTGTCCACTGACTGTGTCGCCCGTCCGCAGATCAAACTTTCGAATTTGCGACGGCGACACATAAATATCATCCGGTCCGGGAAGGTAGTTGTATTCAGGTGCGCGCAGAAATCCGAAACCGTCGGGTAACGTTTCCAAGACGCCCTCGGAAAAGATCAGTCCGCTCTTCTCTGTCTGGGCGGCGAGCACCTTGAAGATCAACTCCTGCTTGCGCATGCCGGTAGCCCCCGGCACATCCATTCCCTTGGCGATGCTCGTCAGCTTGGAGATCGACATCTCCTTGAGATCTGCGAGGTTGAGGAAGCCTTCTCCCCGGCTCTCTCGGCCTTCCGTCTCCGGGGCTTCCGCAGTCGCCACGCTGGCGCCGCCGTTGTCTCCTTCGCCGTCTTCGATGTTAGCGCCGGAAGCGCGTGAACGTGTTCTCTGTGCCATATCATTCGTTCCTAAATTATTGTCCTAATCGGCCTGCTGAATTAGTTAGCGGCCGGAATTTTGGGTTGGAGGTTCGGAAACAGGGAAAGGTTGCGGAGTGAACAACCGATTTCGGCGGATCCGCGGGCCTCTCCAATTCGCGAGGCTACCACACGTTTCTCTTCAAAGATGTTCAGCAATTTATCTCAATGTTGAGCAGGAATATCAAACTGGCGCGATTAACCCGCCTCTCAGAAAAACTCAGATGTACAAAAGGGGGCGTTGAGAATTGACATTCGACGCTCGACGTTGATTTGCGGAAGCGTTCAATCTATCCGAAACTGATAATCAAGTCTAGTGGTTGAAACCAGCCAGCGCATTTTCGATCTTGCGCCAGACCTCATCGCGTCCGGCTCCAGTCTTAGCCGAAAAAGTCACTACGTGATCTTCCTTGAACACGCTCTTAGCGCGGCCCAAACTTAATTTCAACTCGTTTTTAGACAACTTATCGGATTTTGTGGCAACAATTAAGCGAGGCTTGACGCTGTGCTCAAGCCATTCGTGAAGCTGTAAATCCAATTTTGTGGGTTCGTGGCGCGAATCTACGATGTGAATTGATAGCACAAGCTGTGATCGCTTTGCAAGGTAGCTCGAAACCATTTCACCCCAGGTTGATTTAATTGCTTTAGGCACGCGAGCGTAACCGAAACCGGGAAGATCGACAAACCGAAACTTCCGGTTTATCAGAAAAAAGTTTAGCGCCTGAGTTCGGCCCGGAGTGGAAGACGTGCGGGCCAGACCTTTCACTCCGAGCAGCGAATTAATCAGGCTCGACTTTCCGACGTTGGACCGGCCCATAAAAGCGATCTCCGGCAGAGATCCGATGGGCCAGTCCTGGTCGGTAAAGCTGCTTTTAAGAAACTCGGTGCCCGTAATTTTCATTATTGGCCAGAGCCGACGAAGACCCGCAATCATTCGGCGGCCTTTTTAGCTGTTTACGACTGCCCCGCAGCCTGGCCCTTTGCTACCCGTTCGGCACTCAGCTCGGCAAACTTCTTCATACGCTCCCTCATCGCGGCAATCTTTTGTTCGCTTTCGGGGATCCGTTTCACAAGCGTTTCGAGATTGAGCAGGAAGTCAGGACTGCCGAACAAGGCGCGGATTTCACCGATAATGGGTTCAATCTTCGCGTAGACAAAGATGTGCTCTCCGTTTGACTCGTTGAACAATTTCTCATCGATAGCGCCATTATTGACCATCGCAGCAGCCATCTCCCAATAGGAGAGAACCATACGATAGTGACCGCTATGCTCACCCAGCAGCGTGTCGATAACGTCCTGCGCGCTGGTGGGGTTAAAGGTCCACATCCAGTTGCGAGCGTCGCGCATTACGGCTTCGCGCCTCAGGTCATAGAGTTTCAGGATCAGGTCTGCATCTTGTTGTTTACTCATTTCGCTCTCCTTGGTGATTAGTTGGTGGAATAGGTAAGCGAGGTTCAGGCCCAATCTTAGCGGCGACGCATACGCGAACGCACACAAGATGAAACTCAACCCGCGGGCAGCAATACTCAGACGTAGGTAGTCGTTAACTTGTTTGGATGCCGTGCGAAGGTGGCTCGGTCGTCCAGATCGGAGGCGCCTTGGCCTCAGCTGGCGGTGCGGCCACGGCCGGCAGCGCGTCCTCGAGTGCAAGCGCCAACACCTCATCAATCGTTTCGACCAGATTGATGCAGAGCGCGTTACGAACCTCTTCCGGCACGTCGGGCAGATCCTTCTCGTTATCTTTTGGCAAGATTATCGTATCAATTCCAAAACGATGGGCAGCCAGCAGCTTTTCCTTTACGCCGCCAATCGGAAGCACGCGACCACGCAGAGTTATCTCTCCGGTCATGGCCACGTTCTTTCTCACGGCAGCACGCGTCAGAGCCGAAGCCATCGCCGTAGCCATGGTGATGCCGGCTGATGGGCCATCCTTGGGGATCGCACCTTCAGGCACGTGAATGTGCAAGTCGCGCTTGCGAATGAAGTCCAGATTGATCGACAAGCGTTCCGCACGCGCCTTAATGCAGGTCAAGGCGGCCTGAGCGGATTCCTGCATAACATCGCCAAGCTTGCCGGTCAGCATAACGCCACCGCGGCCTTTGGTAAGAGTTGCTTCAATCTGCAAAACTTCTCCACCGATTTCTGTCCAGGCCAGTCCGGTCGCGAGCCCGACTTCACTCTCGGCGGCCACGACCTGTTGACGAAACTTGATGGGTCCGAGCATCTCGCGCACGCGCGCACCGTCAATCGTGTCTTTAAAATTGGGAGCTACAGTTTCTGAAACAAAACGGCGCGCCAGTTTACGGAAACACGATCCAATTTCACGTTCGAGGTTGCGAACGCCTGCTTCGCGCGTGTAGTGGCGAATAAGTTCGATTAGTCCTTCGTCGGTGAAATCAATCTGTTCAGGTTTCAGGCCGTTGCCTTCAGCCTGCTTAGGCACGAGATGCCGCTTCGCGATTTCGAGTTTTTCAGTTTCGGTGTAACCGGAGAGGCGCAGAATCTCCAGGCGATCCTGAAGCGCCGGTGGAATCGTATGCAGCACGTTTGACGTGGCGATAAAGAAAACCTTTGAAAGGTCGTACTCCACGTCGAGATAGTGGTCCTGAAATGTGTGGTTCTGCTCAGGATCAAGGACTTCGAGCAACGCCGAGCTCGGGTCGCCGCGGAAGTCGGCGCCAAGTTTATCCACCTCATCCAGCAAGACCACGGGATTCACTGTTCCCGCCTTCTTCATCATTTGAATGATCTGGCCGGGCAGCGCGCCGATGTAAGTCCGGCGATGGCCGCGAATCTCAGCTTCGTCGCGAACTCCACCGAGTGACAGCCTGACAAACTTGCGACCGGTGGCTCGCGCAATCGATTTTCCCAGGCTCGTTTTGCCAACTCCCGGCGGGCCAACGAAGCAGAGAATCGAACCCTTGGGGTTTTTCACTAACTGGCGGACGGCAAGATACTCGAGAATGCGTTCCTTGATCTTCTCAAGTCCAAAATGATCTTCGTTGAGCACTTCTTCCGCTCTAGCAAGGTCCTTGATCTCCTTGCTCTTTTGCTTCCAGGGCACACTCACCAACCAGTCGATGTAGGTGCGCGAAACAGTGCCTTCGGCGGACATGGGCGGCATCGCCTCGAGCCGGTGCAATTCCTGAAGGGCCTTCTGTTTGGCCTCTTCGGTCATGCCCACTTCTTCAATCTTCTTCTTCAGTTCCTCGAGTTCAGCCTTTTCATCTTTGCGGCCCAATTCTTTGTGGATCGCCTTGATTTGCTCGTTGAGGTAATACTCTTTCTGGGCTTTCTCCATCTGCCGCTTGACGCGCGTTTGAATCGAACGATCGAGCTGGCGTTTCTCAATCTCGATCTCCAGCAATTCAATCAGGCGCGCCAGACGAGCCTGGGAAGAGAACAACTCCAGGATCCCCTGCTTGTCCTCAACCGTGATCCGCAATTGCGAAGCAAGAGCATCGGCGAGGTGTGAAGGATTCTGATTACGCAGGGCGGTCTGTAATGCATCAGTCTGTGTTTCGGACGCGAGTCGCAGGTGTTGTTCTATTAACTGACCGATTTTCTGCACCAGCGCATCCAGACGGGCGCCTTCTTCGTTAACCACCGGTGCGCGTTTGACGAGAGCCATGAAAGCTCCATCAGTATTTTCAACCCGGACCGTGGTTGCTCGTTCGCGGCCTTCCACGACAACTTTGATCTGACCGTTGTCCTGCTTCTGCGACTGCAGGATGCGGCCGAGAGTTCCCACGCCATAAATCTGATCAGGGGTTGGTTCATCAACCGTGGCATCGTGTTGAGTGGCCAAAAAGATCGTGCGATCAGCAGCTAGCGCCTGCTCGAGAGCGCGCACCGAACCCTGACGACCAATTTTGAACGCGACTTTAGTGAAGGGGAAAATTACGACATCGCGAATCGGAACCATTGGGTACCAGGCAACGTCGGCGGGCGCACGATCTGAATATTCTTCCATGATTATGACTAAATTATTTATTCCGAAATTTACGCGAAGGGCGAGCCGCCTGGATTGCCGTCTCGCCCTCTTATAACAGGTCTAATTGTATGGTATTTCCCCGGCTCGCGCTACTTCAGGGATGAGTGGGCTTCTTACCAACGATCATCACTACGATCCCGATTACGGATCCAATCACCCCAATCGCCAAAGCCAGGACGAGCAACAGGTGGATTAAGTTACCACCAAAGCCTCCGAGGAATCCGATAAACCAGACAACTAGCAGAAATCCCGCTGCGATGATAGATCCAACCAAAATTACCCTGCCGGCTTTACTCATATCCGGTTAGGCTGCTGCACCATCAACGCCGCTCAACCCCTCGCCGGGAATCGCGCGCTTGCGTTCGACCATCTCACTGGTAATTACAAACTCTTTGACGCGCTTCTGCGAAGGCAAAGTATACATCGCGTCGAGCAGCAGCTCTTCGAGGATCATCATTAGGCCGCGTGCGCCAACTTTCCTTTCCACTGCCTGACGAGCCACTGCCTTTAACGAATCTTCGGTGAATTTGAGTTTAACGTTATCGAAGTCAAACTTCTTCTGATATTGACGCACGAGGGCGTTTTTCGGCTCCGTCAGGATCTTGATCAGCGCAGCCTCGTCGAGTTCATGCAGCACGCCGCAAACGGGGAGGCGGCCGACAAACTCTGGTATCAAACCAAAGCGAATCAGATCCTCGGGCTGGACTGCCCCGAGGGCCTCTGCGTGACGAGCCGAACCACTCTTGACTTCGGCCTGGAATCCGAGCGACTTGTTGCGCAACCGGCGGCCGATAACCTTTTCGAGACCGACAAAAGCGCCACCGCAAATAAAGAGGATGTTGGCGGTGTCGATCGGAAAAAACTCCTGATGCGGATGCTTGCGTCCGCCCTGCGGCGGCACATTAGCCACTGTGCCTTCTAGAATCTTCAACAAGGCCTGCTGCACGCCTTCACCTGAAACATCGCGGGTGATGGAAGGATTCTCGTCCTTACGACAAATCTTATCGATCTCATCGATATAAATAATCCCTTGCTGGGCGCGCTCTACATCGCCATTCGCGGCCTGGAGCAACTTGAGGATAATGTTTTCGACGTCTTCGCCGACGTAACCAGCTTCAGTGAGCGTAGTGGCATCGACAATGGTGAAGGGAACACTGAGCATGCGCGCCAGCGTTTGCGCCAGCAAGGTTTTGCCTGTTCCGGTTGGACCAATTAGAAGGATGTTTGCCTTTTGGATCTCCACGTCTGAACGCCGGCGTCCCAGCTCGATTCTCTTGTAATGTTGGTAGACGGCGACTGCCAGACGTTTCTTAGTTTCATCCTGGCCGATCACATATTCGTCAAGAAAGTTTTTGATCTCGCCGGGCTTCGGCAGCGGCGGACGGGTCGCTACTGATTCAGCCTGTTGATCGTCAGTGATGATCTCATTGCAGATGTCGATGCATTCGTTACAAATGTAGACAGTGGGACCCGCAATGAGTTTCTTAACTTCATTCTGCGACTTACCACAAAATGAACATCGCAGCGTGTCGTCGGTTCGTCTAACCATAACTTTAGGGGATCTCCTTCGAGCTTCGATCGAACCTACTTAGTGAGAACCGGGGCGTGTTGGGAAACTTCCGGACTCGTAACCATCTCGTGGTAGCGCTCCACGCACTCGTTACAAATAAACGCGCTCTTGCCAATCATCTGTTTGGGAACGCCCGGTCCGCGTTGTGGCGTTCCGGTGACGATGTTGGCGACCTCACCTTTTGAGCGCCCGCAAAATGAACAGCTAAAACCGCGGGCTTTCATTTTTGCAATCATTGAGACCTCTCCAATGTCCGGGGCGTGTCGAGTTATTCGCGGTGCGCGATAACCTCGTCTATTAAACCATAATCTTTAGCCTGCGCAGCAGACATTATTTTGTCGCGCTCGACGTCGCGTTCCACAGTTTCAAACGATTGTCCGGTGTGCTTGGCGATGATTTGAGAAGTCAATTCACGCATGCGCAGGATTTCTTCGGCCTGAATGCGGATGTCGGTGGCCTGGCCCTGCGAACCGCCCGAGGGCTGATGGATCAAAATACGCGAATTAGGCAATGCAAAACGCTTACCCTTGGCGCCGGCAGTCAACAGCAATGCGCCCATGGATGCACATTGTCCTACACAGATGGTCGTCACATCAGGCCGGATGAATTGCATCGTATCGTAAATCGCCATGCCTGCAGTGATCGAACCGCCCGGAGAGTTGATATAGATATTGATGTCCTTCTCAGGATCTTCGGCTTCCAGGAAGAGAAGCTGAGCGACGATCAGATTGGCGATTTGATCGTCGATGGGAGTGCCAAGGAAGATGATGTTGTCTTTGAGGAGTCGCGAGAAAATATCAAACGCGCGTTCACCGCGAGACGTTTGTTCAACCACCATGGGGACTAGAGCCATTTAACTTAATCCTCTCAAAATGAGAAACCAGAAGTTAGAATAAAGGAGTCAGAAGAAAAACATCGCATTACGATTCTACTCTGACTCCTGAGTTCTTACTTCTGGCTCCTGCTTTTCTTCTCGCCACTCTTCATCTGTAACGCTGGCGTTTTCAACAAGAAGATCGAGCGCTTTACGATTGCGCAATCTGTCGGCGATGCTACGTTCGCCTCCATCCTTTGTCAAGACGCTACGCACTTGCGCTATCGGCTGTTTTGAGTTGCGCGCGATTGCCTGAATCTCCTCCTCGACCTCATCATCTGAGACGCTAATTTTCTCTTCGTCAGCGATGCGTTCGAGCAGTAACGAGCCGCGCACGTCCGCCTCCGCCTGGGCCTTCAACTCTTCGCGCGCGCCCTCCCAATTCATTTCCTGGTTGCGCGGATCTACGCCTTTGCTGATCATGTCGCGCACCACAGTCTCCAGCCTCCGATTCGTCTGGTGGTCCACCATGCTCGGCGGGACCTCAAAAGGATTAACTTCGATAAGCTTGGACATCAACTCGGCTCGCAAACGGTGATCCGCCTCCATGGCGGCGCGCTTCTCCATGTCTTCGCGAATTTTGGTCTTCAAGTTGGCCAGCGACTCGAAATCCTCTCCCAGGCTCTTTGCCCATTCGTCATCAGCTTCGGGCAATTCTTTGACTCGCACTGCGGAGACCTTTGTCGTGTATTCCACGCGCTTTCCGGCTAAATCTTTGGCCGAAAAGTCCTCGGGGTAGCTGACTGTAAAAGTCTTTTCGTCGTCAGCCTTAACGCCAGTTAAGTTATCCGTGAATTCCTGTTGCACTCCCTCTCCGCCGAGGGTCACTTCAACATCATCCGCCTTAACGTGCTCGGTTTCGGGTTCGTCGAGGAATGTTCCATCAACGCTGACGGTAACGGTATCGCCGGACTCGGAGGCTCGATCTTCAACCGGCTGCATAGCCGCCGATGTTTCTCTCAAGGCCTCCAGCATTTCATCGACGTTCGTATCGGTAACCGGACGAACGCGCCGGCCGGCTTCAATGCCTTTGTAATTTTTCAAATCGATCTTTGGCAGGACTTCAAGGTTTACTTTGACGGCAATTGGCTGTTCGCCAAACTTATCGAGAGCTTCAGCATTTTCAAGTTGAACGTCTGGTTCGCCGATCGCGTCGAGTTCATGCTTCTTGATCGCCTCATTTACGGCTGAGGGGACAAGTTCCTGCAGCACTTCGCCGCGGATTTCACTTTTGAAACGACTGCGCACTACAGAACGCGGTGCATGGCCGGGACGAAAGCCCGGCACCTTGGCCTGCTTTGCGTAACGATCGCTGACGCGATCATAGCTTTCGTTTACGGCCTTGGTCGCAATCTCAATTTTGATTTCTTTTTGAGTCGGAGAGACGTCAATTAATTCTGTCTTCATTTGATTTCAGATAGTCACTTTCTAATGTCTAGCAATCAGCAGTCAGGAGTCAGCAATGAGCAACTAGCAAAAGGCGCGTATCAAGATTCTCTTAAGTAGTCAGCCGACGCTCGCTAATCGCCAACGCCGGCTGTTTGCTGTTTACTTCTTTTGGTGCGAAAGGGGGGACTCGAACCCCCACACCTTTCGGTACCAGATCCTAAGTCTGGCGCGTCTGCCAATTCCGCCACTTTCGCGCTGGCGCTCTTCATGTGCATCTTCTTAAGCGCGAAAAAGCATATCACGCGAGAGTTGTTTTCGTCATAGAGCCACGAATGCTGCGATCCCTTTCGATTAGACTCATGAGTTGAGGATGTTGATGGCACATGTTTGTTGCCGATCATGGTTAGGCTTGGCTCCGCCAGGAGCCTGATGTTTAGAGCACCACACTCCTGTAAGGAATTCGAGGGAAACGAAAAGCTGCATTTCGTTTCCCTCGAAGACATGGCGCGACAAATCTAATTCTATAAACATCTCGCTCTCGTGGAGCGAAATCCTCTGCGAACGTCTGTCATGCAACGCGATAGGTGGTTTTCGCGTTTCCGAGAAAGTCCTTGCCGGTTTCGCGTTTGACCACTCCAGACTGTTCAAGCTCGAAGTAGGCGCGTTGAATCTCTCCCTTGTCTACGGAGAGTTTGCGCGCGAGCGCGGCGGGCGAGGGAAGCGTCTCACCTGAGGGAATGGTTTGGCTGGAAATCAGAGTTTGGATCTGTTCACGGACCTGCAAATAGACAGGCCCTTCAGACAGTTCCTTGAGTTCGATGTTCATAGTCGGGTCTCAAACTGTTACGCAAACTGTTAGTTTGCGACGGCTCTTAAAATCAATACAACGCAAACTAACAGTTTGCGCAATAGCGCTCAAAGCGTCCGGGTGACCTTCGACAGGGACCGCGGCTGGTCCGGATCCAGGCCTTTTGCTTCGGCCAGCAAGCCAGCAAACAATTGTCCCGGAATTATATAGGGAATCGGCGCGCAAAACTCATCAATTTCTTTCGGCATGATGATCGCTCGCGAGCAATTCCGTGCGGCTTCGAGATCGCTGGTGATTACAAGCGTGTCTGCTCGCAGCTCGCGAAGCCTGCTGATCAGACCCTGCACTCCTGAGAACATTACTCCGGGCGGTCCAAAGAGTATCACTGGGAAATGACGCTCCACCATTGCCACTGGCCCATGAAGAAAATCTGCGGAGGAAAAACGTTCGGCCACCACGTAGCAAGTTTCCATTAACTTCAGCGCCAGCTCGTAAGCGTTTGCGTAAGCCAGGCCGCGGCCGACCACGACGCAGTTTTCCATAAATACATATCTCTGGACCAGTTCACGTATTGCGGTTTCCTGTTCCAGGGCGCGAGCTGCAAACTCCGGAATTGCTTCGTAAGACCATGCCGGAGCGCTCTGAGCGAGTTCAGTCGCCAGCATGTAAAAGAGCATCATTTGACCGGTAAACGTTTTGGTTGCCGCCACAGAGTGCTCGCGCCCTCCATGCATCAGAAGGGTTTCATCCACCCGACCCACCATCGACGACGAGGCTTCATTAGTGATGCCGACGGTATACGCGCCACCGGCGCGGGCGTTTTCCAGTACCTGGTTTATGTCTTCACCTTCGCCGGATTGCGATACGCCGATGACGAGCGCGTGTTTAAGATTGAGCTTTGCGCCGTAGAGGGTGTGAACCGAGGGCGCTGAAAGTGAAACCGGAATGCCGGTAGTTATCTCCAGCAGGTAGCGTCCAAAGAGTGCCGCGTTATCTGAGCTGCCGCGAGCGACGATAACGATGAGATCGATATCGCGCGCCTGAAGAAAATTTCCCAGGCGCGAAATCTTTTGCCGCTCGGCTTCAATAGTGCGGGAGAGCGCCGCAGGCTGTTCGGCAATCTCCTGGAGCATTATGGACAAAGTTTGTATGTTCCTTCCGAAACTCTGCGTCGTCTCAGCGTTCTCTGCGACTCGCAGGTTGAAATCGCTGTAAGTACACTTGCCGCAGAGACGCCGAGCCCGCCGAGCGTTGAAATCAGTAACTCAACGATTGTTGACCTATTGTATTCGCACCCGAATTCGGTTAAATAGACGTTCGTCATTTTCAATCCGCAGATTAGTAGGAGAGACGTTCTTGTCTGTCCAGTCGTGACGTCAAGTGACGATCGCCGTCAATGCCTGTCTAACTAATGGCTAGCTTCCATTCCTAACAATGCAAACCACTTTAACACGAAGCGCAATACTGCCCGGGCTGTTGTTTCTATTACTGATGGTTCTCACGGTCGTGCCCGCTGCCGTCCAGGGCCAGCAGACGAGCGCGAGCTCAGCAATTCAGATCATTCCCAAGCCGAGGGAATTAACTCCGACCAACACGACGTTCAGGTTCACAAAGGACACGCGAATTGTGCTGGCTGATCCTCGTTCTGCTGACGATCGGTTCGCCGCGGAAGATTTGATCGCCGACGCCCGCGAGACAGCCAAACTCGATTTGCGCATCGCTGGGAGTGGTCGCCGGTCGATACTTATCGGCCGGGCCGACTCACAAAGGATTTCCAGCGCTCTCGGAAAAGCCGGCATGACGCCGGCCGCGAAATTTGACGATGAGGGCTACGTATTAATCGTCGCACCCGACCAAATCATCGTCGCCGGGCAAACTGAAGCCGGTACGTTTTATGGGATGCAAACCTTGAAGCAACTCATTCGCGGCGAAGGCGCAGACGCCTTTATGCCGGGGGTGCAAATAAAAGACTGGCCGGCCATGCGTTGGCGCGCGGTTTCCGACGACATCAGTCGCGGCCCCGTCCCCACCGTTGATTATATAAAACGCCAGTTGCGCACCTTCGCCGCGTTCAAGCTCAACATGCACTCCTTTTATATGGAGCATACGTTCGCAAGCGACGCCCACCCCCTGATTGGACCAGCCGGTGGTTCCCTGACGCCGGCCGAGATTCGCGAGCTGGTTGCTTATGCAAAGCGTTACCACATCGAGCTCGTGCCGGAGCAGCAGACCTTCGGTCACCTGCACAAGGCGTTGAAACTGGAAAAATATAACGAGCTCGCCGAGGTGCCGTATGGCGACGTGCTCTCGCCGCAGCAGCCAGGTTCTTACAAACTGGTGGCCGAATGGTATCGCGAGCTGGACAAACTTTTCCCCGGCAAGTTTTTTCACATCGGGGCGGATGAAACGTTTGAGCTCGGGGAGGGACAAAGCAGGGAAGTGGCGAAGACGCGCGGTGTGGGCGCGATCTATTTCGAACACCTCGATCGCGTGCGCGATGTGCTGAAGTCTTATAACCGGCGCTTGATGTTTTGGGGCGACATCGCGCTCAGCCATCCTGAGCTGATCGGCAACGTTCCCAAAGACATGATCGTGATGAACTGGAACTATGGAGCTCGCGACAGTTTTGATTCGCGCATCAAGCCATTCAAAGATGCCGGCCTGGATCAGTTTGTTTGTCCCGGTGTCAGCAACTGGAACCAAATCTTCCCCAACATCGATTCCGCTTCAAAAAACATCATCAACTTCGTACGCGATGGTCAGACCGCGAAGGCCATGGGAATGATGAATACATCGTGGGACGACGACGGCGAGGCCCTCTTTGAAATGACCTGGCACGGAATGGTGCTCGGGGCCGCAGCATCGTGGCAGGAATCCACTGACATCAGTGAATTTGATAAAAACTTTGACTGGGCTTTCTTTCGCAACGACGGCAATCAGTTTGTGACTGCCCTGCGCTCTCTCGGTAGTGTTAATACGCAGTTGGGAATAGGGCAGACGGATGAACACTTCTGGCGCGATCCATTCACCGCAAGTTTTCAGATGCAAGCGCGCGATTTGCGCGAGAAAGCGAAGCTGATGCGGCTTTCGGTGGAGAACGCGGAGGAGTCGTTGCTGAGAAACGAAGCGCGCGCGCGCCGTAACCGTTCGATGATTCCGGTAATGCGTTTTGCCGCGCAGCGTTTGGATCATCTGGGCAGACGCATGCAAGTGGTTGACAAGATGAGCCAGGAATACTGGGACGCGTACTTGAATCTCGGCGACCGGCGCAAGGTCGGACGGCTGCGGAATTACTGGGGCAACATTTACAACTGGCAGCGCGAAATGGCCGAGGAGTTGGCGATCCTGAAAGAGGATTACCGCCGGCAGTGGTTGTCGGAAAACCGTCCTTACTGGTTAGACAGCATCCTGGCTCGTTATGATCGCGCGATCATTATGTGGCTTAACAAGAGCAAGGCGCTCGAAGAAGCGGTGCGGGTTTATAACTCGACGTCGGTGTTGCCGGACCCGGAAGAGTTTGGCTTGGGACCGCGACCAACGCCATCACCGACGCCAGCGAGATAAAACCTACAGCTTGAACTCTGAACGCTGGAGCGAAGTGGTGACAATCCATTTTCCATCTCTCATCTTTCATTGTTTGCGTTACGTCGCGTTATTTCGTGGATCGCATCTAACGCATCCACAACACACGATCCACGAAATAGCTAAGCAACACGAACAAGAGTAAACAATGGAAAATGAGAAATGAAAAATGCTTTAGCTGATCTCGAAACACATGCCCCCATCCCAAACGAATGAACGCCTGGTATCGCTGGATGTCTTCCGCGGCATAACCATCGCCGGCATGGTCCTGGTAAACAATCCCGGCACCTGGGGACATATCTATTGGCCTCTGGCGCACGCCTCCTGGCACGGTTGGACGCCCACCGATCTCGTCTTTCCTTTTTTCCTGTTTATCGTCGGCGTCGCGATCCCGCTCGCTTTTGGACGACGCATGGAACAGGGCGGCAGCAAGCGGGACCTTTACCTGAAGATTGTCAGGCGCACGCTAATCATCTTCGCCCTGGGTATACTTCTCGCGGGCTTCCCGTATTTCCAGTTCTCTACCATACGCATTCCCGGTGTGCTGCAACGCATCGCCGTCTGCTATTTATTCGCTTCGATCATTTTCCTGAACACGAAAGTGAGAACGCAGATCGCCATCGCGATCGCGCTTTGTCTGGTCTATTGGGCCCTGATGACGCTGCTGCATGCGCCCGGATTCAGTCCCGGCGACTTAAGCAAAGAGGGAAGCCTCGCGTCCTTTATAGATAGAAAGGTGCTCGGCCCGCACATCTGGAAGCAGGGAAAGGTGTTCGACCCCGAAGGCATACTCAGCACGATACCCGCGATTGCGACGACGCTCTTTGGGGTGCTGACCGGGCAATGGTTGCGCACAGACAAATCGCAGTATGAAAAAATTGCCGGGGTGTTTGCCGCCGGCGTGGTGTGCGTAGTGATTGGCTGGTGCTGGAATCCCTTCTTCCCAATCAACAAATCGCTCTGGACCAGCTCGTATGTTTTCTTCACCGGCGGCCTGGCACTTTCGTTTCTCGCCTTATGCTACTGGCTGATCGACATTAAGAAATATCAACGCTGGGCCAAACCATTCGTTGTGTTTGGGGTGAATGCGATCGTGCTATTTGTCGGGACAGGACTGATGGCGAAGGTGATGGGACTGATCAAACTACCCTGGGGCTCCGGGCAGATATCTTCGCAGGGCTGGATCTTTCAGAAGCTCTTCCTGTCCTGGGCTTCGCCAATCAACGCGTCGCTGGCTTACGCGCTCGCGTTCATTCTGCTGTGGCTGGGGCTGATGTGGATTCTTTACCGGCGCAAGATCTTCATCAAGATCTAAGGGCCGGAGGCCAAAGTCCAAAGTCCAAAGTCCAAAGTCCAAAGTCTGTTTCGTCACGTTGACTTTGGGCCTTGGTCGTTCTGGTGGCAAGCGGATGGCCGCTCTTCGCTCCGACAGGATCGAGATGTTTATAGAACCAGGTCTTCAAGGTGTTCTTCGCTCCGTCAGGAGCGAAACATTGCGCTCCTGCCGGAGCGCGGATGATCGGGTGGCCTGGGTGCTATAGACATTGCGCTCCTGGCGGAGCGACATTGGACTTTGGGCCTTGGTCGTTCTGGTGGCAAGCGGATGGCCGCTCTTCGCTCCGAAAGGAGCGAGATGTTTATAGAACCAGGTCTTCAAGGTGTTCTTCGCTCCGACAGGAGCGAAACATTGCGCTCCTGGCGGAGCGCGAGTGATCGGGTGGCCTGGGTGCTATAGACATTGCGCTCCTGGCGGAGCGAATAGACATTGGACTTTGGACTTTGGACCTTGGACTTTCTTATGGTCCAAAGCGTCCGCGATACTCGAATGAAATGATAAAGGCTCGCACCATTTCAGCGCGCCTGATACGCCTCAGCGCCACCTGTTCGTTCTGCACGTCTTCGCCCGCCACACTGAACTGATTCATCTTCGCGAGCCAGTAATCGTATCCCGCGTAGTTAAGCGCTGGTTCGGGCGCGTCGTTTGGATTTCGGCGCAGGTAGCCAATGTATTGCATCAGCACGAAAGCCGGATTGAACTGCGCGTTATAAACCGAACTGCTGCCGATAACGGCCAGCAGAGCTTGCGCGCGACCCTGCACGTCGCCGGCGCCGTATGCGTCGAAGGCAATACTGAATTCTGCCGCGGTCGGCGTTACGCCTGAATTCGCAAACAACTTATTGATGTAGGCATCGGTATTCATTCCCAGCGGAAATTCAGCAATAAAGTCGGCTCGCTGCACCCAGGCGCGGGCAAAGTTGATCCGGTTGTCGTTGAGTTGCTGTTCCCAATTACCCATACCGACAATCACGCCGCGCTGAATTTCCTGAGTGTCTCGCAAAAACTCCCGGTAGCGAGGAAGCGCACGCGGCCGCGCGAGCGTATCTGTAAAGCTTGCGCGATAGATCCGAATAACCTCAAAACCAGTTTCTTGAAACTCAATTGAGAGGAAGAAGGCAGCCGAAACGTCGATGCGCTTCACCTCTCTACATTGCGCGTCGGCGCCGCAGTTCTCGATCTGGCTCACCCAGAATGCGAGCCCGCCGGCGTCGGCTTGCCGGTTAAGAAAATCGTGATAGTGCTGGCCGACGAAGATCGTCGAGTCGTCAATCACATTGCTCGTGGGTTCGACAGCGTCGTCTGTGATCTGAATGGTGGCCACGGCCGTCAGGCACGAGAGCGTCGCGCCGCCGGTCGGGTTCGAGAGCGTGACGGTGAAGTTCTCATTCCCCTCGACGAACGAGTCTTCGTTAACGAGGATGTCGATGGTCTTCGAGGTCTCGCCTATGCCGAACCGCAGGGTACCGACGGCGGTCGTGTAGTCAGAGCGTTCGGACGCCGTGCCGTTGGTGGTCGCGTAGTCCACCGTGACTGCCCCGGAAGTGTCGCCGGTCCGCTGTACGGTGAGCGTGAAGGAAGTTACGTCCTCCTGCACCACGGGCGCCGTCTGCGTGAACTGGAGCAGAGACGCGGGTCCCGCGCTGGTATCGCTTAGCTTGAGCACGAAGGCGTCACCCGCCAGACCATCGCCACCGGCAAATGTGCTCTGAATCGGCGTGACGGTTGGAAAGTCGGTCGAGTTGGTGCCGCCCGCGACATAGGCGTTGCCGGCCGAGTCAATCGCAATGCCCCGCGCGAACTCCTGGCCGCCGGTGCCGCTGCCGCCGAGATAGGTCGAATAAATGAGCGCCGTACCTGCCGCGTTGATCTTCGTGATGAAGGCGTCAGACCCGCCGTTACGCGTGCATTGGATAGCGTTTGCAGTCGGATAGCTGTTGACCGATCCCGTTCCGCCGGCGATGTAGGCATTGCCGGTTGAGTCAACCACGATGCCCGTGGCCAGGTCACCTCCGCGGCCGCCGAGATAGGTCGAGTAAACGAATGCGGAGCCTGCCGCGTTGATCTTCGTGACGAATACCTCTTGCGCGATGCCTGCTGAGGTGTCGTTGACGGGTTGGAGGGCGTTGGCTATAGGGAAGTTTGTCGACTCGGTATCGCCGGTGACGTAGGCGTTGCCTGCGGAGTCGACTGCGACTGACTCTGCTGCGTCGCGCGCCGAGCCGCCGAGGTAAGTTGAATAGACGAGTGCCGTGCCGGCCGCGTTGACCTTGGTGACGAAAGCGTCGCTCGAACCGCCGCCGCTCGCGGCCTGAACGGCATTCGCCGTCGGATAATTTGTTGAGGCGGTATCCCCGGTGACGTAGGCGTTTCCGGAGGAGTCCACTTCCACGTCCTCAGCTATTTCGAAGCCGGAGCCGCCGAGGTAGGTCGAGTAGACGAGTGCCGAGCCGGCTGCGTTGAGCTTCGTCAGGTAGACGTCGCCCCCGCCTGCATGTGCCGCCTGAACCGCATTGGCGATCGGAAAGTTTGTCGAGTTGGTGACTCCGGTGACGTAAGCGTTGCCGGCGGAATCAACCGCGATGCCCTCGCCAAACTCAAGCGCGCCATCACCGCCAAGGTAGGTGGAGTAGACGAGCGCGGAGCCGGCCGCGTTGAGCTTCGTGATGAAGGTGTCCTGAGAGTTGCCGGCTCCCTGCGCTGCCTGAAGCGCGTTGGCCGTAGGGAAGTTGGTTGAACCAGTGAATCCGGTGACGTAGGCGTTGCCTGCGGAATCCACGGCTAGACCGCGCGCCTGCTCTTGCCCGCTGCCGCCAAGATAGGTGGAATAGACCAGGGCCGTGCCTGCGGCGTTGAGCTTGGTGACGAAGGCGTCTTGAAAACCGCCGTTGGCTGCCTGGACGGCGTTGGCTGTGGGGAAGTTTGTCGAGGCGGTGAAACCCGCAATGTAGGAGTTGCCCACCGAGTCAACGGCTATGGCCCAACTCTGGTCGGCACCGCTGCCGCCGAGATAAGTTGAATAGACGAGGGTTGGATCGATGACGAGCGGCAGGCTCGCATCGTAATCACCGAGCACGAAGCTGATGGCCTTGTCTGAATCGAGAGTATAGCCGCCTGCAACTATGCGGCGCTCACCCGCCACTTCCTGGTAGATCAAGGGCTTTGGTTGACGCACGACGCTCGCGCCTAAGCTGAGGAGCAACTCACCTTCGCCGTTAACTTCGATCTTATCCGCGCCGGCGAACTCGAGTTTGATGGCTTGTGGGTCACGACCGGGCGCCACGACAAAGTCGTACTCCAGCTGTCGCTGGTTTCCGTAATAGACGACATCGATGCCCGGATAAACTTCCGTATAGCGCACCTTCGAGTAGGTGGGAATGTCTGTGTTCCACCTGGACTGATCGTTGCCGGTGAAATAATTGACCCTCCCCGCCGCCTGTTCGCCAGAAACGTTTGCGTTCGCGTTTGCACCTGCCAGTTTCATCCGCAGAACTGTCGATTGCTGATTTCTGATTTCGGAATTCTGATCGGCAGATGGAGACGCTACCTTGAGCTCCGAATCGCCGGAAGGTAAGACCGATTTAGAGTTCTCAATGTCCTGATTATTCCGCGATCCGGAATCCGCATTCCGCAATCGCAGCGTCGCTTCCGTCGGTTTTAAAAACAACGTGTAGCCGGCGCCGCGCGCGAGGAAGTTAACGGCGTCGTCCGTCTGGCCGCGGTTAGCTTCGAAGCTCAATTCGATTCGTCCGTAGTTTTCAGCGGCCTGTTCTTTGGTGAGCATTTCAGACCTGGCGTGGCCTGCGATCGCAGGGACGCTTGTCCGGGGTGACGTCGACCATACGACCAAAGCCAGAATGCCGGCTGTTGTGAAGATGAACAGGATAAGGTTTTGCGGACGACTTAATACGCGGACAGTTTTCATAGTCTTCTCCCTTTGGCTCGTAGCGAGTGCAAAATAATCTTGAATTGATTGTTGGCGAACAGGGGTACGCAACTCCAGTATAGATTTGGGAAGAGCTGCTTTATCGCCAGTCAGATTTCAGCGACAGAGTATTTCATGATGCGCGCAAGCATCAAGCTTTTATTTACGGAGTGACAAACTGGTTCGATATCAATGGAGCTGAGAAAGGCCTTCACCAACTCCGCCTTTGAAAGCACCCAACGGCGCGTGATAGGGTAGCGCCCTTTGAACGATACGGGAGTAGCGGTCCTTTCCAAAATTCCGCATCGATGGCCGAACCTTTACCTCTTTTATTGATTGACACTCTGATAGGTCAGTAGTATTTTACCGCTCACCCAGACCCCTAAGTTTCACCACCAACCGTATCAAGGAGGTCCTATGCCCCGATCAATGAGTATTCGCCTCGTCTCTATATTTGTGTTTACCTGCTGCCTGGGTTTCACCGACCTTGCAGTAAATGCTCAAACGCAGGTCCAACCCGGACAGGTCTTAATCAGTGAACTGCGGCTTCGAGGACCCGCCGGAGTAGAAGATGAATTCATCGAGATCTACAACAACACGGACTCACCTCTAATCGTTCAGTCTCTGGACGGATCGGCAGGGTGGGCCGTGGTCGTATCAAATGGGCAAATAACAGGCTCAATCTGCGTCATTCCAAATGGGACGGAAATTCCTGCTCGAGGCCACTTCCTCTGTGCAAACAGTAATGGCTATAGCCTGAGCGGGTATCCTTCCGGCAATCCGGTACCCTTGGCAAGTCCCTCGCCAAGTCCAACGCCAGGACCGTTTGCGGAAACAACCCCGAACGTAACGTGGGGTTTTGATGTAGGAGATGGTTCGGGTGTGGCTCTCTTTGGTACGACGAACGGTACTAACTTTACTGCTGCCACGCGGCTCGATGCCTTCGGCTTCACTTCATCGCCCGCGCTCTTCAGAGAGGGCAACGGGTTTGCGAGCATCATCACAGCAAATACTGAGCACACTTATTATCGGGATCTCAGAGCCGTTACTCCTAAGGACACCAACGACAATGCGGCTGACTTTCGCCTCGTAGGTACGGCGCCTAACATCCAGGTACCACTTCTCGGTGCACCTGGTCCGGAAAACCTCAACAGTCCGACTCTGAACAATAACATCCCGGGCACTCTGCTCGATCCAAGCGTGGCTGCTTCTCAGGTTCCAAACCGCGAACGCCGGCCCACTGGCGAACCAAATGCGGATCTGGGTACGATTCTGATCCGTCGAACGATGACAAACAACACCGGTCTGCCCGTTTCACGATTACGCTTCCGAGTCATCGACATAACTACTTTAGGAACACCGCCGAGCGAATGCGCGGGATGCGCGGACGTACGGGCGCTAACTTCATTTGACGGCGAAGCCGCAGTCGGCGGCCAGCTGGTTACCGTGCGCGGAGTCAGGCTGGAGGAGCCACCCACGCAAGCGGCTGGCGGAGGCCTAAATGCAAGTGTGTCCGCAGACTTCATTACTTTTAGTTCGCCCCTGCTGCCTGGCCACAGTGTGAATATCGAATTCAAGTTAGGGGTGATGAGAACTGGAGCGTTTCGATTCTACGTAGCAATCGAAGCTCAAAACGGCGCGAGTATTATCTTGCTTAGACCTGCACGGAAGCCGTTCACCGACGTGTCGACCGGAAGAAGGAGCGGCCTACAAATGCGCACTCCGACATCTGGCCTGGGTGGTAAAGACCACGCGGACAGCTTACGCCCAGCGTTGATGGCTGAACGCCCTGCGTCGGCGTCTACACCCCAGGCACCGGCCGCCGCAACCTGGCAGCCGTTTGTCTTGAGGACGTTGGCTCCCGCGCCGCGCGTCGAGTCTAAAAAACGTCAACGACGCGCGAGAAGCGTGCGACGCACGAGAAGATAGCCCTCGATCAAGTGATCACAAAGAACGCCGGCCTCGTTGGGTCGGCGTTCTTTTTTGGCCACAGGTGAACACGGATTTATCGGCAACGTTCAAAGTCCAGGGTCTAAAGTCCAAGGTCCAAAGCGGGTATGAGGTCAGTACCGCCCCGCGGTAGCGGGCGGGTTCATGATCCCAAGTTCTTACAATCTGTGTAATCGGCGTAATCTGCGGATAGCATAGATCCCTTTGCCGCCACGCCCGCCACGTGTTAAAAGCGACTTTGGACGTTGGACCTTAGACTTTGGACTCGCAAACCGAACATTTCGACATCCTGATCGTCGGCGCCGGTCTCTCCGGAGTTGGCGCCGCCTGCCACCTGCGCCAGCGCCACCCGCGCAAGAGTTTCGCCATCCTTGAAGGTCGAAACGCGATGGGCGGCACCTGGGACTTGTTCCGATATCCCGGTGTCCGTTCAGACTCTGATATGTACACACTTGGCTACCGCTTTCGCCCCTGGCGCAATGCCAAAGCCATCGCCGACGCGCCTTCGATCCTCAACTACATCCGCGAGACCGCCGCGGAATTCAAAGTCGACAAAGAAATCCGTTACGGCCACCGCGTGAAGCACGCCTCGTGGTCGACCGCCGACGCACAGTGGACGATCGACGTCGAAACTGAGAAATCAACCCTCCAGTTCACCTGCCGATTCCTCTATCTCTGCACCGGCTACTACGACTACGAAGCCGGCTACACACCGGAGTGGAACGGCGTCGAGCGGTTTGGCGGCCAGATTGTGCACCCGCAAAAGTGGCCCGAAAATCTCGACTACGACGGCAAGCGTGTCGTCGTTATCGGCAGCGGCGCCACGGCCGTCACGCTTGTTCCGGCGATGGCCCAACGCGCGGCGCACGTCACCATGCTTCAGCGTTCACCCACATATGTTGTCTCGCGGCCCGCCGAGGACAAAATCGCGAACACGCTGCGCCGCCTCATGCCGGCCCGCGCGGCTTATGTGATCACGCGTTGGAAGAATGTGCTGATGCAGTTGTTCTTCTATAACCTGGCGCGACGGCGGCCCAATATCTTTAAGTGGATGCTGGCAAGGGGAGTGCGAAACCACCTCGGCGAGAAATACGATCTCAAGCACTTCACGCCCGAGTACAACCCCTGGGATCAGCGTCTTTGCCTGGTCCCTGACGCGGACCTCTTCAAAGCGATACGCGAGGGCCGGGCAAAGGTCGCCACCGACCAGATTGAAACCTTCACCGAGCGCGGTCTACAGCTCAAGTCCGGCGAGCACCTCGACGCCGACATCATCGTGACGGCCACCGGCCTCGTGCTGAGGCTCATGAGCGGGCTGCAACTGAGCGTTGACGCCGCGCCCGTAGATTTGTCGAAGACGATCACTTACAAGGGGATGATGTACAGCGATGTCCCAAACCTCGCCTCGGCCTTCGGCTACACGAATGCGTCCTGGACGTTGAAATGCGACCTGACGTCGGAATACGTCTGCCGGCTCCTGAAACACATGGACCAACACGGCTACGCGCAGTGCACTCCACGCGTAAACGACTCCGATGTTACGCGGGAACCAGCGATCAACTTCAATTCGAGCTACGTGCTGCGAGCGCTCCACACCCTCCCGCAACAGGGAACTAAAACACCCTGGCGTGTACACCAAAACTACGTGAGGGATTTGTCGATGCTTCGCTTCGGGCGCGTGGACGATGGGACGATGGAGTTCAAAGCAGCTCCACGCGGCGACGCCTGTGGGGTGCTGGCCCAGCATAGCTGAGCGCCTGCGCCTGTGGGTCCTTACCAACGTTTATCATCAATGCTGCAGGAGAACACACGTTCTCCCCGCTCTGCCAACCGCGGCATGTGCAAGTTTCTATGAAATGAAATCACAGAAAAAGACATTCTAGATGTAGGAGATATATAAGTACTCGCTGCTTCTTAATTTTCAGGAAAACGCGATGAACGCAGACCAGCGGGAACTCAAGAAATGTGCCCTCGCCGCGGGAGTTGGTCACCAATAATTCTACAAAGTCTAAATCCCAACCCAGGAGGTAGGTATGCAACTCAGTGCCAATCAGAAGCGATTGATCGAGCGAATAATTAACGTCTTTGAGACCGGAACGCCGGCCGGGGACTACTCAAACATCTCTATCTACCATGACGGTCCACATGATATCCGTCAGATTACCTATGGACGGTCACAAACTACTGAATATGGAAACCTCAGGCGTCTGGTCCATGACTACGTCAGTGCTGGTGGGTTGTTCAGCCAGCAGCTTCAACCCTACGCTGAACTCGTTGGGAGCACTCCACTTACCGATGACGCAAATTTCAAGAATCTGCTGCGCAATGCGGGCAAGCAAGACTCTTTAATGCGCAAGGTTCAGGATCGGTTCTTCGATGAGATTTATTTTCGACCGGCGATGAAATGGGCAGATCAGAATAAATTCACGCTGCCGTTATCGGCGCTCGTGATCTACGATTCTTTCATCCATAGCGGCTCAATCCTATGGGTGATTCGAAATAAATTTCCGGAAAGTCCGCCGGCTTCAAACGGAAATGAGAAAGCGTGGATTAGTGCTTATGTCAACGCGAGGAACAACTGGCTGGCGTCACATTCTCGACCAGTAGTTCGTGGCACCACTTACCGGACGAAGTGTTTCAAACGAGAACTTCAACGGGGCAATTGGGACTTGAGTCAGGTTCCCGTGAACGCCAACGGAACCCAAGTTTCGTTTTAACATCGCTGAGGCAAAATTGTTGTGGCTGGACGTTGAAGTGCGACCTCGCTCCCACCTCTGGCGACTATCGCTCAGCCTTCCAGGCTGCAGGTTGGACTTTGGACTCTGCGCCAGCATCACAAACCCCGTCGCAACTCTTTAAGATTAGTTCATGAAACTGCTGCCGTAAACCCAGGGTTGTCCAGGCACAACCCTGGGCTGAAATTCGCAAACGCTTTCAGCGTTTCGTAGTTGCGCCGTCTTTCTTTTCTGCAAACAACAAGTCTGTGGTTCGTTCCGTCACGCTTGGCAATGGTTCCAGATGACTTTCGGGCAAGAGTTTCGCGGTGGTCGCGGGTTCCGGCAGTTCCGCAGGTTGAGGCAGCCGGTGCTGAGTAGCAGTCTTCTTGAGCTCTTCCGCTTTTTCAAACAGTACAACTGAGAGCAATCCACACACGCCCAGGATCACGAGTCCGAGCAAAGCAAGTCCGCCGAGGATCCTGCCCCGCATGATCATCATCTGATAGACGATCCCGTAGAGAATGAGACCGAGGACCCCCAGCCCGAAAACGCTCAGAGCCGCTACCCCAAGCCTTTCAAGTTTGTCCTTCTTCGCCAACAGGTTCTCACTTACAGTAGTGGGGAGTTGCTCGCCGAGAGATTGGGCAATCTTGTCCAGGGCCAGACCGCAGGAGCGGCAGAACCTCTGATCGAGTGAGACCTTGTTTGCGCAATTAGGGCAGTACATTTTGTCTCCCAGCAACACTCTCGGAGCAAAACTCCAAGGATACCTCTTTGTGACCTTATACGGTTTGCCTTCAACTCAGGTTCTCTCGCCAGTCTAAGAGATGAGCCCGTAACCCTGGAAGCGAAAACCTTATGGCCGCGTCTGATGTGCCTGATGTATCATCCCCACCTCGTGTAAAGAACCGGATCATGATCAGAGTAATCCTCAAAGCTTTCCTGTTGACCATTCTCACCGTCGCGGCCGGGTTGTCGCCTGTCAGTCTCGTCAGTCACGCTCAGCAATCCACACCGACCTTAACTGGCGAGTGGGTGGGCAACAGCGAGCCGGCTGGTAGGTCAGAGTTTTTGGGTTTCAGTCTTACTGAAAATGGCGGAGAGCTGGTAAGACCGCTTAAGGCAAAATTGACATTAGTCCAGCGCGAAGGTGATCGCGTCCGGATCGAGTTGAGCTCGCTTAAACTCGTCATGACGGGAACTCTCGCCGGCGATGTAATCGAAGGAGAGGCCGAGGTGCCGGGCACCAAAGCTCGCTTTCGTTTGGTGCGCACCGTGAAGGTCGCGCCGGAGATTTTGGCGCGCTACGTCGGCGCTTATCGCTTTCGCAACGGCGACTACATAGTGATCGATAGATTTCCCAACACTCATGACACCCTGTGGGTGACCGACGTGAAATCCGGCCAGGCCCGCACGATCTTCCCACGATCTGAGACTCAATTCACTGGGGGACCGGCCTTGTATGTGATTTCTCCGACGCGGCAGACACTTACATTTAGCCCCGCCGCATTTCGGGGCAGTAGCCCGACCGTGAGGGAGGGTTCATCAAGTCGCGCATCTGGAGCCCTCGCTGACGGTCGAACTACTGCCCCTGCTGGAGTTCACGTAGTCGATTTGGATGTGAAGGGTAGACAGTCCGGAGCTTTCGCGACGCGAGTTAACATCCGCCAGGAAGAAGTCACATTCAAAAACGGTGATGTCACGCTCTCGGGCACGCTGCTGCTCCCCCCTGCGAAGGGAAAACGTCCCGCCCTCGTGTTTGTCCATGGCAGTGGCGCGCAATCGCGCGAAATGTATTGGGGCCTCGGATACCTCTACGCGGCACGCGGGTTTGCCGTCCTCGCTTATGACAAGCGAGGCGTCGGCAAATCGACCGGTAACTGGCGCGAGGCGAGCTTTCAAGACCTGGCGGATGACGCGGTCGCGGGAGCCAAATTTCTACAGGCTCGCGCCGGTGTTGCCGCAAATCAGATCGGCTTCTGGGGTCAAAGTCAGGGCGGGTGGATTGCTCCTCTGGCCGCTTCACGTTTTCCCGAGGCCGCTTTCGCAGTCGCTTTGTCAGGCGGCGGCCTGTCACCAGCTGACACGGAGTTGTTTGATAGCGAGTTTGAGTTAATAAAAGCCGGCTATACCGCGGATGAAGTGAAGGAAGCGCTCGCGTTTCAAAAGCTGAAGAACGAGATCATTGGGTCAGCGGACAAGTGGGACGAGTACACCAAAGCTCGAGCCATAGCCAAAGACAAAAAATGGTTTCGCCATCGGGGCATAGATGTTTATGGGGCGGAGAAGCGCGACGATCCCTTCTGGACTCACATGCGGCGCTCTTATGTCTACGATCCGGCGCCAACGTTGCGCGCTTCCCCCGCTCCCCTGCTGGCGATCTTCGGCGAGCTCGATTCGCCGGAAGGTGTCAAAGCGAATGTGCGTGCGATCAGGCAAATCCTGGATCAAGCGGGACGCAAAGATTACATCGTTAGGGTTTACCCAAACGGAAGCCACAACCTGATGGAGGTCCCGCCAGACAATCCCAACGAGTACGTCCGCCTCAAACGATTCCCACCGGGTTTCTTCGAAACGATGGTCGACTGGACGACAACACAGCTTCGTCGGCGCGCATTAGCACGGCGTTAAACCCGCGGAGCGGGTGACAGCGTAAAGCCTGGGGTGGAGCGCAGCGGAACCCCAGGATACCGATGCAAAATCATTTGCAACCCGCGGAGCGGGCGACAGCGGTTAGGTGGTGCAGACTTGCTGACGTTACATCACACGAAGATCTCTTTTCGAAACGAATTCATACAATTCCTGAAGGCCAATGGTATTGAATACGACGAACGGTATGTTTGATGTATGGTCTGTCGCCCGCTCCGCGGGCTTTGCATTGTCCTTGCCTGGTGGTTCCTGGGGTTCCGCTGCGCTCCACCCCAGGCTTTACGCTGTCGCCGCGCTCCACGGGCTGAAGACAAATCCAACTCACGATGAATTTACTCGGTGATTTTGATCTTGCCGAAGAGGCGATGTACGAAGCCTTTGCGGAAAAGAATTTCACCCGCTAGGAAATCGCAGTTGCCACGTCCGCGAGGCGATAGATTTTTTGGGCGGATTGGACTATAAACATGTCATCGCTTCGAGACGAAGGCGCGATAGTTCGTAGCGCAATCGGCTTTTGTACCTGTGGGTCGCAAGTTCGAGTCCCGCTCGGTTATCATTCTTTCGAAGAGAGCTTGAAGCCTCGTCAACATCCCACCCGGATGCACGTTTTTCCAGAGATGCAGTTCCTGAATTCCCACGCTATCGTTCTAAACAAGGAGTTGAAATGCACAAACTAATCCTGATCCTGGCACTAATACTCGGCTCGTCATCCATTGTTGCAGCGCAAGATCAGCCGCTGCTAATGCGCACGCCGACGCTGAACAGGACGCACATAGCTTTTTCCTACGCCGGCGATTTGTGGGCAGTGGGACGCGATGGCGGCGAGGCCAACCGCCTCACCACGGGTGTGGGCCGGGAATTCAGCCCGCTCTTCTCTCCGGACGGCCAGTGGATAGCGTTCACGGGTGAATACGACGGTAACGTAGACCTCTATGTCATGCCGGCCGCGGGCGGTGTGCCCAGGCGGTTGACCTACCATCCCGGCCCGGATCAGCTGGCGGGATGGACGCCGGATGGAAAATCTGTGCTCTTTGTCTCTGGCCGCCAGGCCGAAACCGGCCGCACGGCACAGCTCTTCACGATGGCTGTTAATGGCGTGCACCCGACGCCGGTGCCGCTGCCGATGGCTTATGAAGGTTCGTATTCGCCGGACGGCGCGCGGCTCGCATACGTGCCGCTGCCGCGCTCTTTCAATGCGTGGAAGCGTTATCGTGGCGGCACGGCCACTCCCGTTTACATTGCTAACCTGCGCGATTCGAGCGTTGAAAAGATTCCGCGCACTGACTCAAACGACTTTAGCCCTATGTGGCCCGCAGGTGATGCCGGTAAGGTCTATTTCCTTTCTGACCGCGACGACGTGATTACGCTCTTTGTTTACGATACCGGGACGAAAAAGGTAACGCAGGCAATCGACAACCAGGGCCTGGACATTAAGTCGGCGTCGGCCGCTGCCGATGCGATAGTCTACGAGCAATTCGGGTCGCTCAATCTTTTCGACCTAAAGTCGGGTAAGACGAAGCGCGTCCCCATCACGATCAACGCCGATATCCCTTCAGTGCGGGCGAAGTACGAAAAGGTTGGCGCACGCATCTTGAATGCCGCCCTCTCTCCGACGGGCGCGCGCGCTCTCTTTGAAGCGCGCGGCGAAATCATCACGGTACCTGCCGAGAAGGGTGACGTACGCAACCTGACCAACACCACGGGCGTCGCTGACCGCGACCCTTCCTGGTCGCCGGATGGTAAGTGGATCGCCTACTTCTCTGATGAGTCGGGCGAATACGCGCTCCACCTCAGACAGCAGAGCGGGATGGGCGAGGTCAAAAAGATCAAACTCGGGACTCCGCCGTCGTTCTTCTACGGGCCAACCTGGTCGCCCGACAGCAAGAAGATTGCTTTCACGGACAAGCGGCTCAACCTCTGGTATGTGGATCTCGACAAGGGCACTCCCGTCAAGGTTGACACGTCGAGAGCCGGCAGAGGATTCAGCACCAGTTGGTCGCCCGATAGCCGCTGGATGGCTTACACCAAACCGCTCGAGTCGTGGTACAGCGCGGTCTTCATCTATTCGTTGGAGGAAGCGAAAACCCGGCAAGTGACAGACGGTTTGAGTGATGCGAGTTCGGCCACGTTCGACAGGAATGGCAAGCACCTCTACTTCATGGCCAGCACCGACATCGGACCGAAACTCTCGGGCTTCGATATGTCGAGCTATCCGCATCAACCGACGCGCAGCGCCTACGTGGTCGTCCTGAAAAAGACCGACCCTTCACCGCTCGCGCCCGAAAGCGATGAAGAGAAAACAGGCGAAGAGAAAAAGAGTGAATCACCGGGTGACAAGCCTGCGGAGAGCGAGGAGAAAGCCGACCCGGCTGCGCCCGCTGCCTCGCCATCACCTAGCCCTAAGCCAGCCGACAAGAAAGCGCCGCCGCGAGTCACAATTGATTTTGACCGTGCCAGCCAGCGCATCCTTGCTTTGCCAATCCCGGCGCGCAACTTCGTGGGACTGACAATGGGCAAAGCGAATACGATCTTCCTTCTTGAAGCCCTGCCGGCTGCACCAGGTGTAACGGGGGTCACTCTGCACAAGTTCGACATGGAGAAGCGCAAGTTCGAAAAGGTTCTGGACAGCATTCGCAGTTTTGATGTCTCGGCCAACGGTGAAAAGATGCTCTTCCGTCAAACCGCCGGCCAGGCCGACAACTGGTTCATCGTTTCCACCACCCAGCCGATCAAGCCCGGCGAAGGAAAGATCAAGGCCGAAGACATGGAGGTCTATATTGACCCGAGGGCCGAGTGGCAACAGATGTACCGCGAGGCCTGGCGCATTCAGCGAGACTTTTTCTATGACCCGAACCACCACGGCCTGGACCTGAAGGCGACGGCGAAGAAGTACGAGCCGTACCTTAATGCGCTGACTCACCGCGCTGACCTGAGTTATCTCTTCCAGGAAATGTTCGGGGAGCTGACGGTCGGTCATCTCTACGTCCAGGGCGGAGACGTGCCCGACCCCAGGCGCGTGCCGGGCGGATTGCTGGGCGCAAACTATGCGCTTGAAAATGGCCGTTATCGTTTCGCCAAAATATTTGATGGTGAGAATTGGAACCCGCAACTGCGCGCCCCGCTGACGCAACCGGGGGTCAACGTGCAAGAGGGCGAATACCTGCTCGCGGTCAACGGCCGGAATCTCACGGCGAATGACAACATCCACAGTTACCTTCAGAATACCGCCAACAAACAGATCGTGATCCGCGTCGGACCCAAACCGGATGGCGCCGGCTCCCGCGAAGTCACGGTGGTGCCGGTGACGAGCGAAGGCGGCTTGCGTACCCTGGCTTGGATCGAAGGGAATCGTCGCAAAGTAGATCAGATGACCGGGGGCAAGCTCGCCTACGTCTGGTTGCCCGACACGGCCGGAGGTGGTTACACCAATTTCAACCGTTACTACTTTGCGCAGCTCCACAAACAGGGAGCGGTAATCGATGAGCGCTTCAACGGCGGTGGTCACGCGGCTGACTACATCATCGATTACCTCAAAAAACCGCTGAACAGCTATTGGGCATTGCGCGAAGGCGACGACTTCCGCCAACCATTCGGCACGCTGCCTGGTCCGAAGGCGATGATCATTAACGAGTACGCCGGCAGTGGCGGCGATTACATGCCCTGGATGTTTCGCCGGCACGGCATCGGGCCGCTTATCGGAAAGCGAACCTGGGGCGGGCTGGTTGGCATCGGCGGTTACCCGGTGTTGATTGACGGTGGTTCGGTAACGGCGCCGCATTTTGCGTTCTACAGCCCCGAAGGCGAGTGGGAAGTTGAGAACCGCGGCGTCGCGCCCGACATCGAGGTGGAAATGGATCCGAAGGCCTGGCGAGAAGGACGTGATCCGCAACTTGAAAAAGCGGTCGAGGTGGTGATGACGGCGCTTCAAAAGAACCCGCCAAGGCCGGTGAAGCGGCCGGCCTATCCGAACTACCACAACGGCCGTCGGACGGCAAAGGGTCGCGCGCCTGGCAACCGCGAACCATAACGCCTCCAAAGTGCGCACCCCAGCCGAGCATCTCGGCTGGGGTGCGAGACTTTATGCTGTCGTGCGCTCCGCGCACTTTGGACTTTGGACATTGGACTTTGGACTCTGTTTATGGCGCGAAGCGACGACGGTACTCGTCCGAAGTGATGAAAGCCTTTACCATCTCCGCGGCGCGATAGTCGCCGCCAAACTGATTCATCTTAGCGAGCCAGAAATCAAAGCCGCCAAAATCAGTGTCAGGCAAATCGTCTGGATTACGTCGCAGATAGCCGTAATACTGCATCAAGACGAAAGCGCGGTTTTTTTCTCTGTCGCTGAAATTCTGCTTCTCGGCAATCTTGCGTAGTACACTGCCGCGCGTCTCTAACCCCGCCATCAACCGATTAGACAGTTCGAAGAATTCCATAAACGTCAGCACATTGCCTGCCTGCACATTAAGTTTTTCGACATACGCGACTTGATTTAATGACGGCGGATAAACTGCAAGGAATTCCGGGCGATAGACAAAGTCTTCGGTAAAACGAACAACGTTTGCTTCGAGTGTCTGCTCCCAGTCGCTGCTGCCGACAGCAACGCCCTCAGCGACCTGCTGTGTGTCGCGCATGAACTCTCGATAACGAGGCATCGCCCGAGGGCGCTCAGATGTTTCGGGCAGAGAGGCTTTGTAGACGCGATAAACCAGAAAGCCGGTGCGTTGAAATTCAATTGAAAGAAAGAACGCCGCCGAAGTATCCAGCCGCTTCACTTCGCGGCATGCGACAGAGTTGCCGCACGACTCGATGTTATTTATCCAGAAGGCCTCGCCGCCCGAGTCTGCCTGCCGATTGAGGAAGTCGTGATAGTGCTGGCGAACGTACCCGCTTGAAGTATCGATCACGTTCGACGATTCGCCGGAATCACTATCATGAATATCGTCGTGAATAACCAACAGTGCGCTGTTGCGTGGTCCAATCCCGGCATTGCCGGTTGCATTCAGCAGACCAAGAGAAGCGTGCTCGTCTGCTTCCGGCACCAGGTTGTCAGTAACGAGTAGGTCGACATTCTTTTGAATCTCGCCCGGAGCGAAATGTAAGGTGCCCAGCTTTGTAGTGTAATCACTACGCTCGCTGGCGCTATTACTGGGGATATTGTCTAGAACTAAGTAATCAACCGTGGCCGCGGTCGAGACGTCGCCAGTTCGCGTTACCATAACTTGCGCCACACCCTGATTCTCAACGACCTCAAATTGCGGTGCACCAAATTCAATGACGCTGCTGCCCGGGTTCCCACAAGGCGTCAAGCCATTTAGACGATTGCGCGGGTTTGGCGTCGCCAACGTCAGATCTGCAAAGTTATCGTCGGTATCGATACAGCCATCGGCCTGACGTGATAGTGCCTTATCAGGCAACGGAGCAGGCGCGACTGTTCCTTCATAACAGGTGGCGATGCCGAAACCGACGTAGTCAACGACGGTTCCAGTCAGGTCAGGCGCTGCCGGGCAATAGTGGAAAGGGAGTGTCTTGTCTTTCGGCAGCAGGATAATTTGCGCCCCCACTTCGCTGAGCGGAAAGGGACTAAGATTAATATCGGGAGTGGGAAGGGGCTGGCCGGATCCACTGAAACCGAATTTGATCAGCAGGTGGCCGCCCGGCTTCATGATCAAATTGGGCGAGGAAAAGAATCTAATGTTGGTGCTTGAGATTTGAAAGTTTGGCGGAGCACCGGCAAAGTTCGAAATATTCAGGCTCCAGCCGCTCACATCAACGTCCGTCTGGCCTCGATTAAACAATTCGACAAAGTCGTTTTGAAAAGCGGCGCCGGCTTCGCCGCCACGCGTATAAACCTGGCTGATCCGGATGTTCGGATCAGCAGTCGACTGCGCGAATATCACTGAAGATGTTACTGAAGCAGAGATGAACAGTAAGAGTATTGCCGCCAGAAAACTGAGACACTTGGACTTGTAATGGATCATAGAGTTCACTTCGAAAGACTTAATGCAGGATTTAACGTTCACACGCGTCTGACAAGGGCAATGCTTATGCCGTCAACGCTTGAATGCTTTTGCCGTGAGCGATTGAAGATGGTTTGGGCGCGACGATGGAGGGAGATAGATGTTCGCGGGTCGGCAACCCCGGTTAACTCACCCCAACGTCGGGTATGAGGTCAGTACCGCCCAGCGGTAGCGGGCGGGTCAGCACTGCAAATGAACTCAAACTGAGAAAACCCGCGGAGGGGGTGAAAGCATAAAGTCTCGCACCCCAGTCGAGGTGCTCGGCTGGGGACCCCGCCCTGGGGTAGAGCGAAGCGAAACCCCAGGAAAAGATAGCGCGAATCGATCAAGCCCGCAGAGCGGGCGGCAGCCCCATCAGGTGCGCTGTCGCCCGCTCCGCGCGCTTCTAATCATTTTTGGTTTGTGATCCTGGGGCTTACGCCCCAGGCTTGTAAGACGTTATGCAACTGACTCTGTGGCCCAGCTACAGGTCATGTCCGACACTCGACACCCTAGTTCAAGTTGTGCCATTTCTCATTATTGGTTTCGTTTGATTCGGCGTTAAGGTTGGTTGAGTCGGCAATCACTTTAAAGGTTGTGTCTTTGAGGTTGACCGCGTTGGGCAGAATACTCGTCGCGTTCATCGGAATTTTCACGAACTGGCCCGGTTGGATCACTGGAATTTTCGCGGTTGTCTTTCGGCCCGCGCTGACGCCACCGATTTTGCGGACAGTCAGCTCCAGAATGCAACGCTTTGATGGGGCATCACCGTTATTGGAAACATAAACATTCACGGTCTTGTTTCCGGCGAATTCAAACTCGTTTCCCCTGACGATTAAATCCGGCATTGCCGGATTCAAACTCGTGGCGACTATGTTTGATTCGGTGTTGCCAGTGAGTTCTGCATTGTTCGCTGGAGCGGCCTGCAAGGACCAGACGGCGACCAGACTCAAGCAAATAATTGTTTTCACTTTTCCTTCTCCTTTTTCAGTAAGGCCAACTTAGTTTTCAGCATCGGGTGCCAACATCGCGTTATTGCAGCGGAGAATATTTACCTCCCTATTGAATGTCAATGTTTAGCAACGCGCCATTAATTGAACTGGCAAACGACGGAGGGGAATAAATGGTTGCGGGCCGAAAACCCGCGGAGCGGGTGAAAGCATAAAGTCTCGCACCCCAGCCGAGATGCTCGGCCGGGGACCCCGCCCTGGGGTGAAGCGAAGCGAAACCCCAGGAATAGATAGCGCGAATCGATCAAGCCCGCGGAGCAGGCGGCAGCCCAATCATGTCCTGCTCTCGCCCGCTCCGCGGGCTTTGTTCATTTTGGGTTCGTGATCCTGGGGCTTACGCCCCAGGCTTTATGCTGACGCCCGCTTCGCGGGCTGGTGAGTCAAGCAGTCATTGCCCTTGGAAGAGGTTAGGAGAGGGTGCGAAGCATCACTGGCTTTGTGGCTGCAGCGTGGCTTTGCACAAAGAGTGGTAGGCACTTAGTCCGCGTTAGCGGACGGCTGAAAATAGCCCAGCGATTTATCGCTGGGATCGGCGGCCGATCCAAGATGGAGTCCGTGGAGCGGACGGCTGAAAAAATTAGAAAACTGGCCGGAATCATTCAATCGTCCGCTTCACGGACTTTGAATCCTCCCATCTCTTTATCCCAGCAGTGAACTGCTGGGCTATTATCATTCGTCCGCCTTGCGGACTAATAACAGTAGTTTTTGTGCAAGGCGCTGCAGCGTCATACTCGTAGGCTCTGCAGCGATGTTTGATCTCAGGTTGCTCTGCGCCTCGCGTCGCTTACCGGTCAGTGAAACTGCGCGGCATCTACTAACCTCGTCTCGTGCCAGCCTGCTTGTGGTTGTGCCTTCCGGATTGCTGTTGTTTATTAGCAACGCCACAACGTTGTCGATTAACCCCGCCTTCAGGTTAAAGCTGGTGCTTCTTGCCGCCGCCGGGGCGAACGCTTACATATTTCACCGTTGGCCACTCAAGACGGTGAAGGTGTGGAACCGCAAGGTCCCGAACACCGGCGGTCGCGAAAATCTCGGCCGTCGTCTCGCTCTTGCTTTGGGCGGGCGTCATCACTTGCGGACGCTTCATCGCGTACTTCTAAGCCCGAGCGTTCTTCCAACCCTTTTTGACAAGCAATGTTGGTTCTCGGGGAATCGTCGGAGTTCATTCATTCGGTTGTATGTCCAGCGTATAGCGTTTCGGTCTTTTGGCTAGCTCAAAAGTGCGAGCCGTGGTAAAAACCATCAATAAGCCTTTAACTCGAAGATTTCGGACGGCCAGGCTCCTTTCCTCAGATTACCTTTAGCTATGACTCCTGAAGAACCGCAAAAAAAGAGTAAGAAAAAGAAACGTTCAAGAAAGCCGTCGAAAAAGCGCTCAAAGACGAAAGTCGAAAAAGCAGTAAAGCGCGCGGCTCAAAAAAAAGAAACTCTCGAACTCGACACTCGGAGACGAGACCTTCTCAGGACGATAGCTGATTGGAAGCTTGAGGCTAAGCTCGAAGACAATGATAGATACTTTTTCCACACTTCAGATGTAGACCTCTTAGAAAACGGATCGCGATGCTACGTGATTGGTCGCAAAGCGACTGGTAAAACCGCGATTTCAGAAACCGATGTAGCAGACTAGGCATCGGTCGTCGTCGCCCGAATTTGTGACCTACCAATCGAGTCCGCAGAATTGACCGGAGATTAGCGGGAACCTGACTGAAATAATTAGTTTGATCTGAATGGTGTTTACCTTTGAATCGGAGTGATCCCATGACCTCGAGAGACGGAACCCAGAGTCGAATAGTTTTCTTGCTAGCGTTCTTTTTCTTCTTTTCGTTTGCAGCGCTCGCTCAGGAGCAGAATCAATACGACAAGGGGACTCCGCCGCAACACGCCGCTGGAGTGTCCTCGCTGGGGAGCTACTCAAGCGCCGAAATGGGTGCCGTTAATCTTAGCAATGGCGCTCTTAGTTTTAGCTTGCCGCTGGGGAGTATCGGCGGGAGAGGCTTTTCAATACCGGTGACACTGAACTACAGCAGCAAGGTGTGGTCGGCAAGCACGGATACTGATGAGACTCCCGCACAAACCCAGTTTCGTGCGGCCTTCGCCGAGTTCACCCATCTGTATAACTCGACAGGATACTTCGGACAGATAGGAGCGGGTTGGAGTGTGGGCGCTACTCCTGAATTGGTCCATACGATCGTGCGCATAAAAAGAATTAATAGCGGTCCCAATATTGGTTGCTACACCTATACGCTTCCTAAACTTAGCTTGAGGCTTCCGGGCAATGGCGAAATCGAATTTCGAGACGATATATATGACGGCGCACCTCTATTGAGTAACTGTGATGGTTGGAGTTCACCCACCAGTCGGGGTAGCCGATGGCATGCGACCGATGGCTCCGGAATGGTCTACATCAGCGACATTGATAACGCCGCCTCCATGCATTTTGGCAACTTGAGCGGAGTTGTCATCACTGCTGATGGAACGCGCTACCGGTTTAATGGAAGGCGGTGCGAATCGATCACAGATCGTCATGGAAACCGGATCACGATCGACTATGTCTCACAAAATGAAGTGCGGTACGTGGACCAGCTGGGCCGGACAACAAAGCTTCAGGAAAATGTTCCTGATCCCGAAAATCCGAGCGTTACGCTTGCGTTTCTGGTAACCCTCCCTGGATACAACGCTACTAGCCGATACTACAAGATCAAAATCGGAGCCATGAATCAGCACTACCGGAGCGACATAACTCCGACCCTGCCGGTGATTACCGGTGACTACGATCCTTTCAGCAAGTACGCTGATCAGTCTGGAACCAAGCTCTTTCCGCTCTCCTACGCCGGCTTTTTCCAGCGCATAGACAATCGATCAGTACTGAGTGAATTGGAACTGCCGGATCATCGCTTTCTGCGTTTTAAATACAACAAATTTGGAGAAGTTGCTGAGGCGCAACTGCCCACTGGCGGAAAGATCTGGTACGAGTTTACGCACAGCTTCAGTTTGCCGGCCGGCAATTCGCCCACGTGGGAGACCACCGGCGATCATCACACCAACGTTTGGATCGACCGCGTCTTGTCACAGCGAAAAACGTTCGCCGATGCAGGTACGCTGGACTGCACCTGGACTTATCAATATACCGGCGCCGCGACGAATGTAATTGCGACTTCGCCGGCAGGCGCCACGGTGCTAAGTCAAACCCATCACTTTCTGCCGGCAAGTCGCTACACCGAGCCCCCTGGCGGAGGGGATCATGATGGAAGCTATTACACTCTATGGTCTACCGGCATTGAGTGGCGGACGGAAACCAAAGATGCTTCGGGGGCTGTTATTCTGGCCATCGAAAAGGACTGGACCCAACGGTCAGCTGTTGTTTGGTCTACATATCCCCAGGAACAGCCCATCAAGGATAATAGGGTTAACTCACAGCGCCGGATCCTGGATGACGGCAGCATAGCGACTGTGAGCACCATTTATGACCAATACAATAACCCAATTGAATCGAGTGAATTTGACTTTGACGGCACCCTAAAACGACGGACAGTAACGACCTACTCGGGGTCCAGTCTAGTGAATGAAACAGTGAACTACGCCGTGGATTCAATTCACTTGCTCCGGCTACCGCTTAAACAGTCAGTCTACGAAGGTATTGTTGAACGGGCGCGTACTGTTTATGAATATGACATCTATGCCATGAACCCTCGTGGCCCCCTGACTGCTTATGGCTCAATCACCGGACACGACACCGTGAATTATGGGGCGGGTAGAATCACGCGCGGGAATGTGACAAGAATCGGAAGATGGATTGCTGCCGAGAGCTACCTGTACACCTACCCACGTTACGATATCGTGGGCAATGTCGTTTCAGCTAGGGATGCTAAAGGCAATGTTGCAAGCTCTAGCTTTCTAGACGACTTCGGCCTTGGAAACAATCCCGGAGGCGGCACGCAGGGTAGCTATGGTGCCACGTACGCGCTTCCGACCACGACAACGAGTCCGCCGCCAAACGCTGGAGAGCAGCCGCATACGACGAAAAGCCAGTACGACTTTAACACGGGGATGCTCACGGGCTTTCGAGATGCGAACAATACAGTCACTCAGACCGTGTATGACGATCCATTCAATCGGCCGACATTGGTAAAGTCGGGCCTCGGAATCGCAGGAATTGAAAATCACACGGCGATGTACTACGCACCAGCAGTCGTCTTCGACGTAACGCTTTCGAATAATGACGTTTTGACAGTGAGGGATCAGGCAACGCTCAACGATGCAAACTTGCGTTCCTGGAGGCACACGGACGGCTTTGGGCGCACCACTGAAACCTGGACGCGTGGGTCTCAAGGCAACACTAAAGTATCCACTGTGTACGACGCGTTGGGCCGGGTGAAGGAGCAAAGCAATCCATATCGCCCGTCACTCGGTGAGACCGCTCAATTCACTACTAGTGTCTTTGATCTCGCCGGCCGCGTCACTTCAGTGACAACACCTGATGGCGCCGCCGTTCCAACTTACTACAGTGGCAACCGGATTTTGGTGAAAGACCAAAAGGGTAATGGAAGAATAAGTAAGACCAATGCGCTGGGGCATCTCACGGATGTTTGGGAAGTCAGGGGGGCCGATGAATGGACTGAACCAGTTTCCTTTCCTGGTCGCCCCGAGGTGGTGGCAGGTTATCGCACGAAATACGCCTACGATACGCTTGGGAATCTGACCAAGGTGACGCAGCAGAAGGGAACCACTGGCCCGATACAGCAACGCGATTTTGCTTACAATTCATTATCTCAACTGACAGACTCTACTGTACCGGAAAGTGGTCATACAGTTTTCGATTATGATCCGAATGGAAATCTTTGGCACAAAACCGACGCACGGCTGATCACCACAACCTATGATTACGACGCGCTCAATCGCAGCAAAACGGTCGACTTTTCGGATACAGCAATTAACCCGGACATCACACGTGTTTATGATAGCGCGGTGAATGGCAAGGGGCGGCTGCGGGAAAGCTATGCCGGCGGAAATGATTCGGTCGGCGCTACCGTCGAACACACCAAGATCGTGAGCTACGACGCGCTGGGGCGCCCGCTCGATCAGCGGCAGCGGTTCAAAACCTCCAGCGTTTGGAGCACGGAGTTTCGTACCCAGCATGCCTACAATCTGGCGGGCGCGGTTAGCTCGCAAATTTATCCCTCAGGACGTATTGCGAGTTACACCTACGACAACGCGGGCCGCCTCAACACTTTCAACGGTAACTTGGGAGACGGCGTCACGCGCACTTACGCCAGCGGAATGACCTACAGCCAGTTTGGCGGACTGCAAGAGGAGCAATTCGGCACGCAGGTGCCACTCTTCCATAAGCTACATTACAACGTGAGAGGGCAGATGTACGACGTCCGCCTCAGCACCGTTGCATGGTCCACTGACCAGTGGAATTGGAATCGCGGCTGCGTCGCCCTTTATTTCGGCTACGCGCACCAGCAGAGCGGTCCGCAAAATAATGGCAACGTGACGATGATGCAGCACTTTGTCCCAGGCAACGACCAGGCCAGCACTTACAATTATACGGAACAGCGCTACGCGTACGACGAGCTCAACCGTCTGACGTCGGTGGCGGAATATTCCGCTACTCAGAACGGGCTGGGATCGATGGCCTTCACACAGATTTTCGACTACGACCGCTGGGGTAATCGCACGATCAACCCGGCCACAACCGACGGAATGCCAGAGACGCAGTTCACCGCCAACGTTTTGAACGATAACCGTCTGGGAGTGCCGGCGGGCTACGGCGCACGGATGGACTACGACGCGGCCGGTAACCTGGTGAACGACACATATACCTCGTACGGCAGAACCGATGGCATTCCCACCCGTCTGTACGACGCGGAGAATCGTATGGCCACCGTCAAGGACGGTAACCTTCAAGTGGTCAGCAGCTATTCATACAGCGCCGATGGCCAGCGTGTGCGGCGCAACGTTGGTGGAGTGGAAACCTGGCAGATTTATGGCATTGGCGGCGAGTTGTTGGCTGAGTACGCTTCCGGCGCGGCTTCGTTCGTATCCACAAAAGAATATGGCTATCGCAATGGTGAGTTGCTGGTTACTGTGACCAGCGGCGACGATCAGCGTATGAAGCGATTTTTGCAAGCTCTTTATTACGGGGCTCTCCAGGTTGACGCACCCGCTCAATGGATGGCAGACAAGACAAACGAACTGGCCGCGGCAGGCGGGCAGAGCCAGGCGCAACTGCTGGTGAAGGCTAAGGAGATTGCGAGGAACCTTTTCCTCCAAACAACTTACGACACTAATCCGTGGAAGAACGAAACGGAGTACGTCACTCACCTGTATTACGCGTATTTGCAACGTGGTCCCGATACGGGAGGGTTGAACTGGTGGGTGGGACAAGCGACAGGAAGCTTGCAAAACCGCATCAACGTGCTCAACGCTTTTGAAGCGTCGGGCGAGTTCCTAACCCTGGTCAACACGCTATATGGGACCGCGACTTCCGATGGCCAACGCACTGAGAACTATATAACCAACTTCTACCAGGGAGCATTGAACCGGCCGCCCGACTTTAATGAGCTGGCGACGAACAGCGCGACGCTCAACAATGCGGCGGCGCAGGGGCAACCGCAGGTGATCAGCGCGGCGGAGACGATGGGGCGCGCGCTTTTTGCCGCACAGGTGAATGATGCGAGCTTGAGCAACACGCAATACGTCACGAATCTGTATGAAGGATTTCTTCAGCGTGGGCCTGACACCGGTGGACTCGGCTGGTGGGCGGGACAAGCGAGCGTGGGCCAGGGTCGACAGAACGTGCTGAATGCGTTTGCGGCGAGCAGTGCTTTCAGAGAACTGGCGGGAACCTTGTATCGCGAAGCCAACTGGCTGGTTGCTGATCACCTGGGCTCACCGCGCATGATAGTGAACAAGAGCGGAAGTTTGAGCGGAATGAAACGGCATGACTATCTCCCATTCGGAGAAGAACTTGGCGCCGGAACGAGTGGCAGAACAGCAACCCCTCAAGGGTATAGTAGCGACACCATCCGCCAAAAATTCACCTCAAAAGAACGGGACACTGAAACCAACCTCGATTACTTCGAGGCCAGGTATTATGCTAGTACGCAAGGAAGGTTCACGAGTGTTGATCCGCTGCTGGCCAGTGCCAAGCGCAGGAATCCTCAAACTTGGAATCGATACAGTTACGGTCTAAACAATCCGTTGCGATATACCGACCCGGATGGTGAGGATCCGGTTGACGAAAACCTTGATCAGGAGGTGCGAAGGACAATCACTACCACAGAGGTTATCGTTCAAGATCAAGATCGACGGGGAAACGTAATCCAACAGGCAAAGGTCACGATAGCTGAGACTAAAATTGAGTCCCTGGATAAGACTTTTGACCCAATAACAATTACAACAGCTATGGCTGAGAACACCGGAAATGGAGCGCGTAACTACAGTCAGGATCAACTGGATACGATGGCCAATGTGGCTCAAAACATTGTAGAGGTTAGCCAGGCGAAAAAATTCGATCCGACAATTGCTTTAGGTATTGCAAACACCGAAACTCGCCTCGGAACTGCGCCGCCCGGAGAGTCAGCTGCGCACAAGCAGCCAAATATAAATCCCATGCAGCTGTCAGGGACGTCGGGGACCACGGCGACGACGAATCTGCGAAGCAATATTGCCGGCTCCATAGGCATTTTCAATGGGAACTCAGCCCCTACGAACACGCTAAACCAACGGCTGCAGGACTATAATCGAGAATCCGTCAAAGTCGCGTACGCGAATAAGGCGGAAAGGCAGATAAACCAAATTCGTCAGTCACAAAAGACAGAAACGAAATTGATCCGGTTCAGCATTTTCTAGCAGTAGAGGAGGATCATTATGCGAATTGGCAAAGTTATACCGGCGCTTCTGCTGATTGGTGTGGCGGCCATTGGTGCACGGGAGCTAAACCAGAGACGATCTGTAGCCAAAGCACCAGAAATTAGTCAGGAAGATCAGCGGCGTGGAGTGATGCTTGACGTCGTTTCATCGGTTCCGCGAACTGAAACAGGTAAATACGGCCTCAGTGATGTGGCATTGTTGGATAACGGCGACTTCTGGGGAGTGGGCTACGATGGAAAAAACGTGGATCGTATCTACCTTTCAAGGGACAGAGGAGAAACTTGGGAACCCGTCGAAGTTCCGGGGAATGGGTTTACCCTGCGTGCGATTACGTTTTCTGATACGCAACATGGTTGGGGTGTTGGCGGTAACGGTCTGATCATTCGCACAAAAAATGGAGGGAGCAGCTGGGAGTTGCTGAAACCCTCTCTTCGCACTGAAAGCGGCGAGCGGCAATCCGACTTGCACGCGGTACACTTTATCGACGCGAATGTCGGATACATTGCTGGTAACAAGCGAACTGCGAGCAAGACGAGCGATGAAGTGTGGGGAGATGTTGAAATCCTCTGCACCAAGGATGGCGGCGAGAATTGGAGAAGCTGCTATCAAAAGAACGAGCCGTTGACCGCCTTTCAAATAACGAGCAATGCGCAATCGACGTTTGCCATTTTCGGAGACCGTGCGATCAGAACAGACGATCAGGGCGAAACCTGGCAAGAGGTGTCAACGTCCGCAAAACATATCTCCTGGATTGCTTTCAGTGCTGATGGAATTGGTTGGCTGGCGGGAAGCCACGGTGTTTTTCAACAATCGATCGATGGCGGGAAAACCTGGCAAGAACCAGCTTCGTTGCCCTCGGAGTTTGCGAATCGAGAATGGTGGGCGGTTGCTTTCAACAGTAGCGGAATCGGATTAGCTGTCGGAGAGAAGGGCACTTTGGCGCTTACAACCGATAACGGCAAGACTTGGCGAATGCAAACAGCTATCAAGAGTGACCATCTTCGGGCGATTCGCATGCAGGGCTCTCGTGTTGCAATTCTGGGTGCCCAGAAAGTTTATTCGCTCAAAGTTGCGCCGACCAGCATTCAACAAGTCCGAAGCAAGTAATCAAAGTAGATGTCTCACGCCGCCGAGGCCAGCGTTTGACGTCATGTTTGAGGATCATGCCTTCTAGCTGCCTTTCTTTCGTGATTCTTCGGCCGGCAGATTTGATCGACAAGCTCAGGCCCGGCCTACGTCCCTTGTCCGATCGCGGGAGACTTCAAGTTTAGACAGAAGCGTCTGAATCTAAGTGTCATGTTCCGCACAAGCGATGGCTTCGCGATTAAGTCCTGCACGATACTTTCAATCTGGTTAATCCCTATCCGCTCTCGCTTTCTAGCTTTGTCGGGATAGTTTTCTAACCGGGCGAGGTAGCTGGGCTTGGACTGCTTATCTTTCGTGGTTGTGTAAACCCGGGGCTGTCAGCGTTTCAAAGCGATTCGACCACTATCTCGCAAATCAACGAATTAGGCGCTTCACAGGCAGAGGTTGAGCCAATCACTTTATTCGTAATTTCTTTCTCAAAATCAGGATCAAGCTGGTATTCTGTGCCAACGTCAATAACCAGTCCCATTTTTTTTGCCATATTATAGTGACCAAATACGACACCAGCTAGAAGAAACTGATCTTTCTCTCCAAAATCCATCACTTGTTTGCCGTATTTTTCAATCGCTTTTTCAATATAATCAAGAGTGCTCTGCGCTATCAGGTAATAGGTGCTTACCCTTTCTGATTGCGTTGAGAATAGTTAGCAAAGCTAATTCGAGCAGACAGTTTCTGTTCCCTACAAATAATTCAGAAAGTTCTTTTTTGACATGCTACGTCTCATTTTCTTGGTGTGCATGGCTAAGTACCCCCTTTAATTTAGATATTTCTGGCTCTCACCCAAACACTCGAACATGGAGATCTCCAGAATTTATGATGCTCCGAGTTGGACAGACTCCGACGGCTCAGTCTGGTCTAAGCACATCTCTGCTGTTAGCTTTATAAACAAAGACATCGGATGGGTCGTCGGCTCTGGCCAGATTTCATATACCATGGACGGCGGTATGACATGGGCCAATCAGTTCAATAAGCAAATGGCCAGGGGGATGAGCATACCCAAGCGAGTCTTTGGGGTGGACGACCGTAACGCATGGGTCTTGATGCTTGCGGATCGATCTAGTCCAAGCTGTTATTTCACAAGAAACGGAGGCGCAGAGTGGCAGGCATTGAGGTTAGACTCAATGGTCCATCCCAATGACATGTGTTTTGTCGGTGAGAACGGATGGCTAATTAGCGACGACGGTGAGATACCTGCCGCAAATGCCATGATTCACACGACTCTCGACGGTGGTTCAAGCTGGCGGGCTCATGACTTGGAAATTAAAGGGAGGCCCTCCAAAGTGCGATTCCTCAATTCCCAAAAGGGGTTCCTTGTTCAGGTCACAACAAATGATCGTAGAACAACTACGATATCTAACCTGCTCATTACTGAGGATGCTGGGCGTAGTTGGCGAGTCGTGAAGTCTTTTAACCGACGAATCTCTGATCTATATCTGGCCACTGAGGATCATTTTTGGGTTATCGGTGAGGGAGGATTCATAGCGAGGACCACGACTGGCGGATTGAATTGGAATCGCTCCAGGACGCCCACCAATCTGCCTCTCAATACAATTACGTCTGACGGCCATAGAAAAATTGTAGTCGGAGGAGATTCTGGCGTGCTCCTGGTGTCTGAGGACTTCGGGGAACAGTGGTCTAGTTATGAAGGTTCTTTGGAGTTTGACCACTTTGTGGACGCTTGTTTTCTGGAAAACAATAGCGCGATTTGCGCGACCTCTACTGCAGCGTTCTTGCTGGCGTTTCGCTAAGAATCCATCGTCCTTGCGTTGAAATATTTTGGCCAACCTCGAGAATGCTGTGCGTCAGGATGTCAAAGTACAAGGCGGCGACCATGACAGTTACCAGTAAGTAATATGAAAAGATCAACGCGGATATTTCTAACCATTTCAGCGCTTCTGATACTGGCCTCGCTGGGAACTTGTTTCTTCGGACAAAGATATGCAGTGAATCAGATTCCGGCGGAAACCCTTTCCCAGATGGAAGACGATGATTGGATCGGGGTCGAATGGATGGAACGCGGAATGTATGTCTTCATTTTTGCCGTTCTAGTCGGATTGATTCCACTTATCCGCGCAATTGTCAATAGTTTCCGGCGGACGGTAGTGGGGTAAACACACTACCCGGCGGACAAGATAAGTTAGTGATTTTCACTCTTGGTTCAGCCCAACCGTCGGGCATTACGACGGACAATTGTTCTGTCCGTGTCAATACAGCACTTGATGCGGCGGGAATACAGTCCGGCGGTAACGGCCTTCCTGGTTCTTCCGGCGGACGAGCCGTCTTAGATGGCGGGTTAACAAATACGGCGACGGTTATAGATGTTCCGCAGAACTCCACTGGTTTTCTATCGAAAGACTTGAAAATCATTCAACAATTCGAACCCAGAAGGAACAGTAATATTCCGCCACCGGGAGCCCCAGGTGGCACTCCAGTAGTAACGATGCCAATGAAAACAAAGCAGCCCTAGAGAGGACTCTTGGGACATTGCGTAAAATCATTATTTCGCTAGTGATCTTGCTTGGCATTGGTGCGATTCTTTTGCCGTTGTCGTGGTATGCACGCAGAAGAGCTTATGAAAGCAGCTATTCAGAGATACGCATCGGCGATTTTGAGCAAGAAGTGGTGGCCTTGTACGGCCAACCATATGAAACAAGCGACTGCGCTGAGTTCAAACGAGTGGTCCTAAACAGGGGAGGGTTACAGAGACGCAGGTGAAACCTGATCGTCTATTCAACGGGGAGCTGGCACTAACCCGCGAAGCGTATGGCAGCGTAGAGCCTGCGGTGGAGCGGAGCGGAACCTCAGGGGAATCGTCGCACAAAAATAATTAGCCCGCCGAGCGTGAGAAAAAGGCGCGAGGGAGTGGGCCAGAAGATAGTAAATCGTGCGTCGCAAATAGTAAATAGTGAGAAGCTACAGCGACTTCGGGTCTAGATGGTGTAGGGCATCAGGTCCTAAGGGGGCTCCCATAAGAGTTCGATCACTCAAACGTCTATGATACGTGGTTGTCAAACGGTGCTTGGCGAGTTCCAAGGGCGACAAGGCATACCTGAAATCTTCAATGCGCGCTCCTTTGGAAACATTCGACGCATGCCTCGCCGCCTGTAGGTTCACTAAAGAGTTGTTACCTCCCATCGCTATTGGAATGACGTGGTCTACATCCCACGGTGCAACATCAAGACTCTCTCCCGTTAAGCCACAGCAACCAGATTGGAGCGTATAGAGAAACGATCCGTAGCGTTTCTTCAATCCCGAAAGGTTGAACCCGGTGAAGGTCTGGTCGTTGTATGAAAGACCAATGGCCTTATCACCTGCGTTTAGGGATTCGAGATGGAGATAAAGATCTCCAACTTCAGAATCCGAGCCTGGAGTTACCACGATATCCGCGGGGGCATCGGTATCATACGGTCGAGATGAGGTAATGCGGACGCGGCCCTTCACTAGTGCAAGATTATCTGACCCGAATTGGGACTCGGGAAGGAAGTTCTCGTCGACAAACATGACTAAGATTTCGAGCCCTAGACCTAACTGGAAGTGCAGATTGTATTTAATAAGGCGAATCTCTTCCTCCGTATACTCCCTTCGTGCGATAGGAAGGACTCGACGGATTAATCTTCTGCCATGTTTCACCGATAGGTCCTTTGAGAAACGAGACGTTGTTAGATGCCAAGTGAGCATTTCACGAGATAACAAAGCCGAATAGTTACGCCTAAATACACTTACATCGAGGAAATAACTGTAGGGCAACCGCCTAGGATTGTGATCGTCGTAAATAGGAATTAACTCAACCAAATGACGGTCGAGGATTCGCTGCAATTTGGATCGTCTTGGCTTCACAATAACTAACGCTGGACCCTTGCGGTCGTCTAAACAGTCATAGAAGATCAATGACCGAGAAGGTCACAGCAATTGATATTAGCAAACAAGATTCGAAAAACCTTGGGCTTACGCAATGTGAATCGCACGCTTTCAGAATGCGACGGAAGCTGTACGATGAGAATTAGTGAGAACTCCATGAGATGTCACGATAAGACCGAGATAGTAAATCGCAAATCGTGAAATAGTAAACAGTAGGCGGAACGGTTGTAGACGGAACGGTCAACCGAGTCGCTCCCTCCTTTCTTTTGGCCGATCAGTACGTCGATCTCCTCGTACTTTGCCAATTCCAGCGGGTGTGCTTTGTCCGCGGATTCTAAAGATGTCCAAAGTCCAATGTCCAAAGTCCAAAGTCCAGAAGACTTGATTGCAGACCGCAGGCCTGACCCAGTCTCCCCAGTTTCTTGACGCCGGCCCTACGTTGCGTCTGTGTGTGGGAGGGTCACGGATCTCAGCGCGCTGCATCAAGCAAATCGAGCGCTTTGGTTATATCCGGATCACGTTGATCGCAGAAGTGTTGGCGCGTCCATTCTACTTCCACGTCCGGGGTAACAGGGGTGTCGACATATCGCTTACCGTCCGGTCCCCATGAAGCATGTGTCGGCACGGTCAGAGTCCATCCGCCGGCGAGAGGGAATGGTTCGCCTCCAAGCACCACCCCCGCCGTGGTTCCGCCAACGAGGGTGACTGCCGTTCGTCCCTTCAACATCCACGCGAACCCTTCGGAAGCGCTGCCTGTTTCCTTATTTATGAGCAGGATTACTTTGCCTCGATAGCGGCGAGTTCCCATATCCTCGGTATAAAAAGAAGCAGCGCCGCCGTTATTCTTCATCGCACGGATTATTCCGCTCGTCGTGTAGATGCCGCTGACGCGTGGAACTTTATTCAGGTCGAGCTGGTCTGGCGCGGAACCAACCTTTTCCAGGAATGCCCGGCTCGCTAAAGTCACCGCCATCTGCGGGCCTTGGGAAAAATAACTGCCCAACCGAATGCATGAAATATTTCCGCCACTCGCGTCGCGCAAGTCGATGATTAGTCCGTAAGTATCTTTCACGGCTTCCACGGCCGCATCGATCAAGGGTGCGGCATCGTCATCAAATCGCCCGGCCTTGATATAACCGATTCGCCGGCGACTCGCTTGTTCTATCGTGTGCCAGCGCAACGACGGATGCTCGGGCGGCCACCACGGATTCTCGCGCTTAACCTCCAATGTGCGACTGTTTCCATCACAACCTTTGACACGTACGGTCGCTGAAGTGCCGATTGGCCCGCTTAGCTGGCCTGGATCAAGCAGCATCGCCGACGCGAACATTTTGTCGTTCTGCATCTGACGCAACCGCCACCTGCGTTATTACGAATTGGTCTCCGAGCCGAGATGTGCGAATACCAATCCCGACCCGCCGTGCCTGGCCCGGAGATAGATAGAGGTGTGAAGCCCGGAGCTCGCGCATCATGCGATAAGCTAAGTCGCCGAACGACCGATCGTCTTTCACCTTCGCGACTTCAGGCGAATATTTTTGCCGTACTTTTTTCCAATCCACGCCACCAAACGACGGATCGTAAAAATTGTCGTTGATTGTCTGCCAGACGAGATTGAAGAGCTCTGTATACGAAGGTTGCGGAGAGGTTTGTGCATACAAAGAGCTAGAGGCCAACATGATCAGGAGTAATGCGATGATTCGGTTCATGGTTCTTTGTTGCTGCACACGCGTCTGGCTAATAAGACGGGCAATCAATTCAAAGTGTTAACGATGCAGCGAAATGGTTGGCAAAGGAAAGAGGCTATGGCTCGGCGAGTGTTTAAAAGCCCGCCTGAAGGCGGTACTCCGAACAGGTTCCAAGCTCCAACGCGTGGTGTTGGGTGCGCTCCGTCAGGAGCGCGATGTCTATAGAACGTGACCTTAAAGGTGTTCGTCGCTCCGTTCAGGAGCGAAACATTGCGCTCCTGGCGGAGCGCGAAGGATCGGGTTGACGGTGAGCTATAAACATTGCGCTCCTGGCGGAGCGCGAAGGATCGGGTTGACGGTGAGCTATAAACATTGCGCTCCTGAACGGAGCGCGAAGGATCGGGTTGACGGTGAGCTATAAACATTGCGCTCCTGAACGGAGCGCGAAGGATCGGGTTGACGGTGAGCTATAAACATTGCGCTCCTGGCGGAGCGCGAAGGATCGGGTTGACGGTGAGCTATAAACATTGCGCTCCTGGCGGAGCGCGAAGGATCGGGTTGACGGTGAGCAATAAACATTGCGCTCCTGGCGGAGCGCGAAGGATCGGGTTGACGGTGAGCAATAAACATTGCGCTCCTGGCGGAGCGCGAAGGATCGGGTTGACGGTGAGCTATAAACATTGCGCTCCTGAACGGAGCGCGAAGGGTCGGGTTGACGGTGATCGATAAACATTGCGCTCCTGACGGAGCGCGTCGCGTCGAAGCGCCGAGGGGCGGAATAAAGAAGCGGGCGAGGGCGCGGAATAAGGTAGCCAGGGGCGAGCGCGTTTCGCACTACGCCCCTGGATCAGTTCTCAATGAACACTTCGCCGACCCTGGATGGGTCGGCGTTGTCCCAGGTGATACTGAACTTCTTTCAGTGATGAGAATTGTCGCCACTTGAAATGTCTCAATGTTCGGAGCAGAGTAAGCAACATGTTGGCGCCAATCATTAATTATTAGTCATGATGCTACGCAGCAGAGGAACGCACAGTTTCTTTATCAAGGACATGTCGTAATGGAAAAACCAACGGTGGAACTTCTTTGGGACTTCATGTTCGACGCGATCCATCATCGGGGGCAGTTGAGTGCGTATCTCCGACCCATGGGCGCGAAGGTCCCTTCGATTTATGGACCGTCGGCTGATGACACCGGGATGTAAAAGTGTAAACGCAGCGGTGCAAAACGGTGACCCATTACCCACCCGCAAACTTCAGGTAATACGGAATGGTTCGCTTTAGACCCGGCCGCTACCGCTCGCGGTACTGACTTCATGTGCTGCGTTTACGGATAACTGGTTCGGCTAGACAAGGTAACGGAAAGGATCTGCCCTTAGCCGTGGAATTTATTAGCCGGGAAGTGATCACACCGCGGCTTGCCGCAGCCCTCGGAGTGGACTTTGATTGTTTTGAACGGCTGCCTGTCGCATTTCCTCGACTTCATTTATGATTCGCCGCGTGCAAAGGAATTACACAGTGAATCACGTGGTGCTAACAAGATGAGCAAATACCGTCAGCGCGGCTATATGGACAGCGATCGCGAGTCGGAGCGATCAAGATCACAATCCGGGCCGCAATCCAAGCCGCAATCAAAGTCTCAAGATCGGGAAGGACCGCGAAGCCCGCGCATGATGGCATTTGGCGAGGCGTCGAAGTGCACCGCGTGCGGAGCGAAGACTCCGGCGAACATCAACTTCGAAAGCTCTTGCCCAAAGTGCAGCGCTGACCTCCACAGCTGCCGTCAGTGCACACATTTCGATCCGGGGGCGCGCCTCGAATGTAATAAATCGATCCTCGCACGGATAGTGAACAAACACGCACGCAACGAGTGCGAACTGTTCGCGACGCGAATTGTAGTCGAGCGCGAAACTTCGTCAGGCCCTCCGACGGATGCACGTGACGCGTTCGCAAAACTATTCAAGAAGTGAAATGGGATTAACGCTTTCAGCGTTTCGAAGCAAGCGACTGCGAGGTTGTGGCAACTTTTCCCAGATTGCCGCGCGTAGCGCGTCGAGTCAAAGCGCCAAAGGCGCGCAATAAGGAAGCCAGGGGCAATTCGGGGCTACGCCGTGAAATCCGCCCACGTGAACGAGTCAACGGTGTGGGTCGAAGAATTCAGAACCGGGAGCGGTAGCGACCGGGTTTGTCGTTGGGGAATAGCGCGTAATCGTGGCAGTGACCCGGTCGCTACCGCTCCCGGTTCTGACTTAGTGCTTTGATGATGGTCGGATTTATTGTTACTGAAACCGCGACTGCCTCTGAGGTTTTTCCTGATTGACGAGCGAATATTTGTGGGCGCGCGTTTAGACAGGTAATTTTAAGCAGCAGGTCTTTCGATTTCGGAAACGTTTTTCCTGAGGCTGCGCCTCAGGAAAGCTCTTTAAGTTAGTCGCCGCGGTAAGGCAAGCCTTACCGCACTGTGCGGCGGCAAGCCGCAGTAAGCTTGCGCGCTCGATCAAGTTTACAGTCGGGCCGGATCTTGGACATTCGACGCGCCCCTGGGTCACGTCCTCAGTCAACACTTCGCCGACCCTCGAGGGTCGGCGTTCTTTTTGGGCGAGGTGGGGCGGCATGAGCTTGGTGGGTCGAAGAAGTCAGAACCACGACGAGGTCGGGGTAGCGACCGGGTAGTCGATACCCCTCGATTCGATTGCGCTCTAATGAAACCCGGTCGCTACCGCTCCCGACTTAGTGCTCTGATGATGGTTGGATCTACCGATGCTGAATTGGGTCTCCCGCTGGATAAAAAGAGCCTACTCATCATCGGGACTATCGTCCGACTTCATGCCTCCACCGATCCGCAGTTGGGTTAATTGTGGATGCGACGTTTCGCCGCAGGTGTGCTTCGCTTTGGCGGCCCAGCGGTCTTTGTTTTGGGACGGTCCCAATGCGTTGTTGAAAGCCGCTAAGAGTGGAATCACCGTCAGGGACGGCTGATTAAGGTACCCCTGAAGAGCGGATTTGATCTGTGGGCGAATCTTAGAAATGTTTTTCGCGCTGATATCGACGTATTCAATCGCCGTCGTACTGCTATATTCCGCTTCCTGCGCAGTAAAGTCGGCTCTGAAACGGCGGTACGACTGGGTGTACGAAACGTTCTCGAGGAGCAGGTTCGGTACGCTTTCCTCTCGATCCCCTTGCAGCGCAACGAATCTGCGGTGACCAGGATGCGAGGATAAGTAAGCATCCGAAACCTCGGTTAAGACAATAATAATGAATCTGTCGAGCTTCGTGGAACTGTCTATCTGGGCTGATAGCATTTGAGGTGCTAAGACTCCGGTTGCATGCTCGCCCGACCATGTGGTGGAGAAGTCTTCTCTGTAAACCAGCAGCGGAGTGCCTGAGAGATCAGCCCCCTTCAGATTCGCGCATTCAAAGAATGTAGTACTTTGAGTGGAGCTGTCCCTAAGCAACGAACCTGGGTTTTTTGTCAGATTGGCGTTAGAAAGATCTGCCGCGAAGAAGATCGTCTCGCTCAAAGTGGCGCCTTTAAATGACGCATTCTTTAAAGTGAGATGAGAAAAGTTGGCCTGGCTTAGAGAGGCATTATCAAACTTCACCCCGCTCAGATCGCCTGCCTTCGTGAAGTCGCACCTGTTGCAATAGATACCCGAGAAATCGTCTCCCCTGGCGCCGGTTGTTAGTAGCGCGATAATCAGCCGAGCTAAGCTCTGAAGCGGCACATCTTGCTTCGGTTCGAGGTCCTCAAACGCTCCGCGCTCAGCCTCCAGGAACGTCAGGTATTCCGCCAGCGGCAACTTCGCGACAAGTTTCTGGGGGATTGGCGTGGGAATCTGATCTGCTTTCAGCTTGAGGGGAGCGTAACTGGCTAACGTTTGTTTCTGATCCCACGCAATCCGTTTAGACAAATCGTCTCGAAGGGTGTCGGAGATGCTTCTATTGCGTTCAACCGCGGTGCGTAGTGTCGCATTGAGCACGGGCTGACTTATGTTTAGCGTCTTCAATTCGGCAAACACGTCGAGAATGGCTGTTTGGACCATCGGGTCAGTTTCCAATGAAACTGAATTGACGAGAAAGTGCAGCGCTTCTGCCTGGTGGGAAGTGTCTCGTTCGGACAGAAACAACCGAAGAGCTGAGACTCCAGTTATGCGCTCGTTTGGTTTCTCGCTAGCCAGGCGAGTCAGAGCTTTGTCGAATCGCTCCGCCAGGCGGTTTTGCTCCGACTGCCTGACCTGGTTAAATCCGACGTAGAGCGTAACCGCGACACCCAACAATGCAGCAAGTACGCCGGCAGACTTTAGCCATTCCAAAGCGACTCCTCGGCGTGAAAGCTGGCGTGCCAGGGATTGAACTTCGAGTTTTAGCTTTTCCTTTTCGAGGTCGAGCTTAGCAATTCGCCGGAGTGCTTCCTGGCTCTCAAGAGAATTCGATTCAGTTATCTCCGCATCAGTGGACATACTTGGTGATTAGCAGCGGTTCAATGAGGTCAAGTTCGAAGATTGGTCGCGGCTCTTGAGTGCAGGTTCTCCGGCCGTCTCAAACGTCAATCAATCCGTCGCATCTAGAAAAAGCTGGCTTGCGTGAATTATGCAACAACTCTGACATTGAACCAACGATAAATTCCGATCTCCGAGTTGAAGTTGGCCCAAATGACCAATCCCACCCACCACCCCAGCCCGGCTGCGGGCGTTCACTGATCCGCTATCTGTAACTGATTTCATGCGTAGGAAGTAGGGCACGGCACGTTTTTAAGGTAGTCGCCACGGTAAGGCAAGCCTTACCGCACTGTGCGGCGGCAAGCCGCAGCCCAGGAGCGAGTTCGCGGTCTTCTTCGTTTAGCTAGTAGCCTCTGAATTCGAGAGGTTAACCCTCGCACACGAAGACTTTGGACTTTGGACATTGGACTCTCTTCCCTTGGGCCTATTTCCTCACCACGGTAATCCTGACTTCCGACGGATATTGCCGGGAGTGATGCACAACGTTGTGCGCGACTGCGCCTTTTGTTTCGTCGTAGTTCTTGCCGCCGGTGTTCAGGTTCCGATCAAAACGCGGGAAGTTGCTGCTCGACACTTCAATCCGAATTCGATGACCCGCCTCGAAAAAGTTGCTCGTGGTCATCGGCTGCAGCGTCACCTTGTAAACCTTTCCCGCCTCCAACCACGCGAGGGGTTTTTCATATCCGTTCCGGTACCTGAGCCGCTGGATCGTCTCGTCAAGGTTGTAGGCCCGCCCGTCCGGATACACGTCGAGTAGTTTCACCGTGAAATCCGTGTCCTTCGCATCAGACGAAACATAAAGAGTGACCTCGATGGGCCCGCTAACTTCCAAACCTTCCTTTAGCGGCTCGGAGGTGTAAACCAGAACGTCGGGACGCGCTTCGACCTTGCGCTGGTCGAAGGAGCCACCTTGAATGGCGGTCCCGGTGCAGCAAACATTTCCTCCGTATGACGGCACGGGGTTCATTGGGTCGTACCCAAATTTATCCGGGCTATCCGACGCGGGCGCGGCCGCAACCAAAGCACCGTCACCGTCGAGCGAATTTGCCTTGCCGCCGCTCGACAGAAAGAAGCTCATCGATTGCGCGCCCGCCGGGGGCCACGTTTCGGACGACTGCCACTTGTTGCTGCCCATGGTGAAGTAGCGCACCTTCGGCATCTTTTCCAGGATGCCGTTGTTCTCACCTTTGAGGAAGTGATCAAACCAGGCGTAGGTCAGCTCGTCGTAGTTTAGCCGCGCGTCTCCCATGCTGCGTTCTCCGACGACTGTGTTCTCCAGCGCGCGCTTGTAAGCGCAGTGGAGCGTGGGCGCGATCACGGCGTATTGCTGGTTGGCGATCTCAGGCCGCGCGGTTTTTCGCACGTGATTGTAGGCGGCGAGATTGGGTCCAACCGAGACGTCGTACCAGGACATGAACCAAAAACCCGGAATGTTGATCTTCATGTTGTCGTGCCACAGACCGCCGCGGTACCAGGCCGGGTCATTCGGCGTGCGCTCGATCATCGCGCCGCCTGTGTCGACCGGCATCTGGTCGGCAAAGATCCCATGCGGTCCGTCCACCGCCTTGTAAATGTCTTTGACGGGAAGGTGGCGCAGCGCGGTGGACCAATCCACGGGTGGCAACTGCTGAGCCAGGTCAAACGACTTCGACGCGCGAATCAAATCCTCCTGCGACGTGTTGGCCGGAAACATCGGCCGCACCTGGTTCTGTTCGCCATAGAGCCAGGCGATGAAGAGCATCTGCACTGCGCCGCCACGATACCAGTTCCCTTGTTCGTAATAGGGAGCCACTCGTCCCACACCGGCGCCGAACCCCTGCGCAATCATGGTGGTGAACGCAGGGTTACCCTGGGCCGCGACCGCCAGTTGCCACTCGGCCGTCGAGGAGCATCCGATGGTGCCGACCTTGCCGTTGGACCAGGGCTGTTTGGCCATCCACGTGAGCGCGTCGTCGCCGTCGGTGAGCGGTGGTCCGAGGATGTCGTAGTTGCCTTCGGAGAAGAAGTGGCCACGCTCATTCATGGTGACATGAGCGTAACCGCGCTTGACTGCCTCAAGCGGAGTCGTCATGTCGCGCGGCAGGCCGTTGCGTACGTCCCAGAAATTGAAGTTGTAGGGTGTGCGCACAAAAATCGCCGGGTATTTCTTAGATTGATCTTTCGGGCGATAGACGTCCGCGGCCATGCGCTTGCCGTCGCGCATCGTAACCATGAGCTTGCGCTCGACTATCGCAATTGACTGGAGTTCCTTCTCGAGCGCGTTTCGTTGAGCAATCACCTCGGGCGTAAGTGGGCCACCGCGTCCCTGAGAGTGAACGACTTTGTGTCCGGGTTGAATGGCTAAGCCGAATCCGGCTATGGCGAGTATTAGAATCCAGAGAATCTTGTTTCGCATGCGCATGCTCCTTGGGAAAGTAGAAGTGCTTCTCGATTCGATCGCAGGGCACGGCATGCCGTGCCCCTACCGTTAGTCTAGTGTTGACCGCGCGAAGCGCGTCGAGTCAAAGCGCCAACGGCGCGCGTTAAGGTAGCCAGGGGCTACGCCCCTGATCACGTTCAATCAACCATCGTCGCCGACCCTCGATGGGTCGGCGTTCCTTTTGTAACAGGTGGGAAGGCTGCTATAGATCACTGAGTCAGCACTCATCTTCTATTTGCTTCTGCCCGCGATGACGGTCGCCGCTATGGCTGAGAAGAATGCCCGACCCATCGAGGGTCGGCGAAAAACTAACAACGATACCCATTCCAGGGGCGTTGCCCCAGGCTATTCTATTGCGCGCCATCGGCGCTTTGACTCGACGCACTACGCGCGGTTAACGCCCGACCCTGGACCTGTCATTTCCCGTAGCCAGGTCCGCGTAACGGTCTGCCGGCGAGAGCGGGGGTTCGCTTGCCGTCGTCCACGCTCAGCTGCCCGTTCACGATCACATAATTCACACCGTCAGGATGTTGATTCGGCTTCTCAAACGTGGCGCGGTCGATCACGCGGCGCGGATCAAAAATCGTAATGTCGGCAAACATCCCTTCACGCAGGAAACCGCGGTCGCGCAAGCCAACGCGCGTAGCCGGCATCCCCGTCATCTTTTGAATCGCTTTCTCGAGAGTTAGCAGTCGTTCTTCGCGAACGTATTTCCCGAGGATGCGCGGGTAGCTGCCCCAGCCGCGCGGGTGCGCCTTCGCGTGTGATAGTGGGCCATCGGTGGCGCGCGCGGCGCTGTCAGTGCAGAAGCTAATGAAGGGGGCACGCATTGCCGCGCGCAAGTCCGGTTCACTCATCATGAAATAGATCGCGCCGGTCTGGCCGTTGTCTGCGACAATCAGATCAAACAACGCTTCGAGCTCTTCCTTGTTTTGCTCAAGCGCGATTCGTGAGAGACGCTTGCCCAGCAACGGTTCGAGTTCACGATTCACGACCGAACTAATCAGCACGCCCGGCGCGCCGCCACTGCCGAGGTAGATGTTTTCCCAGTCTTTCGAATCCGAAGGTATTTCCTTCTTTAACTGCTGGCGGATACGCGTGTCGCGCACCCGTCTGAGCATTTGTTCCGTGCCGCCTTCCAGCACCCAGGGCGGGAGAATCGCGGTCAGCGAGGTGCTGGCGGCGATGTATGGATAAACATCGGCGGTGATATCGAGTCCCTCTGCGCGCGCTTTGCGAATCTTAGCCAGCACTTCCGGCATGCGACCCCAGTTCTTTTTGTAGGCAGTCTTCAAGTGCCAAATCTCAACCGGGATGCGCGCCTCACGAGCAATCTGGAAAACTTCGGCGAGCGATTCGTCGAGAGCGTTGGCTTCGCTGCGTTGATGGGTGGCGTAGATGCCGCCGTATTGGCGCGCGACTTTCGCGAGTTCCACAATCTCATTAGTCTTCGCGAAACGCGCAGGGACGTACTGAAGGGAAGTTGAAAGTCCGAGCGCGCCCTCTTTCATTGCCTGGGCCACGAGGACCTTCATTTTGTTTAGTTCCGCGGGGGTAGGCTCGCGATTATCGAACCCTACGACGTATTCGCGAATCTGCGTGGCGCCGACAAAGGTGGCAAGATTGACGCCGGCGCCTTGTTTCTGGAGTCGCGCGAAGTATTCGTCAAGCGTGCGCCAGTCGACGTCGAGATTGTAGCGCCGGTTGAAATCTTCCTGTTCCTTGATGAGGCGGTCGTTCATGGGTGCGATTGATTCGCCTTCGCCGGTTACTTCGGTGGTGACGCCCATCATGATCTTGCTCATCGCGCGCGGGTCGATCAGCAGATAGGTTTCGGATTGGCCCAGCATGTCGATAAAGCCGGGAGATACGACGAGGCCGCGAGCATCGATCACGCGGGTCGCGTTTGCGTTCCGGAGTTTACCTATTGCCGCGATGCGGTCGCCTTTGATGGCGAGATCGGCGAGATAACCGGGGCGGCCGGAGCCGTCGATGATGCGACCGTTCTTGATTACCAGGTCGTAGTCGGCGGGCGGGGTTATTGTCTTCGCAGTTTGACTCAAGGGACTGAAGGAAGACAGCAGCAGCATGGCGATTAGGATCGTGGAGAATGAAATTCTGGTTAGCATTATTCACCGCGCGGTTGGAATCGTGGAGCGCTGCATCGTAAATCTTACTAATCAGGATGTCTACGGTTGGAGAGTCCAAAGTCCAATGTCCAATGTCCAAAGTCTTCGCTTCGCGGCTGACTTTGGTCCTTTGTCGTTTTTGTGGAAAGTGGTTGGCCGCTCCTCGCTCCGATAGGAGCGAGATGTTTATAGAACCAGGTCTTCAAAGTGTTCTTCGCTCCGTCAGGAGCGAAACATTGCGCTCCTGACGGAGCGCGGATGATCGGGTAGCGTGGGTGCTATAAACATTGCGCTCCTGACGGAGCGATAGATCCGAGACGTTGGACTTTGGACTTTGGACTTTGGACCTTGGACTTCTTACGTCATGTGACTTTCAATCTTCGGCTGCGTAGAATTCAAGTGTGACTACTGAACCAGTAACACTCAAGCGAATCGCCGAGGTAACCGGCGCTAAACTAACCGGCGACGAGAATACCGTCGTCACCGATATCACACACGACTCGCGGCGAGCCGGCCCGGGGATGTTGTTCGTGGCCGTGCGCGGCGGACTGTTCGACGCGCACAAGTTTGTGCCCCACGTGATGGAGTCAGGCGCGCTCGGCGTTATCTCGGAATCTGAGTGCCCTGCGGACTTCAACGGCGCCTGGCTTCAAGTCGAGTCCGTTCGTCGCGCGATGGCCCAGGCGGCGGCTGAAGTTCATCACCATCCTTCTCGCGAACTCCAGTTAGTCGGCATCACCGGGACAAATGGAAAGACGACGACGGCTTACCTGATCGCTTCGATTCCGGAAGAAGCCGGCGAACCGGTGGCGATGACGGGCACTGTCGAGTACCGCCTCGGTCCTGAACGCCGCAAGGCCGAACGCACTACGCCCGAAGCCACCGACATGCAGCGCATGCTGCGCGAAGCGGTTGATATCGGCTGCAGGACTGCGGTGATGGAAGCTTCTTCGCAGGCGATGGATTTTCACCGGTGCGACGGATTGGAGTATGCCGTCGCCATCTTTTCAAATCTCACGCGCGATCATCTCGACTATCACAAGACGATGGACAACTACTGGGTCGCCAAGCAGCGACTGTTTGATGGCCGGCTGGGAACAAAGCCGCGCGTCTCCGTTATCAATGTTGACGATCCTTACGGAGTGGAACTGGTCGAGCGTCTCAGGAATGACGGGTTGGAAGTCGTGACATATGCAGTGAAGGCAGACGCGGATGTGACGGCGCGCGACGCGGAGTTTTCGCTTGAAGGTATGAAGTTTAACTTGCGAACGCCGAAGGGAGAACGCGCGTTTCATTCGCCGCTAGTGGGGCCGCCGCACATCTATAACACGCTCGCGGCTGTTGCGAGCGGATTGGCGCTCGGCTACGACCTCGATGTCATCACGCGGGCACTGGAAAAGTGTAACGGCGCGCCGGGACGTTTTGAACGCGTGGCGCATGACGGAGATTTTGCTGTCGTAGTTGACTACGCACATAGCGACGATGCGCTCCTGAATGTCTTGCGGACAGCGAAGGATGTCACCAAAGGAAAGATCATTACGGTGTTTGGCTGCGGCGGCGATCGCGATGGTTCGAAACGCGCGCCGATGGGCGAGGCCGCGGGGAGTTTGAGTGACGTTGTAATCCTGACTTCGGATAACCCGAGAACTGAAGATCCGGAAAAGATTTTGTGCGACGTGGAAGTCGGCATCCAGTCAGCCGGCAAGCCGTACCGGAAGATTGCCGACCGCCGCGAAGCGATACACTGCGCGATAGCCGAAGCGACTACCGACGATTTGGTCCTGATTGCCGGCAAAGGCCATGAGGATTACCAAATTCTCGGCCGTGAAATTTTTCATTTCGATGATAAGGAAGTAGCTCGCGAAGCGTTATCTAATCGAGGCCGCACGTCGAAAGTATGACCCGTATAACCATCAAGCTGACCGCGATAGCCTGTTTGTTGCTTTGCGTTTCCGCCTGCACGCAGGTTGCGATTTCCGAAAACGCGAGGACTCGTGATCGCGGTTTGCGAAGGGCCACATCAGGAGATTCTTCGGCGCGGAGCAGTGATACCTATGGTCGTCCCACCAGACTCGGCCTGCTCGGGTACAAGGAGATTAACGAGAGCAGCGGGATCGTTTCTTCGCGCACGAACCCTGGACTTTACTGGACGCACAATGATTCCGGCGACGGTCCTTTTGTTTATGCAATCGACGCGAAGGGAACGCACAAAGGCGTGTGGCGCGTCACCGGCGCGACCGCGCGTGACTGGGAAGACATTGCGATTGGACCCGGACCGGAGCGCGGCACGAATTATCTTTACATTGGCGACACCGGAGACAATCGCGGGGCGCGCGCTGAGATAAGGATCTACCGCGTGGCCGAGCCCAAAATCACTTCTGGCGACGCGAACTCCACGAAGGTCGCTCCGGTCGCAACCAAAGATGCGGAAATCATCCGGCTGCGTTATCCAAATGGTGCGAATGATGCAGAGACTTTGCTGATCCACCCGCAGAGTGGAAATGTCTACATCGTGACGAAGGTGCCTTTGGGAAATCCAGTGGTGTACGAGGCGAAAGCGCCGTTGAATACTCGCGAAACGACGACGCTGGTGCGGGTTGGTGAAGTTAGTTTGCCCGTTTTGTTTGGCGGATTGATTACGGGTGGCGACATTTCGCCGGATGGTTTGCGGGTGGCGCTTTGCGACTATCAGCAGGGATACGAATTGGAGTTGCCCGCTGCCGGCGCTGGCTTCAATGCAGTTTGGAAACAGACGGTGACGGTTGTTGAGCTGGGCGAACGCAAACAAGGCGAGGCGATTGGCTATCGACTGGATGGACGCGCGTTGCTGGCGACCAGCGAAGGCAGACGCGCGCCGTTAATCCAGGTTGTCAGGCGCTAGTCACGAATCGAATCCGGGCCAACTCCCGGTTCTTCCGGCGGCAGTGCTGGTCCAGGAGTTGGCGTTTCCGGGTTTTTGCTCGAGAAATACCAATACACCGGCAGACCCGCTGCGATGATTACCAGGCCGATGAACGACGGTAGCGGGGCGTTGTAGATTGTGAAAACAATTAGGTAGATCGTTACGAGAACGAAAATTGCCGGAACAAACGGGTAGCCCCAGGTTTTGTATGGCCGCGGCGCGTTGGGTTCGCGACGGCGGAAGATGAACACTGAAAACGTAACCATTCCGTAGAACAGCCAGAACGCGAAAATCGCGAGGTCAGTGAGCTGGTCAAACTTGCCTGATACCGCAAGCACCGCTGCCCAAACACCCTGAACTAACAACGCAATCACCGGCACGCGATTCTTCTTTGAAACACGAGCCAGGCTTTGGAAGAAAACGCCGTCGCGGGCCATCGCGTAAGGAATTCTGGCTGTCCCGAGAATTGAGGTCTGAAGGGATCCCCATGACGAGAGCAGCATCACTGCCGCCATTAAGGTTACCGCCAGTGGACCAAGCACTCTTCCAATTGACTCAGCTGCTACCGACGACGTTGCGGACACACTCGCGACCTCGGTCGGCGTCATGACGTAATAGTAGCTCACGTTTACGATCACGTAGAGCAGGATGATGATGATCATGCTCCCAATCAACGCGAGGGGGAGGTTCCGATCGGGATGCTTCACCTCGCCGGCCATGTAGGAGACGTTGTTCCACCCGTCATAGGCCCATAGTGCGCCGAGCATCGCCGCGGCAAAACCGGCGAATCCAGCTCCGGTGACGGCCACGTCTTCGCAGGTTCCGCCCACGTTTGCCATCCCCATGTTTGCCCACGTGCCATCCTGATAAAAGAAGGCCGCCACGCCAACGCCGAGCACCACAATCACTTTGAGGATGGTGACAAAGGAGGCGATATGTCCGGTGGCGCCGACGGCGAGGCAATTGATTAATGTCGTCACGGCAAGAGTCGCGAGCGCAACTGCCTGAATGTGTCCAAAAGGGAGATCGATTCCAAAGAACGGAATTGGCACTGTGAAGTAAACCACGTCAAGCCGGCCGCGAGTTAGATCGTTCATGAAGATCGCGAAACCGACCGCGAGCGCTGCCGCTGAAGCGGTGCGTGAGATAAGAAACTGCGACCAACCGTTAAGAAAGCCCCAAACCCGCCCGTAAGCATCTTTCGTGATTACGTATTCAGCGCCCGCGTGGGGACGCATCGTTGTGAGTTCGGCATATGTGAGTGCACCCGCCAGCGCCAACAGGCCAGCCGCGATCCAAACCACGATTACACGCATCGGCGTGCCGACGTTGCACGTCATCACGCGCGCTTTGAGGAAGATGCCGGTGCCGATGATATTGCCGACGTTGATGGAGATCGCGGCAATAGGACCGAGACCGCGAACTAGTTCATGATGATTTGTTGACATAGCTTTTCAAGAGTCCAAAGTCCAATGTCCAAAGTCCAAAGTCCGTGTGATTAGCGGTATTTGCTTCCTCTGAGTTCCGAGCCACTCAGGTATTTCATCAGTCCAGAGATGAGACGCCCAATCTCCGCGGCGTTCTCGGACAACTCCTCAAATAGCGTTTTCGTAAGGTATGCCTGATCAAGAGCGATGTAGAGTTGTGCCCGAACTTCGCCACAGGAGCCCTTAGCCACAGCTAGAAATTGGAGGAACTCCTTGTCTCCGCCCCTCTCGAACCCTTCAGTAATATTCGACAATATTGATATCGAAGCGCGCCGGATCTGATCCTTCAAGCCAAAGTCGCGAGTAAAATTTCCAGCCGCGGTTGCTTCATAGATTGTATTAGTTAACCTTCTAGCCTTCCTCCACGATTCGAGATCTTCAAACCTTTTAATTTTCATAACATTCACCTCTCTAGAAATAATGGGGTGAAATTAGCGGTCGAGCGGCTTCAGGGGCTTTGGACATTGGACATTGGACTTTGGACTGACTCACCAGACATCATGAGTTACCAGATCGTCGTAAGTATCGCGGCGTCGAATCAGCTTGACTTTTCCGCCTTCGCGAATCAGGACCGCCGCCGGCAACGGCCGGCCGTTGTAGTGAAACATTTGGGCGAGCGAGTAGGCGCCGCTGTTGAGCAGGGCCAACACTTCGCCGGGCCGAACATTCGGCGGCAGGAAACGATAGTCAGGGAGCCGGCCGCCGCGTTCGATGTCGAAATAGACGTCGCCGGAATCGCAGAGTGGGCCGGCAACTTTATACTGCGAGTCGGCCGGCGCATCCGCGTTACTGGCTGAAATGAGATGGTAGTACCACTTGTAATTATTCATTGAGAGCATCAGGTTGTAACCGGCGTCGGTCAGCAGCCAGACGTCCCCAGTCTCGGGTCTTTGCTTGATGTTGTTTACTGTCGTGAGCACGAGTCCGGCGTCCGCGATAATGCTGCGTCCCGGCTCAAGCAGGATTTCGACACCCTCGAGCAGATGCTCGGCGTTAGCATCGCGAGCCGACTCCCGCGCGATGCGCAGAGCTTCTCGCAATACGACAGACGGTTCGAGATCGGCGCCCAACATGTCGCGCTCGTGTTCCGGCATTTGATCGGCCTGCGAACGATCACGCAAATAGTTAACGGGGATGCCGCCGCCCAGATTGATGTGTTCAAGCGTGTGGCCCGTTTCGCGGTGAATTGCCACGAGGTGGTCCCACATGCTGCGAAAAGCTTCAGCGAAAGGTTCGACGTCGGGTGTTTGTGAGCCGACATGAATGTGAATGCCGCAGACGTGAATCAGATCGGGGTTCTGCAATCCGCGCCGGAACGCCTCGATTACTTCCGAAGACGAGATGCCAAACTTCGAAGTCAGCAAAGCCGTCTGCAACCCAAGGTGCGAGCGCGTCCCGATCTCCGGTACCAGGCGAAGAGTGATGCGCGCCGGAGGTAGTGGCGCAGCATGCTCTTCCCTTACTCTGCGAACGGCGTCTTCAACCAACCCTATCTCGTAGATCGAGTCAACATTGATAGCATAGATGCCGGCGCGCACCGCTTCGTCAAGCTCCGCGTCGCTCTTGCTGGTGCCGTTGAAGATAATTTGGTCGGGACGAAATCCAACGCGCAAAGCTTTGTAGAGTTCGCCGCCGCTATTGACCTCAATGTCGATTCCGGAGGCCCGCACTGTCTGCAGCACGGCCATATTTGAATTCGCCTTCGAGGCATAGAAGAAACGGATCGGATGCTCGACGGCGTCGGCTGCAGCCCTGAGGCGATTTATGTTTGCCCTGATTCGTGGTTCGGAGAAAACGAAAAGCGGCGACTCATGTTTGGCGACGAGTTCGAGAGCATCGACGCCGTTGATTGACAGGTGCCCGTCCCTCACTTCCAGATAGTCAGCGATGGCCCAGGCAGGAGCGGACGAGAGAACAGTAGAAGACATTCTTTAGTTTTCCATCGGAGATTGCAGTTGGAATATGAATTCGAGCGAAGATAGACCGGAGATGCGTATGCGTCAAGCTCGATTACTCGACAAGGAAATCGGCCACAGATTTTCACGGATAGACACAGATAAGCCAGCTTAGTGGCTTTTGCCTGGATCTGTGATTATCCGTGCGGATCTGTGGCCCAGTTGTCATTGCTGCTTCACAAAGTTGAAAGTGATTACGCCGGTCACTTTCACCGGCTCGCCCATAAGCGACGTCGGAGAAAATCTTGCCTGGTTCGCAGCATTGGTTGCCGCCTGTCGTAACGCCGGGTGGCCCGAAATTGCACGCGCCGCGATCACCATTCCTGATTCATCGATGGTGACTTGCACGACCACCGTGCCCGATGCCCCGGCAGCCTGAGCTTCGGCTGGGTAGTCCGGTTTCGGAAGGACAATTGCTTTTCCGTTCAGCACGCCCCCTGAAATTGGCGCGCGTTTAGGTTTCGCTTCGCCGTTGGCGGCGGCTTCAGCGGTCGCCCCTTCGTCTGTCCTGGGAGCTTCCTCGTTGGCAGGTTTTCGTGGTTCGGCACTGTCCTCGGCAATCGCCGGAGAAACTCGAGGACGAGCAGCAGTCGAAGGTGTGTGATCCGTCGTCACTACAGGCGCCGCCGCCGTCGCGGGCTGCATTCGTTCGGGGATCACAAATGAACTCAGGAATTGTTCCTCAATCGTCTCGTCCTTCTTTTGGTTTAAGTAAACCAGAGCATAGAACCGGCGGCTGGTGGCATAAACATGAGCAATGCCGGTGAGCTTACCAATCGTCAATCTGTACTCGCGGCCCGGATTGCCGTGCAGCGATCTTTCGCGGAGGTAAGTCAGCTGGGCCAGGCCGCCTTTGTCCCGAATCTTTGGCACAAACAGAGTCTTGAAAGCATCCACGTAAGAGTTTACCCGTTGCATTTCCGTGTACGCTGCGGGATTGGGTTTTATCCCGCTCAGAGAAACTACGGCAAAGACCGGGCCGCCTTCAGTTTTCGAAATGTAGAAGCGGGTGTTCAGCTCCATCTTGTGGTAGGGAACTTTGCTGGCCTCTTCGTAAGTTGAGCCCTTTGGGAGGCGGACCGAGAACTGTTCCTTTTCTGGACGGAGTAATTCCCAATCAGGCGCCGGCGACGATTGGGCTGAAGCCAGACTCACCAGCCCCAGCGCGAACGTGAAGAGAATAGCGAGAACTTTGCCGTTGAGAGATTGCATTTCAGTGATACTCCTTGTTACAGCCTAACTATCCACAGATTACGCAGATTAAAAAAGCAGTCAGACCTGGAGACTTAGTTCAGATGCCTCCACCCGGCAGTTGGCGACTGATCAGCGAAATCTGCGGACAAACCTGGGGAGATATCCGGTCCTTAAATATACTCCACCTCGATACGACGCTAAAGTTGCGCGACCATCTCCGCCGGGTTCCAGTAAGCCTCAAGCGCCTGGATCTTACCCGCCTGGTTTATGGTGAAAACGTCGATGCCTTCGAAACGCACTTTGTTACCTTGCTTGCTAATGCCGGTTCCAGTCCATTTAACGGCCGCCTGGTTACCAGCGACAAAGACCTGATCTTCAGTCAGGCCCACTTCCTTGAATGCCGCGGTAATGGATTGGAAAAACTCTCCGAGTTTCTGATGCCCTTCAATTGCGGGCGCGCCCACCGGATCGTAACTGATCGCGTCTTCGGCAAATGTGTTGACCCAGGCCTTTTGATTCATATCCCTGATGGCCGCAAAGTAGTTTTTTATTGCTTGTGAAATGATTTCAGGCGACATCTGCTTTTATCCTCTCTCGTTCAGCTTGAACCAAAACCCGGCGCAGTATTTTACCCGAGGCCGACTTCGGGATCTTATCGATGAATTCCACACTGCGAATTTTCTTGTACGAAGCCACGCGCTCGTTCACAAAACTCATTATCTCTTCCGGACTGGCGTCGCCTTTTAAAACCACGAAGGCCTTCGGCACTTCGCCGGCTTCATCATCGGGGCAGGGAATTACGGCAGCATCGCTGATAGCCGGATGCGTCAACAAAACTCCCTCCAGCTCTGCCGGCGGCACCTGAAACCCTTTGTACTTAATCAATTCCTTAGCGCGATCGACGATGAAGAAATGCCCCTCGGCGTCAGCGTAACCAATATCGCCCGTATGCAACCATTGTTCTGCGTCGACAGTTGCGGCGGTCGCTTCGGGGCGATTCAAATAACCTTTCATTATCTGTGGACCACGAACGCAAACCTCACCCTCCTGGTTCGGCCCCAGCGCTTCTCCGGTTTCCAAATCAATTATTTTGCATTCCGTGTTTGGCGCCGCGACTCCGACAGAGCCAAACTTCACCTGTTCGGGATCCACTGGCGAGGAATGCGTGACCGGGCTGGTTTCAGTCATTCCATAACCCTGCCGAATATCGCAGGCGAGGCGTTCCATGCAGGCGCGCGTCAGGCTTTCGTCGAGCGGAGCCGCCCCGCAGAAGATCGTTCTCACTTTTGGCAGCGGATACCGATCAACGATGGGATGTTTACTCAGCGCCAGCACAATCGGCGGTACGAGATGGGCCAGCGTGACTTCATACTTTTGCAGCGTTTGCAAAAACGGCTCGAGTTCGAAACGCGGCAGCGTCACAATCGTGGCGCCCTGGCGCAGGCCCAGGTTTAGGATGACGACCAGACCGTAGATGTGAAACATCGGCAGCACTGCGATCAGGGTGTCGGCCTCAGTGAAGTAGCTCAAGCCCTCCATCTGGCACATGTTGGAAACCAGGTTGTGATGGGTGAGCATGACGCCCTTTGGCAGGCCGGTGGTTCCGCTTGAATAGGGAAGCGCGACCAGATCTTCAAGGGGATCGATGTCGACCTCGGGAAATTTCCCGTCGCTTTCCAGTAGAGATGAAAACGGAGTCGCTGCTGACCCGGCGCCGTCTGGGAGGGCATCGCCAAACTCGTCAAATACAAACAACTCCTCGACGCCGGTTTCCATGGCGGCGGTGTTTGCTTTTTCAAGACACGGGGAGACCGTAATCAGGAAGCGCGCTCCCGAGTCTTTTAGTTGATGGGCGATTTCCTGTTCAGTGTAGAGCGGATTAACCGTGCAGGTGATTCCCCCGAGCGACGCGACCGCATGAAAGGCAATCGCATATTCGGGGAGATTTGGACTAAGTATCGCGAGCACATCACCTTTCTTGAATCCGCGCTGATGGAGGCTGGCCGCGACGCGGGCAATCGATGTCGTCAGGTCCGCATAGGTCAGGATGCGCCCGCTCAGTCCGTCAATGAGCGCCGGTTTATTGCCGAGTGCCTCTGCCTTTTCGAAAACGAAAGGCGTGATCGCGATATTGGGGATGGTTACGTCGGAAAAGGGGCCGCGAAATATCATAGGATTTGGAGTCGAAAGCGGCTGAGCCGCAGTTGGCGACAGTGCCCTGATGGTGCAAATTCAATCTGAACTCGCAGGCGCTTACATTATCAGGTGACCGCAATTCCGTAAAAGGTTTATATTCGAGGCGCAGAAACAATCAGGCGCGCCTGACGCGCAAGAGAGATTCCGATGCCCTCAGACATAGCCCCGCTCAACATTATCTGCCTGGCGACTTACTTCAAGGGCGTCGACTTCATCCGCGAATGTAAGAAGCTGGGTGCCCACGTGGTCCTGATCACCAAAGAAAAGATGCTCAAGGAGGATTGGCCGCGCGAGAGTCTCGACGAAGTGTTTGCGCTGCCAAACGATGCAGGTCCGCCTTTGTTCATTGACCTCGTGTCTTTTCTGGCTAAGCAAAAAAAACCCGATCGAATCGTGGCGCTGGAAGAGTTTGACGTCATGACTGCGGCGCTCGTGCGGGAACATTTTTGCATGCCCGGAATGAGCAGCTCAATTGCCAAGACTTTTCGCGACAAGATGGCGATGGCAATCAGCGCGGCAGCCGCCGGCGTTAGAATTCCGGAATTTGTTCCACTCATCAACCTGGAAGAAGTTAAGGAATTCATGGAGCGCATTCCTCCGCCCTGGATCATCAAGCCGCGATCGGATGTTTCAGCGATCGGCATCCTGCGAGTCAATACGCCGGAAGAAGTGTGGACTGTGATCGAAGACCGCAATTCGCGAGACAACCTGCGCGAGCGGGCCTCTTACTACCTGCTCGCAAAGTTTATCCCGGGAGAAGTATTTCATATTGATTCGATAGTCGACGACGGACGAGCGCAATTTGTCGGTGCGAATCGCTATGGACGTCCGCCGCTGGAAGTGGCCCACGGAGGCGGCGCCTACATTTCGCGGTCCGTCGCCCACGGCTCTGAAAACGAGAAGAAACTCTTCGCGCTTAACCGCAAACTGATCAAGGGACTAAAACTGGAGCGCGGCGCAGCGCACGCGGAATTTATCAAGAGCGATGCAGATGGAGAGTTTTACTTTTTAGAAATTGCGGCGCGCGTGGGCGGTGCATACATCGCGGAAGTTCTGGAGGCAGCTACGGGGATCAACCTGTGGCGCGAGTGGGCACGCATGGAAGCAAGGGAAGACAGTCGGCAGGAGCAGACCGCACGAGCAGGAGAAGATCTCACCGGACTGCAGTCGTCCCGATCAAAAGGTGGTTCGCGAAAACTTAAGCCAGCGCGAAAAGAATATGCCGGGATTGTTCTGTCACTCTCAAAGCAGGAAACCCCGGACACTTCGGCCTACGACGATCCGGAGATCGTTTATCGCGTGAAGAAACACCATCACGCCGGCTTGATTGTGCGTTCACCCAAATTGGAGCGAGTTGAGGAGTTGCTGACGCAGTATGCTGCACGTTTCGCGGATGACTTCATCGCCGTCGTGCCTCCGCTCGAGAAGGCGGAGTGAGTCGTTCACCGTATCTGACTACCAAACACCCGTTTGCACCGCGAAGGAAAGTTTCTCATCTGACCGCGCCGGAGTTTTCAAGAATTCGTAGAACTGCTTATCACCCATCCACTCCGCGTGATTGGGATCCATTTTAGCCAGATACTTCAACCAGGCTGCGTGGCTGGCTGTTTTCACGAGTTGCGCTTCCAAAGCCTCAGCCTTGTGCAACGCGCCGGTTCCTGCGCTTAGCTTCGCCTCACTTTCCCACTGAATCCAACGAACGACCTGAGGCCAGCGCAGCATGATTACCAGCCAGCGCGCCAGTGCGCCCGGGGAGCAAGCGGGCAGCCCCTGAGATTGCCTCGAAAGTTGTGAAAGACTGTAGAACCGGTAGAGGTTTGCAAATCGTTTTATTCCGCGCGGGCTGACTCCCAGGAAAGGTTCGTAACGCTCGAGATATTTTTGTAGCGTGGGATTGTCGTCAGAAAGCTGCTGCGCGCTTGTCTTTATGAGTGTGTGTGAGAGGCGCTGCCACGCCAGAGGCCGTTGCAGACGCAGCTTGGCCAGTTCCATTGCTTGTTCAGGCAGTTGTTCGGGCCGCAGCGCGTTACTGTTCAGGTTCTCTTCCAGTTGCTTCTCCACATTATCAAGTTCGGCAGCCGGTAGCTTTTCATTCTTTTCCTTCTCGCGTCCAAAGAGGTTCGTGAGATAAGTGCTGCGCTGATCCGGCGTCATGTTAGGAATATTGAATTGGAGTTGGATGAACTTGTCCATGAAGTACCAACCTAACGACCCGTAACTGCGCGTCACGCCCTTCAGCTTCTTGTCCAGATTCTCATAAGCCACTTCCATGGAAGCTGCTACGACCTGAGCGTCCATCCCCACCACGAAATAGCAGTCGGGGAAATCAGCGCTGAGGAAGAGATTCATTGCCTCGATTACTTGCGCGACCGTCCCGGGTGAACAGCGATCCAGATCGTCGATGAATACAACCACCGGCTTTCCTTCAGCCACCAGCAGTCTGAAAACTCTCTGTACGTCCATCTCGATTTCGTGGAAGAAACCGAGCTTGCCCTCGTAGGTTGGCTGCCGGACATACTGTGTAAACTTACCTTCGAGCGGTTTGGTGTCTACCTTCGCCACCGCACTCTTCCATTGCCGGGCAGACATCACGGCGCTGAGTAGCAGGGCAACTCCGCCGCCGCTGCCGAGAAACACGTTGCCGGCCATGATTGCAAACAAAGCGACCATCAGGCCCACCACGCCAATCAGTGCCCACGTTACTATCCAGGGCGCCACACGTTCGAAGACCATGCGATGAATGTCGCGGCGAATGGCATTGAAATCGATGCGCTCCGCTTGTAACGCGAGCCAAAACCTTTCGCGCTCAACCGGACTGTCCAGCTGGCCCACCAGCTGAGAGAGAATCGAGTAAGCCATGCCCGCCCAGAGTTGTTCACTGTTTTGGTATTTCCAGGCGTTGAACCAGACGGTGGGATAGTTCAACTTCTCGACGCCGAGACGGTAATTAGTGGGATCTTGCAGCCAGCTTCTGAGGTCTCGGAAATGAAGGCCGGGTGTGATGGGAGGCGCCACAACTCCCGGCGGCGTGGGCACCTTCGTGCCTTTCGCCTTTGTCTCGATCTGATTCTGAATCATCTTCATCAGAGTGGTCTTTCCCTGTCCCCAGGGCGCGAGCACACCAATGGCAAGAGGTGGTTTGGTGTCATTGTGAAAGATGAATTCAGCGATCGCGTCGGCGTAAAGGGAATAGTTCAACTGATCATCGAGCGTCCATCGATCGGAGTGGAGATATGCTTTAACACCTACCGACTCGTCCGGCGACGGAGACTCAGGTTCTTCGATCACCGGTGCCTCGATCGTCGCAGGCTTCTTGCGCGGCGCTTTGGCTTTGCGTGGTTTTGGTATTGGCCGGTTTTCTGCCTCAGAATCCGGAGGGGGCGTTGCAGCATCGCTGTCGCCAAATTGTTCGAAGACTGTGGCCCGATCGATTTCATCTTCCGGGTCGGGTTCTGGTGCGGGATCAGGAAAGTCCTGAATCGCCTGACCCGTGACATGTTCCTCCCCCGATCGATGTGGTAAGGCGGGTGTCTGTTCGAGGATGCCTTGAAGTTGAATTACCACGTTTGATTTTACTTTTGGATCCTTGATCTGCTGAGCTGCTTCAAGAATTCCAAGATGCAACTCCGGTGGACCCAAACGTGCCAGGGTTGTGAGTACGTCGCCGCGCACTTTGTCATCGTCAAGCTGTTCCAAATTGCCAAGTGCGAATTCCGTGAAAAAAATCAAAGCCTCGCGAAGTGGCATAGTCTCGGCCAGGCGGACCAGGATTTCAACTCGTTGCTGAGGGTTTGGAATCGAGTCTGCTATATGGAAGGTTTCGCTGAATAAGTCAGTTTTAAGACTCTCGGGCATCTGGGGACGCAGGGTTAATAAGGCGACAGCTTGATCGTAAGGACTTTGCAGTTCGCGCGAGAGACCAAGTACTTCGTTGAGTGCGGCCGCTCGCTCCTTCTTTGGCAGCGCCGGTATCAGGCTTGCGATAGTCTGGACTTTAAGGAATGGCAGAGAAATATTTCTCGCAGACTCCAGAGCCTTTAGCTTCCACACATCAGGAAGGTGAGGCGCCAGCGCTATTAACGCTTCCGATCGTTCATTCTCATAACCCAAAGTCAGGGCGGTCGAAATTGCTTCCTGTTTCAAGTCGCTGGTCAGGTATGGCGCTAATTGGATCCAGGCTTTCAAGCGGTCTTTTGGATCTCGCGTCGACTCCTGGATTACGGAGATAAAACGAGCTCTGGCTTCTTCGGGCAGACGTGCGCCAAGGGCTCCCCACGCGTGGCTGCGAGCCGCTTCCGTCGCGATGTGGCTGGCGGCTCCGATCGCCTGCTGCACCTGGCCGTCGTCGAGATATGGCGCGATTCCCGCTAGTGCAAGGGCACGAGTTGCGTGATCCTGGATCGATGGTACCGCCTCAAGCACTTTATTCAGAGATTCCGGGGGCAAGCGAGGCGCGAGATCAAGCAGCGCCTCGACCCGGAAGTCTTCGTTCTCGATGCTTAACGCAGCCGCGAGCTCATCCTGAATGTTCTGGGTGTCGGGGGCCATTCTGATTCCTTCCTTCGGCCTTAAGTCCTGCCGGCGAAATCAAACGTTGTGGCGACAGTTGCAGACTGAGGTCAAAGGTGTATTGCAAGGCTCGTCCAGCGTACTGCCGAGGGTGGGCGCAGTATATCTCAGGTTGAGTCCTGCGCGTGCCAAGATTTGCTCCTGGATCAGTGGCGACGTGGGCACGGGCGTACTTTGCAAAAAGTCTTTCCACAAAGCTTCTAAGCGCCCACGGCGCGAAATGCAAAAGCCCAGGCCAAATGGCCTGGGTAATGGTTCCCGGAATCTTCACAAAGCGCTGACGGCGCGCAATCGGAGTCGCGGGCACCGTCATCCGTAACCATTATTTCGCGCTTTCAGCGCTCGCAGGTTTGCCTTCTACAGAGTCCTGGGCCGTTGGCCCAGGCTTCTACATTTCGCGCCGTTGGCGCATGAAGCCACTACCGGTACGAACAGATCCTGCTTTTTGCGCAAGGCCGCACGGGCGTCCTGCCCGTGATCATGCGCAAGATACGCGTGCCACGGCTTCTGCGGGTCCTGGATAGATCGGCGTGGATAGATCGGCGTGGATAAATCGGTGTGGGCGTTTTACGGATTTGTTGTAGGTCCTAACTGAGCGTCCTTCACTTCAGTGGCAAAGCGAAAGTAATTGCTGTAGGTGCGAGTAGAGTCAGTCTTGATTCCATCGAACAGCGTTTGGTAGTCGGCGCCGTTAATGCGGATGACACGCGGTAGCCAAATGCCCTGTTGCGGCAGACGCATCATCTCCATAAGGATGGCTGGTGGCCTCTCGCCGGTGCTGACACCGTTCGCCGCGCCGAGGATTACCGGTGGCCAGCCAATCAGCCTGGTCACGATTCGGTCAGCGGCGTCAATCCATATTTCCCCCGTGAGTTGAGCGATGTATTTCTCGTTATCGATGAATTGCGTTCCGGCCCGCGGTGTGAAGTTGAAGATCAGCGTCTCACGTCCGGCAACTTGTTCCCTTCGGACAAACGTGAGGTCCGCAGTTTCCAAGAAGCCGGCGATGCCGAGCGTCACTCCACCGCTCTTGATTCCAAACGCTGACCGAGTAATTGACGAGCGACCGTACATGCCGAGCGGCTTCATCCCAGTTGCTTGTTCCGACTCCGGAATCTCCGGCGCTGTTGGGGTGCGTGCTATCTTTTCTTCCTCTTTTTCGATTTTCTCCGCCGCCCGTTCCCGTTCCTTCTGCAGTTTCTCCGTGGGAACCGCGACGCCGTTGTGACTGGTCACTATCAAAACGCCCCGCGTTCGCGTGCCGCTCTTCAATGTTGGAATGAAAACCTCGTACACGTAGGTTTCCTCTTTCGTCCGTCCCTTTTTGTTCTTTTCAAGTTTCACCGAATTCACGGTGAAGGTGTACTCGCCCAGCATGTCGCCCGCGCCCTTGCACATCGCCTCTTTTACCAGCGCCGGCAGGTCAACCGTGCCGTCGATTTGCGCGGGCGTTAGCCCCTCACAAATCCTGGGGATGCGCGAATGTTTGCCCACGTCGACCCGAGTGTTCTGCGCGATCAACGACGACGCCAATATGAGGGCCAGCAAGGCGGCACGAACCAAATTGCGAAGGGCGTGAAGTATTGTCATATTTTTCTGAGGATTATTCCGCTGGATGAAAGCCACCGCTCAAACTGTCTCGATCTTTTTAAGTCTCCAGATATCAACGCTCAATTCCTCGGCGTAGTGTAGCAGTGGATCGCTATTAGGCGTGGGTAGAGCCTGAGCCGCGATCATAGTTGAGTCGCATGAAGCGAGTTGTGCGTTTTGCAGCGGCCACGGATTGTGATGAATTTGCGCGCGGTACACTTCGCCGCGATGTGCAGAATAAAGACAGTAACGCTCAGTTAGAAAGAACTCGAGGGAGTCTGGTTGCGACTGCGACTGCGGCAGCGGCTCTCCGATGGTCCACCTGGCGTCGAATCGGGCGGGTTCGCCGCGGCTATCTTCGCGCGTTGAGGAATATGTAATCGAAGCGTCATCCTGTTGGAGCGACATGCGCGCGTGAAAGTAAGGCAGACTGTAAAACCTGCGCGCGCCCCAGACCGCGAGCCTGTTGGCCGCATCAAGCGAGAAAAACCAAACGCCGGAAACTCCGTTACAGGTAACGTAAGTGCGGACGTTCAATTCGTGAAAAGCGCTCGTGCCCGGCATTGGCGGCAGGAATGAAGCACGGATGCCCCACATCGTGAACGGAATTACTCCAATCCATGCTGAGCCGTCGTAGGTGTCGATCTGAAGTTGCGGAGGAATACGAGGGCGGAGGAGTTTTGCGTCGATGGGCCAATGCATGAAGAGCAGCTTGCCCCAATGCTGCCGCATGATTGGCCAGCCTGGAGGGCGTTTGCGGTCTGGATCAAAGGCCGTCATAGCTGGGAGCGCAGGCATCTTGCCTGCAAGGAGGGGAGGTCTTACCTCACCGAACCCTTCTCATAGTCCGCGCGCCGTCAATTGTTCGCGCCTTTGGCGCTCATTTGCAGGCAGGATGCCTGCGCTCCCAGGTTTACTTCAAATATTTATCCAACCAACCCAGCACCGTGTGATGCCAGAGTTGCGAGTTTTGCGGTTTCAAAACCCAGTGACCCTCGTCCGGGAAGATCAGCAGTTTTGAAGGAACGTTCATCCGCTGTAGCGCCGTAAATACCTGGAGACCTTCGCCAATCGGCACGCGGTAATCCAGTTCACCATGAACCACGAGCATCGGCGTTTTGAAATTTCGGACGAAATTGTGCGGCGACCAGCGTTCATACATGGCCTTGTTGGTCCATGGCGTTCCCTTAAACTCCCAATCAGTAAACCAGAGTTCTTCGGTGGCGCCATACATGCTGGTCAGGTTGTAAACTCCATCGTGGTTGACGAGCACTTTGAAATGCGCGCGCGGATCGTTGTTATGCCCTTCGATCCAGTTGATCATGTAACCGCCATACGAAGCACCAGCAGCGCCGATGCGGTTCTTGTCGATAAACTTGTTGCGACGAACAACCTCGGCCACGCCGTTCATTAGATCGGTGTAGACCTTGCCGCCCCAATCTCCGCTGATCTCGTTCACAAACTGCTGGCCGTAGCCGGTTGACCCGCGCGGATTCGGCATGAAAACAATGTAGCCGGCGTTGGCAAACATCTGCGGGTTCCAACGATAACTCCAGCTGTCGTTCCAGGCGCTCTGCGGTCCGCCGTGAATCAGAACCGCGAGTGGATACTTCCTGCCGGCATCAAAGTCGGTAGGCTTGACAACGAAGCCATGAATCTTCTTACCGAGTGCGCCGGTCCACTCCATTTCTTCGGCGGCCTTTAAGTTGTGCCCCTCGATCAGTTCTTTGTTTATTTTCGTTAACTGGATAACGCTGCCGCCATTACCGCGATAAATTTCAGGTGGCGCTGCGATTGAGCTGCTTGAAAAAACGAGCGTTTCATCCGGCGCCACTTGCAGACCACCTGCATAAACGTCGCCGATGATTTTCTCCACCGGTCCGCCGCTAAGAGCAACTTTGAAAATGGGATGACGACCTCGTTCGCCCGCCGTGAAGTAAACAGAATTGCCGTCGGGAGACAAAGCGAACTCATCAACTTGCTGGTCAAAAGCACGAGGGATTTCCGTGCTGGCGCCGGTGGCCCGGTTGTAGTTCATCAGCCGCCAGCGATCTGCTTCGAAGCCCGCTGTCATTTGCGAGCGGTAGAGGATCGACTTGCCGTCGCGCGTGTAGGCCGGGCTGGCGTCGTAGCCTTTGTTGCGAATCGTGATGTTCCTGGGAGTGCCGCCGTTTACCGGGACAACATAGATGTCGCTGTTGGTCGAGATGGCTTCCACTTTGTCGGGATTGCGAATAAATGCGATCTCCTTGCCGTCGGGTGAAAAGGCAAAGTCAACGCCGGAAGCGGCTGCGTAAGGAGGTGAATCAAAGTCTCCAGAGGTAATCGCGCGCGCCAGGCCGCCGTTGCTGGCGACCACAAACAGGTGGGTGCGTTTTACGTCGCGCCATTCGTCCCAATGTTTGAAGAGCAGCCTCTCGGTGATGTGAGCTTTGACTTTGCTCGCTTCCGCGGCCTCATCTTTTCGTTTGTTGCAATCATCGTCTTTGCAGTCGGGATAGACGTCGGAGGTAAAGGCGATCCATTTTCCGTCAGGCGACCAAACCGGGCCGCCGGCGCCGGTTGAAATTTTAGTGATCTGTTGCTTGTCGTCGCCGTCGCTATCCATCACCCATATCTGGCTGCCGGTTACGAATGCAATCTTTTTCCCACCAGGCGACCAGCGCGGGGCAGACGAAGATGCGGTTCCGCTCGTCAAACGCTTTATCTCGCTGCCGCCTACAATTGAGGTCACGTAGATTTGGTTAACCACGCGGTTGCCGTCGAAGTTTACGTCGCCGATGGTGAATGCGATCCACTTGCCGTCAGGCGACACACGCGGATCGGCCACTCGCCGCACCTTCATCATTTCTTCAATGGTGAACCGGCCCTGGCCGCTGACGGCGGCGACGGAAGAGAGCGATAGGAGAGCAACAGTCAGAGCAATGACGAAGCGTTTCATGGAATACCCTCAGACGTTTGATTAGATTTTTGGGAAAGCGTGAACATTATTGCACGTGGCGAACAAGTGCGGTAGCGACCAGGCTGCTGGCCAGTGCTGATAGGTTCATCAGTCCGCAAAGCGGACTCAGAAAGGCTATTTGAAATCTGTGTAATCGGCGTAATCTGCGGATTAATCTACGGAGGCTTTGCACAAAAAGTAGGATTCGAGTCCAGGTAGTATCTGCATTCAAGCGCCAACGGCGCGAAATGTAATAGCCTGGGCCAGCGGCCCAGGAGTCAATCGAGAGCAAAGATACTAAGCGCTGAAAGCGCGGAATACTGGT
>DATMDU010000085.1:0-1644 GCA_035557535.1 Pyrinomonadaceae bacterium
TGGGAACGCTCCCCTACCCCTCATGCTTGCGCATGAAGACCTAGCTTCGGCGGGCGGCTTGAAGTCCCGACCATTATCGGCGCGGCTACGCTGGACTGGTGAGCTATTACGCACTCTTTAAAGGAATGGCTGCTTCTAAGCCAACCTCCCAGTTGTCACAGCATACCCACATCCTTTGCTACACTGAGCCGCCACTCCGGGGCCTTAGCTGAGGTTCTGGGTTCTTTCCCTCTCGCCACGGTACATTAGCGCACCGCGACTGCCTCCTGGGCAGCATTCGACAGGCATTCGGAGTTTGGTTGGGGGAGGTATCGTTATTCACGACCCGGACCCATCCAGTGCTCTACCTCCTGCGAACTCATTTCCCAAGGCTATACCAAAATATATTTCGGGGAGAACCAGCTATCTCCGAGCTTGATTGGCCTTTCACCCCTACCCTCAAGTCATCCCAGCGGTTTTCAACCCACATGGGTTCGGTCCTCCACCGCCTGTTACGGCGGCTTCAACCTGCTCAAGGGTAGATCGCCACGGCTTCGGGTCTACGACCACGTACGAATTCGCCCTTATCAGACTCGCTTTCGCTCTGGCTCCGGCCCTGAAGGCCTTAACCTGCACGTGATCAGTAACTCGCCGGATCATAATGCAAAAGGCACGCCGTCAGACACTTACGTGTCCTCCGACCGCTTGTCGGCACACGGTTTCAGGATCTCTTTCACTCGCCACCTGGCGTGCTTTTCACCTTTCCCTCACGGTACTAGTGCACTATCGGTCATCGAGGAGTATTTAGGCTTGGAGGGTGGTCCCCCCAGATTCGCGCAGAATTCCACGTGCTCCGCGCTACTCGGGATACCACTAGGGGCCGTACGCGTATAGTTACGGGGCTTTCACCCTCTTTGGCGGGCCATTCCGGGCCGCTTCACTTTAGCGTCGTGCATCCCACGTTGTGGTCCCACAACCCCACGGGAGCAAGCTCCCGCGGTTTGGCCTGTTCCCCGTTCGCTCACCGCTACTAGGAGAATCTCGGTTGATTTCTCTTCCTCCAGGTACTGAGATGTTTCAGTTCCCCGGGTTGGCTTTCCATGCTTGCGCATGGAATGACGGACCTCGCGGTTCGCCGGGTTTCCCCATTCGGTCATCCTGGGATCACAGCTCATGTGCAGCTCCCCCAGGCTTATCGCAGCTTATCACGACCTTCATCGCCTCTCGATGCCAAGGCATCCACCGTGTGCCTTATTGCGTTTGATCTCAATTTCGTTGTTCCGTCACGAAGTCCCGCGATGGAATTCCGTGACCGGTGTTGATTCCTCACACCCTGTATGCCCAGATCCGTCGCTTGCGCTCGGGACTCGGGCCTACATACAACCATCCATCCTTCAGTTGTCAAAGAGCAGTCGGCCCCCGCAGGGGCCGACACAAAGAAAGTGATGCGAGCTAGACAGCGAATAGAGTGCGGGCGACTTCTGAGCACTTTCGACACGCGGTATGCTGCGCGCCTACTCGTTACTCCAGAAAGGAGGTGATCCAGCCGCAGGTTCCCCTACGGCTACCTTGTTACGACTTCGCCCCAGTCACTGAATTGACCTTTGGCGGCTGCCTCCTTGCGGTTAGCCCACCGACTTCAGGTCCCCCCAGCTTCCATGGCGT
>DATMDU010000086.1:0-2885 GCA_035557535.1 Pyrinomonadaceae bacterium
GGTCTTTACTGACGTCTTGTGCTGAACTTCCTTTGGTGGGGGTCTTAGGCGGATCCTCTTTGGTCTTTCCTTTCGTGTCCTTGGTAGGTGCTTCCTCGATGTCTGCGGTTCCGAAGGTGAGATGCTGACCACACAACATAAAGGACATTATTTCATCCCACTCCTTCACGATCCAGTGAGGGGTCCTAAGTAGTGGGACAAAAGGACGTTTGAGAGGTTCCCTCAAGATGCTGATAGGAACCAAGTCCTTTTCTGTGAATGGGAAGTCTGTTGTCTAGAGGAAATGTTTTGTCGCTGCTTCATAAAACAACTTGATGTCTTCTGGGTGGTAGCATTGAGCTACAACAAGCTTTTGTATGAAGAGAAGAATGTCCTGTATTGCGCTTTCGATCAAGATCCAGTTTCCTGCCGACATGGGAGGAGAGAAATATTTCCATTCTGTCGCATGTGGAGAGTTAGGAGGTTTGGGAACGTTGACCATGTATATGATGAGATCTGGTGTTTCGAGTGCTTCTTCAAGCGTCTCTGGTGGTGCAGGGGTGTTTCTTGGTTTGCGCGGGGTTTCTGTTATCAGCTTCTTGATATCCTCTGGAATCATGGCTAATCTTCGCGCCTTCTTTGTGTTGTAGGACTTCTCCGTCTTGGAACTTGAAGCCATTATGCCGGTTACTCGAGTGGGAGTTTCGAGTTACTTTTCCCCGTTGGCGGTGTACTGTGGTGATGGGTACGTCACTCCGGACGTTGCTGATATCCGATCGACTGCGGATGACTGTGGCTCGGCTGCCTGCACGATATGTGGGCAGAAATCTGATGACGACGAGTGCGCGGGTGCGGGCTGGTCGTTTTCCTCCGCTCCTACGGCTGTAGGGACTCCTGAGGCGTTGGTGATTCCGACGACGCCTGAACTGCCTTTCCCGATGGAAAGTGATGCTGATGAGGTTGGTGGTAGCGGCAAGAAGATGGTAACTTGGTCTTCTTATAAGGAGGAGTTGGATAGCTCAAATTCGTCGAGTTTTGAGCTGATGCCGACTGAAAATGATTCAGAGGGGACTGGTGCTAGATGCGTCTCGCCTGTGAGGAATCTAGTGCTGGATGGTACAGGAAGTAACTATGTAGTTCCTGCTGTTCTTTCCTTGGTGTCTTCTGCGGGTGAGAAGGTGGAAAGTGAGCCTTGGGATGGTGATGCGTACTTATACGCGGGTATTATTCCTGGGACTTTTGGTGCCGCTATGTCTTATGCGCTCTGGTATAAGAGGGTGAATGGTGATTGTAGTTGCCAGGAATGCAAGAAGTGGTGTCGATACTGGTGGGGTAAGGTGATGGAACGAGGGTGGAATTGTTTAATGTGGGATACCACTGCCCGTTAGAGCTCTGCCTTGACTTGCACAAGGGCTTCTGTTGACTGCAGGTCGAGAATACTCTGTCTCGCTGGTGGATTCTTTGTTGCTAGCTTGTTGAATGTGGTGTAAACGTTTGCTGAATAGGTGCGGACGTCCGATGTGAATGAGTATCTGAAAAGATACTATAAAGATACCAATGGTTGATCAGGCCGCGGTATTGATTTTTAACAGTTAGATTATTTTGTGTGTTAAAAAAAATGTAATGGTGCGATGCAAATGGAGCACCGCGGGCCTAAACGGAATCTATACTATCACCGGAATGATAGTGTATGTCCGTTATAGGTTCTGATAAGTCGAGGACTTAACAGGTCTTGGAGAGCATACAGATTCCCAAGCGGGAAGAGAATTAACAGGTGTAATCTCTCTGTATTGAAACTATCTAAGCTCTGTCTGTACTGAACTGATCTCTGTCTCTGAAGTGATCTGAGTGAAGAAGAAATCCTCCTCCAGAAGGGGGAATCGGCTCAGTACTTATACTAGCCGCCAAGCCTTCTGAAGTCTAGAAAACCTGCTTTCCTGAAGCTAGATAACTGCTTCCGGAGCTAGATAACTGATTATCTAGCTTCCGGTTTATTATCTAGCTTCCCGAGCTAGATAATCTCATTATCTAGCTTCCGACTGATTATCTAGCTTACTTCTCCGTGACCAGAAATACATAAGGTATCAGAGGTACCAAGTGCGTTCGATACTTAAGGTACCGAACCTGCGTGGTATCTGATATACATAAGGTGTGCTAGGAAATGCATAGTAACATAAAGACGAAACGGTCTTCCGTTACACTTCCCCACTTAAAAGGATTTCCTACTCTTGTTGCCTTGCCCATGATGGCGGTAATCCAAAATAACAAGTACAAGCGCGACAGTTATGAGAATCACAATCCTCACAATGAACAGTAGGAGACCAATTTAACTTAACAATCATCCAAAGAAGACAATCATGACAAAGGGAACAATGAAAACATCCAATAGATACTTTGTTCGCCATTCCTTCTTCAAGTGTTAATTCAGAACGACAATTGAAACAACAAGCAGGAACGCGGGATTGCCAAGTTAGTTCAACCGGTGCGCCTCAGTATCTTAGGAACATATTGAAGATGTCTTCTGCAACGTTGGTAGCAGCAGAAGTAATGTCATGATCTTCAGGGGTAAGACCGAGAACTCTGTCTCGTTCTTGTTGGATAATAGATTTGGTGTCATCTCGAGTACGACGGTTCTTGCGAGGCTTGGTGGATCGTCGACGCTTGAAGGTATCGCCATAGTTGCCTGCGGCCCAAAAGTCTTGAACGATTTCAAGGCTGATGTCTTCAAAGTCGATCCACTTGTCCTCATCGCTGTTGTAGCCTTTCCAACGTACTAGATATTGGTTCTTGCCAGTACGAGGAGCGGTACGATATTCGAGAATCTTTTCGACCTCCCATCTTCCTTCGGCGACTTCGCCAGGCTGCTCGGTTGCACGACCTGGGAACTTGCTTGAATTGTTGTCAAT
>DATMDU010000087.1:0-1150 GCA_035557535.1 Pyrinomonadaceae bacterium
AGATGCGAGCAACTGTCTCAAAATCACTGAGCCTCAGCGATCACAGACCAACGAGTTCGATGTTTAATCATTGCGTTAAGAATCGTCAGCAGTTTGCGCATGCAAGCGACCAGTGCAACTTTGGACGCTTTACCTCCAGCACGCAATCGTCTGTGAAATTCTCGGATTTTCGGATTGCACCGACTCGCCACCAATGCAGCCATATAAAGCGCCGCACGCACGGTAGCCCTACCACCCCAAATCGCGCGTCGGCCTCGCATCATTCCACTATCCCAATTCAGCGGCGCCACTCCCACCAGTGCAGCGATCTGTTTTCGGTTGAGCTCTCCCAGCTCCGGCAACTCAGCCAGCAGTGTGCGGCTGATGACGGGTCCGATTCCAGGCACACTCTTGAGCAAGTCTTCCTGCTCGCGCCAGATCGGGCTCTGCTGGATGCTCTGATCAAGCTCACTATCGACTCGATCAAGCTCCGCCTCCAGCCACCTGATATGCGCCACAATTCGTTTGCGTACCGCTTTAGCGCTATGAGTAAGCCGATTCGTTTCGGCCGTAAGCATCTCCGTGATCTGACGTCGCCGGGCGATGAGCGCGCGCAGCTCTTCGCTGGCCGGCGCCGGCAGAGTTCGCCGCGCGGGCCGCACCGCTTCGCCAAAGTGAGCCAGAACCTCGGCATCGATCTTGTCGGTCTTCGCCAATCGACCAGTAGCTTTGGCGAAGTCACGGACTTGGCGGGGATTGACCACTATCACTGGCAGTTCGGCCGCCGCCAGCGCACGCACGATCCGACGTTCCAGCCCTCCGGTCGCTTCCACTACAAGCAAAGCCGTCGGCAGTATACTCAACTCCTTGACCAGCTCTGCGATCTGAGCCTCTTGATTCGGGATAGATTTTCTACCACCGCTCGGACGCATAACAATATCGAGCGTCGCTTTGGACACGTCGATTCCGACAAATACGCTCTCTTCCAAGATCCAATCCTCCTTCCCATTAATCGCCTCCAGCATGGCTCAACCTTCCACATGATGCGGGCTTATCAGCCCAGGCAACTGTTCGAGCTCTCGCAGAGGCAGGACGGGACGACCCTGGCTCGCATACGGCCTCTCACGACCCAGGCGCGATCGATCTGTCCCGTCCTGTTTGATTTGACTAT
>DATMDU010000088.1:0-1678 GCA_035557535.1 Pyrinomonadaceae bacterium
TTGTCTCCAAGTCAGCCTTGTGCTGACTTTGTCGATAGGCTTCAGCATGTCGATTACTCTTCATGCTGCTACCCAAGCTAGGCGGCTTCTGGCTCTTACCGCCGCGGGACTTCTCCCATCATCTGAGAGTCACCCTATGGATCACGACAGCAATTCATCTGGACACACCAATAGGAAAGCCTGACCCTACTTTGATCGCACAAATCAAGAAGTTGCCTTGGTCCGACCCGAGAGCGCCGATTGAAGTGTCATGCCGTAAGGCATTGACGTAACGATGAATTCCAAATAAGGATTTAGCAGACCTTTGCTTGGTGCGGGCAATTTAATCGGAGGAGTTCCCATGGTCAGGTTTCAATCCAGTTCCGTCGTCTTCACAGTCCTTGTTGCACTGTTGCTCGCCAGCCTCGCAGCATCCCCGGCCCTTTCGCAAGCGCCGTTCTACCAGGGCAAGACGATCACACTGATCGTCGGCGCAGGTCCTGGCGGCATGGGCGATCTGCGCGCCAAAGCGCTCGCGTCGGTACTCGCGAAGAACATTCCCGGCAATCCCTCCATCACATTTCAATACATGGCGGGGGCGGGGGGGCGAAGAGCGGCCAATCACCTCTACAACACGGCGCGTCCCGACGGCCTTACTCTGTACCGCATCTCGAGCAGCATCGTTTCTTACGCGGTGCTTGGCGAAACCGGCGTGCAGTACGATGTCGACAAACTCATCTACCTCGGCACGACCGAGCATCAGCTCTATTATGTCTTCATGACGCGCGCAGCGCTGGGCCACGACAGCCTGACAAAGCTGCGCCCGGCCGCCGGTTTGCGCATCGGCGGCGCTCCCGTGGGGCATACGGGGTACCTGCACAGCCGAATGATCGCCTATTTTCTCGACCTAGGGAATTCACGGATCATTCCGGGTTATGAAAATGAAGACCTTGATGTCGCCTTCGCGCGCGGCGAGGTCGATGCCCAGGTCGCGTCCATGGGCACGATTAGCCAGCACGACTTCCTGAAAAACAAGGCCGTGCATTTTCACGCGGGCATCGAATATCCACGGGGCTGGAAAGACCCGCGCTTTTCCCATCTCAATCTGCCCGATCTCGAAAGCTTTGCGAAAACGGAAAGTGAAAAAAAACTTCTGGCTATGATGCGAAACTTGCGATCCGTGGGTACGGCATTGCTGTTCCCCCCGGGCGTGCCGAAGGATCGGGTGGATATTCTGAAGGAAGCCGTGCGCAAGACCCACACGGATCCGGCGTTCATCGCCGAGTACCGCAAACTCACCAGCGGCGACAATCCGACGCCGCTGATGCCCGACGAGCAGGCGAAAGTTGTACGGGACATTCCGCGCGACGCGGAAACGATCGAGCTGTTCAAAAAATTCGCTGGAACAAGCGCATTGCCGCCGCGCCAGTAGGAGGTGCCTTTGCGTTGATCTAGTAAAACTGACAGCTAGCAGCGGCGCATTACAGGCTGACTTCGGCCTTTCAATCGAAAAGTAGCCTATCCCCTTTAGCTCCCTTCTCTGTGGCTCCTAGGGCGGAGAGATCATTGGTATCAACTAGCGAGAGCTTCCCCCATCCAGGACGGTTTTAACTACGTTCAAGATTGTATAGATTGTTAAGCCCGACCCCATTGTCTCCTACCTGATTCTTACTGGCTGGAAGGTCAGCGGCTCGGTGGT
>DATMDU010000089.1:0-38762 GCA_035557535.1 Pyrinomonadaceae bacterium
ATATCTGCGCCGCGACGTGGTCGACACGTTCATCATGCGCAGCCAGCCCAGCGGGCTCAAACGGTTCCTGGTTTACATCAGCGACGACGGCAGCTTCCGCCGGGAGGAGATCACCTAAAGATGCGTTACCTCTCTTTTCTCATTCTCCTGACCCTGCTTCTGCCGCGACTGCAGGCCGCGAACCTGGTCACCGGGTATTTCAATGTCACCAATGTGCCGGCCATCGGCGACCAGGCGGAGATCAACGGCACTGCCTACACCTTCACCAACGATGTCAGCGCCTCGCCCTCGAGCCTGATCCTCATCACCAATTCCGTTCCGTGGACCGCGACCAATCTCTCCATTCACCTGGGCAGTTACCGGGTGTCCTTTGCGCACATCGTCTCGATGTCCGCGAGCAACGTGGTGTCGGTGGTCGGTTTTGTGGGCGAGGACTTAACTCTCGGGATCACAGGAAATTGGGGTTACGTCAGTTATCCCCCCACTAACACGGTGGCCGCTCCGACCTTCGTGGTCACGGTGCCATGGACCGCTGAGGCCTCGACCAACGCCACCAACATCGCATCGATGCTGGTCGACTATCTCGGCGTAGCAACCAATGCAATCGGGACCAACGCGCCGGCGCTGGCCAAATACGCCACCCTGCAAACCGCCCAGACCATGGGTAACAAGGTCCTAACCAATAGCTATTTTCAGAACGTCGCGGTCAGTAACGGAACCATCAGTGTTACTAATTCGACGCTCGCGAACTCGGCTCACACTGGATCGACCTGGACGGGCGGATCCATCAGTGGCGCCGCGCTCAGTGCCAGCAATGCGGTTCTGCACTCCCTGATTTCGACCAACGGCACCAATTACGGCCTTTCGTTCTCCTCGCCAGGTCCTCTCCCCGGGTCACAACAATTCGGTGGGGGCGTCGTAACCGGCAACGGAACCAACGGCCTGGCCGTCGGTGCGAATGCGGTGGTGACTGGTCGGAATGGAATTGCCGTCGGCACTTTTGCTCTGGCGGGTGCGAGCAACTCCGCAGCCTACGGAGCGTTCGCTGAAATCAATGACGGGGCCGATGGCGCGACCTCGATTGGCACTGCGAGCGGAGCCAATGCGCCTTACTCCCTGGCCGCAGGAGCCCTTGCCTCGGTCGGTTCCGGCCACACCAACTCTACTGCGATCGGTTACGGCACGACCACGACCGCCCCCAACCAGGTGCGCATCGCTATGCCCGAACACACCACCTCGATCGCTGGGATTCTGGAGGCGGCCAGTGCGACCAACAACACCTGGACGGGCACGAATATTCTACGAGGGGATCTTTCCACCCCGGCCTTTTCTTTTACCACCCTCGGCGCCGGCAACAATTTCGCGGTCGACTTCGGAACGAACCACTACATCCGCATCAATGGCACCCTAACGGGCGACGCGGCTTTGTGTGGAATTGTTGCCCGGGCCCGCGACGGCCTCTCCTACCTGGTTGAGAATAACACCGGTTACATTCTCACCCTCAGTCAGAACACGATCGATCCGACTCCGGCCAACCGGTTCTCGCTCCACAACGGGAACAACATCTCGGTGGTCCACGGTGGATTCTTTGCGCTGGTCTATGATGCCGCCGAATCGCGTTGGAATGTTGACAGTGTTTATCCTCAGGTCGCCTTAGGGACAAACGTCGCAGTCACGTTGAGTGGCGACAACGCGACGGTCAGCACGACCAACCGGGCTTACGTCAGGCTGACCAGTGACAGTGTCACAGCCACCTCGCGCACATTCATTCTCACACCGGGCAGCAGCACCGGGCAGACCCTGAAAATCCATTTCACCGGGGCGTTCGGCGCTGAGCTGGTTGACGATTCCGCCGGCGCGGTAAGTGGGAACCACCGCCTGGCATCGACCTGGACAGCCAGCCAATACGACTCGATCAGCCTGACCTGGGACGGAACGGATTGGATCGAGGACAACCGGAGTGCCAACTAGCAATGAAGGGTTGGGCTCTTCTCTTCTTTTTGGCGATCGCTCTCAACGTCCAGGGCGCCCACGTCCTTTTTAACTTTCACGATTTCACGTCCACCACGGTCGAGCTGACCAATCGCCGTGTGTTGATCACGCCCAAATCCACGCCTCGGGTGGATAGCGGCCGAATTGCCTCCAGTGATCGCCTGTCGTTTCTGACCGACGCCAACGCCTCGTTCACGGTGAGCAACATGGTTCATGGCAGCTACTACGTGGAGGTGCCCGGCCCTTACACGGTGACCCCTTTCACGATCCTGGTGCCGCAAACCAATGCTTTTTTAAACGCCACAGGCCTGCTCTCCCAGACGATCGATCCAGCCTCCACCGCGGGCTACACACAAACGCAGATCAACGCACTGCTTTCGAGCAACCTCGTCTACGTCGCCGCCGGCACCAACATCGTCGCAGTCACCAACGGCAACGTTGTCACGATCAGCGGCACCGCCAGCGGAGGCGGCGGTGGATCCTCCAGTGAATCACTGCTCACCATGGGCACCGGCTCACCAGTCGGAACTGATCCCGGAACGGTTTTTTATTACGACGTCACTGCTCAAAGCCTCTGGATCAACATCGATGGAGAATCCATCGGTTGGATCCAGCTTCTGAAAACTGGATACCCGCCCTACGAAGGCGGGATTGGCGGTGGCGGCGGATCTGAAGTGCTAAGCGGGAACGGTTCTCCCGAAGGAGCGGTAACTGCCAACCCCTCCACGCTCTATTGGGACACCACGAAAGCGCTCTATCTCAAGCAGAGCGGCACGGGCCCCACCGGCTGGATCCAGCTTCTCAGGTTCTCACCATGAAACGTCTCCTAATCCTCTTATGCCTCTTTGCCTCGCTGACTGTCCGGGGCGCGGATCTACAAGTCGGCACCAATCAGGTGGCGTGGCTCGCTGATTTTCTGAGCGCCAGCAACGTTCTGCGCCAGGCCATCGATGCCATCGAAACCGGCGGTGAAGTCACTATGGAGCAACTCAATACTGCTTCGAATGTCGTCTACGCCGTGGCCGTGAACGCGACCAACGCCCTGGCTCTCAAGCTGGTCAACGACATCTATACTGTTTCGAACCTGCTCTACAATAGTTACGCCTTACTCCCTAACCTCTCCCAGCTCTACACCAACGCGAGCGGATTCGGGATCAAGGAGTTCGCTGTAGCCACGAATTTTTCGGCGCGTGGGCTCATCGTCCCTAATGCCACGCCCAGCAAAGTGGCGATCTTTGACGGTATTCGTTTTGTCACCAACTCACCTCTCAACGCGGACATCCTGACTAATCTGGCCGACGTCATCGAGCCCATAGGTGGAGCTCTGGCCCTGAAAGCGCCCCTGTCGGCACTCCAGGGGGCCACCAACGAATTGTGGCAATTCCTGCAAGGAGAATGGGTAGAGCTCACCGACCCGGACACGATCGACCTTGCCATCCCGCGGCAAATTATCACCCTGACCACCGGCTTCTCGCCCAATTTCGGAAACACCTACAACGGCGCGGCCTCTTCCATCTATTTCAAGGTTGCAACCGTGCAGGAGATCACCTTTGAAGACGTGCACTTCCCCGAATTCCCGGAAGGCATTACCAACTCCTGGAACGGGACAAACCTTTTTGTTTTTGCGGTCATTGGCGAAGGCCAGGAACTAGTCGGCTTCTTAAGCGGCCTTGCCGGCCCGACCGTAACCGCCTCCGACATTGCCCAGGCGACCAACGACCTGGCAACGGTCCAAACGGCCGCGCTCAACACCGCCAGCAACGCGGTCCGAACCGCTGCCAGCCTCTTTACCAATGCCCTGGCGACCGTGCAGACCGCTGCGCTCAACACCGCCAGCAATGCGCTGACGGCAAGCCGTGTGGCCAGCTCCAGCGGAAGCGCCACCGGCCTAACCGTTCGCGCGCTCACGATCGCAAGCAATGTCGTGTGGACAGGGTCGCGCCCCGCCGCGGTGAGTGCCGCCACTAATTTCGTTCTCAATTTCGCCCCCCAGGCAGCCGGCGACCTGATCTTCGACGAGCAAAACAGCACCAGCATTGTGAACATTGTTCACGGGACGAATTTCTCCGGAGGCGGCCGCTACATCACCGCCACGTTTGTATCTGGGAATACTAACAAGTTGATCAGCTGGCCTGATCAACTCCGCACCAATATCCTCGGGACCAACTTTCTCATCAACCAGGTGTGGATGCCTTCCAATAAGGTCGGGAAAATCACTTGGGATAACGCGCTGGGAGCAGCGGCCTTCGTCACCTTCAATTATCCGGTGTGGGGGCCATGATCAGGTTTCTTCTTCTTTTCCTGGTCGCGGCCTCGCCGTGTCTCGCTCAAAGGACCCCGTACCGTCCGGAGTTCCTGTCGCAACTTCTGCCCAAGGCCGCCGTCGGCGGAGGCGGAGGCGAATTCGACTTTGAGGAAACGTTCGAAGGGTCCAACGATAACACCTGGACTATCCCCTTTGGCGGCGTCGACCTGAACAACACCACGACCCCCATTGCCGGCGCACAATCGGCCTACGCGGCGCCCTCGGAATTTAAATACGCCTGGGCCTCGATCCCGTTAAAGGATCAGCACTACTGGAAATTCAAATTTAACTCCGCCGGCTTTGCCACTGGTGGAAATGCCAAGTTTACCCTGTCTCGCAACGGAGTTGCCGATGACTGCGTTATTCAGATCCAGTCCAACGGAAAAGTTGTCATGCGCCACGGCGCCGGCGACGACGAAGGGGACACAACCATTGTTACCGGCCAGGTTTACACGATTTGGCTGGATTGGGTCAAAGGCACGGGATCCAACGGCACCTTTCAGTTTTACATCAGCACTACCGACACCAAGCCCGGCGCGCCTGACGGCGGCGGCGTGGACGGCAGCGGACAACAGCCCGACGTGGTAACCCTGCAATGGGGAAACAACGACGCTTGCCGGTTCGATGCCCTGCAATCCAGCACCTCACCTATTCCATGAAGTTTTTCATTGTCTCGATTTTCCTCACCGTTTGTCTAACAGCCAACGCCGCCAAGCACGTCCGTGCCGGCGCCAGCGGCACCGGTTCCGGCGACAATTGGACCGACGCCTACACAACGCTTCCTTCGACCTTGACCCGGGGGGAAACCTACTATGTCGCAGACGGCACCTACTCCGGTTACACCTTCGACGATGAAGGCGTAGGAATGCAGACGATTAGCATTTTGAAGGCAACGGACGCCGCCCACGGCAGCGCCACCGGATGGAACAGCACGTATGGGGATGGCCCCGCGACATTCACCTCGACCCTGACCTTCACGCGCCCGAATTACATATTCGATGGGGTCGTTGGCGCCAAGCGCAGCGGGCACGGATTCAAGGTCGCGCCGACTGTGGCGGGATATATAATCAACATCACCGGGACGGCTGAATACCAGACCATCAACGGCGTTCAGACCTTCATCCCCGGGACTCTCAAGACCGCCTCCAACACAGTCATACGATGTGTCGAGGGATACTACCCGAGTCGCTATAGTCCCACGTTCGTCAGCGTCAATCATCAGTCCGCCGGATTGGAGGTGAAGTATCTGGTCACTAATCTCGGCTGGTCGCACTTCGACAAATTTACGATGCAGCACTGCTATATCCACGAGATACCTGGATATCCGATCAGGTTCATTGGCGTGGATAATGGCCTCATCGAATACACGATCATCGAGGATCAGTGGACGACCACGGAGCAACACGCCAGCGGGTTAGTTATCCGGGACCGGGCGTGCAACAACTGGATCTACAGGTTCAACGAGATGATGAACATGGAGAAGGTCACTGGGGGCATGACCGTCTATAACGTTCCCCACCTAAACTGGCTCGTTTATGGGAACGTATTCCGCGGAATCGTCACGGCCATGGGAGCCATTACCTCGAACGAGCACCCCGGCGGCAGTGGCTCCTGGGTCAACTGCAAGTTCTACAACAACACCTTCGACGGAATGCAGCTGGTAAACATGCACGGGATCACGCTTTACAACCCAAGCTCTGGAAACCAGATCTACAACAACATCTTTTATCGCTGCTATTGGCTGCAGCTAATCCCCAATGGCACCGAGGACTATAATTATTTTTCTGACTGTCGATCCGCCGGCGGCTGGCTTCCAGATGGCGCGCACGATAGCCCGTGGGTCGAGAATCCGACAAAGCGATCAGTCATCACGGCCAGCCCGTTCATTAACGCCAACTCAAAAAACTACCACCTTAACGCCAGCCTTTCGGCTTATCCAGGCCTGGCCCTTGGCGCCCCCTTCAATGTCGACCCTGACGGCACGACCCGAGGCGGCGAAATCTGGGACCGCGGCGCCTACGAGTTCGAAGCCGGCGAGGCGGATATCGAAGCACCAACGACGCCCAGCAACGTGGACGCAGTAGCCACGAGCGGCACAACGGCAACCGTCACCTGGACGGCCAGCACCGATAACAACGGAGTTTTTAACTACCGCATCTTGCGAAATGGATCCGAAGTAGGCACGTCGACCGGGTTAAGTTTTAACGATACTGGCCTCACCCCCGCCACCACCTACACTTACAGAGTGGTTGCGGCCGACGGCACCGGGAACGTTTCCGAACAGTCAGCTTCCAAGTCCATCACCACCCAGTCTCCGGACATAGCCGCACCCAACGCCCCAAGCCAACTAAGCGCCACGCCCCGCTCCTCAACCAGCGTATCGCTGCAATGGCTGGGCGCCTCCGATAATGTTGGTGTGACCGGTTACAATGTTTATCGCGGCGCCACCCTGGCCGGCACCGCCGCAGGCGTGGAATTTACCGACACAGGCCTGGCCCCGGAAACCACTTACACCTACACCGTTAAAGCCTTCGACGCCGCCGGCAATCTCTCGACCGCCTCCGCCTCGGCCGGTGCCACCACCGACGAAGCGCCTCCGTTCCCGCTCGATGACCTCGAGCTTTGGCTGAAACCTGACGTGGGCGTGACCACTAACACCTATTTCAAAAGCACCGCTGATGTTTCGGTCGTTTCAAGCTGGGCGGACCAATCAGGCAACGGCCGGCATGCGTCGCAGGCAACTCTTGGATCACGACCCATTTACCGCGCGGGCGATTTGAACGGCAACCCGACCCTGGAATTTAACGGCAGCTCCGACTTTCTGACCTTTAACCTCCCCGTAAATGGTGAAACGGAAATGACCATTTTCCTGGTCGCCAAGAACACGGAAGTGCAGGCGGCTGGCGCGAGCGAAGCCGAACGCGCGGCCCTTTTCTGGAATGAGACAGCCAGCTGGGGAACGATTTATCTCTCCCCGTTCCAGGCTACGATCCCTTTCAGGTTCGGGACGACCCAGAGCGGCAACCGTTTTATTTACACCCGACCCGCCAGCATCGCCGGCGCCTGGAGCATCACCACGGCCGTGAAAAGTAACACGGTTGATTACCTGTTTGTGAATGGCGCCCAGGTAATGATCCAAACCGGCCGACTCCCGACGATCGCCGGTTGTCAGGCTGTGGGGAACATCGGACGCGGCTATAATTTCAACACCTACTTTTACGGGAAATATGCGGAGATACTGATTTATTTCCGCGCCCTCACCGTCCTGGAACGCGAACAAGTCGAAAATTACCTGGCGGAAAAATATTTCTCCGGCGGTTCCGATCCGGAAGCCGACACGACGCCACCGACCGCACCGACCGACCTGGTCGTCAATCCCTTTAGCCCTACACAACTCAGACTGACCTGGACTGCGAGCACCGACGACAGCGGCATCAGCCATTACACCATTTACCGGAGCGGGGTCGCGATCGGGAACACCACCAGCACCAGCTACTCAGATTTCCCCTTGTCGCCTGACTCCACTCACACCTATTACGTCGAAGCGACGGATAACAACCTGAACCGATCGCAACCCTCATCGAGCGTCGAAGAGAGCACGCCGGAACTTCCGGAAGCTAGCAATAGCCCGCTTATGCGCGCGCGGCCCAACTCCAGCACTTCGCGGCTTATCTTCCGCCGCTAATTGACTTCGGATTTTGTGAGGTGCGGCCGCTTGACAATCTTTGGACTCGACTTCTAACCACCGTGACATGATCGGCCTGGACCTCGCAAAGGTCTGGGCCTCATGTTTGCTCGCTCTCTCCACAGTGCGGCTTGATGGCTTCTCTATCATTGCCATGTTCTCCGAACTTAAGCCGCTCCTTGAAATCGTCCTCCTCGCGTCGTCCAGCGCCTACACCATCCTGAAGTTGACTGAGGTGGTATTGCGACGCTGGAGGCGATACCGACACCGAAAGCCACGTCATCGTTCTCGTGAGAGGAGCGGGCTCACGTAAAAGCAAATCCGCCGTGAGGGGCGCGTCTCACGCTAATTTAACGCGCAACATTTTTTTTTATGATCGAGAACCTCGCCCCGCTTTGGAACGCCCTCTCTGGGCATCAAGATTGGATTGTCGCCGCGTTCACCTGGATCGGCGTCGCCCGAGTCATCTTCAAAGTCCTCTTCTCCATGCTCGGGGATCTGGTCAAGAAAACACCCAGCGACCGCGACGACGCGTTTGTGGATGGTCTCATGCGCAGCAATATCTACGCTGCGATCGCGTTTCTTCTGGACTGGATTCTCAGCATCAAGCTGCCTCAGGTCGAAGCTCCGGCCAGGCGCTAGCCCCGGCTCTTTCCTGAGGGAAGCACGCCGTGTTAAGCTAACCCCTGATGGCAACTCTCGCGCTGATCGACGATGACAAGACCGATCAGGCGATGTTTGCGGAGATGTGCCGCCGCGGGTCTGGCAAGACGTCCCTTGAGCTCATAGCTGGCCCCATCTTCGATTCGGGCGAGCAGTGCCTGGCCAACTGCGACCCCTACCAAATTGACGTTCTCCTGGTCGACCTGGGACTGCCTGCTCTGTGCGGACCGGAACTGATCCGCACCCTGCGAAAGACATGGCCCCGGTTGCGGATCATGATTTGGACGGGTTCGGCCCTGGCCAGAGACCTCCGCGATTGTCTGCGCGAGGGAATCAGCGGTTACATGCTTAAGGGGCCTGTCGCTGCCAACGCGGGAGAGGATTTCGCCACCGCGATGCACGAGGTCATTAACGGGTGCGGCTATTACCTGGATAGCAGGCTCTACCGGTTTATCTTCGAGCGGCTCGCTGAGCCCCTCCCCTCCTTAACCGCCCGGGAACGACGCATCCTGGGCTCGCTGAAACTGGGTTATGCAGCCAAGGAAATTGCAGGAGCCCTGGGCATATCCGAAGAGACCGTCAAACAGCACGCTGAAACCGCGCGCCACAAGTGCGGGGCGAAAAATACGATGGAGGCCATCTACCTCTACCAGCTCTGATCTACCACTAAAGGGGGAGTAGTCGACCCAACCCGGATCTGACCAGAATAAGCCGCAGAATGAAAAGCTGCTTGCCCCTCCCACTCCCCGTCAAGATCCCGTCATCACCTGCTGCCTCCCAGGCGGCCTGCACTGACTCCATAGGCTGATTCGCGCGCGATCCACCCCCGGCAGCGTGACTGGGGGCCAAAAGCGGCACCCTATGGCCAAAGAACATGCAGGCGGTCATCTCCCTCCCGGGGTATTCCGCGTCCCCGTCGAATGGTCCGAAGATAAGGCCCAAGCGATCCAAATCGAGGTTTTTGACTTCGAGCACCTCGATTCGCTCGAGGACCAGGTGAGAGAACACATGGCAGCCGGCAAACCTGTCTCTGACCTGGTGAAGCGCCTGGCACGGCTCTGGATGTGCAAGGAGAAGGAAGAGATCATCAGCAAACTTCTCTCGGTGATCATCCAAAGCAAAAAGCCAGGCCTGGCCGCCACGCAACTGGCGTTCGCTGCCGGCCTCTACGTCACCGCCTCCGTCACTGGGCCAGAGCTCGCCAAAAAGCACGGCATCTCCAAGGAGGCATTCCAGCAGGGGGTGGAACGACTGCGCGAGGAACTGGGCCTGCGCCAGACAAGGACAATGCGCGACCAGAAAGCCCGCGACACGATGCGCCAGACCAATTACCGGCCAGGTAAACTCAAAGCTGCATGAACCAAGACACCTCCATCGCCATCATCCCCGCCCCTCTTCAGCATAAGGTTCAATTGAGCGCTGTCGGCGCTCGCTTCACCGACCTGACCGCCCACGAGTGGAAGAGTCTCTGGCTGCCCTTCCGTCGCGTCCGCAAGGCCTTTAATTTCACCCTGGGCGATTGGATCAATCACGGGAAGGCTGCATACGGGGAACGCTACGCCCTGGCGCTGGATACAACGGAGCTGGAGTACCAAACCCTCCGAAACTTCGCCAGCACCTGCAGTTTGGTGACATTGTCCCGACGTCGGGACAAGCTTGATTGGTCCCACCATGTCGAAGTCGGCCCCCTATCCCCCAGAGATCAAACGAGGTTTCTGAAACTGGCCGAGGAAAATAACTGGTCAGTCTCCGACCTCCGCCGCGCCATCCGGGACGAACAAGGTGAGGTGAAAGAAAAAGCATTGCCGCCGGGGTTTATCCCCAGGTCCTGGGTGGAAGAAGGTGTCCGGTGGTTCCGCCGACAAGATGTGATGAACTGGGATCCTGAACGGCGCGCTAGCTTGAAGAGGGAGCTGGATCCGATCGTGGACCTGGCGAAGGGGCTTTAGCAGGCTTGGCGTTGCGGCGGGTTTGGATTGTTTGGCCATCGCTTCGCGCGCGCTTGGGCGAGCCGCTTCCGTCTTCGCTCGAGCTCGGCTTGAGTGAATTTTTTAGGCACGCCTTTGGCAAGGCGTCCAAGAGCTTGGGCTGCTTTATTTTTGGACGGCATAAAAAAGCGGGATGGTCTTAACCAACAGAATTCCTTCCTCCGATATTTCCTCGGCTTCCAAATTGCGGGTCCATAGCTCGCTTATAGCTGTCCCAGGCCGCAAATGCAGCCTGCTCGGCGTCGGCTGGTCTAGCAGATTGAAGTATCCGCTCGCCAATCCGCCCCTCAGATCAGTCGCATAGCACAGGACCGGCTGAGCGTAGCCCAGCACGCGGTCGGGCGCGTGAACGCGTATCGGGACGTTAGCCTGGTGCCGCGCCAGAATGATCCACTGGTCGCGGCCAATGACGTAGCACTGGCCATTGCGTTGGATCGGCGCGTCACCCAGCGGCAGGTCCGGTGGAATAGCGGGCGAGCGCGCGTCGTCGCGCATGCGATAGATGTGCTCCCCTGACTCATGCCACGCGCACAGGGCAGCCCACGCATCGACCAGGACGCGCTGCTCCGGCTGCACGGGCCACGGACCGCGCAAGAGTTTGTCTTGCACGGCCCACGCGAGCTTGTGGAGTTGCTTGGTCACAAGTCGGTGGAATAAATCGCGTCACGGTCGATTTCGAGCGAGCTCCAATCAGAGCCAACCTCAATTCGACGGGTGGAGGATTGATATTGATAGGTCTTCGAGTAGGGCCATTTGGGGGCACTGCTCCCGCGCCACTCGTTGCCCGTCGGGCTTACCCAGCAATATCCTTCACCGGTTTCGACAGGGGACTGATTGCCGGGGACGTATTTGATGGGCGCGTGAGTTCCGGCTATTTTTGTGGGCGCCGGCTTGCGGCCAGACCGGCGAACCGGGATCTCGCACAGCGGGGTGACAGAGCGGCAATATAGCTTGCCGTCGCGCTTTTCGCCGTCCACCTCGCACTCAAGCAGCACTACCTCGCCATTCGGGGCGTAGGTGGTTGCGTAGCTCAATGCGGAGAATTTGGATGGATAGGCAAACAGCCAATTACCATGGTCATTCGAGCCGCCTGATGCCTTGCGGGTTACTCTCAACACCCAAACACTCTCCTCGCCCTCGAGGAGGCGATTAATCGACAGGTAGGAATCTTCACTTTTGCGGATCACAGTCTTGTAGGCTTTCATTTTTTCTTCCCGGACTTTTCCGACCTCGGTCTGGTCGTTCACGATATGCGTCATTGCTTATCGTGGTTTTACTTTCTCATATCCGATTATCTGATGCAAGCAAAAAACATTGAAAAAAGTTAGGCCCTTCGCACGCACTCAGAGCACAGGTCCTTTTCCACCCACGCACATCCGCCGGCACATGCATTATCCCAGGTGCAGCCGCAGACACGGCACTTCCTGATCTCACACCCTTGCAAAAATGCCTGCAGGCAAAATTGGAAACGGCTGCCTGCCTCCCAAAGGGCGAGCCTAGCCGGGTCCTCGTTCGGTATGCCGCTGTGATCCACGATGTGGGTGATCGTTTGGTCCAGCGTGTGCGAGACATACTGGGCTAACGTCTTTGCTTCTTCAGGGGTCATGATGCGCTGTCCCGAAGTTTAACTCCTGTTGTCCTGATCGACGGAGAGTATCGAGCACCGCCTCCATGCACTCTATTTCATGGTCGGCTTTCTCTTGCCTCATCTTCTGACTGGCGACCCACCGGGGATAGACACGCCGGCGCACAGCGAGCTCCCGCTCGATGCAAGCGATTTGACTGGAGAGAGGTTTTGTCACGGTTTATGCGTCGCGCCTCTTAGCAAGGATTGCGCGCTTCATCTCTGACCATAGGAACGCCGCGGCGTTGCGTATTTCATGGCCTGGGACGGGCTGAATAAGCCGGGCTTTGAGCAACGATAATTTCTCGTCCAAAAGTGTGGGGCGCGTCTCGATGACTTTCTCCCAACGAACCCACTTGATCCCGTGAAGTTCTGATTCATCCAGGAGGTCCTTCAGCCTTTCGGTCAAGTGGGCTTTCCGCTCCACGTTGAACGTACTAACACTACGTTCTGTACACGTTTTACGTTCTTCAGAAATTACGTTCTTAACGTTTAACTGAACGTCGCGCGCGTATACGGCGGTTCCCGAAGTGGGAACCTCGGCACTTTTCGAATGGTAGGTTCCCGAAGTGGGAACCATCGTTTCTGGTTGTTTTACGCTCTCGTTGAGCGTATTCGGTCGGTTGGTTCCCAGTTCGGGAACCTGGATCGTTCCATTGGTTCCCAAAGTGGGAACCAATCGCACATCGCTCGAAGGAATGGTTCCCGAATCGGGAACGACCGTTTTCGAAGCCTCGTTGGCTTGTCTCGCACCCTCGTTGGGTGTGTTCCATCGATTCGTTCCCGATTCGGGAACCGAACCCCCAGCCGGTCGACCGGTTGAGGACGATTTTCGCAATCCTAGCGATTCTGCATATTGTAAAAGCCCCTCTATGCCCACTGCCACCCTCGCGTCGTTTAGCTCAGGGTGACGCGCAAATAATTCTTCTTGAACGCCGCGCTCGTTCATCGCTTGCAATGCCATTTGCCGCTCGGCGATCCCAGGAGTGTTCCAGTCTCTTATCGGTGATACTTTCCATCCTCGTGGGTCAGCAAGAATACGAAGAACAATCCACTTGTCGCTAACAATCTCATCTCTAACAAGGACGCCCTTCCTGACCAAGCCCGCAACAAACTTCGAGACATTACCTTTGGTTATTTTCGTCTCGTCGTACATATCCTCCCACTTGGTTATCAAACAGGCCTCCTTTCCCATCTGGTAGGACCTTCTCAGGATGAATTTTAGAATCCTGAGCTCCCGGGTAGTGAAATGGAATTCCTCCAAAAAGTGCCGGACCAGAGCATCGAGTTGGTCGAACATTCTCCTTTTTCAGTTAGTGAGGTGCGCTGGGGGAACAAGCCATGTGGCGGACGAGGACGTCTTCTGCTAATCTCCTGTAAGCCCACAAGGCTGCATCATTGGCTGAGTCATCAGCTACCCAGCCGGCGTCGTGACGGACGCCGGCTTTTTCGTCGTCAGGGGGCATGATTTCCTTTCATTGCGCCGGCATCCAATCCAGGGGGTTCTGGAATGCGAAGGTCAGTCTGCAAGACCCCGGCTTTTTTTCCTTCGGGCATCGGTGCCGATGCCGACGCAAATTCTTGGCCGAGCTTGTTTAACGCCAGTGTGGCCGATACCACCCCCAGTGTGGCCGAGGCCACACCTTCTATTTTTTTTCTCAGGCTTTTAAGGATCATTGCCTGTAAGAGCACGGTGACCCCTAACATACAAAGGACGCTCGAGTGAATCAGGAGAATGATGTCAGTTTTCATGGGCGAGATGTGGTTGGAAGACCAGTCTCGACCCGCTCCGTTTCCTCTTGCAGACGTCTGACGGCGTCGATCGTGATATCCAATAACTCCACGCAATTGGTCAATAACCTGGCCACGTCGAGAGACTCAGCGTCCTCTAAAGCAGCCTTCGTCGCCTCTGCCTTGTCCCGCAAAACTGTAATCGCACACAGCGCGGCCAAAGCCCAGACATGACGCTTGCTCCCATGAATCGATTCGTCTACGGCGCCGCCAATGTCGGGGACTAATTCGACGATCCTTTCCAGAAGTTCATCGACTGCTTGCGGCAGGTCCACGGATGCCTCAAATCGTTTTCGAGTCGCTCGAAGCTCGCACAGCAATTCCCAAACGGTCTCAGCATTCATGCCAGGACGGAGGTAGCTGGTTCGAAGGCGCACTTGCGTGGATTGATCGCGGGCAGGCCAGCTGCCACCCAAAGCGGCTCCCGGTCTTCCCAGTTCATTACCATCGCGATAGAGTGATAAGCCAATTCCTGGGTTGATTGCTGCATGCATCCTACGATCTCCCCGAAAGCATCGATGACATTTATTCCAGGGTGATAGGCGTAGAGTTCAATGATCTGCACCGCCGCCGCTAATGCCTTCGCGTCGGTGCTCGTGAGTGGTGCCAGACAGTGCTTGCCAAGGTTGGCTTTGAGCCAGGGCAAAACGGTTTCGCATGGAGGTTTTGTTTTCATGGTTAGGGGTGGAACATCCCGCGTAAGCCTGGCTGAGGCTGGACGTCGGAATTATACTTCTGCAGAGCTTGATATAGCTGTTCGCCATTCAGAAGGATGGCGCTTTTCCTGCAGGCAGGCTCAAAACCTGGCCGCAGCCGTGAAAGGAGGGCTAATGACAACAGCAGGAGCTGCCGATCCCCTTCCCCGATGTAATATTCTTCGATGTCGCTCACAGTTGGCTTTGAGCCCAAGTCAGAAACTGGTTTCGCTCTGTTCGGTCGGCCACCTCCCAAAGTTGCCGGAGACGACTCAACAGTTGACGGCTCAGCAGTTCCCTTCGCGTTTTGGGCTCAACCACTGGAAACGTTTCCACTGGGGGAGGCGTTCCGACGGCATCACCTGGTAACGTTTCCACTTGTGGCGGCGTCTCGACTGGGTCACCTGGCAACGTTTCCAACTGAGCGGCTGGAATCACGGGGCTGCGCTGCAGTAGCGAAAGGCGACACTTGGCGACAAAAGGGTGTGACACTGCACACATCAGGGCAATGCCGCGGTCGCTTACTTCGGGAAATTCGCTTAGCGCCAGCTGAACACACTTTCGCTTGTCCTCATGCGTGCGCCGGATGCCATGACTCATGTTTGCCCGTAGGGCAAATTTCAGAGCTTCCGTCTTGTCCCCTTGTCTGACGTCGCAGTGGATCTCGCGCCGGCCCGCCATTTTGAAAGCGAGCAGTCGATGCCAGCCGTCGGCCAACAGCAGCGAGGGACTATCGTTGCTGACAAACGCAACAATTGGTGGAAAAGCATCCCCCGCCTGGAGTCGCTCACAATACTCCGCAACGATGTCCTCGCGGAGGATTGCCCGGACTTGGATCGTTTGGTCCACAACGACCTCATCGAGCGCAACGATGCGGGATGTCCCGAAGGTCATGCTGCTTTACGTTTGGATGAAAGCGCTTCGAGGATTTGACCGCGTGCAAAATCCGAAACTGTTTTTCGGTTCCTCCACGCGGTCTCCTTTAGTCGATCGAAGTCCTTTGCGGTAAGTCTGAAGTTTACCCTGGCAGTCCGATTCTTACGGCCGCGTTCCATCTTGTGGCTCATGGAACGTATTAATGTCATACGTTATGACGTGGATGCAACACATATTTCTTGCTTGTATGACAAAACTACACTAGTGGATTGCCAGCATTGGAAAAATGCGCATGAAAAAAGCAATCCCCAGTCCCCGATCGGAGGCTCCGTCCGAGCCTGAAATTGCTGTGTGCTTTCGTTTGCCCGCTAAAGTCGTTCACGACCTTAGAAGGGCGTCTGAAAGGCTCGGCTATGACCAAACGGAGTTTGTTCGTCCTGTTATTCTTGCTGGCCTTGCAGCCAGAATTAAGGAGCTCGAAGCCAAGAGAAGAAAGGAACTAGACTCGTCTTTTAAATTGCCCCTGGCCCCCGCGAGTCACAATGCCCTTGTTGCCGCTTGACCCTCTGAGGGATGCACGGCTAAAGTCCGGCGTTTGCTGGATGGGGTCGTAGCTCAGTTGGTAGAGCACCACAATGGCATCACCTGCCGGAACCCCACAACCCTAACAAGTTCCCCTTCTAAAGTCGATCTCGTTAAGCGCCGATGCATACTTCGATGGTCACCCTCGGCGAAGCTGTCTCTTCCGTTCTTGCCTCAAAAGAGCGTGCAAACTATCGAGTGAATTACATTCGCGGGTTGCGGCAGTATCTAACACTCTTCATCCGTGGTCGTGAGTCTGATCCAGTCGCAAGCATCGATCTGTTCGTCGTCGAGAATTGGTTCGTTGCCAGGCGCGAGAAGCCCACGACCCAGCGAAGTAACATCGGTAGGCTCTCTGCACTGTTCACTCATTGCCGTCGGCATAAATGGATTCAGGAAAATCCATGTGAGTTCCTGGAGAGACCTCGGATCGATCACCGCTCGCCTCAGATCTTCACCGTGCGCCAGTGCATGAGAATCCTGGTTTGGACCCGCCGCCATCGGCCTGATGCGCTTGGGATCATCGTGCTTGGACTGCTGTGCGGATTGCGGCCAGAAGAGAGCGAGCAGATCACGTGGGCCGACATCGATTTAGTAAATGGGTTCATTCGCATCGATGCGGTCGTCTCGAAGGTACGGCAACGACGAATCGTGAAACCGATGCCCAGCGCCATCGCCTGGCTTCGGCACGCCAAAGAACTCGCAGGGGCATTGCCGATGAAGCATCAACGTCGGCGACGCTTTCTCAGACGGCTCCGAGAGTACCTTCGACTGCGCAAATGGCCGCAGGACATCTTGCGCCACACGTGCGCGAGTTATTGGCTGGCCGAGTGGCAGGACGCGGGAAAGATCGCGCATGAGCTCGGGAACAGTGCTGGAATTCTTTTGCGTCACTATCGAGAATTGGTTCCTCGAGAGCGCGCATCGGTTTTCTGGTCGATCTTTCCGAAAGATTTGAAAAATTCCCCATGCAAAACTTATGCTCCCGAAAGTTTGCAAGGGTTCCTCTTGTAGAAGTTTTGCCCCGCGAATAAAACGGCGGCGTGAATCACGTCACTGATTTACCCGCGGGCGTCTCGGCGGAAGTCGCGATCTATGTCTTTTCCAGACTGTACGGAATTGTGAAAGGAGACCTTGTGCTGCTCGAGGCAGCAGCCCACCAAGCTGTGGCCATGCACCTTCAGAACGTGCCGACTGTCGATGCCGCGGTTTCAGAGTTTCTCATTTGGGAAAAAAGACGGGGAGTGGGCGAGCGCCATCACCACGATTTGGCGTCACGATTGAAACCTTTCCGGGCCGCCTTCACCTGTCGCATCGATGCGCTGACTGTCCCGCAGGTCGACATCTGGCTCGGGCAATTGGAGTGGAGCAACAGGACGCGCAACAATTACCACAACGCCGTCATGAACTTCCTCACTTGGTGCCGCCGCGTGAAGCATTACACCAAGGCCGAGTTCATCATCAGCAAATCGATCGTCGAGCAATCGGACAATGAAATTTGGAAGCCTGACCAAATGCGTGAGTTGTTGGTCAAGGCATCATCGGACTGGCCCCGGCTGGTCCCCTATCTGGCCATCGGCGCTTTTGCCAAGGTGCGCACCTCCGAGCTCCTCCAATTGGATTGGGAGCAAGTTCGTTTCGACGAAGGCACTATCGTCATCCGCCGTAAGCAAGCCAAGACCCGACGCGTTCGCAAGATCGTCATGCCAATGAATCTGATCGAATGGATCCGGCCCTACGGAAAACTCTCGGGAAGGATCGTTACTTCCAGCAATATCCACCGAGAATTGCGCCGTCTCGCCGCATCGGTAGGCCTTAAGTGGAAACGCAACGCACTGAGAAACTCAGGCAGCACCTATCACGCGATCGTCAGCAACGACCTCGGTTTGGTCAGCCGGGAGGCCGGCAACAGCCCACGCGTTTTGGAAGCGGAGTACTTGGAAATCGTCGGAGCGACGGCGGAACACGCGAAAACGTGGTTTGAGATTTTTCCGATGCAAGGCCAAGTCTGCAAGCTACTTGCGCTGGAATTCAAAACCTAAGTGATTTACTCATGTCTGCGGGATAGCAACCCGCAGACACCCACCAAAAGAGGGACCGAGTCGATCACTCGTCGGGTAATCGACTCGGTCCCGCGCCGCCCCCACTGGAAACGTTACCAGATGGAAATGACTTTGGACTCGCAAGGAAGTTGCCGATGTAATGAGCCGTGAATCCCATAATCCCGGCATTTCTTCGCTATGAGTGTCCTTTATGTAAGGGCCCTATTGAATATCCCCATCAACTGAGTGGGACGCTGGCTGTTTGCCCCCACTGCAGCCAAGACCTCGAGTTTCCACCCATTCTTCCTCCTGCGGTCACCTCAAGTTCCCGCCCGTCTGGCTTCGGCCCAATTCGGAGGCCATCTTCCTCGCTCAAGCCATACTTTTGGATTGGCACCATCCTGCTGATATTCGGCGGCCTCATTACGCTGTTTCTTTACGGTCCAATTAAGATTCGAGAAGTCGCAGGCTCGTATGCAGCGCTTATGGCCATATGTGTTCTGACCCTCATGCTGATAGGGCTCTACTTCCTTCCCACCATTCTGGCGGTATTGCGAAAACATCGAAACGTTGTGGGTGTGGTGATCCTAAATTTCTTTTTTGGTTGGACGCTCATAGGATGGGTTGGCGCGCTCATCTGGTCTCTTTACCAGAGTCCCACCGACGTGCCTGGGCCCAAGAATGCGGGAAGCCGATACTGGTAACCGTTACCCGTTTGGGTCCATCCTTCACTAAGACTTTCCTATTGATGGACCCAGATCAGATAACAGAGTACGGCGACCGAATAGCCTACTACGTCCAGCAGGTCCTCGTGACCCGCTATCTCGAGGTCGTGGCCAAGGAGAATTTTCCCTTCACGCCAGAGCTAAGCCTGGAGCTGGATAACATCGAAAAGGCGCTGCGGATTATCAGCAATGAGCATCCGCTCTGTACGATCTTCGATGACGCCAGCACGACGGTTCATTTTGGTGCTAACCGCTACGTTCACATTTCCCACTCGGGGTCCCCACCGAACCGGCCTCCTTTCCCAAAGGGCATCACAGTGACCTCCGACAAATGAAGGGAACCATCTACGGCATCGACGGCTCTGTCTTATTCCACGGGGAGATTATCGTGCACGAAGCGACGATTGGAGTCATTCCTCGGTTAGAAGTGGTGACGTGCGATGAGGTCTGGGGGATTAAGCCCGTCGATGATGACGAGCAGAGCCTGTGCGAAGGGGGTTGTCCCGACGTCGGGACAATCTCCCCGAAAAAGAAGACGGGGTATCCAGCCCAAGGGGAGAAGCCAGATACCCCGGTGCAGGGAGGAGTGTTTTAAACCGCGACTTCCTCAGGTTGCTCTTCCTCGGGCGGGGTCGGAGGCAACGGCCTGGGTGTCGCTGCATCGATGGCCTTGAGCCGTTCGGCTCCTGCCTTCATCACTGCGGCGACCGCTTCGATATTCGCCGTCGAGCTCGCGATGAGAGCTTCGCCGTCATCGAGGGCAGCTTGATCTTCAGGGGAGAGCGTGCCGGGCGAGCTCTGGATCCGCTCGATGATCGCCTTCAGCTCGGCAATGTCTTCAGCGATCCCCTCGATCGCCGTGGAGGCTTCCGCCTGGTCGACGGTGAGGCTGGCGATGGCGGCTTGGGTGGCCGTTTGGTAGGCGCGCACGCGCGCGGAGTATAATTGGATAGCGTCCATGATTTTGTGTTGGCTTTCTTTCAAGTCGTCTTTGGTTGCGGAATCGAACAGAGACTTGAAGCTGTTCCATTCCGACAATGAGCACTCCACTAGGATTTTCATTTAGGTTGTGGCCGGCGCCGCCTGGGTTTTGACAAGAGGAGGCTCTGGTCCCCGGGCGATCGATGCGTTGGCGTTCATCACCACCGCGTCAAGGTAGCTGACCGCCGTCAACCTTTCCCTGTTGTTGGGAGCCAGCTCAACGATCATCCTGGCGAGGCTCAATGCCGTTTCCCGGATACGCGCGTACTTATCCGCCTGTTCTGGGGTTGGGGCGTGGTAGGTAAACCTTCTTACGAGCTCTGCGTCACTCATCCCCGCTGACTACCACGTCTGGGGTAATGAAAGCTAATCCTAATCAGCATTCCGCAACCAAGCTTGGCCGACCAATCAGCGGCAGCGTGCGGTCACGATACCGCGATGGTCGACCGGTCGAGCGCGGCGATTGTGCTTTCGGTCGAACAGTCGACGGTACGGCGGTCGCGGGATTCGTCACTGCTATCGGTAGGACTGGGCTACTGACGATTAACATTCTGCCTGGAATCAAGATCCGCGCGTATGGCGAGAACTGCATGCGAGTCGAGGACGTGATCAAACACGTTAGGGGCTCATAGAAAGTTCCACGTGGAATAAAGACGATGACTACTCGCCCGATGCGTCCTCGTCGATTAAATCAAAATAGCGGATCCAAAGGGCGGCTTCGATATCCTGAGAGACGATAACGGCCGCTTCCTTTGTATAGCCGAAGCTTTGAATGTGCTCTCGGAAGCATTGGCGGTTAGCACAAAGGAAGGTCCAGATTAAGTCTAAATCGTCAGGGTTCCGATGGTGCTTTAAGAAATCCCTAACGGTCCGGTCCATTCCTCGGTCAATGGCCTGCTCTATTGCCTGAGGCAAGGCGTCCAGTTCTTTGGCCTGAGTGAAGGTCCTCGGATTGCCGGCGCGGTTGTATCTCGGTTGAAGGGCCTTTATTAAGGCGTTCTCTATCTCGGCTCGGCGGGCGGATAGAATCCTAAAGACAACAGCGGTTTCAAACTTGAGCTCACTTACGCGGTGGTCCGGCAATCGGGTATGGCAACAAATGGAAGACTGGCCGACATAAACAATTTCCGGTCCGTTTAAGAGAACATAAATTCCAGGTGATGGGGGCGGTGGATTGTGTACGGTCCAAACCAATTCACTTGGTAACTTAAGGCGTTCAAGAATGGCAGAAATTCTCTTTATGGCTTCGTCGGTCTGGGGCACAAGGACCGGACTTTTCTACTGATTCCATGGCCCGTCAAGCTCGTGCGTTCGTTGCTATCGTCGCCAAGGTTACCAAGCGCACAAAGGTTAAAAAAGTGTGCGTTGGCCCTACGCTTGGCTCAGGAATGGAACGGCAACACCGGCCAGGCTAAGAGGTAAAGCTGACGAGCTTGGCAATCTTCTCCCCAAACTTTGCCAAGGAAATATATGCCATTCTTTTGGTATAATTATCCGTCAGGTTGTCGACCGAATGGCACGCCACCTATACGGGCCTGGGCGCATATAGGTACCCCCCCCCTTAAGGAATCTATTCATGGCATGCAACGTGGCAGGTATCCCTTGACGCACCCTCTTTCCATGTGGTTGCCCCCAAAAAAACCGTCACACACACGGCCAAGCCTCGCCGCGCTCGAGCGACCGGCCGCCTGTGCGACAGTCTTAAATCAGCTGCGGGCGCGCTGGGCCTGCCCGAAGAGACGTTGCGATCGGCTAAAGGCGCGGGCTGTTCCGCCTTCCGGGCTGGTGGTCGCGTTCATCTCGACGAGCTCAGCGCCTGGCTAAAGGAGCATCCACAGGAGGCCGCCGCCGCGTCGGGGAGTCCGGACACAAAACGGCAGCTCGAGTTGGATGACCTGGCTGAGGACGTGCGCCGGAAGAAGATGGCCAACGATCAGCGGGCCAGGCTGCTCGTTCAGAAATCGTTGGTCGTTGGGTCGATCGACCGCATCGGGCCACAGATCAAAAAGCTGCTCGATCGGTTGCGTGTTGAGTATCCCGCTGCGGTGGCCGGCATGGATGTTCCCCAGGCGCGCCTCTACGGCGGCCGGTTGGCCGATGAGATCCTGGCGCAGATCCAATCCCTGGAGACCGAATGGAAGACGATGTGATCCGTTCGGCTTGGCGCCGAAATTTCAGCCCCTTCGACCGACGATCGATCTACGAGTACGCACAGCAGATTGTCCTGCAGGCTCCTTACGTCCCCACCGGCCCGTTCGATGTCTCCAAGTCACGACACTTCATCGCGCCTTTTAATGGAATAGCGGATCCGCACGTGCGCGAGGTGAACGTCCTGGCCCCACCAAGGTCGGGCAAATCGATGCTGGCGGACATCTCTATCCCCTGGATCAAGACACATGAACCCGGCGACGTCCTCTGGATCTTCCATCGTGCGCTCCTGGCCAAAGAACACGCTGAGCGAAGAGCGCTTAAGGTGTTGCGCAGTGTCGAGGAGATCAAGGCGATGCTGCCTCACCCGGACCAGGACCGGACCAGTGAGATCATTTTCGCGGACATGGCCGTCTACCTCCGCGGCCAGGCGATGGACAATCTCCAGTCCAAGGGATTTCGCTATGTCATCCTGGATGAGTGTTGGCGATACAAGCCTGGCACGATCGCCGAGGCTGCCGCGCGCCTGGGAGAGTTCCTCAAGCAACAGATTTCAAAGTTGATCTGCATCAGCCAGGGAGGCTGGGAGGATGATGAGTGGGACCAACAATATCGGACAGGTGAACTCAATGAGTGGTTCATCGAGTGCGCCCGGTGCAATCATTTCATGTTACCCCTCTGGAATGCTTACCGTCCGGATGGAACCAGGTGGGGCATCGTCTGGAACGAGTATCGCCGCGAGGGAGATTTTTGGGACATCAACCGATGCCTTTCCACAGTTCGATTTGAATGCGAGAAGTGCGCACATCCGCACATCGACGGGATCAAGACAAAAGCCGAATGGAATCGGACCGGCAAGTACCTCGTCGTCGGGGACCCTAACCGAAACAAGAAGAGCTTCCACTGGTCGGCCATCATCGACTTCCCCTGGGTCGAGTTACTCGATATCTACCTGAAGGGTCGCAATGCCAACCGCCAGGGATCGCCGGCAGCGAGTCAGAAGTTCTGGCAGAAGCAAATGGCTCAGATGTTCTCTCTGACCAGGGCGGACCTTCGGCGGCCGATCATCGAGCTCTACGACTCGCCGGCGTGCGGCGCCGCCAAAGGCTGGAAGAGATTCCTGACTGTCGATTGCCAGGCCGATCTTGCGCTGTTCTTCTGCGTTATCCGGGATTGGTGCATCGCTACCGGGGAGAGCCGACGAGTTTGGCGCGGACAGTGTAGGACCTTCGAACAGATCCGGGAGCGCCAGGAAGAGCATGGCGTGCAGGACCAGAACACGTTCCTGGATATCGGATACGAACAACGCAAGGTCTTCCAGCAATGCGTTCGGTTTGGACACTGGGGGATTATTGGCCGGCGACGGATCTGGCTCTGCTGGATCGGGCTTAAGGGGACCGATGATTTTGACTTCCTCCACCTGGAGACCCATCCGCAGACCAGAAATCAGGTCAAGACCAGGCGCATCTATTCACCAATCCAGTACGGGGATCCATCGATCGGGCGCAATGAACGCGGATCCCACCGGGCTCCCTTTTTCTTCTGGAGTAACGAACAGGTCAAAGACGAGCTGCAGAGCCGCCGGGATGGAAAGGCTGGAGCCAAGTGGCTCGCGCCAGCGGTGCCGCCCACCGACACCGCGGAGGAAGAGGAATATATCGCGCAGCTCAACAGTGAGAGGAAGCGTCCTGTCCTGGATAAGACCACCAACCGGGAGCGGTGGAAGTGGGTGAAGATTTCCGCCACCCGGCGCAACCACTATTGGGATGACGAGTGCGAGCAAATCGTGGCCGCCGCCATCCTGGGGATTCTGGGGGAGACATCGATCGTCCAGGAAATGGGCGAAGGTTGAATCCACACGGATGGCTGCATGAGAATTGTAGCTCTCCTTTTACCCCTCCTGTTGGGCGGTTGTATGTCCGTCGACAGTTACATCCGGGCCAAACCATCCACCGGCGATCTCAAGATGCGCCTGCCAAAGGATGCTTCATGGGATGTGTTCCGCTACCGCAAAGAGTTCAAGGACGCGCTGGGCAATCCCGTAGTCACCGAGTTGGTAATCAGCAACGGCAATTTCAGAATGAATCCTGACGTAATCGACGCAAAGACGAGGCATGACGTGGAGCTCATCAAAGCTGGCGCCGCCGCCGCCTCTGGACTCATACAAGCCGTACCGAAATGAAATCAGTCTGGTTCTTCATCAATGGGATCCTCAGCTGGCCCTCGGCCGCAGACGGCTGGACGGACCAGGCCGTCACTTGGGTGCATCGCAACACCGAGGATGGACGGGGAGAAAAATTTGAGTACGCCGCCGGCGCCCTCACTCGCCGACTGCTGCAACAGGAGCGGGCGGAACGGTTCACTCGCAAGCTGCTCTGTTACATGAATGACCGGGAACCATGGCGCATTCACCTGGTGGCACATAGCAACGGTGCCGATATTGCGCTGCGCATGCTCGATCTCCTACCCGGAACCGAAACCAGATTGCGCACCTTGCACCTGGTTGCGCCGGCCTGCGATGCCAGCTTTGAAACAAACGGCCTTAACCGGCACCTCAAGGATTACCGGCTCGAGCGCGTTTTCGTTCACTGGGCCACCGCCGATAAGGCGATGCAGATGGCTCAGCTTTCCCGACGTTTCATCGGCTGGACCGGATTTGGTTATGGTGACCTGGGACGCCAAGGTCCACAGAACGTTACCGCCGAGGTTGAGGCCAGGGTCGCGGTAATTCCCTACTTGAGCTGGGGACATAGCGAGTTCTGGACTGACAAGCGCTTCGAGGGGTTCATGGCTAGCCTGCACCGGTTGACTGACAATCGCTTGACTGTCTACCGGCCAGAGTGAATCCATATTTCGGCGTCTCACGACAAGAGCTTGAGGACCATCTGGCGGCCGCCCGCGCAGATCTGGCATCCGGAAGCAGCTCTTCAGGCTGGTCCGAGGGAGACGCCAGCGCCACAAAGCAAGGTCACACGCATCTGCGTCCGGAGCGGAGGATCGAACTCCTCTACCGGGAGCTCAATCGGCGATGGCCTATCGAGTTTCCAGCACGGCAGACCCGGCGCGTCCAGCGGACCATTCAAGAGATTCTCTAGCAGATGCCCCCTGCCCCCACCGTTTTAAAGACGCCGGCTGGTTACGACCTGCTTGTGCCTGCTCGCTTCAAGAGCATCGATCATCTTTACCGCACTCAGACTGGCCGCGGTTACCGGCCGCGAACGGCAAACGTCTTCACCGACAACCGTAAAGCAGTCTCGACTTACGATTGGCAAAGGTTGGTTGATCTGTCGCGCCAGGTAGTCTCACGCGTCGGCATCCTGCATGGGGCAATCATGCAGAAGAATGGCTATGCCGTGGGCCAGGGCTGGCGATTTTGCTACGACGGCCCTGACAAACTCTTCAAGGGCGAGATCGAGGAATGGATCAACGAGTTTTGGTATCCGATCGCGAACATTCGCGGCGAGCCCTACGATTTTCAGACCACCCTGTTCCTGGATGGGTGCGCGATCGATCACGATGGCGACAATGTCATGGTGATGCGGGAAAGCGAGGAAGGCCTTCCCAGACTGCAATTGGTGGCGGCACACCGCATTGGGAACCGACAGAGCGCGTCCGGCGGTCAGAACCAGGGTGGGTTTTGCCTCGTTGAGAAGGGCCCCTACAAAGGCGCCCGCATGTATAACGGAGTGATTGTCGATCGCGACGGCGCGAACTTAGCCTTTCGCATCCTGGGCGATACGGAGGCCGAGGATATGGACGTTCCAGCCAACAACGCGCAAATGATCTTTGAGCCTGTTTGGTCGGACCAGGGCCGCGGCATCCCGCGCGCCGCGGTCAGTCTGATCGAGATGATCAATGTTGAGGACATCAATCACTTCCTCACGCGCCAGGTCAAACAGGATTCCATGCTCGGCCTGAAGGTCGACAACGAAGACGGCGAACCTCCCACCGGCACCAGCATTGTCGGCGGTGATGAAGAGAATCCCCGCGACCGGAACACCTCCAATCCGGACGTGGAGATCGAGTATCTCGAAGGCAACGAAGTTCAGTACTTCAGGTCCAATACAGGAGGCAAGATAGACATCCTCACATCCCAACGTCCCCACCCCAACGTCGAGGCCTTCGTGCAAAGGCTGGAATCCATTGGTCTCTACGCGCTGGGATGGCACCGTGGGCTTTTGGATCCAGCCAGCCTTCGGGGAGCCAATACCAGGTTGATCCAGGATGGAGCGCGCAAGAACATAGCGGGCCGCCAGAACACTCTTTGGAAGCGCGCCACGCGAGCGGCAAAGTTTGCGGTCGCCAAAGCTATCACGCGTAAATCGGTCCGCGGCACTGCCGATCAGTGGTGGAAGTACGTCAATTTCCAGATGCCCGCTGAGATAAGCGTCGATTCGGGCAACGACGCCAAGGCCGATCTCGACGCTCTGCGCATGGGAACCACGACTCGGGCAATTCTGGCCGGCAAGAATGGCGAAAACGAAGAGCGTATTCTCAAGCAACGAGGACTTGAGGTGCGAGCGATGATCACCGAGGCCCAGGAGATCTCCACGCAGACCGGCAAACCATTCGAATTAGTCCTCTCGATGTTATGGCAATCTGGATCCGGCGGCAGTCCGCCGGCGCCGGCGCCCGACAAGGGGAAGCCAGAGGAAGAACAAGATCCCGAGAAGGAACCAGATGATGACAGCTCTCGATAGAATTTGCGCCCAGGATTGGTACGTTCGGCCGGGCTCATACATTGAACGATTGATTGTGGACGCGACTGTCAGGCCTGAGACGCGCGAACCGCAATCTTCCGGACCTGTTGCTCTCCGTCCCACGGTGGATGCGCGCGGCAACGCGATCATGCAGGCATCGATGACGCCATCGCGCGTGGCTGTCGTGCCCATCGTCGGTGGAATCCTCAAAGGTGCGAAGGGATCCGACAAAGCCTATTACGGGCTAACCTCACACGAGGATATTTGGGAGGACATCTCCCGTGCCCGGAGCTCCGCCCGGGCGATCATGCTCTACGTGAATTCTCCGGGTGGGACCGTGGTGGGCACGCACGAATTGGCCAGTCGAATCGCTGACCTGGCTGCCAGCGGCTATCCGATCGCCAGCTACACCGAGGACCAAAAATGCAGTGCCGCAGAATATATCACCGCCGGCTGCACAATGAGCCTCGCGACCCCGAGCGCGATCGTCGGATCCATCGGAACGATGTTGGCCATGGTCGACGCCTCGAAGTTTCTCGAAAAGTTCGGGATCCAGTTCAACGTTTTCACCTCGGGCAAATACAAAGCCCTCGGCCATCCGGGAAAGAGCCTCACGCCAGAGCAGTCCGAATGGGTTCAGGGCTTCGTGAATGAACGCGCAGCGGAGTTCAAGAAGCACATGACCAGTCACCGTCCCGGACTGGAACCGGCACACATGGAAGGCCAGATCTTCACCGGCGCCATTGCTGCCGAATTTGGTCTGATCGATTCTACAGTGGATAGCTTTGAGGAAGCTCTCTCGCTGATCTGATCCTTCCCCTCCCCTTGACTTATCGGTGCATGTCTCGCGGCCCGTTAATCCGCCAGAACATCACCGATGAACATCTTCACCGAAATCAAGAACCAGCTCACCGAGCTGTCCAAATCCATTTCCGCCCTCGTCGCCAACGGCACCAAAACTGGCGCCGCTGGCTCCACTGCGACCACTCCCACTGCCGGCGCTGAAACCGCTCCGGAGTTGGCAGCTCTCGCAGCCACAGTGGGCGAACTGACCGCACGGGTCGAGCAAGGCGAAACCGATCTGGGCACGGCCAAACAAACCATTGGCACGTTGCAGAAGAATATCGAGGCCAAGGATACCGAGATTGCCAAGCTTACCGATGCCGCGACCAAACATACGGCCGCTCTGGAAGAAAAAGAGAAATCGGTCGCCGCTCGCGCGAAGACGCAATTCGAGGAACTCGCCGCCAGCCAGGGCTTGAAGCCCAACGCAGGTCCCGCGGCCCACGTCGGCGGAGCCGGCAACGGCAAAAGTGTCGAAACTCTTTGGGCTGAATACGCGACGCTGGGCCCCGAAGCCAAGGTCGCGTTCTACAACGCCCACAAGGAACTGCACCCCAAGTAAACGTTAGCACCCGAACCTGACCCCTCTACTGATCTACAGATATGCCTGGAAATAGCCTCGGCGGAATTAACATCGCCCAAATCGCGCAGGAAGGCCTTCGCGTCCTCAGCCCGAAACTACGCGCTCTCAAACAGTTCACTCGCGACTTCAGCATGGATCTGAAAAGCTCCGGTGAGAGCGTGACGACTCGCGTCGCGACCGACCTGGAAGCCGATGATGTGAGTGGCGGGTTTACCGCGAGCGATGCGACGTCCACCCCTTACACGATCACCCTCGATAAGGAGTTGGGCAAAGCCCACTCATTCACCCAAGCGGAACTCTCGAAGGGCGGGATGGATTTGCTCCGTCGCACCTTCCTTCCCTCGATCGTGAACGCGGTCGGAAAAGGAGTGATCAAGGAAGTGGTCAAACTGATCATGAACGGCACGTTCGCGAACAAGACAACGGTGGCCGCCGCGGCGTTCACCGCCGACACAGTCGCAGCGATCGCGACCGCTCTTAATAACCTGAACGTTCCCGACTCCGAACGCTTCGGTATCCTAAAGCCCAGCTACTACGGCAACCTCGCCACCGATGACATCATCCAGGGCGTGAACACGTCCGGCTCGAGCGAAGCCCTGCGCGAACATCAAGTACGCCGGTTGAGCGGATTCGACCTCGCAGAATTCAACGGTTTTCCAACAACCGGAACCACTGCCGACGAAAATCTCCACGGCTTTTTTGGATCCCGCGAGGCGCTATTAATTGCTGCCCGCTTCCCTACAATGCCTGACCAGGGCAACGATGTTGTCGACGTCGAGAACCTGATCGAGCCTGAAACTGGTTTCCCGCTCCAATTCCAGATGTTCTACGTTCCCAAAGAACGCAAATGGTACATCGCTTTGGCGACCCTGTTCGGCGTGAAGGCCGGCGTGCCCAACAACCTGCACCGAATCGTCTCGGTCTAATCCCCTTTCGGGGTGTAAAACCCCATCTTAAATGAAGCGTGTCTCTTTCACGGCGGTCCTGGACGAGGACGGCAAGTATCACTGCGTCTACGTCGGGACCGATCCCGTTGCCGCCACTGCGGCGATGGAAAATCACGGCGTGGCGAAGCCGGCCAGCGTGGCTCGATTCAAGAGTCGCCGGCCCGATCGCCTCTCCAAGGTCGTCCAAGCCTGGGTCACCGAGTCGGTGGACCTAAGCGTGAAACGCTCTCAGCCCGTCGCCCCAGTTAGCGCGCCAGCTGCCGCTGAAGAAGTGTCCGCTCCCGTCGAAGTGACCAAATCCAAAGCTCCGAAAGCCATCAAAGCCCAGAAATAAATGAAGACATTCGCCCTCTTGCTTACGTGCATCTTGTGCGCTTTCGCGCTCCCTGCCCGCGCCGCCCAGGTTCCCTTCAGCTCCGGTACTACCGCCATCAGCACGAACGTGGCCTACGCCGCCGTGCCCGCTCTCGGGGTTGGATCCGTGCGAAAGATCCTGGCTAAGAGCGACAGCTCTGCAGGCACGATCACGTTCTATAACCCGACCGGCCCAGCGGCAGTCGTGACGAATGCTTTGGCCGTGGGCTACAGCAATATCCTGTGCAAGCTCGAAGGAACCACATGGTCCGAGTTCGACGTCCTCCTGATTCGTTCGGTGGCTAACAACACCTATCAGCGGGTCCTGCTCTCGAGCACGAACGGCTCCGGGATCCTAATCACCAACGCCCTCACTGCGGCGACCACGTCCTTTGCCCTCGCTCCGGGTGATCAGGTCTACAAGATGGCAAGCGCTGGCTCTTACCTGGTCGGAGCCACCCTGGTGAACTGGGATGGCGAACCGATCTGGCACACGCAGTCCGAAAAGCCAGGCTTGATCCAGATTTCCGCTACTGGATCGACGACTAACAACGTGATTACCGTCACGGGCTACTGCGAGTTCAAGTAACTCAATCTCTCTCTCTGCCGCCTAAAAGCCGGCGGTGGGATTTGGAGGATTCTCCCCCCGGTGGGAGGGGTTCTCCCAACCCACCGCCGGTTTTCTCGTTTCCACCGGGAAATTTGCCGAATCGGCTATATTTCACGGAATATGAGGGCCTCACCGCTCGCAGAATCGCTCTTCCTGGATGAGCCGGGACACCTTGACTGTCCGGCGCGACACATGACTTCCAGCCAAATCGCGGCCCTAATCCAATTAGGTGCGCGCCTCGATAAGCAGATCGCCGACAAGACCAGCGACCTGAACGAGATCAAAGCAAAGGTTCGCGCGCATGCAGAAAATGCGGTTCGAAAACGAGAGGGCATTCCCCAGGATCAACCGGTCGCCGGACAACAGTGGGAAGGCGAAGGAACTGACGGAGTATTTTGTCAGGTGAGTTTCCCGGAGGACAAACTGGTCAGCCCGATCGTTTTCATTGGCGACGTGGCCAACCGTTATGAGGACAAGAAATTGGTTCCTCTGGGGGCAGACATAAAAAAGCTGGCCGGGGACAAATTCGATAACCTCTTTGCTCCACTCTATCGCCCGGCCAAGGCATTCCGGGACCTGGTGCCGCTCCTTCTTCCGAAGGCGGACCGGCAGCCTTTGCTGGAAGCCATGAGCGAGCCTTCCTCGCCGCGAGTCAGTTTCAAGCTCAAGAAATCCGAATGACCCAACGAAGAAACGAAATCCGCCGAGATTTAGCCGGCATCGAACGCGACCTGGGCAATCCCAAGCTGACGTGGAATGGTGTGGAGATCGTGTGTTCGCCCTCCTCCTTTGAAGAAGGATTGGAGATCGAGGTGGGAGGCAGGCTTTACCCTGTCACGGCCATAGTGCTCGTGCGAGCGGATTTATTCCCGACTGCACCTCGTCCCGGGAACCATCTAACATTTCGTGGCAAACTACGGGAAGTGCTCTCGGCCAAGCTCTCCGCTTCTGAATCTCATTATACCCTCAAACTCACCGATCCGCAGAATCCGCGGTGAAACGTCCCCCCACAATTGCGATATGAGCGACTTTGATTGGACCTCCGCTATCCAGACATGGGGGATAAAATGGAAGTAACGACCACCCTCGACACCCGCGAATTTGACGCGTCACTTGCCCAGTATTTGGACGTGACGCAGAAGGATATGGATTATGTCTGCAATCGGGCCGCGCTGAACGTCGCAATCAAGGCCGGCCAGGCCACGCCTCTGGCCGATAGCTCTGACATCGATGCCCTGCCCCAAAAACCATGGTGGCCCAAATATGTGGCCAAGAGGATCAGCGGCCGCGGCGTTACCCTGGGCGGAAAGAAAAAGAAACATATCAAGGGGGGCTACACCCGGGCCGAGGCGCGCAAAGTCTCTGCAAAGCTAGTCTCCAACAGAAAGAAGCGGCGCGGCTATATGCGTTCGGGGTGGGTACCGGCCATCCGCATTCTCTCAGTCCGTAAACTCCAGGCTCTCCAGAGATCGCTCTCGGGCACGGCCGGCATTCGGAATCCGCCCGGTGACGCCATTCCTGCTCAACCAGGGTGGGACGTTGTGGCCACGATCATCAACAAAGCCAAAGGCGCGAACATAGTGGCTTCGGCTGCTTTGCAAACAGCCGTCGACCTTGCCGCCCTCGATATGCGGCAGTATATCGCGGAGAAAATGCAACCGACTGCTGATCAGTTCAACGCATGAAAAATAACAAATCCACGCCCCTGGCGGATCCGACGCTCACAGTGAAAGTTAGGGCCATTGAACCATTCCACCACGAAGGCAAGTGTCTGAAACCTGGTGAGGAGACCGAACTGTCCCCTGCCGTGGCGGCGCATTGGATCCGGGAAGGAAAGGTGGAGGAAGTGAAGCCATGAGCCTGGATGATAAGGTTGAGTCCGCCATCATCGCCCATCTCCTGGGCGAGCCAGGTGTGGCCGCGCTGGGCAGGACGTTTCTCAAAGGCCAAACCTCAGATGATCACGTCCTGGATTCGGTTATTGTCCACAGTGAGGCTGGGCAAAGTGAACCGGGCGGCCTCCCTGGCAACTGGTGGAAGACAGCCACCATCCAGGTCCGAACCAGAGCCGGTCGGCCTGATCCTTCTGATCCGGATGAGGACCGCGGCGCCGTCCACGCCGCCGCCGTGCAGCAGATCGAGATCGCCATTAGTTACGCCAACCTGGCGGACATCCTCTCAGCGGAGGCCGAGGACTTTTATGTCTTAGGTGCCTTCGATCGACGATGTGACAATCGGCAGGTGGTCGGCCGAACCTTCCGGACCATCTTCGGACTGCGTCTCTACTGCTGTGGAAACGATCTGACCGCCTAATTCTCCTCCCCCGACTTGACTAAGGAGGTTGCTAGAGCACCGCCGGTAAACAACTGCGGGGCTAGAGCAACATGCCATCATCTCAATCTGGAATCGCAACGATCTTCGGTTTCCCTGGCTACAGCGTGAACGCCACGGACTGGACCTGGACCGGAATCGGCACCCTTTTTCCGCAGAACTTCGAATTCCGGGATGACTTCAAGTTAGACATCCTGAGTGATCAGGACAATGAGCCCCAAACGGTCATTGCCTCGGGCCAGCTCTATATCGCCAAGCTCAATTTCACTCCTCGCGCGGCCGCCGGCACAAACACGATTGCCAACGCCAAACTGTCTCTGGCACCTCCGACGCCGATCGCCAGGGTAACTCTGGCGAACTTCATGTGGGCTGGAGCCAATTCTGCCACCTGGTTTTATGCTGGAGGCTGGCGCATCGCCTTCACCAAGGACGGCATCGCCACCTACGAGTTGGAGATCCGCAAGAGCCCGAACCGAGATCTCACCGCTGCAGTCACGTAAGACCATTTCCCCGGATGAATGCCGACGAATATCTTTCGGCGGCCCTGCCGGAGACCGTTACGTTACTGGGCCAGCGCCTGATGCCCTTTTCTCTGGGGCACTACAAACGCCTGCTCCGTTGGAAGAACTGGTTTGTTCTTCCCATCGAGGACCGCGCTGACGCCCCTCCCCAACTGCATGACTTGATCATGGGTGTTTGGATCTGCTGCCAAAGTTGGGAGGAATGCACCGAAGGCCTCTTTGACCGAAACCTCCACAGCAAGCTAAAGAAGTGGGGGGAGAACGTCGGCAAGTTTGATTTCGCAGGGAAGTGCAACCGGTTCACGCAATACATCGCTGACGGATCCAAGTGGCCCGAGGTGCATAACCCTGCCCACAGCGGTCGTTCCTCTGGCTCTCCCTTTGTCCACCGGGTGCAGATGATTCTGCAGGGCAAGCTTGGGCATAGCCTATCCGAGGCACTCAACAAACCGTGGGGCGAGGCGATCTGGGATTACTTCGGTTTCTGGGAAATGGAGGGCGCGGTGCAGCTCTTCTCCCAGGACGACGTGGAGAACCGAAAAATGGCCTCCGCCATGGATGACGCCATCGCGCGGATCCTTGCGCGCGGCGAGACGCTCACGCACGAGACAATTGTCGCCGAGATGGAGAAATAGCTGATGCCTTTCGAGCTAAAAGCCAGGATCGCACTGGACGGGACGCAGTTCACCCAGGGGATGAACTTCACAGCCCAGCAGGCTCGTCAATGGAACTCTATCATTCAGCGCCATAACGCGGATACCGCCACGCAAATGAAGGCCCAGTGGACATCGGCTTTTGCTGCCATCACCGCCGCCGGCGCCCTGATGGCAATGAAAATTGGGGACGCTGTCGAGGAGGCCAGCAAGCTTTCCGACTTGAGCGAGCGACTCAACATTCCTGCCGAGAAGCTCGGACAATTTCAAATCGCTTTCGAAGATAAAGGGTCTGGTTTGGATGCCGTAAAGACGGCTTTCGAAAAACAGGCGGCCGCCATCGTCGAAGCGAAAAGCGGAACCGAGGAATACATTCAGGCCTTCGAACGATTAGGGGTCTCGTTTGCTGATCTGCAGAATTTGAAGGCTGAGGATATCTTCACCAAGATTGGCGAGAGCATCCGCAATACATCGATCGACGCTCAGGCACTCACCGATATCAAAAAGCTCTTAGGCCGCGGAGGGGCAGAGCTCATCCCAGGCTTCAAAGGTGCATTATTTAATAGCAAGTTTGGGGCAGTTAGCGCACCAAGTCAAAAGGAGATCGATGCGTTAGACACTATGGGCGATGACGCTGCGGAAGTGGGGCGCAGTATGAATTCGCTGTTTCGTAAAATTGGGGCGTTCGTGGCCCCGCTTGTCGGCGTTGTGACAGGAAGGGCCGGCAATCGCCCCACAGGTGGAACGATCACAGATGAGGAACGGAACCAATTGATCAATGACCAGGCCACGGAAGAGTCCAACGAAAAGAGACGCAAGGAGGATGAGAAACTAGCCAAAGAAAAGAAGGTTGCGGAGGAACGCCTCCGGGCTCAGATGCAAATAGAACAAGACGCAACACGCGATCTTCTTTTCTCCCGTCAGGACAAACCCGGGAAGATTCAAATGCTCAAGGATGAGATTGCCGGCTTGGAAGCGGTTTTCAACAACTTCGACGACACGAACCCAGTCGATGCCAGCAAGGCCCGCATGGAAGCACTCCGCAAGCAGCAACAGATTGAGGAGATGGAACGGGATGCCGGCGGTAGTAAAAAATTGCTCGGCGACGGCTCTGGGATCCAAAGCGACTCACTTACCTCGATCGGCAATTTCCTGGGTGGTGATCCGGGGCGAGCTCAGGTGGACAAGTTAGTCTCGATCGACGGACATCTGCGCGCGATTCGGGATACGCTGGCAGCAAGCGGTGGCAGGGCAACTGGCGGCTCCAGTTATCCGTACTGACTCGCCTTCTAGGCTTCATGCCATCTAAAGCCACCGGTGCCACAAACATCGTTCTCAAGACCGTTACTGCGCGCAAGCGATCTGACGGCGGATTTTTCCTTGAGGAGATTTGGGAAGGCACTCGGGAAGCAATCACCGCTCTCTACGGATTCCATGGCCCTTCCGTGGGTAATGGCATCGCTGAGCTGGAGGCGAGCCATGACGGCCCCAAGTGGCAACTGCGCCTCGTTAAGGAGGCCGTTCCCAGTAGTTACCCAGTCGTTACCGCGACGCGGCTAATCAATCACCGGGTTCAAAAATCGATCTTCGAACCCCCCGGCCCAAACGGTATCACCGAAGACGAACTGAGGGACATAAAGCGATTCATTGATGATAACACCTTCAGCGATTTCACCGTTCCATGGAGTGAGGCCGCCGGGAAACTGTACTCCTTAGCCCTTCGTGGAGTGACTAGCAGAGTCATCGAGCAGCCTTTCCTCATCAAAACCCTCACCAGCCTGAACACCACGCACTGGAACGTAAGCTACGCGAATGTGGGGGCCATTATCGGCAACGGCAGCATTATCGCGGATGCAGCAGTAGGGGCAGATCTCCGGATCGGATTACCGTCACACGACTCCGCCCCCCCGGACGGCTTCGTATATGGATGGCTTAAGCACGGCCCTCAGGTCGAGCCAGGGTCAGGCAACCTGTCTGTGCTCACCCAGGAATACGAGTACGGGCTTTGGTCCACCTTCCTCTACGGCAATTTGATATGACCCCACTACCTCGACCCACCGCACGGGATCCTCTGTCCAGGTTCCTCGGCCGGCTATGGGATTGGGTCATGGAAGGACACCTCATCGATGGCTCGAATTACCGCGTCCATCGGACTAGCCGTGGCACGGCTATCGAGATCGATTTCAAGAAAGGAAAAGCTGGTGGTGGCTGGACATGGCGCGGAGAGTGGAGCCCTAAATCTTACGACATCGACGACGTGGTCAGGGTAAGTGGCGGATCCAATGCCGGCACTTACCTGTGCATCCAGGCTGCCTCTTCCACGTCGCCCGCCCCTTATGAAGGCGAGAGATGGGTGAAGATCGCTGATCTCACAGGAGGCCAGTTGTGGCAGTAACGCGCGGCACAGAAGTCACCTGGGAGCAGATGAAGGCCCTGGAGGATTTGAACAACTCCAAGGCAGGGCTGCCGCCCATCCATTTTTTGGGAAAGGTCCGGACCTTTTCCGCCCCGACCAATGATCCTCTGGTTGTAGCTCCCGTGCTGGCAGAGCTGGGTCACGTTGGCACACGCAACGTGATGGTGGATATAAACGGCGTCCGAACGTTCGCCGCGGCGGCACCCATGCGGCCGGGGGACATTGCGGTCAATATTGAGCCAGCCACGGCTATCCCTCCCTACCACCAATACAAAGCCTGGCGATTGGACCGCCATCCTCAAACCGACTTCAGCAACTGGACCGAGCTCACAAATCTTTGGTGTTACGAACAACTCGTGGGCGCGCCCGAAAGCAACCGGTGGGCAATTGGAGACGGGCTCTACATCGTCCGGCCTCCCGGCCGAGGCCTTTACACCGCGCGCACTTTGTCAGGGACGCAGAAGCAAGCCGAGGCATACCGTGGCTGGTTGACCGAGATAAACAGGACGCGCGCCGAGATCTACCGGCGCTACTACCTTAAAACGATCGCGCCGCGGGAGACGGATAACCTTGAGCAGACGATGCACGTCTCTGGCCCCTGGTTCACGCCATTTGGCTCGTCGCCCGGTTCAGGCTTTCGTTCGCTCAGTGGCGATGCCCCACCCTCACGCAAGTATTCCGGTGTCTCCTTTTGGATCCCCGAAATCCCGGAAGGGGCGACCACTCCTCAAATACAGATCCGTCACGACCTGCAGATCTGTTTCAAGCAGGTGGACGGGGTTTGGGTCACTGGTTGGGATCAGATCGGCGCCGTAGCACCGCCCGACGGTTCCCAGTGGCGGGTAGATCTGATAACGATGCTGGGACAAACCATCCCCATAGCTGACAACCCTTATGTCAGCGCGCGCCCAGGTCGGGACTTCGATGTCATTACCACCCCACCCTATGAGTCGCTCCGCAGAACAATCCTTGGCACAAGTGTCTTCGTCCATGTTCGGCTGAACCTGACGGGGTACAACGGCCCTGTCAGGGCCCAGATGGGCTTTTCCAACGTGCCGATCCAGGATGACGGGAAACTGGATACGCCCTGGCGCTGGGCCGCATCCCATGGCCACGTGCCAAACTTCGGTCTGGATTTCATTCCCAGCGAGAGTGGAATTCGGTTTCACACCACGTTAACCCCCGGCAACGCCCCGCCTACCGAAACCCCTTCCGGGATCTCCGGTGAGAATGGCGGTGGCTGGACGGTCATCAACGGCGAAGACCACACCCGTTTTTTCCAGCTGCGCATGCCAGATTCTCAAGTGTATCGGACAGCTGGGCAAGGCGCTCCTATGAATCAGGAGATCTACCAGGGAGTGGCCCCCGGCGCCGCCCTCAGCTCGATCCTCTACGCTACCAATCAGACCGTGAACGGGCTGGCCACGGTCCATACCTTTCCGCCAGTGGATCCGCCAACAGATGAACACCTGAGCGCTTTCGCCCCCCAGGCGTTTGCATCAGCCCCACTCGATGAATCAGACCCCCGCCGGGTGCGCTCCTCCTTATTTCGAGGCCATTACCTCTGGCCTGTTCGCCCTCTGGATTCGGCCACAGCCGCTGTCCAGGTGGGAGGAGGAACGGTTTTGGTAGTGTGGGCCATCGCCGCCAGCCGACGTCCACGAGCAGATGGCACCTTTGATCTGAGCTCCTCTGTCACCGTGCGGATTGGTAGCAAGAGTCCGAGCGGGACGCTAAACACCGTCCTGGCGACTATTGAAATTCCGGCCGGCCGACAAGGGGTGGTCAAGAGGATGCACGCTCCTCTTTTCCGTGTCTTCGCGAAGACGTTGCACTACAGCCCCGCGGATTTTCACGTTCAGGTGCTGGCTCTGGATGAATTGGAAGTCACCCGCTGGTTCGGCGCGTCTAATGCGCCTGACAAAGTTTACCGAGTCACAGACGGCTGGCCGAATACCCGGGATCCCTATTCCCAGGATGGTGCGCTTGGGGCCCCCACCAGCGAGGTTCGGGCCCGGGGCGGTTACGCCTTTGCGTATCAGTACAACGACACGCTGGATTTGCTCGAGCTTGAGTCTTGATTGACTGGGGCGAGGCCACGAGTGCCTTCGCTGCTAATTCTTTTGTTGGATGTTACGAGCAAGACCCTGATCCGCTCGATCAGCGAGGGGGGATCTTACTCGCTGCCAGAACTCTATCAGGAGGAGATCCCCTCGATTGATCTTAGCCTCGTGCGCCGGGTTTCGTGGGCCGAATCACCCTTCTACGAGGTGATCAATCCTTCCGGCATGTCGCTCACGATCTCCGTGGGCCCGGCCGGCACAGCACACGCCAGCCAGAATTCCTGGACCATCGCGGGGAACAAGTTTACCGGCGAGCTGGACCTTCGGACCTCCGGGATCAACACCATGGTCTCCTCAGGCGACGCGGCCACCCAGCTCGAGATCAAGCTGCCCAATTTGCGGGCCATGTTCCCAGTGACGATTCGCCGATCGGTGAACCTGTCCGGGTCCACCGTGCCTCAGCCGGCGGCCAGCTACATCACCAAGCAGGAATCTGACGGGCGATATCTGCGCCGCGACGTGGTCGACACGTTCATCATGCGCAGCCAGCCCAGCGGGCTCAAACGGTTCCTGGTTTACATCAGCGACGACGGCAGCTTCCGCCGGGAGGAGATCACCTAAAGATGCGTTACCTCTCTTTTCTC
>DATMDU010000090.1:0-1314 GCA_035557535.1 Pyrinomonadaceae bacterium
AACCCGTCCGCCGAATGACCAAGGGTTCCAGGGCCAGGCTAATCCGCCCTGGGTAAGTCGGGACCTAAGGCGAGGCCGACAGGCGTAGTCGATGGACAACGGGTTGATATTCCCGTACCGGCGAAGAACCGCCCATACCGAACCCGGTGATGCTAAGCGCCCGAAGCCTGGCGAATCTCTTCGGAGATAGTCCAGGTGGAGCGCGCGACCCGAACCGGTAGTAGGTAAGCGTATTAACAGGGGTGACGCAAGAAGGTAGCCCAGCGTGTCTTATGGCTTGGCACGTCCAAGGTTGTAGGGCGAGGTATAGGCAAATCCGTACCTCACATAGCCTGAGAACTGAAGGTGACAGCTTTTGCTGGATGATTGGGTGATCCTATGCTGCCTAGAAAAACCTCGGCGCGAGGTTCTAGCCGCCCGTACCCTAAACCGACTCAGGTGGTCAGGTAGAGAATACTAAGGCGATCGAGAGAATCATGGTTAAGGAACTCGGCAAAATACCCCCGTAACTTCGGGAGAAGGGGGGCCTGAGGCGTGAACACACTTGCTGTGGGAGCGTTTGAGGGCCGCAGAGACCAGGGAGAAGCGACTGTTTACTAAAAACACAGGTCCGTGCGAAGTTGCAAAACGATGTATACGGACTGACGCCTGCCCAGTGCTGGAAGGTTAAGAGGACGGGTTAGCCGTAAGGCGAAGCTCAGAATTTAAGCCCCAGTAAACGGCGGTGGTAACTATAACCATCCTAAGGTAGCGAAATTCCTTGTCGGGTAAGTTCCGACCTGCACGAATGGCGTAACGACTTCTCCGCTGTCTCAACCGTGAACTCGGCGAAATTGCATTACGAGTAAAGATGCTCGTTACGCGCAGCAGGACGGAAAGACCCCGGGACCTTTACTATAGCTTGGTATTGGTGTTCGGGACGGCTTGTGTAGGATAGGTGGGAGACCGTGAAGCAGCCACGCCAGTGGTTGTGGAGTCATCGTTGAAATACCACTCTGGTCGTTCTGAACATCTAACCTCGGTCCGTGATCCGGATCAGGGACAGTGCCTGGTGGGTAGTTTAACTGGGGCGGTTGCCTCCTAAAATGTAACGGAGGCGCTCAAAGGTTCCCTCAGCCTGGTTGGCAATCAGGTGTCGAGTGTAAGTGCACAAGGGAGCTTGACTGTGAGACTGACAGGTCGAGCAGGGACGAAAGTCGGAACTAGTGATCCGGCGGTGGCTTGTGGAAGCGCCGTCGCTCAACGGATAAAAGGTACCCCGGGGATAACAGGCTGATCTTGCCCAAGAGTCCATATCGACGGCATGGTTTGGCA
>DATMDU010000091.1:0-1248 GCA_035557535.1 Pyrinomonadaceae bacterium
ACGCAAACGCTTGCGTTGCAAGATGCTGAACCATTGTTCGACTTGATTCATCCATGAACAATGCACAGGTGTGAAGTGCACGACAAAGCGCGGATGATTGGCTAACCACTTCCGAACTTCTTTGCCATGATGTGTACTGACATTGTCACACACGAGATGAATGATGTGGATGCATTCGTCAATTTCTGTATTCAAGACTTCCAGAAAGGCCAGGAATTCCCGCTGACGCTTCCGTTCAGCACAGTGCCCATAGACCTTGCCAGAACGGGTGTTAAAGGCTGCGAAGAGATTGAGCGCCCCGGCGCGCTTATACTCATGCTCGTGCCGGTTGGGAATATTCTGTGGCTGGGCTGGGAGGGTTGGGGAGAGACGTGGTCGGGGCTGCAGGGAAGTCTTCTCATCCACGGAGAGGACTATCTCATCCGCGCGCAGCGGACGGGTGTAGAGGTCGATCAGCTTCATAATAGTGGCATAGAAGGCGGCGTCTCGGGGCTGCTTGGGATGGAGCCACAGAGGATGGCGCCAGGGCTTCAGGTGATGGCAAGCCAGAATCCGACGCACCGTGGCGGCAGAGATGTCCTCCACAATCCCTTCGGCGATGAGCTGGTGCGCCAGTTCAGTGCAATCCCACTGCGACAGGCTGCGGCCCAGGATATCGGGACGCTCGCAGGCCAGACGCACCACGTGGAGCGCGACCTCTGGGGGGAAAACGACCCTTGGCTCCGCGGCCAGGGGCATCAGCCAGGCCATCCAGGCGCTGGGTGAGAAACCGCTTGGCCCACTTGCGCACCACGGTGCGTTGTACGCCCACGGCCTGGGCCACCTGGGTTTGCGCGTGCCTCGCAGCCAAGAGGAGAATGATCTTCCCCCGTCGGGCCAGCCCGGCCGCGAGGGTGGTTGATCGTTGCCATCGTGCCAAAATCTGGCGCTCTTCGGGGGATAGAACAATGTGCAATGAGGACTTGCGGCCACGTGCCATCGCGATCTCCTCCCAGCCACAGGGTAAGGGCTGAGAAAGAGATACCGGCACCCGCCTTGACAGTCAAGCCAAATCGCATAGTTGTTCATGACGAGCTGTACTAAGGAGTCGCAAACGGAGATCTATAGCGTCCGCCTGGCCTATATCCAGTTGGCCCTCTGGCTGGCGATTGGCGTGGCGGCGGTGGTGGGCTACCTGTTCGGCGTCACTGCCGGGCGCAAATTGCTGGAGATGCCGCAACCGCTCAAGTACGGCATCGTAGTGGTAAT
>DATMDU010000092.1:0-12305 GCA_035557535.1 Pyrinomonadaceae bacterium
TTTGGCTCCTTCGAGGAGCAGTTGGGGCCTGCGAGCCCGCGGCCCGGAGCAGCGGTGGTCGCTGAGCAGTCGCCGTCTCGATGCCGAAGAGGCGCCGGCGTACAACCCTGCGGCTCAAGCGGACGCCTGAGTTCGCATCAATGACTGTAGGTTGCGAGCTGTTGTGGTTCCGAGCATCGGCGGTGGTAGGCGAATGGGCGCCGCTTAGCCGCGAAACGTTGTACGTCCCGGGTTTTCTTTTGTTAAGAGTTGAGCAGGGCGTCCGTGGTCAACAGTTCTTTGAGCCCGCGGTAGCGAGCATCCGCCAAGGTCCCTTCGTAGTAGTTGGGCCAAGTTCTCCCTTCCACTCTCCAAGTAGCTCAGCAGGTGCCGCCCCGAGGCTGTTCTTTTTTGTGGCGCTCGCGGCAGGGGTCCCTCCGAACACCGCCTGTGGTCGGCGAGCAATTCCTTCGAGATATGGCTATGGTAGCTCGGCTTTTCCTCCAAGGCCTCCGCTGTCGCTCTCCGGAAGAGTCAGCTCGCTCCCGCGGAGCCTCTTCTCCTGCAAGCAGTTCGGTCTACGGTAGCCGCCTTTCATGGGCGTGGCTCCGAGCCTCATCTGTGTGGGCTTCACCCTTTTGGTTCAGTGGTAAAATACACCGTCGTAGTTGGTAGGCAGTCGAGGTGGCGAACTCTCGGACTCCGGAACCTCTGTTTCGCTCGAGGCCGGCTCCGCTCTCCACCTCTGCTGTCGGTAGAGTGGTGGCACTCCGGGGCCGGAGGAGCCATCGTGGCTTCGATCACTGATTGTGGGCGGGCAGCTTTGGCTCCTTCGAGGAGCAGCGGGGGCCTGCGAGCCCGCGGTCGCGAGCATCGGTGGTCGTTGAGCAGTCGCCGTCTCAAGGCCGAAGGGGCGCCGGCGTACAACCCTGCGGCTCAAGCGGACGCCTGAGTTCGCATCAACGACTGTGGGGTGCGAGCTGTTGTGGTTCCGAGTATCGGCGGCGGTAGGCAAATAGGCGCCGCTTAGCCGCAAAACGTTATGCGGCTCGACCGTTTGTGACTTAACAATGGTTTGTGGTTTTTCAGCCATGGTCCTCTCAAGCGTTCGTTGCGTACTGCCAAAGTTTGACTCGCTCCCGCGGAGCTCTCGTGATCTGCGAGCAAGGTTTGTCAGGTTTGATCGAGCTCTGGCTGGGAGCGGGCCGTCCGCTGGTCGCCCAAGGTCCGGCCGCTATCCAGCTTTGTTCGTTGTCGAGCGGGTGCTCCCTCGAGACTCTGCCCGGAAGCGGCTTGGGCTTCGTTCACCTGCAATGGCGGCGGGGCCTGCCGCTTGGCTTCGGGGGGTGGTCGGAGACGCTTCGAGAACCGGTGGTGGTAAGCTGAGCGGGGCTGCGGTGTTAGATCGTTCGTGGCCACCGATCCACGTTTCGACCTTTTGCCGCATAACACCGCGCGTGAAGCGGACGCATGAGCCCGCATCAACGGCTGTGGGATGCGAGTCCTCGCGGTTCCGAGCGCCGGTAGGGGTCGGCATCGAGCGCCGCTTACGCGCCAAACGTTCTGCGGCTTCCCGTAAGAGAGCTGTGATGACCAACGTGGAAAGGACGCTGCACTCAGAAACTGGCGGACTAAGTGGATATCGCGATTAGCGTCTTTAAGTTATCGAACCGCCGAGGCTTCTTTGTGCCCGGTGTGAACATCCAATATGGTGAGCGCGATAGCAACATCGTATGGAATTTGGTTTGCGGTGGAACGCGAGCCTACATCGTGAGATTTGGCTCTCCGCTGCTTGACGATCCCGAAGAACAGTCTGCCGGCAGCCACTTCATGGTGCGTCGTGTTACAAGTTCGCTAGTAATGGGTGGGGCCGGACTCTTCCAGTCGGAGGCATGTGGTCGCTTGTTCCTTCGAAACATCAACGGTGACGTATCATGGGATGGGTACCTTGACTGGCCGGACCTTAAGGCCGAGGAGGCTTCGCGAACAAGCAGTGACGCGGTTCAAGATTGGTGCAGGGCTCTCTGCAGCCACACTGTCCTCCGCCGGGCTGCTGACGATGCGCATGCCGCGCTCTCAAATCCGCACGAGGCCCTGATGTATGTGTATCGTGGTCTCGAATGGCTAGTCGAGGGACTGGGTATTGATTGGAAAGAACTTGCGACGGACCTCGGTGCTTCAGTCACGGAGTTGCGCGAATTGAAGAAAGCGGCAAATGTAGACACCGGGGTGCGACACGCGACCAAGTCAGGGATTAAGATGCGCGCTGATACGAGGAATTACTATTCATGGATCTGCGCACTTTTTGATGGAATCAACAGAGCGCGCGCTAGGCTGGAGCCTGGGTTCAAGCCGGCGGATCCGAAAAGGGTTGCAGCCGCTGTAGGGCAAGCACTTCCAATGGTGCCATACGATTAAAATTATTAGGACACCAGGATGAGATGAGGTAGAGGAAACAAGCCGCAGAACACGAGCCTTGCAGCGGACGGCTGGCGCCGCCGCTGAAGGCTAGCACGTTAGGTCCCAGAGAACTTCAAGCCTCAAGAGTGTCGGAAGACCTTTATGGACAAAGAGGAACTAGTCGCTTTGTTGAAGCAGGGAGTGCCAGAGTGGAATAGTTGGCGGACGAAGGAGTTAGATAGAATACGGAGTTCGGAGGAAAAGTGGTGGCGCTGGACATCGGTCGATCTCAGAGGGGTCGATCTTTGTCGCACGAACTTGGCCGGTGCTAACTTACACGATGTTGACCTTTCTGAGGCTAACTTGCGAGAGACCGTACTTGCTCACGCCGATCTTAGCATCGCACAACTTGATCGAGCGAATCTATTTAGAGCCGATCTGCGATCTGCAACTCTCCTGGGTGCCAAAGTTAGGAAAGCTAATCTTATCGAGGCTAGACTCGATGAGTCTAACATTAGTGATACGAATTTTCTATCGTCTGATCTGGATGGTGCGTCCCTTGTCGGAGCGCAAGCCGTCAAGGCGAAATTCTGTGCCGCCAGCCTTATTCGTGCGAACTGCAGCAATGCGGAGTTCAGGAGAACTGATTTCTCTTTTGCGACGCTTGTGAGGACAAAATTTTCTAACGCCACCTTAGTAGGGTGTGAAGTATATGGTGCGTCAGTCTGGGATGTTGATCTGGAAGGTGCTACTCAAGCTGATCTTGTGATCAAGCATGCGCGAACTCGGACAGGACGAAGCTTAGGCATGTATGATTCCCGGCCTTTTCCCAGCCACTTCACAATAACTGTCGACAGCCTGAAAGTAGCCAACTTCATCTATCTTCTGCTCAGCAGTCCCGAGATACGCGACGTTATTGACTCCATAACGTCGAAGCTGGTTCTCATTCTTGGTCGCTTCACTCAGAGTCGCAAGGAGGTCCTCGATGCGTTGCACGAGCAACTTCGCCGGAGAAACTACACGCCAGTAATATTCGACTTCGATGGCCCAACTAGCCGCGACCTGACCGAAACTATATCGACTCTCGCTCATTTGTCGCGGTTTGTGGTCGCTGACTTAACTGATGCTAGAAGTGTTCCACAAGAGCTAATGTCTATCGTTCCTCACCTGCCATCAGTTCCTGTCCTGCCGATTCTGCACTCTGCGGAGCAAGAGTACGGTATGTTTGAGCATTTGAAGCGGTTCCCGTGGGTCTTGCCGATTCTTCGCTATGAGGGAATCTCAGATCTGACGAGCAGGTTGGAACGCGAAGTAATAGATCCCATTGAAGTTAAGATAAAAGAACAATGGGGAGGGGTGGAGGGGAAAAGACCTAACCCCGGCCTCAACCGGACGGATACCGCGCTATCGCGCGGTCCCGCCGGTTAGGCCAATCGGCGTTGGCGGTCAGGTCGGCGTCAGCTTCTGAGGCTCACTTGCGACGTACAAAACCTCGGTCGCGACGCGCTTGATCTCTCCTACGACGCGTTCGACCTCGCTCGCGACGCGCATCACCCCACTCACGACGCACAGAACCTCGGCTGCGTCGCACAGAACCGCTCTCACGACGCGTGACCTTGGCTGCGACGCGCCTGACCTCTGTCGCGACGTGCGTCACCTCTTCTGCGCAACGCCGGACTTCGCCCGCGACACGCGCCACCAAGGTTTGAGCGAGCGAAATCTCCCCCTGGCAATCGGCCGCATGGCCGACAAGGCGAGCCTTCCTGGTAAGTAGATGTTTTCGGGCCTTCGGCCCTCTACTAAGATAGAGCCATCGCCTGCGGGAACTCACCCGGCAACCGTGGTCGAGCAGGCAGCGCGAGGCCCAAGGTCCCGTGGTAGGGCCCGCGAATTGCTTCGCAACTCGCTACGGTGGTTCTCGGAGATCCAGTCCGGAAAGATGCGGCTTGGCCTCCGCTTCGCTGCGGCCAAACTGCCCGATCTGCGGACCTGCCGAGTGTTCGTGAGCCTATGGAGTCAGGCTGGGGCCTTGGTGCCGAGAGGAGCCGATCGTGGGGCTCGGGGCTCCTGTCACCAACCGGCAGTTCCGTTGTACAATAAACAAAGGCAGCGTGGTGGAGCCATAGCCATATACGCGAGCAGGAAACCTTGTGTTCCGCCAACCCCGCGCTGCACAGGACGGCTGACGCCGCCTGTGAGCTTAGAATCGTTGGGCGCACCAAGGAATAGGCTTTACCAGGAGTATCGATATGCAGCAAGCAAGAATAGGTCCTCCCCTTTGGTTTCTGCTGTTGTTGCTACTCCTGCCTTCAGCTCTGGAGGCACGCACTTTTCCACTCAGAGGTGTGGTAACCAACCCACGTAGAGACAGAGTTGCTATACGCACCGGCCCGCCGAGTGCAACGACCCTAGCCTACAGACTTGAGGAAATAATCTGCTCCGTGGGTGATGGGACTGAGTTTATTGCTACGGAAGAAGTCTACATAGCTAACGGAGAGATTTGGTTTAAGGTCAATACGACGAAACTAGTAGATAGTACTGGTTGCGCCGCCAACGGAGTTGCTGGGTGGATGGTTGCCAAGATAAAGACGGTATGGGTGGTGACAGTGCTGCAGGAGGGTATCTCTGTACCTGCAGCTCCGCTTGTCCGGCAGACCGTTGCCACAGAGAGAAGGACTGAGGAGCGAAAGCAACAGCAAGAGGCGAAAGGGCAGCCGCCACGAAAGAGGGCGATATCCTATAAGCCCGTTTTGGATTACTGCCTACTAGTGATTGGTACCCTGATCGGGGTGGTCATTGTCTCCATCGAAAGGTCTAAGAAGGTAGCTTTCAAAGAATGGCTGTCAAGTCTGGCGATCTTCGAGTTTATTACTCTTTCACTAGTCAACATACTTGTAGTGGCACTGCTAATCGATCAGCTATACGAAGTGCCTGAGCCTTCCTTTCTTTTCCATGTGCTTAAGGTGGCCCAAGCCTCGCCGGGGGGGTTCGTGCTCCTGGGTTTTATCCTGTCGGCAATCTTGCTTAAATTTGTTTCATTCGCTAAGTCGTAGATTAAACCGCGTCCATGAGCTTGCTCATTCAACGCCCAACCAGCCCGATCGAGCGGACGGCAAGCCGCCGCTCATCGGCATCCCCGTTGGGCGGCATCTGGTCTTGAAAGCTTTGATTCATGTCTGCGTATAGACCGCGATCCAAGCCTGATTGTAGGGTTTCGGAGGAGCAGATCGCCTCGTTCGGGTGCGCCATCAACTCTATCGCCTGTCGCCAACTGGCATGGGTGACGAAGATTGTCAGGATTTGAGTGATTGTCCGGACTTGGAGGTGTCAATGTTTTGCCCAAGCTGTGGCACATCAGAAGTAGACTCCAAAGAAAAACGCATGGCGGATGTTCGGAGCGAAGTCATCCAAACATCAGAGAAGCCACTGGCGACAGCGTTGGTTGGTCCCTTAGTGGACAAGGTGGCCGGGTTCTTCGGCGCAGAGTGGACCAAGAACCGCTGTCGGAAGTGTGGCCATACCTGGAGATTGCGCTGTCGAGTGAGCGGCTTGGTGACCTTTCCAGCTACTCGTGCGTCCACCGGGTTCTCGTTAAGCAGCAGCGGTAGCTATATTATGGTCTGATGGTCCATACCAAACGGGGGATACAGGGTCTAGGATACTAAGGAGAGAACAAAATAGGAAGTCGTCGCCCAACCCGGCGGTCGAGCGGACGGAAACCGCAAACGGCGCGGTTTCCGTCCGCTCACCTTCTGAGGCGTTGGCCGTCAGAGGGAACTCAGATCCTGTCCCCGCGGTCTAATTAGTTGATGTCGCGAGCACCTCTACTACTTACACTCCTATCCACCTTGGCTGCTTGCGCACCAGACGCACCACAGACTCCGCAGATTCCAGCGGGTTTCTCTCAGGCTTCGCCAACCCAAACCGCTCCCCGAGCGAGTCTCCGCGAGGATCCGACTGCACCAGAGGCGCCTGCCGTAGCTGAAGAACTTCCGGTGGCACCTCCTCTTGCAAACCTTCCCAAGTGCGACTTCGACAGCTTGACGTCCGAGATCTTATGGTCGTTACCTGACACATCCTTACAACTGGCAATCTCGATCGATGCCACGGGTCGCGTCGAATCTCTTGCCCCGTTGCCGCAGCCACTTGGACTTCCGCAAGTCCCCCAGAGAGTCGTTGACGCTGTAGTCGAGTGTTGGCAGAAGGCTAAATTTGAGCCCCCGGGATCTCCTGGGCGCTTCTTGGCTAAGGTCAACTTCGGGCCTCAGTCGGTTCGTTAAGGTGCAGCGCTACTTGCTTCGACCCCAATGGCTCTGCCTGCTTTTTGCCCTATCGAGGCCAGATGTCCCGCAGCTGGCGCGAGGCGGGGCGTTGGTGGCCAAAGGAGGCGATCAAGGACTCGGAAACTCCGCTATCGCCAACCGGCAGGTCCGTTGTAGAATAGAGAAAGGCAGCGCAGTGGAGCCATAGCCATATAAGCGAGTAGGAAATCTTGATTCGGCCAACCAAGCTGCTCCAGCGGACCGAAAAGCTTCGCTTTCCGTCCGCTGAGCAGCAACAACGTTGGCCGAAAGGCGAAGCATGAGCAGTGTAGCGATAGGTGATGCGTTCGAGGCAAGGGTCTTTGAGGCCCTCGCTGAGGAACTCCGCAATGAGCGGCTTTGTGTAGCGCCTAAACACGCAAAGATCTTCCGAAAGAAGGCATACCATTCTCGAGACCGCCAAGCAGCCATCACGACGGATATGTCAATCGAGGTTTTTCTTCCTGACCGCGAGCGGCCGACGCTGGTCTGGGTGTTTGAATGCAAGGACTATACGGGCCGCGTTCCTGTTGATGACATCGAAGAGTTCCACGCGAAGCTGCAGCAGATCGGGGAGGACAATACAAAGGGAACATTTGTTACAAGCGGCGCCCTTCAGAGGAGTGCCCTTGCCTACGCTGGGTCTAAGAAGATCGGCGTAGTCCGCCTTCTTCCGTCTGGCCAGATGATTGTTCTTATGGAGCTCTTGACAGTGTCAAGCTTTGCTCGCGTCTCGCAGGTTGACTGGTCTGAGTTTTCCGTTGCCTTCTCTGAGCCCGGACATCGGAGTCGACGTGGATTCTTCGCCTCGGACGATGGCTACTGGTTCCCGAACTGGTACTCGCTTCTGTCGCACTCAATCAGGGATGAGAAGGGAGCGGTCTGACAAAGGCAGCGTGCCTTGAAGAGAAGTGACAATTGAAACAGATGAGATTCCGAGGGCTAGCTAATGTGGCGGCCAACCACGGGCATCAAGCGGACAGCTACGCTGCCGCTTATGCCCATCCCCGTTATACGTGGGACAATTTAAGGGGAAATGCAGAGAGAGTGGGTGGAAGCTGACGAAAAGAGGGCGAAGACGGCTTGGTTCGCTACTACGACGATGAAGTCACCCGTATGGAACGCGAAGCGGAGGAGTTGAGCCGAACTGAATGCGGCGAAAGACGAGTATAGGTTGCGACGACTTCTTGAGAACTTAGACGCATAAAAGGCCCTGAGAGAGCAATGGACGAGAAGGCTAAGCAATATATATTTGTTGTTCTTGGTGGCATCGCTCTGGTCATTCTGACGGGACTGCTCTGGTATAACTGGCCTGGCCAAGTCTCCCGGAGAGTCTGTTACGAGGCAGTCAGGGAGCGCCTTCGTTCTCCCAGCACGGCTCAATTTGGTCCTTCTGAATACGAAGGCACAGGCATATCGAGCCCGAAATACGAGGTCAGAGGGTGGGTTGATGCGGCGAACGCATATGGAACCCCAATTCGCAACTACTATCTGTGCATGGTCGAGAACGGGACGGATATTGAGGTTCATCTGAGCGAGACAAAATTTGCCTCGTACCATGAAAGGCTTCGACAGGGACGAGGGCCGATTTAACGTATAACCCAACCCCTGCACCGGACTGCTGACGCAGCCGGTGAGGGGCAATCCCGTTAGCCGTCTGAGGCGAAGTCGTGCATGATTCAAACGTAGTTTCCGCTATACCTCCTCTCGATCGGCTCATCAGGGCTGCAGTGAATGGGCGTCACTTCGAAGCCCTAGAGGCATATAGAGCTTGCTACGAAATAGGCAGGCCGCTTGTCTCTCAGATCGTCGAAAAGCTACGGGCTATTGACTGGAAGAAGTTAGGGCCAGACGAAAAACTCCGATACTTCACTTGCCTCATGTCCTTACTCCACGACATCGACGAATCCGCATCACGGGAACTTGCAGGCCATATTCTTCGCAAGGGTTGCCATTCGGTTGTGGCGGCGAGACTCCGGTCTATTCAAGCCTTTAATCTTAGAGACTTCGAGGCACAGTCATACGGTCCGCTAACCATCTATGTAGCTACGGCCATTCCCATTAGAGCTACCGTGTGGCGATACCTAAATACATGGCTAAGTCATATACCCACGGAGGATCTTGAGGGTATTAGTCGGCTCTATGTTGTTAAAAAGGATCAGCTACCTGGACTTCGGGGAAAGTATTTGAGGGTACTGTCCGTTGTGTCCTTGATATGGCAGCCATCCTATGAGTGGAATCGGCTTGCCGTTCTGCAGGCGGAGCTTACGCTGTACCATGAGGTTGGGCATCACGTAGATAGGAGAAAACCTGAACAAGAGGAGAGCCATGAGGCTTTCGCAGATACCTATGCACAGCGGCTTTTCCGGCAGGTGCACCCCAGACTTGGGAAACGGTGGATCGAAATTTTTCTCATGCCGTCGCATGCGATTAGAAAGCTCCGAAGGGCACGACGGCTAACTCAAGGCCTCAAGCGGACGTCTGACGACGCCGCTTAGGCTCTAGACCGTTGGCCGGCAGAGCGAACAAGGTGAAAGGAGGTAAGGTGAATCTAAAGAACGTGCTGAGCAGTGTGGCGAAAGATGTTGTCGCCTTGGTTAAGCAAGATGGTACCCGCACTGAGAACGTGAAGGCAGTGGTGCAGTCGACTGAAATCACGATCTACGACTCGTCTCTGAATGTGGAGGAAGGCGACAGGATAGAGAGGCGTCTACCGAGCGGGCGTCTTGAGTCATACTTGGTGCTTGACACAGGCTTCAACCCTGGCCACAGCCCAGTTCCCGCCTTCTACCAAATGAAGGTGCGCAAGGAGTCGGCGATTATAGACGACCGGGGTAGTTCCTCAGTCGTCTATAATCTTACTGGCCCTAATGCCAGAGTAAATGTAAACTCTACCGACTCCTCAACTAACGTAACAAACGTCAACTCGGCTGAGCTGTTCGTGAAGATGCGCGATGTGGCGGGGGGAATTCAGGACACTGAGCGGCGCCAGCTACTGGTCGAGCGCATCGAAGAAATGGAGCGCAGCCACGGCTCTCAAAGCTTCGCTAAAAGATACAGTGAGTTCATATCGCTAGCGGCTGATCACATGTCTTTGTTTGCCCCTTTCATGCCTGCACTTGGGCAACTTCTTGGCCCGTGACACTCCGGGCAGTGATGGTCGAGCAGGCAGCGCAAGGCCCAAGCTCCCATGGTCGGGCCCGCGAATTGCTTCGCAACTCGCTACGGTCGCTCTCGGATCCGGATCCAGTTCCAAACGATGCAGCTTGGCCTCCGCTTTGCTGCGGCCAAACTGCCCGGTCTGCGGGCCGGCCGAGCGGCCGGTAGTCTCGTGGAGTAAGGCTGGGGCCTTGGCGGCCAGAGGAGCCGGTCGTGGACTCGGGAGCTTCCTTGTCGCCAAACGGCAGATCCGCTGTATAATAAAAAAAGGCAGCGCAGCGGAGCCATAGCCATATACGCGAGTAGGAAAATTTGGTTCGGCCAACCAAGCGGCTCCAGCGGACGGCTGGCGCCGCGCGCTGAGCCGCCGCAGCGTTCGCCGACAGAGTATGATCTTGCTCCGGTACTAGAGGATATGCCTTTGCCAAATCATGTCTTCATTTCCTATGTTCGTGAAGATTATGCGGACATCGAAAGGATAGCAAATCATCTTCAAGAAAATGGCATCCGGATTTGGCTCGACCGGAATGACATTCCGCCTGGTGCGCGCTGGAAGCGAGTCATCAGGAGAGCGATCAGCGATGGCGGCTTTTTCCTCGCGTGTTTTTCTCCTAGCTACTCCGGTCGTAGTCTGACCTACATGAATGAGGAATTGACTCTAGCCATTGATATGCTTCGCAAGATGCCGCCAGATCGCTGCTGGTTCGTTCCTGTGCTTTTGGCCGAATGCGAGATCCCGGATCTAGATATTACCGCCAGCGAAACGCTGAGGGACCTTCAGCAGATCCGTCTATATCAAGATTGGGAGTCCGGGATAAGGAAGATTATCTCGGTTATTAATTCTGAAGATCCACCGCTTGAACCTGCAAAGGTGCCAGTCCCTAGTGATCTCATGGAGCCGATGGTAGTTCTGTTCTTGGCGGCGACCCCAATTGGCACAGAACCAATACAGCTAGACCAAGAACTGCGTGAAATCCAAGGTGCCATTATGGGTTCTCAATCAAGAAACCATTTTGAGATGATCTCACGGATGGCGATTAGGCCACGAGATCTTTCCGAGTCCATACTGAGTGCGCGTCCCCAGATCATCCATTTTAGTGGCCATGGTAGTGTGCAGCGGGGGCTAGTTGTGGAAAATGATCAAGGGCGTGCGACGTTCATTGGGTGGGAGACACTAGGTAACGCAATTGGAGTTCTAGCCGATAGAGTCGAGTGCGTGGTTCTCAACGTCAATTCACCTCCTGATGTGGCCAACTTCATCCCTAAGAAGGTGCCATACATTATCTCAACTGGCCCTGAGACAAGCGATGATGCAGCAATTGCCTTCTCGGCGGGCTTCTATCAGGCTCTTGGCAATGGGCGTACAATCGAGGAGTCGTTCCAAGTTGGCTGTACCCAAATCGCGCTGGAAGGGTTCTCTGAGGAGGCGACCCCAGTGCTCCAGTGCAATAGGAGCAAAGCAAAACGGCGAACCCCCGCTTCCACCGGACGACCGGCTTCGCCGTCCGCACGGTGAAGCGCAAGGCGTTCGGCGACAAAGGTATATCAATGGACCAAGCCCAGCAATTTGAGCTTTGTCTCAAGGAACTCGACTTCATTCAAGAGACAATTGCTCGATATGACGGCAACGGCTTAGCTATTAAGTCTTGGTGTCTGGCCGTTGATTCTGGACTAGCAGCATATGCGGTCGTACACAGATCAACGTTCGTTGCCATCGTAGCCGCAGTTGCTACGCTAGCCTTCGGAAGTATTGAACTTGTATACCGATGCTTTCAGTATCGATTCATCCGGCGCTCGTGTGAGCTTGAAAAAAGCCTCGCGAACTTTGATCCTGCTCACTACAGATATGGCCTGCATGCGTGCGCTACGAATGTATTCTGGCGAGAGGAGATCTCCGCGGCACTTCGCCAGCCGCACTTTGTAGTACTCTACTTCATGCTCTTGGTCTTGTCGCTTCTTCTTAGTGCTGGTCTTAGTTTCAACTGGATTCCCGAGCTCCCCAAGCCGTAACACAGGTTTACGGAGCGCTGCAAGTTAGAGTCATGCTGTGGTGAGTAACAATGATCGGCATACATGAAGAGAGGTATTGCCAATCCGGTGGGGAGGCGCAGTTCCAGGCGCTGGGATTCCGCCGAACCCGGCCCCTGCACACGGACGGCTGGCTTCGCCATCCGCCGGTGAGGGGCTAATCGTTAGGCGCTAGCAGAAATCTCTTGAGGTAGTGCGAGGAGAAGGTCATTGATTATATTCATGGTGTTCGTTGTGACGACGGCATTCACCCAGCCGCCAGCGGAAGAATATCTACTCCTTGATGGCCCCGAGGGCTATGTTCGAGAGTTCGGTGAGTCTTGCCCCGTGCGATTGCAGTTACCACTGGACGGGCTGTTCAAGAAGAACCTCCGAGGCCACATGGTTACAGATAAGGCCGCTGGCGCGACTTGCAATGGAGCATACATCGCAAAGCTA
>DATMDU010000093.1:0-3102 GCA_035557535.1 Pyrinomonadaceae bacterium
ACCTACTCTCGCGGGACCTAACGTCCAACTACCATTGGCTGCTCGGGGCTTAACGGCCGTGTTCGGGATGGGAACGGGTGGAACCCCCGGCATATAATCACCAGGAAGGGAAACTCGGATAGACCGAGTAATTGAACAAAAATTTAGGGCAGCACCTGTAAGGAGGTAAAATAAACGCCCAGAATATGAAGCAAGGTCTGCATAAACCGGAAAGGTCATTAGTACCAGTAAACTCAACAGGTTGCCCTGATTACATTTCTGGCCTATCAACCGGGTGGTCTACCCGGACCTTTCACCCCTTGCGGGGATTGTGATCTTATCTTGGGATGGGCTTGGCGCTTAGATGCTTTCAGCGCTTATCCCTTCCGAACATAGCTACCCGGCGCTGCCACTGACGTGACAACCGGAACACCAGAGGTTCGTCATTCTCGGTCCTCTCGTACTAGAGAATGAACCCCTCAAATCACAGACGCCCACAGCGGATAGAGGACCGAACTGTCTCACGACGTTCTGAACCCAGCTCGCGTACCACTTTAATCGGCGAACAGCCGAACCCTTGGGACCTTCTCCAGCCCCAGGATGTGATGAGCCGACATCGAGGTGCCAAACCGCGCCGTCGCTGTGAACGCTTGGGCGCGATCAGCCTGTTATCCCTAGCGTACCTTTTGTCCTATGAGCGATGGCGATTCCACATTCAACCACCGGATCACTTGAACCTGCTTTCGCAACTGCTCGACTTGTTGGTCTCACAGTAAAGCTCCCTTATACTCATGCGCTCTATAGCCCGATTACCGACCGGGCCGAGGGAACCTTCGTAATCCTCCGTTACTCTTTGGGAGGATTCCGCCCCAGAAAAACTGACCTGCTATCACTGTCCCACGACCAGATAATGGTGCGAGGTTAGACGCCTAACTAACAAAAAGTGGTATTTCACGTTGTGACTCAGCCCGATCCTGGGACCGGGCTTCGCAGTCTCCCACCTATTCTACGTATTGAAAGTCAAGCGACAATAACAGCTTACAGTAAAGGTGCATAGGGTCTTTCCGTCCTGCTGCGGGTAGGCGGCATCTTCACCGCCACTACAATTTCACCGAGCCTCTCTCCGAGACAGTCGTCAACTCGTTACACGATTCGTGCGGGTCGGAACTTACCCGACAAGGAATTTCGCTACCTTAGGACCGTTATAGTTACGGCCGACATTCACGGGGACTTCGGTTCGAAGCTTCGAGCCTTGCGGCTCTAACCTCTTGCCATAATCTTTCCGCATTGGTCACGTGTCACACCCTATACGTTGTCTTTCGACTTAGCAGAGTGCTGTGTTTTTGTTAAACAGTCGGTTGACCCATTTCACTGCGACCCCGCCGAAGCGGGGCACCCCTTCTTCCGAAGTTACGGGGCTAGATTGCCGAGTTCCTTAACGAGGTTTCACTCACGCGCCTGAGTATACTCTACTCACCCACCTGTGTCGGTTTACGGTACGGGCAACCGTGGGAACATTTAATTGGTTTTCTTGATACAAGTTTTAACAGATCCACCTTGGCCGAGGCCTCAGCGTCCTTGCCCTTGCGGGCAGACCGTCACTTTCAATCGACGGACTGTCTCTACTCATATGTCACAACTAAACTTAACCACAGCCGGTGCTGGAATATTAAACCAGCTGTCCATCGTCTACGCCCTTCGGCCTCGACTTAGGTCCCGACTAACCCTGGGAGGACGAACCTTCCCCAGGAAACCTTGGGTTTACGGCGGACAGGAATTCAACCTGTCTTGTCGCTACTCATGTCTGCATTCTCACTTGTAGAAACTCCACGGTCGCTTCCGCTTCCGCTTCGATGTCGCTACAACGCTCCCCTACCAATCCGGCTGGTCGAAACCAACCGTCTTCCAGAGCTTCGGTAGACCGCTTATCGCCAATCATTATCGGCGCGAAATCACTCGATGAGTCAGCTATTACGCACTGTTTAAATGATGGCTGCCTCTAAGCCAACATCCTCACTGTCTAAGTAACTTCACATCCTTTCCACTGAACGGTCTTTGGGCACCTTAGCTGCTGGTCTGGCATGTTTGCCTCTCGCGCGTGAAGCTTATCCCTCACGCACTGACTCCCGTGTTACACCCTGCGGCATTCGGAGTTTGATTGAATTCGATACCCTGGTATGGGCTCTAGTTCATCCAGTGCTCTACCTCCGCAGGTCAGCACACGAGGCTAGCCCTCAAGCTATTTCGGGGAGAACCAGCTATCACCGGGTTTGATTAGTCTTTCGCTCCTACCCACAAGTCATCCCAGAAGTTTTCAACCTTCACGGGTTCGGTCCTTCAGTTGCGGTTAAGCAACCTTCAACCTGCTCATGGGTAGATCACCTCGGCTTCGGGTCTATTGCCAGCGACTATGGTCGCCCATTTCGGACTCGCTTTCGCTTCGCCTCCGTCGCAGAACGACTTAGGCTTGCCACTGACAATAACTCGCAGACTCATTAAGCAAAAGGCACGCCATCACCGGTTGCCCGGCTTTGACACCTTGTAAGCACATAATTTCAGGTACTATTTCACTCCGCTCACAGCGGTTCTTTTCACCTTTCCCTCGCGGTACTTGTTCACTATCGGTCGCCAATTAGTATTTAGACTTACGCCGTGGTCGGCGTGGATTCATACGAAGTTTCACGTGCATCGTATTACTCAGGAAATCCCTAGGCGTGCGCGGATTTTCGATTACGGGCCTGTCACCCTCTACGGAGCGATTTTCCATTCGCTTCATCTAATCGTTGCACTACCACATCGGGCTCCTACAACCCCACCAGCAAGCTGGTGGTTTGGTCTGTTCCGCTTTCGCTCGCCACTACTTACGGAATCGCTTTCGCTTTCTGTTCCTCCGGTTACTGAGATGTTTCACTTCACCGGGTGTCGCGATGTTTGTGCTATGTATTCACACAAACTCGAGCAGGTGTTACCCCACTCAGGTTATCCCATTCGGAAATCCCCGGGTCACAGCGTGTTTACCGCTCTCCGAGGCTTATCGCAGTTAGCCACGTCCTTCATCGCCTATTGGCACCAAGGCATCCATTATGTGCTCTTTGTAGCTTGATCAATCTGTAGAACGCCAAA
>DATMDU010000094.1:0-44726 GCA_035557535.1 Pyrinomonadaceae bacterium
ACTACTGGTCTATGGCTCTCATGGAAACCCCTGGAAATTTCCGTTAGAATCTCGCGAGCAAACCTTAAGAGGCTCGCGAGCAACCTTGAGAGGCTCGCGAAGCAAGCCTTGATAGGAAGGACAGGCATTCCTGCTTGTCGGGACAGGCAGGAATGCCTGTCCTACTTGTGCCCCTGTAGCTCAACGGTTAGAGCAGCAGACTCATAATCTGTTGGTTCGGGGTTCGAATCCCTGCGGGGGCACCAATCAACCGGCGAGTGTTCTTGCGTTTACCTCGCGTGAGTTTTTCTTCCATTGCTGCTTCACACGATGGCGCGAAGATGGCGTGATTTGTTTCTTACGCTCGCGACTGCTCGATTCGCGGGTCATGAGGTTTCCAAGGAAGAAGCGCGAGCGTAGCACCAGACAAATCGCGCCATCTTCGCGCCATCGTGAGGGTGAGCCGCTCTCCGCCCAACAGCACGAAGACGTAAGTGTAAGAACCCTCGCCAGTTGATTGGTGCCCCCGCAGGGATTCGAACCCCGAACCAACAGATTATGAGTCTGCTGCTCTAACCGTTGAGCTACAGGGGCACAGTACTTCGATTCGATTTTCTGAGAGTTTTGCCGGAAGCAGCTTTCACCGAGCTTCTTTCAATAGGCCAGAGGAGTGTATCACGCAGTTATTCGGAAGCTGCAAATGGTCGATTGGTTTTCCCGTGGAGGTTGCGTCAGCAAGAAATGGCTACGCGGGTAGATTCTCAGCCCTTGAAACTATGTCCAGATATTTCTGAATGACTGTCACGGGTTCTCCGTCTTCTATCAAGCGGCCCGCCTCTAATAAAAGTATCCGGCCGCATAATTGTTGGACGGACATCAGGTCGTGGCTGACGTAGAACACCGTTCGACCCTGCTGACTCACTTCTCTCATTTTCTTCAGGCACTTTTCCCGGAAGGCTGCATCGCCCACCGCGAGTACTTCGTCAAGGATCAAAATCTCCGGTACGAAGTGCGCTGCTACGGCGAAGGCCAGGCGGACGTACATACCGGAAGAATAAAATTTGATTGGCGTTTCCAGAAATCTTTCAACCTCGGCGAAAGCTACGATCTCATCAAACTTACGTTTGATTTCTTCGCGTTTCATTCCGATGATTGCGCCGTTAAGAAAAATATTCTCACGCCCGGTAAGATCAGGGTGAAAGCCGGTGCCGATTTCCAGAAGGCTCCCGACCCGGCCATACAGATCCGCTTCGCCGGTAGTAGGTTTGATAATACGAGAGAGGATTTTGAGCAAGGTGGATTTTCCGGCGCCGTTCCTTCCGATAATACCCACCACTTCACCAGCGAAAACTTCAAAGCTAAGGTCTTTAAGCACCCAGAGGAGCTCACCCTTGTGCCGGTCTGCGTAGGCTTTACGACTCCAGGAAGATTTGGCCGCTTTGGTCACAGCCTCGCCCAGCGTCGGACTGTTGCGTGAAAGACCACGCACTCGGTACTGCTTACCGAGGTTTCTGACTTGGAGTATCGGATGCATCGCTAATCAGAGGACGTCTATCAAATTCTCTTCCCAGCGGCAAAAGAGGTAAGTGAAATACACGGCCAGCACGATCGTTAGTGCCATCGAAATCCCGACGGCTGTCCACTGAAGGGGAAGTCCAAACAGCGAACCTCGGAGCGCTTCGAGTATTCCGGTCATTGGATTGAGTGAATACGCAAACCGCCATTTGTCCGGCACCAGGCTCGACGGGTAGACAACCGGCGAGACGAACATCCATAGCTGAATCAGCACCGGCAGCAGCGTTCCGATATCACGATATCTGACGTTCAGAATTGAGAACCATAAGCTGATTCCGAACGTGAAGAGCGTGAGTTGGGCCACCAGGAGAGGCAAAAGCAAGAGCCCGATTTTGAGATTCACCCCGTAGACCAGCATCAATCCGACCAACACTATTGACGCGACGATAAAATCCACCAGGCGCACGCCTACAATAGCAGCGGGAATAATCAGACGCGGAAAATAAACTTTGGTGACTATGTAACTGTTATTGAAGAGACTGTAAGCGCTGGTTGAGACGGAGTTGGAGAAAAACATCCACGGCAAGAGTCCCGCATACGCGAAGAGCGGATAAGGCAGTCCGTCGGAGGGAACCCGCACGAGCTTGTTCATGAAGATTGTGAAGACAATCGTCGTCAGCAGTGGTTGCAGTATGACCCAACCGGCGCCTAACAGAGTTTGACGGTATCTGACCTTCAAGTCACGCCACATGAGGAAGTAAAACAATTCCCGGTGCGCCCAGGCATCTCGTAACTGCGAGGCCACTGGGGAATGACCGGCGCGGATTTTTATGAGCGGACCATGACCCACGGGGTTGTCCGGTGAGATGTTATCCGCTGAAATAGCTTTCATTCCGTTTACCTTAGTCGTCGGACTTAATGAATTCAACTCACGGCGCAAAAGGCGAAATCACGTCGTCACGTCGGACGGGCATGTGGCACCAATTGTCACTTACGCCGCGAAAGTGATGTGAGCTTTGCGGCAAGGAGTCGAACAATTTGGGCGGCGAAAATAAAAGCCCCTTCAGGTAGGCGCCTTAGAGAAACCCGCAAGCTGTAAAAATTCCGCGGCTGCCTTTTCGACAGTAACTGTTGATACAAACTTGCCAGGTCCTCGACGGTGCGTCTGAGACTGAAGCGATCGAGCATGAGCGCGCGGCCGGCGTGGCCCATTGCCGCCGCGCGTTTGGAATCGCGTAACAATTCAAGAATTGCGCGCGCGAGGTCAGGCGGATCGGCAGGGTTCGCCAGAACGCCGGTCTCTTCATTGCGCACCGCGTCGATCATTCCACCCACCCGAGTTGCCACCATCGGGCGGCCAATCATTAGTGCCTCGATCGTGCCGCCGAGATTCTCGTTCAACGATGCCTGGACTGCTACGTCCGACTCATGAAGGATTCGGTTGGCATCAGCTCGATATCCGGTGAAGATTACACTCCTCTCGAGATCCATGTGGCGGACTAGTTCTCTTATTTCCTGCAGGTGCTCCTCGCCATTGGATCCCCATCCTGAACCGACTAGTAGAAATTTTGTATCGGGAAATTCAGCCAGGACCAGAGGAGCGGCCTTGACGAGGTCTTCATGACCCTTATGCCCGAGACCGTGCACTTCCTCGGGTATCCAGCCGGACGTGCCCATGCGGTGATAGAAATAAGCGACCTTGCAAACAATGGGTGTATTCGCCGGCCAGCCGAATTTTTCGCGGATGCCGGCCGGAGTTATACAATCGGGATCGAAGTTTTTCTCATCAGGACCGTAATAAATAATTGGCGCCAGCTTTTCGGCCTCGACGCCGATCTCCCGGCAAAGGTCCAGAACCGCATAGCATGATGGGATGAGCTTTGACTCCATCCAAAAAGTCGCGCGCTCGACTTCGCGCGAGAACCGAGCTTGTAAATGAAACGGGCTCGCGATCATTGCGAGTCGCACCGGCACGTCTGCGAGCCAGGCGGCTGGCCGTGCCGTAATCGCGGTGGCAAAGACGTGGCTTTGCACGATGTCGAAGCGCTCGCGCCTGAAGTAACGCGCCAAACTGAGAACCGAGATCGGAAGGCGCACTAGAGTTCTGAATGAAGCCGCTCCGGTTGCGAAATGGGTGACGTGATAGGGAATGTTTTCAGTCCGCAGCCGGTCGATCAATTTGCCCTCGTTAGCAGAGACAACTGCGGTTACCTCATATCCATACCGATTGCGGAGGTCTCGCAACTGCTCGACCATCCAGGTCGCGCCCTCGGATGAGCAGACCACATGGCAAACCTTAAGTCGCCGATCCGTTAATTTGAAATGATCGTGAGGACGGCTCTGAGTATCCACCGCCTGGCGCAGGGTCATAGTTGTTTTAAGAATTCTTTCCTGCGAACCAATCTGCAGTCGGGCCATAGGGGTTATTTCAATGCCTTGTAGTTCATATTAACGAGGATAAGTCAGGGCCACAAATGCGGGCGGTAACCTGATTGAAATTCGTATCTGCGTAGTCTCAGCGTTGTCTTCCCTCTTTGCCTATGCGATGCTGAATCATCTCCACAGAACTTCGACGCGCAGCAAAATAAATTCGAACATGAGTCTCCTTGAGAAGTTGGGCCTTGCCAGACGCCAGCACGCTAGTCTGGTAATACTTGATGACATTTTTCCCCATTTGCTTTCAGCGTTTCGAATTGCGGAGTTTAATGCTTACCTTGCGAGATACCCGAACTCACGCGCCTACTCAACGGCCTTAGCATTTCCGGCGGTCGGAGAATACCGAAGTTTCGAAGAGGTGCGCGCTGAGTACTTAACCATCTACCCTGATTTTCAAGGGCGAGTATTTCGGTATGGGCGGAAGATTCCTCGAGCTGACCTCTTCTATTTTGTCTTTCTTCAAAACGCGGCTTACTTCATGAATGTCCTGGAGGGGTCAACGACCCCATTTGTCTTCACCCTCTATCCCGGGTTTCAGGCTCACGAGCCAGAGGTTGAAGCCACGCTCCGACAAGTTTGCGCTTTGCCAAACCTTGCCAAAGTGATCACGACCCAGAAAATTTCTCATGAATACATGCTTGGCTTTCTGGAACCCGAAAAAGTCGAATTAATCTACGGGGGCGTGTTTCCTTCAGATCAGCTAGCTGCGGCCGGGTCGGTGCGGAAGTATTACCGAAAAGACAAAGGGACTTTCGATATGTGCTTTGTTGCGTTCAAATATATGCCTGGAGGCTTAAGCAAAGGCTATGACTCATTTATCGAAGTAGCGAAAGAGCTTTGCCGCCAGTATGACGATATTTTTTTTCACGTGGTGGGACCGTACGACAGGTTTGATATCGACGTGACTGATCTCAGGGGAAGAATAAAGTTTTACGGCGTCAGGCAAACGTCTTTCTTCCCCGAGTTTTACTCGGAAATGGATTTGGTTCTCGCCCCGACAGTTCCGTTTATCCTTCGTAAAGGGGCTTTCGACGGTTTCCCTACGGGATGTTGTATCGAGGCTGGTCTCTGCGGCGTAGCGGTTTTCTGCACCGATCCCCTCAAGATGAATGTTGCCTTCAAAGATGGTGAGGAAATCGTCATCGTGCCTGCAGAGGTTCAGGGCATTTGTGACTCTATCGAAAAATACTATTCTGACTCTGACCGACTAATGGAACTTGGGCGTCGCGGTCAGGAGGCTTTTCGCCGAACCTTTGGTCTTGACGCTCAACTAAAAAAGAGATTTGAGATTCTCGATCAATACTTGCCGACGGCGTAGTGCCTTTGAAAAGCGGGGTATTCCACGGCCGGATTAATTCCAGGACATCGATGCGAACGAAAATCGTCTTATGGGGTGCCTCAAGCCATGCGAAGGTGGTCGCGGACATCGTTCGTCTGAACGATACGCATGAGATCGTTGGCTTTTTGGATGACGTGAATGTCAGCAGGCATCGCGCTAATTTTTGCGGGGCCACCATTCTGGGAGGTCTTGAGCAACTCGATCAACTAAAGGAACAGGGTGTGGCCCATCTGATCATGGCATTAGGAAATAACCGGGCCAGACTCAGACTTGCGATGCAGGCTCGCTCAAAGGGTTTTACATTAGTTACCGCCATCCATCCCAGGTCAGTCATCGGACCCTGCGTAAAAATCGGAGCGGGCACAGTAGTGATGGCCGGAGCAGTCGTGAATGCTGATTCCGCGATTGGCGAGAACGCCGTCATCAACACTCTGGCCGTTGTCGAACACGAGTGTGTAATCCATGACGGTGCTCACATTAGTGCGGGCGTGCGATTGGGCGGGGGAGTCACTGTCCACGAGGCAGCAACGATTGAAATTGGAGCTATCGTTGGAACTCGTCTGACTATTGGAACTGACTCTGTCATTGGGGCAGGGGCCGTAGTGCTGAAAGACATTCCAGATAGAGTGCTTGCCCATGGCGTTCCAGCCAGGGTGGTAAGGGCATTGCCAGATGAACAAATCTAGCCCTCAGCGCGATTTCATGAGCCATCTATTCCCCCACCCGCTGTGAGTCTTAAGTAATTTTCCCTTAAATTCTTTGAATTCCTCGTCAAACCTGAATTCGAGATACCTGTTGTAAGTTTCAATGATCTGCAAAAGTATTTCGGTTTTTTCCGCCAACGACTTCTTTGAAAAAATCCCGCCCCAGTGTGCCCGGTAAACCGAAAGAATTTCGGGAATGTACGCGAAAGATCCCTGCAGAGCGACGACTATATTGAAAGGCCATTCGCGAACCTTGAGATCCCAAAGTCCCGGGTCGAGATTATCGATAACGGCGCGACGGTAAGTGCAGGTTGAGAGTCCCCCAACGATATTGACGCGTGCTAGATCGCTCGCCGTGAACATTTTGAACTCATTAGGGCTTTCAATCATCGGATGGACGGAGGCGGTATCGGAGGTCTCGTCAACCTTGATCAGACGGTGAAAACAGAAGGAGCATTCGGGATAGTCATCGAGGAAACCGCCGACGATGCTCAATTTTTTCGGCGAGATCCAGAAGTCGTCACCCTCGATCAACGCGATGTATTTACCGCGGCAAGCCGCCAGACCCCGGCGAAGGTTCTTAGTGATTCCCACATTCTGGTCTGAGGGCAGGAGCGTCACGTTTTGAACCTGAGTCTCATATTGCCGAGCGATGTCGCGAGTTGAATCCTGTGAAAAGTCGTCAGCTATGATCACTTCGACGTCGAAGTCCTGCTGTTGCATGAGGACACTGTCCAAAGCCTGACGAATATACTTCTCGTGATTGTAGGTAATCACGAGGACGCTCATCTTTGGATTCATGTTGACGCTCACCATTTGTTTACCGAGAAGATACCCTTCGTGCCGCTACCCGGAAAACTAAATTTCCGTCACCATACAGCACCCAACGTTGGTCAGCCATATCCCATCTGATATGCTTGACTCTCGTCCCTCCCGAAAGTCGATTCAACTGGTTGATCACGACGGATCAAGGTGATCTGGCCGCGTGGGTGTCTAATCACTTCAGGGGTTTTTCTCTCCTGGAATATATTTATGGCTGAAGCTGTCGCGCTAGTCAAAAATTCAATTTTCAAAGCCAGGGTTCCCATCGTAAAACCCGTCTTGCCTGAGATTGGCGACTTGGCTCAAGAGCTCGGCGACATTCTTCAGAGTGGGATACTAAGCAAGGGAGCAACCCTCGGCCGGTTCGAAGATGAAATCGCCGCACATCTGGGAGTAAAGCACGCGGTGGGTGTTTCAAGTTGCACCACCGGATTAATGCTCACCTATCAGGCTTGCGGGTTGACCGGAGATGTTGTTGTCCCCAGTTTCACCTTTATGGCCACGGTCAGTGCGCTGCGCTGGGCGGGATTGCGCCCGATCTTTGCCGATGTTGATGCAAAGACGACTAATTTGGATCCCGTAGCAGCGGAGGAAGCTATCACTCCTCAAACGCAGGCGATAGTAGCGGTTCATAATTCCGGCAACCCGGCAGAGATTGACGCACTCGAGTTGGTCGCTCGCAAACATGGAATTCGGCTGATCTTTGATTCCGCACACGGCTTCGGATCGTTATATCAGGGGCGGGCACTTGGTCCCCAGGGTGACGCTAGTGTTTTTAGCCTGAGCGCGACAAAACTACTTGTCGCCGGAGAGGGCGGAATTGTCGCCACCAACGATGATGAGATCGCCGGGAGAGTTCGAATCGGACGAGAGTTTGGAAATTGTGGCAACTACGACAGCGTTCATCCCGGCCTTAACGCTCGAATGACCGAGTTCAACGCTCTACTCGGACGCCACGGATTGCGAAACCTGGAGGCAGCTGCCCTTCATCGTAACCGAATAGCCACTTTGTATCGGCAGAAACTGAGCGGCTTGCCCGGCGTGAGGTTCCAGCAAGTGAAGAGCGGAAACCGTTCGTCGTGCAAAGATTTCTCGGTGATGATCGATGCGGATGCGTTCGGTCTCACCCGCAATGAATTGAGCGATGCATTGGCGGCGGAAAACATCGAAACACGGAAGTATTACGACCCGCCGGTTCATCTCCAGCGCGCCTATGAAAAGTTTGCCAGGCCGGGACAGAAACTTCCTAATACTGATCTGCTCGCGTCGAGCATACTCAGTCTCCCGATGTGGTCCGACATGGATGCTTCAGTAGTTTCCGGGATTTGTTTAGCGATTGAGAAAGCTTTGGAATCCGGCGAAGTCAACAGAGCCGAGGTCCAACAGGGAGCTCTGGTTTGATGAGGCACACGACCAGGTCGCGCTAGTTTTGCAGAGACAGCCGAACGTAAGTCATATATGAATGCCACTTCCGTTCGTTGTATATCTCCTCTAATTCGAGGTCGATCGGAAAGCCCATCCCGTCCTCTTTAATCCGGATAGTGTCGAATAAAACCTCATCGATGTCCCAGAGGGCGGGGAAAATTTCGTAGCTTTGCACCTCGCGCTCCAGTTTCGCAGCTGATTCCGAATTTGAGCGATCATCCTCAAGCGACCGATGAGTGCCCACCGCCGGCTTGTTGTCGTCGAAAATTATGTCCGCAATCCCGAAGTCCCTGGCCTGCAGCAAACGCGGAAATTTGTTCTGGTGATCATCAAAGAATACGAGCGGACGCTCCGAGCCGCCGATCAGCCGCTCGATATCCGCACAGGAAAAATCCTGATGAGAATAAGCGGCCCGCGCGGATCGATACGTGGGCCCCAGTTTGTCCGGCTGCAGTAGATGATCGAGAAGAAACAGTGGATCGAAGCAAACAACTTTTGCATCAGGTGCTGCCTGCTCAATTAGCCACGTGCTAAATCCTTTCCAAACACCAACCTCAAAAACAATCGTGGGCTTTACCTGTTTGATAAACCAATACAAAGCAAACGCACTTACTCCACGAAGTCCCTGCTCATTTTGAAATGGACGACGCTTCATCACGCGAGCGAATTCACGCAGCTCTTGAAGTAAGCGCGGTCGATCCTTCTCCCAGTCTGCTTTGGTCTTAACGATCATGTTGTAATTTGCTGCTCTAACCTTGAGCTAAAGGGGAACAATAACCGCAAGGCGGTGAGACTCCAGCGGATAGTAGCGACGCTCCGTCCTCTTCCACTCTTCAACCGCGGGTTTGGTTCGTCAAAACGTTGTAGCGGAGCGAGTGTATCACGCAGTCCTTTGGCGCCGGCAAATCACCGCCGCAGCTTGATGCGCGCGAAGAGTAGTGTCCTAATTTCGGCTTTCTCTGCGTAGTCTCAGCGGCCTCTGCGTCTCAGCGGTGAATCATCCCGCAGGAACACTCACCGCGGAGGCGCAGAGAACGCAGGAGTGGCGCAGAGAATTTCAAATTAGGACGCCACCCGCGCGAAATCAATATCGGCAATATAATCTGAAATGCTATAAGAGCTCTCTGCGATCAAAACCCCGGAGTAATCCTTTATGACAGAGCCATCCCTCGAGGTGTCTCATGGCCCAACGCAAGTCGACCGCCTGCAGGAACCTGGACGCAAACTCAAGGTGTGCCAGGTAGCCGCCACGGCCGAAGGCGGCAGGTGGATGGTTGAACAACTGCGAGAGTTGCGCGACGTTTACGGCTGCGATGTTTTGGCGGTAGTGGGCAGTGACAAAGGAGGATTAAGCGACAATCTGCGCGCCAACAATATTCCTTACTATGCAGAGGATTTTTCCTTTGACGCACTCTGGTCGTTTCTGAGGCTCCCGGCGACGATCCTGCGCCTGGCGCGCATGGTCCGCCGTGAACGAGTTGACGTGGTCCAATCTCATCTATTCGTATCCATGCTGGTTACGCGTTTTGCCGCGTGGCTGGCAGATGTGCCGGTCCGACTCTCAATGTATGCATCGCCCTTTCAGTTGCAGGCGCCCATACCCTTCTGGATGGATCGCGCGACCTGCTGGATGGATTCAACATTGATTCCAACCTGCCAGTTGATAATCGACCTCTGCCGGAAAATGGGCGTCAGGGACGAAAGGCTCGCGCTGGTCCATTACGGACCTGACGAGCGGCGGTTTGACCCTCAGAAATTCGAAGCGGCGAAGATTCGCGAAGAATACGGCTGGCCAGGAGATACGCCGCTCATCGGTCAGGTCGCCCTTTTCTACGCCGAGCAGCATAAGAGCCGGTGGATACCCGAGTCGGTACACGAGCGCGGGATCAAGGGTTTTGATGACATTGTGAATGCTGTTCCTTTTGTTCTCGAAGAAATTCCGAATGCGAAGTTCTTGTTGGTCGGTTCCGCATTCGGAGAGGCAGGCCAAGCGCATCTGGATTACATAAAAGTACTTGTTAACAGGCTGGGGTTAAAAGACAGCGTCATCTTCACCGGTTACCGCCCCGATGTTAACGAAGTATTGAGGGCTTTGGACGTAGCTTTACAGGTGTCGTTGGTTGAATGTTTGGGTGGGGCAGTCGAATCGTTGTTAATGGAACGCCCAACGGTAGCTACGCGGGTGGGGGGCATGGTTGACATCGTGAGAGATGGCGAGACTGGAATTCTGGTTGAGCCGTCGAACCCGCGCGACCTGGCACGCGGAATCCTGCAAATGTTGCGCAGCGGCGAGCAGGGAAAAGCAATGGGCCAAGCAGGTCGGAAACTAATACTCGAGCGGTTTACGTTGCGCAGCACTGCAGCGAGCTTGTTTGAACTTTTCACACGCCTGAGAGGAAATCGCCGCGGATATAACCTGCTGCTGTATCCATGGCGTGCGATTGTCGCGAGCCTCGTCTACGGCTATATAGTCGCTCGGTATGCGTTATTGGAACTACTTCCGATCTACCTTCCTTTCTACGCTTCCAGGATCAAATACCTCGCACATCGGAATTGCTATCGTTTACGAAATTCTTTTACCAGCCGTTACTATCGCACTTACTATCGCACCCGCCGAGTTGGATATCGCATGTTGCTGCCTGTCTGGCGAGCGCTACCAGAGAACTCGCGGCTTCGGATCAAGCACAGCTTGGGAAAACCGGATTAACGCAAGGGATTTCCTAACCTACCTCTCTAATTCCTCGGCTATCAAAAGGCAATGCGCCTCGCGCGGGAAGTGCTGCGACAGCTATTCCGGCGGTGACTCAACTCGCTGTTCGGGAGCACGACTGTCTAAGTCGAAGGCCGTAACTCCGCATGTCGGACAAGGTGCCGCAGAGAGAGTCTCTGCGGCTCTCTTTGCTAACGGAAGGCGGGCGCAAGGTAGCTTTGCAATCGTGTTTAATAACTCAAGAATTTCTCAACCCGATTGCAATACAAAGGTTCCGGTACTGAAGACAAATAGGAAAGGGCACTCACATTAGGGAAAGAGAGAACGGAATCACACAGTTTCTCAGCAAAAATCATGTTTCTAATCGAATCCTCGAACGACCTCCAGCCCGCGCACACGGAGCTGATAGTTGAAAAGATTGTAAGACCGTCCGCGCAAACAGAACTGTCCCGAGGAAGGCTGCTGGCTATCCTCGAAAGCAGTTTGATTTCCTGCACGTCCAGCATCATCAGCGGCCGTGCCGGCACAGGCAAGACTTTCCTCGCCTCCGACTTCGCGGAAAACTGCGACCGCAGCGTAGCCTGGTATAAAGTGGACGCTCCGGACGGTGAAATCCAGATATTCTTTCAATATCTGGTCGCCAGCATCAGGCGCCAGCGACCTTACTTCGGGACGGCTACATTTGCGCAATTGTCCAAAACCTCATCGCCGGAAGACATCGCTGTTCTCGCCGAAACTCTGGCATATGAACTTGCGGAAGGTGAAGACAAACCGCTCCTTGTAGTCGTCGAAGATCTGCACCTTATTTACGACTTTGAATGGGTGATTCCATTCTTTCGCAGGCTCTTGCCGCTGTTGCCACCCGAAGTCCACATCCTGATAACCACCCGTACGATGCCGGCGGCCCCGTTCTGGCGGATGCGCTCAAAGCAGACGCTCACGGTGATAGACGAGGAAACACTAGCATTTACCTGGCAGGAAGCGTTGGAGCTCTTTGAGAGCAAATCGTTGTCGAGCGAACAGGCAAGTATTGCCCTTGACCACACACGCGGTCGGGCCGCGGCGCTCGCGCGATTCGCCAACGAGCTTACCGGTGCTAGTGAAGAATGGCTTGCGGATCAAGTTCCATTGAATGAGGGTCTCTGGACTGCATGAGTGTCGTCAAAAAAACAAAGATGAATTCGCCGGGTCATTGAGGAGAAGTGAATAAGTTACGGCGATGCCTGGTTCCAGTCCAACTTCGCTAGCGGGAGTGGGAGATATTGGCTTCAAGCCGATGGGCCATGCTACTCTGCGCGAACGCGAAACCATCATCCAGAGGCGGACGTCGATGGCCAAAACCCGGCAGGGGAAGCCCCCGCAAAAAGCGCCCCTCCCGGCCGTGCGACAAACTGCCGGCCTTGGGAATTCTGGCAGTCATCCCGGTTTCTTCCTGCGCACGAAGTTGCTGCCGCCGCGTCCTGCGCCCGAACTGCTTTCTCGCGGTCGCCTAACTGAACGGCTCCTGGCTAATCTCGCGAATCCTGTCACGCTGGTTACGGCAAATGCCGGTTCCGGCAAAACCACTCTGGTCGCAGATTTCCTGCGCACGCACAAACGCCCCTTCGTTTGGTATCAACTGGACCACACGGACGCCGATCCATTTGTTTTCCTGGGTTACGTGACGTTTGGCATTCGACAGGTGGTTCCGGGTTTTGGCGAGACGATGTTTTCGTATTTGCAGGAGACCACTGGAGAACTCGAGCAGCACCCGGAACGCGCCGTCGATGTTCTCCTGAACGAAGTCCTCGATCGAGTTGAGCAGCATTTGATTCTGGTCCTCGACGACTATCATCACTTGGGTCCGGACACACCTGTCCACGCCATGCTCGATCGGCTCCTCGCGTATTTGCCGGACGTATTGCACGTCGTAATTATTTCCCGCGAAATGCCGCCGCTATCGCTGGCTCGACTGCGCACCCACGCGCCACACTCAGTTATTGATCGCGCCGATCTGCTGTTCACTGACGACGAAACCCAGGAGCTTTTTCGCAAGGTTTTCGACCTCGAGTTAACCCCCAAACAACTCGCGGAATATCGCGAGCGCACCCACGGCTGGATTACCGCGCTGCAGTTGGTGCGGCAGGTGGCCCATCGAGTGGTGACGAGTTCTCGCGCGGACCATCCGGAACCTCCCGATCTCGTGGATGTGTTGCGACAGTCGGAACGAAATATTTTTGACTACTTTGCCGAGGAAGTGTTTTCAGACGAGCAAGAGGAAATGCAACAGCTCCTCCTGAAAATGTCGATCATCGATCGCATTGATCTGGAAACGTGCGCCTCGCTCTTTGGCGGAATGAATTGCTCGCGAGTCTTGCCAAGCCTGGTCCGCCGAAACGTTTTCATGACCGTTGCCAGTGACGAACGTGGCGAAGAATATCGTTTGCACCCGCTGTTTCAGAGTTTCCTGCGGCGGCGCTTGCGGAGCGAATTGGGGCGGGGTGGAGTTGTAGCCGAACATCAGCGTTGTGCCAAACACTTTCTGGACCGGGACGCCTGGGAGCAAGCGGTAAGACATTTGATTTCCGCTGACGACTTCGACGCCGCAGCCTCAGTTATTGCGGATCAGGGCGGCGCCTGGATTTCATCGGGAGCCATGTCGTCACTCGCTTTGCTGGCTGACTCACTTCCGGCGGCGGCCCTGGAAGCACATCCACGCGCATTGGCCCATCGCGCGGAAGTAGCTCGCTTGCGCGGTGAATATGAAGCGGCACAAACAACTTTTCACCGGGCAGCAATACTGCTTAGACAGCAGGACGACAAAGAGGGCGAAGCTGAAGCGCTGCATTCGTTGGCCACGTTGGCAAGGCGAAAAGGCGACTTTCCGCTGGCCTTCACTTACCTGGATCGTGCCCTGGATTTAGCTGACGCGAATTCCCCTGTGCGAACAAAATGTGGCAATACTCGTGGTCTTTGTCTGGTCGCGATGGGCGAATGGGCGCCCGCGGAACGAGAATTCCGCAGCGCTCTGCAGTTGGCCGAGGAGCAAAACGACGAGCACTATACTCGGCTGATAGCCCACAACCTGGGAACCCCCGCGGGAATTCGCGGCGACTTTGGCGAAGCGCTTCGCTGGTTGCGCCGCATGCTCACCAGAGACCGTCAGGGCGCGCCAATGCCCCAGGAAGCCGTGGCCCATCTCAATATGGCTCGATGCTACTTGTATCGCGGCGACTTCGAACTCTCCGCAAAGCATCTGGATAACGCACTCGAGCGCTGCCAATTGTTCAACCTGGTGGCAGCACGTGCCGAGACTTTCGAAACCTACGCGAATCTCTACCGCGAGCGGGGCGACATTGAAAAGGCGAACGAGTACTACGAACGCGCCGCACGCGCCTATGATGAAGCTGGAATCAGTCTCGCGCGGACCGAGCTTTTTGAGGAGCGCGCGGTTTTGAGTTTGCAAGTCGGAGACTTTAACGCCGCTCGCCACCAGATTGAACGTCTCGTTTCTTCCCGGCCACTGGAGAAAGGCGAGATGAGCTACTACACCGCCTCGCTCACGCGTGGCCGGATCATGACTGCTCAAGGTGATTTCGCAACCGCGCGTAGTGACCTGTCGGAAGCGCTAAAGTATTTTCACTCGCACGGCCTTTATTACTACGAAGCTCAGGCCTGCGTAGCTATCGCCCGGTGTGATTTCAAGGCTAACGACGAACCGAACATGTTGGAGCACCTGAAGCGCGCAGTTGATCTGTCGGTCCGCTACGACTACGAATATTGGATTAAGCGCGAAGCGCTGAACAATCCGGATCTTTTTTCGACGGAAGAAATTGCCGAGCTCCTGCCGGCGGATTTGCGCGCACAGGTTTCTCAGGCTGCGCAGCTTCCCGAAAAGTCGGCAGTCCAGGTCATAGAAATTTCACTGACGAGTAAGCCTGTCACTGATCTTGCGATTAACATGCTGGGTCCGGTCGAGATTCAGCGCGATCCAACGCGGCCTCTGGCAGTTGACGCGTGGACCACCCGGCGGTCGCGCGACATTCTGTGTTTCATAGCCTCAAGGCGTCACCACCGCGCCTCGAAAGATACGATCATCGATACCTTCTGGGGAGAAACGGATTTCGAAGTGGTCGAAAAGAACTTCCACCCGACCGTCTCCCACATACGGAAAGCTCTCAACAGTAATCAGCCGTTAAAGCAAAACTTCCTGCTCTATCGAGATGGCGATTATCAGTTGAACCCGGAATTTTCCTATCGAATCGATCTCGAAGAGTTTGATCGTTTATTGAGCGAAGGTGAAAACGCCCGCCGCGCCAGGGAGTTTGATCGATCCGTGGCCGCGTATGAAAACGCGGTGGCGCTTTACCGCGGCGAATTCATGCAGGGCAGTTATGAGCCCTGGGTTGAGGAACAGAGGACGTATTACCGTGAACAATATTTGCGTTTGCTCGAGGCGCTTGCCGGGGTTGCGCAAAAAACCGGGGATTGGCCGAAATCAATGCGTTTGGCCCAGCGGATCCTGCACGAGGATCAGTTTCGCGAGGACATTCATTGCCTGATCCTGCGAGCCCATGCGGCAATGGGGAATCGAGGCGCGCTAAAAGACCACTTCGAGGGTTTGAAACGACTATTTCAGGCGGAGCTAGGAGTCGAACCCAGCTCAGAAACGAAGAAACTTTATGAAGAATTGCGAAGATAAACGCGAGTCAGGCCATTTCCGTTGATTATTCGGAAACCGCAAGGCTAACGCAACACACCTGACCGGGTCAGCCCATACAATCCAGCACGCTTTTCGGAACATGCAAGGGTTGCTCGGCCACGGACAGGGGGAAGACCAGGGCCGGGCGGCGCCACATCAGCGGATCTTTGGATACGAAAAGCAAAAGTGCGGAAACGCACCCTCGCCCAAACAAGCCAAGTGGCATGACTACGCCGATAAATCCGACTGAGGTGATAGTTTGCTCAGGATGATTGTCTTCATCAGTTCAATAGTAAAAAAAGCGAATAAATCGATCGCGCTGGTTCTGTCTTTGTTGATGAGCTTCTCACCAGCGATGGCCGGCATTGCAATTACTGCGGCAAACGGAATTGTGATGACTGGCGCGGACGGTATCGTCATGACGGGTGCAGACGGCATCGTCATGACCGGGGCCGACGGAGCTTTGACCTGGGGCCCGAACGGCATTGTGATGACCGGCGCGGACGGTATCGTCATGACCGGGGCCGATGGAATTGTGGTGACCGGGGCCGACGGTTTTTCCTACCCAAACAGCGTACGTAGTTCCCACGCGGATGGCATCGTGATGACCGGAGCTGATGGCATCGTGATGACCGGTGCAGACGGCATCGTGATGACCGGAGCTGATGGCACCACCCGGACCGCTGACTCCGTCACGATCACAGTCGCAAATGGAATTGTGATGACTGGAGCTGATGGCATCGTCATGACTGGCGCGGACGGAGTAAGTCGCAACGCTGACGGCATCGTGATGACCGGCGCTGACGGCATTGTGATGACCGGCGCTGATGGCATCGTGATGACCGGAGCTGACGCGGTGAAGGCCAAGGGACCTGATGGCGTCCCCTATTCGGTTGTTCCTAATGGCCTGCGGTTCGCAGGTGTAACCGGAATCGTGATGACCGGCGCTGACGGCATTGTGATGACCGGCGCAGACGGAATCGTGATGACCGGCGCGGACGGTATTATCATGACAGGCGCCGACAACACACCGCGCCCCGGGTTACAGACTGTCGATCCTGAGCTGGCGCTGCTTCTAAATGAGACCGTGGATGACAGCAGCATCAACGCGGTAGTGGTTTATCACCGACTTCCAAATGAATCCGATCTCTCAGACTTGAAGTCGATCGGGATTGCCGGCGGAACGCGTTTTCGCGCGCTGCCGATGGTGAACATTACCGGCACGCGAGATCAGATTGTGGCAATTTCCCACTTGCCGGCGGTTCGATCCATCTACGGAAATCGCACCTTGACCTTCAACAGCGAACCGGAAGTTCGCGCGGTCACGGGTGTAGACCGTGCGCGGCGCGACGCTGAGCTTACGAATAGCAACCGCGGGCTTCCGGTCACCGGCCGCAATGTCACTGTGGCCGTGCTCGATACTGGAATTGATGGCACGCACGGCGACCTCTCCGGCCGGGTAGTGAAGAATATTAAGTTGGCGGATACGCAGAGCGTTGCCGCAGGATTCAGCTATCCGCTCAACTCTGAAAGTCTACCGAATACCGATCAGCTTTACGGGCATGGCAGTTTTGTGGCGGGCATCATCGCGGGCAATGGCAATCTTTCGAATGGCAAGTTTGCAGGCGTGGCGCCGGACGCGCGCCTGGTTGGACTCAGCGCCGGTGACCTGACCCTCGTTTACGTGCTCAACGGCTTCGATTATTTGCTGTCGAGTCCGGACACCGCCGCCAGAGTAGTTAACTGTAGTTTTTCCGCAAACACCGTTTTTGACACAAACGATCCGGTCAACGTCGCCACGAAGATGCTTACCGACGCCGGCGTTAACGTTGTGTTTTCAGCAGGGAACACTGGTCCAGGCGCGCAAACGCTCAACCCTTATGCGGTTGCCCCGTGGGTGGTCAGCGTTGGAGCTACCGATACCCGCGGGCGATTGGCCGGCTTCTCTTCGCGAGGAGACTTCGCCAGCGCATTATTTCGTCCAACGCTCGTAGCGCCAGGCGTTAATGTCGTCAGTGTTCGCGGCTCGGGTATCGCCAATGTCACTGGTGCGCAAGGATTGGCAGGAGCGGATGCGCATCGGCTGAGTTCTTCTGAACTACCAAACTACACCACCGCGAATGGCACCAGCTTTTCCGCTCCGCAGGTGGCAGGCGCTATCGCCCTAATGCTCGAAGCCAATCCCTCGCTCACTCCGGCCGAGGTTCGCGAAATTCTTCAGTTAACCGCAACTCCGTTAGCTCCATATTTCCCGCACGAAACGGGAGCGGGAATGTTGAATGTCCACGCGGCAGTGCTAAGGGCCGAGTTTACTGAACGGCGTTTGGGTGCCTGGCGGGGCATCGCTGATCGAGGCCAGGTACAGTTCATAAAGGATCCGCTCGTTACGTTCACCGGTACCGTTCAAGCCGGAACACCGGCCGAAACCACATTAAGAGTTCCAACCAATGCGCTCTTCGCTTCCGTCAAAATTGGTTGGGGGCCGCTATGGAGCTTGAATGATCTCAGCTTGCAGGTCTTCGATCCCCTCGGGTCTCTGCGCGGGCAGGCGAATGCAATAAACCTGACTGGATTGACTGGTAAACGCGAAAGCGTTTCATTGAAAGCGCCGGCGCCTGGCGCCTGGCGCCTAAGCGTAAGAAATACGCTCGGCGGGCTTAGTACGACGCAACCGTTTGTTGGCGTGCTCGAAGTAGGCCGCGCTCGTCATGCGCGCATGACCGACATGGATCAACTGAGCCCGTCTCAACAGGAGGACATTTATCAAAGCCTCCGTACTTTTACGATGTGGCCCATCGGATCACACTTCCGTCCCGAACATACCGTCAGCCGCATGGATCTGGCAACTGCCCTGGTGGCGGGAGCGCGCGTTCCGCAGTATCTAAGTGGCCAGACCGTCTATAGCGATGTGAAGGACGCGTCGTCGAAATTGTTTGTCGACAGCGTCCAGGCTTCGCCAAACGGACCTTTGTTTGTTGATGCGGCTCCGGGGAGCCGCTTCCGGCCCCACGATAATGTCACCAGACTGGTGGCGGCAATTGCGTTCGTCAGAGCCGCCGGCTTGCGTTCAGAGGCTGAAGCAAAGGCGGGCACTCCTCTCGCATTTCTCGATGCGAGAAATATTCCGTCTGACTTGAGAGGTTATGTCTCGGTAGCGATCTCGAAAGGTTTGCTCCACGGAGATTCACTCTTCCGTCCTGAAGCTTCGATTACTCGGGCAGAGCTCGCTCAGGCAATCGCCGCGTTTGAACGACGGGCCGTTGAATAAAGCCCGACTTGTTCCTCACCAAATGACGACTAGCTCGCTAACACCAGCCAAACACGGCTCAAAAAAAAAACGAACACGCTGCGCCGGGCTTGCACAGAAAGCACCGTTTTTTGAGTCCGCGTTCGCGGACGATTGAAAGTAGCCCAGCGCTTCAGCGCTGGGTGTTGGCGGTGAATTCGAGAGGAAGTCCGTGAAGCGGACGGCTGAAACGATTAGCTGATCTTCCGCTTACATCAGCCGTCCGCTTCACGGACTGCAAATCCTTTTGCACTTCCATCCCAGCGGTGAACTGCTAGGCTAACCTCATTCGTCCGCTTTTGCGGAATAATAAACCTAGTTCTTGTGCAAAGCTTTCCCCCGTCCAATCTTTCGTGCTCGGTCTCTGATTCGCGCGTTGGCCCTGTGTTAAGATTCGGTCACAACTTACAGGCTGGCGACCTCGATGCCTGGAGCGTACGTGTCAAATGCCCAACACCACGGAACTTTCAATTGCTCCTCTCGGCGCCGGCGACCTCATTGATCGCGCTGTCAGACTTTATCGCCGCCATATTTTCGTCCTCATCAGGATCGCTGCTCCCCCGGTATTCGTCTCAGCAGTCGGTTCGGTGCTATGGGCCATCGCGTGGCGCGGGTTTATGTCTACTCCGAGCACGATCGAGCTCGTTATTTACTCGCTGCTGACTTTTGTAAGCGTCATCTTGATGTTGGGCGGTCGCATTTTTAGTTTGATCGTAATGGGCGGCGCTTCTAGGAATCTCGTCACTCACCTGCTATGGAATGAACCTGTCTCTGTTCGGACGACCTACGCCGCGGTACGCTCCCGATTTTGGGCGCTGCTCGGGGCGTCGCTGATAATGATCATCTGGCTCAGCGTGTCCGGGTCGGTGGGGTTTTTCGGTTGGTACATGGTGGTCATCTTTGTTTCCTTTGGCGTGATCTTCCTGAGCACCTGGGCCCCCATCTGGGTGACCGCCCTTATCGGCATCATCGGCTTTCTCGGGGCCACCGGGCTGGCGCTCTGGATATTCTTTTTCATGGCTGGGCGGATTGTTTATGTGCCACAGGCGATGCTGGTGGAAGGGAAGCGCGTCTTTGAGTCTGTCAGTCGAAGCTTTTCTTTGGCAAAGGGAAACGTGCGGCGGCTAATGGCGATGACTTTGTTCGTTACATTTACCACTTATTCCGCATTGATGATCCTCGTGATTCCGCTCGGATGGTACGGCTACGTCAGCGGAGTTGATCCATCGCCCTTTGGCGCTGCTCAATGGCCGGCCTGGTATGCGATCACTTACAGCATCATCGAGCCTTTAAGCCAAATTCTTTTGGCCCCGGTTTGGATGCTCGGCCTCTCCCTGCTTTACATTGACGAGCGCGTCAGACATGAAGGTTATGATGTCGAACTAATGGCTTCGCAAAACCTGACGGAGATGCCGCAGTTAAACTTTACTTCGCCCATGGCCCCGGCGATTTCGGCCGCGCCAGGTTCAGCGAATCGAGCGCCATTGCGTCCACCGTCCACTGCTCACGGAAACACGCTCGGTCTAAGCTGAGGTCCAGATTGATGTCAATGCAAAGTCGCAGACGATCTTTCCGGCACGCCAGGCTCACCCGGTTCGCCCGGTTCGCCCGGTTCGCTTTGACAAGAGCATTGCCTCCGGTAATCGTCCTCCTGACATTTTTGTCCGCCGCCGCCTCTGCGATTCCACTTTCGACCTATCACAGGCACGTCAAACAATCAGTTACCGCTCTCGACACGCTGGCCCAGACTGATGAAACTGAAACCGCTTCGGATTACGCGAGGCGCGACATCGAAACTGTTGACGGAGTGCTCCAGCTCTTGCCGCGCACCGAAACCGTGGAATGGAATGATCATCAGGTGAAGGTTGATAATTCATGGCTTCATGATGAACTTAACAAATATCGGAGCGCGAAACCCCTTGAGCGAGTCGACCTGCAGCGGCGTATGAAGGAGCGCCTTTCCGCTATCGACGAACGAATCACGGATGTCCTGAATCCTGGGACTGCTTCAGTTAACAAGGAGGCCGATAGTGCGCGAATGCGCGAAATCCTGGGACGGGCGGAATACGCTCGAACCGTGAAACAACCGAACGCCATCACGCGCTATTTGCAGCAGTTTATGAAGTGGTTGGAAAGCCTCATTCCCCGACCGAAAACCATGTCACCGGGGGCGGCCGGCCTTTTTAGCACAATTGCCCAAATCCTGGTGCTGGCCCTCGCGCTCGGGGTGCTGATTTTTGTAGCGAAATTGTTCTTGCCGCGGTTGCTTCGTTCGCGTGGGACGAAGCGCAAAAAGACAAAACCGCAGGCCCGGATCATCATGGGCGAGACACTCGATCCTGATCAAACTGCGGTCGATCTGCTTTCGGAAGCGGAAGCCCTGGCGCGTCGCGGTGAGTTGCGCGCTGCAATTCGTAAGGCTTACGTCGCGCTCCTGTTAGAGTTGGGCGACCGGAAGATCATCAGCCTCGCGCAGCATAAGACGAACCGAGACTACCTTCGCGCGGTCAGGGATATCGAGCATCTCTACGGCAATGTAAAGCAGCTTACTGACAGCTTTGAACTGCATTGGTATGGCCTGGCCCAGGCGACTGAAACCGACTGGCTGGCGTTTCGCGCGGCCTACCAACGGGCGCTCTTGAAATGAAAGAAGGGCAGCCACAGATATGCACGGATGAACACGGATGGGAAGTCAAATCCGTTTAAATTTCTTGCTGATTGGCGGCAGGATTCCGCCTTGCTTAACAGGGATTTTAGTTGCGTGGTTCATAGGGTAATCGGTGTTCCATCCGTGTTTATCTGTGGCTGATTAGAGTTTATGCGGCAACGTTTTGGAATCATCATTACGATCTTGCTGGCCCTGGGAGTCCTGGTGGCCATCAACTCACTCGCCTATGTTCAGGAGGAAAAGCGGCAGGATTCGGAATTGGCTCCGAACCGTTCCACGTATAACTCAGGCTCGACAGGGACGCGCGCGCTCTACGATTTCCTCAGCGAGTCTGGTTACAAAGTCATGCGTTGGCGGGAGGCGCCGGAACAACTTCTCGCCGAATCAAGCCCAAAGGTGCAAACTTTCGTGCTGATTGGACGACCACTCGTTGCCGTCGAAAAGCATGAGGCCGCAAGTCTATTGCGCTGGGTGGCACGCGGGGGCCGTTTGGTCCTTATCGATCGCCGGCCCGATGAAATGCTCCTGCCGCCGGCGGGCGATTGGCGGATTCACACTGAGTTTGTAGATTACCCTGGCCTTGACGACGATCCTGCAAACGCGGGACTAATGACGAAAGGCGTGAAGCCGCTCCTCCCGGTTCAACCCACGCTGCTCACTTACAATATTGAAACAGTGCAACCCTCGCGATTCCTCTCCGCGATCAAAGTATTCCCGTTCGATCAGGCTGCGGCAAAGAAGAAGGCTGCTGAGGAAGAATCGGATTTTGAAACCATACTTGACGAAGAATCGGAAGCGCCCCCACCGCCTGTCGTGGCCACCGATGAAGAATCGGCGGCCAGGGTTTCGCCGGCCCCGGTGGTCCACCTGGCAACGTCTCAGTCACCCCTACTGATTGATTACCGTCACGGACAGGGGCGGATTATTTTGCTGAGCGATTCCTACATGGTTGCTAACAATGGAATTGCACTGAAAGACAATCTGCAACTGGCAATTAACTTGCTGGGTGCCTATTCGGGTGCGAGTTCAACAGGAATCATAGCCTTCGATGAGTTTCATCAGGGACGATCAACTACCAGCAATGCCTTTGTGTCTTACTTCGCCGGCACTCCGGTTTTGGCAATCGCCGGACAGACAGTTTTGCTGGTGCTCCTGATTCTCTGGACGCGTGGCAGACGTTTTGCGCGTCCGGTGCCGCTCACGCAAGTGGATCGCCGGTCCAGTCTGGAGTTTGTCGCTTCGATGGCAGAGCTTCAACAACGCGCACACGCCTACGATTTGGCCATCGAAAATGTGTATTCGCGCACGAGGCGAGTGCTTGCACGATATGCTGGCGTAGACTACAACAGCCCGCGTGCGGAGATCGCGGCGCGAGTCGCCTCGCGGTCTACCCTGACGGCTCACCAGATCGAAACTCTGATGCGCCAATCAGAGGAAGCGATCAACGGCGGAGGAATTAGCGAGCGACAGTCGATTCATCTGGTAAAGCGACTACGCGAAGTTGAGAATGCGCTGGGACTTCGCATGCGTTCGCGTGAAGTCAAACAATCGGCGCAGAACATCTGATCTTTGTCCAAAGTCCAAAGCATAAAGCTCTAAGGTTCAAGACATCAGACTACCAAACCATTATGATTGAATACGTCTCCTCTACCGTCGATCACATTCGGCGCGAGCTCAGCAAAATAATCGTCGGACAGGACGAGCCCATCGAGCAAATCCTGGTGGCCCTGTTCGCTGAGGGCCACGCCCTGATTGAAGGAGTGCCGGGTACGGCCAAGACGCTGACCGTAAAAACGCTTTCGCGAATCATCAACGCGAATTTTGGCCGCATACAGTTTACGCCCGACCTGATGCCTTCAGACATTACGGGCACCAACGTCTTTAACGTCGCCACATCGACTTTCAACTTGCGTCCGGGTCCGGTTTTTACCGACATACTTCTGGCGGATGAGATCAATCGCACGCCTCCGAAAACGCAAGCCGCCTTGCTGGAGGCAATGGAAGAGCGCCAGGTCACGATCGACGGTGACGCCCATCAGCTTTCGCCAATTTTTACTGTACTCGCAACTGAGAATCCGATTGAGTATGAAGGGACTTATCCACTGCCTGAGGCTCAACTCGATCGCTTCATGCTGAAGATTCTGCTTGATTATCCCAACGAAACGCACGAGCGACAGGTAGTCGCAAACTGGGATGCCGGGTTCAATTCGCGACGCCTCGACGATGTGAATATTGAACCGCTGGCAGATGCTGATGCCATAGCTCGTTGCCGTCGGGAAGTGAGCACCTCGCGAATGGAGCCAGGCGTGCAGCACTACGCAGTCGATTTGGTGCGTCGCACACGAACGCATCCTTTCATTCACTATGGCGCCAGCCCTCGCGCTTCAGTTGCGCTGCTTTTGTGTTCAAAGGCCCTGGCCGCGATTCGCGGCCGCGAGTTTACAACGCCTGACGACATCCGCGATGTAGCGCGGCCCGTCCTGCGTCACCGGCTGAGCCTGCGTGCGGAAGCCGAGCTCGACGGCGCCACGCCCGACACCGTGATTACCGACATCCTCAAGAGCGCGGAAGTACCGCGGTAGGACGGTCAGAGGTCAGAGGTCAGAGCCAGGACTTTGTGCTTTGGACTTTAGAGGTCAGGGGTCTTTGACGTGACATTCGAAACACTTCCAGGAGGATAGTCAGTATCGACTCTCTAAATACTGACCACTGACCACTGACCACTGACCACTGATCTCTGTTTCCTATGCGCTTCGTTTTCAGCAAACTCTTCTATCTCCTCGTTGCCGCCGGCTTCATTATTCTGTCGTTTTCATGGGGTCGCCCATGGCTCCGTTGGATAGTGCTTGCTTATGACGTAGCGCTGATCGTCTTCGCGTTAGTGGATGCTCGCCTCAGCAAGCTTCCACCGGGCGTGACTATTACTCGCGAGTTTGGCGGCCGCTTTGCCGTGGGCGCGAAAACTGAAGTGCGGGTCAACGTGCAAAACGCGCAGCCGCGTTCAATTTCGCTGCTGATAAAAGATGAGTATCCCGCCCGGATGAAGTTGGCGGATTTGCGTGAAGGCGCGATGCGCGTTGGCGCGCAAACGTCGGCCGCTTTGGTCTACGGGATTACTCCACCCAAACGCGGCCGCTTCGAGTTTGGACAAATAGTCGTGCGTTTTCTCTCGCGATGGAGTTTGGTGTGGGTTGAGACGCGAGTGGGCGAGCCTGTCTCGGTGAAAGTTTATCCAAACATGCGCCGCGCTCGCGAGGCCGAACTGAAAGCGCTCGGTGCTCGTTCCCTGGTCGCATCACATCGAAAGACGTCATGGCGCGGGGAAGGTCGCGAGTTTGAATCGCTGCGAGATTACGTGCGCGGCGACGAACTGCGACACATCTCCTGGACTGCTACCGCGCGTCGCGGCAAGTTAACCACGCGTCAATATCAAATCGAACGCGACCAAACGATTCTAATCGCCATTGACGGCGGACGCCTGATGACTGCTCGCATCGACCAGGAGACCAAACTGGATTCCGCGGTCCATGCTGCACTGGCGCTGATGTCGGCGGCGGCGCGTGCGGGCGACAACGCGGGCTTGCTGGTTTTTGGCCGGAAGATTAAGAGCTACCTGCCTCCCAATCGTGGCCGCGATCACATGGATGCCGCGCTGGAAGCGCTCTATGCCGTCGAGCCCGACATGATTGAACCTTCTTATGCGCATGCGTTGGAGTTCATCGCGGCGCATAGCAAGCGACGCTCGCTGGTGGTGTTGTTGACTGATTTGGTTGATGAAGAAGGTTCGAAGGAGTTGATCGCCTCGTTAAGGTTGTTAAGACCGCGTCATCTTCCCCTGGTAGTTACAATCGCGGATCGCGATCTGAAGGCGGTGGTGAGTAACGTGCCGGAAAACGCACGCGACCTGTTCACCCAATCGGTGGCCGAGGAAATCATGTACCTGCGCGAAGCTGCGTTGCGGCGGGTTGAATCACAAGGTGGTTTGGCGCTGGACGTGACGGCGGCGGCGCTGGCGCCCTCACTGCTCGAGAAGTATCTCCAGGTCAAAGAACGTGGATTGTTGTAGCTCCGGTTTAGCGCCTTCCTTCCAAACACAAGAATCCTTGTATAAAACGTAATTTGGTCCGTTACGGACGGCGATTGATGTATCGACGCTGGTCGGCAATCATGTGGCCGCTTTTCCCAATTCTGTTTCTTGTTAGTCGCGCGCACCCTTGCGCGCCTCACTGAAAAGAAGGACCAAATGAAAAAAATACTCTCTGCAACTTTAACGCTACTCTTCGTGTTCTCGATGCTCGTCGCAGCGCAAAACACGAATAGCTCAACCACCTCTAACTCCAACACCGTGGCCAAACCAAGGAAGCCGCGAAAACCAATCTTCCGGGCCAACAAGGACCAAATCAAGCAGGCGCAAAAGATTCTGAAGGACCGTGCGTTTTATTCGGGCGAGGAAACCGGAAAACTCGACGACGCTACCCGCGACGGTCTGAAGAAATATCAGACGGCAGAAGGCCTTAAGGACACCGGCACGCTCAACAGGGGGACGCTCGAAAAGATGGGGATCGTGCTGACGGAGAAACAGAAGACCATGTAGGGGATTACGCAGGCCGGTTCGGCTACCCAGGGTTGCTGCGCTCGTGGCAACTCTGGGTACCTCCAATGTACCTGGACAACAATCCAACAGTCCGCGTAGCGGACGAATGATAGTAGCCCACCGATTAATCGGTGGGATTACCAAAAAAAACAAAATCAGAGTCCGTGCAGCGGACGATTGAAGGAGTTGCCGTGTCCCACTCTTATATCAGCAACCTAATGCATTGTATTTTCAGTACGAAAACTCGGTATCCATTCATCGATTCAGACTTGGAATCACGTCTATGCCCATACATCGGAGGCATTGCGAGAGAAAATCGAATGAAGGCGCTCGCCATTGGCGGGACAACGGATCACGTTCACGCGTTGCTATCACTTCCGGGAATGGTAAGTTTCGCGAAAGCGGTTCAGCTTATCAAGGGTGGTTCGTCGAAATGGATAAACGACTCATTTTCAAAACCACAAAAGTTTGCATGGCAGGAAGGTTATGGCGCGTTTAGTGTCAGCGCCTCGCAAGTGGCGAAAACTGTTGCGTACATTAACAATCAAAAGGAACACCATCGAAAGAGGACCTTACGCGAGGAGTTTCTAGAACTGCTTGAGAAACATGGAATCGATTACGATCAGCGCTACGTATGATGAGGGGCAAATAAAGCATAGTCCGTGAAGCGGACGGCTGACAGGGTCTATATCTTGCATCCATTTTCAGCCGTCCGCCTCACGGACTTTTCTTCATTTGTCACTGTGATCCCACCGATGAATCGGTGGGCTATTTTCATTCGTCCGCTGGCGCGGACTGAGCTGGGCTCTTGTGAACACGGCTTCATGGTTCCGTGCGTGCGAAGCTCTCATCCGTCTAACCTAACAAGCGCTCGACGATTGCGTAGCTTGCCTCAAGCGCCTCGCCGAGTTTGTCTGCCTGGGTGCCGCCGCCTTCGGCCATGTCGGCTTTACCGCCGCCCTTGCCGCCAACCATCGGCGCTAACTCTTTGATCACTTTGCCGGCGGGTACCCTTGCGGTTAGATCAGCTGACGTACGCACGATCAGCGACACTTTGCCATCGCTGCTGCGACCCAGGACAACCACGCCGGATTTGATGCGCGCGAGCAACGTGTCGGAAAGCTGACGCATGCCGGCGGAGTCGAGGCCGCTGGCTTCACGGGCCACGACGCGCACGCCGGCAACTTCGCGCGATTCATCGCCGTTTGAAGTCGTGCTGATCGCGCCACTCGCGATTTTCATTCGCAGTTCGTCAGCTTCGCGCCTGGCTTTTTTCAGTTCATCCTGCAAGCGCTCGACCTGCGCCGGAAGCTCCGCGCGGGAAGTGCGCAAACCTGAGGTCACCCGTTCGACGATTGCTTCTGATTCACGAAAACGCTCGAAGGCGTCAACTCCGGTGACTGCCCTGATGCGCCGCACTCCGGAAGCTATCGATTCATCGGTGGTGATTTTGAATAGTCCGATGTCGCCGGTCGCCCGCACATGGGTGCCGCCGCAAAGCTCTTTGGAAAAAATGTCCTCATCGCCGCGAGAGCCCTTGATCGAAAGCACGCGCACTTTCTCGCCATACTTTTCGCCAAACAGGGCCATCGCACCTGAACGCATCGCTTCTTCCGTCGCCATCTCATTGGTTTGGACGGGCTCATTGCGAAGGATGTGATGGTTAACGAGATCTTCTATTTCTTTGATCTCGGCGGAGGTCAGCGGTTGATAGTGGGTAAAGTCGAAACGCAGGTAAGTTGGCGCAACCACTGAACCGGCTTGCTTCACGTGGGTGCCGAGCACCTCACGCAACGCTGAGTGCATCAGGTGAGTTGCCGTGTGATTGCGTCGTGTGGCATCGCGCTTTTCGACGTCGACTTCGGCCGTGACCGTGTCACCGACTTTTAAACTACCTTTTTCAACCTTAACTTTATGAACAATCAAACCCTGAGCTGGTGAGTACGTATCAACCACCGACGCTATGAAGTCAGTACCACCAGCGGTAGCGGGTGGGTTGCTTAGTCTGCCTACATCACCAACCTGTCCCCCGCTTTCGGCATAGAACGGAGTGTGATCCAGCACGACCTCGCCATCATCATCTTGGCTTAGCGAGTCACCCTGTGTCTCTGATTTGATCAAGGCGAGGACTTTGGCCGCCTCAACTCGCGTTGCCTCATAGCCTTTGAACTGCGACTGCCCGACATTGCCGGCGACGTTGGGGTAGATCGGATTAGCCTTGGCTTTGCCCGCCTTTTCAGTGGCAACCGATTGCTGAAGACTCTGGAGCGCGCCATCAAATGCGTCGTTAAACTCCGCCTCATCGATTGAAAACCCGCGGCCTTCCAGACCAACGCGAATCAAATCCCTTGGGGTTCCAAAAGTGTCGTAAAGGCGGCCCAACTCTTTGAACTCAGGCATCTCGCCCTTTGTCGAAGCGAACAACTCCTCCAGCTTGTTCAGTCCCACCGTCATCGTCGCGCCAAAACGCTCCTCTTCCAGCCGGACCATCTTATCGATGAAGTCCCGCTGCGACTCCAATTCCGGAAAGGCCTCGTGCATCTGATCCACAACGAAGTTTGTGACCTTGCTGAAGAACAGGCTTTCCATGCCGAGCGTGTGGCGGCCCTGATAGATCGCGCGGCGCATGATTTTGCGGATCACGTAATTGCGGCCTTCGTTGCCAGGCAGGATGCCATCCGCAATTGAGAACGCAGTAGCGCGTGCGTGATCGGCAATTACGCGCATCGCAAAGCCTTCCTGCGTCTCCGCCTCATACTTCCGTCCCGCCAGCCTCGCGATAAACTCGACGATGTCCTTAAGTAGATCAGTTTCGTAGTTTGACTTCACGCCCTGCAGCACCGTGGTGATGCGTTCGAGCCCCATGCCGGTGTCGACTGACGGCGCGGGCAGCGGGGTGAGTTTGAATTTTCCCGGCTCAACTTCGCTGCGATCAAACTGCATGAAAACCAGGTTCCAAATCTCCGTGATTATGTCGCCTGGGCCATTCACGTTTGCCGCGCAGTTCTCAGCGTCGGCAGGATCTGGCCCCATGTAGTAATGGATTTCGCTGCATGGACCGCACGGACCGGTATCGCCCATCTGCCAGAAATTGTCTTTGCGGTCGAAGCGCAGGATTCGTTCGCGCGGCGCGCCCACCTGTTCCCAAAATCTTTCAGCCTCTTCGTCAGGCCCGACCTGATCATCTCCTTCAAAAACAGAGAACCACATCCGGGCCGGATCAAGCTTGTATTCGTTGACGAGCAGGTCCCAGGCAAACTTGACCGCGTCTTCTTTGAAGTAGTCGCCAAACGAAAAATTTCCGAGCATCTCGAAAAACGTTTGGTGCCGCGCAGTCTTACCCACCTCGTCGAGATCGTTGTGTTTGCCTCCCGCGCGCAGGCATTTTTGCGACGAGCAGGCGCGCACGTATTCGCGCTTCTCGGTGCCCAGAAAGACATCCTTGAATTGATTCATCCCGGCGTTGGTGAACAACAACGTCGGATCGTTGGCAGGCAGGAGGGGCGACGAGCGCACGCGCGTGTGGCCCTGCCGCTCAAAATACTTCAGAAAAGTTTCGCGAATTTCGTTTCCAGTCATAAAGGTCAACAACGGCAAATAAGCAATCATTAACAGCAAACAGCAGTCAGCACGAAGGCATTAACTGCAGATTGGTGACTGATTCGAGTTTAGCACGCGCGATTAGACTCGAAGAAACTGCCTTTCCGTTGGGGTGAAACTCGGCGTTGCAGGCGGGAGCTAGATTGTTCAGCGCGAATTCTATTCGATGCCTTCCAGGTCGATTCGCGAAGCTGCGCGAACTTTGTCGCCGACGAGCTCAAAAGCGAAACCCTGGCGCAGCAAGTGATCGAAAAGACTCTTGGCTTCGGCGCGGGTCCCGGGCACGCCGCGGAGACGGATCCGTTTTTCTATTGCTCGATCGATCAGCTCCTCTTCGGGCGTTTCCTCGAAGACTTGATCCAGGGCCTGATCGGCAACTGTACGTTCGACCTTCTTCAGGGTCAGTTCACGTTCGAGCCGGCGCCGGCCGATAGGTCGTTGTTTCACCTTCCATTGCGCGTAACCCAGAGCGAAGCGGTCGTCATCGAGATAACCATATTCACGGAGGCGTTCGATTACGGTTTCCACCACTTCCTTGTTAGTGGACGGGCTTTCCAGCAGCCGTTCGCGCAGTTCTGCGATGGAGCGCGGCTTGGCGGCGAGCAGCTTCGCAGCACGTTGAAATGTGCGCTCGCGCATTTTCTCAGGCGCCACCGGCCTAGTTTCCGAATCGGATTTTGGCTTCCTTGAGTTCACCCGCCGCATGCTTGTATTTAATCACAAAGAAGACCTTGGGCCACGAGAAGTCAGACCGGGAGCGGTAGCGACCGGGTCAATTGCACAAGGAGAGTTTCAGGGCAATTCAAAAAGACCTTTTAGGATCGCTGGGTCTTTGTTCGCACCTTTACCCGGTCGCTACCGCTCCCGGTTCTGACTTCTTGTTGTTAAGTTTTAGCATTGATCCCCAAGGATGCATTGAGCACCGTAAATAGCGCGCGGGAGGCGCGTAGCAGAATCGCCAAGCGCTCGGCGCGGAACTACAATGCAGCGATGGATGGATTTCTGGTTATCGACAAGCCGGCGGGCCTGACCTCGCACGATGTTGTGGCCGAGGTACGGTGGCTTCTTCGCATGAGACGCGTGGGCCACACCGGGACGCTCGATCCATTTGCGACTGGCGTACTCGCGATTATGGTTGGTCGCGCCACTCGACTGGCGCAGTTTCTCAGTGGCGTCGAAAAAGAATATGAGGCTGTGATTCGCCTCGGTTATGCGACAGATACCGGCGACAGGACCGGGCAGCCAATTCCAGCGAGTCAGGATGCAGTGGGTCCGGCGCGATTGGTAAGCGAAGAAGCTGCGAAGGAAATCGAGGCGGCTCTGGCTGCCTTGCGTGGTGAGATTGATCAGGTGCCGCCGATGTTTTCGGCGAAGAAGCAAGGGGGCCGTAGACTTTACGAACTCGCCAGGCGCGGCGAGGAAGTCGAACGAAAGCCCGTCAGCGTTTGCATCTATGAGTTTGAGCCGATTAGTGTCGCCAGTAAGCCAACCCAGGAGTTGCTGAAGGATAATCGTGACGGCACGTTCGATTTTGAAGTGCGCGTTGTCTGTTCCGCGGGAACTTATGTCCGAACTCTGGCGGAAGATTTTGGAAAGCGACTGGGCGTCGGCGCACATCTGGCTGAGTTACGCCGCACTCGAGCTGGAGATTTCAGAATTCAGAACGCTATCACTCTGGAACAGTTGAAAGTGCACCTGGCCGAGGAATCGTTGGGCCAGGTTATGTGTTTGCCGGACGACGGTCTGGCGCGTTTCCCTTTTGTGGACCTGGGAGACGACGATTTGCGACGCGCGCGAAATGGAATGGCGGTGGAAGTTGCAAACACGATAGCCGGCGCGGATTGGAGCGACGGGGAACACGTGCGGATGCGTGACAACATTGGTCGATTGGTTGCAGTTGGAAAATTCGACGGCGCCCGAAACTTGCTACACCCATCTGTAGTCATCGCGCGAGACAAGGCTTCATGAAGAAACGGTATTGGATAGCAGGCATTTCGGCGTCCGCTTTGGCCTTTGTGGCGGCCAAGCTGTGGCTTCGTCCGCGCGATGTCGACTGGGAGAAAAATCGCGAAGCAGTTTTCCATGCTGACTATTCACGTTTCGCGGAAGTTGACGGAGTGAGGGTTCACTACCAGGAAGCTGGCCGGAGCGACGCGCCGCCAATGATTCTGATCCACGGGTTTGCTTCGTCAAATTTGGTATGGAGCAAAGTGCTGCTGGAACTGGCTGCGGCCGGGTTTAGAGTTATCGCCCCCGACCTGCCTGGTTATGGTTACTCTGGAAAACCTCGCGATCTCGATTACACCATCGCTTCCCAGGCCCGCATAATTATAGGTTTGCTGGAGCAACTTGGAATTGAACGGGCGGCGATTGTCGGCAGTTCCTACGGCGGCGCGGTGGCGGCGACGATTGCGCTGGACCACCCCGAACTGGTGGAGAAGTTAGTGCTGGTTGGCGCGGTCACGAATAATAAACCCACGCGCTATCTGCTGATGCGGCTTTTTGGATCTCCGATCATCGGCGACGTCATTTCGCCATTGCTGGTGGGGTCGCGCCGGTTGCTGCGCTCGCGGATGAAGCGTGTGTACGATCGTCATGAATGGGTGCTTGATGAGCGCCGAGTGAATGCCCGGCATCTGCCTTTGCAAACGCGCGGAACGCATCGAGCGATAATTCGCACTGTCCGGCGATGGGATGCGGATCGCGTTTCTCGTGATGCGCATCTGATCAATTTGCCAACCCTGGTGCTCTGGGGTGACGCCGACCGCGAGGTGCCGCTGGAGCATGGCGAAGAGCTTCAGGAGAAACTGCCAAATTCGCAAATGTTCGTTTTTCGTGAGTGCGGGCACTTGCCACACGAAGAGTATCCGGAAGCCTTTACGAAGGTGGTCACTGAGTTTCTAAGTGACATTACGAGCGGAGACGCTTCGCGAGTCCCTCTTCACCCCAACCCATAATCACGTTGTGGTTCCAACTGAAAAACGGACGGGCGAGCGGCGCTATGATGTTCATCCAGGCCTTTGTAGTTTCAACTTTCCAGTCGTAACGAACCGACGTCACCGCATCATTCCCCTCGCTCGAAAACTGCCAACGTCCCACGCCCTGTAGTTCTCCAATCGCCCGGCCTTCGAGCAAGGAACACGGTTCGACGCGGGTGGTTTCCATTTCGAAAATTAGCCGGTAGGGAAGTTTGCTTTTCCAGGTGTAACGGTGGATGGCGCCGACGTGGTTCGCATCGCCTTCTTTGAGCTTCTCCACTCTTTCAACGCCGCGCCACCACTCCGGCCAGCGTTCAGGATCAAAGATCAAACCCCAAACTCGCTCGCGCGGAGCGTTGAATTGCCAGTTAGTGACGAATTCGTACTTGGCCATGAAGCTGAAAGCGATAGACGCGCAGGCCGCAAGTTTCTTAAGCCATGTTCAGCGCTTTGCCGACTGATGGATCGCGGCGGACGCGCCAGATTTTCGAGTCGAGATAGTAATGGATGAAGGCGTAGCCCCAGAGGAATGAAATGCCTAGCTGTGTTGGTAGTGAATGAGATGCGCCGCCAACGTCGTTTCGCAAATGTGTGTAGCCGAGAAACTGTCTTGGTCCCTGGTAAATCAAGCCGAAAAGAATTCCGCACGCGATGTAAAAAAGGAGACGGCGACTGATGAATTCGGCCGCGCCGTATTTTTGGCGTGTTGCAGGCAGGATGCCGGCGCTCCCAGCGACGCTTCCAGCTGTGTATTTTTGATTGTGAAACCAAATCAGGCGATGGTATTGCAGGTTGTGGTAAATGGTCAGAATCGCGACGATGGCAATTGGTTTATGCGGCATTGGCGTCAACAAGACAATCCAATGCATTGGGATCGCAGCGGCAAGCAACAGATATTTCGGGACGTTCAGCGGTGCTCCGGTGACAGCGCGCTGGACTTGGCGCACGGCCCACGCGCCGGCCAGTAGGATAGTCGCAATCAGCAGAATCGTAGCCAGAATCGATACGCCGGACTGAAGTGCCGCCGGCACTCGGGCCATCGCTTCCGCATCGCCGGCGATAAACGCCACAAACGGGTAGTTGAAAGCAAACAGCAACAATAGACGGTCGAGCGCATTATCAACCGGCGCGAGATCATTGTTTTTCTTCTTGTAGAGCACCATGAAACCGTAGTGCTGTTTGACGAGGTGGTAGTAGGCCCAAAGCGCGGCCAGGAAAAAGAAGACGAGCCCAGCGCCGGCGAGCACCATGATTGGCCCAACTGCAAAAAAGAGTAGCGAACCCCACAATAGCCGGCCGCGACCCTGGCGTTCGGTGCGATCGAAGTAAGTGCGGGAAAATGTGCCGAAGACATGGGGCGCATCAATCAGGATAGCCCAGAGCGCAACCATTGGGACGAGTGGCACCACTCCGGAGACGTAAAGAATGAGTAACGCATAACTGGACGCAACTGAGCCGATGAACCAGACCAGATCGTCGCTCGCGCTGATGATCCAGCGCAGGGAAATTACGCGCGCGTGTGCATTACCGATCACGTCTATTGATGTTGCCATACGTTTGAGCGAACAGCTTTGGGTTTGAAAACGGTTAACAGCGAGGATAGGATTCTAACACTTTCGGAAAACACGCAGAAGCAGAAAGGCCCAAGCGCATGTCCAATGCTGACGCTACCCTCAGCCATCTGAACCTTATGTTTCAAGCGCACCCGTGGCACGGAGTGAGCCCGGGAGCGAATGCCCCTGAGACCATCAACGCTTATATAGAAATTGTGCCCACTGATGCAGTTAAGTACGAGTTGGATAAAAACTCTGGTCATCTGCGCGTCGATCGCCCGCAGAGATTTTCTTCTATGTGCCCTTCGTTATACGGCTTCATTCCGCAGAGCTATTGCGGCGCACTGGTCGCACAGCTCTGTGCCAATCGAACTGGAGCTGAGGGGATCCAGGGCGACGGTGATCCATTGGATATCTGTGTTCTGACTGAAAAAACCTTTGCTCAGGGAAACTTCTTTCTTAATGCGGAACCAATCGGCGGCCTGCGAATGATTGATGGCCAACAGGCTGACGACAAGATCATTGCGGTGTTGCAATCCGACCTTGCGTACGGACATATCAAAGATATCAACGGGTGTCCAAAGGCTCTCGTCGATCGCCTAAAGCACTATTTCCTAAGTTATAAACAATTGCCGGCTGACGCTCCCAGACGCGTGGAAATTGCTGATGTGTACGACAGAGCCGAGGCGCTGGATGTGATTCAGCGCAGCTTTAGAGATTACAAATCCGAGTTTGGTGAAGCGAAAAAAGGGTAGTGATGAATTAGCAACGGCCTCGAAGTAGCTAAACGGGTCAGCTGCTTGCAATCGTTTCTTCGATGTGGCAGCGAGGGCAAGTTAGAGTGTGATGAGAGGAATCAGTCCAACTTGCGAGCGGCAATCCGTGAGGTAAGTTGGCTTTGGTCGATCCACCTTGCTGGCGCGCGTTTTCGCCGTCTTCGGCGCTGCAGTGTTTGCAGAGCCAGCCGTAACCCAGATCAAAAAAGTGGTTTGATTGATTCACGATTCAGGGGTCAGAAGTCAGCGATCAGAGATCAGCGATCAGAGGTCAGAAGTCAGAATTCAGCGATCAGAGATCAGAAATCAGAGATCAGGAATGAAGGATACGAAGAGGTTACTACTTGCTGACTTCTGACTTCTGACTTCTGACCTCCGATCTCTAATCTGTTTGTCGCCGGAACCCGCGCCGGTTGTCGCTTGACGCAGCCAGTCGCACGGAAACTGTCAGGCGTCTGCCATTGCGCACGATCTCCACGCGGACAGTTTGTCCCGGTTGATGTTTCTCAAGCAGGCGATAGAGGTCATCTGAGTTCGCGACCTTTTCGCCATCCAGACTTACAATGATGTCACCGAGGGCAACTTCGCCATCCTCCGTTTGCGCTACTCCGCGCAGACCTGCAGTAGCTGCAGCACCGCCGGGCGCAACCTGCCAGACCATCACGCCGTCCGACACTGGCAGTTCAACCTGACCTTTGATGGTCTCGATGTCGCGAGGAACGAAGTCGAGTTTTGGTCTGGTGACCGTGCCACTGCGAATCAACTGCGGCACGATGCGCTTCGCGATATTAACCGGAACTGCGAAGCCCACGCCTGCTGATGCGCCTGACGGCGAAAGAATTTGCGAGTTTATTCCAATCATACGCCCGTGTGAGTCGAGCAATGGTCCACCGGAGTTGCCGGGATTGATCGAGGCGTCAGTTTGAATCGCGCCTTCGATGGGTCGATTGTTGCGGGCGCGAATTGGTCGCTGAAGTCCGCTGATTACGCCAGTGGTCAACGTTCGATCCAGACCAAACGGATTTCCGATTGCCAAGACCTTCTGGCCAACCGAGAGTTTGTCGGAGTCGCCCAGGGAAATCACCGTCAAAGGTTCACGCGGTTTTTCCAAAAGTCTGATAACTGCCAGATCGGTATCCGGATCGCCACCGATCAGTTTTGCCGGATAATCTTTTTGACCACCCAAACTGACGGAGAGCTTTTGCGCGTTTTCGATCACGTGATAGTTCGTCAGGATATTTCCTTCCTGGTCGAGGATCGAGCCGGAACCTGAACCCTCGCGCGCGTCAACAAACCCGAAAAAGTCGCGGGCGTAAGTAGTTGAGTGAACATTCACGACGCCGGGCGACAGCGTGCGGTAAATCTCGATGTTGTTTTGTTCATCCGGAGCGGAGGCTGGATCAGTGATACCCGCCGGAGGGGCTTCAGTAAAGGCTGCGCCCGGCGGATTAATCTTGTGCGCCACACGGTCTACAACCGCGACTGTACCGGCGGCAAACAATCCGGAAATTAATGCGATGATCAATATTTGGCGGGCTGAAATTCTATACATAGTTTTAACTCTCACCTTGCTTTGGTAATGCAAACATCAACTAGAGCGCAGTGCTGAGATGCAAAGCCGTCCGTGGCCGTTGCGCGAATTATCGTCTTCCGGTCCGGTAACGACAGAGCATTATTTTGGGCTTTTGCCCGGATATCCGCAAGAAGCAAGCAGATCTCCGCACCAGATAGGCTTGAACCAATGGCCCCTAACGAACAATTGAGCTGAAGGTTCCTTTTTTTGGCGATTGAGTTAGTTGGATTTAGAAACTTGAGAACGATACCGGGGTGGTTTGGCACTAAGTGAAGAGAGCAACGAAAGCATTCGGAAGGCTGACAAAATAGGTAAGCACCGTCGCTGGAGCTTCCCACCCCAGCGCAGAAAACCCGGTGACGGCATGCACACCCATCAACGCGATATAGAGTCCTAACACCACCTGCATTCCGCGACGGGCCATCGGATGTTCAGCAAAACGATAGAGGACATAACCGGCGAAAGCGCCGACAGCCAGCTTTACGGCGAGGAACGGGAGTTCACCGAGGTTCAGGACGGTGGCCATTAAACCGTTTCCTTCAGTGGCCACATTCATGCGCACCCACAGTATGGTTAACTGTGCGTCGAGCCAATTCATCGCGAATAACAAGAGTGCCTTTGAAAGTGGTGCCACCGCTTCTCCTGCGAATGTGAAAAGTCGCAACGTTGTTAAACTGTGTGCCCCTTTAACGCCAGAACCTCCGAAGCCAAATGGCCTGGAGGTCCTGTCGCTTACGGAAAGAACGAGACTCGTCCTTGTGCCTAGAAGAAACTCACAATGCGAGACACGTTCCTGAAAATCGCGCGCACTGTTCCGAGCGCAGTCCGAAGTCAACCAACTTCTGTTGCTTACTTATGAACGTTACTATAGCCAAAAGAGTTAGCTATTTACAATCTTGAGCCAGATCAAGCTATTAATGACAATCGCTGAAGCACTATTGCAGGGAACAAACAAGCTACGCAAAGCTGATGTGGCTGAAGCGAGACGTGAGGCCGGTTCGCTGCTCGGCTGCGTGCTCGGGCGCGACCGCACTTTCATCATCAGCCATGCTGAAGATGAAATCACTTCGGATCAGGCGGAGATGTTTGCCCGTTTGATAGAGGACCGGGCGAAAGGAAAACCACTGCAATACATCACGGGCCATCAGGAATTCTTCAACCTCGATTTTGAAGTCACGCCGGCAGTGTTGATACCGCGGCCCGAGACCGAGTTGATGGTTGAAACAGCCCTCCGACTTCTGCCACACGTCGAAGCAGAAACTCTCATTTGTGATGTCGGCACCGGCTCAGGCTGCGTGGCCATCACTCTCCTTCACGAACGACAAAACGCTCGCGGCCTGGCCATCGATATTTCTCCGGCAGCCATAGAGATAGCCAAACGAAACGCTGCAAAACATAACGTCAGCGATCGCCTTGAATTTTTGATTTCAGATTGCTTCGCCGAAGTTAAGCAGGAAGAGAGGTTGTTCGACTTGATCGTTTCCAATCCGCCATATATCCCGGCGAGCGATCTCGAAGGCTTACAGCGCGAGGTGCGCGATTATGAACCACACCTGGCGCTGGAAGCGGGCGCTGACGGCCTCTCGATCATTCGTCGCTTGCTCGCTGACGTTGGAGTCTATTTGAAACCCGGAGGTTACTTTCTTTTTGAAATTGGGTTTGATCAAAGCGACGCGGTTGAAAAGTTGATCGCCCCTATCTTGAGTGCCGGATCGTGGAAGCTCCTGGATATTTACTCCGACCTGCAGGGTATTCCTCGCACTGTTGCGTTACAAAAGCTTATGTAACGCAAAGTTAGTTTGCGAGCGGCCCGAACTATGTCACGACAACGCAAACTAACAGTTTGCGTTACGCTTTTACCTTTCGGACTTTTCCACTAATCTATTTCCATCGTGGATAAATTTCGGATTACCGGCGGGCGCCCGCTCAAGGGTCGGATCTCGATTAGCGGGGCAAAAAACTCAGCCCTTCCGTGCATGGCGGCTGCCGTGCTCAGCGCTGAGACCGTAACACTTCACAATCTGCCTTACGCGAAAGACATCATCACCCAGAGGCGTTTGCTTGAAGACCTGGGAGCAACGGTGCTGACGCCCGAGCTAAGGACGCATAAGATCACCGCGCGGCAGATCGAACTTTTTGAAGCGCCATACGAGCTGGTGAGAACGATGCGCGCATCGGTGCTGGCCCTGGGACCTTTGCTTGCTCGTTTTGGTAAGGCCAAGGTTTCACTTCCCGGCGGCTGTGCGATCGGCACGCGACCCATCGATCTTCATCTCAGGGCGTTTGAGAAACTGGGCGCTGAAGTGCGGCTTGAATCGGGAAATGTAATCGCACGCGCGCCAAAAGGCGGGCGCCTCATCGGCAGCGAGATCAATTTTGATAAAGTTACGGTGACGGGCACTGAAAATCTGATGATGGCCGCAAGCCTCGCGCGCGGGCTGACCGTGTTGCACAACGCAGCCTGCGAGCCGGAGATCAGTGACCTTGCCGAACTTCTGAACAAGATGGGCGCGCGAGTTCGTGGTGCAGGAACCAGCCGTATGGAGGTCGAAGGCGTCGAAGCTCTCGGAGGCGCCGAACACACCATCATCCCTGACCGGATCGAAACCGGCACATTCATCACGGCAGCAGCAATCACAAATGGAGAACTTGAAATAAGAGATTGCGAGCCGCTTCATCTGGGCGCCGTGATTGATAAATTCCGGGAGAGTGGAGTGGAGATCGAAGAACTCAATCCGAGCACGCTACGCGTCTCCCGCGGTCGTGCGTTAATCGCCAGGGATGTCAGAACTGAACCGTATCCGCAGTTTCCTACTGACATGCAGGCGCAGTACATGGCGTTAATGACTCAGGCCGAGGGTCATGCAGCTATCGCAGAAACTGTGTTCGAAAACCGCTTTATGCATGCTTCGGAACTGCAGCGGATGGGCGCGCACATTTCCATCGATGGTCACACTGCATCAGTTACCGGACCCACGCCGCTAACCGGCGCGCCCTTGATTGCCTCCGATTTGCGTGCTTCTGCGTCGCTTGTACTTGCCGGTCTGGTAGCGAGCGGGGAAACAATCATCGACCGCGTCTATCACATTGATCGTGGATATGAAAAGATTGAGGCGAAACTCCGAGCGGTTGGTGCTGATATTGAGCGCATCCGAGAGTCTGTCACGGCGCCATTAGCGCAAGACGCCCATTCCGAAATCGGGTAACGCAAAACGGATTGTTTAGCAAGACCTGGAGTTTCATTGAATACGCAAACTAACAGTTTGCGTTATAAGGATAAGAGATATGTCACAAGAGAACTGTATATTCTGCCGCATGATCGCCGGTGAGATCGCTGCGGACATCGCTTACCGTGATGAGCATGCGATTGTCATTCGAGATATCAATCCGCAAGCGCCAATTCATCTGCTCGTCATTCCAATCGAGCACATTGACTCGCTCGACGATGCTGCGAAACGACAGGAACCGGCGTTGGGCCATATGCTGCGAGTGGTGGCTCGGGTCGCCAACAACGACGGGCTCGCAGATGGCGGCTACCGCACGGTGATCAATACTGGCGCTGGCGCCGGTCAGTCCGTTTCCCATCTTCACATGCATGTCCTCGGCGGACGTCCGATGAGCTGGCCGCCGGGTTAGCTTGCGTGCCCCAGACGTAGTTCGGATGTTATCAGCCAAGGATCAGCGTCGCTCTATCCAAAGAGTCGTGAGGGTCGAGCCCGCGTAGCGGGCTAATGGATCTTGGGTCTTTAACCTGGGGTTTCGTTAGGCTCCACCCCAGGCTTAACGCTGCCACCCGCTGCCGCGGGTTGGAATTTTTAGAGCCGGCAGATGAGCAACTCGCGCTCGTAAATTGTTTCAGGCGGGAGCCGGTCGTGTAGGTCCAGGAAAAGCTCTTCGTGACCGAGCACTTCCTCGCGCCAGGCCGCGCGATCGAACGCCTGCAGCTCGTCAAACTTCTCTTTCGGGAAGTCGAGCCCCTTCCATTCCATGTCTTCGTAGTGCGGCATCCAGCCGATCGGCGTTTCCTTGCCGAGGGCGCGACCGCGAGCGCGATCGACGATCCATTTCAACACCCGCATGTTCTCGCCAAACCCGGGCCACATGAATTTTCCGTCCGCGTCTTTGCGGAACCAGTTCACGTGAAAAATCTTCGGTGTTTCACTGAGCGAACGCTGCATGCGAATCCAGTGTCGGAAATAGTCGCCCATGTGATAACCGCAGAAGGGCAACATGGCCATCGGATCGCGGCGCACTTTGCCAATCGTGCCCGCGGCGGCTGCGGTCATTTCCGATCCCATTGTCGCCCCGATGTAAACGCCTGAGCTCCAATTGAACGACTGATAGACCAACGGCATCGTGGTCGCGCGTCGTCCACCAAAAATAATTGCGTTGATCGGAACGCCGCTGGGATTTTCCCAGTCCGGATCGATGGTCGGACACTGCGACGCCGGAGCGGTAAAACGCGCGTTGGGATGCGCGGCCTTTGCGCCTGTTTCCTTGGCGATTGCGGGAGTCCATTTATTTCCCTGCCAGTCCATGCATTCCGCGGGCTGCTCGTCAGTCATGCCTTCCCACCAGACGCCACCTTCCGGCGTCAAGGCCACATTCGTGAAAATTGAATTCTTCGCTAGCGCAATCATCGCGTTGGGATTGGTTTTCGCAGACGTACCCGGCGCAACTCCAAAGAATCCCGCCTCGGGGTTGATGGCGCGCAGGCGTCCTTGATCGTCAGGCTTGATCCATGCGATGTCGTCGCCGACAGTCCAAACTTTCCAACCCTCAAATCCTTCGGGCGGAATCAGCATCGCGAAATTTGTCTTACCGCAAGCGCTGGGAAACGCCGCAGTCACATAGGTTTTTTCACCCTGTGGATTCTCGACGCCGACGATCAGCATGTGTTCGGCCATCCAACCCTCATCGCGCGCAATGTTTGAAGCGATGCGCAGCGCGAAACACTTCTTACCCAGCAATGCATTCCCGCCGTAGCCGGAGCCGTAAGACCAAATCTCGCGCGTCTCAGGGAAATGGACGATGTACTTCTCTTTATTGCAGGGCCAGGGCACATCAACCTGGCCGGGCTCGAGTGGCGCGCCGACTGAATGCATGCAGGGCACGACGCGTTTGTAGTCTTTGTCGATCTCCGCATAAATCGGCAGGCCGATACGCGCCATGATGCGCATGTTGACCACGACGTAGGGAGAATCAGTGAGTTGAACTCCAATTTGCGACATGGGTGACCCGATCGGTCCCATACTGAACGGCAGTACGTACATGGTGCGCCCGCGCATTGAGCCATCGAAAAGCTCTTTGAGTTTGCGTCGCATCTTGTAGGGCTCTTCCCAGTTATTGGTTGGGCCGGCCGCATCTTTGGAAAGTGAGCAGATGTAGGTGCGATCTTCGACGCGCGCCACATCGCTTGGATGGGAACGTGCGTAGTAACAACCGGGCCACAATTCTTCGTTGAGCTTGGTGAATGTTCCGCCGGCGACCATCTGCGCCTTCAGCGCTTCGTCCTCTTCGGGCGAACCGTCAACCCAATGAATTGCGTCCGGCTTGGTAAGAACAGCCATCTTCTCGACCCAATTGAGCAGGTGAGCGTTTTTGCTTAATGGCTTCGATGAATCTTTAGCAGCCGGAGTGGCGCCTTTTTCGTCTGCTGCTTGCGTGCGACTTGAAGTCATAAAGTCTCCAGAGATTTAAGGTGAAACTTGTGACGCGCGGAGGGCATGCAGTCCGCGTTTATTTAACAGAGTTTGCGGCAATCCGACGCTCATGTGCCAGCTCGCGCAACGCTACAGACAAATCACGCGCGGCGCGTTCGATCCGATCGGCGGCTCCATCCAGTGATTCGTCATCCGTGGTTGATTGAATGGCTACTATGGCAAGCGCATCCTCGATGTGTTCGATCAATCTCGCGGCCTCGGTTTCCGTTTCCTGTTCGCCGCGACTCATTTGCCGCGCCGAAGTATTGTTTTCCATTGATTTATTGCGACCCCTTAATCGCTACCCTGTGGGAGTTGTTTAGTGGCAGCCAGTGCCCCCGCAGTCGCGGCTGAATGAGCCCTCTCCGACTGCTCCTGATCGACGATTACTGATATCAGTCTTACAACACCGGAGGCACTCGAAGCAAGAGCGGCCGCTGCCCGGTAAGTACGAGCCTTTTGCCTTTACGGATTTCATCTGCTAATAGCTCATTAGCAGACAGTAATCAGTAAAGCCAGCGTCCACTAGTCATTCAGCGGCGCAGTGAGGTCAGTACCACTACGCGGTAGCGGGTGGGCCGACTGCGGAATCTCGATTGCGGATTTGCGATTGGCCTCTCGCAAGGAGCAATCATGAAACCGAAATCGTCAATCCCCAATCCATAAGACCCACCCGCTACCGCGTGGTGGTACTGACTCCATCGGACCTCCGCATGAGTAATAACCAACCTGGAATGAATAAGCCGCCCAGAGAGTCGTTTACCAAACCCGAGTGGGGGTTAATCAAGTCTCTCGATACGCCGGCGAAAGTGCAGCGCTTCTTCAGCTTGATGCCCTACAACTGGGAACGCGAAGGCGGAACGTTGCGCTCCTTGCGCGAGGCTTTGCGGCGAAACGAAGCCCATTGCCTGGAAGCGGCCGTCGGCGCGGCCGTGATCCTGGAGCAACACGGGTTTCCGCCTCTACTGCTTGATATCGAATCAGTGGATCTGCTCGATCACGTGATTTTTGTTTTTCAGAAGGGCGGATTGTGGGGCTCGATTGGGCGTTCGCGAGATATTGGATTACATGGACGCAAACCGCGTTATCGCTCGCTCAGGGATTTGACCTGGAGTTATTTCGATCCCTACGTGGACTTTTCCGGCAGGATAAAAGGCTACGGCCTAACCAACCTTTACGATTTGGGGAATTACGACTGGCGATTCTCTTCGCGAAACATGTCGAAGATTGAAAATCACTTGCGCGAGTTGCCGCATCGCCCTCTTAGTTCGTCTGACAAGCGCTACGAACAACTGGCTGCGCGCTACAAAGAATACAAGAAGCGCTACCCAAATCGTTCGCCTTCCTACTACTCGAACCGTCGCGACTGGATGCTGTGAAACGTGCCTGGAAAACGTTGAGGCTCCTGAAAGACAAACTCAAAATCCGACAGCTCTAAGTCCCGTCAGGGAAGTAATGTTTCATAGAACGCGTGAGACCAGAAAAGAGCTTCGCTCCGCCTGCAGCGAAATCGCGGTGAGCAGTCCTTTTGTCAAGAGACACATTGCGCTCCGCTGGAGCGCCTTACAGCTGTTGTATCGGTATCTATAAACATTTGGCACCTGCGGAGCCTTGGCATCTGTGTAAGCTGCGGATAGCTGCCCGCCTTCAGGCAGGTTCTATCCCAAACGTCAGCCTGAGGGCGGAATCCAAACCAGGTATAGCAAACTAAGACTCCGAGACCACCAAACCCTCGCGCGAAAATTTCCAGTCGAGCACCTCGGCGCCGTCTTCCGTCATGAGCGCTTTTTCCACGTCGGCTTTCCGTCCTTCAGCACAAAGGAACGCGATGCAGCCGCCTCCGCCCGCGCCGCAAACCTTCGCGGCCTCAGCGCCCTTGGCCAACGCTTTCTCAACCAGACGGTCCATTTGCGGAGTAGTCACTCCGGGCGCCAGTCGTTTCCGGTTCGGGTAACCGGCGCGCATTGTTTCACGCACTTCGTCCCAATCGTCATTCAACACTGCGGCGCGCATGCGCATGGTCGAATCGCGAATGCCGTCAAACAGTTCAAAGAGTTCGGCGTCGCCATCAATGTGGCGTTTAAAAATCTCCCAGTTGTTGGTGCCGGAGAGACGCGGCTCGCCCGTGTAACAAATAGCAATGCGGCTTTCCAGTTTTGCTGCGTCAATTTCGATGGCTTCTCGCTCAATTCCATCGGCGCGAAAGTGGATGCATGAAGCACCGCCATATTGGGCAGCATAATAATCCTGAAAACCAGCGGGCACTCGAATGACTGTCGTTTCCACGTTGGCGGCGATGGTGATGAACTTGCGTTCGTCGTACCGGTTACCAACGAGGCGATTGAGCGCGCCGATACATGCAATCGCCAGCGATGACGATCCGCC
>DATMDU010000095.1:0-2062 GCA_035557535.1 Pyrinomonadaceae bacterium
CAGGACCAACTCGGGCTGTGGCGATAAACTGCCACCGGAACGGTGGCTCAAACCATGAGGGGTCGCGTTAGCGACCCCTTCCAGCCGCTTTGAGCGGCTCACATACTCTAAAGCCCCCGGCTCTGCCGGGGGATACTTACCACCTGCGCTGCAGTGGGTGCCGGGCCGGCCATGGGAGCATTCGTCTGAGTGCCGTCACGCCCGGCACCACTGAGCTTGGTACCGTTAGCCGCCTGATCGTAATATGGGGGGAACCATGAAAGTACGACTCGTGCTTGTTACCTTGGCATTATTCGCTGGCGGAGCACTAGCACATGCATCTGAGCCTGAAAAGATTCTCTCCATCCCTCCTCAGGAGCTGGTGCAGCGGGCCGCGGCTGCGGGGGATACGCGTTTTATGGCTATTCCCGAGTGCGGTGCCGTGGTTCCAGATGCGGAGGAGTTTCAGTTCCTACCTTCTCCATACCAGAAGGGCGGACCATCAAAGTTGGATCCAGCGTGCGACTATGTCTACGGAGCCGAGGGCACAGCCCGCCTAAAGAAATTGGAGTCCTACGCCAAGGACTTCAATATGTTCATGCTCGAGTATGTTACCAAAATGGGAATGCTTCCGGTGTACCCTGTTGATGCTGAGCCTTATTACGACGCCACCGCGGCGGAGAAGGAGGAAATTGAGAGCCGCTCAAAGGCTCTACTTGTCAACCTGCTAGGCTCGCCCAGCCCTGAGCTAGACGGTACTCGCCTATGGAAGACACACCAGGGCATAGACTCTAGGCTGTTCATTGAAACGAAGCTGTCCTCCTCGGACTTTGCCAGACGATTTCCTGTGACGTTGTGGAAGGAAATTCCCTTGCCCGTGGATGTGCTGGAACCCATGCATTTGCCTCGCGGAACCCCGAAGAGTTACATGACCTGCTTTGTGGGAAAGGTTGGAGGGTTGCCGTCCTATGTGTTCTGGAGCGAAGAGCTAGGTTCGTTCCTACTACTGGTTGCTTTTGACGGTGTCCAACCATCAGTTCCGGGTGACACCCCCGCTTCGCCGGGTCGACCCTTAAACTGAGGCGGTTGGGTGCTATGAATACATATATATCGAACTGCATCAAAAGCAGCGGCTAACCCGAGCCCTCAAGCGGACGGCCGACGCACTATCAACTGGCGGTGGTATAGTAATCGATGTTGCCGTAACGCGGTTTTGGTGGCAAAGGCAGCCCGCCGCTTAGGGCCATAGCGTTGGGCGAACGGAGTATGGAACCTCATGGAGAATGTCTTCTGGGTCATTGCCGGAAAGCTCGCGGGTAGACCAGGTCCGGACCGTATTCCGTGGAACTTGGCGGCGATGCGCGACGCAGGCATCGGCGCGATCTTGTCGGTTAACGACGGTCTGTTGTGCCATCCTGAAGACTTCGAAGCATGCGGCATCGTCTACGCCTGCATTCCACTGTCCGAGAACGCGCCACCGCAACCCGGTGACGACGAGATTTGCCTGCGGGCGCTGCCTTTAGCCTACGCCTTCCTCCAGCAGCAGATGAGGGATGGCCGCGCAACAGTCGTGCATTGTTCGTCGGGCAAGGATCGGACTGGACTCCTTCTCGCCTACTACCTCGTGCGGGAGGCGGGACTGTCTGTCGCAGCAGCGATGGAGGAACTGCGACGTGTGCGGCCATGTGCGTTGACGGCTCTGGGTTGGTATCAGTTTGCGATCGACATTCTCCGCCGCTCCACGTGAGATGAGGCGGACGTGGCCTTCGCTTACGCTCGGGACCACGCCGCTGAACGGCGGTATCGGTTGGGCGGCACGGATTATCCCGGTTCAAAGTTCTGTCTCGCCCAGAATAGGTTCCGCCCAGAATAGGTTCCACCCGAGTGTAGATAGAAGATCAGCGGAGACCTCCTCTTCACATCGCGTAAACCGGTGTTGCGACGTCTTCCGCGCAGGATTCGCCCCGTTTGGCTGTGCAGAAGGGCGTAATAAAGCGTTTTGCCAGGTAGTTCGAAGTTTATCCTCGATCTTCGGGCGTACTTCTCCCTTCCTGGAGGCGGGAGGCGTCCAGCCGTGAGAATC
>DATMDU010000096.1:0-1875 GCA_035557535.1 Pyrinomonadaceae bacterium
GACAGCACCACGCTCAGGGAGTTTCTCGACAAGATCGAGAAGCAATATGGCAAAGCCGAGCGCATCTGGGTGATGGACCGCGGCATTCCCACCGAGGAAGTGCTCACTGAGATGCGTCAGAGCGATCCGCCGGTTTACTACTTGGTGGGCACGCCCAAAGGGAGGCTCAGTAAATTGGAACAAGAGCTGCTTTCGGTGCCCTGGCAAGCTGTGCGTAGCGGCGTCGAAGTGAAACTGTTAGCCCGAGAGCAAGAACTCTACGTCCTGGCCAAGAGTCACCCCCGCATCGACAAAGAACGCGCCATGCGTCGCCGTCAACTCAGAGCGCTCTTCAAACGGCTCAAAGAACTGCATCAGATGAAATTTAACAGTAGCCAAACGTTGCTGCTCAAACTGGGAGCGGCCAAGGGAAAATATCCGGCGGCCTGGCGACTGATCGACATCGCTATGCCTACATCAGAACCCCGCTCTACAAATGTCACTTTCTCCTTTCAGCTCAATCGGCAAAAGCTCGCAGAAGTGCGTCGGCGCGAGGGCCGCTACCTGCTACGTACCAATTTGTCGGGCAAAGACCCGGCTCAACTCTGGCAGTTCTACATTCAGCTGGTCGAGATCGAAGCGGCCTTCAAAAACTTGAAGGACGATCTACAATTGCGTCCGATTTATCATCAGCTTCAGTCCCGCATCGAAGCGCACATCTTTGTGGCGTTTATGGCTTATTGTCTGCACGTCACGCTGAGGGCGCGGCTACGCCCTGTGGCCGCTGGACTGACTCCTCGTTCAGTGCTCGATAAGTTTGCCACCCTGCAGATGCTCGACGTCAAGTTTCCCACCACCGATGGCCGAACTTTGATTCTCAGCCGCTACACCGAGCCCGACACCGATCACAATCTTCTGTTAGAACAACTCAAGCTAACATTGCCGCCCCAGCCGCCACCCCGAATCACTGCTGGCGGCCAACGGGTGCACTAATGACATCAAGCCCAATGTAGTGGAGACCTTTTGACTGTACAAATTGATTTTATTCGCTTTTTAGCTCGATTACCCTTCCAGTTGGGAAGGATGGGCTAGTCGAGGAAGAGGAAAGAAATCAAGACCGTAGACGCCAGACCGAATTGTGGGCCAAATCAGACAGTGTGCGCCTGAGTTTCCAGCCACTGGCCACTTGGCAGCATTCGCATTCGTGTGATTGTTTGGTCAGCCTGGTCATTTGAGATGAAGCGATTATCGGCATTCCTCTTGCAGAAATAATGGCCATGAAATTCTTTTGTAGACACTGTGATGCGATAGTCACCGACAAGCCTTACCGAGTGACCAGCGAAGAGAATGGCGTTACTCTACTCGATATGACGGTTTGTCATTCGTGTTGCAAAAAAGCGCGAGAGCTTGGGTTATATTCGGAGGCGATCCCGCCCGTTTCTTCTAGTTCTCGACAATCTTCTCGAACTTCTCAAGGGAAAACACGTTTCTAATTTCTTCCAAAGACTTGCTCTTCCCATCCGAATTAGCGGGTCACAGCAATGGAGATCGGCGCAACCCATCGCCGGGGTTTACCGCAACCCAAAGAATAAATGCAACCGCACGCTAGGTTGCCACTGTAAATCTGAAAGTTCTGTATGTCTCGGTCTTCGCTTCATCCATCACACCAGCGATAATTGCCCGCGTTGCACGTAACCCGGCGGAAGCGGCTTTACACAGTCTGGTTCAGGCGAGTTCACAAACTGGAAACGTCCTGGGCTTCCATCAGTTCTGCTGGCCATGGACAAAGCACGAGTGCTTGATGTTTCTCCAGCAGTCTCTGCGCGTGTATTGATCCTCCGGTTACCGATGCTTGGGTCAGATGCCCACGACGGGACCAAACCCCACTTCATGAGC
>DATMDU010000097.1:0-2500 GCA_035557535.1 Pyrinomonadaceae bacterium
CATTCATGCACGTCGGAACTTACCCGACAAGGCATTTGGCTACCTTAAGAGAGTCAGAGTTACTCCCGGCGTTTAGCGGCCCTTAGCCCAGTTGAACCCAGGTTTTAGGTACCGCCACTGGCCAGGATACAGAGGCCATACTCATCCTTTCGGACTGGCGGCCACCTGTGTTTTTATTAAACAGTCGGGACCCCCTAGTCACTGCGACCTGCAGCTCCTGCTCCTCGCAAAAGCTGCAGGCACTCCTTATACCTTAGGTACGGAGCTATTTTGCCGAGTTCCCTCGCCTTACGGTATGCCCGACAGACCTTAGCCTACTAAGCCAGGGCACCAGTGTCGGTTCTCGGTACGGTCTTGAAAGGATCTCCCTGACCTTGCTTTCAATGTCTCCTGGACTTGAGCAAACCCACCTTGCGGCGGGCCATTCGCTCCTCGCATAGGATCTCGCCATTACAGCACTCCCCCATGCTCGAAAACTTAGACAAAACGACGGTTCTGCTTACCCTATCCTGAAGCAACAAGGCAGGTAAGAACGATCCGTTCAAGGCACTTGAATATTAACAAGTTTCCCATTCGGACAGCTCTGTTGAGGCTGCTCTTAGGACCGGCTAACTCCCGGCTGACGACGCATTGCCGGGAAACCCTTGCCCTTGCGGTCGCCGAGATTCTCACCCGGCTATGCTGTTACTACCACCAGGATCTGCAATAGTTAGTTCAGTCCACTGGACTTCACAGCCCAGCTTCTACCCGAACACTACGCCCGTCTACCACGCACCGACATTGTCGGTGGTCTAAAGTATCGGCAGTCTACTTGAGCCCCGTCCATTTTCGGGGCCCCCAAGCTCGGCAGGTGAGCTGTTACGCACTCTTTAAAGAATGGCTGCTTCTGAGCCTACCTTCCTGCTGTCTTTGCTCAAGGACACCCTTTAGTTTGACACTTAGCAGACATTCCGGGGCCTTAACTTTAGTCTGGGTTGTCCCCCTTTCGGTTATGAGGCTTACCCCACATAAACCCGCCTCCTGGCTTCTATGACGCTTGTATATTCGGAGTTCGAATGGGCGGCGAGCCCTTTCGAGCCCTTACCGTCCGATCGGTGCTCTACAATACAAGCCATCTCCACCAAGGCAGGACTGCGATCCACTTCGACGGGAACTAGCGATCACCGGACTAGATTGGTTTTTGACCCCTAATCCCAGATCAGAGGACCGATTTGCACGTCAGGACCCCTTCAGACCTCCAGTGGACTTTCGCCCACCTTCGTCTTGTCCAGGAATAGATCGTCCGGTTTCTAGCCTTACTGCTATGACTAAGACTCTTTCAAATCTATCGCCTCGCAGGTTATGTTGCGCGAATTTGGTTTCCCTTCGTCTTCCCTTTGTTAAAGGTTAAACTCGCCATAACAGCAAGCTCCCTGGCCCGTGTTTCTAGACGGAACATAGGACTCTGGAAGGCTTCAATTCCTTACGGAATCTCTACCATAATCCTTTCAAGCCCTACACGTCGGTAACCGGTTGGTTTCAGGCGCTTTTCACCCCCCTTCCGGGGTACTTTTCAACTTTCCCTCACGGTACTAGTATACTATCGGTCTTGGTTAATATTTAGCCTTGGATGCTACTTTCACCCACCTTCACTGGCCACTGCCAAGGCCAGTTACTCTTATTATAGCAGAATCCCACCCCCGTTCGTTTACGGGGGTATCACCCTCTCTGCCAGCACGTTCCAGTGCACCTCAACTAGAGGAGCAGGATCCTATACACTATAACACACCACATCTCTACCATGTTACCATAGCAGATTCAGTTTAGGCTCTTCCGTTTTCGCTCGCCGCTACTAACGGAATCTCGCTTGATTTCTCCTCCTCGTCCTACTCAGATGCTTCACTTCGGACAGTTCGCCCTCCCAAGCGCAAGCAAGGGAGTGTAAAGAGAGGTCTCATTCGGAAATCCCGGGATCAGCGGTCGCATGCACCTCCCCCAGGCATATCGCAGCTTGCCACGTCCTTCATCGCTTACCAAGCCTAGTCATTCCCCAACCGGCGTCTTTGCACACCTAAATTCTTCGCATTTCTGTGAAGTTACTTTGGTACCCGCATGAACACTTTCTGATGAGTCTAAAGATCTGATTTGACACTTCCTTGTATGTTCTGTGTCTGTTTGTATGTTTTGAATATGTATTGCTACATAAACAAGCATACATACAAGTCTTCTATCTGCCATTAACACCTATCTTTCTGTACCCTATCCTTCCAGAGTACACAATAGTATCACCAAATATACATAATGCACACACGTTTGCGCGAACATTACCATATCCAGCATGTAACTAATTTCTTGTTTCTTTTCCTTTTGTTTAACTTATTTATTTCGCGAATATAGTTAATCAGTTCAGTTTCACCACATAATTTTGTTTTTTTTTCTGTCTTGAGTCTGTCTTAAATTGACTTTCCTATACGCGACGATCATCGTAAATTCACATTTACTACGTCCTTCATCCTCCAAA
>DATMDU010000098.1:0-2095 GCA_035557535.1 Pyrinomonadaceae bacterium
CGAGGTGCCAAACCTGGGCGTCGATGTGAACTCTTGGCCCAGATCAGCCTGTTATCCCCGGCGTACCTTTTATCCGTTGAGCGATGGCCCTTCCATGCGGGACCACCGGATCACTAAGACCTGCTTTCGCATCTGCTCGACTTGTAGGTCTCGCAGTTAAGCTCGCTTATGCCTTTGCACTCTAAGGCTGGTTTCCAAACAGCCTGAGCGAACCTTCGTGCGCCTCCGTTACAGTTTAGGAGGCGACCGCCCCAGTCAAACTACCCGCCTAGCAGTGTCCTGAACCCAGATAATGGGTTTCAGTTAGAACGTCGAAGTCGTAAGGGTGGTATCTCACTGGTGACTCCCCCAAGCCCGAGAGCCTGGGATCAACGTCTCCCACCTATGCTGCGCATACGGCGTCAACATTCACTACTAAGGTGCAGTAAAGGTGCACGGGGTCTTTTCGTCTTATGGCGGGCAACCGGCGTCTTCACCGGTACCACAAATTCGCAGCGTTCATCGTTGAGACAGCGGTCAAATCGTTACGCCATTCGTGCAGGTCGGAACTTACCCGACAAGGAATTTCGCTACCTTAGGACCGTTATAGTTACGGCCGCCGTTTACCGGGGCTTCAATTCAAGGCTTCACCTTGCGGCTGACCTCTCCTTTTAACCTTCCGGCACCGGGCAGGCGTCAGACCCTATACGTCGTTTTCGACTTAGCAGAGCCCTGTGTTTTTAGTAAACAGTCGCTTGACCCTCTTTATTGCAACTCATGTGGCGCTTCGTGACGCGTGGTCACTAACGCTGTTGAGCACCCCTTATCCCGAAGTTACGGGGTCATTTTGCCTAGTTCCTAAACGATGATTCTCACTTGCGCCTGAGGATTTTCTCCTCACCTACCTGTGTCGGTTTGCGGTACGGGTACTTACAGATCTCCTTAGAGGCTTTTCTCGGCAGCGTAGCGTCTGCGGCTTTATAGGCCTTGCGGCCTTCGCTATAACACCTCAGGGAATATGAACAAACGGATTTGCCTGTCTGTTCCCCCTACATGTCTAAACCTGGACATCCAATGCCAGGCCCGCATAGCTTCCTGCGTCCCCCCATCGTGATAACGATCTGTCAGTAGTTCCGGAATATTAACCGGATGTGCATCCGCTACGCCTTTCGGCCTCGCGTTAGCTCCCGACTAACCCTGAGCGGACGAACCTACCTCAGGAATCCTTAGGTTTACGGCGGGGAAGATTCTCACTTCCCTTCTCGCTACTTATGCCGGCAGGGTCACTTCTCTCAGCTCCACCAGTCCTTGTCGGTCTGACTTCACTGCAGAGAGAACGCTCCTCTACCAAAGGTGGACCTCGCAAGATCCACCTGTCATGATCTTCGGTTCAATGCTTGAGCCCCGTTACATTGTCGGCCCAAAGCCGCTTGACCAGTGAGCTATTACGCTTTCTTTAAAGGATGGCTGCTTCTAAGCCAACCTCCTGGTTGTCTGAGCGTCTTCAGATCCTTTCCCACTTAGCATTGAATTAGGGACCTTAGATGCATGTCTGGGCTGTTTCCCTTTCGACAATGGAGCTTAGCCCCCACTGTCTCACTCCCGGATTACGTGTCGATGGCATTCGAAGTTTGATTGGATTCAGTAACCTGGTAAGGCCCCTAGTCCATTCAGTGCTCTACCACCATCGCCGACCATCCGAGGCTGCCCCTAAAGGCATTTCGAGGAGAACGGGCAATCACGAAATTTGATTAGCCTTTCACCCCTACCCTCAGCTCATCCGAGCTATTTTCAACTAACACCGGTTCGGACCTCCACGCGGTGTTACCCGCGCTTCATCCTGGCCAAGGGTAGATCATCTCGCTTCGCGTCTAATCCCAGCGACTCTAACGCCCATTTCGGACTCGCTTTCGCTACGGCTCGCTTGTGCTTAACCTTGCCACTGAGATTAACTAGCCGGCTCATTATGCAAAAGGCACGTCGTCAGGCATGGCGGATTGCTCCGCTATAGCCCTCCGACTGCTTGTAGGCATACGGTTTCAGGTACTCTTTCACTCCCCTCACAGGGGTGCTTTTCACCTTTCCCTCACGGTACTGGTTCACTATCGGTCGCTAG
>DATMDU010000099.1:0-1986 GCA_035557535.1 Pyrinomonadaceae bacterium
GAAACCTTGCGTGAATCTCTCTTGTTCACGACGCGATAGATATTTGTCACACATAGTTACAAAGAATAATCCTGCTAAAGCTCCACCAGCTAAAAATCCAATTGCTTCTAAGACAAACTTTATCCAATTGTAGGTAGAGCCAAGTTCGATGGACCCCATCGGAGGGGTGACAACTCTCCCCCTAACTGTTAACGCGAACGAACTCCTACGACCACCGACTTCTTGACGCAAGTAGTCAGTAAAGGTCATGGGTGGACCGCGCCCCTCCAACTGGAGAGTTTTCACCGAGATTTGAGGGGAGCGTGATCGGCAGTTTTCATTTGTTGAGTTGCCAGCTCGTATTCCTCCGGGGGTAAGTACCCCAGGGCCGAATGTAACCGTTTCTTGTTGTACACCTCCTCGATGAAATGGGGAAGCCGTTGGGTGACATCATCGAAGGTCTCATAGTTCGACAGATGCACTTCCTCGTACTTTAACGTTTTGAAGAACGACTCCATGTGGGCGTTGTCGTAAGGGTTGCCTGTGCGCGACATGCTGATCTTCATGTTCGCTGCGTCGAGCATGGCCACGTACTCATGACAGGCGTACTGCACACCACGATCGGAGTGATGAATACATTCACGCGGGGGTTGGCGTGTGTCCAGGGCGATTTTAAGAGCCACCAAACACAGCTCGGCATCAATGCGCTTGGAGATCGCCCAGCCGATCACCTTACGAGAATAGCGATCCAGCAGGGCTGCAAGATAGACAAACCCCTTCAAGATTCGGATGTAAGTGATGTCGGCCACCCAGGCCTGGTTGGTCCCGGTCAGTGTCAGTTCCGCTAATAGATTCGGATACACCTTGTGCCTATGATTGGAATCGGTGGTGGCGATCTTAAAACTCTGCCAGCGTATGGGGAATAGCTGGTATTGTCGCTGCACACGGCGAATCCGTTTGTCGTTGACACAGATCCCCTCACGGCGAAGCTGCTTGCCAAGACGCCGATAACCGTAGCCCGCAAACTCTCCCTGTATCCGTTCGATATGATCCCTGAGCTCGGCATCGCTCTGGGCTTGTCCATCTACGTCGGTTGTGGGCTTGTAGTAATAACTGCTCGATGCCAGGTTCATGATTTCGGTCCCTTGGGTAATCGAGACAAACTCTGCGCGGTGATCATGGAGGTACTGACGCTTTTGTGCCGTCGTAGCCAGTCCCCGAGTTTTTTTAAGTGATCCACCTCCAGATATAGCTCGGCCAGCTTCTCCTTGAGCTCGCGGTTCTCCCGTTCCAACAACTTCTCACGAACCGAAGGTCCGGCCTCAAGTCCTCCTTGCCGGACTTGTTGTCGCCAACGATCGATCACACTGCCAGAGATCTGGTACTTGCGGCTGGCGGCACTGACTGACAACAGCCCTGATTCCACTTCCCCAACAATCTGTTGCTTGAACCCCGTGTCAAACTTCCGTCGTTGTTTTCCCATCGATCGACTCCTTCTCGCGGGTCCATATTACCCGCTGGTTGAGCCGATCACACCCCTCCTCAAATTCCTAGATTTTCTCTCCAGTCAATGGGGCGCAGTCCACCCCTAAGCTCCGATCCAGATTTGCTGTTGCCAGAAGAGAGAAATTAGCATAGCGAATATCTCTTTTCTAGGCATAGGATTAGATGTACCGAAGAAACAGCTTGTGACTGTGCTAAAAAGCCGATTGCATGTAGGAGTCACAGCACATGGCGGATGTCCACACAACCGGAAGATTCGTTTACCCACACTAGCGAGGCGTGAAGTCAAACCGCCGCTAACACGACTGAAAGAGTACCCGCCCGCTTGAGAGCGTTCAGCGCGCTTGACGATAAGGCTGTCATACTGAGCCCGATGACTACTTGAAAGGGATTATCGGTTCTGCTTAAACAGTGCTTAAATCGGAATGGAGGGCCATCATGACTTTTTACACTCGATTCATTTGCTTCTGAGTGCCGTCGAATTCTCAAAGCCAACTCCGGTCC
>DATMDU010000101.1:0-1887 GCA_035557535.1 Pyrinomonadaceae bacterium
TGGGCTGCAACCTGGTTGGAAAGAAATTCTAAATCGCTATGATGTCTCCTGGGTTTTCTTCCAGACTAAAACCGCTCTGTCGGCGGCATTAATGGATCAGTCGGATTGGCACCCTATTTATTCCGACCAAGTTGCGACCATTTTTGTTCGAAAAACTGCCGCATATCGGCATTTGATCACCAAATACCCTTCGGTAACGGTCCAAACGCACTGAAAAAGTAAATCCGATGATCGGGCCTGATTATGTAATGCATTCACCTAGCAGGCTGCTGAAAAACCCCGAGTTGTAGAAGTTTTTGTAACATGAAAATGCCGTCGCATGTTAAGATGCCGCCGATTGAATCTTGGGAGGCGATGATGCGCGGTTTGCAAGATAAACAAACGAGCCTGTGGGCTGTCATTTCCATTGAGGATCGGATCCCAGGCAACCATCCGCTCAGAGGAATCAAAGCGCTGGCCGATCAACGGCTGGCGGAATTGTCGCGGGTATTTAACCGGATGTATTCTCAAGTCGGGCGACCGTCGATTGCGCCTGAGAGGGTTCTGAAGTCTCTGTTGCTCGTCGCGTTGTACTCGGTGCGCAGCGAGCGGCAGTTCTGCGAGCAATTGGGGTACAACCTGTTGTTTCGATGGTTCTTGGACATGGAGCTTGAGGAAGAGAGTTTCGATGCTACGGTGTTTAGCAAGAACCGCGATCGGTTGATGGAACATGAAGTTGGGCGATTGTTTTTCGATGAGGTGGTCAGCCAAGCGCGACAAGCCAACCTGATCAGCGAGGACCATTTTAGCGTGGACGGGACTCTGATCGAGGCATGGGCCAGTCTCAAGAGCTTTCGCCCCAAGGGAGAAGATCGTTCGGGGGACAACGACCAGGGAGACCCGGGTAATCGTTGGGTGGATTTTCACGGTGAGAAACGCAGTAACGATACCCATGAATCGACCACCGACCCCGAGAGCCTTCTGGCTAAAAAGGGACCAGGCAAAGAGGCCAAGCTGTGTTACGCAGCGCATGCGTTGATGGAGAACCGAAACGGGCTGTTGGTTGACCTGAAAATCACTCAGGCTACTGGCACCGCAGAGCGCGAGGCGGCCGAGGAGATGATCAAACGTCAGCGCCGAAAGGGTGCCCGAGTTAAATCGTTGGGAGCGGACAAGAACTACGACACCCACGGCTTTGTTGATTTTCTGCGCAGCCGCAAGATTGTTCCCCATGTGGCCGCCAACACCAAGCGCAAGGGCGGTTCGGCTATTGACGGCCGCACCACGCGCCACCAGAGCTACACCATCAGTCAACGGATACGAAAGAGAATCGAGGAGATCTTCGGCTGGACCAAGACAGTGGGAGGATTTAGAAAAACGCGTTATCGAGGCACCGATAGAACGCAATTGGCGGCTTGGTGGGTAGGAGCGGCATATAATCTTTTGCGCTTGGCGAAGTTGGCGGCGGTCTAATCCAGTTGCCAGAGGGACTAAAAGGATGTTGCGAGAGCTGACAGTCGTGCTTATACAGCCATCGCCACCGACATATTCGCTCTTCATGCCCATGTTTATACCCTCGCCAACTGACTTACCCACAAAATTCTCGTCCTTCAACTATTGCTATTTCTCTAAAGGGCTTTTTTCAGCAACCTGCTAGGTCAGCTGGCCAGCCTATCCTAGTGTTAGGCCGCGCTCGGCAGCTCGGTTTTATGATGGTTCTCCTTCCATCGCTGCAGTCCGCGGCGCAAATATTCTGGATTTAAGCCGAGGGATTCGCAGACATTGTCAAAAGAAAAAGCCCGATCGCCGCCCGGCGTAAGGATCCACTCTTCGGCTTCGTCGAACAGTCGTCGATCTTTCCCGCGCTCGGAAAACAAATTCTCCCGGTAGCAATTGACCGCATCGTCG
>DATMDU010000102.1:0-3006 GCA_035557535.1 Pyrinomonadaceae bacterium
GAACAGAGAGATCGGTCGTCTTGGGCCCCTGCAACGTGACATATGTCGCCCACGATTCGTTGATGAACTTGTCGTTCCCAATCTTGTTGTGTGCGGACAGGGGGTGACGGAAGACATCCAGTTCGGAGATCATGTCACCCAGCGCATCAACTTGATCTTTTGTCATGCTCAACGTGGGCTCAGGTCCGCCGACATTCAACAGAACATTGGAATAGGGGGCGAGTCGTGCAAGCGTGTAGCGGATGTACTCCTCTTGCTCGGCGCCGTTTGTGGGTGCGTCCGAATCCTTGCCAAAGAATCCTGCGAAGGAGTAAACGCTCATCCCTCTCGACATGAGGTCGTCGAGTATTACTTCTGCCTGTTGAAACGCGGCGGCCTGAGGTCGCTGCGTAGTGCCGTTCCAAAGGTCGGGCAGTGTCCAGCCATCCGCTCTGCCTTCGTCGTCCCGCGCCAGGTAATGAGACGCGACCGAGAGCGTGTTGTATCCCTGTTGCTGAGCCCAGTTGAGGAATGCCGTTCTCTTGTTGCCGTCATTGGGATTCTGAGGATCATCCCAGTTGCTGGCAAAGAAACGATCTCCGACGTGGAAGCTCCTGACGAGCTCAGGAGGACTCCCCGAGCGTCCGAACCACAGGGGATTTGGCAGATAGTCCGAGAACCTGCCATCGGCGCTCGAGTTGAGGCACTCGAAGGATCCCGAGCCGCCAGAGGTGCCGTCAGAAAAACGGGCGCTGTAACTCCACGTTCCTAGTCGATCGCACATCATCCTGAAACGCCAGGTGGTGCCACCGTCATAGAAACCCCAAAACGGCAGAGAGGTCCCATCTGGACGCGTGTAGGTCACCTCAAGAGTGACACCATCGTAAGGATCCGAGTAGTGCTTCGAGTTCTGCACCGAGCCCTCGAAGCTTTCCCATAGCGGCACCTGTGCGACAGCTTCAGTGCTGGCGACAGCGCCACTTGATGAAACTGGCAATAAGAAACTAAGAACAATTAGCGGCAGAAGGCAACGCAATCCGCGCCCAACAGAACCAGGCTCAAGCAACTTCTTCTTCAATTTAGCTACCCCCGTTGTGGCGGACCCCGCGAAAGGCTCACCTGCAAAACATTAAGGAGCGCCTATGGGCACCGAACCCAACTCATTGTTGTTCGGTCATTGCCCGATAGGCACCTAGGCAAACCAAGGAAAATTTCCCAATGAATATCAGCAACGACACTCATCGTTCATTGCTTAGTTCCATCGGTTGCTTTCGGTCTCCATTTAGCGCGCTCAGACAATCGCACAAAGCGACCGGGGTCATCAACGGAAGGAATTGGGAATAACTCTTAGGTCAAGCGCGTCGGATAAAAGTGGTGAGCTTTCCTTGCAAGTGACGGACGAATCAAACGCTGCGTGCCGCAACAATGACTCGGTTGCCATCCGGATCGTTCACGCGTGCGATTCGCTCACCCCAGGGCTGATCCGCTGGTTCCTCGACTACCTGCACTCCCGACAATCGCAGGCGTTCGAGGGCAACGTCGCAGTCGTCCGCATACACCCACAGATCGAACGGACGGTCGATCGCGTTCGGTCGCCCTTCTCCCGTTAGAGCACTCTGATCTGCACCAATTCCCAGACGGGACGAGCCAAGCTCGAGTCCCACGTACACCGGATCGCCCTGGTCAGGGAAACGATAGATCTCGGTGAACTCGAGCTGATCGCGGTAGAACTCGAGAGTGGCCTGCATATCTGCGACGGTAAGAATTGGAAATGCCTCCTGAAACATCTTTCACCTCCGAGCGTCGACCGAGTCCTTCAATTGCCAATATGACGAACAGGAGAAGCGCCAATCGACCATCCCCGCCATTCCGCTGGGGGATGATTCAACGATCATGGCAAAGAGTCAACCGGGCTCGACGACCGCAGCCGATCCCGAACGTCGCCGTCAGGTAGTCGAGATCTGTCGCGCGCTTCCCGAGGCCACCGTGGAGGATCAGCAGCACATCACCTTTCGAGTACGGGGAAAGACGTTCGCCTACTATCTGGATGACCATCACGGCGACGGGCGAGTGGCGCTCAACTGCAAAGTGGCACCCCACGAGAACCAGGAGCTTGTCGCTGCCGAACCCGAACGATTCTTCATCCCGGCCTACGTTGGCCCGCGCGGATGGGTGGGCCTTTATCTCGATCTACCGGTGATTGACTGGGATGAGATTTCGGAACTGATCCGCGACAGCTATCTTCTGATCGCGCCCAAGCGACTTGGAAGGATGGTCATTGATCCATAAGCTCACTCTTCTTGGCAAAGGGGATCCGATATGAATCGCGACGACGCTCTTGACTTCGTGAGCAAGAACCACAGATCGGTGTTGGTGACTCGTAAGGCCGGCGACGGTCTGCAGACATCACCGGTCACAGTCGGAATTGATGGCGATGGTTATGTCGTCATCAGCAGTAGAGAGACCGCTTTCAAGGTTCGCAATCTGCGGCGCGACCCAAGGGCCACGCTTTGTGTTTTCTCCGACACTTTCTATGGCAAGTGGATACAGATCGACGGCGCGGCGGATTTGATTTCAATGCCGGACGCGATGGAGAGGTTGGTCGACTACTACCGACGGATATCCGGAGAGCACCCCGACTGGGATGAGTACCGATCCGCAATGCAAGAGCAGAAACGGCTGATAATCCGAATCTCGATCGACAAGGTCGGCCCCAAGAAGGAGGGGTGACCACAAACCCAGCGCGGAACCGGCGCCCCCTGGAAGGCGCCGGTTCGACAAAATGAGTTTCCGCGCTCGTGCAGAGGCTTCTAGCCCCAGGGAACATCGACGTTGAAGCGATGAATCATGCCCTTCAGCATGTGAGGCTTTGCGCCGCGTCGGTTCGTGACGAAGCAGAGCATCGCGTAGCGACCACGGATCAGCCTGGCGTTGAACGGCTTGCCATCCTCGCCCGGCTGGGCACCGGTGGCTCCAATGAAGCGAATGTGCTTCTCCACCTTCTTGTCTGACATCCTCAGTAGTTGC
>DATMDU010000103.1:0-1485 GCA_035557535.1 Pyrinomonadaceae bacterium
GGCTGTGTCGAGCCGTTCAAGCAAGAGTCTTGGAGACCAGTGCGACATTTTTACTGTCGCCCGCCGTCTTCTTCGCCTTGGCGCCGCTTGCCGAGGCGAAGTAATTAAAGCTGGTCACTGCTGTCCGGACGTTGAGCGGCCGGAACGGGATAATTGGTTGATCGGAAATAAGTAACTCATGATTTTTCTTGGTCTCGATTTGAACTGCCCCACGTCGATTTGCGACCCTGCGAGGAACTTACTCGCAGGGGACATCGATGAACTGGGGCAAGCTCGTGTTCGCACAACTGACGCAGCATCTTCCGCTGACAACGTTTCGGCGTTGCGTAGCTCGCTATGGTGGCGAGCACAAGGTGAAGACGTTCTCCTGTCTCGACCAATATCTGTGTATGGCGTTCGCGCAGTTCACCTATCGAGAAAGCCTGCGCGATATCGAAGCCTGCCTGCGCGCGCAAGCAGCCAAGCTCTACCACATGGGCATCAAGAGCCGGGTCTCGCGCAGCACGCTTGCCGATGCCAACGAAGTGCGCGACTGGCGCATCTACGCCGACTATGCCCAGTCGCTCATTGGGATCGCTCGCCGTCTTTATGCGGGGGAACCGTTTGGCGTCGATCTGAAAGAGACAGTCTACGCGCTGGATGCCAGCACCATCGATCTGTGCCTGTCGGTGTTTCCGTGGGCGCCGTTTCGCTCGACCAAAGCGGCCATCAAGCTGCACACGCTGTTGGACCTGCGCGGCAACATCCCCACCTTCCTGCACATCAGCGATGGCAAGCTCCACGACGTCAATGTGCTCGACCTGTTGCTGCCCGAGCCCGGCGCCTTCTACATCATGGACCGCGGCTATATCGATTTCGAGCGGCTTCATCGCCTTCACGAGGCGGGCAGTTTCTTTGTGACGCGCGCCAAATCCAATCTCAAAGCCCAGCGTCGCTATTCGCATCCGGTCGATCGCAGCACGGGGTTGATCTGCGACCAGACCATCGTCCTCACGGGCTTCTACTCGCGCCAAGACTTCGACACGCCACTGCGTCGCATCCAATTCAAGGACCCCGAGACCGGCAAGCGACTGGTATTCCTCACCAACAATTTCGCATTGCCCGCCATCACCATCACCGAGCTTTACCGATGCCGGTGGCAGGTCGAATTGTTCTTCAAATGGATCAAGCAGCATCTTCGTATCAAGGTTTTCTTCGGCACTTCGGAGAACGCCGTCAAAACACAAATCTGGATCGCGGTCTCGGTTTACGTGCTCGTTGCCATCGTCAAGAAGCGCCTCAACCTTGCCGCGAGCCTTTATGAAATGCTACAGATCTTGAGTCTCACCATGTTCGAGCGAATCCCGTTGGATCAGTTACTTAACAACATCATCACCGACGATATTCAGCGCCTTGCAGCTAATCAGCTGAATCTGTTCGATTAACGTCCGGACACTACTGAACAATCAACACTAAACATTCGAGGCCTACCGGCCGAGCACGACT
>DATMDU010000104.1:0-14841 GCA_035557535.1 Pyrinomonadaceae bacterium
GGGTTCGATCACGCCGCACACGAAGTTCAAGGCCGAAGCGTATGTGTTGACGAAGGAAGAAGGCGGACGACACACGCCATTTTTCACGGGCTACCGGCCGCAGTTTTACTTCCGGACGACGGACGTGACGGGAGTGGCGAGTTTGCCGGAAGGCGTGGAGATGGTGATGCCAGGCGACAACGTGGCGATGGAGATCGAATTGATCGCGCCAATCGCCATGGAGAAGGGTTTGCGCTTCGCCATTCGCGAAGGCGGCCGCACGGTGGGAGCCGGCACGGTTTCGGATATTGTTGAGTAGTAGAGGATTTCAGAATTTGAGATCTCAGATTTGAGATTTCAGATCCGAGATTGAGATTTGAGATTTGATTTGAGATCTCAAAATTGGAAATGAGTTAAGAAGATGCCACGCGATAATATTGTGCTTCAGTGTATCGACTGTAAGAGCCGCAACTACGTCACGACCAAGAATAAAAAGACCACGCCTGATCGGCTTGAGTTCAGCAAGTTCTGTCGCCGTTGCCGTAAACACACTGATCATAAAGAAACCAAGTGAAGGCTGATGGATGAAGGCGGAAAGATGAAGAGTTACTTCGTCTTTCGAGACCGACGGCTCAGGGCGTTCATCCTTTATCCTTCCGCCTTCATCCTTGTTTTGGAGGGGTATAGTGTCAACGGTTAGCACGTCGGTCTCCAAAACCGAAAGTCCGGGTTCGAATCCTGGTACCCCTGCCACTTGGAGTCTCAAGGGCAAGCGCGTGTCGAGAAAGTCGATTAAGCAATGGACGATATAGAAAACCCGAACGAGCCGCTGCCTTCACCGCGGGCCGCCCGTTTTGGCGAAGGACCGGAAGGCAAAGGAGCGCGTCGTGAACGCGGGCTCAGCACGCCCCGCGACAGTTTCCCGGCAAGGCTCGGTAAGTTTTTCCGCGACGTTCGCGCGGAAATGAAGCGCGTGTCGTGGCCCAGCGTTAACGAGGTCAAGAACACCACAATTATTACGCTCGTGGCCGTCATCTTTTTTGCAATTTACTTGTTTGCAGTGGATCACATATGGGTATTTCTACTGAATGGACTGAGCCGCGTACTGAATTGGATGACGGGGACCTGATCGGCAAGGAAGCACTTTCAATGCAGCAGTGGTACATACTCCATACGTATTCGGGACATGAGAAAAAAGTGCGCGACAGCCTGAAGGCTCGCGTGCGGGATACGGACCTGGAAGCGGAGATCACCGAGGTCCTGGTTCCCACGGAAACAGTTGTGGAGATGCGGGGCAATAAGCGGATCGAGTCGACCCGCATGTTTTATCCCGGCTATGTGCTGGTGCAAATTGAATGTGACGAGCGCGGGCATATTCCCGATAACGTTTTTCACATGATTAAGTCTACGCCGAAGGTGACCGGCTTTGTTGGTGGGCACAATCCCACGCCGCTAACGCCTCAGGAAGTGGATCAGATTGTTCACAACGTTACTGAAGCGGCTGAAAAGCCGAAGCCGAAGTTTTCTTACGCTTCCGGCGAAACAGTGCGAATCAAATCGGGACCATTTCAGAGTTTTACCGGCAAAGTTGAAGAGGTAAACGAAGACAAGTCGACACTGAAAGTTACCGTTACCATCTTCGGCCGATCGACTCCGGTGGAATTGAATTTCCTGGACGTCGAGAAAGTGACGTTTGCGGAAGAAGAATAGCGGGATTGCCGATTTCCAATTGGCAATTGCCGATTGGTAGGTGTCGGCGCAGGCGCAGATTTCAATGTCGTTTAGGGAGTGAGAAATTGGCAATCGGCAATTGGAAATAAGAAGATGGCAAAGAAAATAACAGGTTATATCAAGTTGCAGGTTCCCGCAGGCAAGGCGAATCCGGCGCCGCCAATCGGCCCGGCCCTGGGTCAGCATGGCGTTAACATCATGGAATTCTGCAAGGCGTTTAATTCCAAGACGGCGCAGATGGATCCGGATCTGAAAATTCCGGTGGTAATTACGGTTTACGCTGATCGCTCGTTTACCTTTGAAACAAAGACGCCGCCGGCGGCTGACTTATTGAAGAAGGCAGCAGGGATTTCAAAGGGATCCGGCAAGCCCAATAAAGAGAAGGTGGGCACGATTTCGAAAGCGAAGATTGAAGAGATCGCCAAGACCAAGCTGCAGGATCTGAACACGACTAGTCTGGAATCGGCCATCAAGACGATTTCCGGCACGGCCCGGCAGATGGGCCTGACGATTGAATAGATTCGGATTGCGAATTTTGGATTTCGGATTTGCCGTTTTTCCGATTCGCTTTTGTTGAGAGGGAGAAGAGGTTGTAGAGGCCGGGGTGCGGAGAGAAATTCGACGTCCGCAAATCCGAAATCCGCAATTCTTCGCTTGAACCTCAGGAGTAAGAAATGAAGAAGCACGGCAAGAAATACAACGCCGCGGCCGAGAAGATCGAGGCCGGGCGCAAGTACAACCTGGAAGATGCAGTATCGAAGGTCAAAGAGATTGCTTTCGCGAAGTTTGACGAAACCGTCGAGTTGACCATGTGGCTGGGAGTAGATCCTCGTAAGGCTGACCAGCTAGTCCGCGGCACCATCGTTTTGCCTCACGGTCTGGGTAAATCCAAAAGCGTGCTCGTAATCGCGCAGGGCGACAAGATCAAGGAAGCCGAAGAGGCGGGCGCTGATTTTGTTGGCGGCGAGGATATGGTCGAGAAGATCAAGGGCGGATGGCTCGACTTTGACGCAGTGGTGGCAACGCCGGACATGATGCGACTGGTCGGCGGACTCGGAAAGGTATTGGGCCCACGCGGCTTGATGCCAAATCCTAAAACCGGCACCGTCACGTTTGACGTGAAAACGGCGGTGAAAGAAACCAAGGCCGGCAAGGTTGAATACCGTGTCGACAAAACTGGAGTAGTCCATGTTCCGGTCGGCAAGGTTTCCTTCGAGGCCGACAAGCTCCGCGACAACGCCAAGATGTTGCTGGAAGCCGTGGTCAAGGCGAAGCCCTCAACCGCGAAAGGCAAGTATGTAAAGAAGGTCAATCTGGCAGCGACGATGAGCCCCGGAGTTTTGGTTGATGAAGCCGCGTACACGAAATAGCCCAGGAGCTACACAATGAAGACAAAGGCACAAAAGCAAAAAGATTTGGAAGCACTGACAGAGCATTTTAAGAACGCGAAAGCGGCGATGGTAGTCGGATTCCAGGGGATGACTGTCGCCAAAGATCAGGACCTTCGCAATCAGTTACGCGAGGCTGGCGTGAGCTACGAAGTGGTGAAGAACACTCTGGCGCGCAAAGCTGCCGAGGGCACAGCGCTGGAAGCGGCCACCGACCAGTTCAAAGGCGTGACTGCTGTTGCGCTCAGTAACGAGGATCCGGTCAGCCTGTCAAAGGCGATCGCGAAGTTTTCGAAGGCGAACCCTGACATTTTCAAATTCAAGGTGGGCATCGTCGAGGGCAAAGTAGTCGCCCTCGCCGATGTGGAAGCTATCGCGAGCTTGCCTTCGAAGGAAGAATTAATTTCCAAGGTTTTGTTCTTAATCAATTGCCAGGCGCAACGACTTGTTACCGTGCTTTCGGCGGTGCCTCGTAACCTGGCGATTGTGGTTAAGCAAATCGGTGATCAAAAGGGCGGGGAAGCCGCTTAACGATTTTGAGATTCCCAATCTCAAATTTGAGATTGGGATCTGAGGTAAGTCTGAGATTTGAAATTGGAAATCTCAGAGTAAGCACAGGGCCGGACGCGGACAACGAGCTCGACGATGGTCAGGTCGTCTTACGGCTTCGACGTTTCGAGAATTGCGATGCAAACAATTCGAAGAAGCGTTCCGTGGGTTCTCCTGCTGCAATACAGGGTAGTCAATCAACTGATCGATTGCCGCAACAACTAACAGCACTCAGGACCCCTAGTTGAGGAGGATAGAAAGGTAATCATGGCAGCAACACGTGAAGATGTTATTGAATTTTTGAAGGGCATGACGCTTCTCGAAGCTTCACAGCTCGTAAAAGAGCTGGAAGAGACGTTTGGAGTTTCCGCGGCGGCAGCAGCGGTTGCAGCTCCGGCAGCAGGCGGCGGCGGTGAAGCCGCAGCGGTGGCCGAAGAGAAGACCGAGTTTGACGTAATCCTGCAGGCAATCGGCAGCAACAAGATCAACGTGATCAAGGTTGTGCGCGAAGTGACTGCGCTTGGGTTGAAGGAAGCGAAGGATCTCGTCGAAGCGGCCCCTAAGGCTATCAAAGAAGGCGTTTCGAAAGACGAAGCTGAATCCGTTCGGGCAAAGCTTGCTGAAGCAGGCGCAACCGTCGAAGTGAAATAGTCCAAAGTCCAACGTCCAGTGTCCAATGTCAGTAATCACACTGACGTTGGACATTGGACTTGAAACATTGGATTTGAAACATTGGACTCTACATGGGGCTGGCTTGACAGTCTTGATCGTAGTGGTTAAGTTAGGGGAGTATTGAGGCGCTGGCATTTACTCCCAAAAATTTGACGAAGATTCAGCCGCTTTTTTGGTGATCAAGCGGTCGGGGCATTGTGCGCTCTGACCGCGTATCGGCGTTTCCGGGTAATTTTAGATTTGATTGCGGGTTTTTGATTGGCGTCAGACGCCGGTCGTTGAAAATCAGCAATCGGCAATTGCAAATCGAAAATCTGGTAAGGAACCTCTCATGTCTGCAAATCTGCTTCAAACAATAAATACAGGATTGGGAAAACGAACGAGCCAGGCGCCGGTGCGCGTAGACTTTTCGAAAATTTCCACCGCGGTACGAATCCCGAATCTGATCGAGATTCAGCGCGAGTCGTACAACCGCTTTCTGCAGATGGATTTCCTGCCGGAAGAGCGCGAGAACACAGGTTTGCAAGCCGTGTTCGAGTCAGTTTTTCCGATCTCTGATTTTCGCGGCACCGCCACGCTCGATTTTGTCGAGTATCAAATTGGCAACTGGCAATGTAAGTGCGGCCGTCTCGAAGGTCTTAACTATTTGCGCGCAAATTGTAAGAGCTGCGGTTCGACCATCAAGGTCAATCCCCTGGCGGCCGGCGAAACGCTTTGCCACAAGTGCGGCACCTTTAACCAGGTCCGCCCGCAGCTCTGCGAAAACTGCGGCGAGCCAGTCGGCTTGAAGCACAAACACGATCAGCAGGAGTGTCAGGAACGCGGCATGAGCTACAGCGTTCCCCTCAAGGTAAAGATTCGGCTCACTGTTTACGACAAGGATCCGGAAACTGAAGTCCTCTCCATTCGCGATATTAAAGAAGAAGAAGTGTTCTTCGGCGAAATCCCGTTGATGACTGACAACGGCACCTTCATCATCAATGGAACCGAACGCGTTATCGTTTCCCAGCTCCACCGTTCGCCGGGCGTCTTTTTCAAAAAGGGCCTGATCTATATTGCCAAGATTATTCCCTACCGCGGTTCGTGGGTTGAGTTTGAATACGATCAAAAGAATCTGCTTTACGTTCGCGTCGGCAAGCGCAAGTTTCTGGCGTCGATTTTCCTGCGCGCCCTCGGTCTCTGGTTCGGTAAGGAGATTGACGGCAAGCTGGTCAAGAGCGATTCGCATCTCGAAGAGCGCGTGAAGAATGCCCCGTTTACCGACGAAGACATCCTCAGGGCCCTTTACCAGACGGATGAAATTCGCGTTGAGGACGGACGATTGATGATTCAGGTTCCTGACGAAGGTTCGACGAGCCTGGTCGGGATGAAAGTGGACTTCGACATCAAGGGCCGCGGTCCGGATCCGATCGTTAAGGCGGGTAAGAAGGTGAGCGGTTCTTCGCTCGAGGCCCTGCGGAAAGCAGGCATCGGCGAAGTCGAGATGGAAGCCTCCCAATTTGAAGGCGCCTTTGCGGTCTCGGACATAGTGAATAGAGAGAGCGGCGAGGTCATCCTCGAAGCGAATAACGAAATTACGCCTGCCAAGCTGCAGGAAATCGTCGCCGGCGGGATTGACACCTTTGCGGTCTTCTTCCCCGAGCGCGACGACATCGGTTCGATACTCTCACAGACGCTAAAGAAGGATGTCATCACCAAGCCGGTCGATGCGTTGCTGGAAATTTATCGCAAAATGCGTCCTGGTGACCCACCGACCGTGCAGACGGCCTACAAATTGTTGGAGGCCATGTTCTTCGATCCGCGCAAGTTTGATTTCTCGCGTGTTGGCCGGCTGAAGTTCAACATCAAGATGGGCAAGCCGGAGCGGGAACGAATCAATGACTCGTTGCTTTCGGCGAAAGATTTTTACGAGGTAGTGGCTTACGTGTTGAAGATGCGTAAGAACCCTTCGGAATTTCAGGCGGATGATATCGATCACCTCGGCAACCGTCGCGTGCGCGCTGTGGGCGAGCTGCTGGAAAACCAGTTTCGTATCGGCCTTGAGCGCATGGAACGCGCCATCAAGGAAAAGATGTCGATCCATCAGGAAATGCAGACCACGATGCCGCGTGATCTGATCAACGCCAAGCCGGTAACCGCAGCGGTGCGTGAGTTCTTTGGCTCCAGTCAACTTTCGCAGTTCATGGACCAGACGAACCCGCTTTCCGAGATTACGCACAAGCGGCGTCTCTCGGCGCTTGGACCAGGCGGGCTCTCGCGCGAGCGCGCCGGATTTGAAGTCCGCGACGTTCACCCGACCCACTATGGCCGCATTTGCCCGATCGAGACTCCTGAAGGTCCGAACATCGGGCTGATTTCGAGTCTTTCCTGTTTTGCGCGCATTAATGAGTTTGGTTTCATCGAGGCGCCTTACCGGAAGGTCATCGACGGTAAGGTTGTTGAATACGTTCGCATTCTCAACGGCGGCGATAGCAAACTGAAGCCGGGCGAGCACATCGCGCTGGAAGAAGTTGAAAAAGCCAATCGCAAGGTCGGCGCCGGTGGAAAGAAAGCCGAGTCGGAGCCCTGGCCGTTTTATCTGACCGCCTGGGAAGAAGACAAGCACGTTGTCGGACAGGCCAACATCGAGTTGGACGAAACGGGCTACATCGTCAACGAGCGCAACGCCTCGCGCAAAGCCGGCGAGTTTATTCTCGCCCTGCGCAAAGACATCGAATACGTCGACGTTTCGCCGAAGCAGCTGGTTTCAGTCGCTGCTTCGCTAATTCCATTTCTCGAAAACGACGATGCGAACCGAGCTTTGATGGGTTCAAACATGCAACGCCAGTCGGTGCCCCTGCTCCGAGCTGAGGCTCCGTACATCGGCACCGGCATGGAGCAAACTACGGCGCGCGATTCCGGCGCGGTGGTGGTGGCGAAACGCGACGGCGTAGTGGATTACGTTGACTCAGAACGCGCGATCATCAAGGCCGACCATAATGTTGACGGCACTATTTCGCGCGAAGTGACGGCGGACATCTACACGTTGATTAAGTTTAAGCGTTCGAACCAGAACACCTGCATCAACCAACGTCTGATCGTGCACGTGGGCGAACGAGTGCAAAAGGGCCAGGTCATCGCCGATGGCCCCTGCACGGATCGTGGCGAGCTGGCTCTGGGCCGTAACGTGCTGGTGGCGTTCATGCCATGGCGCGGCTACAACTTCGAAGACGCGATTCTGGTCTCCGAGCGGTTGGTCAAGGACGATTACTACACTTCGATTCATATCGAAGAACTCGAAATCGAAGCGCGCGACACCAAGCTCGGCCCCGAAGAAATCACGCGAGACATCCCGAATGTCGGTGAAAACATGCTGCGCGATTTGGACGACAGCGGCATCATCCGCATCGGCGCCCAGGTCAAGCCTGGATCGATCCTCGTCGGCAAGGTTACGCCCAAGGGTGAGACGCAACTGACGGCGGAAGAGAAACTGCTGCGCGCAATTTTCGGTGAAAAGGCCGGCGACGTAAAAGACGCTTCCCTCGTTTCACCTCCGGGAATTGACGGCACAGTCGTCAATGTCCAGGTGTTTACGCGCAAGGGGCAGGAGAAAGATTCGCGCTCTCTGGCGATCGAGCAGGAAGAAGAAGATCGCCTGCGGCGAGACCTCGAGGACGAAATCCGCATTTTGCGCGAGCAGCGCGATCAGCGTATCAGCGAATTGCTGGAAGGTCGCAAGCTGTCAGCCGACCTGACGGTGAACCGCGAAGTGGTCCTGCCCAAGGGTGAGAGAATCACGCGTGAAATGCTCGCCGGCATCGAAGCCAAAGTGCTCAGAAAGGTGCAGGTAGCAGCGGATCGTGGAGACGTCGGTGCGGAAATCAAGGAATACGAGGATCGCACTGAGCGGCAAATAAAGATTCTCTCGGATATCTACGAAGAGAAGATTGCCAAGCTTCGTCAGGGTGACGAACTGGCGCCAGGCGTGATCAAAATGGTCAAGGTCTTCATCGCGATGAAGCGCAAGCTTTCCGTGGGAGACAAGATGGCCGGCCGTCATGGTAACAAGGGTGTGATTGCCCGGATTCTTCCGGAAGAAGACATGCCTTACCTGCCCGACGGCACTCCAGTTGAGATCGTGCTCAACCCGCTCGGCGTGCCGTCACGTATGAACGTGGGACAGATTCTGGAAACGCACCTTGGCTGGGCAGCGCGCGTTCTTGGTCTTCACTTTGCCACGCCGGTATTCGACGGCGCGACGGAGAAAGAGATCAAAGCGAAGCTTAGAGAGGCGGGCGCACGCGCTACCGAACTAGGTTTGCCGGAAATCGTTAACGAGTCGGGCAAGGCGATTCTCTACGACGGATTGTCTGGGGAGCCGTTTGAGCAGAAGGTAACGGTCGGTTACATCTACATGCTCAAACTTTCCCACCTGGTTGACGACAAGATCCACGCTCGCTCGATTGGGCCATACAGCTTGATTACGCAACAACCGCTCGGCGGCAAAGCCCAATTCGGCGGCCAGCGTTTTGGAGAGATGGAAGTGTGGGCGCTCGAAGCTTACGGCGCGGCCTACATTCTTCAGGAACTGTTGACCGCGAAGTCAGACGACGTCGCTGGCAGGTCAAAGATTTATGAGGCGATTGTGAAGGGCGAAGCAGATTTCGATCCGGGCTTGCCTGAGTCGTTCAATGTTCTGGTGCGCGAGCTTCAGTCGCTCTGCCTCGACGTTGAATTGATCAATAAGAAGGTCCCGGGCAGCAACGGCGACGGAACAGAAGAAGGCTCGGGCGAAGCGTTGATTGCCAGCACCGTCGAGGGCTAGACGATTTTCGATTGCCGATTTCCAATTGCCGATTGGTCTTCGGCCCTAGGATCCAGGATTCCGGGCAAGGTTTGATGGTTCACAAATGCGAGAAGTCAATCGGCAATTGGCACTCGGCAATTGGCAATGGAGAGCAACGTGTTTCGATTTCAACAAGAGAAGACGCAATTAGCTCCTGATTTTGAGGCAATTCGAATTTCGCTGGCTTCGCCGGAAAAGATCCGGCACTGGTCCCATGGCGAAGTGACGAAACCTGAAACGATCAACTACCGCACCTTCAAGCCTGAGCGTGATGGGCTCTTCTGCGCACGCATCTTCGGGCCGGTAGCTGATTGGGAATGCCTCTGCGGGAAGTACAAACGCATGAAGCATCGTGGAGTGATCTGCGACAAGTGCGGCGTGGAAGTAACTCAGGCAAAAGTGCGCCGCGAGCGTCTGGGTCACATCGACCTGGCCAGCCCGTGCTCGCACGTCTGGTTCTTTAAGGGACTGCCGTCGCGCATCGGCCACCTGCTTGATATTCCGCTGCGCGAGCTGGAGAAGGTCCTCTATTTTGAATCGTACATCGTGATCGATCCGGGCGACGTCACCGGAATCAAAGAACGCGAGCTGCTCTCCGATGAGCGTTATCGCGAACTCGTGCGCGACTATCCGGCGCAGTTTGTCGCCAAGATGGGCGCTGAGGCCATCAAGGAACTGCTGGGGATGGTGAAGATCGAAGAGTTGGCGATCGAGCTGCGCAAGCGGATGAAGGAAGAGACGTCGCAGCAGAAGAAGCTCAAGTATTCGAAGCGTCTAAAAGTCGCCACCAGTTTTCTGAAGTCGGGCAACAAACCGGAGTGGATGATTCTCGACGTCATTCCCGTCATTCCGCCTGAGCTGCGCCCCCTCGTGCCGCTTGATGGCGGACGTTTTGCCACGTCTGATCTTAACGATCTCTATCGTCGCGTTATCAATCGCAACAACCGTCTGAAGAAGTTGATGGAGTTGCGCGCTCCTGAAGTCATCGTGCGTAACGAAAAGCGCATGCTCCAGGAAGCGGTTGACGCTTTGTTTGACAACGGACGTCGGGGACGTGTTTTGCGCGGAGTCAACAATCGTCCGCTGAAGTCATTGAGCGGAACGCTCAAAGGTAAGCAGGGTCGTTTCCGTCAGAACCTGTTGGGCAAGCGCGTCGACTACTCGGGGCGATCAGTAATTGTTGTCGGGCCGGAGTTGAAGCTGCACCAGTGCGGACTTCCGAAGAAGATGGCGCTCGAGCTCTTCAAGCCCTTCATCTATAACCAGCTCGAGAAGCAGGGACATGCGGCGACTATCAAGCAGGCCCGCGAAATGGTCGAACGCCAGGAGCCGGTGGTTTGGGACATCCTCGAAGAAGTTATCCGCGAGCATCCGGTGCTGCTAAATCGGGCTCCGACGCTGCATCGTCTCGGCATCCAGGCGTTTGAGCCGGTGTTGGTCGAAGGCAAGGCCATCAAGATTCATCCGCTGGTCTGTACCGCTTTCAACGCGGACTTCGACGGCGATCAAATGGCAGTGCACATTCCCCTCTCACCTGAAGCGCAGATTGAGGCCGCGGTGCTGATGCTTTCGAGCAACAACATCCTGAGCCCGGCCAGCGGTCAACCTATCGCGGTTCCTTCGCAGGACATCGTGCTGGGGATTTATTACCTGACGCGCGACAAGCCCGGAGCGAAAGGCGAAGGCCGTGTGTTTGCATCGCTTGAAGAAGTATTGCTCGCGCTTGACGCCAAGGAAGTAACAACGCAGACGCCAATCAAGCTGCGTATCTCCGGCGACTTGATCGATCTTACGCAGGAACATGACACGCAGGACATTCTGCGCGCGGCAGTTCAAGAGAACGTGCGCCGCGTGGTGAACACCACTGTCGGCCGCGTGATCTTCAACGATTCAATCCCGGCGGGCCTGCCGTATTTCAACGGCACGCTCAAGAAGAAGGGCCTGACGTCGCTGGTCAACTATTCGCACATTCGTCTCGGTCACGAGATGACCGTGAAGATGCTCGACGATTTGAAGAACCTCGGCTTCCTTTACGCCACTCGTGCCGGCATCTCGATCGGCATTGACGATCTTGTCACGCCTGACGCGAAGAAACCTTTGGTAAACAAAGCCGAGAAGGATGTGATCGCGGTCGAGCAGCAATATCTCGACGGTGTGATCACCTCGGGTGAACGCTACAACAAAGTCATCGCCATCTGGTCTGAAGTGACTGACAAAGTCGCCAAGGAAATGTTTAAGTCGATGGACGAGCGCGAGAAGTCGTCAGGCGAGTTAAATCCAATTCTCGTCATGAGCGATTCAGGCGCCCGCGGCAGCGCGCAACAGATTCGGCAGCTCGCCGGCATGCGCGGATTGATGGCCAAGCCTTCGGGCGAGATTATCGAGACGCCCATCAAGGCGAACTTCCGCGAAGGCCTGGACGTGTTGCAGTACTTCATTTCCACTCACGGCGCGCGCAAGGGTCTCGCAGACACTGCGTTAAAAACAGCCGACTCGGGTTACCTGACGCGCCGGCTAGTCGACGTTGCACAAGACGTAATCATCAGCGAGCCTGACTGCGGTACGCTGCGCGGCATCTCCGCCAGCGCCATCGTTGAAGGTGGCGAGGAAATCGAGTCGCTGCGTGATCGCATCGTCGGCCGCATCGCCCTGGAAGACGTGATCGATCCGGTTGAGGGTCGCGTGATCGTCGCTTCGAACTCCGAGATTGACGAAGATCTTTCGTCGGAGATTCAGCGCTCCGGCGTGCAGCGCGTGCGGATTCGTTCGGTCCTGACCTGCGAATCGCGTCGCGGCTGCTGCATTAAGTGTTATGGACGTAACCTCGCAACCGGACGGCCGGTGGAAATCGGCGAGGCAGTGGGCGTGATTGCGGCGCAGTCGATTGGTGAACCTGGCACGCAGTTAACCATGCGTACGTTCCACATCGGCGGTACCGCCCGTTTGGAAGAGTCTTCGAAGCACGAAGCTCGCCAGGACGGAACCATCAAGTTTCTCGATCTGCAAACGGTCAAGAGCCGCAAGGGCGAGCGCATCGCCATGAACCGTAACGGTTCGTTGACGATTATCGACGACCGTGGCCGCGAGGCTGCGCGTTACCAGATCGTTTACGGCGCGCACATCCTGGTCGAAGACGGCGAACGCGTAAGTCAGGATCAACTTCTGGCAACGTGGGATCCGTTCACTTTCGCAATCCTTACGGAAGTCGCGGGTCACGTTAAGTATCAGGATCTGAAAGAAGGCGTCACGTTTGACGAGGAAGTTGACGAAGTGACCGGCCAGTCTCGAATGGTGGTCAAGGACTCGCCTGACGAGAAGAAACAGCCGCGTATGGAAATTCGCAGCGCCGGCAACAAAGTGTTGAAGACTTACCAGATGCCTGTTCGCGCCAATTTGATGGTGGCCGACGGCGAGAACGTGGAACCGGGCGACATCATCGCCAAGATTCCTCGTGAAACCACCAAGACGAAGGACATCACCGGCGGTCTGCCGCGCGTCGTGGAGTTGTTTGAAGCTCGACGGCCGGCCGAAACTGCGGTCATGTCTGAAATCGACGGCACGGTTGCACTTGGTCCAATCGCCAAGGGCAAACGCAAACTGATCATTACCGGCGACGATGGTGAAGAGCGCGAGTATGACATTCCGCGCGGCACGCACATCAACGTTCAGGAAGGTGACCGCGTACGTGCCGGCGAAGCGCTCATGGATGGCCCACTCAATCCGCACGACATCTTGCGCGTATTGGGAATGCAGCGCCTCCAGGAGTATCTGGTTAACGAGATCCAGGAGGTCTATCGTCTGCAGGGCGTGAACATCAACGATAAGCACATTGAAGTGATCGTGCGGCAGATGTTGCGCTGGGTGAAAATCAAGGAAGTTGGCGACACGGACTTCCTGCTCGAAGAGCAGGTCGATCGGTTCCGGTTCACTGACGAGAACGAGCGCGTGGTCGAGAACGACGGCGAGGTGGCCCAGGCTGAACCGCTGTTGTTGGGAATCACAAAAGCTTCGTTGTCGACCGATTCGTTCATCTCCGCAGCGTCCTTCCAGGAAACCACGCGCGTATTAACTGAGGCGGCGATTTCCGGCCGCATCGATTACCTGCGTGGTCTGAAGGAAAACGTGATCATGGGTCGGCTGATTCCAGCCGGCACCGGCATGGAGTACTACCGCAACGTGGACATCGACCGCGACGAAACGATCGATCAAGCTCGCGAACGCGAACTTGAAGAGTTTCCGGATATCGTCGGTGGACACGACGTCCCAGTGCCGCCCGTGCGCGAACCATTAGTTGCCGCGGCGGGTGGCGATGGCGAGCCGGAGGAAGCGCCGGAGTAGTCTCTTTCAAAACAAGGAAAAGCGATCCACAAATTACACGAAATTTCGTGTTGATTCGTGGATCGCTTTTTTTGCGCTCGGTAGTTCATACAAAAAGGACAGGCACGAATGCCTGTCCTCTTGTTGTCTTGGGAAGTCGAGCTTAGTTTCTGGCGGAGACGCCGGACGACGGATTTGCTAACGCATTGATTCGCGCGCGCACCGCACCTGCGAGTTGATCAACTTCCTCGGGCGAGTAGTTCGCCGTCCGGAACGCATCTTTGATCTGTTCGTCGCTCAGTTTTCCCAACCATCCCGCCAGCCACCTGGCATCGTTGACAGTGATATCGTCGAACAGTTTTCCATTCTTGCCGCTGTAACTGAAATCAATTTGATTTCCGCGGACAGCTTTCACAAACTCCGACTTCACGTAATCAGAGGGCTTGTTGCGGCTGCGCGACATGAAGCCACCGGTTTTGCCGAACGTAGCACCGAGATCACTAACGATGAAACGGCGTTCGGAATTTGCATTACCCTTCACCGCCAGAATTGCATTGTTATCATCTTTCATGTCCCAGTTATTGAAAAGCACCATCATGATCTTCAGTCCCTGGAATTCAGGCTTACCAACAAACGGATTGCTTGCCCACAGCCAAAAGCCTGCTCGCTTTACATCATCGGGCCGCGCTTCAAGTTTAACGTTCTTGAATGTGCCTTTGCCCTGGATTTCCAACTCGGGAACCAGGTGGGCTATCTCAGTCTCATAACCAATCGCCCACAGCAAGCGATTTGCAGCGGTTTCGGGTTGCGCCTCTTTGCTGAGTTTTGCCACCCACTCATTGCCCTTGCCGTCTTTTACACGGTATTTTGTGGACCATCCGCCAGTTTTCACTTCAACAAAAGTGACGCGCGACAGATCTGGCTTCATTGATTCGCCACCCGCGCCGACCAAAAGATTTCGCGTGGCGATGTCCTGTGGTGCACGCCATAGAACGGCGGGCCCGTTGTAAGTTATTTCAGGTTTCTTACTCTTGTCCTTTTGTGCCGTGGCGGGCAGGACGGCAGCCGATAGTAGAATCAACGAAAGAATGGCGAACAAACTAACCTTCATTTTCAACATAGCTTCTCCTCCTGAAATACTTTTGTGGGTGTTATTTAAGCGTCAAATTTGTTTGAGTTCAAGTGTACGTCGATGGCGAAGGGTGAAATTCGGAAAAGAAATAACGATCCACGAAATAACACGAACCAGGACGAAGCTTTTGTTAGTGGAATTTCGTGTATTTCGTGGATCAGCTTTTAATTGCTTATGACTCGCATTGACCCAAGAAAAATCACCGGGGCTCGGAAGACTGCAATGCCAGACTTCCTGCCGCCTCAACT
>DATMDU010000105.1:0-258510 GCA_035557535.1 Pyrinomonadaceae bacterium
AGTTTGGAAATCGAAACAGTTTTCCTTTGCGAACTTTGCGTTTCAGCTTGGCGGTCTTTGCGGTTTTGTTTTGTACTAAAGCCTTACCGCAAAGGTCGCTAAGGCTTTCGCAAAGGACGCAAAGCAAACTGACCCACTACCCCCGGAGGCCTCAACTTGACACCTTTTGAGGCGTTAGTTATTCTAGCCGTTCGCGTTTTACTCGCTGAAAACAGAGATACTTAACCATGTCAACATACTTTCCCAGCGGCAAAGATCTCGCTGGAAAACGCAAGTGGTTCGTTGTGGATGCAGCAGGTCAGACCGTTGGTCACCTGGCGTCTGAGGTCGCGTCTATTCTGAGTGGGAAACGTAACCCCGCCTGGACGCCTTTTATGGATATGGGCGATCACGTCATCGTAATCAATGCTCGCCAGGCCGTGCTCACGGGCGCAAAAGCCGAGCAGAAGAAGTACCGGCGCCATACGCTTTATCCAGGAGGCCTGCGCGAAGTTTCGGCGGCGGAGATGTTTGCCACGCGGCCTGACCGCGTGATCTCTCTGGCTGTCCAGGGCATGTTGCCCAAGAACAAGCTGGGGAAGGCCATGGCGAAGAAACTGAAGGTTTACGCCGATAGCGAACACCGACACAGTGCCCAGCGCCCTCAAGCCTACGAACTCACCACCCGTTACCAGCAATCAAAACAAGATTAAGAATCGAGAGTTAATTAAGAGGACGATATAGCTGTGGCTGAAATTCAATATTACGGAACGGGCCGACGAAAAACTTCCACGGCCAGAGTTTATCTCCGCGCCGGCGGCGGCGAATTCAAGATCAATCGCAAGTCTTTTGACCAGTATTTTCCAAACGAAACCTTGCGCATGATCATTCAGCAGCCGATGAAGCTGACTGAGACGACCACCAAGTTTGACGTTCTGATCAATGTTCGCGGAGGCGGTCCGGCCGGACAAGCCGGCGCAATTCGCCACGGCATCACGCGCGCGCTCATGGAGTACAACGCCGACCTTCGTCCGGCGCTCAAGGAAGCGGGCCTGGTAACGCGCGACCCTCGTATCAAAGAACGTAAGAAGTATGGTCAGAAGGGCGCCCGCAAGCGCTTCCAGTTCTCGAAACGTTAAGAACGTCGGATTCCGAATATCGGAATTCAAATTTGAAAAGCTGTTTGTTAGTTTTGAGATTGTCGATCGCAACGCTGCGACTTGACTAGTAGAAATTCGAAATCCGCAATCCGAATTCCGAATTCTCAAATCCATTGCCTTAGCTCGGGTTGGTTGCTCTTCCGCAGGAGGGGCCCGGGAGTTAGGGCGAGTACATTAAACCAATTCACTGAAAAGGAGACTTAATTTTGGTTTCGGTTACGATGAAAGAATTGCTGGAGGCTGGCGTTCACTTCGGCCACCAGGTAAGGCGCTGGAACCCAAAGATGAAGGAGTACATCTTTGGTGAGCGCAATGGCATTTACATTATTGATCTGCAGAAAACGCAGCGGATGTTTCGCGACGCGATTGCCTTTGTTACCGAAGCAGTTGCCGAAGATCGAGGCAAGACAGTGCTCTTCGTGGGCACTAAGCGGCAGGCGCAGGACGCCGTGCGCGAGGAAGCCGAACGCTGTGGTCAGTATTACGTTAACCAGCGCTGGCTGGGCGGTCTCCTGACAAACTTTCAAACCGTGCAGAAGTCGATCAAGCGTCTCAAAGAACTAGAGAGCATGCAGACCGACGGCCGCTATGAAAAGTTGACCAAGAAAGAGCGAATCAAACTCGACCGCGAGCGCGAAGGGTTGAACAAAAACCTTTCGGGCATCAAGTCGATGACGCGCCTGCCAGATGTCGTTTTCATCATCGACGTCAGGAAGGAAGAGATTGCGGTAGCGGAAGCCAACCGTTTGGGAATTCCAATCGTGGCAGTGGTCGACACCAACTGTTCACCTGAAGGAATCGATTATGTGATTCCGGGCAACGACGATGCTTTACGCGCCGTCCGCCTTTTTGCCTCGCGAATCGCCGATTCAATCCTTGATGGGCAGAATATCGCCACCGAGGGCGGCGTAGTTGCTGAAGGTGAAGAGGGTGAAGCCAAAGCCGGCGAAGGGACTTCGGGCGCAGCGACTGAATCTCCTGCAGAAGCAATCCCGGCGCCGCCTGCGGGAACCGAGGCAACTGCTGCGGCACCTCCGGCGTCTGCGGAAACGAATGGCGCCGGCGATGCGGTCCCAGGCAATGAGCCGGAAGCCGGCGAAGCTAATAAAACGGCGGACGAAAACGCTGAATCGGTTGTAGCGGCGAGCTAGCCCAAAGCATTTCGAGACTTTTACTTATCGGCAAGCGCAGCCTTCAAAGCGGTACTCCGCCGGGCTGCGTTTTTCATTAGCGCATCAAAGTTCGACAAACTAAGGTTTGTCGAACACTCTAGGAATAATCGGAGAGTTCTAAGAATCATGGCAGACGTAACAGCAGCAGCAGTGAAACAGCTTCGCGACAAAACGGGCGCGGCAATGATGGAATGCAAAAATGCATTGGTTGCCTCTGAAGGCAATGAGGAAAAGGCCATTCAAATTCTGCGGGAACGCGGAATGGCCTCGGCCAAGAAGCGCGAAGGCCGCATCGCCGCCGAAGGAATCGTGGGCTCATACATTCACATGGGCGGCAAGGTCGGCGTTTTAGTCGAAGTTAATTGTGAGACTGACTTTGTCGCGCGCGGCGCAGAGTTTCAGCAGTTAGTAAAAGACATTGCGATGCACGTCGCCGCAGCCGAACCGCGCTACGTGTCTCGCGAGAATGTGGACCCCACCGAACTTGAGAAAGAACGTGAGATCGCGCGGAATCAGGCGAAGAACGATCCCAAGAATGCGACCAAACCGGACCAGGTAATTGACAAGATCGTGGAAGGCCGCCTCAATAAATTTTACGAGGAGTCGGTTTTGCTCGACCAGCCTTTCGTCAAGGATCCTTCGAAAACTGTGGCAGAAATGGTTACTGAAAGAGTGGCCAAGACGGGCGAGAAAATTACCATTCGCCGGTTTACCCGCTATAAGATGGGCGAAGGGCTCGATCGGCGCGAAGAAGATTTTGGCAACGAAGTGGCATCGCTGGTAAGTTAGGAATCTGTACTTTGTTCAGCTTTTCGACACGCGGAAGTAGACCTGCATCCAATGTCCGCTGAAGAATCCGAATCCAATTCCAACAACCCTGGCTTGGCGTATGAGCGCGTCCTCCTGAAAATTTCGGGCGAAGCCCTGATGGGCGAGCAAAACTACGGCATCGACGTAGACGTTGCCCGATCAGTGGCCGAGGAATTGAAGGCGGTGCATGCGCTCGGCGTGCAGGTCGCGGTGGTCGTCGGCGGCGGCAACATCTTCCGCGGCGTTTCCAAGAGCGCCGGCAACATGGACCGATCGGCCGCGGATTACATCGGCATGCTGGCAACGGTCATGAATGCGGTCGTGCTGCAGGACGCGCTGGAAAAGGTTGACGTGAATACCCGCGTGATGTCGGCCATCGACATTCCTCAGTTAGCCGAACCATTCATCAGAAGACGTGCTGTCCGCCATCTCGAAAAAGGCCGCATCGTGATTTTTGCCGCCGGTACGGGTAATCCGTATTTCACTACGGACTCGGCCGCTGCCCTGCGCGCGTTGGAGATCAGAGCCGACATAATTCTCAAAGCAACGAAGGTTGAGGGCATCTATAACGCCGATCCGATGCTGGATTCGACGGCGACGCGTTACGACGCTATCACTTACCAGGAGGTCCTGGAACGCCAGTTGAAAGTGATGGACGCTTCCGCGATTTCACTCTGCATGGACAACAGCCTGCCGATCGTTGTTTTCAATATGCGACAATCCGGAAATATCATGCGCGTTGTGACGGGCGAGGCGGGGGTTGGCACCAGAGTTTGGATGGGAAAATAATTTTCGCGTTCCAGGTTTCGAGTTTCAAGTTCTAGTACCTGGACTAGCCTTAGCTCCTCGATTGGAATTCAACTTGAAACTTGAAACTTGAAACTGACTTCGGAGACAGCTATGAGCGAAAAGGACGTAATCAAAGAGACACGACCGCGCATGGACACGGTTATTGAAGACTTCCGACGCAAGCTGGCGACAGTGCGTACAGGACGGGCCGCCGTCACCCTCCTGGATTCCGTAATGGTTGATTATTACGGCACGATGACCCCACTCGGCCAAATGGCTTCGGTGCACGCACCGGAACCGCAAATGCTGACGGTGCAGCCCTGGGACCAGACTCAACTCGCAGCAGTCGAAAAAGCAATCCGCACGGCAGACCTGGGACTGAACCCGTCCAACGACGGCAAGCTCATCCGCATCCCCATCCCACCGCTCACCGAAGAGCGGCGTAAACAACTCGCCAAGCAAGTTCACGAGATCGCGGAAGATCACCGCACAGCCGTCCGCAATATCCGTCGCGATTCAAATGAGCGACTGAAGAAAATGCTCAAAGACAAACAGATTTCGGAAGACAACGAACGTGACGGCCTGGAAGAAGTGCAGAAACTCACCAACACCTACATCGGCAAGATCGACGAACAGGCAAAGGGAAAAGAACACGAGATAATGAGTGTTTAGGACGTCCCTGGCAACAATGGTCGTTGAGCTTTACGGGTTATTCGCCTTCATTCCCAGCGAATCCTTTAATGACTGCGGCGAGTCCCAACCAGTCCAGGCATAACGGCGAGACTTCTCAAGAGCGGAGGTCAGGTTGGCAAGCTCGGCCATCACAAGCTCCCGCTCCTCTCGGCAAGCGACGTTTACCTCCTCATCCGAAGGCCCTGAAACAGTCTTGATGTGCTGGTCGTACCAGCGCCAACCGCAATGCAAATCGTCAACCACTGATGTTTCGAATTGGCGGGCAACAAAAAAGGCCGCTGGGTGCGGCCTCTTTTTCTAAAACCCTAAGCGACCGTCTTGTTTTAGTTGGGGATATCAAAAACGTCGTCGCCCATCTGATTGTTAAGTTTCACGCTCTTGACACTGAAGTCTGCGAAGAAAGCGCCCTGCGGCATCTCAAGCCGTTGGGTAAAACTAACAGGTACGAGCACGCCTTCGAAGTCCTTGAACTTCTTGATCTCGGTAGCGAAGGTGACGCCGGAGTGCGGTATTGAAAACGACATCACGCGACCGGTGGCGGGATCAACGTAGAAATCAGTCACGTTTCCGTCCGCATTGGTGATCCGAAATCCACGCTGCTTCTTTTTGTCAGGAAGTGCAGAGACCGTGTGACCTGGCTGATCAAATCGGATCAGCAAGCCCATACCCAACTTGGTAATCGGCGGCAGGTCCACGCCGGGAAGAGAGCTATACGACTGCTGTCCGTCATAGATCTGCTTGAAACTAATTGCTGGTCGCGCATCTATTTCACTTCGCAGCTTGTCGCCTGCCGTCACCATGATGAAGGCGCCAGGAATTGCCTGGGTCGAATTTGGTGGATACAGATCAACCGAGCCTCTCAGGATCATGTTCTTGACTGACTTAAACTTCTCCCCGCCCTGCGCTGCGAGCGCCGCTCGGGCAAGGTCAATGGGCGCGGTAGTGGCCGTGATCGCCGTCGCCGGCGTGGAGTCGGTAACGCCGGCCGTGACCGCCTTCGCGGTAGCGTTTCCCTGCGCGTAAGCGCTCGGCGAGATGCAAAGAGCCAGCGCGGCTAAGCCCAGAGAGGCGATTAGAGTTTTTTTCATTATCCTTCCTCTTTCATGTTTACTGCGGTTGCGATCAACCTCAAGCTGCCTTCCCGAGTGCCAATCAATTGTTGCGGGCTTAGAAACTAAAGCGCACCTGCGCGGTCACTCTGCGATTCCCTGCTCCGGTGCTGCCGCCGCCAAAACCACCAAATCCACCGAAGCTGCCGCCCAGCGACTGGCTCTCACCAAATGATGGCGATGAGAGATTCGCATTTGGATTAGACAAGTTCACTTTGTTGAGCAGGTTGTTGAAGTTAAGTGAGAACACCATGCTGTAACGCTTGGCCTCACTGCCGGCGCCAAGCCCACCGCCAGGGATGCCGCCGCCGCCACGCTGCGGTCCGCCACCACCGCCCTGAGGTCGGCCGCCGCCGCCCGCGTTAGGGATTCGCGGTGTGCCGCCACCAGGACCACGTGTGTTACCGGCCGCCTGGCCGGGTTGCTGTCCGGCGGGTGCTGCAGCTCGGGCGGATGGCATGCTGCCGAAATTCCAGGTCTTGCTGACGCGCATGTTGAGGGCAAAGTATCCGGGGCCCTCGCCAAAGTTGCGCGGAATCAGCGCTTCGCCCGGCGCCGGGGTCAGGTTGAAGTTTCCGAATCGGGTGCAACGAATGTTGGCCAGGTTGCAATCAACTCCGTCTGGCGCGAACGAAGGCCGTTCGGTGAACAAGCGGTCGAGGTTTGTGTCCTGGCCGGTAATAATGTTGAACGGCCGCCCTGAGCTGTAGGTGATCAATGGATTCAGGCTGACCTGCCAGGGCAGGTTGATGCTGCCAAAGAAATTGAACCGGTGACGAACATCAAATCCGGCGCGACTATATTCGCCGCTGAGATCATAATGATTGACGGGGAATATTCCGTTCCCCTGGCCGTCAGTATCATTCTTCGATTTGCTCATCGAGTAGCTTGAAGAAAACGAGACTGTTCGATTCAGTCGATTATTGAACCCCACAAAGAACTGGTTTTGGTCAAACTTTCCGGTTGACTCATACTGATAGATCTCTCCGATGTTGCCGAAGGGACGGGAGCCGTCCGGCGTCGCGTTCGTGATCGATCCTGGCAGCGGCGCATTGATATCAAGAGCACGAATAACGTTGCGAACATGGATCGAGTAGAACCCGGCAAACATGGTGAACCTGTAGGGCAACTGTCGCTCGACCTGCACTCCGGCCACATAAACTCGGGGAGCTTGCAGATCATCGGAAACGCGCCAGGTAATCTGCCGTGCAGGAGTAAGTTCTGACAATGCCGGGAGTTTGGTCAGGTCAGTTGGATCAAACGCGTCCAGCGCCGTTAAAGCAGTCGGGGCAACGTAAGTAGGAACGCCATTCACTGTTCGATAGAGCGGCGCCTCGCTGGCTGAGAACGACTGCTGGTTGACGCCATTGAACCGGTTGGCATTGAGCGTGTTGAACTCGCCGAAGCGGTTGTAGAAAATGCCGGCGCCGGCGCGAATCACCATGCTGGGCGGACGGGCTGAATCGGTCGCACCGGGTGACCATGCCATAAACACGCGCGGGGCGAAGTTAAACTTACTGCTGATGTTCGTCTGGTTCTCGTAGCGAATGCCAAGGCCCAGAGTCAGGTTCGGTCTAACGCGCCAGTCGTCCTGGGCATAAAAACCTACATCCATCTGGCTAACGCTGGCCAAAGGATCGCCGGTAGCGATGCTGAACTGCGCAGCGCCCCCGCCGCGTTTTCTGATTTCGAGGGCGTCGAAGCCGGCGCGTTGCAAAGCAATCGTGCGACGATATCGCTCGAGGCTATCTGCAAAGATCGGGGCCTGGCCGAAGTCTATCTGATTGTTCGTATCCAGCACCGGGACCAGACCGCCGGTAAAGAAATAACTGCCACCGAAATTGTTCGGGTTGCTGTCGTTTATTCTTACGCCGCGCACGCGACCACCAAATTTGAACGAGTGATTATTTCTCTGCCACGCCAGAAAATTCTGCAGTTCCCAGCTGGTGTTGCTGTTGAGCACCTGGCCCACCTGGGAGCCGCCGCTAACAAATGCGCCGCTGACGTTCAGGACCGGGATCGTGTTGTCGCCGAAGCTCTCGTTGCGATTGCGATTTACCTGGAAACGCGTCTCGTTGATCATGGAGGCGTTGAGAATCGCAGTCTCAGTTACGCTAAATGATTGTTGCGTTGACGCAGTATCGTAAGCGCGCTCGGGAAGCGAGAAACCGACTACGCCGCTGTTCTTAGAACTCGAGCGGCTGTAGCTATAACGGGCGATCAACGTATTGTTGGTGTTGATCTGATAGTCAAAGCGCGGACTGAAGTTCAGGTTCCGGCGCGGGGCGACGATGCCAAAGCCAAGGGCCAACGGATTTAGGTTCTCGTCGAGAATAGTCGCGGTTACCAACTCATTATCGTCGGTCTCGCGGCGCTGGAAATCGAAAAAGAACGAGGCCTTCTTTGGAATAATAGGCCCGCCCAGGTTTCCGCCGTACTGTCGCACCTGGAACGCTGTCCGTTCATCGGAGAATGGATTGCGCGAATTGAGGCTCTCGTCTTCGAAGTTGAAAAACGCACTACCGCGGAGCTTGTCAGTTCCGGGACGAGTCAGAATCTCGATGCGTCCGGAAGCCTGATCGTTTTCAGCCGCGAATGGATTCTGATTAATCCGAATCTCTCGAATGGATTCCTTGGGTGGCAGGCGCCCGCCAGAAAAGCCATCAACGAAGATCTGCCCGCCGTTTGGTCCCATGGATGGACCGGCCAACGCCTGCAGCGCTGCCGCCAACTCGTCAGGGTCGTCAGGAAGGGCATCGAGATCCTGACCGGTAATTAGCGTTTGGTTAGCGTTGTTGGTTGCTTCGGTACTAAGCGGTGTTTCCGCAGCGATTGTTACCTTCTGCTCTTCGATGGTTACCTGCAGGGTCACGTCGAAAGTTTGTCGCTGTCCTGCCGCGACCTCGATCTCCGTTTCCTCAGCAATGGCAAAGCCTGCGGCGGCTGCCGTCAGCGAATACTTGCCGGGGGCCAGGCCATTAAAAACGTAAGCGCCGTCGTTATTGGTGGTTGCGTCCTTCTTAACTCCGGCCGCGTCAGTAATGGTGACCGTTGCGCCCACGATGGTCGCGCCAAACTCGTCCTTGATCACGCCGCGCAGTGTTCCTCGTGACTGCTGCGCCAGCACCGAGATGAAAGACAAAATGACAATTAGGGCGACGCCCAAAGTCGTTCGCAAGAAATTTGTGGAGACATTCATATATAAACCCTATCGCTTTCGGAGAGACTAATGATTCCTACCTCGACGCGCTCGCATAGTACTGACGAGAGGTGAGGCCCAACCCGCTACGCAGGATGGTGCTGAAACAACCGTTTATGGCAAGCCGATGCCAAATTGAACTCCACCCAGGCCAGCCGATGGATTAGGAGCAGCTCGCGGGCCGGCTTGCTGCTGCTGTCTGGCCGCGAGCAAGTTAAGCAAAGTGTCGGCTCCTGAAATCAGGCTAATGGCTGTCAGCCTGGTCGGATCGGCGCCCTGTGTGCTGGAGACGATTATGGTGTCGCCAACTTTGACGTCAGCTACGGCAATTGTAGGAAGACGCTCGAGCATGTCCTGCATGTTCATGCCACCGCCACCCGGGCGCGCCGCACCGCCTGGCCCACCTGCCCCAGGGCCTTGTGCCGTCGCGCCGGGAGCGGCGCCGGCCGGACCACCACCTGGACCGCCGCGCGACATCATCATTGCTCCCATCTGATCTGCGGGTGGAAACTTTCGCAGCACGGAATCTGTCTTAACGACGATCGTTAGCGGCTGCTTCGTCTGCATATCATTGATTTTGATTTCGCCAGTTGCCGCATCGATTGCGGTGACAACCCCCGCCGCATTCTTAAAGCTGCCGGTTACTACTTTTTCTGCGGTAAATTGAGTGCCGTCCGGATTTCGATCTCCAAGGGCGCGCAGCTGATCCCCTACTTTCAACTCTTCAAACTTCGACGTCTTCGCATCAGCAAATTTGATCGAGTCTGGAGCGTAGCGTCGCATCTCTACCTTGTCCGAAATCGGAATGACTATGGATTGTTGACCGGCCAGAGTGCGAGACGAAATCGTAATTTCCTTAGTCTCAGGCTTGACAGCGCTGATTACTCCGAGCAGTCCTCGCTTCTTCCACTCTTCTTTTTCCGTCTCCTGCTTCTTGGCGATGTCGACTTTATTCATGACGATTACTACCCGCGCAGGAACCGTCTTTCGATCATCCGCAACCATCCCACGGGCAAATACGCGGTCGCCTTCGCCGACTTCTGCAAAGGCAATCTTCGTGGCCTTGCTCAAAGTCGTCTCGCCAGGGGCGACACGCATGTAGGTCGTGGCGTCATTCAGAACGACAGTCACCAGTGAACCCGCGTCAGTCTTAATAATCAGTTGCTTCCCTGCGGCGTCAATCACCTTGACCTCGCCAATGGCGCCATTGGGTGTAATCGCAGGATCCGACGTCTGCTGTGAGGCCGTTGGGGCTGGGGTGGTCTGAGCGACTGCACCTTCTGCCGAGAGTGTAAAAATTGAACCTATCGCAATTGCGAGATAAAACGCCTTCATTACGCCTCCTGTCAGGTATGAAACGATCCGAGCAATAAATTATTAACTGTTTTTGCTGCTGGACACTCGGAGAACCGCTCCGGTACGCCTCTTTGTTACGCGCAAAAGTCCATTAATGTTCTAGCAGATACGGTTTATCGGAGATTACAAACGAACTAATCCATGGCTTTCACGTCCGGTGTTCGAAAAAGTTGCACAATTCGATGCACACCCAAACGGAAAGGCTTTTGATGCAGCACCAGCACCTTTTGTTCAAGTATTTTTTTTGAATAATATCCGCGAAAATCAGGCTTTGGCTTCCTGACGGCGCGCCCAGCCAACGCGGTACTTCGCAGTGAGGGCCAGCCCCAGGCTGGTAACGAGCACGACGGCAACGACGAGCGGCCAGATATACGGCAGAGAGGAGAGAACAATCCAAAACGTCGTTCCCAGGAGGAGGGCTACCGATTCCGAGTTATTTCGAACTCCGAAAAGCTTCCGTTGTAACCAGCGGCCGGTGGCAGCGTAAATGATGACGCGCCCAAATAGCCCGGCAATGAGGATCAACAGCAGGGCCATTAACCCCACCAGAACTCCGATGACGAAGGGCAGGTAGCGCAGGGCAAATGGTACGCCGCCGCCAATTACCACTGCCGAAATAAAACCAATAATCGCGACTCGGCCCAGATCCAACTGTAGCCGTGCGATTCCTCGGCTGATGGTTCCCGGGGTTGCCGCGGTCAGGGCCAGTGACACGATGAACCAGAAGAGTATGGCAACTAAGCGCACCCCAATGTAGCTGGCTGACCATCTCGGCTTCAGAAGACCGGAGGGGTAGCGCATCATGTGTCGTAGTTCATCTTCGTATCCGGCATACATCACTGTTGTGCTGTTAGGGTTTCGACCGGAGGCTCCCGCGCTCCGTTGGTACGTGCCTCCCAAAACCATCACGTCGCCGTCGATTCGTGAGCCTTCGAGTTGAATCACTGACCCGCCAATCGTAGCGACATCACCTTCGACGACTCCCTGCACGATCACGTCGCCTCCCAATGCAATCGCCCCTTTCACAGTCCCATTGATTCTCAATGAACCGCCAATGCTGTAGGCAGTAGTGTCGCTTATTCCTTCGACGACAGTCGGGCTTTCGGTCGGTTTTGCCGATGGAGCCTCCTGGCCGACAGCGATAACGAGGAAAAACTGCAAGGCAATCAGGAGCAAACTGAATTTTAGGAAGAGGGAGCAAGGCTGGATCAGAAAGACTTTTTCATTACCATTTGAGACTGAGGTGTACATCGCGCGGTAGCCTTAATCGACCACGCGCGTTCGGTGATAGCGGATGATGAGCCGCGAAAGGAGACCAACCGCGGCCGCGATAATGACAAAGGCGGCCAGACCCGCGAAGGGTGATGAGGTCACTAAACTGCGGCTGAGGAGACGCGCCATTGAGGCCAGGCCCGCAGCTGCTTCGTAAATCGTTCTCGCAACCAGGCCCAGAATTCCGGCTATCTTGCCGATAGCCGAGGCCGCTCCTGCGATTTCAGCTTTGCTCGCGGCAGCGCCAAGGAAAACAAAAGCGGCCAGACCCAGCAGAATGCAAAACTGTAACGCACGTTTGTGTTCCACCGAATTGCGCACGCCTCTCATGTCGCTTTCAGCATGCACCGCCACCACCTGAGCGAAATTTGGGGGGACCGCCAGCTCGAAAGGATTGCTGAACGCAGAATCCAATTCACACATGAAACGGCGCTGCTCCTGCAACTCCAAAACGCAGTTTTGACACTGCTGCAAATGTTCTTCGAGAGCTAAGCGCGCGGAAGGATGCAGGTCGCCTTCGATATAGGCGGCGATATTTTCCGGTTCGCAAGTGTGAAGGGCGTTGGTCACAATCGTAAATCAGATTCCCGTGATGCCGCGATTCAGAAATTGCTGCCGCATCAGGTCCCGGGCACGAAACAAGCGGTTCTTTACCGTCCCCAGGGGCAAGCCGGTAACCTCGACAATCTCTTCATAAGTTAGGTCCTGCGAGTGGCGCAGCACGATCAACTCGCGATAAGCGGTCGGCAGTGAACGAACGACCAGCTCAATTTCCACCCGCCGTTCTTCTCGTTCAGTTTGCTGTTCCGGTGTCAGGCCTTCGCTCTCAATGGGCAGATCGTAGGAATCGCCATCGTTACCGCCGACAAGTGACCTTTCCCGTCCCGAGCTGCGTCGCAGGTGATCAATAGCCGCATTATGCGCAATCTTGTAGATCCAGGTGGAAAACTTAAATTCCGGCCGATAACGCGAAAGCGAGTTATAGATCTTAATGAAGATTTCCTGGGTCAGGTCGAGCGCGGTTTCATAGTCGCCGACCATTCGATAGACATAAGCCGAGATGGGCCGTTGGTAACGCCGGACCAGCTCTTCGAAGCCGCCTTCGATGCCGGTCACCGCGCTGGCGACGAGCTCACGGTCATTGGCAGCGCTAAAACTAAGGAGATCGGAAGATGCGGAAGTACTCATGATGCTCAGATGTTACGAAAGGAAAATCAAACTTGTTTCAAATGCTGTCGGCAGTTTGGAGTCTGGCAGTTCGGTCTTGCAATCTGGAGTCTTCAGTCCAGACTGTTCGGGCTCCTGACTGGAGACCCCTGCCGACTGGAGACGCGCGACTGGCAACTGGCGACTCTTTATTGCCACGACAAAGTTGCCAGGCCGGCAGGGGCGGCAATCGCGTCAAAACTCAACTCGTTGGTCGAAAGTTGCAATCCAAGATCGGCCGCATTCAGCGGACGCACGTCGATTCCGAGAGTTTCGTTGACGATCTCGCATGAACGATCCTTGTTCATCATCTCGCCAATCGTCAGCACCCGCGACAGCGTCTGCCCCATCTTCTCGGTTTCGCCTCCGCGACGGTCCCGGTAGAAAAGAAGAAGACGATACAGCTCATCTTCGCATTCGTGTCGATCGCAGGACACTGTGCGGATTATCAGGGGCTGCCGGCCACGAAAGACAACCGCGGTAAATCCTCCATCGGACGAACTGATCAAAAGTGCGTCGCCTTTTGCGCCATTGGTCGTCAGCCATTGCCCCTCGCCCATGTGTCGCGGAAGAATTAAACCGGCTCGCCAACCAAGCGAATGCAATACTTCCTGGTATTCACTGAGAATTGCGGCGCGAGCAGCAACCACGAGATAGCGATCTCTTCCCTGGTTGTCCGGCGTCAAACGTTCGCGCGAAATTGAGAGCTCTTCCAGCGATGCGCTAAATCCCCGTTCAGCTTTCCACCTCAGCACTTCTTCAAGTTCACTCTTCGACGCAGGCTGGGAATCCAATGTCAGAATCAGGGTCCGGCTGACCCCATCCGGCAATGCCACAGACCAGCGTTTCTGTTGCAACAAGCCAGCGCTGGTCGCCAGTTCGGAGATGAAAGCGCGAAGTTCCGTAGGGTCGGTAATGTTTCTCTCTGTGAAGCTGGGCTGTATCAGCGACTCCGGCAAGGCAACAGTAGCCGCGCGCCGCAAACTGCTCATGCCGCCACGACGTTCAAGCTGGACCATCGTCGCCAGCCCTTTTTCGAATCCCAGGGCGGTCGATGGATACCAGGGATTTATCAGTTTTGACAGCGGATTAGGCATTTCACAATCGCGGAATGCTGAATTCAGATTTCGGATTAGAAATCAGTAACACGAATTCAGCAATCACCATTCCGAGTATGGTGTTCCTTCGGATGACGTATCAGTCGAAGAGCTATGGACGTCCGTGACGCCCTGCTCTCCTTTAGTAGAATTCGGATCTTCGCCGGTGGTGATCGCCCAATCGGCATTTCCAGTCATGGGATCTTTCGGCAGCTCGCGCATATAGCCTTCGGCAACTAAATCCTCGAGCGACTGCGGCAACTTCTGTTTGTCGGTGGCGTATTGGTCAATCAAGGTGCGCAGTTTGTACAGATCATCTCGGAGCACGGCCTCGCGCGTCGCCAGGATTGTTTTCTGATATTGCGGCAAGGCAATCGCAGCCAGGATGATGATGATTGTGATCACAATCATCAACTCGAGGAGGGTGAAGCCAATGATCAGTGATCGGTGGTCAGTGGTCAGTGAAGAGCTGTACTTGTTGCGAAGCACTGCCCACTTTCCACTGCTTACTGCCCACTGATCTTTACCAGTCACTATACTTTTCACCATTCAGCGCCTTGTCCTTCGACTTCGAACGCACGTCAAAAACATTTTCGCCGCCCCACGAACCTGAATCAGCTGAGTCGTAACAGGAACGAAATTCCCACTCGGCTTCGTCAGTCATCGGATCAACCGGAATCGCGCGAAGGTAGACCTTTTGCTTGGTTGACAGTTGCGGCACTCCGCCGCCCCCGCCCGACGGAACCATTCGCGGCACTACGTTCACTCCGTTAACCAGGATTTGCAGGTCCGGTGGATATCTATCAATATTATCAACGCCGAAAATCGTGCAGTCGGAAATCTTCACCTTACTGCGTGGATCGACATAGGGTGGCAAACCGGTTTGCCCGCCACAGTTCATATCTGCCGTGTCGCGGTGAAACTCATCAATGGCCGAACGCATCTGGCGCAATGCCGCTCTTAGTCGTTCTTCTTTTTGCCGTTTGACGGAGAGCTTCATCAAAGGCACGACACCGAGCGTCAGAATCGTCATCACCGTAACAGTGATCACTAGTTCGATCAGTGTGAACCCGCCCACACTCCGCGAGCGGGGTTCATTCACGAGTAGGGGCACGGCATGCCGTGCCCCTACGTTGATCGCGTTCTGTTGCTTCCGGTAATTCACTTTACTGTTTCACTGTGGCGCGAGCAGCGACTGCTTCCAGGGTCACATCACGCGCGTCTGTGGCCACCAAATGCATGGCGCCATTTTCAAACGCGAGCGCGGCATCGCCAACGCCGACTCCTTCGATCTCGATAAACACGAGCGTGCCGGTACCCTTTATCGCTGCGGCTCCGTTCAAACTCGATATTGAAATAAAACAAACGCCAGTGGGATCTATAGACTGGGCCAGGCTGGGCAACGCGCTAGTGGCGTCCGTTTTCGCGAGCATGCTTCCCGGCGTTACTGAGTTGATTTTTACGACCTTCGGATCAAATCGCAGTGCCAGAACCGCCATCGCCAGAGAAACATCTGATTTAAGTTCCAGCGCAAACCGGCGCTTCTCACCAACGTTCAGCACCTGCATGCTTTCGTCGCCCGCCGTTAACATCAGTTGAGCGGTTCGGCCAATTGAACTCCTGATCGCACTGGGAACAGCAGACGTGGCATTCGATTCGGACAAACTCGTCAACACCGCCTTCGCCTCTCCATTGGTGTTCGGGTTCGTGTTTACTGCTGCCAACTCCGCTGCCGATCGATTGCTGACCAGCGACTTCGGCGCCGGCACAAATGCCGCCTCCTCAGTTCCAATATTGCCTCCTGCATTTGTCGCACTCGTCAGCGTCGCTTGAGTCGATTGTGGCACCGGTTGGGCTACCGCGGTCGCCGCCGGGCCAGCCAGTTCTTTGGCGGCATCTTTCGTCACGCCGGCGTCGGCCGCAACCGTCTGCACGGGCACCGGCGCCGGATTCACTGCCACAGTCGCCGGAACGACGGCTGCTTTCGCTGCAGCGGTCCTCGCCGCCGCCGCGTTTTGCTGTTGCAAACGCCACTCAGCCAGCTGCTCTTCACGATCAGATTCACGCAGCATCGCTTCGAGCGAACCTGTCGTGGGTGACTGCAAAGTTCCGCTGGGACGCATCTCTTCATCGCGCGGCGTGATTGCGGGAGCGCGTAACACCCGCGGGGTGACGGCAATCACGATGTCGATTCGTCGGTCGTCCCTCGTAGGCGCGGTAAATATGCGGCCCAACACGGGAATCAAACCGAGAATCGGCAGTCCTCGCCGCCCAGTGGTATGGACATCCTGCGAAACGCTCGCCAGCATCATGGTGCGATTATTTTGCACGCGCGCCGTTCCGGTGATCGTTCGTTCAGTAAACGTCGGAGTCAGCGTTCCAGCGCCCAACACGTCTTTGGACTCAATCGACATCTTGACCTGCACGTCGTGATTGGGAAATACCTGCGGCGTAAACTTCAAGGTCAGTCCGGTCGGCTCGTAGTTGATTACCGGAAAGCCGCCACTGGGAAAACCGGTGTTAGTGTTGGTGGTAGTTCCGGTCTGAACGCCAAACGGATAGGCCTGGGCTGTTTGAACGGGAACGCGCTGTCCGATACGGGCGGTTGATTCTTCGCCGTTGAAGGCGTGGACCTGAGTTGACGCAATAAGTTTTGTGTTGTTCTTGGATTGAAGAGCTTGTATCTGAGAAGAAGGAAAGATCAACGCCGCCCCGAGCGACACCGGCAGACCAACTGTATGTGCGCCGCCGGCCAAAAGCGAGAATCCCCGCTGTACGCCTCCCAGATTAGCAAGCGTCGTATCTGATCCAAATTGATTGCCAAACTGCATCAGGTCGCTCTTTGAAACTTCATAGATGTTCACGTCCATCACAACTTCGGCGCGGTCCTTATCGATGCTCTGAAGCAGCTCGCCAATCAGCCTGACGTTTTCGGCGGTGTCGCGTACGGTCAAACTGTTAGTGTCTTTGTCGGCGACTACGATCGTCTGGGGACGACCCACTGATGGCGGAATTGCCTGGCCGATGAGAATCTTCGCTTTTTCAGGTTCCGAATTGGCGAGGAAGAAAGTGCGCAAAACGAGTTGCTGGTACTGCGGACGGCGCGTTTGATCGGCGACTACGATCGTGCGCCGGCTCAGCTTCTGGAAAAACAAGCCTTCCTGGAGAAAGATGTAATCGAGAGCCTGCGAGGTGGTGACGTCGCGCAAGTTGATATCGATCGTCTTCGGCTGCACAAACGACTGGCGATCGAAAATCACATTCAGGTTTAACTGCTCGGCCAGGGTTCTGATATACGACTTGAGATCTCCGCTGAAAGAAACCACGCGCAACACTTCCGGCGATCTCGCCGGAGGCGGTGTGGCTTCCTGCGCCTGACCATTTTGTGCACCGAGAGTACCCTGTTGCGGCTCTCCAGTTTTGGCCGGGGTAGAACCACTATTCTGCCCTTCTTTGACACGTTGCAAGTGGAGCATTCGCTCCATCTCTGACACGGCAAGCTCGTTTACCGGATCGTATCCGTATGCCTGTCGAAACGCGTTATAGGCCCCAACAAAATCTCTCTGTTCGGCCAGCGCGCGGCCCTGCTGCATAAACGACTGCGAAGCATTGAAAGTCGCGCGGCGAAAATGCAGCTGGTAATCGACATTTGACGGATCGGCAGCAAGCGCGAGCGTAAACTCCTGAGCCGCCTTTTCCCACTGCTGTGCCTGTTCGTATTTGATTCCCTGTTTAAAGTTTTTATCGCCCTTCTTTGCTACCGCGACGATTGGCATCATCAACATGCAGAAAGCAAGCAACAGGGAGACCGGGATTCGGGTGGTTATCTTGAATTTCATAGTATCTCTCAGTCGAGGCGGTCGGTTTAGTGGTTTAATAATGCCGTTCGGGCGTCCGGGATGCAACTGGTCCGGATTCGTTTTTCTTACACGTAAGTCAGAAAGTTTCGTTCCCAAATGGCTGGTCGGCGTGCTCCCTAGTGTCTCGTTGATCAGGTCGCCGAGTCGTTACGGCACGGTGAAATTTATCGTATGTTTTACTTACGTCTGCTAACTGGGGTCACTTACCGGCGCTAATCTCGTGAACGAAGGTTACCCGGTTAATCTCATGCAGGGTTGAAATGCCCGCAAACACCTTTTTCAGCGCCGATTCGCGCAAGCTTCGCAGCCCTTCAGCCTCTGCCGCTCGGCGAACTTCGGAACCGGGCCGTCGCTCAACGATCATCTCGCGAATATTGTCGGATAAATCCAGCAACTCATGAATTGCGGTGCGCCCGCGGTAACCGGTGTGGTTGCACGAATCGCAGCCCGTATTCATAAAAAACGAGGTTTGCCGGTGCTCTTCGACCCTGAGGCCTGACTCCGTTAGCTCTTCGTCTTTCGCCTTATATTCCCGCTTGCAATAAGGACAGAGGATTCGAATCAGCCGCTGGGCCAACACGCAATTCAGCGACGAAACGAAGTTGTATGGCTCCACGCCCATGTTCAAAAAACGACCGATTACATCGATGACGTTATTGGCGTGAACGGTTGTAAACACGAGATGGCCGGTGAGCGCCGACTGGATGGCAATCTGGGCCGTTTCGGTGTCGCGGATTTCCCCGACCATGATCTTGTCCGGGTCATGACGCAGAATCGAACGAAGACCGCGATCAAAAGTAAGGCCCTTCTTTTCGTTGACTGGAATCTGCGTGATCCCGTGCAACTGGTATTCAACCGGGTCCTCAATCGTGACGATCTTGTCCTCTTCGTTGCGGATTTCATTTAGGGCCGCATAGAGCGTGGTGGTTTTGCCCGAGCCGGTCGGGCCGGTGACGAGCACCATGCCATAGGGTTCCGCAATGTAATGCCGAAACTTCCGTAAGTCGTCAGCATCAAATCCCACCACGTCGAGGTTAAGGTTTCGAAACTCTTCGTTGATCTGTTCCTTGTCGAGAATACGTATCACAGCGTCTTCGCCATGAATAGTCGGCATGATCGAAACACGGAAATCGACGTTGCGGCCTTTGTAGCGAACTCGGAAACGACCGTCCTGAGGAACCCGGCGTTCAGCGATATCCAACTCTGACATTACCTTGATGCGAGAGATCAGCGTCTGGTGATAGGCCAGGTCGATCGGATCAACTTTGGCGTAGAGCGCCCCGTCGATTCGATACTTGACCTGGACCTCGGTGTCGCGCGTTTCGATATGAATGTCTGAGGCGCGCGACTCCATCGCGTTGTAAATAATCGTGTCTACCAACTTGATGATTGGCGACATGTCGGAGTCAGTCGCCAGGCGATCGAGATCAAGCACTTCTTCGCCGGATTCCGTCTCTCGCACTAACGAGATGCGAAAGCCAGACGCTGCTTCCTGCAAAACTCTTTGCGTGGCATCTCCCCGGCGCAGGATAAGTTCGATCGTACCGGCGGTAGCTACATAAGGAACGATGCGCGTGCGCAACGCACCCGCCAGTTCGTCCAGCCGGTCGAGATCTGCCGGGTCGGCCATTGCGATATGCAGCCCTTTTTCATCCCGCTTTAGCGGCAGGAACTGGTGACGCACCATCAGGTCAACCGGAATTTCATTGAAGAGTTCGTAATTAACCGGAGATTCCTGGTCGGCTGGAAGGAGCTCGACAAACTGCAGGCGATACTGCCGCGCCAGCTCACGCGCCTTCCGCACCTCGGGAGGCTCATGATTGTCTTCAGTCTGGGCAGCGATGGGGGGTTCTATTAATTCTTTCATGCCGATTGTTTCTAGCGGTTTCCAGTGATGCCGGCGCCTCCTGAGATAGATGAAATGATGGGCAGGTAAATCGCCAACAGGATCGTGACCACGATGCCGCCCATGACCACCAGAATCGCAGGCTCAAGGGTGGTCGTCAACTGCTCCAGCCGGACCTCAGATTCGGCGTCGTAAAACACCGCCACCTCGTCCAGCATCTCTCGCAAGCTTCCCGATCGCTCCCCAATGCCCACCATATCAATCGCCAGCGGAGGAACCCAATTTGCGACCTCAAGGCTCTCAGTAAAAGTACGTCCTTCGCGAATCATCGGCAGAATTTCAGAACTCCGACGGCGCAGTTCCCGGTTCGTGATCGACTCCGCGGCGATTTCCCACGATTCTACGAGCGTGATGCCTCCCGCCAGCAGCGTGGCGAGCGAACGTGTCGCCTGCGCTACCGAAAGTTGGACGACAAGACTGCCGGCGAGCGGGATTCTCAAAATGAAAGCGTCAACCTTCATTCGCCCACCCGCTGTGCGCGACCAGAGAAACAGCGCCACGCCGCCACCAATGAATAATGGTCCAAACCACAGGACGTTTGTCGACAACCAGGTCGACAGTCCCACCACGATCTGGGTAACTATCGGGAGCTCGGTGCCGAACCCGGAAAAAAGGTCCGACATGCGCGGCACTACGTAGACAGTCAAAAACGTCACCATGATTCCGGACGCGAACAACAGGAACAGTGGATAGGCAAGCGCGCCGCGAATTTTGCGACGCAGGGCCACGTTGCGACGCATGTAAGTCACGTAACGATTAAGAACTTCGTCGAGGGCTCCTGAACGTTCGCCTGCCAAAATCGAGGCCGTGTAAATCCTCGGAAACAGATTTCCCTGCGAGGCGAATGCCGTTGACAATGCCGCGCCGCCTTTGATTTGTTCCTCAACTTCGCCAAGCACCCTGCGCAGACGCTCTGAAGCTGCACGCTTGCGTAGCATCGTGATGGCCTGAAGAATGGGAATACCGGCGCGGAAGAGGGCAGCGAGTTGTTGATTGAACAGGAGGAAGTCGCTGGCCTTTACCTTCGGTTGGCCGCCTCGTCCCCCAAGCCGGGTAAGAGCAGTCACGCCCGAGGTCTTCGGCGGGGTTACATTGAAAACGCGGAAACCCTCGCGTTCGAGGCGCGCACGCGCTTCGCTTACGCCTACCGCCTCAATCGTCCTGGTCACTACCTCGCCCGCTGGCGTGCCTAATCGACAAATAAATTCAGCCATCTATTCTAGACCGTCGGTTCAATTCAGCGCGGAATTATACCATGCAGCTCAGCCTATCGTTTCCCACGCGCACTCTCTGATGCTGGTTCAGTTTGGTATTCGACTTCTCTCTTTGCGTAACTTTGCGTCTTACTTCGCGAACTTTGCGGTCCCGCTTGAGATGTTTACCGCCAAGGCCGCCAGGAACTCCCAAAGGGTCGCAAAGCAAACTGAACCACTACGCACTCTCTACACGCGCGACCACCGCTGAAGTTGCGACCAACTTTAATTCTTGCGCCGCTCGTGGCGCTGCCCTACAATGCGAACAGTCAACACAAACTGGACAGGACACAAACGGCCACGTCTCCCGCGTTAGCCCTTCCTGAATTTAAGATCAGAAATTACAGGTCTCGGGGCATCAGTCGCTGGATCGACAGCATCTGTGTTGATAGTCCCTTCTGGCAATAACAAGATTAACGGTTTCCGCGAACGCGAGATTACATGCACCTGCCGACAAGAAGCGCTGTTGGAATGGCTTCGCTCTTTACCTGCCTGGCGATCCTCCTGGTATTCTCCGCTTTCTCGGAAAGTTTTCCGATAAACGCCACCGCGCAGGACAAGACACAGCCCCAGACTCCCGGCGAAGCGGTACCCGCGAAGACAGACGCGGCGCCGGCAAAAGCTGAAGCAACGCCACCCGATGAAAAAAAGCCGGTGCCCGCCGAAATTGACGGACCGGTCCTCGTGCATACAGATCTCATTACCCTGACCGTGACCGTCACGGATACTTACGGGCGGTATGTTTCAGGCTTGAGTCAGAACGCTTTCACCGTGCTCGACGATAAGAAGCCTCAAAAGATTACTTATTTCAGCGACGACGATTCGCCCGTTTCCGTAGGCGTGATTTTCGATCTTTCGGGATCGATGAGCGGCGAAAAGGTGAAGCGAGCGCGCGACGCTCTGTCGAAGTTTATTCAGACCAGTCATAACTCCGACGAATACTTCCTTATCGCTTTTAACTCCCGCGCGCAGTTGCTGCTCGATAAAACTCGCGACGGAAATAGCGTGCTGGACAAACTCACCTTCGTGCACACTCGAAACCAGACTGCGTTATACGATGCCTGTTATCTAGGCGTCGAAAAGGTACAGCGCGGCAGTCATCCCAAGCGCGCACTCCTGCTAATCAGCGATGGCCAGGACAACAATTCGCGATACACCTTCAACGAGTTGCGGCGGCTGCTGAAAGAATCAGACGTCACTCTTTATGGTGTCGGAATTTTGAGCGGCAGCGATGCGGGCAGCTCGATGGGCATGGAAGGCCAGGGAATCCTCGATGAACTCGCGAGTGTTTCCGGCGGCAAAGCTTTCTTCCCCAGGAGCGCCGCAGAGATGGACGACATCTTCGAACAAATCGCGCTCGAGCTGCGACACCAATATTCGATTGGCTACAAGCCGGATAACTTCGTCAACGACGGTCGCTGGCACAAGGTCAAAGTGAAAGTCACGCCGCCCCGCGGTTTGCCCAAATTATTTGTGCGAACCAAAGAGGGCTACTATGCCGTCCCGAGTACCCGCTAGATATCTCGGAACTGCCCGCGTCACCGGGCAGCGGTAACAGCTCGGTCTTCCTCCACCAGGCTTACCCAAAACTCTTACTGATACTCTTTTGTGGATTAGTGTAACTTCGTGGATCGTTTTGCGACGAACCCCAGGCAGACCATCGACGAAGTCTCACCAATCAAACGAATGCATCCGACTTGTTTACATTGAACTCTCGGCTCCAAAACGACTGGTGGCACTACACGGCGTGCAAACTTCATCGGCAACGGATTCACTCTCCCCACGCATCTCCACAACTGCTGTTGTCGCTGGGCAAATTGGGTTTCGCATCCCTGACTATTAAGAGTTAGACTTGGCTTCACGCGCGAGTTTCCGCGACTTCCCTTGGGAATGTGGGAGATTAGAGCTTTTATTCTCTGTGGATGGTTCAATGAAAGAGCGAATGAATAGAAAACTCGGACAGACACCCCCAGGAGTCTTAGTCCTTGCCGGCTTGATTCTCGCAGCGTTTTGCGCCGCGGCTGGGGGCGGTCCTTTTGGATCCGCCCTGGCCTTTGCCGGCTTTAGCGCTGCCGGTCAGGACTCGCGACCGCGCCGCAGCAGTTCTGCGCCAACGCCGGCTCCCACGCCGGTTAGACGTATTAACCAAACACCCGTGCAGAACCAGACGCCGATCCGAAATCAAACTGTAAATCGAGCGCCGGCGCCTACACCGACGCCACCGCGACCGTTGCCCGGTCAGATCATTCCAATACTGACGGAGCCTCCACCACCGCCCGTGCTTATTCCCAAGGCAACTCCAACGCCGGCGGAAGATGAAATAGATGAAGAAAGCACGATTAAAATTAACACGGAGCTGGTGACGTTAAATGTGCGCGTAATCGATCGCAACAACCGGCCTATAGACAACGTGCGGCAAAACGAATTTCGTGTTTTTGAGAACGGCGTCGCCCAACCAATCGAGAGCTTTACGCGCGAGGAGGTGCCGATCAGTTACGGATTGGCGGTCGATACGTCTCAGTCGTTGCGCTTCCAGCTTCAGAGCGTTATTGATGCCGGCAAAACCATCGTCAATAGCAACAAGAGAGGTGATGAAACGTTTCTGGTGCGATTCATCAGCAGTGATAAGATCGAAACTCTTCAGGACTTCACCTCAAACAACGACTTGTTGATCGACGGCCTCGACAATCTTTACGTCGAGGGAGGACAAACCGCCATCATCGACGCCGTCTACCTCGCTTCCGAGCACGTCGCGCAATACAAGAAAGGCGACGACAGCGACCGTCGCCGGCGCGCTTTGATTGTCATTACTGATGGCGAAGATCGCGCGAGCTTCTACACCCAGGACAAACTCTTTGCGCGGTTACGCGAGGAAGATGTGCAGATTTATGTGATTGGGTTTGTCGGTGAACTCGACAAAGACAAGGGATTGATTCGCAAGAGCGAGCAGCAAAAAGCAATTAACCTGATAAACAAACTCGCCACGGAAACCGGCGGCCGCGCCTTCTTCCCGCAATCGATTTCCGAGCTGCCGCAAATCGCGTCGGAGATTGTTCGTGATCTTCGCACCCAATACGTGATTACTTACAACCCGACGAACAAAGCCCGAGATGGTTCGTATCGCGCAATCAAGGTTGCGGTCGAGGACGGCTCCAGTCGCGACAAACGCATCGCGCTAACTCGCAACGGCCGCATGGCGCCAAAGGGCGACACAGCGCCATCAAGGATTCCGCCACCGCGAGCCACAACCCGGCCCACATCGGGGGCAGCCGCCCGACCGTAAGGGAGGGCTTCATTTCAAAATAATTTCGCCCCAGGCAAACACCTTCCGTGGGCTACTGCCCCATTTTCACGCCAAGCATATCCAGCAACTGACTTCCCAGCATCACCACCACTGCGGTCGTGATCAGAATCAAAGTACCGACCCCGAGCACGTTGTTCCGTCGCGTGTTTTTGAGATCAGCAGTCAAGTGCTTGTCGTTTATCAGTAGCAGGATAAACACGAGGATGATAGGCAGCAGAATTCCATTCAGGACTTGCACGCCCACCAGCAGTTTCATCACTGGAACATTGGGTATTAGGGCCAAAGCTGCGCCGATAACAATCAACGCGGTGAACAGGCTAAAGAAAACCTTCCCCCGGCGGAAGTCAAGGTTAACTCCCTTCGGCGCGCCAAAAGCTTCGCTCACCGCGTAAGCCGTCGCGAGCGGCAGCACTGCTCCTGCCAGCAGTGTGGCTCCTAAAAGCCCGACGCCAAACAGCATTTTTGCGGCGCTTCCAACCACAGGCTCAAGTGCGCGCGCGGCGTCGGCAGCCGAAGAAATGTCGCGCTGGCCGGCCACGTAGAGCGTTGCAGCAGTAGCGATGATCATGGAAATCGACATCAGGTTCGAGAAGATTGCGCCGACATAAGCGTCGATCCTTTCCGGGCCATAATGACGCCGGGCGACGCCCTTCTCCACCAGCGAGCTCTGCTGAAAGATTTGTATGTAAGGAGTGATGGTCGTACCAAGCAAACCAACGACTATGAAAATGTAGGCCGGGTCGGTGCGAAACTTCGGAATAAAAGCGCCACGCGCGACCTCGGCCCAGTTTGGATTGGCCATGTAGGCCGCGACCGGATACGCGAAGAACACGAGGGTCATCAAGAGAAGTATTCTTTCGACGTTGCTGTAAGTCCCAAAGATCACCAGGTACCAAATCAGCAAAGCGCCCAGAGGAATGGCCACATACTTACTCACCCCCATAAGTTCCATCGCCGCTCCAATGCCGACAAACTCGCTCACAGTTACTCCGCCGTTTGCGATCAGGATCACGACGATGGCAAACAGTGCCCACGTAATTCCATATCGCTCTCGAATCAGATCCAGCAATCCCCGTCCAGTGGCGGCGCCCAAACGCGCGCACATCTCCTGCACCACCGCGAACGACAAAGTGAGGAGCACCATTACCCAGATCAGTTCGTAGCCAAACTTTGCTCCGGCCTGTGAATAGGTGGCGATTCCGCCAGCGTCGTTTCCTGCGGAAGTCGCGATCAACCCGGGACCCAGGATAGCGAGCCAGCGCCAGAGTCCGGTGGGGCTACGCCGCAATCCCCGCAACTGCACACTTCGCCCGCGTATGTTAATTCTCAATCCCGCACGGATAGTGCGCGGCGTAGTCGGAAGAATTTTCGCATCGAGGGCATCGAGCGGTTCGAGACCCTGAGGTCCCTGCGGCCCTTGAATTGAGGCAGGTCGGGTCATGAGAAAACCCTCGGTGCCTGGGCGCTCCAACTATGCGGCGCCACTTGCGAGACCGCTGCGTCTACCGTCACCACGCCCAGGAGTTGTCCTTCAGCGCCGGCGACTGGAAGGGCGGCCATGTGGCTTTCAATCACCCGGTATGCTGCCTCACCCGCTGGAGCCAGCGGATCCAGGGTCGTGACGTAAGGATCCATGATCTCTTCGAGACGCTCGTTGTCACCGGCGGTTATCAGGTTGCGGATTGAGATCAGGCCGCGCAGGCGTAGCGATTTTTCGTCGTTTACGATGTAGATGAGAAACACAAAGTCCGGGTCCTTCAGCGGTTCGCGCAGTGCGTCTCGAGCTTCAGCCACAGTCAAACTACCGCGAGCATAAACGAAATCATTAGTCATGATTCCGCCAACGGTATCTTCGGGATACCGCAGAAGATCGAGGATCCGTTCAGCTTGTTTTCTGGGCAATCGCTCGAGGTAGCGCCGCATGGTCCGGGTTTGCAATCGGCCCACCAGATCAGTCGCGATGTCCGGGGCCATCAAAGCAAGCAGTCTGAGGGCCTGTTCCTCTTCCAACTCCTCGAAGACCTGAAGTTGCCTTTCAGGCATCATCGCCTCAAGTGTGTCAGCAGCTTTTGGATCGGCGAGCAGCGTGATCAGCTCGGCGGCGTGGAGGTAGGGCAATGGGTCAGCGAGCCGCGCAATCTCGCCAGGAGGCAGACGTCCGATGCGCAAATGACGGCCTGACTCTCTGCCTACTGCCTGCGGATCGCCACGTAAAAATTCCACATACTTCCAATCAAGCAGGTCGGTTCTTGATATGCGACCAAACCGGGCCCCGGTTAGACGTCTAATCAGGGCGCTAAAACCTGTATCCGCAGACCGCAAAAAGAGCTTCGCGTCTTCTTCCTCGAGACAAAGATCATTCGCGCGAGTCGCGCGCCGGTTTTCCAGGTCGAGAATCAGGGCGTCGAGTATTCCATCAGCAAGGAGCACTTCCCTCGTCATGGAATCCCGGCTTTCTCTTCGCGCCTTTTCGAGACTACTAACTTCGATGACGCGGTTGGACCAATCGATTGATTTGACGTCGTCCCAGGGAAGCGACTGAATTTCTTTGCGGGCGTTAAGAAAGTAGAGACGAGTAACTGGAGGATAGTCACCCTCAAGAAGCGCCACGCTCAAGTCTGCCAGACGCGCTTCCTCGTTGGAATCTCCTGCCACTTTGAAGCGTCGCAACTGCGAGAGCATCACCATGGATTGTTAGCTTCCACTTTCAGCTGCTTATGGGACATGTAACAAACGACAATCACCCGTTACCAAATTCGGATCGCGCGCCGAACGGATCAAACTACCCGCCAGTCTCGTGGTGTGGCATGTCCACCGGCTTCGATTCCTTTGAGCCTCGCTCGCGCAAGAAAACAGTAAGTACTACCATCGAGCCAACTGCCAGAAACTCACTCTGCCAGTTTTGCAGCGACTCAAACCAAAACTGTGACGTTCCCATGTATTCAAAAGTCGTGACTCTTTCCGGCCGGCCGTGTTCTCTCTGGTCGGAGTTGTATTCGCCCGCACCTCCCACCGCATGCAGCAGAAACGAACCCAGAAACAGGAGCAGGAAAGCCAGAGACAAAGAGTGCTCATAGAGCGTCAGCACCCAACCACCTTTCCGCACGGGCCACGGCGCGTCCTTTTTGTTTCGGGATTTGCGCGGGTCGCGGTCGACTTCTTCCTTCCGATCAGGATCCTTGGACTCCGCCGAACCCTTCTGATAAAGAAACACGGTCAGCACGATGAAGAAGAACATCTGGAAGAACTCACTTTCCCAGTTCTCCATCGTTGCCTCGAGAAAGTGGTCCCCGATCAGGTATTCATAATAATTTGCGATCGGTTGACCGTGCTCCAGCTGTTCGTTGTTGTAGTGTTGGTGGCCGACGAAAAACTGGCCCACTAGAAGAGTGAAAAAGAACAATCCCAAAAGCACGAGCGACAACCCGTTGTTGCGCAGAAGACGCTTCATAACTGACCCTCCTTGAATTATTCCAATGCCGAGGCTCTTTTATGTAAGTTGGACCATCTGAAATCAACACTGCCAGCTCAGGATTCAGTCACATTTCAATTTCGCTATCAAGAGTTGGACCGCAGTCCTGGCTTGACTTACATGCGACTAAATTGCGCGTAGAGGCGTCGCCCTATATTCTGGGGAAATCACTTGGCAGTTGGGGTTCCAGAGTGTCTCGGGGCTGTGCGGCTGGAATTAGTAAAGGAGGCTGGAGTGGAAATTATTAAGAAACTATTCGCCGTCAGTTATTCTGCCGTCATATTCCTGTTCATTTGTTGTGGTCTCGCTTTGACATTCTTCGCCGCCCTGGAGCTTTGGCATGGACTCAATCCAAACACTGCCGTAGCGCTAAGGGACCGTTTCAATTCAGTTCTCGAAAGCATTGGTTTGTTGACCATTGCAGTAGTTGCCCTGGAACTGGGCCAAACTATTCTCGAAGAAGAGGTGCTCCGCAAAGTCCAGGTCAGCTCGCCCACTCGCGTGCGGCGATTCCTCTCGCGGTTCATGGTGGTGGTAGTGGTCGCGTTGGCGATTGAGTGTTTGGTAGCTGTCTTTGAACTAGCTCATGATGATCCATCCCGGCTGCCTCAGGCGGCAGCTATTGGAGTCGCCGCTGGAGTACTGCTGGCGGCTTGGGGCGTCTTCATCAAAATGAACAAGAGTGCTGAGGAACTGGAACCCGAGGCGATGGCTGAAGCCAAGAGCGAGGATAGCAAGGTTAAGTAACTGAACTTGATTCCGCCACGATGGTTGAATGGCAGGGTTCTGTCTTCACGGTTTCTGATATCCGAGAACGCGCGCTTTTAGTTGAGAGGTGCGTGGATCCTGTTCAAACGTTACCCACCCTTCGCGCGTCGCATGGCGCGGCAGGAAAGGAATATCCAGTTCGCCTCGCGCTTGCTCTTCACCATTGGTCTCCATCACCACCTCAATCCGGAGTGACGCGGCTGTTTCATCGCCGTGATTGACCACGGTGACCGGCACGATGAAATTGAACTGTTTCTGTTCGGGTGTGCCCAGGCGAACCTCAATATTCGGTGGCTCATTCCCCATCGAAGCTCCGCTGTAGAGGAGATAACCGAGCACCGCCAGGACCAAAACCAGGCCGACGCCAAAGACGGCCCACTCCAACCAATTCTTTTGGACCTTTCTCATTGCAACAATAACCTTCCCGCCGATGCGCCGAGGGTCGCAGCCACTGCAAGCACTATGGTCTGAGACAGAGCGGTGATTAATGACACACCGTCAAAACGGCCAAAGAACCAAAGAATCAAACCCGAAGCAATAAGCGCTATCGAATAGGTAAGACTGGTGCCGAGCAAAATCACAGTCGGGTGATCTGCGCGCACAAACCGGTCAGCGCCTTTGAAGTCACTAAAGTGGAGGATCACGAAAGCGACCAGGAGCGAGAGAATTGCCAACCCCATTAATCTGAGCCACGATATTTCGATTGCAATAATGATGATCTCTTCCGTCGGCGCTACGTTTGCTGCAAAGAGAACGGCGCCACAGAATCCCATTACAATCTGTCCTCCAAAACTAATTCCCTTTTCCGTGCCGCCCTCGCCGAGACCTTCATCATCTTTGCCGCCCGCGCCCAGTTGCGCCGTGCCGATTGATACGCCAATGGCTACGGTCATCGCTTCCAAAACGATAACTCCGGCGATCTCCATAGCGGACATCTCAGCAGTTACACGCCCAAGTAAGAATAGAACCAGGCCTGCGATCAGGAGACCGATCCCCAACTCTTCCACTGAGTCGATCACCACTTCCGCCATGCTCGAATCACGTCTCAAACCTGCATACCGGTTGTAACCAATCAATAAAACAAAGGTTGCCAGCACATAAGTGATCAACCGGAAAGGATGCGCGACTATGCCGGTCCACCAAACCTCCATGGTGTATAGCAAGGGCAAGCTGAACATGAGCCCGCCGGCAACTCCGCGGCCGTACTCTTGTAGCGAAGCGGCCAAGGTGCGCTGTTTTGTGGTCGACTTGCGAGGAGGCATAAGAAAACCAGGAAGGGTAACTAATAAGTCGCCTGCGTTTTCCGATCGTTAAGTTTCGGGGGAAGGGCTTGAGGATACCGCGGGACATTCGCCCGAGCAAACGGAAGACAGGGCTTCTAGTGTTGATGCTTGCGGTGTTTGGCGGTGTGGCGGGCCTCGGCTTCCTCGACCGAATGGCTTTGAGTGAGTTTCAGGTCTTTCTTGGCCATGGTCACGAGTTTCTGATAGTGCAGGTGTAGCGTCCTGATCTCTCCCTCGGTCAGATCCTCTACGTCAATTAGACGGTTACTGGCGCCGTCGAGCGCCGCGACGATCTCGTTCAACTTCAGATGAATCGCCAGCGCGTCCTTGTTCTGGGCGCGCTGAATGAGGAAGACCATCAAAAAGGTAACAATGGTGGTTCCAGTATTGATTACCAGTTGCCACGTATCTGAGAACTTGAAGAATGGACCCGTGATAGCCCAGATGATGATTACCGACAACGCGATCACGAAAGACGTAGACGTGCCCGTCGCTTGCGTTGCCTTGAGAGAAAACTTTTCCAGTACCTGACTGATGTTATTTTGTTTTGTCCTGGTCATGACTTTCTCTCCTTCTTTATCACGGCCTGGATTCTCCTAAGCCTTGCTGAGTAATGGAACTCCCGGCGCCAGAAGAATCCCCGAGCAAGCAGCGCGCCGCGACAGAACGCTGGCCTCTGCGGCGGCGCGCGATCAGAATTTAAGCTGAGCTGAAAAAAACTTTGCTAGCCAGCGTGCCGGAGCTTAGTCCCCACGACATGCTTTCTGTACCTATCCGCCACCCGGTTCCGGCGCATCGTCGGACCACCGTAGTGAGCGGCGCTGTTCGGCGCTGAGCTCAAGATGGCTCTCATCCATCGATGTTGAGACCAAGCCGAAGAGTTTGCGACGACGCTGTAACAGAGCGTTGCGGAGGTCGGCGTCGGAGAAGGTGGAACCCTCAAACGTCGATCCGCGAAGGTCACTACCCGCCAAGTTCGCACCCGAAAAGTTGCATCGGAGGAACTTACAGGCCCGCAGGTCGGTGTCGGAAAGATCGGCGCCACTGAAATCGCAGTCGAAGATGTCGCTCCAGTTGAAGGCGGAGAGATGGAGGTCCGTGTCTTTGAAGGACACGCGGACGAGTTCTGAGCGTCCGACGTACAACCCGGGTAGCGTCAGCCCTTCGATCAAGACTTCCTCCACACTCATGCGAAAGATGCTGGGCCCCAATTCGTCATCGTCGTGCCGCGGCGGTCGGTGTATTGAGGGCAGAGGATCTCCAATGATGTCGATTCGCTCACTCAGCACGGCGAAGCTTTCAGTGTAGGACGGTCTTGTCATGGTCAGTGGAAAGACAACGATCTTTGTCAGCACGCAACTACGAATAAAGGTACTCACCTGCGAGTCTCTGCAAGCGCTTGTTAGGCGCGTTCTATGGTAGGCGCGAGTTGCAGTCGCGCACAAATTGGTTGAATTCGGACTCGTTGGTGAAGGCGCGCTTAGGAACAATGAACGCTTGGTTTGGAGCGTAGTAGATGAACGCGTGGTCCTGGCCGACTGATAACTTTAGAATGGCATTCCACTCGACCTTAGTCTCAACAGGGCCGGCTTGCTCACAGATCCCGGAGCCGTCGACAATAAAACAGTGATCGCCGACGACGCCATTGTTGTCACCGGGAGGAATCAACGGAGTGATCTTTCCTTTCAATTCGGTATGCGAGTTTCATTCTTCTTGAAGAAAGCGTCGAACGCTGGCCTACCGCTGCGGCTCGCGATCAGCATCAGGCTGAGGGAAGAAGTTACTTGAGAAACATGCTATCGCGCCGTCGGCTGCAAGGCTTTGTTCTGCGGCGTGGGTTCCACATCAATTTCCTTCCTTCTTGCCCTTTGCCTCTTTGATCCCTTGCTTCAATTTTTCGATTTCGATTTGTATTGCCGGCTGGAGGACTTTGTTCAACTTCACCTGAATAACCTCGCCAAACTCTCTTTGAACTTGACTCGACAGACCGCGCAAAAATCGACTCGACTTCTGCCCGGTCGCCGTTCGATAAAAGCCAACTAGCTCCCTGAGTTCGCTTTCCGTGAAAGCTTTGTCATAAATTTCATAGATGACTTTCTCGGATAATTCTATTATTTCTGCTTTATCAGCGAGAGCGTCCTGACCTGTTAGGTTGCGCCGTAGCGGCGCTTGGCCCTTTCCGTGATCGCTATAACATATTCGGCTTTCCCTGCCGTGTATGCGAGCCTGTCATGCGGGTGCTTCGCAGCGAGTAATTGCTTCAACTCTGCGTAACGTTTAGCTTCCTTAGGAAACTCCCTCAGATAATCCCTAAAGTAGAGCCGGTCCCAAAGCTGTGAATCCGCTTCGACCATGTGGATGTGATGTGTGCGCTTCCCTCCGACATCGCGTTTAATGAACCAGGCGTAAGCAGGCGAAACATCTGTACGCCAAAAGTAGTCATAGCCTTCTGCTTCGAGAATAGGCACAAGTTGTTGCTGGGTTTCCGTTAAGCTACTAACTTGCACCAACACGTCAATCACGGGTTTAGCTGCCAACCCGAGAACGGCGGTGCTGCCAAAATGTTCAATTTTGATGACGACTGATTTCGGCAGCTTACGCCGAAGGAACGTGGCCTCTTTCTCATAGAGATTCGGCCATTCCGGCTGATACGGAGCTATTGATATCTCTTCACGGATGGCCTCTTCAATACGCTGTTCCAGGCTTTTCTTCAACTAACCATCTCCATAAGCAACCTTAACGCCTGCCCAGCTACGGCGCGCGATCATCATTCAAGCTGCAGGAAAAAAAGTTACTTGAGAAACATGCTGTCGCGCCGTCAGCTGCAAGGCTTTGTTGGGCGGAACCTTAGCGCTCACTGTACGTCAGGCGCTGATTCTTTGCCCGCTGCGCTTCAGCGGCCGGCACGCGACTGCGCCAGAGGCGCGCCTTCGACACATTAAACGCTTCATTCTCTTCCACGGCAAGAGACATCCTCGTGAAATGGACGAGAACCAGATCCGTGAGTATTTGTCCCATCTCGCCGTCGAACGAAATGTTTCCGCCTCAAGCCAAAACGTGGCGCTCGCCGCTCATGTGTGAGCGAAATATTTATAGAATCACAGCCTCGATTAACCCGCGCTCCGTCAGGAGCGAAACATCGCGCTCCTGACGGAGCGCCGGTTGTAGATTAGTCGGTAGCTATAAATATATCGCTCCTGGCGGAGCGAAAATACCCGCTGCCCACTGCTCACTGCCCACTGCTCACTGCTCACTCCTCACTGCCCACTGCTCACTGCTCCTGCCCAAAACCCACCGCCCAGTTCGCAGCCTGTTTTAGAACACGTTTTCTTCCTCCAGCTATCCCTTCGTTCGCTTATCGGACAAAGCAGAACTGACTTTCCCGTTTCAGCGCTCGGCCTTTGATTTGCTATGTCCTGACACTCTGCATCAACACTCAGTCAAACTATCAGGGGGGAATATGAAGGAAAACAGCTTGAACACCAGCCATGTTGCCGAACTGCTCTACCAGGCGCTTGAAACCGAGAAGGGCGGCGTGCAGATCTACACCACGGCTCTGCGTTGCGCCCTCAACAAGGATTTGAAAGAAGAATGGACTAAATATCTTGAGCAGACCAAGGAGCATGTACAAGTTGTGTCAGACTTGCTCAAAGAGATGGACCTGGACCCGGAAGTTGAAACACCTGGCCGGAAAATCGTTCGTCACATCGGCGATTCGCTCGTGCAGGCGATGGAAATGGCTTTGCGCGGGCCTGACCTGGCAGCAGCACAAATCGTCGCCGCCGAATGCGTCACCCTCGCGGAAACTAAGGATCATCTCAACTGGAGTTTGATTGGCGAGCTCGCCAAAAACTCAGGAGGCGAGGCTGCCGCCTTGAAGCAAGCTCACGATCAAGTGGAACCGGAAGAAGACGAGCATCTCTACCACACGAGCGGCTGGACGCGTGAGCTTTGGATCGAGTCGCTGGGGATGCCCGCAGTGTTGCCGCCGCCTGAAGAAGAACAAGACGTGGAGACGGCGATTGAAGCCGCGCAGGCGAAAAAATCGCGCGCTACCAAAGCGTAGTAGGACAGGAATTCTTGCCTGTCCAGGTGGGGCCAAAAATGAAATGTGGACAGGCAGGAATGCCTGTCCTACCTGTCAAGGGAGAAACGATGACTACGAGGAAATCAGGGAAACCTAAAGAACCGGCAAAAAAAGGTGCGGCCAAAGCCAAGGTCCTACAAGACGATGCCCGCGCGGCAGCTAAACTTGACCCGCGAAGCGGCCTCGGCAAGAGGGACGCCAAGATCGACGATCTGCAAAAGAACACCGAGGATAGCGGCGGCGAGTTTCTGACCACCAATCAAGGCGTAAAGATTAATGACAATCAGAACTCGCTCAAAGCCGGCGAGCGCGGCGCGACGCTGCTTGAAGATTTCATACTGCGCGAGAAGATTACTCACTTCGATCACGAGCGCATCCCCGAAAGAGTCGTTCACGCGCGCGGCTCGGCGGCCCATGGTTACTTCCAGGTTTATGAATCGATGACTGAATATACGAAGGCTGGTTTCCTGCAGGACCCCTCCGAAAAAACGCCGGTCTTCGTTCGATTCTCCACGGTTGCGGGTTCAAGAGGCTCGACCGATCTCGCGCGCGACGTGCGCGGATTCGCCGTAAAGTTCTACACCAACGAAGGCAACTTCGACATCGTCGGGAACAACATTCCCGTCTTCTTCATCCAGGATGCGATGAAGTTCCCAGACCTGGTCCACGCCGTTAAGCCGGAGCCGCATAATGAAATCCCGCAGGCCGCGTCGGCACACGACACCTTCTGGGATTTTATTTCGCTCATGCCCGAGTCAATGCACATGATCATGTGGGTGATGTCAGACCGGGCCATTCCCCGCAGCTTTCGAATGATGGAAGGCTTTGGCGTTCACAGTTTCCGTTTTATTAACGAGCGCGGAAAGTCGCGTTTTGTTAAGTTTCACTGGAAACCGCTGCTGGGCCTCCACTCGGTTGTCTGGGACGAAGCTCAAAAGATCTCCGGTAAGGATCCGGATTTCCATCGACGCGATCTTTGGGAAGCGATCGAAAATGGCGATTTTCCAGAATGGGAATTGGGCGTGCAGATCGTCGAGGAAAAAGACGAGCACAGCTTTGATTTTGACCTGCTTGATCCAACCAAGATCATCCCGGAAGAAATCGTGCCCGTGCAACGCATTGGCAAGTTAACGCTAAACCGTAATCCGGATAATTTCTTTGCCGAAACTGAGCAGGTGGCTTTTCACGTCGGCAACATCGTCGCGGGAATTGATTTCACCAACGATCCCTTGATGCAAGGCCGCCTCTTCTCCTACACAGACACGCAACTGATCCGGCTCGGTGGTCCAAACTTCCACGAGATTCCAATCAACCGGCCGGTGGCGCCAGTGCACAACAACCAGCGAGACGGTTTCATGCGCCAGACAGTGAATCGCGGGCAAACGAGTTATGAACCAAACACTCTTCGGGGTGGTTGTCCGTTTCAGGCCGGCGCAGATATGGGTGGCTTTACCAGTTTCGCGGAACGAATCGATGCGAAGAAAATTCGCGCGCGGAGCGCCAGCTTCTTTGATCATTTCAGCCAGGCGACTCTCTTCTATAACAGCCAGAGTGAGCCAGAAAAGGGTCACATCATCCGCGCCTTGCGTTTTGAGTTAGGCAAGCTCGAGACACCGGCGATTAGAGAACGCATGCTCGGCCTTTTGGCCCAGGTGGACAAGGGACTGGCAAGCAGCGTCGCCGAAGGTCTCGGCATGGCTGTTCCCGGGAAACTTGATAAACCGATGAACATGAGTATCCCGGCTGATGGCGACCCGAAGAAGTTTCAACCGAAGCGCGTGCCCCAGGCGATCGACGTTTCGCCGGCCCTGCGTCAAGTGGGTAACCCAAATTTTCCGGCAGACACAATCAAGACGCGCAAGATCGCGGTGCTGCTGGCAGATGGATTTGACGATGCGGCGGTCGACGAAATGAGCAAAGCCTTACTGACGGCTGGGGCAGCGCCCAAAACAATCGCCCCGCGGCTGGGGGTTGTCACCGGGGCCGGCGGCACTCAATTGAAAGTGGACTGTAGTTTTCTTACCGGCTCGTCAGTTTTGTTCGACGCTGTTTATATACCCGGCGGTGACAAGAGCGTCGATGAGCTCAAACAACTGGAAGAGGCGCGAGAGTTTGTTAGCGAAGCACACAAACACTGCAAGGCGATCGCCGCCAGCGGTACTGGAGTAGGATTCCTGGCTAAGTCGCTCGGTGAGAAATTTAGTGAAACGAACTCGACGGGGAAATTAATAGTTGCAAACGCGGGTGTAATAACCAGTCGCGCAGAAGTAACCACTAACTTCACGAAAGAATTCATCGGAGCCATCGCGCAACACCGGCACTGGGAACGGGAAGATAGTACGCGGTAACTACTGGCTTTGCCTCAAAAGTCGTCCCCGGTTGGAAAGTTCGCGAAGCGATCTCATTAGCACCGAGGCTTCAGCCCGGTGATCGATGGACGTTCTTTCCCCTCCAACCGTTTTCAACGGTTTTCCGCGGCTCGGTCAATCGTTAAAACGGTTAGGGGCAGTTGGGATGCTTCTGATCACCGGGCTGAAGCCTCCGTGCTAATAAGATCGCTGCCGCGTAGACCGATTGAAAAAAGTGCAACGCAACGAACGCAGAGTGACGACTGTGACTATGCCTTACTGCTTTCGCGAGAAATTTTCATCAACCAGCGCGCGTGCCTTGAGGTTGTCGCCCGCGCCGCCCTCAACTGTAAAGTTGATATGTTCCCAGCCTTTGAGTCCTTTGACGATTAACACGCTCCCGGTGCGGTTCGCAGTCGTATACGGGTTCTCGCCGTCGTCTCGTTCTTTGTATTTCCCCAGTCGCATGATTACGGCGAAGGGAAGACCGTTGGCCGTGCGCCATTCAATCTTTTCGCCTCGGGCGCCGTAGCTCCCATAGTCGTTCCCGAGATCGATGGATTCGGCGATGTTCTTCAGACTCTGAACTGAAAACTGCGCACTCCATGCGCTGTGGCTGATAAAGATTCGATAACCACCGTAACCCTTGCACACTCCGGCCGGATCGCCACCGGAGTCAGCGCTTTTCGGTTCGGGCAATAAACGGCAATCGCGTTTCATATTTGTGTAAACACTGGCGAAGACTGTCGCTTTCGCATTCTTTTGCAAGAGCACGGGAGGCTTCAGATCAAAGTAGGCCCGGTAACGCGGTTGACTGTTCCGCTCGAGGTAGTACATGAACTGATTCTTTTCTGAAACGAATTCGAGCGTCCAAACATTTGTCGCGGCCTCGGGGATCAGTTTGGTCGTATCGGGGTCCGCAGGAAAATTCTGCTTGTGAGTAGTGCCTGCTTCGTCGCCCCATCCGCCATAATTCGTTATCTGATCCGGAGTGCCATCCGGATGCCGGTGATCGTGCTTAAAGAGGAGACCTCTAACTCCGAATGTGAGTATCCACGTTCGCGACTTATCGTCGCCAACCTGGAACGGTACGCGGATTTCATCTTGCGTACAGGGACCCACTGACATCATCAGTTTCTTACCCACCATCGGATGATCGGCATTCTGCGGAAAGTCAGTGACTCCTTCAAATTGTTGCCCGCACATCTTCATCAGGTTATTGAAGAAGGCTTTTTGAGCTACCAACCTGGCGGATCTGGAGCTTCCCTGTTTTGATTCCGCGAAGCTCGCAAAGGCCAGGGTCAACAGTACAATCCCCACCACGTTTCTTTTCATTGAGTCTCCTAACCTCAGTCTAAGCACTTGTCACACACGGCAACTCAGCCGATTGTCTGCCAGATTAGGTGTCAACACAACGCAGGGCAGCAGCCCGACAGTGAGGGAGGGCGTCGGTTGTCCCGCGCGCCCGCTCACGCTTAGGCTACTGCCCTGCAGCACAACTCGCTCAGGTGAGTCCGCCGTAAATGATGTGCCAAATCAAATAGTGTGAGAGTCGCATTACAAAGGGCGCGAGAAAACCATATCGACGAAAGAGGTATGCGGCGGCAACGTTTGAAATGAAAAGCGGGCCTGCGACGGTTTTCAAAATAACCCACACCGAACCTGCTGCCGTGTTGTTTGCGAAGTCCTGCATGAGGTAAGGCATTGGCTCATACATCGCTACCACCAGGGCGGCAAACCAAAAGGCTGCTGTTTGTCCCCTTCCTCTAAGGATCACATTCGAAATCAGCCACACCAGGAGCGAAACGCAAAACAGACGCAGAAAGATTTCGAGGAACAGCGCTCCGTAGGTGTAGTACGGAATTGAAAACGGAAACTTCACGTGAATGTCCGCACTGACTGCCAGAGGATGAACACGATTTGAGTTTCCCAGCAGTAGCGGAGCAACTGTTGCCAGCCCGTAAACCAGTCCGATGACGCATGGAATGAGGAACCGTTGCCGGTTTGAGATCCGTTCATCCAGAATCTCGGGAAAACCGGTGCGGCGCGCCATCAGTAATCCCAGCAGTCCCATCACGGCAATTATCAGGATGGTTAGTGGGGAAAAGGCGGCTTCGTTGCCGGCAACGGGCATGGCGACCGGAAAGATCACGAACAAGAGTTTGACGAGGACCAGCAGAAAGATCAGTCCGCTGTAGATTCTTATCGATGTCGAGAATTGCTTCACACTCTGCACTTACGTCGTGTGGTTAGAGAAGTTCCCATCGTTCCCGTCGGGTCCATCGTTCCCTAAAAGGGAAGCCTGCCGATGGAGCTCCGACTCGACTCGTTTCCGATTAAGTGCCGGGCAAGGAGCGAAGAGCCTCACTTAAGTGAGATCGGTCAGCCAGCGAGTGTAACAACGGACCCGCAGGAGAAAACTCGACCGTAGAAACCGAACCGACCGGGCAGGCCAGCCGGTAGCGAAAGCGCCCCACATCAATTCCCAGCAGACTACATAGCATGATCCTTATCGTAGCTTTGTGGGAAACGACGAGGACACTGCCGTCAGTGTGATCTCGCTCTATCTCCTCTAACACGCGCAACGCACGCCGAGCGATCTCTACGGCCAGTTCCCCTCCCGTTGGAGCGTGCCATGCTGGATCAGCTAGCCAGCTAATGTAATCATCGTGATTGGCCAGGTCCACTTCTTCCTTCGTGAGGCCTTCCCACTTGCCGTAACCGATCTCATTTAGATCGGCGCACACTTGAGACTTCATTCCCACCGCTTCGCAAAGTGGGGCGGCGGTTGCGATTGTGCGCTGCAAACTACTGGTATAAATCGCCCGCCACACTTTAGATCGGTAAGTGCTGGCGAAGGCCTTCGCCATCTCATGACCGTCCGACGTTAGCCCAGGATCGAGCCCCGAACCGCAAAACCTGTTCTCCCGGCTTAACTCGGTTTGCCCATGACGAAGAAAATAGAGGGTTAGGCTCATCTGAGTGTTATTCGCTTATTCGCTCGTCCTTTTGAGCGCCAACGGCGCGAAATGTAAAAGCCCAGGCCAACGGCCTGGGTAATCGTGCCAGCCACATTCTTTGAGCGCTGACGGCGCGCAACGGGGGTCGCGTTCATGCGAGCGCCGTCATCAGTAACAGTGAGCCCAGGCTTCTACATTTCGCGCCGTTGGAGCTTGTAGCTCTGTGTGATCTCAGTGCGCTGCTGAATACTGCGCAATGATGCGCTCGCGGATCTGCTCCGGAGTGAGTTTCTCTTCCTTTTCCAGACGATAAGCCAAAAGCACTTCGTCAACGCAGACTGCGCAATGCGCTGCATGATCGTCTTCATAACAGCTGTAGAGACTCTTGTGTCCGAAGCCGACGTCGCATTCGCAGTAGCACGGGAGCTGTGCGATGGTCCGCGGAATTGCCTTCACGGCTTTGTAGGCCTCGCGAGTCTTACCCACAAACTTCTCGGGCGCCAGCGTCGGTCCAAGGGTCTTCAAACTCAGCTCGTCGACTTGAAAAGCCGGCACGCGAGCTACTGAGTGATCGTGCCCGTGTTCATCAAGTTGCGGCTTTGCCGGTGCCGCCGTAGATTGTGCGACCGCCGGTCCGGGACGCTCATTCTTTGCCGTCTCCTGCGGCGCCGGGCTGTTGCAGCCAACGACAACGAGAGCCAGAACAGCGGCGCCCAATAAAAAACAATTTCTTCGCATTCGACTTTCCTTCTCCTGTCAATCTATTTAAGTAAGGGTTTTATCTTCTGCTCAATTTCTTCAGGCAGCAGGATACCTTCAATAATATCCTGAACCGTTCCGTCTCGGCCAATTACGATTGTCATCGGCATGGTCTCGCTTGAGGTAAACTGGAGCTTTGTTTCTTTGGTTCCCAACGCGACTGGATAATTTATTTTGGTCTTACGAACGAACTGTCGCACTTCAGATAGCTTCTGAGGTGGATAGGTCACGCCAATCACTCTCAAGCCGTGGTTTCGGAATTCGCGCTGCAATCTAACTAAGTCTGGAATCTCCGCGCGGCACGGGGGGCACCACGTCGCCCAAAAGTTTATCAAGACCACGTTGCCGCGGAATTGGCTCAGCCGAATCTGCCTACCGTTAATGTCTCTGAGATTCAGCTCGCGCGGCCGCCGTGACTGCGCGACTGCGGCGACAGGCAACAAAACAAAGATCAGAATTAGTACTATCCTAAACTTCAAAACAGATATCTCACCCCAAACAGAACGTTTCGGTCAGTGCGCAGAACCATTCGGCCCGTATTCCGGATAACCGGAAACTGATAACTCCCTTCCACTACAAACTGAGGAGCCGCTGCATACTGCAAGCCAGGCGCGAGAAAGTATTCCGTTGAATTGCTACCTGCTACAGAGCCACCGTTAAGGTGCCCTCGCCGTCTATGAACAAAAGTCGTCTCGAGAATAACGAAGAGTTCACCCCCGGGAACGTCGTATTTGCGCGGCAGAAGCACATACTCCAGGTCAGTGCTGACTCGGACTTCGTGGCCCATTCTAAAACCATCGCGCTCCCCGCGCAGGATGCCTTCTGCGTTGCCTCCGAAAATAAACCGCCCGCCGGCCTGCGAGAACGAAACATCAAAATGCGGAGAGAAACCGCCACTGATCGGAGTTAACTGCTGGCGAACAAAAGCAGGAGCGTTAACCTGGGCCAGGGTTGGCGCGTCCTTTTTTCCGGTCGGCAATTCCAGTCCAAATCGCGCCGAAGCCTGACGATCGCCGTAGGTCTTCACACTCCGGAAAAACCGGTACTTGGCCCATACCGTCATGTTCCCCAGACTGCTCCCTGATCCCGATTGCACGCCATTGTCAAATGATGTATGAGCAACCGGAACTTCGATCTCCAACTGGACTCGAGGCGATGGTGTATAGGAAACACTGAGATCGAATACCTGACGATCGACGTCGAGATTTCCCAGATGCTGCTTGATGAAATAGAGCCTGGGAACGACAGCCCCTCCCTTGTAGACGTTCAGCCCCGGAGAAGTCACACGAATCGGGGCTGCAGGTTCCGGCAAAGTTTCTGGTTCCTCGACCTCTTCGACTGTTTCGAAGCGCTCAGGTTCAGCAGCCGCAAACCTGGCAGACATGAATCTAGCGGAAGAGATGGGGGTTGACTGAAAGAGTCCAATCTTTGAGGACGGAGCAGCCGAGCGACTTGTGGCCGTTCTCGGTGTGATGACTTCACTGCTGCCGGCGCCTTCAGCAACTGTTTTCCAATCGCCCGTGATCTCAATGCTGCCGCCAACATCCAGTCCTGCGAGTGTTTGATCCAGCGTGCTGCCCTCGAGCGCGAATCTTTGTCCTGACCCCGTTTTCAAGAATACGGCCTTGTCTTCCCGCTCCAGTTTTCCGACGACGGTTATCTCTGCCGAAGCGAGGGTGTAGCCGGCTTTCTTGAGACTCTCTTTCAGACCTGCAAAAGAAACAGCCTTCTCGGGTTTCGGCGTAAAAACACCGATCCCCTTCTTGATGTCGATGATCTTTATCTCTTTAAGTTTTGGTGCGTAGTCTAGACGGCTCACGGCCTTCTGAATGTTGAAGACTCAATTGCCGCAAAGATAACCCGCGATGTGCATTTGCACCTGTTTGACCTGAGCGTTTGAACTTGAAGCGTTGCCAAACAGAACGATCAATGTAAATGCGATCAAAAGACTTTTGGTTTTCATATCTTCCCTTTGAGACAACTACAGATTTTCTCTTGGCAGTTACCAGTCGGGCGACAATTTCTTAATCCAGACACTTCCGATTACCTGCACCCCAATCAGAACCAGGTGCGCGCCCATCAGTAGAAATCCAGGCAACGGTGCCCACGGCGGCACGCAAAGCACAATTGCCGAAACCACTTCGGCGAAGCTTATGTGTCGCTTAGTGAGACGATGATGGAGTAGATGTAGTGCCTGCACCGCCAGAAGAGCGACGTATGTGTGTTGGGGTGTCACAGTATTCTTTCCTCAGATCCGCATTCATTATTCGCCCTTTGCTCGTTACTAGAATGAGACGCTGTAACTCATCCCTGGATTACGCCCTCTCTCAAAGATCATGCCTAACTGATGACGGCCGCGGGTGTAATTCGCCGTCGGATGCACGCGCACGCCGTCGAAAAGAATTGTCGAACTCCACCGATCGTTAAATGTCAGACTCAAACCGCCGATTGCGCGAAGGCGATCTTCAAAAGTCCCGTAAGCGACGCCGAAGTAAGGCGCAATCGGCAAGCCGGTTTGGTGTTTCAAGCTCTTGCTAAAGGTCGCATAGAAAGATTGACCCGATGGCGTGCCAATTCGATCTGAGCTTGTGCCGAGAATCAATGCCGGACGTTTATGCGTTTCCGTTAAAGCCACTATGTTGGCGAGCGGCGAAACCTTCCCAGCCAACGGGTTATATTCCACGCCGGCAGTAAAGCGAGGGTGAAATCTATAGGTTAGGGTGTTGCGCCATTTAGCCCGATCAATCTGGTTCGCAATCACGCGGACACCATACGTCCATTTTTGAATATCTTGTTGTCCTGCCCCGCTCACGGCGCGGCCCTCGCCCGGTCAAAGCGGTCAACTCGGCACTGACGAAGCCGGGTTGTCCTTTCTGTTTGCCGCAGCCACTTTCTCAGGTTGCTGCGTTCGCTCGTTCGCGGCTGTCTTTTCCGCTGAAGCTAGCATTGCGTCGATTTGCTTTTTCAGCTCGGCCTGGTTAACAACTCCCGAAATCACTTTCACTACTCGCCCGTCTCTTCCGATCACCACCGTGCCGGGTAAGGCGCCACCGAGACCGAATCGCATCATGTCGGCGGTTGTCGCGCCCATCCAGATCGGAAAGTTAACTTTCGTCTCTTTAACAAACTGCAAAACTTTTGCGCGGTCTTTCAGTTCATCAGTCGACGCGCCGACCACTTGCACACCCAGCGCCGCATACTCGTTTTGAATCGCCGCCAGGTCAGGCATCTCCGCCCGGCAGGGAATGCAGTAAGTGGCCCAGAAGTTGAGAACGACGATGCGGCCCTTCAGCGAACTTAGTCCCTGGGGATTGCCCAACAAATCTTTGAGCGACAAATCGACTTCAGAGCCGATGACTTTCGCGGCTTCCTGTTCCGCGAGACTCGCCTTCAGCACTTTGAGGGTGTCGACCCGAATCACGCTCTGATCTCTCTTCTTCTGCAACGTGCCGGTCACGGCAACCTGTTTGCCGATAAACTCGAGCCAGTTCTTTCCGGGCGAAAACTTTGCCGGGGCGAGCTGATAAAGCGTGAACTTGTCGCCTTCGCGCACTGCGAGCAACGTGGGATCGCCACCAGCCACGCACGATTGCGCCTTCAACAAATCTTCCGCCGTGCCGAATTCAACCTTTGTGCGATCCGCCTCCGACCAGCAGTCAGCGCAACACACAACCTGCCCTTCGAACTGCACAGCTGGACTCTGCGCTGACGCCGTGATGGCGACTGCGAACCAGAACAAGAAGCCTGCGAGCAATCGTTTCATTTAAAACTCCGTGCGATGTTTTAGAACTTCTGCGATGTTAAGGAAGTCAGAACCGGGAGCGGTAGCGACCGGGTCCAGCAACCGTTAATAGAAATCTCGCGGTTCCCCCTTACTCGAAGGAGGCGCGCCCCAGCGTATTCTGTTTTGACGAATTCTAGATGCGAAGAGAACCCGACCGTTCAAGGGGTGGGTCGGTCAGGGAAGGCAGATTGTAAAGCGAGGTTATAAAGTTCGGCGTCTGGCTGATTGGCTGGGGCCCCAACCCGATCGCGCGGACAAACAGTTGCGCCCCAGTATTCATTTGCGGAATTGCGATGTCGGCTCGCCGTGAGATCAGAAACGGCGACGTAGGAACGGGACAAGCTTCCTCTTCGTCCGGTTGATTCACGGCCTGAGAGATTACTTCGGCGACATCATCCGTAGCTTCAGTGCAATGGTCTGAACAGAGCGACAGGCAAGCAACAAAGCCCCACAGCAGAATCAGCGGCAGGATTGCTGTCCCGATACGAGCAAATGGTGAACGTCGCGAAAACATCGGCGCCATGATACAGGAAAGCGGAACGCATGGGCGAACCTCAAATAAGCCGCCCAAGGGACGCGGCATTTCTGCAGCGTCCCTTAATCCAGTCAAAACCTGCAATTGCTATCTCCTCAGTCTCTATGTCTTGTCCGTTAGAACTTGCAGACGGCTCCTGAAATCACTGAGGTGACGCAGTTAGGCGCCCCACCGTTTGCGCTTGTTCCCCAGGCGATTAAGGAGTTGCCCCAGGTGAAGCCCCAGTTGCCCAGTTGCGTTCCGTTGGCCGGCAGTGGTGTGATGCTAATGGAAGAGCAGGCCAGCTTTTTACATTTCCCGTCAGTGGTAACGCCGCCGTTAGCGTGCGTCGTGTTGGACGCCCATGTAGGCGGGCAGGTGCAAGTCGTCTGCGAGACTTGCGGCTGATTAGTCAAAATCCCGATTTGCTGCGCAGACTTGTATTCACGGACCCCAACCGCGCTCCAGGCTCTGACGACGGTCCCGCTCGGCTTGCCAGCCGCGCAGGCGCACGAGGCCATACTCTGACTCCCGGTGTGGGATGCGGCAGCGGCCGTGCATTTGGTGTTGCAATCAGTCTGATTAGCATCCTTCTGTGGGTTTATCCCTGTGTAAGTTTTGTTCACAGCGCCGGTGAGATCCAGACAAACGCCGGACGCTGACTTTTGGTTCGTCAAGTCGTTGTAGGATATTTTGCAGAAACACGTCGCCGTTGGCAGTATGGCTTTGCCGGAACGAGCGGTTGTCTTGCTGCCCGTTCCCAGAATTGCGATCAGCACGAGGAAAATTGTTCCAGTCAATACTTTCATAGTGTCCTCCTTTTGGATGGTTGCATGCGCGAGGCCATCTATGAGTGATCCTTCTGCAAGAAATGTAACTGCGCAGCCGTGATCATCCCGCGGTGAGGAGTTCCGAAGACCTGCGGGAGCGGCTTGGCTGCTCACACTTCAGGTGATGAGTCACGACCGGGAGCGGGGCGGGTTCCCGCGCAGATAGCCGCGTGGGGGAGCACAACTGATTGGGACTCTTTCGTCCTATCGTTTAGCCTTGAGGTCGTAGGCCCATAAGGTGCCAAGGTCGCGAATGTAGAGCCGGCCATTCGCTATCACGGGATACGCAAAGGAGCCTTCGGGAAACGGTCCCGCCTGCTTCTTCTTCGGCTGGGCTGGAGGAGTAAAACGACCCTTTTCGCGGTAGGCTTCCTGTGTGGCTTCAACCAAAGCGATCTCTCCATTGATACCATGCAGATACACATTGCCATCAGCGTAAGCTATGGAGGCCCACCCAATGCCCTTGTCCTGCCACTTCACTTTCCCGGTGACGAAGTCAGCCGACACCAGCGTCCCACCGGCCTCCGTGCCGTAAAGGGTTTCACCAACTAACACTGCTCCTCCGATCCCGTTTGGCAGGCCACGGGTGAAGTAAATCTGTTCCGGAGCGACGCCCTGCCCTTCCAATTTCAAACGGATGAGCCCGCCGCCGACACCAAGCGCGCCGCCGTAAACATATTCGCCCCGCGTGATTGGCGTGAAATACTGTGCTGGTCCTTTCGCGACTTCCTTGTAACGCCAGAGAAACTCACCTGTATTCGCATCAACCCCCACGAACCCCTTCGTCAAAGACTGCACGTATTGTTTGCGACCGGCTGCCTGGACCACGATCGCCGATGCGTAGGCTGCGACGTCGCCACCCGGAATTGCAGACTTCCAAATGAGCGCTCCGGTCTTTTTGTTAAGCGCAACCATCGTCGCCTCTGCGCCGCCGGGAGTTACGACAACTGCGTCACCATCAACCAGCGGAGACTCCGCATACGCCCATTCACCGGGCTGGCCGCCAAAGTCTTTACGAATATTCTTCTGCCAGCGAATCTTCCCGCTCTTCGTTTCGAGACAGGCAAGGTCACCGTCCGAGCCGAGAGCATAGATGAAGTTTCCATCGACAGTCGGAGTTGACCGGGCCTTCGGGTAAGGTGGGTTCTGATTCTGGTTTCCGACGTTGCCGACGCGCGTGGTCCAGATCACTTTGCCGTCATCGGTTGAGAGTGCCTGAACAAATTCATTCTCCAGGCCCCGGTTGCTCATGAGGTAGATGCGCTTTCCTACCACTGCCGGCGTTGAATAGCCGTCACCAATGTCATTGACTTGCCAGAGGAGTTTCGGCCCTTCCTTCGGCCACTCCTTGAGAAGCCCACGATCACCCGATATGCCATCACGCGCGAGCCCTCGCCACTGAGGCCAATCGGAAGCGGCCATCCTCGCGGTTTCCGGAAACGATATTGCCAGGAGACAGAAAAATAGCGCGGCAAGGAATGCTGATGATCTCGACTTCATTTACTTCTCCTCGAACGTGGTTGGTGATTTATGATTCGACTTCGGTCCCCTTCGCTTACGATCAGTTTCACTAAATGTTCCGTCACGCATTCTCACAACCCCATCGCGCCACATGGCTTGGCACAGGAAGTCGTTGAAAGAAGCTTTAAGCGCCAACGGCGCGAAATGTAAAAGCCCAGGCCAACGGCCTGGGTCGTAGTGTCAGCCACTTTATCTGAGCGCTGACGGCGCGCAATCGGAGTTGGGTTCATGGCAGGGCCGCCATCCGTAACCATTATTTCGCGCTTTCAGCGCTGGCACGTTGCTTTCGACCGCGACCTGGGCCGTTGGCCCAGGCTTCTACATTTCGCGCCCTTGGCGCTTGAAGCCGCTTGAAGCCGCCACCGTACCTGACAGATCCGACTTTTTGTGCAAAGCCGCACCACATACAAAACCTCTTGCTTAAGTCGGATGCATCCACTCGAGAAATCAAGCTTGACCTATTCATGTTGGTAGCTTTAACACGTCAATGGCGAGTTAGACCGCTTTCAAAAAGGCAAAGCCTTTCCGCACGGAAGGCGGCGGAGCCGCGCTGATAGGAGTGCGGAAAATCAAAGGATCGCCGGAGAGGTTCGAACTTCTCCGGCGATCCACAAGCACCTCTTCGTCTAGAGCCTGAAGAGAGACAGACAATGTGTCCTATGTTCTGATCAGGTTAGTTGCTCGGCTTCGTCTCCGATGACACGGCCTTGGTTTCTTTGCCCTGCTCCAGCGCATCGAGACGCTGGGCCAACGCACTCGTCGTAGCGCGCAGCGAGTTCAACTCCGAACGAAGTTGTTCCACTTCAGTTGTCTTCTGCTCAAGTCCTGCGCTCAGTTTCGCATTGCTCTCCTGAAGTTTAGCGGCCCGCTCTTCCAGCGCTTTCACCGCAACCAGGCTGACGCCCGCAAGGTCCTGCACGCCGATCGATTTGTTATCTATGCCGAGTCCGAAAGCCTGGTAGAAATCTTCGGCCATCGGGCCAAGGTGGCGGACCTGATTGCCTTCGTTGATGTAGTTCCAACTGCTCACCGGCACTTTACGCAAGCGAGCCAGGACATCGTCGCCGTCAACTGCACGGAAGTTTTCCTTGGTGGTGCGGCTCGAGGTGCAATTGAATACTCCCGAGCCGGCGGGCAGGTTACATCCTGTCGTTCCACCCAGATTGGTGCGGAAGCGGAAGCCACCCGTTGCGCGGGCTGCGAATTCGTTGTTGGCAGTGTTGCGAAACGTGTCGGCAGAGGCCTGGGCCGCGCCGTCGCTCCAGATGAAGGTGCCCTGGAAGCCGTTGTTCGAAGCAAACTTGCCCATGGCAGTCGTATGGTCCTGGTCGGCGGTCACGTTGTAACCGATGGCAACTGCCGCGAGTCCACGGATATTAAACGTTTCCGGGTCGCACTTGCCGTCGATGTATGGACCACCCGAGCGCGCATTGTTGCCCAGGGCGACGCCATAGGTATCGCAAACGCGGTTGCCGGCGCCGGCTGAAAATCCTGCGGCACCCTTCACTTCATTGCCACTACCAAATGCGATGCTCGAAGTGCTGCGCGCATAGTTGGTGTCACCGAAAGCGAGGGCATAGAGACCGCTGGCGGTCGAATTGCTGCCGCCCGCCCAGGAGAAGAAGCCGACGTTGGCGTCGTCCCATTCGTTGTCAGCGTAGCCCGATCGAAACGCGCCTTTGTAAGTGTGCCAGGAGGTGCGATAGCCCTTGCCTTCCATCGGCGAGGTGCCGATGCCGAGGTTACCCGTGGCGACGAAGCTGCCGTTTTGAAAGACTTTGAAGAACGCCGGAGTGTGACCGCCGGGTCCGCTGCAGCAAGTTGAACCGCCGCGCAGATTGATCATCGGAGCGGTGCCGTTTGCATCGCCCACTGAGAGCTGCTCAGCTCCGGGCACGAACTTCACAAAGTTGCCGTCAATGTAAGCCTTGTTGACTGCGTCGCCTGCATTCACAGGATTCGCGACGTTGGTAATAAGAGCGTTGTTGGCTGAGAGCCCTGTGCTGAAAACGTTTGAGCCGGACCAGGCGTTGGCGCCGCTCAAGCGGCCGACGTTGCCCGAAAGTCGATTGTCGTTGATCGTCCCGGCGGTCGCGGGGTTGTTGATGGCAGTCAGGATTTGGCTGCCCGTCATCGACCCGCCTGCAGTGGTCTGCGTAGTGCCATCGGGGAAGATCAGGCTGCTACCCGCGCCGCTGATTTTGAGATTACCCGTAACCTCGAGTCGCTGCGTGGGTGTCGCGGTGCCAATGCCAATGAAGCCGCTTCTGACAATTCGCATCGCTTCCGTGCTCCCGTAACCGGTTCTGAAGACGTGGGCTGATTTGGCATTGTTGCCGGTGTCAAAATAAATCTGACCCGAAAGCACTGGGTTGCTGTCACTGAAGAGCTGGAAGGCGGCGCCGCCGAAAGCATTGGTGTCGTTGAAGGAGCCGATCCGCACGTCGCCGCCAGTGCCGGAGCGTAGGTCAACTCCGTTCACCACGGACGGAGCGGAACTTGGAGCAATGGCCAGGAATTGAGATCCGGAGCCTTCAACCCTTATACCACCGCCATTCAAGTGTAGTTTGTCCTGAGGGGTGGCGGTGCCGATGCCGAGGTTGCCGCTGGTCTCAGTGACGATCGAGTCGCTGAGAGTGCCGGTGCTGTCGACCCACTTCGCCAGGCGGTTCGTGGTTCCGGTGCCTGTCGCGTTTGTAACCGGAGCGCCTCCAGGTGCGACGGCCGAGGAGTAGAGTTGTTTCGTCGAGCCAGTCCCTGCCGCCGATGTGAGCAACGTTCCATCGTCAAAGCGAATACCGCCGCGCGCGCGGATCGTGCCGGCCACGTCAAGCGTCGCTTCGGGCTTGTCTGTGCCGATGCCGACCTGTCCTTCGGGAGTGATGCGCACGTGCTCTTTGTCCTTGCCCGTGAGTACGTCGCCGGTGCTCAACGTCAAAGCGCCCGCAGTGCTTGTGACCTGACCGTTCTGTCCGTCATGAGTTGTGACCGTCACAGCGCGCTCTTTGCCGTCACGCAAAATGGTCACCGATGAGTCGTCGCTCACAGGCGTTTCGATCTTGCGCGATTGTCTGGCGGCGCTGACTGCCTGCGCCTGCGCAGCGGACAACTCGCCGTCCGCTGCGCGTCCCAGCGTCACATTGCCCCCCTGCAACGTGACCGAGCCGAGCCGCTGGCTCAGCTTCCCCCGCAAATCTCTGACGGTAACTACCGAGATGTATGACCCTTCGGCCATTCCCTGCTGCACGTCAGCAACGTTCCAATCAATGACGCCGCCGCCGCGCTGACCCGAATCGAAAACAACTTCGCCGGTCGCACTGAAAATTTCAAGCCGGATTTGCAACACTTCGCCTGGCGCCGTGTAACGCGCGCCGGCGCCTGAAGCCGACGCGGTTACGGCCGGTGCGGCCTCTTTCTCTTGCTGCTGCATTAACGCTGACTGCGCGCCCGCGTAGCTCGTGAAAATTGCGGTCAACAAAATGGTTGCGATGAAACGACGTGCCTTTAACATCTTCCTGCTCCTCATGGTGAAATCTTTTTACTGCGAGGCCAATTCCCCGCGTTAAGTTCCCTTCACCTAACCAACGCGCATTTCAAGCGCAAATGGGATCAGGATCGTTAACTTTTTTTGTCGTGGCACGCGCATCTTGCACGTGTTCGCGGGCGAGACGCCCGTGGCACCCAGCTGGCGGTGGCTGGAGATCGGGTTTTTGGAATAATACGAGCGGTTGTTTATACTGCCCTTTCGTAATTCATAAACATTTGAGTGTTTGATAAGCGGAATTCCCCTCGGTGGCCACATCCTCGCAACACGAAGTAACCAAACTGCTTTTTCGCCTAACTGATGGCGATGGCGAAGTGCTCGATGAGTTGCTGCCGCTCGTTTACGCAGAACTGCGCCGGCTCGCCTCCAGCTACCTCCGGCGGGAGCGGCAGGACCATACGCTCCAACCCACCGCGCTGGTCCACGAGGCCTATATCAGGATGATCGACCAGACGCAGGCGCAGTGGCAGAACCGGGCCCACTTTTTCGGCGTCGCCGCACAGATGATGCGACGCATTCTTATTGACCATGCACGCGCTCAGCAGGCCGACAAGCGCGGCGGCGAGTTTCAGAAGCTCTCGCTTGACGAAAACATCGATGTGTCAGGCAATCGTGCCGATGAACTGGTCGCGCTCGACGATGCGCTCAAGCGGCTCGCCGAGATCGATCCTCAGAAGAGTCGCCTGGTTGAACTGCGTTTTTTTGGCGGTCTTTCAGTTGAGGAGACGGCGGAAGTGCTCGGCGTCAGCGCCCCGACCGTGAAACGTCACTGGCGTATGGCGAAGGCCTGGCTTTATGGAGAAGTGCAAAAGCAGTAAATGGTGAATAGTGAATGGTAAATGGATAAGAGCAGTTGCCATTTACTATTCACCATTCACCATTTACCCCCTTATGACCCCCGAACGCTGGCAAAAAATTGAAGAGGTATTTCAGGCGGCGCTCGATCTGCCGCATGATGAGCGGCACGCGTTCGTAGCCGAAGCCTGCACTGGCGACGCTGATCTGTGCGCGCAAGTTGAAAGTCTTATTGCTCAGCACGACGACGCCGGCGATTTCATTGAAGCACCTGCCCTTGTCGACAGCCGCGCGCGCTATACCGTCAGTCAGCAGGACACGATGCCCACCTCGTATGGTCCCGACGACCCGGCGGTAGGACGAAGGATTGGCGCCTATCGCGTCGTGCGCGAGTTGGGGCGTGGAGGGATGGGTGCGGTATATCTCGCTGAGCGCGACGATAGCGAGTTTAGTCATCGGGTCGCGATCAAACTCATCAAGCGTGGAATGGATACCGACTTCATCCTGCGGCGTTTTCGCAACGAACGCCAGATTCTCGCCACGCTCGACCATTCACACATCGCGAAATTACTCGACGGCGGAACGACCGAAGACAGCTTGCCATATTTCGTTATGGAATATGTCGAGGGTCTGCCTATCTACCGGTTTTGCGACGAAAACAAACTCACGGTCAAACAACGGCTCGGTCTATTTCGACAGGTGTGTGAGGCCATTCATTACGCTCACCGGCGCCTCGTCATCCATCGCGATATCAAGCCCTCAAACATCCTCGTCACCTGTGATGGTGTCCCGAAATTGTTGGATTTCGGGATTGCCAAGGTGCTGAATCCGTCGCTCGTCGCTGACATCACGGCGGATCCGACCGCAACCTCGATGCGCCTGATGACGCCGGAGTATGCATCACCCGAACAGGTGCAGGGTCAGCCTGTTTCGCCCGCCACGGATGTCTATTCGTTGGGCGTGCTGCTTTACGAGCTATTGACCGGTCACCGGCCTTACGCGATTCGCAACCGGGCGCCTTATGAAGTGGCGCGCGTAATTTGCGAGGAGGAGCCGGAATATCCGAGCGTGCGTGTCACGAGTCCCGACGATCTGCTGTCGGGGCCGTCTCTGGCTGAGTACCAGTCGAAATTAACGGAACTGTTCGAGAGCCGCGGCGCGACAGGCGAGTCATTGCGTCGTGAACTTTCGGGCGACCTCGACCGGATCGTGATGAAGTCGCTGATGAAGGATCCCGCGAGGCGCTACCAGTCTGCTGAAGCACTGCGCGACGACATCTCGCGTTATCTTGAGGGCCAGCCAGTTTCCGCGCCTTCATATGTTCCGGCCGCTCCTGCTCCGCTGTTGCAGGCCAGCGAACCGCCGACCGGTGAAAAGTCGCTTGCCATTCTCCCGCTGAAGCTGCTCAGCCCTTCGTTGGGAAAAGACACGGGTGACGAATACCTCGGAGTTGGCCTGGCAGATGCGCTGATCACGCGCCTTAGCGGTGTACGCCGCTTCGTAGTGCGTCCCACCAGTAGCGTCCTGCGCTATGGTGATGCTGATCCCCTGGTTGCAGGGCGCGAACTCGGCGTTGACTATGTCGTCTCGGGGACCATTCGCCGCACCGGAGATTCGCTCCGCATCTCAGCTCAGTTGATGAGTGTCAGTGAAGGCGCAACGCGTTGGGGCGGCAGGTTTGACGAGAAAAGTGCTGATGTGCTCCAGCTCGAAGATTCAATTTCGGATCAGGTCGCCAGGGCGATCATTCCGCACCTGACGGGCGACGAGCAACGCCAGCTTCACAAGCGCGGCACCGACAGCGCCGAGGCTTACGAGGCCTACATGCGCGGCCGCTATCATTGGAACACTTTTACTGAAGAAGGATTTGCGCAAGCACTGTATTGCTATCACCAGGCCATCGCGCTTGACCCGGATTACGCCCTCGCTTTTGCCGGTATCGCCGACTACTACAATTGGGTGGGAGTTTACGGCGTTATGCCGTTTGATGAATGTTCGGCGGCCGCAAAGGAAGCCGCTGAAAAGGCCGTCGCTCTCGACGCCGGGCTAGCCGAAGCCTACAGCGCGCTCGGGTTCGCGATCGTTACTCATGATTTCAACTTTGCCTCCGCTGAGAGACAGCATCAGCGCGCGCTCGAGTTAAACTCAAACTATGCCACGGCGCATCAGTGGTATGGTTTCCATCTGCTGATGGAAGGGCGCTTCGACGAAGCCGATGCGGAGATGCGGCGCGCGCGAGAACTCGATCCGCTTACGCCAAGTGTTATGCAATCGCTTGGCTGGTGCAGGTATATGTCGGGGCGTTTTGATGAATCGATCAGCGCCTACCGCCGGCTCCTCGAAGCGGCGCCAAATTTCGCCTACGGCCATATCACCTACGCCTGGGCGCTCAGGCACATGGGCAGCGTAGATGAGTCAGTGGCCGAGGCAGAAAAGGCGGTAGAGATTGCGCCAGGAGGTCAGTTTTTCCTGACAGCTCTCGGCGCATCCTACGCCGCAGCCGGACGCGAATCAGACGCGCGCCGAGTGCTTAGCCAACTCAAGGAGATGTCGGCAACCCGCTACGTTTCTCCTTATCACCTCTCGCTCATACATGTTTGGCTGGGCGAACGCGAACGCGCGCTGTCCCTGCTCGAAAAGGCACAGTCAATCGGCGACGGCTGGCTGGTTTGGCTCGCGGTGGAACCGCAGTTTAATCCGCTTCGCGACGAACCTCGTTTCAACGAAATTCTGAAACGTACGTTGAATCCTAAACTCGGTCGAGGCACAGGAAACGAAGTTGAAAAAGCAGATCGACAGCGCGATCGAAATGCTGAGGGTTCACGCCCGTTGAGTCTGGAAGGCGCGTCCCGCATAGCTTCCCCAAATCCGCCAGCGCCCAGCGTTACCAAACCGACTGACAGCGAAGAGGCTTATCAACTCTATGTCGCCGGCCGCTACTACGCGACGCGACGCACCGCCGAAGGCCTCTGGCAAGGTATCGAAAGGCTCGAGCGGGCCGTCGGGATAGATCCATCGTTTGCGCTCGCACACTCGGAACTCGCTGACTCTTATTCGCTATTGAACTGGTATGTCGAACCGCCGCCGCTCAATGCCTGGCCGCGCGCGCTTGAGTCTGCCCTCAATGCGGTCGCGGCCGATCCTCGACTTGCCGAGGCGCACGCTTCGCTCGGATTCGTCAGGTTTCATTACGAACGCGACTGGATGGCAGCCGAGAGCGAGTTTAGGTTCGCAATTGAACTGAATCCCGCCATTCAAGTGGCGCGGCGATGGCATGCGCTCAACCTCTCCGCGATGGGTCGTCACGAGGAAGCGCTCGCTGAGATCACGCGCGCGCAGGAACTGGCGCCGCGCTCAACAGCCGTCGCTAACGCCCACGCCAACATTCTCTTCTTTGCCGAAAGATTTGATGCCTGTGTCGCGCAATGCGAGAAGGCGATGGAGCTGGATCCCGGATCGCTCTCGGCCCACATTATTCTGCGCTGGGCTTACGAAATGAAGGGCAGGTGTGAAGAAGCGCTCACTATCTACGAACGCGAGCGGGCTTTTGCCGGAGACTCCGCGACCACGCGAGCCAAGCGCGCACACGTGCTGGCGTCCTGCGGACGTAAGGACGAAGCCCGCGCGATTCTCGCGGAGCTGCTGTCGCGACGTGATGAGGAATGGGTGACGGGCTATGAGATTGCCGTAGTCTATTCTCTACTCGGCGAGGCTGATGAGGCTTTTGCGTGGCTCGCAATTGCCGATCAAGAGATGGCGGTTGGACTTTCCTTCGTCCGCGTTGACCCCCGGCTCAAAACGCTTCGGAGTGATTCACGCTTCGATGATCTGCTGCGACGCACTGAAATCTCGGGCGCACACGAAGCAGTGGACCAAACGCCGCGCTAGAAATTCTTTGTCTCCAGAATTTTTGTCAGGGCTATTGCTTCCGGAACGACGCCCTTCAGTTGCTCCGCTACCTGAACGGCCTCCGCGGGCGAAATATGCACAGCGAGGATGTGCTTCGGCTTAATCATCTCTCTCACGATCGACCGCCCGCGACTCGATAGCAAATACCAGTAAGGAATGAAAGCCACGTCAATCTTTTCCTGGTCCAGACGAAAGCTCCGGAAGTTTTCCTCAGTCAAATCGGCGTCGCCGATATGCAGCAATTTCTTGCCGTCTATCTCCACCACATAGCCGAGGTTTTGAATCCAACTAAAGTGGGCGGTACCGTGCCGGAGTCCCAGGACCGAAAGTTTCACACCCGCGACTTCGTGAACCTCCTTCGCCTTCCACTGCGGAGTAGAGCGCTTCACCCGCGACTCAATCTTCTGAAAGTCGGCAAAATCCTTCTTCACTCCATCGGCAACCTGATCGGAAGAAACCAGTACGGCTGCCGGATTATTTGCCAGGTGAAGACCAATTGACTGTGGATGAAAGTGGTCTAAGTGGATGTGGGTGACGAGAATGAGATTCAGTTTGTCGTAAGGCGAACGAGCAGACTCAAGCGATTCAAGTAGAGCCGGCGGCGGAAACGCATAAGCAGGTTTGTATTCACGATGGAGTCCATCGATCAATATTTGTTTGCCGCCGGATGAAATCAGCACGCCTTCATTGGCAATATATGTGACAGCCAAATTCAGTTTTTCCGTGGCTGTGAAGGACTCGTTTGCGGCGGGTCTGGGGGAACTACAAAGCGCGAGGAAGCCAAACAGACAGAGCGAAATCGCTTTGAAAAATGGATTCATGCTGGGCTGAGCGGATGCGCTCGGTTTGCCGGACCTAAAGTGCAAAAAGCTAAGTCCGGACTACGATCGCGGCCGCACCGAACCGCTGATCTTCTTCTTCGTGGTTTTGCCCGTTGTCAAAACCGGCACACCTTCATCGACATCGTCATGCGGCTGAGGAATCACATGCGTGGCGACCACCTGGCCGACTTTCCTTCCCGCGGCAGCGCCGGCGTCAACAGCGGCGCGTACTGCGGCCACGTCACCGCGCACAATTGCAGTCACCAGTCCGGCATCGATCTTTTCCCAGCCGACCAGCCGCACGTTTGCGGATTTAACCATCGCGTCGGCAGCTTCGATCATTGCTACCAGGCCCATGCATTCAACCATGCCAAGTGCTTCTGCCATATGAACTCCTTAACCGTCGCCGGAATCGACTAAAACTTAAGCTCTGATTCGCGAATTGTCCAGACTCTTCTTCGCGGTGCACCGTGGATGTTCGCGGTGCGGACACTAGCCCGACCGTTAGGGAGGGCTCATAGTTCATCCAACCTAGCCCTCCCTCACGGTCGGGCTAGTGTCCCGGATTATCGCGTAAGGCTAATTTCTCAGTGAATGGATCGGCGCGGGAATGCGGCCGCCGCGTCGAATAAAATCGGCGGATGAAAACGCGTTCACCGCCATGATCGGCGCGCTGCCCAGCAACCCGCCAAACTCGACCATCTCGCCTACTTCGCGACCGGGCACCGGAATGATACGCACCGCCGTCGTCTTGTTGTTCATCACGCCGATGGCCATTTCGTCGGCGATGATCGCGGAGATAGTTTCCGCTGATGTCGAACCGGGCACCGCTACCATATCGATACCCACTGAACAAACGCTGGTCCATGCTTCAAGTTTATCTAACGAGAGCGCGCCCAACCTCGCGGCCTCAATCATCCCGGCGTCTTCGGAAACAGGAATGAAGGCACCGCTCATTCCCCCCACGCATCCGCTCGCCATGGCTCCGCCTTTTTTCACTGCATCTGTCAGCAGCGCCAGCGCGGCAGTAGTGCCATGCGTGCCGGCCCTTTCAAATCCCATCGCTTCGATGATGTTTGCTACAGAATCTCCTGGAACAGGCGTGGGGGCCAGGGACAGATCAATGATTCCGAATGGCAGGCCCAGTCTCCGCGCGGCTTCCCGGCCAACGAGCTCGCCGGCGCGCGAAAGTTTGAACGAAAGCTTTTTGATAATCTCCGCGATGTCCTGGAGCGGTAAATCGCGGCCCGCGCGCGCGAGTGCGTAATTGACCACTCCCGGGCCGGACACCCCGACATTGATAACTGCCTCCGCCTCGCCCACGCCGTGAAAAGCTCCAGCCATAAATGGATTGTCTTCAACTGCATTGGCAAAACAGACAAACTTGGCACAGGCAATGCCGCCTTCGTCGCGAGTGCGCTCCGCTGCATCTTTGATAATTATTCCGACTTGTCGTACCGCGTCCATGTTGATCCCGGCTCGCGTGGTTGCAACGTTAACGGACGAACAGAGACGCCGGGTCGTCGACAAGGCTTCGGGTATGGAATTGAGAAATCGATTCTCGGAATCGGTCGCGCCTTTATGGACCAGCGCAGAATAGCCGCCCATGAAATCGACGCCGACGGCAACGGCTGCCTCGTCCAGCGCTCGCGCGAGATAAACCGGATCGCCGCTCGCGCCTTCCGTAATCATCGAAGCGGGGGTTATGGCAATTCTCTTGTTGGCGACTCGGATGCCGAGTTCATCGCCTATCTGGTCGACTGTGGCAACCAGCGGATCGGCGTAACGCCGGATTTTTGCTACGGCTCGTTCAGCCGTGCGTTCGATCGATTCGCTGGCGCAGTCGCGCAAACTCAGCGAGAGAGTGACGGTGCGAACATCGAGATGTTCCATCTCGGTCATCGCGACTGTTTGGAGAATTTCTGCTTGCGAATATTCCATAAAAGACAGGTGTCGGGTGTCAGGTAAAGTCAGAACCGGGAGCGGTAGCGACCGGGTCAACGCCTGGCCACATCACCCGGTCGCTACGGCTCCCGGTTCTGACTTCATCTTGCCAGGCGAAAATTAAAACTCGAAACGTGAAACTCGAAACTTTTCTATACGATAAACCGGTTCAGCAAAACGATGATCATGAACAGGAAAAACAAAACGGCGGCTACGAGGACAAAGCGCAGACTCGGATCATAAGCGGCCTCATCCAGCACGACGCTCGACATCTCGCGCAGCTTTTGGCCGCGCTGAACCACATCGCCCCCCACATGTTTGGCAATCCCGGTAGCCCGTTGGACCTTGTGGCGGGCCCCAGCAACCAGGGGTGTGCCGGCTTTTTTCAGGTTAGTTCGATCAGGCTGCTCAGACGATTGCTTCGGCTGGGCCAGGCGAGTTCTCGCCGGTGATTGTGGCGACTGAACGGCGCTGCGCTCTGCGGAATCGTCCAGGCTCGGTTGCTCGCTCGTGCGTGAGTCGGCCTGGAACGGGGCGGTCTCTACCACCGTCGACTCGTTAACCTGCTGCGAACCTGCTTCGTCAGTCGCAGTGGTTCTCAGTTTTTTGCCACACTGAGGGCAAAAAGCTGCGTGGTCGCGGATTGACGCACCACACTCGTGACAACGTCGAGCGATTTCAGGTTCAGACATTCGAGTGAATGGTAAATGGTAAATGGTAAATAGTCACTTCGTGTTCTCAGAGAATTATTGGAGATGATTGTAAGGCGGTGGCAAGGCCCCTATTTACTATTCACCATTTACTATTCACCTTTACCACTTAAACGCGGTGCATCGCGTTGAAGAGATCCTCACGTTGAGCGTAGATACGCACACCCAGCGTCTCGCCTTCGCGACGCAGTCTCTCTTTTAACTCCGTCGAGCTCTCGCGAGCGCGAGCGGTATCGGCAATAATCACCATCGCAAACTTACCACGCACCACGGTCTGGTTAATGTCCACGATACTGCAATCGGCGCCGGCCAGAATCTGCGCCACCCCCGCCACGATACCCGGATGGTCTACGCCAAACACCGAGATGACCATTCGATCCGATGAACCTTCCTGTGTTTGAGACGTGGTTGCGCTGCTGGATGGTAAATTTTGAAACGACGAGTTGGAGGCGCCGTTGACCCTGATAAAGGGTTCGACTTCGCGATAGAGTTCCGTGACCAGTTGTTCGACCGCTTGCTCGTCCGCTGTAGCGCCCAACCGGCTATAGACAGCTTTCGTGAGCCGGTAAATCAGATCTTCATTTGCCATTGCTTACATTGCCGATGCCGATCTCCAATTGCCGACTCGATTTGAGATTTACGTCCACTCGAACGCACGCTCAATCGGCAATCGGCAATTGGAAATCGGCAATGCTTCAAGGTCTGCCGTTGTCGTGCAATTGTTTGGCCGCTTCTCGCATCTCCGCGGAGACGGTGTCGGTGATGTCTACCCGATCCACGATGCCCACGACCGCCGCTTCAATCGCCATCTCCTGATTGCCGATGGCGGTGCGCGCTGCTTTTCCAAAAGCGCAAATCACCATCTCGCCCGTTCCTGCGCCCAGCCGATCCGCAACCACCACGATGTTTCGCGTAGGTTCCTTTTCCAGGTCGTACGGATGGACAACCAGAAACCGTATGCCCTCGAGATCAGGCGATTTCTTGGTGGACCAAACTGTGCCGACTACTTTGCCTAAAAACATGCCTTCGAGTTTCGAGTTCCAGGTTCCGAGTTCCAGGTTTCAATTTGAAGTTCGCGGTTGACTAACGGAACTTGAAACTCGGAACTCGAAACTTTTTTACCCCTTCGCAAACACTTCAGCAGGATCCGCCAAATCGCGGGCCGCTGGCGTGATAATTGTTTTTGCGTTGATATAAATCTTCTCGCCTTTTTGAATCGCGCGACGGACATCGTCTTCACTCACAAAGTCGACGGTCTTGTGCCCGTTGGCTGAACCGCTGGCCGACGGCGATTTTGCGGATGCCGAGGCACCGCCGCCCGCCGAGCCACGACTACTCTCCCGCCCGCCATTGCCGGCAGACGCCTGTGTGGAACCGGTGTACATACTCCCAGCTTCAGCTTGAACTTCTTGTGGTTTAGCAGAAGACGTCGGCTGCGCGTCTACATCTTCCGGTCGACGTCCCGCCAGGAAGCGATCGACAATCGCAGCTATCTCCTGCCGGTTAATTTGTCCGGGGCCGGAGCCGACCACCGCCGGAGCTTGTTTCGTTCGTTCAGTCGTCATCGGCGGCGCGGTAGCCGCTGTTGAAACAGAACTTGCCGGACGTTTACTCTTCACCGGCCTGGTTTCAAAAGCTACTCGTTTGATGTCCATCAAATGAAGTGGCGACACATTGTCTGACGTTACGTTGCCGCCCCACGAACCGCAGCCCAACGTCATGGACGGTGGTAAGGCGGTAGAAAAACCAATTGCACCATGCGTGGTGGGTGTATTGACTGTAATGCGCGATGCCGGCATCTCCGCACCGAACCGCACTGCCACTTCGCGCGAACGGGTGTGCACGCCGGCCGTGTGGCCCATGCCGCCATATTTCAGAATTTCAAAACTCCGCTCAGCGCCGCGCGTCACTCCATCGGCGACATAGAACGCCAGAATCGGCGAAAGCTTTTCCATCGAGAGCGGATATTCGCGCCCCACGCCGGCCACATCGGCGATTAAACAGCGCGTGCCCTGCGGTACGCTGAGTCCGGCCAGCTTAGCGATTACTTCCACTGACTTGCCCACAATTCCGGGGTTGAGATGACGCTCCGGGGTCGCTACCACTTTCCCAAGTTGATCTGCTTCCGCATCGGAAAGAAAGTATGCGCCCTGTGCCTTGAATTGTTCGCGCACGGCTTGTTCGATCGGCGCGTCGCAAACAACGGCTTGTTCGGACGCGCAAATCGTTCCGTTATCAAATGTCTTGCTGGTCAGGATGTCCTGCACGGCTTTTGCGACATCGGCGGTTCGCTCGATGAAGGCGGGAACATTGCCGGGGCCAACGCCAAACGCAGGCTTGCCCGACGAATACGCGGCGCGCACCAATCCGATCCCTCCGGTTGCGAGGATCACTGCGGTTTGCTTGTGTTTCATCAAAGCTTCGGTGCCTTCGATGGTCGCGGTTGTCATGCAGGCTATGGCGCCCACCGGCAATCCTTCTTTTTCGCCAGCTTCACGCATCACCCTCACAGTTTCGTTTATGCACTTCGCGGCGGAAGGATGCGGCGATAGCACAATTGAATTTCTGGACTTGATGGCGATTAAGACTTTGAATATCGCGGTTGAGGTGGGATTGGTGGAAGGAATGATACCGGCAACAACGCCGCGCGGGCTGGCAATCTCTACAACATCTTTCGACTCGGAAACAACCCCGACCGTGCGCAGTCCGCGGAAGTAGTTCCAAACATCCTCGGCCGCGAAACGATTTTTCTCGCGCTTATCATCCGGAATGCCAAAACCTGTTTCTTCAACAGCCATGGCCCCCAGGCGGGCGGCTTCGCGCAATGCGACTTTAGACATCGTTTCGCAAATGCGATCAATCCTGGCCTGATCGAAGCGCGCTAGTTCAGCCTGGGCCTTGTGTGCCCCATCTACAAGATCGCGCGCCTGCTGTACTGATACTAAATCCTTGTCTGACGACATGATGACCTCCATGCCTGTGGTCAGTGATCAGTGGCCAGTAACCAGGTGGATTGATTTGCCCACTGGCGACTGGTCACCGGACCATTGACTAGTATCTATCGCGCCTTTTCCTTGCTGCCCTCACGCGAACCCGACAGCGAACGTCCCTGGTCACCCTGGCCCAGTTGTCCGCGGGCCGCGCCGCCCTGAAGCGCGTTCTCGTCTGGACTAAAGCCGGTGCGTCCATCAACCGGAAGCACTCGCTCAACCTCCGCATGAGGGCGAGGAATAACGTGCACGCTAATCAGCTCGCCGACCCGGCGCGCCGCCGCGGCTCCTGCATCAGTCGCAGCCTTCACAGCGCCGACGTCTCCGCGCACGAAGATCGTCACGTAACCGGCGCCGATATATTCTTTGCCCAGCAGTTGGACGTTGGCAGCCTTCACCATCGCATCCGCCGCTTCGACGGCTCCCACGAAACCTTTGGTCTCGATCATTCCGAGTGCTTCTAAGGGCATCTCATGTATCCTCACTTTGTCTGGTTGTAGAAAATAAAGTTGGTGCTTGGAATCCGACGTCAACCTATCACCGTGGGGACGAAGAATCAAGACATCAAGAGGTCGGAAGTCAGAGGTCAGAGATCAGAAGTCAGATATCGGATGTCAGGCAAACGAGGTCCGACTGACTTAGACGTCTAATCTCTGACCTTTGATCTCTGACTTCTGACCTCTGATCTCCGGCTTCTGGTTTCTGCAACAAAGTTTGACACTCGTAGCAGCGCAAGTTATATTCGGCCAAATAGTTAAGTTAGGTCTTGCTAGGCACGGGCCGCCCCCGAAGTCGAGAAAAAGTGAGCCGCAGTCTACTTCCAACCGGCAACCTTCGGAGGTTCACATCCGCCGAAGTGGCAAACGCAAAGGCTGACAATTCGTGATGGCAGCGACGATCGGTGAACAGTTGCGGTCCGCGCGCGAGGAGCGTGGAATTTCGCTGCGCGAGATATCCGATCAAACGCGAATCTCCGTCCGTTATCTCGAATTGATAGAAACTAACGATTACAAGCGATTGCCTGGAGGTATCTTCAACCGCAGTTTTGTTAAAGCTTATGCTCGCAGCGTCGGATATGACGAGAAAGCGGCCCTCGAAGGCTACATGCTTTTCATGCGCGAGAAGGGCGAATCAGGCGACGAGATTTCAACTACTCCGTATCATTCGAAGGTTTATACAGATGCCAAAGCCACGCGTTCGCCCGTTTTGACCGTCGTGCTGGCAATTGTAATCCTGGGGATTTTAACCGCCGTGGTGCTGGTGATACTCAACTGGGCGCAAAAAGGCTAAGCGCGATCGATGTCTGCCAACTTTCAAAGTGTTCTCGATGGCCCGCTAACGAAATAGCGGGCGATTCTTTTAGAAGGTTCGAAATGTAAACCAATCTCCGTGCTTCCTTTGTGGTCTCTGTGCCTCTCTGGTGTTCTTCTTGAACGACTAAATCGCCATGGAGCCAGGAAAACACAGGGAACGCACAGAGCAAACTTTTACCTGGTTTCAGGAGTGAGATAACGCCGTTATGATTTCCGCCGAAATTCCCGAGGGTCTGACTTTTGACGATGTGCTCTTGCTGCCCGCTCGTTCTGACGTGTTGCCGTCGGAAACTGACACGTCAACTCAATTCACGCGCAACATCCGGCTCCAGATTCCCCTCTGTTCCGCCGCCATGGACACCGTAACCGAAGCCGCTCTGGCGATCGCCCTCGCGCAACAAGGCGGCATCGGCGTGATTCACAAAAATATGAGCATCGAGCGGCAGGCCGAGGAAGTTGACAAGGTGAAGCGGTCTGAATCAGGGATGATTGTTGACCCGGTGACGATCCTTCCCACCCGGCCCGTGCGCGATGCGCTCCACGTCATGGAGCGGTTCAAAATCAGCGGCGTTCCGGTCGTTGATGAAGACGGCCACCTCGTGGGGATCATCACCAATCGCGACCTGCGGTTTGAAACACGGTTCGATATTCCCGTTTCGGAAGTGATGACTAAGCAACCGCTCGTGACTGTGCCTGTGGGGACAACCCTCGAGCAGGCCAAAGCAGTTTTGCAAAAACACCGCATCGAAAAACTTCTCGTCATAGATGGTGATAAACGCATTAAGGGGCTGATAACAGTCAAAGACATTCAGAAAGCCATTAAATATCCAACGGCGGCGAAAGATGATCTCGGGCGCTTGCGAGTGGCGGCGGCCATTGGCGCCACCGGCGACTTTCGTGAACGAGCCGAAGCATTGGTCAACGCGCGGGTTGATTGTCTCGTGATCGATACGGCCCACGGCCATTCGGTGCGCGTGATCGAAGCGGTAAAAGAGATCAAGAAGCGATATCCCGAAACTGATCTAATTGCCGGAAATGTCGGCACCAGCGAAGGCGCGAAGGAATTGGTCGAGGCTGGGGTAGACGCCGTGAAGGTCGGTATTGGACCAGGATCGATTTGCACGACGCGCGTGGTAACTGGCGCGGGCGTGCCGCAGATCACCGCGATTAGAGATTGTGTTAAAGCAGCGCAGGCCAGCGGCGTCCCCGTAATTTCGGACGGCGGAGTGAAGTTTTCCGGAGACGTGGCCAAAGCAATTGCGTCGGGCGCCGACACTGTGATGATCGGGTCGCTCTTCGCCGGCACCGAAGAAGCGCCCGGCGAAGTGATCCTGTTTCAGGGACGCTCCTTCAAAACTTATCGCGGGATGGGTTCGCTCGGCGCGATGCGCGAAGGCTCGCGCGATCGTTATGCGCAGGAGATGGCCGAGAATGAATCGAAACTGGTGCCAGAAGGAATCGAAGGGCGTGTGGCTTACAAGGGTACGATTGCCGAGATGACTACCCAACTCGTCGGCGGTCTGCGTTCCGGCATGGGCTACACGGGTTGCCGCTCCATCAAAGAGTTTCAGGAGAATAGTCGTTTCATTCGCATCACTTCGGCCGGCCTGCGCGAGTCTCACGTTCATGATGTGATCATCACCAAGGAAGCGCCGAATTACCGGCTCGAATAATTCGACTATGAAGGCCTCTAGCCCGGTGTCTCGCCTCAGCGTGGGTCGAAGAATTCAGAACCGGGAGCGGTAGCGACCGGGTTTCGTTACGGATTAATCCTAGTGGCCTTATAGATTGAGCAAACTTGATTGTTTGACCCGGTCGCTACCGCTCCCGGTTCTGACTTCTTCGACCTACTCAGTAGTCTTCTCTGGGCGGCGATGAGAATGAAGAACCTTGGTCCCCTCGCACCAGGGAGTGAAAATCAGGAACAAACCATCTCCCCTGGAGCGTAAGGTCTGTCATGAATAATCTTCCTATCGTCGAACCGGCGGTTAAGAAGCCGCTCCGACTTTGGCCCGGCGTTATCGCCGCGGCGCTGTTACTCCTGCTTCGGTTTATCGTTCCTCTTGCCTTCCCTGAAGCTGAGATCGCCGGTGTGCCGGCGATGCTCATCGGCGTGATGTCTGGAGTCGTATTCGGGCTGCTGATCGTCGTTTGGTGGATGTTCTTCAGCCGGGCACCGTGGACCGAGCGCCTGGGCTTCCTCGCCTTGATGATTGTGGCGATGTTTGCAACCTCGCGCATCATTCATGTCTCGATCGCCACCGGCGCAATGGGCTTTCTATTCTATGTCCTCGCGGTGCCTACTCTGACTTTGGCGTTCGTCGCTGCCCTGGTTGCGGCACGGCGTCTCTCTGACAAAACTCGTAAAGTTGTGATCGCGGCAACAATTATCCTCGCCTGCAGCGCCTGGGCCCTGGTTCGCACCGGTGGTTTTACAGCCAATTTCGATAACGACTTCGCCTGGCGTTGGTCCAAAACTCCGGAAGAACGGCTGCTGGCTCTGGAGGGCGCTGGACTGAACGGACCAGCATCGCCTGCGCCTGCATCAACAGCTCCGGCAGCGACGGAAGCTAAAGCAAACTGGCCGGGTTTCCGTGGAACGAACCGGGATGGCGTTGTTCCCGGCGCACGAATTGAAACTAACTGGTCCACGTCACCCCCAGTAGAGATTTGGCGACGCCCGATCGGTCCGGGTTGGTCGTCCTTCGCAGTTGATGGCGATCTTGTCTACACACAGGAGCAGCGAGGCGATAACGAGGTCGTCGCCTGCTACAACTTGATCACCGGCAAACCCGTCTGGAAGCATCTCGACGCGGCGCGGTTCTGGGAATCGAATGCCGGCGCCGGCCCACGCGCGACTCCGACGCTCAGCAACAAACGCGTATACACCTTTGGGGCAACCGGAATTTTGAATGCACTGGACGCCGGCACGGGCGCTGTGGTCTGGTCGCGGAACGCCGCAGCCGACACAAAAACGAAGGTGCCGGGCTGGGGTTTTTCAAGTTCGCCACTCGTGGTCGGTGACGTCGTCGTAGTTGCTACCGCCGGCACCCTGGCCGGTTACGACGCAGCGACGGGAACACCTCGATGGACTGGCCCAAACGGCGGCAGCGGCTACAGCTCGCCTCATCTGGTCACTATCCAGGGAGTGCCGCAAGTCCTGATGTTGGGTTCGCCCGCAGTTGTTAGTGTCGCACCGGCTGACGGGAAGGTACTTTGGCAACACCAGTTGTCGCCCAGCGCCCGCATTGTGCAGCCGGCCGTTACGCCGGAGGGCGACGTTCTGGTGCACGATGGCGAGGGAAACGCGATGCGTCGCATTGCCGCCACAAACGGAGCCAGCGGCTGGACTGTTCAGGAACGCTGGGAGTCGTTTGGAATCAATCCTTACTTTAACGACTTCATCATTCACAAGGGACATGCCTTTGGTTTTTCCGGCAGCGGCATCGCCTGCATTGACCTCAAAGATGGCGAACGTAAATGGAAGGGCGGAAACTTCGGTAACGGGCAATTAATAGTATTGCCTGACCAGGACCTGTTGATCGTGCTGTCGGAGCAAGGCGAGCTGGCGCTGGTAGGAGCAACACCCGGCCAGTTTACCGAGCTTGCGCGATTCCCCGCGATCAAAGGCAAGACATGGAATCACCCGGTCCTGGCAGGCGATGTCCTGCTCGTCCGCAATGGCGAAGAGATGGCCGCGTTCCGGCTCAAGCTCACCAGCGGTTGACCGTTTGACCTGCACAACTCGAGATGAAAATCTCCGTTATCATCCCCGCTTACAATGAAGAGGAATATTTGCCGCAAACTTTAGCTCACCTGGTCAGAGCTGCGGTCATCCTGCCTCATGAGTCAGAAATCATCGTGGTTGACAATGGGAGTAGCGATCATACAAAGCGAATTGCTGAATCGCTTGGAGCGCGAATCTTTACGGAACGTGAACCAAGCATCGGCAAAGTAAGAAACACTGGCGCACAAAACTCGTTTGCGGATGTTTTGATTTTCGTTGATGCCGACACGTTCGTACCTGAAACGCTGCTGTCGCAGATTGCTCGGGCGATGGAAGACGAGAAATGTATTGGCGGTGCGGTAGCGGTGGAGTATGCGGGCATCAAACGTAAGTCGATGCAGCTTTATTTGATGGGTTGGAAGTTTTGGGGAATGCTTTTCAATATGAAACAGGGCGCAGCACAGTTTTGCCGCAGAGCTGTTTTTGACGAACTTCAAGGCTACGACGCGACTGTTTTTGTGGGAGAAGACGTTGAGTTCTATTGGCGTCTTTCCAGGTTTGCCCGGAAGAATGGCGGTTACCTGAATTTCATCGAGGATCAGAAAGTAACTACGTCCGGGCGACGTTTTGAAAAAATGAGTCTTTGGAAAACACTACTGCTCACGCACCCGGTCTTCATTTATCTGGCCTGGCGGAAAAAATCCTTATGGAAAGACTGGTACGAAAACGCCGTGAGATGAAGCACTATTCCATCAGTTGGTGTGTAAATCTAATTTATGAGGCACCTGATATTTATTTACGGCTCGTTGAGACGCGGTAGCCCCGGCTCGATCTTGCTAAGGTTTCCACGAGCTGAGTTTATTGCTGAGACCAAAGTGCGCGGCGACCTTTATGACCTCGGCGCATATCCGGGTTTGCAGCTCAGTTACTCAGATTCATTGGTCAGCGGCGAGTTGTATGAAATTGACGAAGAGACTCTGAAATTGCTGGATGAGTTTGAAGAATCAAGCAACTATCGCCGCGCACAATTTGAAATCTCTCTCGGCGCCGAGACACGGCAATGCTGGACGTATGAACCCTATCCTTCCTTTTATTCTTTGCGCAAACTGATTACGTCCGGTGATTGGATTGAGTACTCGAAGGCGAGAACGCCTGCCGACCAGGCTGGTCTATGAGCCGACCAGCGGACGGGACGATAACTCGCCCCGCACGATCCACAATTCAATATGGTGCACACTTTTTCAGGAAAAGATCCCCGAGGGCCTGGCGAGCAAGCGATTGCCATTCATCCCACCTCGGAGCCCAGGCAAAACCTTCGTAGTAGGGCCTGCCGGCGTTTGGCAGCGTCGTGAAGTCGTAGGTTTCCGGTTGCCGAAATTTCTCAGGGCCAAAAGGAGAAGCTTTCAGACTTTCTCTTTGTGATTGCAAACACTCAAACATGCGTTGCTTCAGCGCCGTGGCCCGTTCGTCAAGCAGCAGGGTCGTTGTTTCCCTTTCCTGCCCCGGCAAAAACTCAGGCACCTTCGCATTGAAGTCTTTGCCCGGATGCAGGGCCATTTCAAACAATGCGGGCGGCCGCAGGCCGTTGCTTTTCATCAGACGCACCGCAGCATGAGTGGCAAAAGCCGTGGCGTCGTGATCAGGGTGTCCTCCCTCGTAAGGATGAGTGACCACAATGTCCGCGGCTGATTGCTGGAGAAAAGTGGTGATCCTCCTGGTTAGATCGGCGAGATAGTTTGAAGCGCATTGGTCCGTCAGCTGAAGGTCCACGATCCGATCAGGTGGAACGTTGGCCATCGCCAGGGCCGAGATACATTCCTGGCGACGAGTTGCTGCATACTCAGCGCGTTCCTGAAAACCGGCTGCGCGCGCATATTCCATGTCGCCGGGTGCCCCGTCAGTAACGTGAAGCACTGTGACGTCAACCAGTTTTGAAATCAGGCAACCCGCGCCCACCACCTCATCAGCAGGATGGGCCACGATCACCGAACACTTCAATATGGGATTCAGGTCGCCGGTGCCAAAGAGCTTTGCGTGGGGTGAACGCGGGATCCGTCGTTTCTTCGATTTGATCGGTTGAGTCATTAGACCCTGCCTGCTCTCACTCATTTTTGACCAGCGCAACTCGTTGCCGGCCCGCCACTTCGCATGGAATCGGGACATGCGTGTTTACGTCCGGTACGAAGAGCCTGAGCAGCACACCCTGCGAAAGTGAAGACAAGAAACCTGCTATTTAGCATCGCGCTAAGAGAATGCGCAGGTTTGTGACTTGGCTTCATGCTTCAGGGGCTGCTGCCAATAACTCTAGTCAACCGCTGTACCAGAGTCCGAGCACGGCTTGTGATCGATATGGGCCCTGCACAAAAACTACTTTTTATTAGTCCGCAAGGCGACCAAGTGCAGACCACTTTTTGTGCAAAGCCGATCGATATCCTTGTAGTGGAAGTTGAAGGGAGTAGGATTTATTGAGTTGTTCTATTTACGCACCTGTTCAAAGCCGCACTGCTTTGGTTTCTTGTCCGGCCGCCAGCGCAGAAACCTTGTTCCATGGCGGAACCGGCCGCCGGTGAAATGATCAAACTGAACCTCGATCACCAGCTTTGTCGCCAGCGGTTCCCACTCGCTAGTCTTCTTCGTGCTCCACCGGCTTGGACCACCGGGCTTGTTGCCGGTAAACCCGGGCGGCTTAATCAAGGGCTCGAGCTTTTTGGTGAGTTCCTGTTTCTCAACTCCACTGAAACTGGAGGTAAAACCGACGTGATGCAGCAATCCTTCATCGTCATACAAACCGAGCAGCAGCGATCCAATCACCTTCCCTGCTGACGCATAACGGAAGCCACCCACGACGCAGTCAGCAGTTCGCAGCTTCTTTACTTTCTTCATGCCGTCACGTTCGCCGGAACGATAAGGCAGATCCAGGAGCTTGGCGATTACACCGTCGAGCCGCACACTCGGATCGTTTAACCACTCGAGCGCGATTTTGGCGTCCATGGTCTTTGGCGAAAGCTCTATGGATTTGTTTTTCGGGAAGAACTTTTTAGCAAAAGATTCCAGGCGTTGCCGTCGTTTCTTCAATGGCTCTGTGGCAATCGCATTGCCTTTCTCGTCAACTAACAGATCAAACACGATCAGCCTTGCCGGTGTTTCCTTCGACAATTTTTCAACCCGGCTCGCAGCGGGATGAATTCTTTGGAGTAACGCATCGAATGAAGGTTCTCCGTTGAGCGTAATGATCAACTCGCCGTCGATTACAAACTGGTTGGCCTTCACCTTCGCTAAGGCCGCAACGATCTCTGGAAAATATCGTCCGAGCGATTGGCCCGATTTTGATTGCAGCTCAATGCTGTCGCCGTCGCGAAAAGCGAGGCAGCGAAACCCATCCCACTTTGGTTCATACTGCCAGTTTTCCCCAGTCGGGATTTCGTTGACTAACAACGCTTCCATCGGTGGGTAAACGGGCTTGATTGGTAGGCTCATGATCTAAGTTGCTTTCAGTTTCTTTGAACGGGGGGCAAGCTCGCCTTTCTAACCTGGAGATTGGATACCTTGAATACTTAAGTGCCCCTGAATGCCTTCCGAATCAAGATTTGTTTCAACTCTGATTCAGCTCCCAGGTGGGGAAGGTGGGCTTGCCTCGACGAATACAGAGCCGGGAGCGGTAGCGACCGGGTCAAACAATCAAGTTGGGTTCGTCTTGCTCAACCTTTCAGGTTACTCGAATTGTTGCGTTGAGTCCGGGACCCGGTCGCTACCGCTCCCGGTTCTGTATTTGTCGACCCACTCAAGTACTCTTCTCTTGCGGTGCTCATCATGGAGGGCTCTCGCAATTGACTGTTACTTTTTGTGCAAAGCTTGCCGTCGGCATCAGAGCTCGCGCGAACCTTCCTACTCTTTTGACCAAATCCGGCGCACCCGCTTCGCGTTCGATTTCGGCAACGAGTGCTGAACCCACCACGGCCGCATCAGCGTAACGCCACACCTCCTCAACCTGGCTCGCAGTGGAAATTCCAAAGCCAACCGCCACCGGCAGATCAGAAACCTGGCGCACTCTCGCCACCAGCGCCGCCGCTTGTCTGCTCACCTGTTCCTGCGAACCTGTCACTCCGGTTCGCGAGACGGCATATATGAACCCGCTCGCGCGTTCAGCTACTAGCCGGAGTCGAAAGTCGGTGGAAGTGGGCGCCACCAGCATGATCATATCCAGCCCACGTGCGTTGAGTAGCCCGGAGAATTCCGAACCCTCTTCCGGCACCAGATCTGTCACCAGCACCGCGTCTGCCCCGGCCCTTTTCGCTTCGCGCGCGAGTCGTTCCAGACCAAACTGCAGCAGCGGATTAAAATAACTGAACAAGACGATCGGCACCTCAGTTTTCAACCGCAACTGCTGGACCAGATCAAAAATGTCAGCCAGCCCGACTCCGTCTTTACTGGAATTCAATGCGCGCTCGGAGGCTCTTTGAATAACGGGGCCGTCCGCCATAGGATCGCTGAATGGCACGCCCAACTCGACCACGGCCGCTCCGGCTTGGGCCAACTCCAGCAGCAACTCGTAAGTCGTTTGCAGGTCGGGATCGCCGGCGGTAATAAACGGAATGAGACCGCGCCGGCCCGCGCGTTTTAAGCTCGCAAATGTGTCAGCAATCCGACTCACTGAAACTTTTCCTGTCGCGCTCTTTGTAGGACAGACATTCCTGTCTGTCCACTCGCGAACTAATGAAAAAGACAGGCAGGAATGCCTGTCCTACCCGATGCCTCTCCTACGCTCGAGAGTCCTGCGCGCTGACCGTTTCCACATCTTTATCGCCGCGCCCGGAAAGATTGATGACGATCACCTGATCGCTCGTCATGTCACTTGCAACTCGTCGGGCGTGAGCGACGGCATGCGCTGACTCGAGCGCCGGGATGATGCCTTCCAGTCTGGCCAGTTCATGAAAGGCAGCCAACGCTTCGGAGTCGGACACAGAAACATATTCCACGCGGCCGGTGTCGTGCAGGTATGCATGCTCTGGACCAATAGCAGGATAATCCAGCCCGGCCGAGACCGAATGCGTGCCGGCGATCTGTCCTCTCCCATCCTGTAAGACGTAGCTCATTGTGCCGTGCAAAACACCGGGCCGGCCTCCGCCGGTTTCATTGAAACGCGTGGCATGATCACCCAAACTATTTCCTCTGCCGCCTGCTTCAACGCCGATCATGCGAACGTTTGGATCGGAGAGGAAGGGGTGAAACAGGCCAATTGAATTGGAACCGCCACCGACACACGCTATCAGGGCATCTGGCAGCCGGCCCTCCCTTTCGACTATTTGCGTTCGCGTTTCGCGTCCGATCACACTTTGGAAATTTCGAACCATTAACGGATACGGATGCGGGCCCAGCGCGCTCCCTAACAGGTAATAAGTGTCGGCCACGTTTGTCACCCAGTCGCGGAGCGCTTCGTTGATCGCATCTTTTAGCGTGCGAGATCCTGCGGTGACCTCGCGCACTTCCGCGCCCAGCAGTTTCATCCGAAAGACATTCAGGTTCTGCCGCTTGATGTCTTCCGCTCCCATGTAGACGGTGCATTCAAGGCCAAACAAGGCGCACACGGTCGCAGTAGCCACACCATGCTGGCCGGCGCCGGTTTCAGCGATGATGCGTTTCTTCCCCATCCGTCGCGCCAACAAAACCTGGCCCAGCGTGTTATTGATTTTGTGCGACCCCGTGTGTGAGAGGTCCTCGCGTTTCAGATAGACGCGCGCGCCAGCCCAATTCTTCGAAAGTCGTTCGGCGTGAAAGAGAGGTGTCGGACGGCCGGAGTAATTGCGCAGCAGTTCGTCTAACTGAGCCTGAAACGCTGGCTCACTCGTAGCGGAGAAATAGGCTGCGGTCAATTCTTCGAGCGGCGCCATTAGCGTTTCGGGAACAAAACGCCCGCCATAGCGGCCCCAATGTCCCAGGTCATCCGGTTGTGTGTCAGAGATTTTCATTTGTTCAATACATATCTGCAGCTTACGCCGATTGCCGTTTTGCGCAGATTAACAGACTGATTAACCGACAAGTTTAAGTCGAAGACTCTGACAAGCTATCTGGCTAAATCTTTGTCATCTGACGTAAATCCGTGGATTCTGTCTTTCTCGCAGCCGCAATGAACGCGCGCACTAGCGCCGTATCTTTGCGGCCCGGGGAGGCTTCAAGTTTGCTCGCCGCGTCCACGCCGTAGGGTTCCACCGCGGCGATCGCATCGCTTACATTCTCCGGCGCGAGTCCCCCGGCAAGGAAAAGTTTCGGCACGAGTTCCCTGGTCAAGCGGGCGCGCGTCCAGTCGCAAGTCTGGCCCGTTCCGCCACGCTCGCGAGGACTATTCTGATCAAACGCGTCCAGCAGAATAGCGTCCACTGGATAACTCAGAGCGTGCTCGGGAATATAACTCCCATCCACTCGCAGGGCCTTGATTACAAAGCGGTCGCCCAGCCCTCCGCAATAGTCAGGGGACTCATCGCCATGGAGTTGCACCGCGGACACCTCAGCCAGATCCGCTAATCGCTGGACAGTGTCTGGCCCAGGCTCGTTGACAAAAACGCCCACGGTTAAAAGATCCGCCGGCAATTCTCGAACGATTCTCCGCGCGGCGAGGGGCTCAATAAAGCGTGGGCTTCTGCGGTAAAAATTGAACCCGAGCACGTCTGCACCGGCGGTAACTGCCGCCAGTGCGTCCTCCAAATTCGTAATGCCACAGATTTTGACCTTCACCATGAAGAGCCTCAAATCACAGTGCAGCCCTCTGCGTTTCCGTCTCACTAATTAATCGTCGCAGCGCTTCGCCGGGCGAGTCTTCACGCATCAGGTTCTCGCCGATTAGAAAACCTCTGTAGCCGATCGCCTGCAGTCGTGCGAGTTCACTAGCGCTGCGCAAACCGCTTTCGCTAATAGCTATTAAGCCTGAAGGAAAATGCTGAGCTAGTTCGATCGAAGGCTCCAGCGAAACGGCAAACGTGCGCAGGTCGCGATTGTTGACACCAACGAAGCTCCCCCCGCAGGTAAGCGCACGGCGCAATTCTTTCCTTGAATGTACTTCCACGAGCGCGTCTAACCCCAGTTCGTCTTCGGCCAAACGGCGCAGTCTTCCCAGAGTCTGGTCATCGAGAGCGGCAACGATCAGAAGCACCGCATCCGCACCTGCGGCGGCCGTCTCGTAAATCTGGTACTCATCGACAACAAAATCTTTTCGCAGGACCGGAACCTTTACAGCGGCACACACAGCACGCAGATCGTCAAGCGAACCCTGAAACCGGCTCTCTTCCGTTAAGACTGAAACCGCGGCGGCGCCGTTTGCTTCATACTCGCGCGCGATCTGCGCCGCTTCAGCGCCGGCTCGTATCACTCCCTGCGAAGGTGAAGCACGCTTGAACTCCGCGATGATATTCACGCTGGCCTTACCCAACGCCTGGCGAAACGCATTGCGCGTGGATCTGCTTCTGACCTCTTTCGCGCATTCGCGCAACTCGGCGAGCGGAAACTCCGCCTCCGTAATCGCGAGGCGTCTTCTTTTGTCAGCGATAATTTCAGTAAGAAAATCCATGCCGTTCCCGCGAGATTGCATCACGTCGCATTAGTTGCTTCGATCAGTGCCTGGAGTTTCGCCAGAGCCGCCCCGCTGTCAATACTTTTTTCTGCGAGTCGGGCCCCTGCCATAAGATCCTTCGCTAGTCCGCCAACGAAGAGCGCCACGCCCGCATTGGCCACGACAAGCGAGCGCGCTTCGTCCTGTCTCGTCCCCCGGACCACCTCCAGAATGGTGCGGGCGCTTCCCTTTTCGTCGCCGGCACGCAGCTTCGTCAAATCTGCGTAACCAAAACCAAAATCCTGCGGAGTGATCTCAAATTTGTTTACCCGACCATCATATGCTTCGGCGACGAATGTTTCTCCTGCGAGTGTTACTTCATCCAGCCCGTCCACACCGTGGACCACCCAGGCGCGCTCAGTTCCCAACTTCAGAAGTGTCTCGGCAACCGGTTCGATAAAACGCCGATGCCAAACCCCAACAATCTGACGTGGCGCCGCTGCGGGGTTTGTCAGCGGGCCCAGCAGATTAAAAGTCGTCGGCACACCCAGCTCTCGTCTCACACCCGCAACTCGCGCTGTCGCTCCATGGTAAAGCGGCGCAAACATGAAACAAATGCCAATTTCATCGAGGCATTTTTGGGAAACACTGGGCTCAGCAGCAACGTTGACTCCGAGAGCGGTAAGCACATCCGCGCTGCCGAAGCGACTGGCTGCGGCGCGGTTGCCGTGTTTTGCCACCGGTAGACCAGCCCCGGCAATCACAAACGCCGCAGCGGTGGAGATGTTAAATGTCTTGGCTGGGCTCGATCCGGTTCCGGCCGTATCGATGAAACAATCATGACGCGTCTTGATTCTGAGCACCCGGCTGCGCATCACTTCTGCCATGCCCAACAACTCTTCGACGGTCTCACCTTTAACAGTGAGCGCGATCAGAACCGCGGCGATCTGGGCATCGCCCGCTGTGGTTTCCAACAGAGCATTTAAGAGCGCCGCTGCTTCTTCACGAAGCAACCCCTCGCCGCGCACAATACGCGGCAAGAACTGGCGCAGCGTAAGTTCACCGCTGTTTCCACTCGGTTGCGGCGGTTCACCCGGTGTCGAACTGATTCTTACTTTGCTCATAGCTGAAGAAAATTATTTAACAGGCTCTTTCCCGCCGGCGTCAGGATCGACTCTGGATGAAATTGAACTCCCTCCAGCTTCTTTGTGCGATGGCGCAAACCCATGATTAGTCCGTCTGAACTTGTTGCAGAAATCTCGAAGCAATCGGGCAGCGTTTCCTTCTCCACGATCAGCGAATGGTAACGGCCGCCGCGAAAGTTATTTTCGATGTCTTTGAAAACCGTTCTCCCGTCGTGAAATATTTCAGACGACTTGCCGTGGACCAAAACAGGAGCGCGCACGACGCGTCCACCGAAGGCTTGCGCAATGGCCTGATGGCCCAGGCACACACCCAGGATTGGAATTAACCCGGCGAAGCGTTCAATCATTTCGATACAAACGCCGGCGCCGTCAGGCGTACCGGGACCCGGCGAGATAACAATTCGGCTCGGATCCAAAACATCTTCCACCTCTGCCACGGTCACCGCGTCATTGCGTCGCACCACAACATCGCCACCAAGCTCGCCAAGATATTGCACGAGGTTGTAAGTAAACGAGTCGTAGTTGTCGATAACTAGAATCATGCTTTCCTATCCACAGATTGCAAAGATTCAACATTCCATCCGTTCAGTTTTTGTGCAGTTCATGGTGCATTGCTTTTTCATTGTTTGAGATTGTCCTGATCCCCCCTTCCCGTTGGAAGGGGGAATGAAGAGAAATCCTGGCGAGATTTCTTGCCTGGTTGTAGTGAAATCTGCGTCATCTGCGTCACGTGCGGATAGTATCCCTGCTGTTACATTGCGCCTTCCGCAATTTCCACCGCCCGGAATAGCGCCCTGGCTTTGTTCACCGTCTCTTCATACTCGTGGCTGGGAATCGAATCGGCGACGATCCCGGCGCCGGCCTGCACTGATGCTTTACCGTCCTCGCCAATAACAATAGTGCGGATCGCGATGCACGAATCAAGGTTGTCTGCGTAGTCGGCATAAAAAACCGCGCCGGCGTATACCCCACGCGGTTCCGGCTCAAGCTCGTGAATAATTTCCATCGCGCGTAGTTTGGGCGCCCCCGTCACAGTGCCGGCAGGAAAACAGGAAGCGAGCGCATCAAACCGATCGAGCGGCTCTCTCAACTCTGCGCTCAGTTCTGTGACGAGGTGTTGCACGTGCGAATAACGTTCAACCGTCATCAGCTTTTCGACCTTAACGGATCCATAAGCCGCCACGCGACCCAAATCGTTGCGCCCGAGATCGACAAGCATTACATGTTCTGCGACTTCTTTTTCGTCGGCCCGCAACTCGCTACCCAGCAATAGATCCTCTGCCTCGTCTTTTCCACGGGCGCGAGTGCCGGCGATCGGTCGATAGTCGAGCCGCGGACCCTGGCACCTTACGAGGGTTTCCGGCGAAGCCCCGATGACCCACTCATTGTCGAGGCGCATCATGAACATGTATGGGGAAGGATTCGTCGAGCGCAATGCCCGGTAAATATTAACGGGGGCGGCAGCAACGTTCCTCTTGAACCGCTGCGACAAGACCACCTGGTAGCAGTCGCCCGCGGCTATCGACTCCTTCGCGGCGTTGACGGCCTGCTCGAATTCTTCCCTTGGCCAGCCGGAAACGAATGAGGCGGTCGTGTTTGTGCGCATCGCAGGTTGCGCTGGTTGTATCGAACTCTGCGTCAAAACCTTTTCAAGTCGCCGGGTTTCCGCCACCGCGTCATCGTAAAGTCCTCTTAATCGCTCACGGTTCGAGTCGGCTTCATCGATGAAGACGATGGAAGTGATTTCAATCCTGCGATGGACACTGTCAAAGGCCAGCACCGACTTGTAAAACATCCAGACTGCATCGTTCGGAAGTTCATCAATACCTTCGCCGACAATCCCTGTTTCAAGTTTGGGCTCAAACCAGCGGGCGGCAGAGTATGCAAGGTAGCCGACTACGCCACCGGCGAGTGGTGGAAGCCCACTCCGCTTCGCGAGTCGCCTGGTGCGAAAGTGTTCTTTGAGAAAATCCGGCGCGCGGATGTCGACAACTTCGACAGCTTCACCACGTTCGATAAAGGTCTTGTTGCCCCGTCCGCGCACAATCATTTCAGGCGCTGCGCCAAGAAACGAATATCGCGCCGCCCGTTCCCCACCTTCAACGGATTCGAGCAGGAAACTGTACTTTGCGTTCCCCGCCACGGCTAAAAACGCGCCCACCGGAGTCTGCAAGTCTCCGGGTACAGTCCTGACAACCGGGACGACGTTTCCTCGTTTGGCTTCAAGTTCAAACTCAACGAATGTTTTTGGCTGCAAATTCCTCATCGAATTCCTGTAACGCAAACTGTTAGTTTGCGTTTGCTTTACTCAAGAACTAACGCTTCTCGGAGCGAGTGCTTCATGAATAGCATGTACCTGATGAACAAGTTCTTCATATTGTTCCAGCCTCAACGCCTGCACGCCATCGCACAGAGCGTGTTCAGGCTGATCGTGGACCTCAATGATCAAGCCATCGGCTCCTGCCGCGACACTTGCACGCGCCAGCGGCGTGACCATATGCTTTCGTCCCGTGCCATGAGAGGGATCAACCACGACCGGAAGGTGCGAAAGCCGGCGCACTTCGGGAATCGCGGCCAGGTCCAGAGTGTTGCGTGTGTGCTGCGCGAAGGTGCGCACGCCGCGCTCGCACAGAATCACATTGTAGTTACCCTCAGCCATTACATACTCTGCCGCCAACAACCATTCCTCGAGGGTGGCTGAAAGCCCGCGCTTGAGCAGTACCGGCAGAGCGGAGCGTCCAGCGCGCCGCAACAGAGTAAAGTTCTGCATATTGCGCGCGCCAATTTGGAGAATGTCACCGTAGCGTTCAACCAAATCCACGCCTGTTTCATCCATCGCTTCCGTCACGATCATCAGGCCAAAGGTTTCGCGAACCTCAGCCAATATCTGCAGCCCACTCTCTCCGAGACCCTGAAAAGCGTATGGCGACGTGCGCGGTTTGAAAGCGCCGCCCCGGAAGAAACGCGCCCCGCTCTTTCGAACAGCAGCGGCGATGGTCAACGTCTGCTCGCGACTCTCGACGGCGCAGGGGCCGGCGATGATGGCCAGCTCGTCGCCTCCAATTGCCGCGTCGCCAACGCGGACTACAGTTTTTTCCGTCTTGAGATCAAGCGTGATCAGCTTGTAAGGCTTGCTTACGCGAACCGTCTCAGCCACCCCTGGCAACGTTTCAAAGTGGGTGGCGTCGACTGCGTCGCGATTGCCGGTAATGCCAATGGCTGTACGCATTGTCCCGGGAAGCGGGTGGGCTTTGTATCCCAGCTTCTCAATAGCGCGTACGACCGCTATTACCTGCTCATCAGTTGCATTCTTTTTCATCACTACCAGCATGGTGTCTCCGGTCCTTTTTGAATTCGTGTTGATTGTTCCGTTGACTGAAACAAAAAAGCCCGCTGCCTGATTACTGAAATCAAAGCAGCGGGCCCGAGAAATTATGTTTGTTTGTAGCTAGGCTTTACCGGTTCTCCGGCGGCTCATTTCAAACACAACTCCAGACACGCCGCCTCGCCAATACCAATTGATATCCTGCGCGTGTTTGATGTGATGTGTCATAAACGAGTTCAAGCCTTTAATGAAAACGCAGTTCTTATACAGCACGAGATTAAAACCTGTCAAACTCCTTGCGCGAATCGCTTGACAGAACAACGGTCCCGCCCATATTTTCGTAGCATGCATCATGCGTTGATGTAACTTCAAATAATGAATAGAACGCCCGTCAGCTCAAATCGCTACTACTATTACCGCCTTTCCCGTTTGAGGAACAGAGGCGGCCATGGTCTATGCATGATCTGATCTAGCGGACTAAATACAAAGTTCGAAACCGGCCACTGATTCTTCCAAACGGGAAGCGAAGTGGCCGGTTTTTTTTTCGTGCGCGGTGCAGGAGATCGCGCCCAGGCAAATTAGGAGACTCTTATGTCCAGGAAAACAGGAGATGCGTTGCTGCTCGACCACGGTGACATGCGCCTTGTCACAACTGATACGGATGAAACACTGCCTGCCCACAGTTCACCCGATCGTAACCAGATCATCCAGCTTGATCCCGACCACCCTGGATTTGGCGACGCGGAATACCGCATTCGCCGCAACTCGATCGCCCGCATTGCGATGGGTTATCAACCCGGCATGCCAATTCCAGATGCGCCTTACACTGAACTCGAACACGAACTGTGGCGCTCCATTCGTGAAACGATTGGACCGGCTCACCTGCGGAATGCCTGTGCCGAGTATCTTGAATGCATAGCGAGACTCGATCTACCGCACAACCGAATACCGCAACTGCGCGAGGTGTCCGCACGAGTGCAGTCTCTCAGTGGCTTTCGTCTTGAGCCAGTGGCCGGGCTCGTCCAACCTCGAGTTTTCCTGGAGTCGTTGGCCGACGGCGTTTTCTTGTGCACTCAGTATATTCGCCACTATTCCACTCCCCTTTACACGCCCGAGCCAGACGTGGTTCACGAACTGTTGGGCCATGCCGTAACCCTTGCCAGCGCGCGTTTCGCTGACCTCAACCGACTGGTGGGGAGTGTTGTGAGACGGACGCATTCACCGGAAAAATTGGAGCGATTGGCACGCGTTTACTGGTTTACGATCGAGTTTGGGGTTGTGCGTGAAGACAATCAAATCAAGGCTTACGGGACCGGACTTCTGTCTTCTGCTGGAGAACTCGAGAAGATGCACAGCGCAGAGTTGCGGCCTTTCGATCTCGAGGCGGCGTCGCGACAGGAATATGATCCCACCAGATTTCAACCGCTGCTTTATTGCGCAGATTCCTTTGAGGAAATGTATCAGAAGTTAACCGATTACTTGACTCAATTGAGTTGAGCGCATCGCTAGTTGCCACTCGCCCATTCATCGGTACTTTGTTTGCGTATAGCCATCGCGGGTTTCCAATAACTGATGATTTGCGAGTGCATCCGGTCCGGAAACAGACATAAGGGTGTCCGGTTCGTACCGTATGGCTACAGAGAAGTATGCCAACAACAGGAGTCGTCTCGATGAAAAGGGCTTTCACACAAAGCAGATCCGTCTGGATGGATACGGTCAAGACACCGCCGCCGCAACCGCCTCTTGCAGAAAGGGTCACCGCCGACGTATGTGTGGTCGGCGCCGGCATCGCGGGAATGACGACCGCCTATCTCCTTTCGCGGGAGGGTAAATCAGTTGTAGTGCTGGACGATGGCCCGATCGGCGGCGGCATGACCGAAAGAACGACAGCCCACCTCGTGACCGCCCTGGACGATCGCTATTTCGAACTGGAACGACTACACGGCGAAGACGGCGCACGCCTGGCGGCGGAAAGTCACGCGGCCGCGATCAACGCAATCGAAGCGATTGTTGAGCAGGAGAAAATCAAATGTGAATTTGAGAGACTCGACGGATATCTATTTGTTCCGCCGCGCGAATCAAAAGAAGTCCTCGATGATGAATTGGAAGCGGTGCACAAAGCGGGATTGACGGATGTTGAAAAAGTTGAACGGGTTCCCTGGGATTCTTACGACACTGGACCGGCCCTGCGATTTCCTCGTCAGGCGCAGTTTCATCCTTTGAAGTATATTGCCGGCCTCGCGAAAGCTATCGAACAAAACGGCGGACGAATTTTCACGCAAACTCACGCGACGGAAATCGAAGGTGGTAAGCCGGCGCGTATTGATACCAGCAGCGGCGGAGTTGTCAATGCCGGCGCGGTTGTAGTTGCCACCAACACGCCGGTAAACGATCTGATCGCGATTCACACGAAACAAGCTCCGTATCAAACGTACGTAATCGGCGCGCGCGTGCCGTTGGGTTCGGTAACCCGGGGTCTCTACTGGGACACGCCCGATCCATACCATTACCTGCGAATCGAAACGGTAGGCAAAGGTGATGATGCTTACGACGTCTTGATCGTAGGCGGCGAGGATCACAAGACGGGCCAGGAGGACGATGCTAACAAGCGCTTTGCCGCGCTGGAGCGATGGACGCGACATCGCTTCCCGATGGTAGAGGCTATCGAGTATCGCTGGTCTGGCGAAGTAATGGAACCGATCGATGGCCTGGCTTTCATCGGACGGAATCCCATGGACAAGAACAACGTCTACATCGCCACCGGAGATTCAGGCAACGGCATGACGCATGGAACGATCGCTGGACTGCTTTTGTGCGACCTGATCATGGGACGGCGGAATCCCTGGGAATCGCTTTACGATCCGTCGCGCATGACACTGAAGGCCATTACTGAGTTTGCCAAAGAGAATTTGAATGTGGCCAGGCAATACACCGACGTAGTTCTAGCCGGCGACGTGGAAGACATTGATGAAATCAAGGCCGGGGCTGGTGCGATCATTTCGCGCGGCCTGCACAAGGTCGCGGTCTATCGAGACCCCCAGGGAGAGGTTCACGAAATGTCGGCCGTCTGCCGGCACCTCGGCTGCATAGTCAACTGGAACACGATGGAAAACACCTGGGACTGCCCCTGTCATGGCTCGCGTTATGACGCAATGGGCAAAGTGTTTCAGGGTCCAGCAAACAGCGATCTCCCGGCCATCGATGAGGAATGAAAATCGGACAATCTGCACGGGTGCCGTTGAGTTTTAGATTATACGCAGCAGTGTGCGTCACAAATAACCAGGAGGAATAATATGAGTTTCAATCAAGAGATACTTTCAGCTAACAACCCCAATAGTGCGAACCGCGATGAGTCCGGAAATATTAACGTCGGCGAAATCGAGCGGGTGGTCTGCGCTGTCGCCGGCGGCGCCTTAGCGGTCTATGGCTTTCGTAACCGCACGCTCAAGGGACTGCTTTTAACTGTGGCTGGAACCGCACTACTGCATCGCGGCGCCACTGGTCATTGCAATACTTACGACCTGCTCGGAATCAGGACCAGTGGCGATAAGACGCGGAATGAAACGTCTGAGCCGGTCGCGAAAGACATTCATATCGAGAAATCGATCACGATTGGCAAATCCCCGTCGGAGCTCTACAACTTCTGGCGCGACTTTGAAAACCTGCCGAAGTTCATGACCCATCTTGAGTCAGTGAGATGCGTGGGCCTCAACCGCTCGCATTGGATCGCAAAAGGGCCCGCCGGCAAACTCGTCGAATGGGACGCGGAGGTTTACAACGAAAAGCCGAACGAGTTGATCGCCTGGCGTTCATTGGAAGGTGAAGTCACCAACGCCGGCTCGGTTCGTTTTGAGGATGCAGGCGAACGCGGAACTGTCGTCCGCGTAGTGCTTAACTACAACGCGCCTGGTGGAAAACTCAGCGCCTTCGTCGCAAAACTTCTCGGCGGCGAGCCGGGCCAGATGATTGAAGACGATCTGCGGCGGTTAAAACAGATTCTGGAAGCGGGTGAAATCGCCAATGTCGAAGGGCAGCCGTCGGGTCGCGATTCCCAGGCGCGGCCGGCCAGGACGCCTGAAACGCCAATCGAAAACACCGGTGAGCAAGTGAAGAGTCGCGCGGCGACGAGCCTCGGCTAGGACCGTTGAAATTTGAAACGAACAAGGGGAGGAAAACATGAAAGCACTTTGCTGGTTCGGAAAGTATGACGTGCGCGTTTACGACGTTCCGGAACCGAAAATAATTAATCCGCATGACGCAATTATCAAGGTCACGACTACTGCAATCTGCGGTTCAGATCTGCATCTTTACGACGGCTACATTCCGACGATGCAGAAGGGAGATATTCTCGGCCATGAATTCATGGGTGAGGTAGTTGAAGTCGGGAGTGCAGTCAGAAACTTAAAACCCGGCGACCGCGTGGTAGTTCCCTTCACCATCGCTTGCGGCAATTGTTTCTTCTGCAGGAAAGAATGCTGGTCCGCCTGCGACAACACTAATCCAAACGCCGGCATGGCCGAAACGCTCTACGGATATTCCGGATCGGGTCTGTTTGGGTATTCGCACATGATGGGGGGCTACGCCGGAGGACAGGCAGAGTATGTCAGAGTGCCCTTCGCCGATGTTGGACCGAAGAAAATCCTGAATGGGCTAACAGATGAGCAGGTCCTTTTCCTTTCCGACATTTTCCCCACCGGCTACATGGCGGCCGAAAATTGCGACATCAAACCAGGCGATACCGTAGCCGTATGGGGCTGTGGACCAGTAGGACTGTTTGCGATCAAGAGTGCATACCTGCTGGGCGCGGAACGAGTAATTGCCATTGACGACGCTCCGGAGCGGTTGCGAATGGCCGCTGAACATGGTGGAGCCGAAACCATGAATTTTGCCGAAGAAGACGTCCACGATCGTTTGAAGCAGATGACCGGAGGAATTGGTCCTGACTCGTGCATCGACGCCGTTGGGCTTGAGGCCCACGGCACAACTCTGGATGCATTTTACGATCGCGCGAAGGCTGCACTCATGCTGACCACGGATCGCCCACACGCGCTTCGCCAGGCGATTCATGCGTGCCGCAAAGGAGGAACCGTTTCCATCCCCGGCGTCTACGGTGCGTTTCTCGACAAGTTTCCGCTGGGAGCAGCCTTCGCGAAGGGCCTGACTCTTAAGATGGGCCAGACGCACGTGCATAAATACATGCAGCCGCTGCTGGATAAGATCGAGGAGGGCGCTATCGATCCGTCGTTTGTAATCACGCATCGCATGAGTTTGGCAGACGCGCCGGCTGGCTACGCAACCTTCAAGAACAAGGAACAGGAGTGCATCAAGGTGGTTTTGAAACCGTAGCGGAGTAATCAGAAATCAGCAGTCAGCCGGAGTTTTGTTTGACAATAGCTTTGCACAAAAAATAGGATTCGAGTCTAGGTAGTATCTGCATTCAAGCGCCAACGGCGCGAAATGTAATAGCCTGGGCCAGCGGCCCAGGAGTCAATCGAGAGCAAAGATACTAAGCGCTGAAAGCGCGGAAAATGGTTACTTAGGAATCGCGGCCATTAGCAGGGTGGCCATTTCGCGCCTTCAGCGCTGGAAAGATGCGCCGTCATCACCCAGGCCGTTGGCCTGGGCTTTTACATTTCGCGCCGTTGGCGCTGAAAGCAACCATCAACGACTTTTTGTGCAAAGCCGTTGACAATAGTTGTTAAGCGCATGGTGTCAGATGGTGCACGGAAATCGCTTACGGATCGGTATTGCGGACTGCTGAATGCTGACCGCTGATTACTGTTTGCTGATTACCGATTGTTAACTACAGATACTTCAAAGGAGCAAAGGATGTCCGACAAAGACCGCCAAAAGAAAGACGGGCAAAACAAGGATAAGAAGAATCAGAGAATGCGCGAGAGTGTAGCGGCTCGCAGTAATGATAATCCCACGCCGCGTGAACGTGAGAAACACAAGGCAAAGATGACTGACACGATTCCGGAAGGTGCGGCGCGCATGCGCAAGAAGAATCGATAACGAGTGAGCGGCCTGGTGAGGGGCGACGCCTTGATTGAGTGCGAAAACGATCCACGAAATCACACTAACGAAGACGAAATTTCTTCGTGAACCTTAGTGTATTTCGTGGATCGTTTTCTGACTTCTGACTTCTGACTTCTGTCTTCTGTTCTACGCCGCTGCCATATCGGCTTCACTGATATCGAAGTTTGCGGAGACCTTTTGCACGTCGTCGTGATCCTCCAGCACTTCCATCAGCTTTAGCATCTGTCTCGCTTCCGCGCCTTCGAGTTTCTTGTACTCTTTCGCCACCATCTCGATCTCAGCCACCTGCGGCTCAACTCCAGCTTTCTTGACAGCTTCAAGCACAGCCTCGAAGTCAGTCGGCGACGTGATCACTTCGAAGTTGTCTTCGTCATCGCGCAAATCTTCCGCGCCGGCATCGGTGACAATTTCAAACAGCTCATCCTCTGACTTCGCCGATTTAGGAACGACAATGTAACCCTTCTTTTCAAACATCCACGCGACTGCCCCGGCTGCCGCTAGGTTGCCGCCGTTCTTGGAAAACGCATGACGGATCTCGGCGACCGTCCGGTTGCGATTGTCGGTCATCGACTCAATCAACAGCGCGACTCCGCCTGGCCCATACCCCTCGTAGGTGATCTCCTCGTAGTTGACGCCTTCTTCTTCGCCGGTACCCTTCCGCACGGCGCGATCGATTGTCTCGTTCGGCATGTTGCCGGCTTTTGCGTCGAGGATAGCTTTGCGCAAACGCGCGTTGCCGTCAGGATCGCCTCCGCCCGAACGAGCAGCGACGGTTATTTCCTTGATGAATTTGGTAAACAGTTTCCCGCGCTTGGCATCGAGCGCGCCTTTTTTGTGCTTGATACTATGCCATTTTGAATGTCCCGACATTAGCTAACGGTCCTCAAAGAATTATTCGATTGTATTTTGCAGGCTTCGCAATATATCACAAGAGTATACGGCGAAACATCCAGGGTAGCCGTCCTGCATCACTCCGGCGGCACTGAAAACCGACCTCATTTCTTTGAAAAGTATTCCCTGGCCAAGGCAGTGGATCCGGGTCTGGTGACCCTTATTGTTTTCAATTTGGAAGTCTGCCCGGCAAGGATTTCGACAGCACTGCGTGAGACTGAAAATGCGGCCGCAATAGTTCTCACCAGTTCCTCATTTGCCGCTCCTTCGACGGGCGGGGCGGCCAGCCGCACTCGAAGCGCTCCGTCGTGTTCGCCCACAATCTCACTGCGCGAGGCTCGCGGAACTACGCGTACTTTGAAAGTAAGCGCATCGTCTTTTTCTGAATAAGAAATCATGAAAGGGTCGATCATGAGGTCATTAGATTGCGGCTTGACTGAACTCATCACGCAAAGAAGTCGAGGCGCATTCCACGCAGGAGTGCTCGTGCAACGACCGCCTGACATAGCCAAACGATAATGAGAGCGACGATGGGGGAGATATCAAACATGCCCACTCTGGGAACGACTCGGCGCAGTGGGCCGAGGAGTGGTTCCGTCACGCTAGTTAAAAGTCGTACCAGCCGATTCGAGTAGCTCACCCGCCCCCAGGACAGAATTATCCGGATGAAAATCAGCAACGAATAAAAACTGAGCAAGCCATGAAGAAGGTACCCGATGGCCGGGCCTAACGCCTGCGCCCCAATACCCATCACTACCCCGGCCAACGTGTTGGCAATGCCCGCCACCACCTGCAACGCGACCAGGCCAAGTAGCAGGAGCAGGAGAATCGTTATTAGTGGCGCAAACTTTTGATCGACCCCAGCCGCCGTGATCGTGCGACGGACTGGTCCAATAATGGGATCGGTGAGCCTCCGGATCGTGCGCGAGCTCCAGGTAAACGGGTTCAGATCCAGCTGGTTAGCGATCAGGCGCAACACCAGCAACACAATGAGCGCAACGATTGACGTAATCAGCGCCCAGTTTACAAACCAGTAAAGCCTTTCGAGAATTAACATTGAATTCGCCTAACTGCGCTCACCGAATATAGCGGTCCCCACGCGGATCATCGTCGCCCCTTCTTCAATCGCGACCTCAAAGTCGTGGCTCATGCCCATCGATAATTCTCCGGCGCGATTGCCAAAGCGTCCTTCACGTTGAAATTGATCGCGCAGTTCACGCAGCGCGCCAAAAAAGTGACGTCCCTCTTCTGGGTTTTCAAAGTAAGGCGGCAAAGTCATAAGGCCCATCAAGGTTAGACGTTTGCAGTCCGCCACTGCATCAAGCAAAGCGGTTAACTCTCCTGGGTCTGTACCGGTCTTGCTTTCCTCGCCTCCGAGATTGACTTGCACTAGCACGTCTAGTTTTTCCCGGCCTTCAGAATCACATAAACGATCTAGGCGTTTCGCCAGTGGCGCCGAATCAAGCGAATGAATAATATCGAAGAGACTGATGGCCCGGCGCGCTTTGTTCTCCTGCAAGTGGCCGACGAGATGCCATCGCGCTGCTTCCCTGCCGAGCTCCAGAATCTTTGCTTCTGCCTCCTGCACTCGGCTCTCGCCGAGATCCAAAACGCCGGAATCGATGGCGGCGCGCAACGCATTCGGAGGATGCGTCTTGCTGATCGCAATCAGAGTGATGTCCACGGTCGCTCGATTGGAACGCAGCGCGGCCGCTTTAATTCTCTTGCGAAGGGCGTTCAATCGTAGGTGCAGGTCTGCCTTGAGTTCACTCATGAATTTGCCGGAATCACTCGCTGAAGTCACGCCCACTCGCTAGCACTTTCGTGCTGGTGGGCGCACACGCCCCGGCGGCTCACCTTACCAGATCGGCGGAAGCGGCGCATCCACGAGGCCCGGCTTCTCGGCGCTTGAAACGCCTGCCTCCGAAGTTTTTTTTCACTGCCTTTCCGTGTGCGTTCAAGGGCGCGTCATTTTTTTCAGGCCTCACGTACTCATCGGCGCACGAACTGCCGAAGATAAAAGGCTTGCTCATTGCGCGTCCGTATGGTGTAAAAACATTCACCGTACCATTCGCCGACAAAACACAACACTTCTTTCGTTTAATTTAAACAATTCCAACTGGCACGCATGTTGTAAACTGGCACCTCGTACTCTCCCGTACTTCTTTCCGAAAAGAGACGGATTTGGCGCGAGTCTGCAGCGGCAGCTCGCGGGGGAGGATCTTATGAAAGCGAAACAGAGCAAACGAAATCTAATATCCATAGCCGTGCTTGGACTGCTGTTCATGATCGCTATGCCGGTAACAGCTTTTGCGGACCACCGCGATCGAGGCCGGCGCGGCCGGGATCGCGACTGGGGTCGAGACTGGAACAGGTATCAACGCAAGTGCGGAAAATTTATTAACTGCCACGATGCCCGGGATGGCCGCTGGGACAGACGAGGGCCGCGTCGTTATCGGGTGAACAATCGTTGGTGGAATCGCGATCGCGATGATTGGACATGGCGAAATAGAAGCCGCCGCAATTTCGATCGCAATGACCGTCGCTTCATCGTGCGCCGGTGGAATTTCCGTTGAGCAAATCTGGGCCGGTCAGCAGGTTGGTAAAGACCGGGATTTGACACTCATCAGACGCGTTCGCATAATGATTTCACCGCATGCGGATGTGGCGGAACTGGCAGACGCGCAGGTCTCAGAAGCCTGTGATGGTGACATCGTGGAGGTTCAAGTCCTCTCATCCGCACCAGCTTTCTTCAAACTAAGAGCGAGCCTTCAACGAGGCTCGCTCTTTTACTACCAAAAATGAAGCGCGCGTCTTATCGCCATTTATGAACAATCAATATCAGCGTGTTCGCTAATCGGCGTGAGCTTTTTCTTCAATTGAGACCCCATCGAGCAGTTCCTTAACCGGCGCAGTGTCTCTATCGCGAAACTGAAAGATGAAACCGTTATCGGGCAATAGCCATGAGTCATACTTTAGCGAATGGAACCCGTCCTTTGATTCCTGCTCTAAGTCGTTAGACGCAATCCCAAAAGACTCGATAGAGAAATCCAGATCAGCAGGATAAGTGAACGTCATCATTAATCTGTTGGAGGGGTGCGTCATTTTCCAAACCAAAAACCTGTTCTTTTCGAAGATATACTTTGCATAGATTTTTACCTTCAATCCATCAATATCCTTGTAGTCATTTAACGACAGCTTGAATCCTATTCCCTCATCCGCTGCTTCCAGCCTTTCATCATTCCTCTCAAAAACAATCGGATGTTCTGTGGCCTGGGGATATCTGGTTTTGAATTCAGGCGACTGAAAAAAGTTCTTGGGAATTTGGACCACCACCTTGAAATCCAACACTTCCTTGACCTCGCCGGGCTCGTTGAACCACATAATGTCGTCTTGAATAAAATCGCCAACCTTGCGGCACTTGTAGGTGATGCTGTCCTCTACTTGTAGCAAGTCCCTGGAATCGGTATGAGTGATACTCATTATCGCGTATGCGTCTTCTCGATAGGGGCTGCCAATAAAGTCGCGTATCCGAGTATGGAAATATTCCAGGAAGCTACCCTTCCGATCGATGTCATCCACCTGAAAAAATGCTTTGAGAGTGTCGGTCTGCAGACTCAGCAACTCTGGCTCATCAAGCGTTCTTAGGTAGTCTCGCTTAACAATGGTCTCGGCCAGCCTTTCCTGGAAATACTTTTGCCAATCATCGAAGTCCACAATGATGCCGACAAGGCCGAGAATAATTAACGCAACCCCAAGATGCTCAAAGAATCCAAGGGTAATGCTGGTGATATGTCCAGGAGGTTTGAGTCTCTCGTCAAGAATAACGGTGAGAAGAACTGCCATCAGGCCTGTCAACGAGATTGCCAAGCCCCACGTATTCGGTTTTTTCATTAGTCCGCTCCATGAGGTGATGGATGAGAAACCAAGTATGCCAGTGTGCGGTCAATCGGAAAGCGTGCGCATGATAGGTTGTGTAACGCGTGCTGTCAACGGAGTTTCTGTGGTCGAATGGGCGGATCGGAATTAATGCGTTTGGAATTACAGGTCTCAGAAGCCTGTGATGGTGACATCGTGGAGTTTCAAGTCCTCTCATCCGCACCAGCTTCTTAAAACTGAAAGCGAGCCTTGAACGAGGCTCGCTTTTTCTTTCCTCTAATGCTGCCGGTGACCGCTGACTAGTTAACGGCCTGCGAGGCATTTTCCGTGCTTAACTCACGTCCGTCTGAGACGGTCAATTCCTGTTCGTCGAAAAGGTTTGAGTCGACGAGCGTCTGCACCCAGTATTGACCGGCTGTGGGAAAGGTGACATTCACGAAGAAGCTGATGTTGTCGGCAAACCCGCCGGGTGTGATCTCGAAGCTGGTGGGCTGGGAAACAACCACCGGGTGCTGCCGATCCGGCGTGAGAATACGCACTTCGGAGAGATGTGTGCCCTCGCCGCGCCAGTGGTTGACCACCGCGAACTTTATTAGCGATACGGGTAATTGCTGCACCATGATGTTTTGAAAAACGCCCATGAATGACAGCTTATTGCCGACTTCCAGACGCACGTCATCGCAGAACATTGTGTACAGAAGTTCTAACTTCGAATCTTTATTTATTGCCGCAGACATTTTATCTCCTAAGTAGGACAGAATTCTTGTCGGTCCAAAATCTAAGTTCCCATCAAGGATCGGACCCAAGTTTAAAGGGACAGGCAGGAATGCCTGTCCTACTGTAGCAGTTTCTTGAATGTTTCTTCATCAAGCACTGCCACCCCGAGCACCGTGGCCTTCTCGAGTTTTGATCCGGCTTCGCTTCCTGCGACCACGTAATCAGTTTTTTTGCTGACCGACGAACTAACCCGGCCGCCGCGCGACTCAATCGCCGCACGCGCTTCATCGCGATTAAAACTCTCGAGCGTGCCCGTCAGAACAAATTGCTTCCCGGCAAACCGATCATCAGAGACGTCAGCCGTCTTTTGGCTCGTCGTTGTAACACCCGCTGCTTCCAGACGCCCGCATAGTTCAATGTTTCCCTCATCGTGAAACCAATCGTGGACGCTCTCGGCAACAGTCAAGCCGATTTCCGGAACGTCGTCCAATTCCTCAACGGTTGCCTTGCTCAACTTATCAAGCGAACCGAAGTGTTTCGCCAGGGTCGTGGCCGTTCGATCGCCGACGTGACGCAAGCCGAGCGCATAAACCAGGTTCGAAAGGTCTCGCGACTTGCTGGCCTCAATCTGCGCAATAAGGTTTGTCGCAGACTTTTTTGCCATTCGCTCAAGCGATGCAACGTCCTCCAGTGTCAAACTGTATAGATCTCCAGCATCGCGCACTTTACCGCTCTCGACAAACTGATCTACCAGTGATTCGCCCAGGCCTTCGATGCGCATCGCCCGGCGTGATGCAAAATGAAGCAGCCGGCCTTTGAGTTGCGCGGGACAATCCGCGGCTACGCACCGGGAAACCACTTCGCCCTCCGGCCGCGAAATCTCGCCGCCGCAGACGGGGCACTTTCGCGGCATCCGAAACGGCTTCTCTTCACCCGTGCGTTTAGAGGTGATCACGCTGCAAACCTTGGGAATCACGTCGCCGCCTTTTTCGATCAGCACCCAGTCGCCCACGCGAATTCCCAAACGCTTAACTTCATCCGGATTATGCAGCGTCGCGCGGGCGACAGTTGTGCCCGCGAGGCTGACTGGCTCCAGGTTTGCCACCGGAGTCAGCGCTCCGGTTCGCCCGACCTGCACCACGATTGAAAGAACTTTGGTGGTGGCCTGGCGCGCCGCGTATTTGAAAGCGATGGCCCAGCGCGGTGCTTTATTGGTCGTGCCGAAGTCGTCCTGCAACGCAGTGGAGTTTACCTTCACGACGAGTCCATCGATCTCGTAATCCAGATCGTCGCGGTAAGTTTCCATCTCGTTGGCAAACTCAATGACCTCGTCGATCGAGCCACAGAGCTTTCGATTTGGATTTACCCGGAGGCCCGCCGTTTCGATCCAGTTGAGAGCTTCCCAGTGCGTCGCAAAAGGTTTCCTGTCACCGGCAATCAAGTCGTAAGCAAACATGTCGAGCTTGCGAGTGGCGACGATTCGTGAGTCGAGTTGTCGGATTGTTCCCGCGGCAGCATTGCGCGGATTGGCAAATCGCGATTCGCCCTGCTGCTCACGTTCTGCGTTGGTACGCTCGAATACTTTGCGCGGAATGAACGCTTCGCCTCGGATTTCAACTTCGTCTCCGATTAACTTTTTCGCGCGAAGTTTTAACGGAACGCTGCGGATGGTGCGCGCGTTTTGAGTCACGTCCTCGCCTATGCGCCCGTCGCCGCGGGTCACACCTCGCACCAGGATTTGGTTCTCGTAGTGAAGAGACAAAGAAAGGCCGTCTATCTTCATCTCCGCAACGTATTCCAACTTTCGTCCATCAGCCAGCTTCTGGCAGCGTTGATCAAATGCGCGGAGCTCATCGATGTTGTAGCTATTATCGAGGGACAACATCGGCCGGCGGTGAACTACTTCGGCGAAACCCTCAGCCGGCCTGCCGCCGACCCGTTGTGTGGGGCTGTCGGGCGTTATCAGGCCAGGATGCTCCAGTTCGAGCGCGCCCAGCTTTTCAAGCAGCGCGTCGTATTCAGCATCTGAGACTTCGGGGCTGTCCCGAACGTAATAGAGTTCCTCATGACGCTGAATCTCTCCACGCAGTTTCTCGATCTCTTTTTCGATTGCTGCTGCTTTTGCCAACCTCGAACTCCTGATTTCCTGAATTAGCGGGGGCAAGCCCGCCTTCCCGACCACGAGATTAGTGGCGCGGCGTCTCTCAGGTTGAAAAGGCGGGCTTGCCCCCGCCCCCAGGCATCACGAGGCTCATCCGCGCGAAACTGTCGGGCGTCCTTCGCGTATGCCGCTCGTCTTAGTTATCCCGCTCGTCTTCGTTTTCGTTTCGCCAAGCTTGTAAATGACCCGTCCGATAAACTTGATGCTTTGGAGGAAATCATCGATACGAATGTTTTCGTCCGGCCCGTGCGGATTCGACCCGGCATAACTGACACCGAAAGATGCCACTGGCGTCGGGGGCGAAGATGCGCCACAGACCGCGCCCACCGGTCCGCTCGAAGGATCCATTGGATAAACCAGCGGCGCCACGCCATAGACCTCTGACGCCGAACCAATCACCGCCCGCGCCACGGTCGAATTCGCCGAAGACTTCGCGAGCGGAGCGCTGCCCAGTTCCAGGATGTCGATATCCTTGAAGCCGCGTACGTCGAGATGCTCGCGCAGGAGTTTGGTCACCAGCTCCGGGGTAAGATCCGGCACCAGACGAAAATCGAGGCGGGCCATTGCAGTGCTGGGGAGAACTGTTTTGGCACCGGCTTCCGTATGACCCGTGCGAATTCCGCAGATTGTGCAGGTCGGTCCGAATATGTGTTCCTTGACGAGCACTGCGCCCTTCATCGAACGCACCCAACTGCCTATGTGAAACTCACGCTTCAAGCCTGCCTCGTCGAGTTCGATCAACTTAAGCGCGTCCCGGTCTTCTTCACTCACAGGCGCGATGTTTGATGAAAAACCATCAATAGTAATCACACCTTTCGGAGAGGTGATCGTTGCCAGCGCCTGGACTAAACGCCATGCAGGATTGGGGACTATGGCTCCCCACTTTGAATGGAGATCGGTCCGCGCACCATGGGCCCGCAATTCCAAAAACTGGATGCCCTTGAAGCCAAGACTGATCACCGGCCGCTCCCGCGTATCTTTGTAGCCTTCATCCCAAATGCATCCTTGCGCCGCCAACATGTCGGGATTTTCAGCCGCGAAGCGATACAAGCTCGCGCTGCCCAGGCCATCTTCACCTTCGACAAAAAACCGCAACGTGACGGGAAGTTTTCCGAAGGTCTTTTGATAAGCCTCGACTGCAGAAAGGCGCGCCGCCAAGTCACCTTTACTATTGGAAGCCCCGCGCGCGTACAACTTTCCATCGACTATCGTCGCGGCAAACGGACCGACGGACCATTCGCTAAGGTGCCCAACCGGTTGCACGTCATAGTGGCCATACACCACGTAACTTTGATTGCCGGCGCCGCATTCACCGTAGAAGATTGGATACCCGCCGCCCATCCGGAACGCGCGCGTCCCCATCCCAACGCGTTGCATCATCTGCTCAACAGTCGCGGCAATCGCCGGCATACCCGTCCCGCGTGCAGCTACGGACGGCATGCGGCAAAGCGCCTGCAGCCGCTCAGTGAAACTGCGCGCATGTCGATCAACATACCGATCAAATCGAGTGAACGTCATTAACCCAGTTCTAGACAGTCTCCAGGTTTTTCGACTCGTAAAGCAGGTATCGCGGTTCGGTGGTCGAACGCGCGAACCCGGCGGCAACCAATCCGGCGGCGAATGCCTTTTGAAATTCACTTCTTACTCGCAGCTGCTCCGATCGAGCCAACTCCGGTTCATCCCTCACCAAACCAGTCCAGTTCACAGGAATCACAATTTCCATAGCGGGTTCGCCGGAAACTGTCAGCGTATCCGGCTGCGAACCAGGCAGAGCGAGTGCGGTCACGCGCGCTGAACGAAGCTGCCATTCAGCGAATAGCCGATCGCTATCGATCCCGCGCGGCTCATCGCGTTTGAGAGCTGGGTTGGCCGAATAGTCTGTGCCATAAAAATTCTCTGCATAACTACTCACCGTCACGCCCAGGCGGTTAAGGTTGAAGTAAGCATTTCGTGACTGCATCGGGTCCCAGGTCCATTTAATTCGAGACCGTCCTTCCGCGATGGCTCGCTCCCTTTGGTTCCACTTTAGGCGCGCTCCCACTCCCTTGTTCTGGTAATCAACCGCGACCGCCATCATGTGTGAATAACCGAAAATATCATTGCCGCGCACCGCCGCCAGGTGATGAACAAATCCTACCAATCGGTCTGGCTGTGAAGATTCGCCAGGGACGAATGCGCCGAGCGTCCAACCACCCGCATGCCGGGAAACGATCAAATGGCGCTGCGGAGACACCTCAAGATCCTGCAGACCGAAAACCTCACGCTGCAGGCGGACACAGTTATCGAGTTCAGCAAGCGAAACGCATTCGCGGATTACGAAGTCTTCCATTTGTTAGACTCAGCCCTAAAGAGTCGAAGTCGGTAAGCGACAGCAAATTGGTCGGGGTGCGTGCCTTGAACGTCGCCGGACCCTGGGGTTCAGCGAGCTTCATGGGATATGGAAAGTCTACAGGTCGTTTGCTTCACGATTTCGATTGCCCTACCGGTATGTGGATGGAGGTGCACAACCCCGGCTCGCGGTTCTGTAACGTCACAATTCCGGAGAGCACTTCGAGCAAGCGTTTCCCAATAATAATTCCCAGCTCGTTGAGATCCGTCTTGCCTGGCTGTGGCGAGTCCGCCGGATCGAAGACTCGTTCCATATCCTTGATGGACTCTCCCCCATCGTTAATCTGAATATGAAGCGTCGTATCGTCCCACTTTTCGGCATAAATCTTCACGACTTGCCCTTCGACACTACGACTAATCGACCACGCCAGAAATGTATAGAGTATCTGCCGCAGCCGACCCTGATCCGAAACAATAGTGGTAAGTTCCGGCGCCGCGTCATATTCCAACGTCACGTCCTGCTTCTGGGCCAAACGGGCCACGGCCGCACAACTTTCACGTAGCGTTTCGCGTAACGAAAACTCCTGCGGAAAAATTTCTGACGCCCCCACTTCCAACCTGGACAAGTCGACCAGCTGATTCAGACTCGTCAAAAGTTGGATCCCTGAATTCTGAATCCGTTGGCAAAACCGCTGCTGCGTGTCGGTAAGCTTCTCCTGATCAATTAGAATTTCAGTAAAGCCCAGAATCGACGTCAGGGGAGTTCGCAACTCATGCGACATGCGCGCCAAAAACAATGAACGATAGTGTGAAACAAAGCGCAGCTCCCGATTTGCATCTTCAAGTTCAACGGTCCGCTGCTTGAGCTCTTCAACCAGATCCGAAACCCGCTGGTCGGACGGTTTTGTAGTTTCGTTTGTAGCTTCCGGACTATTGCTCACTGGTTTTTGACGTCAGAAGATTGCAGATTATGAGCCGTTTTAACGCTCCCGCGGTGGCTCGCGCTCGCCTGTTATTTATTGGTTGAACTCAATATAAGTCTGCCCCAAAGGCGTGTCAAAGCCTCACTTCTTTTTTAACTAAAGCGTGCGTTATGATGCGTCACGTAGCGCAAACTGTTAGTTTTGCGTTTGCGGTCAGAACAAAACCAATGGGCGATGAGCCCCTCGCAAACTAACAGTGTTACCCTACTGCCTAACTAGCTAGTCAGCCACGATCCATGAACGGAAAACTAAGCGATCAGCCGCTCGCCGAACTCATTCGCGAGATAGGTTCAAAGCTCCTCTCCGGCGCCTTGCGACTGGAACGTGAACTCGCCAGGACAGTGGTCTATTTCGAAAAAGGCCGAGTCGTGTTTGCCGCCTCAAATATTCGCACCCTGCGTTTACGCGAATACATGAAGAGAAAAGAGCTTATTTCCGAACCAGAGTTTAACGAACTGAAAAATCCTGGAGCTGACATGAGCCTGGCCTTGTCGTTGCGCGACCGTGGCAAGTTGAGCCAGAAGGACTTCGATTCTCTTGTCATCAATCTCGTGGCAGATGTCTTGCGCGTTCCCCTTTTGTGGACTGATGGCGTCTGGGAATTTGACGAACGCGCGCGTCTCAACGATCCGGTGCGAGTGAATCTGAATCCATCCGGCTTGTTGAAGGAAGCAGCGCAGCGACTACCGTTGGCGTTTGTTTCACTCCGCTTTCGCAACCCGTCTGAATCAATCGCACGGTCGACCAGTGCATCCGCCGCTAACAATTTTCTTCCCGGGGAGAGTTTTATCCTGTCTCGGCTCGATAAACCTACGAAGCTCGAGGAATTGGTCGCGGTAAGCGGACTCAAAGAACTCGACGCCTATCGAGCGATTTATGGCTTGGCGCTGGGGGGATTCGTAGAGCGTGAATACTGGCAAAACGCATTTCGGACGGGGAAGGCTAAGACGGGCGCAGCCCCGCCGCCATCCAGCTCCGGGGAAACAACTACCGAGGCGAAAACGGAGCTGGTGGACCACTGGGCCCCGGTCAGGGAAACGAGCAGCGAAGACAACCTGGGAGAATTCCTGGAACGACTGCGAGCCGCCAGGAATCACTATGAAGTGCTCGACGTAGCGTGGAATGCGGGCATCAATGAAATCAAGGAGTCGTACTACAGTCTGGCTCGTCGTTATCACCCCGACAGGTTTCATCTCAAATCGGGAACCCGTTTACACGAACAGATCAGTTCGGCCTTCGCTCGAATTACGCAGGCTTACGAAACCCTGGTGGACGCGAACGCACGCGCTGCTTACGACGTGACGGCTGAAAGGTCGAGACAATTCGAGGAGTCTGCGCCCAAATCTCCGCAGCCGATCGCCGGCGACGATTTGCTCGAGTTTGACCCAACTGAACCAGGCTCTGGACAAGCGGAACAATATTTCCGCGAGGGATTTGGTGCCCTGCAACAGGGTCAAATTAATGCCGCGATAAACCAGCTCGCCGCTGCTTCCCGGCTCAACCCACAAGAGGCGAGATTTCGTGCCTATTATGGACGCGCTCTTGCCGGTAACGAGAAGTCCCGCCGGCTAGCCGAGAGTGAGATCCAAACCGCCGTAAGACTCGAACCGGGAAATGTGCTTTACCGAACGATGCTGGCCGAACTTTACTTCGATCTAAAATTTCACCGGCGCGCTCAAGCCGAACTGGACCGGGCCCTCGAGCTCAATCCAAACGACGCAAACGCGCTGCGCCTCTTGCGTAAACTAAAAAAGTTGAGCAAAGTCGGAGAATAACAAAAAGGCTGACCGCGATTTTTGTCTGAAGGCGTCGAGATGTCTGCAAACCACTTACGAAGCGACACGGATCGCGAAGCCAGAGAGGCATACCTGCAGCTTGCTGAAGCGGCGGATCGATTTGAACAATATGCGAACCCGCATGCTGTCCGGATTGCGGCGATCGCCGATGCCCTGGGGGAAGCGTTTCAGATGGCGCCGCAGGATCGTAAGTCGCTGCGGATTGCCGCGCGAATGCATGACCTGGGTGAGGTGGCGATGGAGCGTGAATACATTAAGCGCGCCGGCTCGCTCACCGACGAGGAACGAACAGACCTTGAACGACATCCGGTGATTAGCGAACAGGAAGCGGCTCGCGCGAGCGCCGATCGGGACGTGCAACTGCTGGTCAGATGGCATCACGAATGGTGGAACGGGGGCGGCTATCCTGACGCCCTGAGACAAAATGAAATTCCGCTGGCTGCGCGGATTCTTCGCGTGGCAGACTCCTATTCGGCCCTGACCGATGATCGGCCCTTTCGGCCGGCTATGCGCGAGGAAAAAGCGCGGGAAATTCTAATTGAGCGCGCGGGGATCGAATTTGACCCGGCGGTCGTTACAGCCTTTCTCGCGCTCGATGATTTGGTTGAGCTGCGGTCTTTCGCAAACGTAATGCCGGCGTCCGAGCCAGAGGCAGAGCCGATCCCCGCAGAAGATGACCGGCCTCTTTTTTCTTCATTCATGAAATAATTTGTCAAAACCACCTGCGTTAGCGGGTGGCCCGGACATTGGCACGAGAAACGATTATCCGCCCGTTTACGCAGGCGGTTCTGACAAACATAGCCTTATGGCCTCCGCAACATTTCCCAACGGCTGGTTAAACTTTGAACTCAGCGTTTTACGGCGCTTGAAGTTCGACTCGGTTGCGCTTCCCTTCACGGGCGAACCGAATCTGGGCTCGCAACTAAAGCGCTGGCAAGTTCGCGTGGCGGCAAATGATCCGATGGCCTGGTCGTTTACGAAATCCACGGCAACAGTTGAGAATAATTCCGAACGCCTAAACGCCGAGGAGATCGACTCGATTCTCGAGGACGCTTACGTGCCTCGCGAACGGCTGGACAATCCTTCGCTTCTGAACCGGTTTAATGAGACTGACGCGTGGTGGTTTGATAACGTGCGCTTTAATGCCGAACGCATGGACACGAACTACAAACGCTGCCTCGCGCTGACCCTGGGCATGATGGTTGGAGATTACGTTCGCTCTTTCGGGGATGATAGTCGCCACTTGCGCGAGCCGCTCTCGCTTTCAAAGATTTTTCGCCAGTTATGGGAAAGCCTTCCTTCTCCCTGCGACAACTCGAAGCAGAACAGAGCTTCGAACCAGGATGTACGCACCTTTATCGCGGAGCGACGTCACACTGACCTGATGTTTCTGCGCCTGCCATCGCCGAACGAGTTACAGCCACCGCAACAGAGCCTGGCGGGATGGCGCGAAGAATGGTTGTTGGGTGGCGATGATTTCTGGGAGGAAATTGAGAGATCGCGCGCCGGCAAACTCGGTTCGCGCGTGCAAAGCAAGCAGCAATATCTCGGCTTTGTTGAAGACCTTCTGCACACCGCCGCACACATTCCAACCTGGGCCATCGCGTTGACGGAAAACGGATTTATTTCCAATGAAGAATTAGTGGAGACTATTGAGCGAGTGCGTAAGGTGGATGCTATTTACTCAAAAGACTTTTCGGATCTGCTGGGTGTTCGCGCGGCGATCATCACAGCCGAAAGCTGACGTATGAAGTTCTACTTCTCGCCCTCTGCAACAAACCGGTAGCCTACTCCCCTGACCGTCAAGAGATGCCGAGGCTTGGCCGGATCATCTTCGAGATACTTTCTAAGCCTGACGATGAAATTATCAATCGCGCGCGTGTCAGTGTCTTCGTTTAATCCCCAAACATCCTCCAGAATTGACTTCCGCGAAACGACGTTGCCGGCATGCTTAATCAGGTAGCGCAGCAGTTGCGCTTCCATCAGCGTCAACCTGATCGTTTGTTGAGGAGTCTGAAGCTCGAGATTCTTGAAGTCAATGAGGCGGCCGTCGATGGCAAACTCTTCCGGCCCCTCGTCAGAGGTGGCAGCCTCTTCTGTGCTTGAAGTGGTTTGAGTCTGCGATTGATCTCGATGAAACCATTCGCGTCGCCGGAGTAAACCGTTCAGCCGGGCCAACAATACCGATAGTTCAAAAGGTTTGGGGAGATAGTCGTCGGCTCCTGACTCGAAACCCTTGAGCACATCTTCGGGACGGCCGCGGGCCGTCAGCATGAGAATTGGAACGTAATATCCCGCCTCGCGCAGTTCTCGCGCCACTGCGAATCCATCCTTGCCGGGAAGCATCACATCGAGCACTAACGCATCGTATTTCTGCTGCTCGTCCACGAGCAGCGCCAGGGCCGACTCCCCATCGCCCAGCGTATTCACGGTGTAGCCTTCCGCTTCAAGGTTAAAGCGCAAACCGTCGGCCAGGTGTTGCTCGTCTTCCACTACCAGAACAGCGCTCATCGGCAAGGTCTCATTTCAGTATTTTGTCTTTAGTTTCTCTGTGCGACCCACAAAGAGTAATCGAATCAAGACTTCGCTAGACTCTCGGAAGTTGAATGGTAAATGTAGTGCCCAGCCCTGGTCCGTCGCTCTCGGCAAAAACTTTGCCGCCGTGCTTCTCAATTATTGAATGCACGATGAAGAGTCCGAGCCCGGTGCCTTTTACACGTGCCATCACGCGACCCGGCACGCGATAAAAACGCTTGAAGATGCGATTCAACTGGGCCGGCGCGATCCCGATACCGCTATCCGCGACTCGAACAGCCACTTTCTTGTCAGCCAAGGCAGCCACCTCAACGGACAAGCGAATGCCCTTGTCGGAATACTTCACTGCGTTGTCGAGCAGATTCAAGACGGCCGCGCGCAATTCGTCGGCATCTCCTTTGACCCGCGCGGGCTGGCCATCAAGCAATTCGGTATAGACCAAAGCGTCCGGCTCAAGTTTGTAACGCGTGTGGGCCAGAGCAACACACTCGCTCACCATCTCACCCAGGTTAATAATCGTTCTATTGAGCCGCCGCCGGCGTTGTCCCACGCTGCCGGCTCGCAACACCTGTTCTACTGTTTGCAAGAGCCGATCGCTGTCCGCCAACATGATGTCGTAAAATTTTTGTTGTTGCTCTTCACTAATCTCGCGCTTCTGAAGTGTTTCCAGGTAAAGGCGAATTGAAGTGAGTGGTGTTTTCAGCTCGTGCGTCACCGCGTTGATGAAAGCGTCGTGCTGCTCGTTACGCCGTATCTCGCGAATTAGAAATGTGGTGTTGAGCACTAGTCCGGTGATGATTAGCAGGAAAAAGATAATTCCAAAAACAAGCAGAGCCACCTCGCGCGCGCTGAGCAGAATCCAGCCGACGTTAAGCGCGGTCGCGAGAGCGACGAGGCAGGCTCCGAGAGTAATAAAGAAGGCTATTGATTTGCGGCGACCGCTGACGGGCATGTTTGCGATTGTAGCAGTGGCAGTGGGCAGTGGGCAGTGGGCAGTGGGGAGATGATGAAACTGGGCAAGTTATTAATGGGAACGCGGACGTCCTCCCAAAAACAAAGGCAGCAGGCAGAGTTTGTTCTGCCCACTGCCCACTGCCCACTGCCCACTGTTTTTCGATCTATGCTGCTTTTTGCAATTCAGCCAGTCCCGGTTTGCCCGCAGCAGCTATCTGCTCCTTGCTTATCTGCCGAATATTCTTCGCCAGGCCGAGGAGTTGAAGCGCACGGATGCCATACCAATTGATGTCGATTTCATACCAGGTCAACCCGTGCCTGGCAGCGCGCGGATGTGCGTGATGATTGTTGTGCCATCCTTCGCCGAACGAAAGCAAAGCTACCCACCAGCTATTGGTTGAATCGTCAGTCGTTTCAAAACGCCGAGTGCCCCAGAGATGCGTCGCTGAATTGACCAGCCAGGTGGCGTGTAGGCCGATGGTAACGCGAAGGAAAGTTCCGACGAACAACAGGCCCCATCCACCAATTGCCAGCAAAGCGATTCCAGAAAGAATTAATGGAACGAAGTAAAGACGATTCATCCAGACATGAACAGGATCCTTCATCAGGTCGGGCGCGTAACGTCGCATCACGTGATCCTCGTGCTGTTGCGCAGTCCCACGCAGAATCCAACCCATGTGCGCCCACCAACGGCCATCGCGGGGCGTGTGTGGATCGCCTTCATGGTCTGTGTGTGCGTGATGAATCCGATGAGTGACGACCCAGTTGATCGCTCCGCCCTCGAGGGCGAGCGCGCCACAGAATGTCAGAAAGTATTCGACGAATTTCGGTGTCTTGTAACCCCGGTGAGTTAACAAACGATGGAAACCCATGCCGATCCCCAGGCTGCCGGAAACCCACCACAGCGCCAGGCTGATGAAAACCGCCTTCCAGCTAAGCATGAACAGGCCGGCAATTGCTCCGGCATGAAAGATCACCATAAACGTCACAGTGATCCAATTAAGACTCTCGCGTTGTTTCGCAAAGGATTTTGAAGTTCCTATCGCTTGTATGTTCCGATCCATCATTGCTCCCAAGTTAGTAAATTCGCCTGTTGTAAGATGCAAACTCTCAAGTTCATCCTACCAATTCGACAGTCATGTGTTTGTAATAGTTGTGTAAGCCGGAAAAGTCGCTGCTGAGTAACACTGGAACCGGCCAGGTGCCGGGAAGTCACTCCTTACCGGACGTCTATGAAAGTAAGGATGCCCATATTTTGAACGTCGGGGTTAGTAGCCCGGCTCAGCGTATTCACCCAAAGGGCAGGGCCTCCAAACTTGCAAGAATGGCCCAGATGGTGCATTATTTACTCCATACTTCCTCTCTTACGCATTTAACGGTGGCGCGCCGAGCCTCGTATAGCTGTGGCGCCTTAGGGCATAAGGGTGGGCAATAGAAATCTGTAGAAGCTGCTCAGTTGAGCTCCCGAACGCTAGTCTTCGCTGCTGAACCGTTACTCCGAAGTCGCCTTAGATTCGAGCTTCTCTTAAGGCCCCAGTCGGGCAAGGAATCCTTACAATATGGCGATGAAACTTTACGTAGGAAATCTTTCCTTTCAGACGAGCAACGACGATCTGAAGCAACTTTTTTCCCAGGCGGGCACCGTCGAGTCGGCCACGATAGTCGAAGATCGCGACACTGGACGCTCGCGAGGTTTTGGCTTTGTTGAGATGTCCACCAAGGAAGAAGGCGAGGCTGCGATTGCGCAGTTTAACGGTCAGGAATTCGCCGGTCGTGCTTTGACGGTGAATGAGGCCCGGCCCCGCGAAGATCGCGGCGGGCGCGGTGGTGGTGGTGGTGGTTACGGTGGTAATCGTGGCGGTGGCGGCGGGCGCGACCGCGAGTCTCGTTGGTAATGAATCTTAAGTTGTGAATGGTGAATGATTGAAACAGATTTTCAGTCATTTACCATTCGCTTCACAGAAATAAGCATCAGGTTTAACAACTCTCTTTTAACTGTTCATTAGTTTTTACTTTGGGATCTACTTGAAAGGTATTTATGGAAAAGGCAGAAAAAGCTGTTAAGGCGCCGAAGCCGGAACGTCAAACTTACGCCGTAGGCGATCGTGTAGAGAAACTTTGCGTTCCTTGCCAGGAAGAACGCGGACACGTGGTAGCTTCGGTGACGAAGCGTGGTTTAATCTCCCGTGTTACCTGTCCTAAGTGCAACACTCGCAGCTCATTTTCAAACGGCGCCAAGCTTACCAAGGGCCGCTCGAAGTCTGTTAACAGCGAACCATACGATAGAACTCGCACCTATCGCACTGGTCAGACCATGAGCCATCCGATTTGGGGCTCGGGCGAAGTGACCGCTTTGATTGAGCCTCGTAAGATTGATGTTCTGTTTGCGGATCGAATTCGTCGTCTAATTCATTCGCGTCAGGAAATTTAAGTCGAACCTCATAGCTTCATGGTGACGCCTCGTCCGTCACAAAGTCTTTCTCTCGCGTCTTCGTTCTGCGCGACCTCCATTTGCTCGGGAGCCTGACCCTTCCGGTGGCGAATAATATCAACCAAACGACACCTGACGTCGCCGAAAGCAAACCGGCAACTACTGTCAATGTGCGTGGTGTGATTACGCGCAACGACCACCCTGCCAGAGCTGTCGAGAAACTCCAGATCAAAAGTTCCAGAGCGCGGTCCGTAGTCGAAACTCGGCCGCGCAAATTATCCGGAACCAGACGCATCAGCAAAGTTTCCTGAACCGCAAACTCGGCTCCCAACAGAATGCGGCCGACGAGGAGAAGCACACACGCCAGCCAGAGATTGGGCATCACTCCAATCAGCGCAAACAGCAATCCTTGAAACAGCAGGCTCCAGCCGATGAAGCCCGGGATTCTGCCGGCCATTTCAAAGTAATAACCGACCCGCCTGGCGATCAGCATTCCAATGAAGAGGCCAAGACCAGCGGCGAAATAGAGCGCCGCAACTGCGGAGTCGCCGCTGATCCCGCCTTCGCCGGCGAAGACCAGACCTCCGAGCCGGTCGGAGATCAGGTTGATGGATCCTCCTCCGCTGGCCCACAGCACGTTGGCGAGCAGGATTGCAGCTACCGGACGATGGCTGACAATGTATGACCAGCCTGCGCGAATATCGGCCCAGTAACTAAGCTTTCGCGTTGCTGTTTGATTTTCATCGGCGGCAGGCAGCGACGAGGTTTCTCGCGTGTCGCGCTCAGGAATCAGCCACACTGACCAGGCGGATCCGAAGAACGAGATGGCGTTGACGATGAATGCTGCTCGATAACCCACGGTGGCTGCAGTCCATCCGCCTAACGCTGCGCCAAAAGACATCAAGAGAAAGCGCGACGACCACATCAGTGCTGTGCCCGCTAACAGGTCTCTTTCGCCAGTGATGTTTGGGACGCTCGCATTTTTTGCGGCTTCAAAGAAGACGCTGAAAACAGCAAGCAGCGCTGTGCACAGATAGGCTATCCACAGATCCTGCTCCGTGTGCACGAGCAGAAAGCCCAGCGCGATGACTACCCGCGCGAAATCGCAGGCGATCATCACGCCGCGCCGTGACCAGCGATCGACGAACGCGCCGGCGAGCGGAGCAAACAGCGTGAATGGGACTAAGCGCGCGATGACGATGATCGCGGTCGCGGTAGCGTCTCCATTCGAAACGAGGCGCACCAAGCCCAGACCGGCAATGAAGTTGAACCAGTTGCCAAGCTCAGAAACAACCTGCCCCCACCACAACCGCCGAAACGAACGATTACTGCGGAGAAGCTGTAGGTATGTTAGGGATTCCATAAACGGTTTCGAGTTCCGAGTTTCGAGTTTCGAGTTCTGCGTTTCAAGGTTCGGGTCTTCGGGTCTGGAGATCATTCAGTTGTTACCCGAAACCCGGAACTCGAAACCTAAATGAAAAAGCCGCCAGTCTAACCAGCGGCTCGCAGCTTTAAAAAACTGTTTGAGAATTTATCCGCCTACAAACTTCGGCGGCCGTTTCTCGATAAAGGCTGCGACGCCTTCCCTGAAATCTTTTGTTTGCCCTGACTTAAGCTGTGCCTTTCTTTCCAGTTCCAGTTGCGTTCGGTAGTCGTTCGTCGCGCTGGCTTCCAACAATTCTTTAATTCGTCCGATTGCTTCAGTCGGAGCCGCTGCCAACCTGTCAGCCATGGCCATTGCCTGGGCCATCAACTGCTCATCGGGCACGACCGCATTGATCATTCCCATTTCCAAAGCTTGCGTTGCGGAGGTCACCTCGCCCGTCATCATCAATTGAGTGGCGCGTTTCCAGCCAATTAAACGCGGCAAGATAAACGTTCCCCCGCAATCCGGCGAGAGACCAATCTTGATAAACGCCTGATTAAACCTCGCGCTTTCACCGGCGATCACGAGGTCACAAGCGAGCGCAAAATTGCAGCCTCCTCCTGAAGCTGCGCCATTCACAGCTGCAATGAATGGCAAAGGCGTCTGGCGAATCAGCAAAATGCATTCGTTCAGCAATCGCAGCGGCTCGTCGAAAAACCCGTCAACCCTGCCATCACGCTCAGCGATGCTGCGCATTTCGCGCAAATCGCCTCCCGCACAGAACGCTCGGCCAGCGCCAGTAATCACTACCGCTCGAGCACCGCCCTGGCGAACATCGCTTACAGCCGCCTGAAATTCCCTGCCGACTTCGGTAGTCAATGCATTCAGCGATTCCGGACGATTCAACGTGATCACAGCGACCGCGCCTTGCATCTCCACCTGGATGGTTTCGTAACTCATGATGTTTATCAGCGCGCACTTCTTCCAGGAGCGTTAGGGCTAGCACCTGTTAAGGGTTTCACTCGATTTGATAAGCGATGAACTGGTCCGGCAAGCCCGAACCTTGAGCGGCTTCAGTTGGGCACGACCAGTTAGGTTCTTGGTTGCGCAGCACGACTGGCGCCAAAGCACTCCCCACAGAGGACCGGTCTGCCGCTGGAAGGCTTGAAGGGCACTGTGTCTGTCTTCCCACACTGGTCGCAGGTAATCTCAAATCGTTCGCGTTCGCCTCCGGCTCCCTTTGGACCACCAAAATTTGATCGGCGCGCATCCCGGCAGGGCTTGCAGCGTTTGGGGTGGGTCAGGTTGCGCTCCTGATAATATTCCTGTTCGCGTTCGGTAAACGGAAAAGTGTTACCGCATTCCGCGCAAGTGATCTCCATGTCTGGCATGTCGCTGGTTCTCCATGAGGTGGGACTGAGGCGTTCCACCCTTCTTGTTTTTGGAGCGATGCAAAATCAAGTTGTCCCGTTTGCGTTGGCTGCGTGGTCCAAAGCCGGACTAAATGCCCGCTCCTGACTAAGCCTTACGGTGTGCAACGTCCAAACCGGTTTAAGTGGGCCTGAGTTTACTCCACCGTCACCTAAGGTTCAAACTTTTATTCAACCACTAAACGGACTCAGGCTCGGATGCTTGCAACCGATTGCGCCCAGTGCGGTCCAGGAGTGTTTTCCCAAAACCGCCTGAGGGGCCGATACATTAGACATTGCGATCCCAGGACGTCACCATGCGGCATGCAATCTGTGATCGGCAAAAATGTGCAAGGAAGATGCTTTTCGCTCTGCGAGCTATCCTAAATGTTTAGCTCTTCGATCGGCGAGCGGATAGTAGAAGTGATGTGTTGCTGGACTCGCGTTGGTGTTTCATCATTGTTGACAGAAGAGCTAAAGAGCTTGAAATCCTGCCGCCTTACTGGTTGTCAGCACAGAATAGTAGTGTTTTATCTCATGATCGTCATCGGAATTCTTTAGCGCCATCTGAATGTGATTGAGGGCGTATTCCATTCGTTCAGTCCACTCTGCTTCGCTTTTCGCTCGAGCCGCCTGCCGATGAAAATGACGCGCTAATGTGTCGTCAAAGCGAAATTGCCACACTTCTTTGTTATCCTTGTACCCGACGAGAATCTCCTTGGCTCTTTCCATGTCTCTCAACCTGTCAGTTCCTGCACCTTCAGTCAGAAAAAATAGGTATTGATTTAGTGCGTAGACTTTCTTTGTTAGGTTTTCAACGCTTAACATTTTATAAGCGCGGTCAGCATAGACAATCGCATTATCGATGAGTCGTTGCCATTTCGGCGCCAGCTCCTGCAGATCAGACCGTCGCCAAATCGCGTCAAGACCGTGTAAGCGCCATGCGTGATAATATACATAGGCGAGGCCGACAGCGAGATCCGCCCGATCTCTATTGGTTCTCATATCAGAATAGCTGGAATCCAGCTGCCTCAACAGTACCTCGGTCTTGTGACAGACAGCTTCTAGCCTATCCTGTCTGCATAGGCGCATGAGCATTTCAATGTGGGCAATTCTCAATGAAAAATGCGGCAGATCTTGTCTGTTTTCGTCGAGCAATTTAAAGAGTTCATGATTCATTCTGGTGGCCAACAAAATGGCCGACGCGATGATTAGCTCGTTGGATTTTTGCTTCGGCCTGGCTCGGCCTTCCAAGTATGCTCGCACTACCTGCGTACAACCCTTCATTGTTCTGTCTTCGTCACCGCTACAAAGATCATTGAGGATTTGAATGATTGCTTTGTGCAGATTTGACTTACCCGCATTGGGAAAGCCATAACGCAATAGGCCCAAATCACGGAAGTAGTCCTGATTTCCGTCATCATGTACAGGAACTCTCTTTTTCAACTTATCCACGTGGGCTTTCAGCGGGGTCCACAGTGAACTGGCCCAATTGTAGGCGTTGACGTTTTCAGTCAACTCTTCCCTTATCTCTTTTATGGCATGACTCACGGTCTTTTGCACAAGCTCACTTTCATAAACCTCGCGTATGTCTTCCAACATATTCCGCGAATCTTCCATCTCCTTTAAGACATTCCACAACTCGACTTGAGCTTTGATTTGCAACCAGTCGTTTTTCAGAAATGCCAGATTCTGCAACTCCGAAATCAATTCAGGCAAAGGCTTTCCCCGGAATTTGATTCTTTCGAGCGCCTCGGTTGCCTGTCCGTCGGCCTGTCGTAAGGCATAGGTCACTTCCTGATGTAGACTCGATAATTCGGCGTCGTCTTGAGACCTCTGATGCTCATTGGCGGCTTCCATGGCAACCGGTCGTCTCAGGGCCACTTTGAAAACAAAATAGTAATCGTCTCTGAAGACCGTCGAGCGCTCGTTGTCCACAGTCAAGCATTGAAACTGACTATCAAGCTCAGCTGAACTAATGGCTTTCAATATGAAGTCGCTGTCCGATGGCACGTATAGGCGCGGGACCTCAATTGAATCGCCCGAATTAAATTCGCTGATCACTTGAATAAGCGTCGTATGCGCCGCTGCGTCAATAAAATTGTTGCGGGTAAAGCTCTCTCTTCCAATAGTGTGATTCAAGGCATTCTCCAACCTGAAGAAGGGAGAGATCAAGATGTCGGGGACGGTACTCACAGGCTTGGGTAAATCCAGAATTTCATGTCTCACCCACATGCCAAGTCGTCTATGCCACGGTAAAAGGCTCTGAATAGCCTTGAACCATTGAGGCGCAAACTCAGCGTGTCTCTGTAAGACTTCGTTAAGCTCTTCTTTGCGGGTTTCAGTGAGTTCGAGTTCGAGCTTAAGTTCATCGGCTCCTTTAATATTGGCATCTTTAAGGAACTGATGCGCCCTATTTGCCCATTCCTTTTCACCGCCGGTGTCAAACCCGGAGTCGAGCTTGCCAATGAACTCGGCCTGGTGAGCGGGCAGCATGCGAACCTTCCCGAGCCAGTTGCTGGAAATTAGACACTGGACCAAGGCGCGGTTGCTCGCAAACTGTTTACGCCCAAACGCAGGCGCGATCCCCATGTCCTTGTAGTAGTCTGCGAAACCTAAGACGGCTCCCTGTACAACCGACGTATCAAAATAGAGAACTACCTTTTTATGATGGGCCTCGAACTTCAGGTCTTCTACCTGCAAGTCCAAATTTCGCTTAAACCATTCAATCTTCTTATCCAGCAATGTTTGTTTCTCCTCTCCCTTGCCGTTGAGGGAGGTGGGTACCCAGGGGCTATTATTTCTGGGACGCAGAAATAAAAGCTAATTTTGCCCTAGCAAGTATTTCGTCGACTTGTTCCCGCGGATTCACCTGCCTGGGCTCTGGCTTCAGGAATTTTTCATACTTCCTATACATAAGGATCTGCAGATAACAGTTAAGAGCTTTTTTTGAAAGGCCCTCAAGCAAGATGTTTGCGTTATGTTGAAGCCTAACGCAAATCTTGTCGTTTGATATCGCGAGCCTGGCCCCGTTCCTTTCCAGCTGCGCTTCAAAGTCTCCAGCGGCGCTTATGTTTGAACGGAAATCTGGTGCCTTCAGGCGTTGCTCTAAACGAAGCGTCAATTCCTTTCCGAGCGCTGAGCGACTTATCAACGGGTCGTGCAGGAATTGAGCAATTGGGTACTGTTGAAGCGATCCGTATCTATGTTGGGTATACGCTTCGATTTCTTCTCTCGTGAGTAGAATGGGGTATGTAGAGCGGTCCTTCATTGAGATTACCGGAACTAGAATGCTGCTTTGCGAGTATCGTTTTTTCAAAGCAAAGTCGATCTCTGCCACATAGTCGACACTCCCGCCTTGATTGCCTACGATTGATTCGAATGATTCAAGAGCCCAGCTACCGATCTCGATACAATGAGCAAAAACGTTCCGAAGGTCTTCTGGCGCGTAGGCACGCCGGGCGGGTGTCAAGAGGTAAGGCAAGATACGTTCAAGAGAAATTGGAGATTCGGCAATGCTCTCAAGAATCTCGCGATCTTGAGTTTTAAAGATTTCCAGCTTAAGCAACTCTGTCACAGCATATCCGGCATATTCAGGGTTCGTAGCGTGTTGCCTTAAGATTCCTACATAGGTCTGGAAACCTGGCTCGTGTGTACTTGGCGGCGGCGCGGGATAAAAGGCACGCAACGCGGTTAGCGCCATAAGTTGCAGGTCAGTTGGGCCGTAGGCAGCCAACGACTGGTAGTTGTTGTTGAAACGCCCTCCCTCGCGCATGTAGTTTGATAGTCTGATGAACCCAATGGCCGGCTGGAAGGCGGTAATTAGAGAAAGGATGGATTCTTGCGCGTAATTGTCATCGGCAAGGGAAGGACGCCATTCTTGAAGAAACTCTGCCAGGGCCTCGTTGAGAGTCCTGCGAGCCAGGATCCTCTCACTCGAACTATCAATTATGACGCGAACGAATTGTGAAGCTTCGCCTAAGCGTAGAATTTTTGAGGCGCGCTCTCCTGCGACGATAAGTTGTAATTCCTGCAGCCAAAGCAAGGCTGACGGCGCGCTCATCAACTCTTGAGTTTCATCTACGCGGCTTTCACTTAAGCTGGGCAAGCCATGGGCTGGTAGTAACTCCTTGAGCCAAGCCTCTTCAACATCATTCTCCGAATGATCCCCGTCCTTATCATCAATTGACATGACTCGCCTTCCCGGTCTTAGAATTCTCTTTCAGAGCACCTTGTAGTAGCTGAGCAGCGCCTCCCAAATCTGCGTACTCCGTTCGTCAATATCAACATACCGCAATCGAGTGTTTGCCTCCAATTTCAACGGACGAACATCTATGTGCGACACCTCAATCGGGGCCAAAACAAACTCTTCCACTCCCGTTGTCAAGGAAGGTCCACTCGAAAGGTCAATCGCCAACCCGTGAGCAGGCTTTGGTGTGTCTTTCATGGGATGAAAAACAGATTGGGGAAAGGCATCAACAACCGTCGGCACAAAGGCCGTTAGGCCGGGTTCCGCATCTTTGACCTTACAACGAAGCAGAAATACAAGGGAGGCAACCCAGTTGCTAAACATCCCCATCTTGTGGGCGGACGGAAACACCTCACCTGTCGGTTCGTGAGGGGTCCACCAACTGAAATTAAAGAGGCCTCTGTAGGGGCCGCTGGCGTAGTCGGCAAGTGGTAACCAGGCGTGTAGATCCTCCCGGTTATCGTACTCGTTCTTTAAATTTGTCCATGCCGTCTCGGCATCAGTCTTCTCGTCATCCTTATACCAGCCAGAACTGTTGGTGAGATCTTTGGGGCTAGCAATCCGATAAACATGATCTACATCTAGAAGCTCCACGGGGACACCGGCGCACTGGCCTCCGCAATTAACAAGCTGATCGGCCAGTAACTCGAGCTGTCCGATGTTCAGTTCATAAGGGTGGCTCGGCGATGGCGGAATGGAGCCGAGACCATTCTTAACGAAACCGCACAGGGTTTGCAGATTGCCTTTCTGAGTTGGTTGGCGGTGAATTCCGCGTCTGACGCGCAGGGAATACACCTCCTGAAGCATGAGTTCTAGATCGTTGGTGAGCACCACAATCATTGCCTCCAAAGTGATGATCAAACTTGTCGCAGAGATTTGCGAGGACTGTAGAAGCGAATGTGAAAATAGCTGGGAAGCCAATCATGTTTTCAGGGCAACCCCAATTCGCCAAAGCCTGTGGAAATTAATGGAAGGCACTCGAAATGTCAATTCGTGCAATGCATTTTGTGCAATAAATTTAGAAAATAGAGCTCTTAGGGGGCGTAGCCGATCGCATGGGGCATGATCGGAGTTAGAAGTTTGGCGAGGTTTTGATAACTACGGATCAGGAGAACCGGCGAGTTCAGCGACATGCGCCCGCACGGTTTGGCCCAGCGTCTCCAGGTTATATCCACCCTCGAGACACGAAACGATGCGGCCCTGGCAAGCAGAATCGGCCCACTGCCTGACGGTTTTGGTGAGTGAAACGAAATCTTCGTCCTCGAGACGCAACTGGCCCAGGGGATCGCCACGGTGAGAATCGAATCCTGCAGAAATGATAATCAGGTCAGGCTTAAAGTGGCCGCTAATCTCATCGATGGCAGCCTCGAACATTCGTTTCTGCTCAATTGCAGGAGTGCTCGCTCGCAGCGGGACGTTTAAGGTTGAACCGACGCCGCGGCCTACTCCTGTTTCACCGCGAGAACCCGTGCCCGGATACCACGGATACTGATGCGTCGAGAAAAAGAAAACGCTCGGATCGTCAAAGAAAACTCCCTGGGTGCCATTCCCATGATGGACGTCCCAATCAATGATCGCGACGCGTTCAATCTCCGGGAAGTGGTTCTGTGCATAACGAGCAGCGACCGCGACATTGTTGAATAGGCAGAAACCCATAGCATTCTCAGCCGTGGCATGATGACCGGGAGGGCGCACCGGCACAAACGCATTATGGACCTCGCCACCCATGATCAAATCAACGGCCTGGCAAGCTGCTCCTGCGCCATGCAGGGCCGCATCGAGCGATCGCATCGACACCACGGTATCGGCATCGAGGTAACCAGTGCCACTGCTTACCACTTTCTCAACTTGTTTGTAGTGTTGCGGCGTATGACAGGCCTGAATGTCTCCACGCGGCGCCTCCTTCGCCTGCACTTCCATTAGGGTGGGCCAAAGCGACGAATCGTCCCGCAGTGCTTTCATCACCACGCGGTAACGTGACGAACATTCGGGGTGACCTGGACCAGTGTCGTGTTCCGCGAAGATGGGATGATGGACGAGTGCGGTTGTCATTTGAGAGATAATAGCAAATGGCAAACAGCAGTCGGATAAAACCTAACTTCTTTCCTCCGATACAACTTGGTTCAGCTGATTGCTGTTTCCTGGCTGCTGTTGGTTGTGTCTCAATCTCAACGTGCCTACGCCTGCCTGAGACTCGAAAACGTACGCCATTTTCCTGTGGGAAATCAGACTTCACGAGCGGAAAATCATTCAAATTCACTGATTCCTAAGGCATCGGAGTCTTCCAGGCGTTTTCGGGGGATTCGGCGCTGTGGGAATAAGGATTGCACAAACAAGTACGCGCGGAGTTCCGCCACAAAAATCTTAATCAGTTAACCAATACAGGAGGAAGTAAGATGGCATACGATGATGAGCAGGCAAAGAGAAGCAGGGTCGTGGTGGAAACGCCAACCTCGCGACGCGAAGTGACTCATACAGAAGCCGTGCGAAATGATCGAGGGGGAATTTCCGGTGCGACGGTGGGAATAATCGTAGTGGTTGCGATTGCGCTAATTACAATTGTCGTCCTCTTTCTCATGAACGGTCAGAACACTGACACGACAAACGAAAACCTGGTGGCGCAGCAGCAGCCGGCACAGCAACAGCCGGTCATTATTCAGCAGCCGGCGCAACAGCAACAGCCGCCAGTGATCATCCAGCAACCTGCGACCACGGCGCCACAGCAGCCGCCAGTGATCATTAATCAACCGGCGAGTGGCGGAACTAATCCAGCAAGCGGCTCTGACGACGGGGCAATCCAGACAGCCATAGACAAGAAAATCAGTGACGATCCTACGTTTTCATCTTTGGGAATCACGGCCACCACGCTCGACGGCAAAGTAACCCTGACTGGCACGGTTAAGAGTGAAGCTTTGAAGTCACAAGTTGAGAGGGCAATCCGCGCAATCAAAGGCGTCAAACAAGTGGACAATCAAATTGTGGCGATGCCATAAGACAGTCATGAGATGATGAGTCACCTTGCTACCATAGTTGGTGGACGATTAAGGCGCCGCGAAATTGGTTCGCGGCGCATCTTTTCTCTCATCACTCATCACTCATCACCGTCACATCACCATCACTCATCTTCAATACCCCTCAGTGTGCTGGCGCAACCAGGCATTCATTTCCTCTTCAGTTGGCTCGCGGCCCAACTCGTCGCGCAGGCGTTGATGAAGATACTCATGTTCAGTTTCCGCCACGTCGCCAAGTGCGGAGTCGTTTTCCACCGCATGGTCTTTTTCATTTTCAGAGTTCATAAACGTGGATCTCAGCAGTTGTTAATGACGTTTCAATTCCCAAACCGGCCTCATCTCCAATAATAAGCAGTCTCCTTTGGTCGGCTCGCTCAAAGAAGCTTACCTCAGTAATTTGACTCTCGGAAGGTGTTTCAATCAATTGTTTGAGCCCCTCGTGCGCGTCACCCGAGAGCAGGACGTCAATGTCCGTCTTGAGCTGCTGCTTCAGTGGTTCGTCTGCCACCAACTCGCCAATGGCGACCGGGTGCGGGAGTAGTCCCATTTCGCCATCGAGAAAAACGATCCAGATAAATCCGATATCGAGCAGGAGATAGAGCGCCTGATCAACGACAATGTGGCCTAAAACGCTGGTTCCAACAACGTGAGCGATCACGTGATCCTGGTGAGTTGTCGTCTCTCTGGGGTTCCAATCTTCACTCATAAGTTGATTGCATCGTGACCACAGCTCCGTCAACAGGATACGCTCGCCCATGACTTTGTCCACCCACGCCAGCATTGCAAGCGATCGTTACGGGTTGAATTGCAAGCCACCTCAGATTATTGTCCTAACAGTAATACCCGGAGCATATCAATGGACCATGACTTCTTTCGATTTGGGCTCGCAGCGTTTGTCACGCTGCTGGTGGTGGTTGATCCGCCCGGCGTCGTGCCCATCTTTGTTGGGCTCACCAGGGATGAGACGCCGGCCCGCCGACGCGCAATCCTCACGCGTGCGGTCGTAATAGCGTTTGGAGTAGCACTGTTTTTCCTGGTCGCTGGCCGGGCGGTGCTTTCATATCTGGGCGTTACGGTTCACGCGTTTTCAATCAGCGGCGGAATACTGCTCTTCGCCACGGCCATGCCCATGCTTTTTGGCCAGCGCGGAGGCATGCAGGCCCCGGAACGCAGGGAACGCGGATCAGTTGGCCAGGACATCTCCGTTTTTCCGCTGGCAATTCCAATGCTTTCTGGGCCGGGATTGATTGCCACTATTCTATTGCTTACCTCACAAGCCGCAGGTGACATGCGCCGCCTGAGCGCGGTCGCCGCGGCCATCACCCTGGTTTTTCTTACCACGTTCGTCTCGCTGTACTTCGGCGCCCGCCTGATTTCGCGTTTGGGTGAAGGTGGCGTCCACATCGCGACGCGCGTTATGGGAATTGTGTTGGCGGCACTCGCCGTCCAATATGTGCTCAATGGAATAGCCGGATATTACGCGCTACTTGTCACCCGGTAAGTGCACAATCAAAACAAAATGGCAGTGGACAGAAGTGTTTTTCTGCCCACTGCCCGCTGCCCACTGTCACTCAACTCAGTTGCCGTTGTAGCCGTCGTTGTATCCGTTTTCAAATCCTTCACGGTAATACCGGCGGTATAGTTCACGATCACCAAGTCGCGAGCTGTAGTCCTTCGTCGCTTCCTGATAGGCGTTTGCACTTCGGAAATCGGAATTCCTATTCCGACTCCGGTCTTCGCGGCCTAACTTGATTCCTTCGTTGTAACCCGCATTAAGTGCCGTTTGCCGTAGCTGAAATGAACCGCCGTAGGTGCCATAACGGTCCCAGTTGCGACCGCGAGGATCCCTGTTGTTGATCGGGTTAACCGGGTTCGGCCAGTTCGTTCCACCTACTTGAGTGCCATAACCATCGTTGTAGCCGTTTTCAAATCCAGCCCGATAGTAACGACGATAAAGCTCACGATCACCAAGGCGCGAACTGTAGTCAGTGGTCGCTCGCTGGTAGTCGCTTGAGTTGCGGTAATCACTCGCTCTGTTTCGGCTGCGGTCATCGCGGCCTACCTCGATGCCGCGGTTGTATCCGGCATTGAGGGCCGTCTGACGCAGATCGAACGAGCCGCCAAAGTTTTCGTAGCGATCCCAGTTCCGGCCGCGTCCGGTGTTCGTACCAGGTTCAAAGGGAACGTTTGCCCGAGTGTCCCATCTCCAGTTGACTCCATACGCGCTGGCGAGCGCGTTCAAGTCAGTCTTAACCAGGGCCCATTCATCCTGAGCGCCTGCTACCGCTCGTCTGCGGCTCATAAAAGTATCGATCACTGCCGCCTGCCGCAAAACATTCTCGACATCTGCTGCCACTGATTGCCGGCTATTAAATCGTTGTCGTAATTGGTCGGTGGCGTTTTCAAAATTCTGGACGAACGCATTGATGTTGTCTTCGGCCCGTGTGCCGTCACGACGGCTACGATCAAGAGAGGAATCGATGCTAGCCTGAAATCTATTGGTATTTACTTCGATTCGTCTGATTATGTTTTCAATCTGCCGGTCCGTCATGCGGTAAGGCCGGCGTTGCGCCTGCACGGTCACATTGAACGCGGCGCCAATACCAAGCATTAAAAAAATCGCTGCTATCGCCGGTCCGAATTTATTTGATAAGTGTCTCATTTCCAGTCTTTACCTCCGAATACTGTGTAGGATTGCTACGGTTCCGCTGACTTATTTCAGCACTTCTAAAGCTCGCTCATTGGTAGAGCAAACTCCTGTCCACAAAGTATGGAATCCCGAAAGAACTAAGGGCGAGTTCCTTTATCAGGGCGAGAAAGAGGCGAGAGTGTCGATTTGGCCGTCGCGGCGTTACCAGGTGCGCGGCGCCCGAATCACTTTTTGGATTAAGCCGACGCGGGCCATCAGTCGAATTACGTATCCGGAGAAATCCACTTCATACCAACGCCAACCGTGGCAGGCAGCTGTGGGACGCGCATGATGATTGTTATGCCAGCCCTCACCAAGCGTCAGTAGTCCCAGCCACCACACGTTGCGGCTTTCATCCCGCGTTTGGTTCGGACGCCGGCCGATTACATGACAGACACTGTTGATGGACCAGGTGAAATGCCAGAGGGCGAGTGTCCTTATGACGGTTCCCCAGAGCACACCTCGCCAGCCACCAATTGCGTAAGAAAATAAGGCCGTCAACACCCAGGGCATCACGAATAAGATCTTGTAGTCTAAAACCCGAAGCCAGGGATCGTTACCCGAGACATCAGGCGCCAGCTCGCGGTAGTCGCTGCCTTCCTTCGCGTCCTTCTTCAAAATCCACCCGACATGCGCATGTAGAAAACCCATGAGTGGGGAGTGTGGATCGCCATCTTTATCGGCCATCTGGTGGTGACGACGGTGAATAGTTACCCAACGCGCCGGTCCACCCTGAAGCGCAGCGGCTCCAAACCAGGCCAGCACTCGGCGCATCCAGCGCGGAGATACGAAACCGCGATGAGTCAGCAGACGGTGGTAACCAATCCCGATGGCAAACGTGGTCGAAAGGTAAAGCCCCAGAAACAGCGCGACGTCCAACGGTCGCGGCCAGAACCACAGGCCAAGCAGACCACAAAGGTGGAGACCTACAACTAAAAAGCTGTGTGTCCAGTTTACCTGGGTGAACCAACCTATTTGGGTGTTTGAATCAGGGGCGGGGTCCACAGTCAAAGCAATTGCTCTTCGGCTCATAATAGAAGGATGTTGGATAGCAGCGTTTGTCTTTATTAGCAGCTAAGCGTTTACCGCGTGCACCTCTGGCCGTCAGTCCGGGTAATGTTCTCCGAGTCGCGCCTGTAATTTTTCCGGCACCGACTTCCAACTCGCGACCGAGAGCTCACGGGGCGCGATATCTGCTGCGTGCATGCGCGAGACGCGCCAATAGCTTATCGCGGCTTCGTAACGCCAGCAATAAATGGGCCCATCGCCGCGACGGCTGTAAAAGACTTCTTCGCCGCTCGCGCGATCTCCGTCATCAGTCTTGATGTAGACTCGCAGTCCGTTCATAGGATTTTTGCGGTTAAGGCTTTGTTCCGGCATCGACGCCGGCTTCGAAAGGCGAACCGTCTTTATTAACTCGGGTGAAATGGATTAATCCTCTTTTTACTTCCTCGAGAGCGATGCTTGTATTTCGGCGTCGCTTTGCGTCAACTTCAATGCGGGGGGTCGAGCCATGCAAAAGCTGCTTGGTTCGCAATCCGGCAACAATAATGAGTCGGAAACGCGAATCAATTCCAGGCCAGGTTCCTTCAGTCGCCACTCCGGTCAGTCCATTACCATTTAATTTTTCGGTCATTTTTCTTCAGAGTTCCCTTTTGATGAATGAAATTTCATTTGCTTCGTTCCGGAAGCTATAAAAATTTCGACAGGACGAATACTGCTGGCACCACCAGGATGGCGATACCTAAAATTTGTAGCCAGTTCAATGCCGACTTTTTACAGTGCGGGCAACGAATTCTCCACAGCGGCAAAATCCTGCCGCATTGGTCACATGAAGAAATCATTTCGCCGCCGCCCCGGCGCCCAATTGTTGAGCACCGTTTTTCATTAACTGCGCCAGATCTTTACCTTCGAGCGAGCGGCCGCGACTGAGCTTCATCAACGGATCGTCAATTAACCAAAAACATGCCTTGCCTTCATCCGTAGTCGTAAGATTTCTAAAAGACTTGTCGTCCAGAGCCACAGGCCGGAAACACTCCATGCCCGCATCGCGCGAACGCGCCACCATCGCCGCGCCACTACTATGAAAGACCGGCACCCGAAACAGTCCATTGTCATCGAGAGCAAACCAATCGCCATTCGCACGCCGCATCGCAAAAAATGTTTTCATTGTTTCTCGCTTCTCACCGACAACCAGCCACACTGAACAAAGAAGCACGAAGCCCCATGGCTCTCGGTACCCGGATCCTGCGACGGCACGCGTCGGAGTGAAACTGAATGTAAAGTGGATACTAATGCGGTCATCAGAATTTCCTGTTACGACTCCTGCCCAAAACAAACAGACGGCACAAGGAGACGCAAGCAAATCCTGATGTCGAGAGTAGATTTTCGAAGAACAGACTAAGTGGACTTTACCACACCTCGGTTACGCTCGCAGTAGCAGGCGCATTGTCTTGCACCGAAACTCAACAGTTAGTCATGGCGGCTCTGTGACCATGCTTTGAACATTGCCTGGTGCTGCCGGCGCGCGCTGGATCGCCCGGCCGACAATGAACTCGTTCCAGCAGAAACACTGCCGGACACGGGCCGTCGATCATCAGACTGCGGCTCGACGTGCCACTCGGTAATGTAAGCCCACCGCGCCTTGTCTTCCGGATTCGCTGCAACTCCAATAACGGGAGCATTCTCGGCCGGAGACTCTTTTATCACATCGATCATGTTCACTACGTTCCTCAAACACTTCAACTAACCCGCACGCGTGCTCGAAACCAGTTTGCCTCTGCCCGCACATCGAGATCAGGCAAAAATAAGTTGCGGTTTCTCAAGCTGCGATGCAGCCGAGACAAAATTTTGCAGAGCGTCCGCTTCATTCTGATAAACATCGAAGACCTGCAAAAGCCTGGTCACCGAGAACAATTCATGAAGGGTGTCGGTAAGGCCGACCAGCTTTATTTCCCCTCCCGCGTTCTCTACGGAAATCTGGCTCGCCACCAGTTCGCCGAAACCGCATGAGTCGATGAACGTCACGCCGGTGAGATTCAGGAGAATCATCTTCTTCTGCTCCGAAAGCAGGCAACGGATCGACTTGTGCATCGCGAGCGCGTTTCCTCCTATTCTCAATTTTCCTTTCAAATCGAGAATGGTGACGTCTCCAGTCCGGCGTTCATTGATGTAGAGATTTATCATCGTCTTTGACACTACGGCAGAGCGGGGTATATGTCAAATGCAGGATATATAGCAGATGGACAATACTTACCGTATATGGTAAATAGAGTGTACACGTGGAAATAAATATGATTGAGATTCGAGTAGATCAGTTGCTGGCAGAGCACGGTAGAACCTTTTACTGGCTGGCCAAGGAAACCGGAATCAGCCACACGACGCTATGGCGCTTGAAGAAGGGGAAAGCACTGGGCATCAACTTCGAAACGCTGGAGAAGATGTGTCAGGCCCTTAAGTGCCAGCCGGGAGACGTGATGGCGCTGCAGACGGCAAAGAGTGCGGGGAAAAAGGCGGGCGGAAAGCGCGCCCGTAAACCTGACGCCGGGAAGAAGGGAAAATGAGCACAAATACCGCGAAGCCTCTGACATTTGACTTTATTGATGTCGAAGCGGATGTTCGTTTGCAGCTCAGCAACGACACCGACGACGCCCTCAAGTGTGTGGAGATCCTGACGATCTTTCTGAAAGACCTTGAGACGCCTGGCGGCGGACCTTCGCAAGCTCACATCCGGTTCGAACCAATTGGTTCCATGCGTCCCAAAGAGAATGTTGTGCTTTCTCACAAGACTTGGATCAATGGGAAAGTTGCTGATACGAGTTCCGATTTGTTGGCGCGACTGAAAGTCGTCGCCGGCCAAAGCAAGCCTTATGTTCTGGATATTTCCTGGCAGGATTCCGAAGGCAAGACCCGTTTTCAGCGGATTCCCGTGGGACATTAACCTTCCACACGTGCTGCGGCATTGTGTTGGCTACCGACGTTAGTTAACGGCGATTTGACGTAAAGGACGCGCGATTGAAAGTTTGTGAGTTTTGCATACAGTTTCAGACTGATGGCAGTTGCCGGCTGGGTCTAACCATTCCAAAGTCGATGACCTGCCGTGAGTTTGGCCCAACGCTGGAAAAATTTTGCTCTGACGCGAAAGACTTCGTCGATCCAAAACAGATCATGCAGATGGCGACCTACTTCGGCATCAAAGGTCCGGAACTAAAGAAGGTTAAGTTGATGGCCGCCCTGGAAGTTAGCAGCCGGCTCGAGGCCGCCGCCTCTCACGCCTCGGTAAGCGAACCATAGCTCCTGAACAGGTTGTACAAGCCGAGGATTCCACACTGCAATCCCGTTGTTACAACTGCGGGAGATTGACCAAGCTTCGTGGCAATTGCCGATGGCGTCATCCGCGAGAAGTAAGCCAACTCGATCATTTTACGCTCAACTGGTGAAAGTGAATTGAGGGTCGCGCTCACCAACTTCCGATGCGCCGACTTCCTGATTCTGACCTTTTGCTCCGGGCCTGAACGCAGGGCCGTTGCGAGTCCAACTGAGATAAGGAATTGCTGATCTTCCTTGCTTGAACACAGGTGCTCAAGCGCTCGTCGGTGCGTGATCGTAATCAGCCAGGTCAGTAGACTGTCGTCATTTTTCTCAAAGCCGGCGGCCTGAAGGCTGACTTCGTCGTAGACCGTCGACAAGACCTGCTCGGCAGTCGCCGTGTCACCCAGAATCCGCAATAACAGTCCAAACAACAGTCCACTCGTCGTCGCGTTGAAGCCGGCAACCGCAGTCTTGTCGCCTGCCGCGATTGCGCGCAGCAGCGTTTCAGCATCCCGAATATTCGGACGCATTTCGACTGTTTTCAAGACCGACCGGTTCGCTAAAATGCGACTCATTTGTTCCCGAATAGCGGCGTCGTGACCGTTGCGGTTTGGTCAGAAAAAATGAAGGGTGGAGCCTCGCCCTTGAAGTCCACCCTCCATTCCCGGTGAAAACTACTCAGACGGATTCGCCATTCTGACGTTTCTCACGAGCAAGTTCTTCCTCAGGAATCAACACCGAAAAATTCTTGATTAGGTTAGAGCGGGTACCTGCCGGCTGTATGTGCGCTTGGACACATATAGATAGGGAAATTTGTTTTCGTCGTGTTAACTGCGTCAATCAGACGAATTCTCGACGTAGCAGAGTTGAGGAAGAAACCAAACCACGGGATTTGCGCTTTGGCATAGTTTCCCTCGCAGTCGCGTCCCGAGCATTGGCTTTGACGATTAGGCTCGAGATGCTAGTAATCAATCCTTCGACATCTGGTTTGGCGATGTATGCATTTGCCCCCGCTGCCATCCCCTTCTCCCTGTCCGCCTCGTAAGCGGCGCCCGAATAGAAAAGAATGGGTGTTTCCGTGTCAGTCGCGCGTATCTGGCGGCAGAATTCGAAGCCGTCGAGGTTGGGTAACCAACCGTCGATCACATAGAGGTCAAAGGTCTGTTTATTAATCGCGCGCCAGGCTTCGGCTGCGGATGTGACGCAAGTAGCGTCAATCCCATATGCACGCATAAGAAGTGTCAACATCTCACACGCGTCAGCGTCATCATCAACACAAAGCACCTGGGACCGGGGGTATGGCATTCGTGCCTCCTCAATAGGGGGGGTTATTAGATTCGACGCCATGTTGAGCCAGATTAGAGAATGTCTGTGTGTTGACGCACATATAGGCAGGGGCATATTATCTCAACGCCTATCCGACTCGCCTCAGACCAGCCAATGGAAGCAGGGTAACTGCTTTTCCCCTATGAAAAACGTCGTTTCGGGTTAGGAGGGGGATTGATGGTGCCAAAAGCTGCGAAAGAAGAGGCAATCCAAAATCATCTGCTCGCGGGTATAACTCCTGAGGAACTCGCGCGTCTGCTCCCTAATTTACAGCCGGTCACTCTTGAGCTGGGCAAGGTTCTCTATGAATCCGGCGAAAAGATGGACTATGTTTACTTCCCAACAACTGCGATTATTTCCCTGCTCTACATAATGGAAAACGGGTCGACCGCCGAAATCGGCGTGGTCGGAAACGATGGCATGGTGGGCATCGCGATTTTCATGGGTGGTGACACTACTCCAAACCGGGCCGTGGTGCAGAGCGCCGGCAAGACATTCAAGATGAAAGCCGCATTGATGAAGGATGAGTTCACGCGCGGCGGCCGTTTTCATAATTTCTGTCTACGTTATACACAAGCTCTGATTACGCAGATTTCCCAAACAGCGGTTTGCAATCGATTGCACTCCGTGGATCAGCAACTCTGCCGGTGGCTGCTCTTGAGTCACGACCGCTTGCCCTCGAATAGGTTAATCATGACGCAGGATCTAATCGCCAATATGCTGGGCGTGCGTCGTGAAGGGATAACTCACGCTGCCCGGCGATTGCAAAAGGCCGGTTATATTAGCTACGTTCGCGGCGATATGACGATTCTCGATCGCACCGGGTTGGAGACCGGTGTCTGCGAGTGCTACCAGGTAGTGCGCACTGAATACGATCGGCTGCTTGGATAGACTTTCCTTGTATTCCTCCCCACACTTTCTTTTGCGCCACTAAGCGCGACAGCGCACAGACTAGTTTGGCCCGATAGTGCATATTCATAGCTAGCTCTGTCGCCATTTGAACAGTTGCTAACCGACATTGGGACCTGTTTCCGCAAACCTTCCTTTTGCCGTTTTCGTCGTTTCAGCGAAACCCAACAAAGGAGTTACCCCATGTCGCCCAGAAAAACCCCACGCATCGCCAACCAATTGCTGGCAGCCCTTCCCGACAAGGATTATCAGGAGCTGCAGCGCCACATGGAAGAGATCCCTCTTGTCCTCGAACAGTATCTTTACCAGGCCAATGTCGTGATCAGCGATGTCTATTTTCCTAATAGTGGGATAGTTTCGCTGCTGGCAGGTGTTGACGAGCGTTCGACGCTCGAGGTTGGTCTGGTGGGAAACGAGGGAATGGTGGGTTTGAGTGTTTTCATGGGAGTGAACTCGTCGGTCAATTACGCTGTCGTCCAGGGAGCCGGGCTAGCGATGAAGATGAACGCCACGGCCTTTCGCCGGGAATGCAACAAAGGCGGCGTTCTCCCACAACTTCTGGCTCGTTATGCGCATTCGATGCTGACACAGGTTGCGCAATGCGCGGTCTGCAACCAGTTTCATTCCATGGATTCTCGCCTTTCGCGCTGGCTGCTGATGACGCAGGATCGAATGGGAACCGATGAATTCCAACTAACCCAGGAATTTTTGTCGAACATGTTGGGCGTGCGGCGCGAAGGTGTTAACAAGGCAGCTGGTGAATTGCAGAAACAAGGCTTGATAAGTTATCAACGCGGACATCTCAAGGTGCTTGACCGGCCAGGCTTGGAAGCGATCTCATGTCAATGTTATGAAATCATCAGAAACGAAGCCGCAGGTTCTCAAATTCGAAATTAGCCGTCCGGGACTTAGAAATCTCTCTCCGCCCAGACTCTTCCTTTCCAGAGCCGTTCGCTGACCAGTGCCCTGCAGATTTGCGGCGACGAGAACACAGAAATGTGAATAATTTTGAGCGATAACTTCCCGTTCGTTACTGGTTTTGATCGAAGGTATTGGAATAGAATGAGCTCATACGAACCCCGAGTCGTTCCCTTAGTCCCAAATCAAATTCGTGAGTGCGCAGCGCACTGACCACCGGAGGCGTTTTGATTGAAGTAGACAACGACGACCGCTTGCGCGGACTCTCGACCCAGCTTCGCAATGACGAGGCCGCAAAATGGAGTGTCGCCCCTCGCACGGATTGGACTGCGATGAACGACACCGAACACTTCGTGCAATTCTATGAGGCGGACGGTTTTCTCCTGAACTCCCTGGGCGGATTCATCGGCACTGCAATCAATTCAGGCGACGCAGCCCTGGTGGTGGCGACGCAGTCGCATCGCGAAGGCCTCGATGAGCTGCTTTCTGCAAACGGACTCGATGTGGCCAACGCGAAAGCGCGTGGACAGTTTGTTTCGATCGACGCCGCCGAAACGCTTTCAAAATTCATGGTTGACGGCTCGCCGCATCCCGATCGTTTTAATGAGGTTGTGGGCGGAATAATCGCCAGCGTCTCCGACGGACGCCCTCGCGTGCGCGCTTTCGGGGAAATGGTGGCGCTGCTTTGGGCGGAAGGCCAGCATCAGGCAGCACTCCGTCTGGAAGAAATGTGGAACGAGCTCCAGAAGGCGCACACCTTTTCGCTCTTCTGCGCCTATCCGATGAATGGCCTCGGCGGACAGAAGTTTATGGAGCCTCACAGCGGCGTTTGCACGGTCCACACGCGGGTCATTCCCGCCGAAAGCTACGTTGGGCTCGATGATCACGATCAGCGTCTGCGCGCCATCGCCAAACTGCAGCAGAAGGCTGCTTCGCTGGAAGCCGAAATTCAGGAACGCCTGCGCACGGAGGAAAAACTCCGGCTCGCGCTGGTTGGCGAGCAAATGGCCCGCGCCGAAGCCGAGACTGCAAATCGGATGAAGGATGAGTTTCTCGCCACCGTCTCACACGAGATTCGCACTCCGCTGAACGCGATAATCGGCTGGTCCCATTTGCTGCGCAGCGGGAGACTCGATGACGCCACTGCCGCGCGGGCGCTGGAAACGATTGATCGCAATGCGAAGTCGCAAGCGCAGTTGATCGAAGACATTCTGGATGTGTCGCGCATGATCACTGGCAAGCTGCGCCTTAACAATGAAGCTGTCGACCTTGCCTCAGTTATTAACGCAGCCATAGATTCGGTGCAGCTCGCGATTGATTCAAAAGACCTGCACCTCGAAGTAACCCTGGATCCTTCAACCCGCCATACGCTTGGCGACGCCAGCCGCTTGCAACAAATTGTGTGGAACTTGTTGGCGAACGCCATCAAATTCACGCCTGCCGGTGGCCGGATTGAAGTCAAGGTTGAACGCGCCGGGGGAAATCTGCAACTTCGCGTCAGCGACACCGGTCAGGGCATCAGCGCGAATTTCCTGCCGTTTATTTTTGATCGTTTCCGTCAGGCCGACGGCACCACTACACGGCAACACGGAGGACTCGGCCTGGGACTCGCGATCGTACGCCATCTGGTTGAACTTCATGGCGGCTCAATTACGGCTGAGAGCGCTGGAGAAGGACACGGCGCAACCTTCACGATGATCCTACCCCTGGCGGCGAAAAGCGGTGCTCGACGAAAGACCACGAGCGGCGTACTCCGCGCGCTGGAAATCGGTGAAGGACATTTCACCACCGTTCCCTCACTGGACAATGTAAAAATTCTTTTAGTGGACGACGATCCAGATACGCTGCAGTTTTTGAGCTTAATGCTAGGTGAATCGAAAGCCGTCGTCGAAACTGCACGTTCGGTCACTGAGGCTTTGTCGATCCTCGAGTGGTATCGCCCGCAGGTATTGGTTTCGGATTTGGCGATGCCGAATGAAGATGGCTTTTCGCTGATGGCAAAGATCCGCGCCCTGAAATGCTTCGAGGGAAACGAAATCCCCGCGGTGGCGCTGACGTCTTACGTCCGTGTCGAAGACCGTGCGCGCTCTCTGGCGGCAGGGTTCAATATGTTCGTGCCAAAGCCGATTGAACCAAATGAACTAATTACCGCCATTGCCAGCCTCGCCGCGGTTGAAGTCGTTTAGCGGGATAGGGGTCAAACACACGAAAGGCGCGAGACTAATTCATCTCGCGCCTTTCCAGTTTTGGGCGACGATCCACAAACTAACACGAACTATTTCCTGGTGTTATTTCGCGTTGTTTAGTAGATAGGTTTTAGACTAGCCCGCCTCACTCTTTCACAAACTTCAACGCCACGCCGTTCATGCAATAACGCAGCCCAGTAGGTTTAGGACCATCACCGAACACGTGTCCAATATGAGAATCGCATCTGGCACACAACACTTCGGTGCGGACTTCCGATAGGCTGCTATCGCTCTCTTCGCGTACATTCTCAGCCGCGATCGGTTGCCAAAAACTCGGCCAACCCGTGCCTGAATCAAACTTGGCGGCGGAATTGAACAACGGCAGCCCGCAAGCCACGCACTCAAAGACACCTTTCTGGTGATTATCGTTGAGCGGGCTCGAGAAAGGGCGCTCAGTCCCCTTTTGCCTGGTCACGTTATATTGCTCGGGAGTGAGACTTTGTTTCCACTCTGCATCTGTCTTCATAACTTTGTTGACTCCATCAAACTTCACTAACTTCCTGGTCTTGCCCCGCGTTGGGTTTTGACCCGCCGCAACTATGCCTACCGGCCACCGCGCAAATGCTGCCAATGTTCCGGCGGCGATAGCTGATGAAAGAAAATATCGACGATTCATGATAGCCGCTCCATGTTTGACGAGTAGTTTAGTCGAAGTAATTACGAACCCGCTAATGGTTCAGATTTGAATTGAAGGCCGAACGGTTGTATGAAAATCTTAGATCAGGACTGCTGGACGCGGTAATAGTGGGCCAGTGTGCGCCGGCGACGCTGATGCTACTCTTTAGGACTCGCGACCTTCTCTGAGTTTACGCTCCAGAAGGTTGGTAGTGCGCTCTGTGACACTTACCGGCGCGGCTGAGGCAACAGGTTCTATCTCGCTTAAATGCGGAGTGGCTTTCCATGTCGGATGCGAAGCCTCAATCTGCACGGGATCCGGCCTGATTAACAGACCCGCGACGATGTGGCCCACGCCCGTGAGGGCGGGCATAACGCCCAGAAGCCAAATGATCCGCACCACCGGCTCAATTTCAAATGGCACCCTGGCGACGAACTCGGGGGCAGCTTCAACACCAACACACCGGCCAGGAAGTAAAGAAAGATCATGAGACCAATGCCGCTGAAAATAGAGATGCTTCCGCTAACAAGGTGTTTCTCTCTTCGCTGCTGCGCTGTCTTTTCCTCTTTCCCCCCAACCGACCAGGGCTTGTTTGGCATAACATCATCGGAACTATGAACGATCTCTTTGTTCATTTGGTCGAGCGCGCGCGAAATATCTTCAGTCACCTGCTCAATTTTCAGGCTCTTCATCATCTCTTTGATCTTTGGCAGCGGGCCCCGGTCGCTGCGTGCGATCGCCTCGCTCAACGAAACGGCCTTGCCAATCACCTTGAGATTTGCCCCGCACAACCGGCAATACTGCACGTCCGAGGAAGATTCAGTACCACACTTTGGGCAATACATAGCTGTTTAAGTCGTCTCCGCGAACCATTATGTTGCCATTTGAGGCCTTAGGAAAGTCAGGTTGAACTACGACAGCAAGGTCTGCTTTGTTCAACCCCCATTCGGTCAGCGCACCTTGTTCGGCGTTAACGCAATCAGCGATCACGCAGTCCCACTCAATTAGCGGTATTAGGTTAGTACCACCACGCGGTAGGTGGGTCTTAATTAGAAAGAAGGCCACATGTGTCAAATAGCGAACCGAACCCACCCGCTACCGCGTGGTGGTACTGACTTCAGCTTCGCGCTGCGTCCGGTGATGGCCCATCCGGCGGTCCTGCGAAGGAATCGATAAAAAAGCCCCCGGTGAATTGAATCCACCGGGGGCTCCTGTTACATCGTGTGCGACAAACTAAAGTTTGTCGGACCGTTGGTTAGTAGCGCGATCCGCCGTTGCGTCCGCCGCCACCGCCGCCGCGATCTTCGCGGGGCTTGGCTTCGTTGACGTTCAACGCACGTCCGCCCATGTCCTTACCATTAAACTGCGCAATCGCAGCCGCGCCTTCTTCCTTCGAAGACATTTCCACGAAGCCGAAGCCGCGTGAGCGACCGGTTTCGCGATCTTCGATCAACGAAACGCTTTCGACAGTGCCTGCTTGCGCAAACAAGGTCTGCAGCTCTTCGCTTGTGGTTTGGAACGCGAGATTACCAACATAAAGTTTCATAGTCATAATTTTTTCTTACCTTTTCCCCTTTGGGATTTAACAGAAGCAGCATGCGGAACATGGTAGCTTCCCAATTTGCTAAGGACGTTTGGGATTACATATCCATGCCGCCGGGCAATGCCCGTGGTTTATCATCTTCCTGTAGCTCAGAAATGAGGGCTTCGGTCGTCAGCATTAAGCCGGCGATCGATGCGGCGTTTTGTAACGCGCAACGCGTGACCTTCGCGGGATCGATAATCCCGGCGGCCACGAGGTCCTCAAAAGTTTCAGTAGCGGCGTTGTATCCGAAATTTGGGTCCTTGTTGGACCGCACCTTCTCTACAATCACCGCGCCCTCTTTACCGGCGTTTTGCACAATCTGACGCAGAGGCTCTTCGAGAGCGCGCCGGATAATGTTTACACCAATCTGTTCGTCTTCGTCGCCGGTAGTTTCGCCGTCTTCGTTCTTTTCGAATACTTTGAACTTGTCCAGCGCCTTTGCTGCGCGAATCAGGGCCACGCCGCCACCGGCGACAATGCCTTCTTCAACCGCCGCGCGGGTAGCGTTCATCGCATCTTCGACGCGCGCCTTCTTCTCTTTCAATTCGGTTTCGGTAGCTGCGCCCACGCGAATCACGGCCACTCCGCCCACGAGTTTCGCGAGACGCTCCTGCAGCTTTTCCCGATCGTAGTCGGATGAGCTGTCTTCAATCTGCGCCTTCAGCGTTTTCACGCGTGCCTTCAAGGCATCCGTATCCCCGGCGCCATCAATGATAATGGTGTCGTCTTTGTTAATCGTCACCTTCTTGGCGCGGCCGAGGTCCTCGACCTTGACGTTCTCGAGTTTGATACCCAGGTCTTCACTGATGACCTTGCCGCCCGTCAGAATCGCGATGTCCTGCAGCAACTCCTTGCGTCGATCGCCAAAGCCAGGAGCTTTGACCGCCGCTACGTTGATCGTCCCGCGCAGTTTGTTAACCACGAGCGTGGCGAGTGCCTCGCCTTCAACATCTTCCGCGATAATCAGAATCGGTTTGCCCAACTTGGCGACCTGCTCGAGAATCGGCAGCAAGTCTCGCATCGAAGCAATCTTCTTTTCGCTCAATAGAATCACTGGATTCTCGAGCACGGCTTCCATCTTTTCGGCGTCGGTGATGAAGTAAGGCGACAAATAACCGCGGTCAAACTGCATTCCTTCGACAAACTCCAGGTCCGTCTCCATCGTCTTTGCATCTTCGACCGTGATGACGCCGTCTTTGCCGACCTTGGCCATTGCTTCGGCAATCAACTCGCCGATGGCTGCGTCGCCGTTGGCCGAAATCGTGCCGACCTGCGCGATCATGTCGCCCGCAACCGGCTTCGACAGTTTCTTGATCGCCGCAGTTGCGCGCTCAACAGCTTTGTCGATGCCACGCTTGAGCGCCATCGGATTTGCGCCGGCGGCGACTGTCTTAACGCCTTCGCGATAAATCGCCTGCGCCAGCACAGTCGCGGTAGTCGTGCCGTCGCCGGCAACGTCAGAAGTCTTGGAGGCGACTTCGCGCACCATCTGCGCGCCCATGTTTTCCATCGAGTCCTTGAGGTCAATTTCCTTGGCCACGGTCACACCGTCTTTGGTGATCGTCGGGCTGCCATAAGAGCGACCGAGTACGACGTTGCGTCCTTTTGGACCGAGGGTGATTTTTACCGCGTCCGCCAGTTGATTAACTCCGCGCAGAATCGCTGCGCGTGACGCTTCGCCATGTGTTATTTGCTTTGCCATAATTTTTTAATCTTTCTCCAAATCGTGTAACGCAAAACTGTTAGTTTGCGTGTCTTTATTTTTGGTGCTGACCGACGATTTCGGTTCGCTCGCAAACTAACAGTTTGCGTTACAGCGGAAGCTATTTGGTTTTCTTCCCGCCCGCTGCAGTTCCTGCGCGCGTAATGATTCCGAGAATTTCGTCCTCGCGCATAATCAGAAGCTCTTCGCCGTCAATCTTGATTTCCGAGCTGGCATATTTGCCAAACAGAATCCGGTCGCCGGTCTTAACATCCAGCGCCTGGCGCGTCCCGTCTTCTTTGTACTTCCCGGCGCCGGCAGCGATCACTTCGCCTTCCTGCGGCTTCTCTTTGGCGCTGTCGGGAATAATGATTCCACCGCGGACTTGCTCGCCTTCTTCAATACGCTTCACGATCACGCGGTCATGTAGTGGTGTGATATTGGTCTTCATAATCTGGTGCTTTTCCTTATCGGCTCACGCCGTTCGCCCGCTTCATTTTGGTGAGGTTCCGGATTCTTCCGGCTGATTCCGGTTTGCTGATTGCTGTTTACTTCAATCCAACAGACTAATTGGTGAACGTATGACGCCCTGATGTTCTTTGGTAATTTGAGCTGTGGAATTCAGGTGGTCTGGGAGATTCCAGAAGAGCTGAGAGCGGAGTAAGCTGGACTCGGTTCGACATCCACCTTACGCGTCGCTCCCCTATATGTCAAATGCAGGATATAGTCTGCAGCCAGCTACTGGGAGCGCGGGTCTGATTCCTCTCTCCTGCGTCGAGTGTTAGATCCGGACTGTCGGATTCCTACTGCATCAGAAACATTCCTAACTGCTGGATTTCCAGTCCCGCCGCCAATTTGCTTCTTATGCTGTGAATTTAGGCCCCATCAGGTTGGCACCCCCCTTGCACATCTGCTCGTCGCTTTAACAAAAAGCCGCAGCGGCGCGTCAACCCGGACACGCATCAGCGATCATCGACGGCTATAGAAACTGAGGAACCATTTATGAAAAGATATTTAACTTGTTTAGTCGCAAGCTTACTGGTGCTTGCCACCATCTCCCTGCCCGTGTCCGCCAAACAAGGCGATGCGCAAACCTCGCTCGAGAGGGTCAAGATAAAGGTTGCCAAACTAGGCGTTGGTGAAAAGGCGAAAGCGACTGTCTTCCTGAAAGATGGCACCAAGATAAAAGGCTACATCGCCCAGGCCGGAGACGAAGACTTCGTCCTGCGCGACCGCAAGACCGACGCGCCTACCACCATCCGGTATGACAGCGTGGCGAAAGTTGATAACAACCGCGGCCATTCCACCGCTCGGAATGTCACCCTCGGTGTCGTCGTCGGGGTTGGAGCAGTACTGGGAGTGCTGGCACTGCTGATTGCCAACCTCGACGACTAGATGCTTCTGGCAGAACCACCTGCGTTAGCGCGGGAGTCCGCGCTCTGTCAGAACCACCTGCGTTAGCACGGGAGTCCGCGCTCTGTCAGAACCACCTGCGTTAGCGGATGGACCAACGGTGCCTAACTGCAGGTCCTTCGTTTGTCGTCCGGATCTTCGTTCCATCAGACACGCTCTTCGTTCCGTCAGGAACGAGATGTTTATAGCCTCCCGCTGGATTAAGAGTTCTTTCGATTGCTATAAGCATCTGGCTCCTGACGGAGCCTCCGAATTGCGACCTTGTATGTTAATGACTCGTCATTAACGTCAGCGGTTGCGAACCGATCACTTTCACCCCACGCGCCTCCCACACCCGCTCGCAAACGCGCGCGGTTCAGCCACAAAAATGCCGCGACATTTCCGTCGCGGCATTTCTGCATCCTCTGGCGGGCGAGTTAACTCGATCGGTCGTTAGCGCCCATCCGGTAACCCGACTGGTAGCCGTTCATGAAACCCGACCGGTACACCTCAGCGAAGTTTCCGAAGCCTGCTTCCTTGTAGAAGTGAGAGCGCTGCGGGTTGTAGCTCTTCGCTTTCTTGCCGTCGTCTTTGCCGGTCTTGAATCCGTCCTTGTACGCCTGGTTCATGGCCTTGTCGCTGTTGTCGAAAACATAGTGACGATAGCGGCTGCCATAAGGCGACCAGGGATCGTAACCCCAACGGTCGTAACCGAAAGGATCGTGCCACCGGCGCCCCCAACCAAACGGACGATGGAATCGATAGGGATTCGTCCGAACAATCACTACTCTCCGGCGCCCCTGCGCCTCAACCGTGTCCGCGGCCACGAACGCGATTCCGGAAAGCATCAGCGTCGCGAGGAAAAGCCCGCCAATTTTTCGTAAATATTTACGTCTCATAAAACACCTCCTTGGTTGTGATCTTTAGACGCTTTGCCCTGGAAAGAAGTTGTTCAAATTGGGGGGACGATGACCACGCAAGCGGTTGCGTTGCGTGTAATTTCCTAGCAGATAGATTGCAGTTCGCTAGCGAGATATGACGTAGCCAGCGCGGCTGGTCCCGTCATGGTTACGCCCTCTGAGTCCGTTTTTGTTTGCGTCCGTCCCGCCCGCAACTACCCAGTGAAATAGCCGGTGGGCGGAACGCAACAGCGTTCGTCATAACCCGCGCAGCGGGCAACAGCATAAAGCCTGGGGTGGAGCGCAGCGGAACCCCAGGATCCATCGTCAAAACAATCAAAGCCCGCGATGCGGGCGACAGCCGTCAACCGTTGGGGCTGTCGCCCGCTTCGCGGGCGGGATTCCTATTGGGGCCTGATCCTGGGGCTGACGCCCAGCTTTACGCTATCGCCCGCTATCGCGGGCTCGTAGCAAGCATCTTCGCTTCATCCCTCCAGCGCAACGAACTCCTTCGTTCCCCCAAAAAGCCGCAACGTTGCAGCTCCCAATCTGCATCGTTGCGGCCCTCGGGCTCCACCCCGCAGAGCTCAAACTCACTTAGGGTTTCGTAGCAGATGTCGACTGACCCGGGTGGCCAGTGTGGTCAAGTAAAAACTCTTCAGTAACGTTAGTTCCCTAACGATTCGTGAATTCAGAACGATTTGTGATTTGCTTACGGTCGTGAGCGAACTTATTTAATGGTTTCTGAGCTTACTTAACAGTTATGAGTTGGTCGATTCCCTGGCTCGTGAGTGACTTCAAGTTGTAGTTCGTGGTTCGTTAAAAAAGTATGAGATGTTTCCGTTAACGATAATGAGAATAGTGCATGAGCTGGGCGTTGCTCCTCACTCTTTACTTCTTGCTTCCAAGCAACCCTTCAGTGATGCGCGGACTTTACTCCTGCGGGAAACGCGAGTCAAGAACTTTTTCGCCACGCTTGCCAATTTCAATCCCCCTGCTGAGAGGCCTGAACCGCCAAACTTGGAACCGTTGGGTGCTTCGCGCATTGTTTGCAAGACAGGTAGCGAAGAAAACTATAGGGATTGGTTGCCTCGCCCTTGCTTGCTCGTGGTGGGAGTTGTCTGGTCGTTTCCTTTCGTTGATTCTCTGGCGAATAACGGCGTCCTCCCTGACGGTCGGGCTACTGCCCCGCCTGCAAACTAACAGTTTGCGTTATAGCTTACTTACACTTGCTGTAGCCGCAGTCGCGGCACATGTCGCAGCCGGAGGCGTGTTCGAGTTGGCCTTTGCACTCGGGGCAGATGCCGATCATGTTGGACATGATCGCGCCCGTCACTCCGGTCAGGCCGGGTGTTGCAGTTCCCTTGGCGCCGACTCCAGTGGGGGCAGCATCAGCGACGCCGGCGCCGCCGGTTGAGTCGCTCAGTGGAATCTGCGGCGTGCCGATCTGCTGCTTCGCCACTGCGCGCGCCGAATCAGGCAGGTTTTGCACGCGGCGGTTCGTGATCATGATGCACTCGGCCACCGCCTGTTCCGGCGAAGTCAGCAAGCGCTCGTTGAACCAGACAGCGTGCGTGCCCGTCACTTTGTTCAAGCTGTATGCAACCTCCGCCGCGTCGAAACCACCGCGCAGCATCTTGGAAGCCAGCAGTCCCACGCCGCCCGAGATCGGGCCAGTGGCAAACACTTCCTGAATCATCCGGCCATCGTGATTGACGGTGACATAAAGATTCTGACCGTCAAACGGAATCTGCCAGGTGGCCCCGCGCAATTCACGCGGCCGCTCGATGCGCAGCGCCGTCAGCTTTGCTTCCGCATCAGCCTGTTCCCTGATCGCGGCGCCGGCTTCAGCGCGCGCGAGGCCCTCAGCTTCAGGATCTGCCGTTACCGGAACGAGGTGCGCCGCATCTGCATGACTCGCTGGGGGGTCGTCAACTACTTCAATACCAGGATCCACGACGGCCTCGGGTTTCACCTCAGCCTTCATCGAGGTGAGCACCTGATTGTCGCGCGAGCCGTCGCGGTAGTAGCTTACGGCCTTGCAACCAAGCTGGCGGCCGAGCCGGTAAAGACTATCAACCGACTCAATCGTGTCGTCAACCGCGCCGTTGCAGGTCTTCGACACACTGTTGTCAACGTGTTTCTGGGCGGCGGCGAGCACGTGCACATGCTGGTCGGCGCTGATATTCATCGCCGAGATGAAATACTGCGGCAGCTCATTCTCATGCTCGCAAACGTATTCCGACGCAGAATTAATTGAATCCTGGTCTGTCTGGTCCACGTCAAGACCCAAAGCCTGGGCGGCGAGCGTGTGCACATAGGTACGCGTGCCGAGCGTGTCCTTGCGGACATAGGCCCAGGAGAAATTTGGCTCGATGCCCGACGACGTTTCAGCAACGAGCGAAATCGTCCCGGTCGGCGCGATCGTCGTCACTTCATAATTACGCGGGGTCAGCGGCACGTCGCGGGAGATGCCAATCGTGTTGTAGAGAAACTCTTCGTAAGCTTCGCGGTTCGGTTCAAACTCAGGGAAGGTCCCCTTCTCGGCGCCGATTTTGATACTCGCAGCCCACGCCTCGCGGCGGATGAAGCCCATCATCTCTTCCATCAGATCAATTGACGCAGGCGAGCCGTAGGTGACTTTCAGATTCAGACAAAGATCCGCGAAGCCCATGATGCCCAGTCCGACGGGACGAGTACGCTGGACTACATCATTGATCTCCGGCAGCGGCCAGGCGCAGGTGTCAATCACGTTATCGAGGAAACGCGTGCAGAGATGCGTCACTTCGCGCAGACGATCCCAGTCGACGCGGTTCTCAGCATCGTGAAACTTGTTCAGGTCGATCGACCCCAGGTTGCAGGAGTTTGAGAAATGCAGGAACTGCTCGCCGCAGGGGTTGCACGAATAGATTGGGCCCATCGACTTCATCATATGATTATGACGATTCACTTCATCGATGAAAGCAATTCCCGGTTCCGCATACTTGTGCGCGCTGGCGATGATCCGGTTCCAGATGTCGGGCGCGTAAACCATTCCTGGACGCGGCGGTTCTTCAATCGTGGTGTTCGAGAGATCGGCAGCGAGGAACGACTGGCGATCGCAGAAGGTCACGGTTGAGCCGTCCGGGCGGCGATATACGCGATACTCGCCGTCGACCACCGGATCGTGGATTGGGTCAGTCCAGGATTCGCCCATGAAATCGAGCTGGAACCACTCGTTGTTATCGACAGCCTTGAGAAACTTGTCGGTGACGTTTACCGAGATGTTGAAGTTGGTCAGCGAATGCTGATCGTTTTTCGCATGAATGAAACGCAGCACATCAGGATGCGTAACGCGCATCATGCCCATGTTGGCGCCGCGTCGAACGCCGCCCTGCTTCACCACGTCAGTCACCTGATTGACGATGTTCATGAACGAGACCGGGCCCGAAGCCACGCCACGGGTAGAACCAACCAGAGCACCGTGCGGTCGCAGGAATTCGTAGGTCATGCCGGTGCCGCCGCCGGTCTGGTGAATCGTTGCGGCAGCTTTCGCGTGATCCATGATGCCGGTTATGGAATCAGGCACCTCGAGCACAAAGCAGGCGGCCAGCTGGCCGTTGGCTTTGCCGGCATTAACCAGGCACGGAGTGTTAGGCACAAACTCTCTGGCCAACATCACCTCGCTCATGGCATTAAAAAATAAATCCCTCTTGCGAACATCTTTCTCAGCAGCCGAAACATGTCCCACCACGCGCCGGACGATATCCGGCCACTCCTCGAGCGCGCGACCCTTGGCGTCCTTCAGCGAGTAACGCTTGCTCACCACTCGCTGGGCGTTGAGCCCCATCGGCTGCGTCTTGCGACGTATAGTTGGGGTGGTTGTTTCAGGCTTTTCTGAAGAAGGGGCTGAAGAAGGGTTTGCTGCGGGGGTTTGTTTGCCTATGGCTGCGCTCATCTTATTTGCCTTTCTCGCGTCCGGCCAGGGGACCCGGCACGAGTCAAAAAATCGGGAGATTTGGAGACGGTTTTACAACTACATTATAGTAGGCGCGCCGTCTCTTTTCATGTGTAGCGGAAACTTCGGTAGGCTTTTTCGACGTGAAAAAACCCTTGTGAAGAGCAACACAGGGGGCCTGCCGCTGCTCCAACTTACCCGTCTCGTCTCAAGCGGAGCGCAATATACTCCCTTGGCAAGCCAATGTCAATATCTTGTGGTCATCTTTTTTTTCAACGCCTTATAGTGTGTTAATTGAGACTCTACGTTAAGTCGTAAACTACTGATAAGCGGTAGCTTCGACGGGTGCATCACTACGAAACAGACCCGGATTCGACGCAATCGCACGCACACAAAAGTGTGCTCCTTAGAAAAAATCCGGACCGATAGATCTAGCGAGGAACCTCGAATTAAGAGTACGGCAGGATAAACCGCAAAGAGCGCAATGAGGAACGCAGAGTTACGCAAAGGAAACTCCAACTTAGCTGTCCTTTGGGAGGCTGCTTTGCGTCCTTTGCGGTTTGATAATTCCTGAGGGACAGGCAGGAATGCCTGTCCTACTTACAAGACGATTTACTTGGAGCTATTCGAGAGGAGCAGTTCGAACTTGCCCACGTCGCGGTTGTGGCTGTCGAGGGCGGCGAAGGTGTCTGAGGTTTCTTCGAGCATTTGTTTAGTCATCGCGATTGAGTCGCTTAACTGTTCAAAATCGAGCGCGGAAACTCGTTCCGGTGTCGGCAATGTGACCACCTGGTCGTTAACCAGGCCGAAGAAGTTTTCAATCGACTGCAATTGTCCTTCGACCAGCTTCACTGACCTTTCAATGTCCTGAAAAGCCGCAACTCTCCTCCGGAGTATTTCAACATTCGATTGCTGAATTCGTCTTTCGCGCTCGTCCCTCGAATGCTCAACGGAACGCTCGGCCTGCACTAGCTGATTCTGCACGGCCTGACGATTAATGGATCGGAGATGATGCTTGCGGCGCCGGTAAACGTCGAGCAGGTCCACGAAGTCTTCCCAGCGTTGATCGAGGCTCTGAATGTTTGAAGGGATCTGCTTGGCGTTTGTAAACTTCTTGTAGTTTGAATAAATCTGGTTTTTCATCCAGCGCAGATACTCGACAGCCTCGCGTTCGCGTGGGTCGAACGACTTAATGGCAGCCTCGCGCTGCTGGTCGCGCTGTTTCAGCAGCCGCTGCTTCTCGCGGCGGTCAACTAGTCGACGATAGATGGAGCTGGCTGGCACGGTAGCTAGGTAAACAGTTTCGGCAACAAGACCGGTGGCGAGTGGGATCACGTCCGCCGCAGACGCGAGCGTGTAGGCTCCAACAACGCCGAAGGTCAGCATCCCCAAAAAGTTTAAGGGCTCGTTGAAGGCCTCTTTCAGATACTTAAAATCAAACTTTGGGGACACAGGCATGGCCTTGAGCTGTCAATCCTTTTGGCATTCATGCCTATCAATTTGTGCGATTCACGTGATTAATAACTTCGCTGCTCTCTTCATTCACACTGCTATCGCTGCCGGCTGAAAGAGCCTGTTGACTGCTGCCGGTGGAAGCCGGCAAGAGACCCATCTCCTGCTTATATGCCAGCAGTTTGTCTTGAAGTTGCATGTCCATCGCTTCGCGTTCGATGTCCTGCATCTGGTTGTCAACAGATGCTGAACCGAGCTGTAACTTAGCTTCGGCGGCTGCGGCGCGGCGATCAATCTTGTCGCGCATTTCATTAAAGGTGGACGCGTCGTCGCCAATCTGAAACGACTCCATCGTCTGCGCCAATTGCTCCTGCAGCCGGGCCTGCTTCGACTGATTTATTAGCTGCATCGCTTCAGCCGTGCGCCGCTGCATCTGCAAAACATAATTGTCGCGGGCCTTGAGAGCCTGCTTGGATGCCAGGGTCGCGTGTTCAAGCTGCTGCGACGTTTTTTGCAGATCCATCTGGGCCTGTTGCAATTGGCCAATATAAGCCGTCGCAATATCGTCGCGGTTTAGTTTGACCGAGGCCCTGATCTTTGAATCCAGTTCAACGACCTGGCCCTCAAGCCGATCTTTGCTCTTGGCCAGCAGTTTCTCGGTCGCCATCACCTGTGCGACGGAGTTATTTAACTCCGGTACGCGGTCCCGCATGTCGCGGATCGTCTGCTGCAAAATGAGTTCGGGGTTCTCAGTAGACTCGACAATACCACCGAAAAGCGCGCGCAATGATCGGCTAATTCTGCTCATTAGTCCCATTTTAGGCTCAATCCTCCACGGATCGGATGTTAGACCTTAGTACTGTAAAAAGCGATCTTGAAAGCAAGTCGGCCGATTACCCGTTTGCGCTGCGTCATAATTCTGCCCGGGCGCATGTGTTTGTACGTTGAATTACTTCCGCGGGTTCAAAATACGAGTGCCGATATGTCTGGCAGTATAACAGTAGGAGTCGCTCCCTTCCAGAAGGACGGTAATGCGGTCAGTAACACCATGCGGTACTGACTTCATCGCTCAGAGGATTTCGTTGAATTGGCCAATGTCCCGTCGAAATTGCATGCCGTCCCAACGGATCCCCTCCACCGCGGCATAGCAGCGCTCAAGGGCATTCCCGAGTGTTTCGCCCGTAGCCGTCACGCCCAACACGCGTCCACCTGCAGTCAGAAAGGCGCCGTCACCTGACAATGCGGTGCCCGCGTGGAAAACCTGCACCCGTGGCTCTATTTCACTTGGGGCAATCTGATCGAGCCCCTCAATCAGAACGCCGTTTTTGAATTCGCCGGGGTAACCTTTGCTCGCCAACACGACGCAGGCCGAAGGATGGTCACTCCACTTCACAGCAGTGTTCCGAAGTCGGCCTTCAGCTATCGACTGAAAAATATCGAGGAGATCCGATTCCAGCCTCACAAGGATTGCCTGCGTTTCGGGATCGCCGAAGCGCACATTGTATTCAAGCACTTTGGGACCCGATGCAGTTAACATGAGACCAACAAAAAGTATCCCGCGAAAGGGAAAGCCTTCTTCGCGCGCGCCTTTCAAAGTTGGCTCAACAACTTCGCTCACAATTTGATTAATAGTTTCACGGTCTACCACTGAATCGTCTGTGATTGCGCCCATGCCGCCAGTATTTGGACCAGTGTCATTCTCACCTATGCGTTTATGGTCGCGCGCCGGCGGCATCAGGGCATAGTTGGTTCCATCCGAAAACAACAACACTGAAACCTCGCGACCTTCCAGCGTTTCCTCAATCAGTATTTGTTTGGCCGCTTCCTCGGAAACCAACCCCCCGCTACTGAGGTCCGCCACCGCTTGCTCGCCTTCTGCACGCGAACCAGCCACCACCACGCCTTTACCTGCGGCAAGCCCGTCGGCCTTGATAACAACTGAAGACTCGGGTGGGCCAAATCTGCCGCTACGCAAGACATGAATGGCTTCAGCGGCCGAGACTGCGACTGCATAATCCGCAGTGGGAATGTTATGTCGCTTCATGAAGTCTTTGGCAAAAGTCTTGCTCGCTTCAAGACGTGACGCCGCAAGGCTGGGGCCCATGATCTTCAGTCCGTTGCGCTCGAATTCGTCGACGAGACCCGCCGCGAGTGGGCCCTCCGGTCCAACTATCGTCAGGTCTATTTTTAAGGACTGTGCCAGGTGCACAAGGGCGGCGTGATCACTGACAGCCGCAGGAACACATTTCGCGAGTTGAGCAATACCTGCGTTGCCCGGCGCGCAGTAGAGGTCTAGTGAAACTCCTGAGGTTCGTTTTAGGGTCCAAAGAATCGCATGTTCGCGCCCCCCTGAACCAATCATCAAAACACGCATAAGCTATTTAGAGTTCCCTTTCCTCACATTTCGGCCCTGGTTGTTGAGCACTAAGAATATGACGGTTTTTACCTTGACACAATTTCGCCATAGCTATACTTTTTGACTCGCAAGCCTGAGCGAGGGTAGCCGAAGCTCACCCCGATTACTCGCCAGGAAGAACCGCTCATTTAACAGGCTGTGCCGCTCGTCACTGACCCGCCGACTGTCGGATCAACAAGTGGAACGATCCTCGGGAGAAGCCATCATGTCAGACAGGCAAGAAATCCATCACCCGCCGGGAGCCGCTGAAGTAGAGCATCCGGATCGCACGATCCTGTGTGTGGATTGCAACGAGAATTTTATCTGGACTTCGGGGGAGCAGACCTTTTTCCACGACAAGGGTCTGAAAAACGAGCCAAAGCGTTGTAAGCCATGCAAGCAAGCTAAGAATGAACGCCTGGCCGCGATCACCGCAGCGCAAACCTCTGGCGTGCGCCAGCGCATCGAGGTCTCCGTCGAGTGCGCCCAGTGCGGCGAACAAACTACAGTTCCCTTTTATCCTTCACAGGGTCGCCCAGTTTATTGCCGCATCTGTTTTCTTGCCGGCAAAACTCAGAGCAGTAACAATTCCGCCAGCGCTTAGTCTGACTCCTCATAATCGGTACTTCTCCAGCCACCTCGCTCCGGAAGAGCGGAATGCCTAGAGAACCTCTTCGCACCGCGCCAGAAAAACATCATCCACGAGTAAATTTCGGTTGACTTTCAATTAAGTTTCTCATAGATAGCAACTCGCACGTCTGCAACGTTTTTCACGTTAAGAGATTTGGTTTTACGCGAGCCGCGTCAAATTCCGGGGACAGACGAACATCGTGGCAAAGTTTATCGCGCTCGTCGCCGTAATCGCCTTCGTCGGTCTCTTCGTTTATATCTTCGGGTTCTATGTCAAAAGTACAGACGCTTACGATTGCGCGGTCGCCGAAGCGCAGCGAAACCCGGCGGTGATTGCCCAGCTTGGTGAACCGATCGAAGCCGGCACCTTCGCCTGGACTTCCAGTTATGCGCAAGAGGGCTCAGTAACCGACGCCTCGTTTAGCACAACTCTGTCGGGCCCAAAGGGAAAAAGGCTGGCTAAGTGTTCGCTGGTACAATTCGCCCGTCGGCTCGTCAATGCGTCTGGATTTTGAGAAAGGCGGAATGACGAGCACGGTTTATGGCGGAACGATTCCGTGTCGTTGACGATGAGTGGGCATGACCGCCCGACGCGATGCAAAGTTCTACTGAGTTCAATTCAACACGGGGGACAACGATCATGGAGGATGTCGTTATCTTTAGTAGTAAGCGTTACCTGGCGGCGATGGCCGGTGGGTGTTTGCTCTTTGCGGTAGGTTGCATCTATCCACTTGTATATGGATTCGACATATCGGACCGAGACGCATTGGGAAGGTTCTTTCAGTTGATCACACCTGAAATCTTTTATCTTGGCGCTCCCCTGGCCATCCTCGGCTTCATCTATTCCAGTTACCGGCTCTTGAAACCCACGCCGGCTATAATCATCAATCGCGAAGGCATCGTTGATAATGCGTCAGCCCTTGGCGCCGGATTGATTCGGTGGGAAGAAATCCAGAGTATGTTTATCTATGACGTTATGGGTAACCGGCTTCTGGGAATCATACCCGTGAATCTCGAAGCGATACTTGCTCGTCAGTCAGGTCTCAAGAGATTTTTCTTCAACCTGGGCAAGAGTATGCAGGCAGCGCCCTTCTCCATCCCTGAAGGTGGCTTGCCGATGAAGCTCGAGGACTTGCTGGCCAGGATTCAAGGGTATCGGGAAGGTCTTTCACCGGACAGCGCCTAACGAAGTATGAGAAAACCCATTCTGATCAGTTTGTTTCTCAGCGGCTCTTTCTCGGAGCACGCCAGACTTTCGGTCAACACCGCTTCGCGGGGTTAGTGGACGAGAGAGGTTAATAATGTTTAGAGCGACTATTCCACTGATAGCAATCCTTTTCATTGCGACTGCCTCAAACGGACAACCTCCCCAAACTGCGCAGGGGTATTTGAAAAGCAGTATGGCCCACTATCAAGGCGGTGCAATAGATGCGGCCCTCACTGACGTAAATAAGGCAATCGCACTTGATGCTAACTCTCTTGATGCTCTTTTTCTTCGTGCTGCGATCAGGAGTCAGAAAGGCGATATGGCTGGTGTCCTGGCCGACTACAACAAGATTATCGAGATCGCTCCATCCGTTCCCGGAGTAGAGGTTATCTTCACCAACCGCGCTGTGATTCGTCTTCAAAACGCTGATGTGAATGGCGCTCTTGAGGATTTGAAAAAGGCACTTTCTCTCAACCCGAGAGTCGCAGAGATTCACAATACTCGGGCTATCGTTCATCTACAAAAGGGCGACCTGGATGGCGCCCTGGCAGACTATGAGAAGGCGTTGGAGCTCAAGCCGACTCTAGCGCCCGCTCTGGTAGGGCGGGGCTATTTCCGCTACCAGAAAAAAGATTTTGATGGCGCCCTGGCCGATTTTAGTAAGGTGATTGAGTTGGCACCCAATAATCACGACGCCTATGTAAGTCGCGGGATCGTTCGCGGTCTGAAGGGAGAGATTGATGGCGCTCTGGCTGATCTGCGCAAAGGCGCAGCCCTCAACCCGAAGTCCGTTTCGGATAGTGCCCGCGGCAACTTCAGTTCTCCTTATCTGGAATTGAATCAGTTTCTCATGAAGTATCCGACGAACGCCCGAGCATATGAAATACGGGGAATCTTCAAATTACTTCAGCGTAAAGAAACGGAAGCGGCCCAGGACTTTAGTAAGAGCATGGAACTTGAGCCGGCCCTCAAATCTGAGATTGACAGAATAATTAAGGAGCTTGGTCAGGCTAACAAATCGAAATCATCAAGGACAGCCAATGAAACGAATCGAGTGCAATCGTCATAAACAAACCTGTCCGGTTTCTTTTCGTCGTTTAACGCGCAAAGGGCGCGAAGGTTTCACAGAGAACGCAGAGTAAACGAGCGCTTCTCAACCACCAACGTGGACCACAGGCCGACGCTCAGGATCTTTTTCGGCTTGCCGCAAGACCTCGTGAGTTACCGGCGCCGTATCGCCTTCGCCGAAGGCGATGTATTTCATCAGATAGGAAAGTGGATTGCCCTCGCTCCAACCGAAGTAGACGTGGGGGAGTTTGCCGGTCTCATTGCGCAGATAGAGCAGGAAAGCCGCAATTGCGTTTGGCACAGCCGGGGATTCGGTCCGCAAAACCTTGTAACCGTCGACCCGTTCGCCGACGATTCTCAACACTCCGGAAAACTCTGAGGCGTCGCCCGGCGTTACTTCGAAAAACAGAATGGGTTCACTTGGCGGAATGTGATTGTCGTCTCGTTTCTCTCGTTCTTTAAGTTCGTACTCGAGCGCCGTGCCGGTGTCGCAACGGTTAGTAATAATCCGGATAGTTCCCTTGGCCGCCTGCCGGATAAACTCGCGAGCGGCATCGTCGAGTTCGATATGTTCCACCCGTAGTTCCGTCGAACGCCAGACACGCGAAACAAGTGAGCTGATAATAATTACAACAATAAAGATCGTAGCTATCTTTAGCCCTTCCGGTTCCTCGATGATGTTGACTATAGTTGTGTAACCGAAGATCAGTGAGATCAACATGAAGGCCCACTGAATCTTTTCACCCTGTCGCCTGGCTGAAAGCGTCACCGCAATCGCCGCCGACGTCATGAGGGCAAGTACACCGGTCGCATAAGCGCCGCCCTGAGCGTCAACATCGGCGCGGAAGAGAATAGTTACGATGAAGCAGATAACGGTGAAAACTACCACTAGCGGTCGCGTCGCGCGGGCCCATTCAGGAGCCATTCCGTAGCGCGGAAGGTAGCGCGGAACAATATTCAACAGTCCAGCAAGGGCAGACGACCCCGCAAACCAGAGAATTGATATCGTGCTGAGGTCGTATGCGGTGCCGAATATATCGCCCAGGTAAAAATGTGCAAGATAAGCGAGCGCGCGACCGTTGGCCTTTCCGGCTTCCTGGGTAAGTGTTCCAGGCCGGAACTCTTCAGCGGGAATCAGAAGCGTAGTGCAGATACTGCTGGCTACCAGCAACACACTCATGATCAGGGCCGCGGTGGTCAGCAGTTTACGGGTGTTATTGATCCGGCCTCGAAGTAACTCCTGGGCAGTGAAATCTGTGGGAGTGCGCGTGCTGCGAGTCGTGTGAATCGCTTCGAGCTCCTCTTTGCTCAAGTCGCGATCCCCCCGGACCAGCGGCATAACCACCACTCCGGTTTCAAATCCCGACAGTCCCAGCGCCAGCTTCGGAAAAATGATCAAGGCTGTGCCGATCATCAGGAACGGGTTCTGATAGCCTTGAAAGAGTAAAGCCTTCCAGGTCCAGATCGCGGAAGGATGAGTCGCTATCTCATAGAGGCACGTCGCAAGCACGGCTACATTGAGTAGCAGATAAACGGCCACCAGCACTACAGCGATCCCGACTGCTTCCTTGAAACCTTTTAGAAAGATGGCGCCCAGGGCGGCGATCAGGATTACGGTGACGATAATCCGATGATGAAGAAACTGGAGGTGATCGATCACAAAAGGGTTCTCGATTATGTGTGCGGTCGCGTCGGCAGCGGAGAGGGTAATCGTGATAATAAAACTAGTGGCCACGAACCCCAGCAGTGCCAGCACGAAAAGCTTCCCCTTCCAGCGAGAAAGCAAATTCTCCAGCATGGAAATGGAACCGTCACCGTGGGGACTTTCGGCGGCCACCCGCCGGTACATCGGTAACGCGCCGAAGAGCGTGAGCAGGACCAGGACTAAGGTTGCGATTGGAGAAAGTACGCCGGCGGCGAGGAAAGCAATTCCAGGTTGATAGCCGAGCGTCGAAAAATAATCGACGCCGGTCAAACACATTACCTTCCACCAGGGGTGTTGTTTGTGAGAAGAAGAATCAGTAGCGCCCGGAGCCTCGCGTGAGCCCGTTTCCTTTGCGCCTCTAAATAACCAAAGCTTGAGTTTTCGCCTTGTTCGCTCGGAAAGGACCATCTCATTTGCCCGCACGCGTTAGCCGCTCGTGCCTGATCATCGCCCTTGAATTATCGTCGTCGAATTCTACGCCGATTGCGTCGCACGTCAAGAGAGCCAGCACTGGAACAAGCCGGATTGTCCTCAAAAATAAAAGCGGGCGGGGGCCTCCCACAGCCCCCACCCTAAGGCCACGTGTCCTCACCCCCACGCGACCACTTCGTCCACCGGGGAGGCGGACGCAGGCGGATTATGCATCAGACCGGTTAAACTTTCAACCGACTTTTCCGGAGGAGCGATTTATCTGAATGGGAACTGTACCGGCGGAGGTGATATTTATTACAACTGTTCAGTTAAGTGAGGCGTCTGGAAGATTCTGGCGTCTTCATCAGGATTTATTGGTTCGATAACTGGAGACAATACCACTGCCAATTGCCGCGGAATCGTCGGCACTGACGGCGCCCGGATGCTTTTCGCCGCGGGCGAGATCTGACACCGCCACAATTACCAGAATTGCCGTAACGCCGAGCGTTGCCAAAATATAAAGCAATGCCGTCATCTCGAAATAGATGAGGATCATCGTACCGATACCAAAAAGCGCGGACCACAGAATCGCGATCGTTCGCCGGCGCCGTTTGGCGTTACTTAAATTTCTCGTTTTCACTGCACAAGCTCCTGCTCTCTTTCCGAGATGGACTACCCGGTCATTTCTCGTAAAGCCTTTTAGTAAATCACTCTGTTCGCTATGTTAGTGCCGCCGCTGGAAAACACGGTTCCGAGACTGCCGCTGACAGCTCCCATTAAAGTTGGTACAAGTCGACCGGGCGCGAAGAAACTTGCTTCCCCTACTTCCACAATGTCATAAGCCTGCAGGAAAAAGTCTGGCTTCTTGTTCTTCTTGATCGCTGCGTAATCAACGCTAATAATTTCCTGGTTCTGGGCGCCGGGCTTCTGACGATACACTCTTACGTCGTTGCTCTTTGCCTCTTTCCGGACGCCTCCAACCATGGCAAGAGCCCGACTGATGGTTAACTGGTCGCGCAGATATATTCCCTGTGGCGCCATCACACTGCCGATCATGTAAACAGGTTCAGCCTCGGTCACAATAATGTAGTCGCCCGGACGGACAACTGGATTGGCCTTCGGCAGACCGGCGCGCAGGTCGGCAAGTTTGATCACCTGAAACGGCAGATTCGTGCCATCGATCGGGGCGGCATCAGCTTCTTCGCCAGGCATCGGACACATCACCGGTTCGGTGTGCCAGATTTGAATAGTTCCGGACGCGCGTTCGGTGAATCCACCGGAGGCCGTCATTAATTCGTTCAGCCGAACCTTTCGCTGCATCTGTACTCGGGTCGGCTGTCTCACCGCACCGAAGACAGTGGCTGGTTGCCGGCTCTTGCGCTCGGCGGTGCGCACACTCACCTGGGCGTTCTTGATGTATTTCGAGAAAGCCTTGGCGATTTCCTTTTGCACTTCCTTCTCGGTGCGGCACTTCGCCGGGATTGGTGCTTCAAGGAATGGAAGCGAGCTGACATTCCCATCGCTATCGATTTCAACTACCGAATTCAGATCGGGTTGTCCAAAGACGCGCACATCCAAAACGTCTCCGGGCCCGAGAAGGTAGTTTTTTACCCCCTGCAGGTCCACTCCATTGGAAGCCTGGCTCGGCGACGAAGAACTCTGCTCTTGAGTGACGACCATCGTCGGTAAAGTCAAACTAACGAGAACAGCAATCAGCACTAAATATCTTTTCATATCAACCTCAAAATGCTTTGAATCCGAGAAATCAACTTCTCAAAGATGTTGGGGAACAGGCATTCGATGCCTCAAATTCGGCCCAATCAAGCGAATCGCCCCAGCCTGGAAAACCCGTCACGCGCCGGCGCGTTTGCGGTTGTTGGCCCCCTTTTCATTCCGGGCCTTCTTTTTGGGGCTTTCGAGAGTCCAGGGAACCGCAAAACCGGTGAAAAGCAAGTTGCAATGATTGCACAAAAGGTGATGGATGCCAACCACCCGAAAGAGCAGCGGCGTGGGCTTATAGCCCTTTCTGATACGTGAACTGCGGCACTTCGGACAACGTTGAGAAATCATTCCCCCTCCATATTCGTTCCATTCCCCTGCTCGGTCGCAACTTCGGCTCTACCGTTGCTCTGGTTAGCCAGCCGACTCTGCAATGCCGCAATCTCACGGCTGATGCGCTCAACTCCGGGCTTTCGAAGGTCTTCCTTAACAGTCTCCCGGTTCAGATAGAACAGGGCGTCCTTGTAGCGCTCGATCGCGCGACGATAGTGCCCTTTGAACGCAGAACGCTCGGCGAGCTCCACCCAGTGGGCGACCTTCACCGAACCAACAAACTCCTGGATGGCCAAACTTGATTCCCTCAGCTCAAGTTCATCTGGATAGAACTTCAAAGCTGACTCGAGGCAATGCAAAGCCCGGTTGGCAGATTCGATTTTGTCGGAAGTCCGGACGCGTTGTTGTGCGTCGTAAGTCAGCGAACGTGACGAATCTCTGGCCCAGGTTAACAGGTGGTGCTTTTGCAGTGCCTTAACGCGCTCCTGACCGGCCTTGATCGCGATTCTCTTTTCCGCCGGCAGGTTGTTCGCCCGGAGGGCTTCTTCAGCACTGGACAAATAATCCTGGCAAAGATGGAAGACATCGAAATGTGACTCGGGGTTCGATTCAGCGTCTGCCTCCAGCGATTGTTTTTGAATGGCGCGCCATGCTGAGGAAAGCAGCGATGTTGACTGGGGTCTTCGCGAAGCACTCTTTCCTTCGCTCCCCATACGGGCCGCTCGCTCGCCTCCCTGCTCCAGCAAGTAGCGAGTCCATGCCCGGCGCATGATGACTTCCCGCGCGGAAAGCGCCACCAAAAGCACAACACTCGCCGCAAGTCCCGCCGGAATCCAGGGCGCTTCATCGCCCCCACTTACCAGCATCCACCAGAGTCCAAAAAACAGTGCGATCGCAGCCACAAACGCGCCCACCAGATATCCAGCGCTCGAGGGCATTCGGCCGCGGGGAGCGCGACGGCGATGCTCGCCGGTGTTGTGCCGGTGTGACCTTGCCGTCCTCGGGAAGAAATCTTGAGCGGAGTTGTTACCCAAATTGGTTCTCTCAGGGAAACTGTTAAATGCTCCCACTTTTAAAAATGTCGTGGAATGCCGAAAGCCAGTCGGGAGGCTATGTTGCTGAAGCGTTAATTAAGTCTCGCTCATAGTCAGCTTTTGGCTATTATGCTGTCAATATATCATTGCTGCTATCAGACAGGAACGCGGGCCAGCAAAGGGAACAAAATGGACAAAGAATTCGCCAACAAAACTGTGCTCGTTACGGGAGCCACCTCGGGAATTGGCCGGGCGACAGCACTGAGGTTCGCCCGGGAGGGCGCAAGAGTGGCCGCGGTAGGACGCGATCGCAGCGCGTTAATGGAACTGCAGGAAGCGATAAACCACACGGGAGGAAAATGCACCCCCATCGCAGCAGATTTGTCGGTCCAGGGAGGCATCGACGCGGTCGTTTCGAAGACAGTCGCCGAACTAGATGGGATTGATGTCCTGGTCAACGCCGCTGGTCACCTTTCGTCTGGAACGATTGAAACAACTTCTGAAGATGCCTGGGACGACATGCTAAACATCAACCTGCGCGCTGTGTTTCAGTTGATGCAGAAGGCGTTGCCTTCAATTATCCAGCGGCGCGGAAATATCGTAAACGTTTCGAGCGTTACCGGATTACGCGCCTTTCCCGGCGTACTGGCCTACTGTGTCTCGAAAGCGGGCCTCGACCAGTTGACGCGTTGCGCCGCGCTCGAACTGGCAAGCAAAGGCGTGCGCGTAAACGCTGTCAACCCCGGTGTCGTTGTAACTGAGATTCACAAACGCGGTGGAATGTCGGAAGAGCAGTATGAGGCATTTCTGCAACACTCGAAGGGTACGCATCCACTGGGACGAGTCGGAGAGGCCGGCGAAATAGCCGACCTGATCTTCTTCCTGGCTTCCGCAAGCGCATCGTGGATCACCGGCGCAACCTATTCAATCGACGGCGGTCGCGCTCAAACATGCGCGCGTTAGAGCAAGCACCCGTATCTTTCAATCTTCAACAAACCACAGTTCGTCCGATCTGAAATCAGACCACTTCTTCAGCAGCGTGCAAAAGCTCGCTCTGGCTGGTTGGAAACTTATATACTCTGCCGCGAAAAAAATTACGTGGAATTAACGCTCAACAATCGAACATCAACAAAAGACTATGCTAAGCAACCAGCCGCACTACGCGATGAACCGCAACTTCGTGGCGCCACCAAAAGTCGGTGGAGGAGCCAGGACAGCTATCAAAGTTACCTTCGGTATAATAGCTGCCCTTGTCGCACTCTTGCTTGGGCTCATTGTGCTGCTATTGATCGGAGTCGAAACCGGCCCGGTCGCTTTCCTGATTGGAATGGTTTGCGCAACATTGCCGGTTCCGATCTATCTGATCCTGGTACTCTGGATCGATCGTTACGAATCAGAACCTTTGTGGATGCTGGCGACCGCTTTCTTCTGGGGTGCTCTGGTAGCGGTTTTCTTTGCCTTCCTGATTAATACCGTCAGCGGACTGGCTGTCACCATAATCACCAATGACGTCGCCGCCGGCAACACCTTCGGCGCCGTCATCTCGGCTCCGATCGTTGAGGAAATTTCCAAGGCGATAATTCTCCTGATCTTTTTCTTTTGGAAGAAAGATGAGTTTGACGGCGTGATTGATGGAATCGTCTATGCAGCGATGGTCGGACTCGGCTTTGCCATGACGGAAAACATTCAGTACTACGGCAAGGCGGTGATGCTGGGGGGCAGCGATACCCTGACGCTGGTCTTCATCATCCGCGGGGCTCTCGCGCCCTTCGCCCATCCAATGTTTACCAGCATGACTGGCATCGGTCTTGGGCTCGCGCGCCAATCTCGGAATCTATTCGTGAAACTAGTGGTGCCGGTGGTCGGGATCCTGGCCGCCATATCCCTGCACAGCATCTGGAATGGATCGGCGGTCTTTTTTGGCGACGCCGGATTCATCCTGATGTACATCCTGATAATGATCCCGGCTTTCTTCATCATGTTTGTCGTTATCGCGCTGGCCCTGCGTCGCGAGGGACAGTTGATTCGCGAACATCTGACGCCGGATTTTCACGGAGGTCTTTTGACCCAGGAGGAATACAACCAACTCTGTTCGATTCGCGGGCGCATGGGCGCCTCATACAATGCCTTTTCTCGCGGCGGCGTGAGTCACTGGAAAGCTCGCCGGCAATTGAACCAGACCGCCAGTGAGCTCGCCTTTCATCGCAGCAGGTTGGCCCGTGGAATTTCCGCCGCTGATGCTGCCGAACGCGAAGCGACCTACCGGCAAGCTTTGGAGAGTTTGTTGAAGCAGTTAAGGACCAGTTAACCCTCAGCGACGCAATAACAAAAATTCGCCCATTTCCAGGCGATTGACTTATACTTGCCCGGCATCGCAACGTTGGCCTTCGCTCCTGAGCTAACCCGTGAGAATTCAACTCTTACCCAGCACCTTTGACAGCGACGGCCACGCAACTCCCGAACAACGTCTGACGTGTTTTCTGATCGACGAAAGTGTCGCGGTTGATGCCGGCAGCATTGCGCTGGCCTTGAACAGCGAACAGCGCGAGAAGGTACGTGACATAATCGTCACCCATCCTCACATGGACCACATCGCCAGCCTGCCGATCTTTATTGATGATCTTTTCCCCACACTGACAAGCCCGGTTCGGATTCACGCGACTCCGGAAGTGATTTCGTCGCTGGAGCGAGACATTTTCAACTGGAACGTCTACCCGCGATTTTCGGAACTGAAGAACGATTTTGGACCAGTGATGGAATACGTTCCGATTCTGGTGGGCGAGGAATTCAAGGTTGCTCATCTCAGCGTCACAGCCGTGACCGTGAATCATATTGTCCCAACCGTTGGATTGGTTGTTTCCGATGGCAAGACAACGGTCGCGTTCAGCTCAGACACCGCTGAAACGGATGAGTTTTGGGAAGTTGTGAATCGCGCGCCACGGCTTCAAGCCTTGCTGATCGAAGCTTCGTTTCCCGATTCCATGGCCCAGCTCGCGGAGGTTTCGCGCCACTTTACCCCGGCTTCGCTCAAACGCGAGTTGGGGAAGCTCAGTCATAATGGACTGGATATTCTCGCCGTCCACATTAAGCCGGCCTATAGAGCAACGGTGATTGAAGAACTTAAGTCGCTTAAAGTGCCCGGCCTGGGCGTGATGGAATCCGGGAAGATTTATGAATGGTAGGAGTGGTTTAGACTTACTTCTTATCTGATCGCGTCAAACTCATTCTGGGCGTGCTCACCAGCCACTTCGTGCAGCAACACTCTCCCGCTCGGCAATAATTCTTTCACGCGCGCGGTCCTTGCCTCCCGGTCTCGACCCGGCATTAACTCGGCTCGAAATGTGACCGTCATTCCCGGCCGCGCCCAAACATTCTCAGCCTTGCTGGCCGGCCGTAGTGGTTGAATTCCCATTCGCTTGTTCTTCTTGATGAAAGCGCCCGCTGCGCCGACAGCGCCGGCGGCCAACGCGATGCCGCCCAGCAGACGCTTAGTGCCTTTTTTCATTTCATATCCGTATCTAATGCGCTACCGATTCACAAAGAGGATCGAGTCGCGCCGTAATTGTTGGTAAGCCGCTCAGAGCCTTCTCCGCATTCATCTGGGTGAAGTGGGCCCACTCGGGCGGTACATTCGCCTCCGCGAAAACTGCCTCCACGGGACATTCCGGCACACAGGCGTCGCAGTCAATGCACGTCTCCGGATTGATGTGCAGCATGTCATCGTCGAGATGGAACGCTTCAACCGGACAGACGAGCGCGCAATCAGTGTAACGACAGTTCACACAGGGTTCAGCAACGACGTAAGTCATTCAGCTTAGGATCTCCTCGCTTCAAATTGTCACAAGCACCCCGCCTGTGATTCTCGCATTATCAATGTGGGCTTATCTTAAACGGTAATGCCGCGCTTTTGAAAGATGGAAATTCGCAGCGACGGTCCGGCGCAGCCACAGATCAACATTTTGGTTCGTGCCAGGTGTGCGCTGGCATGCCGCTGGAAAAATCGTAGAAAACGAGATCGAGCTTCGCCAATATCTTGGTGACCATGATGATTTGACCAGTATGCATTGAGAAATGTTCGGTCACGTGGAAAATTGCCGCCAGTGCAGTGGATTCAGTGCCCTGAATCTGGTAGACCTCGAGCAGTTGCCATACGTCGAAGCCAGCCAACACCTTGTCCACATCGGCGATGGTTTCCTGGAGAAGTTTGACCAGCTCCTCCCGTGGAATTCCGCCGCGCTCGTCAAATTCTGTCTGGCGCTCGCGTCTGTCCGCTTCGTTGCCCAACCCGCACACAATCCACTGGCGCGCGTTACCGCACAGGTGAAGTATCAGGTTGCCGATGCTGTTCGACTCTTCATTTGGACGCCACCAGATCTGCTCGTTACTGAGTTTCTCGAGGCAGCGCTCAATTTTAGGAAGATATTCTTCGCTGAGAAGCGTGCGAGCGTTTGCGACAAAGGCCTCGGAAACGTTTCCTGTAGGAGCTAAATCCTGAGAAGTCATGCCGGAAAGCTATCGCCCCGGCTATCCAGTGTCAATATCAACCTGGCGAATCAGCCGGCGGGGAGCACCAGGACACACCGCATCCCACGAACTGGGTTCCTGTCGTGTGAATGTAGTATGGGAAAGTTTTGGAGGAAGACTCTACGCTTCGCTGGAGGGAACTTTCTAGGCCTCGCTGGTGCGAGGATTCTCCGGCAACAGCAATTTGATGGCGTTGGCGGTTTCTACGCGGCGTTTCTGCTGAACTTCGTTAACCCAATTGGTGACGGTCTGAACCATTTCACGCGCGGTTTGTCGCGGCGTGGCTTCTTTTGGGGCGGGTTTCTGCTTGCGCGTTCGCTCGTCCTTCTTGATTACTCTAATTATTTTCTTTTCTGACATTTCTACACCCAGCCTGGTGGGCCCTTAACTATTTACTTGTCTCAATTTAACGATCTTGCTGAAGAAGAGTTCCGTGATTCTTGTTTGGTGGCTCTTATTCCACGGGTAAGGAACGTTAGTTCTTTACAGTCTTGCATTTTTTTCAGCATTAGTCACCTTGCAAAAGCCAAGCCACGAGTTTTGCGCCACCTCCGCAACGCGGTAGATGCGGTTTCTTTGCAACTCGTCCAGCCGCTTTGAAGCCCTTCGATCCGCGCTTTTCCTCATGGAAAGGGATTTCCGTCCGCCATCTCTCCTGACGAGAAAATACGAATCAGCTGAACTAAATGGATTGTTTCTGTTCTACCTGGGAAGTCTGGCCAGTCGGTATTAATACGTACACTCTTCGGCGGCCACGTACGTTTTGTCGGCCCTGGGCTTGACGGTTACGACCTTTGCTGATTCCCTGGCACCCATATCAAGGCGCCAAATCTTTTTCTGCGTCGAATACACAAGAACACATAATCCGATTGCGGCGCCGGCGTTGACCCATTTCAAAGCACCAATCATATGACGGGTGCCAAACGAAGCCAGCAGCCCGTTAATGATAATCAGAGCGAGGCGAAACTCGGTGGGTCCAAATTTCAAATAACTAATCTGAAGTTTGTCCATGGCGGCAAACGCGAGGAAAGTGCTGAAATCGTACGCCGCAAAAAGTGCAAGCATCAAGAGCAACTGGAAACGCGAGCTGTCCGGGAGAATAAATGAGTAGCCGATCAGGATGGAGCAGAGAAAGACGTAGTCGAGCAGGTGATCCATGTAATAGCCCCATCTGACCAGTCCCGTATTGCGATACTTACCAATCTTACCGTCGTAATGATCCGTCGCCCATTGCAATGCAATCATGGCCGACACCGCCCACAGCCAGCGGAGATTGGTTGCCGCGAAGAAACTGAACAGCACAATCAGCAACGACCAAATGAGCGTCAGCATCGTCAGGTGGTAAGTCTCCAGCCACTTGGGAATTTTCGGTAACACGTAGGGCGCGAGGCGCCGCTCGAGTGGTGATAAGAATGATGTATTGGTCTTGCTGGCTCCCGCAAATTCTTCGTTGTTCATTATTCCCGCCCTTTTGGCTTACTCAAACCGGCAGCGCCGACGAATCTCTATTCTGTCCATGCGCACGACAAGCTAAAGCTTGTCGGACATGAAACTGCTGCTCTCCCGCTAGTGCAATGCCTAAGCCACTACGGGTTAGCTGTATTCTAAGTGATATTGGACGAAGGCGAGCAGACTAGCGGATTATTCGTCCGCTCAACGTGTCAGCTGCAACATTTTTACGGCTGTAGCTCTGTGGCTCCGTCAGGAGCCAAATGTTTATAGAGGTAAGCAACAAGCAGAAATTTTGTTGATTTGACGGACGGCTGTAAACGTCGTTCCTGCGGAACGAAGAAGATCTGCACAGCTAGCGGTTCCTCGTTGTCTAGATAAACACCACCGACTGCGAACTCGGAATATCAAACCGGCGCCGGCAGCTTCGACAAGCCAGCATGTCGTCAATGCGCACCATGTAATCCCGGGACTTCTGAAAACGCATACGATCCTGCTCGTTCCCGCCACGCGGAGGTGCCGCCTTTTTGGTTCGCTTCAACCAGCGCACGTCATACTCGTCGCGAGAGCGACAGTGAGGACAACTAAAGGTCGCTTTTTTCAGTTCCTGCTTTTCGTTGAAGAAATCTTGTTCGTTCATACACTCCCCAGTCGCTTGTCGTCGGTACCTTTATCTATCGCCCAGTTCCCGCAAATAGCGAAAACTGTAAATCCCGGTTTCGTGTCCATCGCTCCAGCGAAAGTTTAGCGCGTACCGCCCGACCACGCTAAGGTCCGATATCGTCAGCTCATCAGAAATCGCTTCCGGTTTCAAAACCCGCTGCCCGGTCCATTCATTGACACATTGCGCGCATGGACAGGCGCGCCGGAGTTCAGCCGCAGTATAAACGCAGACACAATCGTCCGCCCAGGTAATGCGAAGGCCCGACTCGCCTTCCTGTTTAATCTCACGCGGTTCAATCGCCGGTCCACGTCGTTCAGTAGTAGTAATCATTTTCTCTGTAGAACAGGCATTCCTGCCTGTTCTCGCCACTATGAATTTCATTTTGGACAGACAGGAATGTCTGTCCTACGCACCACCTACTGCCTTGCGCACTGCTTCTGCAACTGCATCGGCAGTGATCTTAAAATGGGAAGCGTCCCATGCCACCTTTCCTTTACTCAGGACGATCACCTGCGGTGACTCATGCCGCACGCCCAGCTTGATCTCGATTTCATTTGAAAGTTTGCGCGCCACCTGCACTTCAATGAGCGCCACCTCGCCGTCGTATCGTGTCATCTGTTCATAAGCAGCTGAACTAATCGGGCAGGTCAGGCTGTGCTTGAAGATGACAATGGGCTGCTCCGCTGAGCGCTTAGTCAACGCTTCGAAGGATTCCGTATCCTTAACCCTGACAAAAAGATTCCCCATATGCACCCTAACCTCGCTGATTTGATAGTAGCTTACGGGCAGTGTCGCGACAAACCGTGCATCATGAGGCTCGATGCATTTGCCCCTTGCGGCCCTCGGCGTCTTTCTTTGGACGATTTGCGATTAGGCAGTTCGTTGAACCCTAAAGGACGCCAAGGTTCCCCGAAAGCACAGCCAAGAAACTACGCAGCCGGGGTTTTGGAATGATTTGGACGCGAAAGACCAGAACGGAGTCATGAAGTGTAAAGACTCACGAATGCAGGCAGAACGCCTCAGTTCACCGTATTATCGCCAGTCGCCGACGAGGATAAACGGAGCCCAGTAGAACGGCGCACTGTGTTTCTTGCCCGCGATCATCGCGAGCTGAGCGTCGCGCATGGCGGCTGAGGGGGTAACGGCGGCCGAAGACGTCCCGGATGACGACGCCGGCGACGACAGCAGGCGTCTATAAAAATCTGTCATCAAATCGGCAGTCGACTTGTCGGCCACTGACCACAGACTTACGCCTACCGTCGGCGCGCCTGCATACATGAACGCGCGAGTCAATCCCATCACTCCCTCGCCGCGCTTCTCTTTTCCCAATCCCGTTTCGCAAGCGGAGAGAATAACCAGCGGAGAGCCAAGACGCAGGTTGAAAACCTCGTCCGTCCGCAGAAACCCATCGTCGCTCTTGTTACCAACCAGGGACAAAACCAGCCCCGTAAACTGTGGACGCTCGGCGTTGAGCAATCCGTGCGTGGCAATGTGGAGAAACTGATACTTGCTGATGTCTCGCGTTGCCAGATTTCCTTCACTCGCGTCGAGATCGAGCCAGAGATCGGCCTGCGATCCGGATGCCTTCACGAGTTTCCCGATCTGATCGGCTTCTATTTTCGTGCCTCCAAGTCGGGCCAACGGCAAACCCTGCATCTTTGCCGGCGCGTTGGCGTCAGCATCCTTTCCCGCCACGTCCGTCAGCGCGCTGGCTATTCCCAGCCCGCGCGTCTCGCCGGAACCGGCGGCCGCACTCGCGCCCTTTGCGCGCGCGTCATTTGAATTGAAAACCGGATCCGCCACCACCAGCATGGCGCGGCCAGATTTAGCTCTTTCCTGTTTTCGGATCGCGCCAATCACCGAGGCGGAAGGCGAATAGACAATTTCGTTCGACTTAATCAGATACGGGAGCGAAGAATAGTCAGCCGCGTCGGCAGACTTCACGAGGGCTTCAAACGGAATGTAATTCAAGGCGCCGTCGGCTACGACCAGCACACGCTTCTCGGCGATAATCGAAGCGGCGGGTTCAACCGCCGCCTTGTAGAGTGCGCTGGCAGCGGCGACAAAGCCTGCGGCGTCTTCGGCAAACGGAGTAGCGCTGATGCCCAGCCCTCGCGTGTCGGCCATCACGTCGATCCCGACGATGCGGCGCTGAAGTTTCGTAGGAATTAACTGTGCGCGCAGGTCGGTGGCCAGCTTCTCAATCGTGCCTCGCGGTGCGAGCTTGAAAATTGACGCGCCCGATTTCGTGATCACCCAAAGATACGAAGCGTCGCTCCCCAGGCTGTACTCGAGCAGCACTGTGTTGTCGTCCAGCACTTGTTGTTGCACTTCAGCGAGCGACAAGGGCTGGCCCCCGGTCAGACTGGCATAACGCGGACTGGCAATTCGGATCTTGTTTTCGAGATCGTCAAACTCAGTTTGCAGCTTATCGAGTTGACCTTCTAGATCTGAAGGTTTCGTCTTCTTTTCGTCGGCGGTGAGACTAATCCCCATCAGCTCTTCGGCGATTTCCTGCTGGCGATCTAGATTCTCCTGTTTGCGTTTGAGCAGATCGGCGGGAATACCTTCGGTGATGGAAGCGCCGGTTTCGCTCAATAGATCCAACAATGAACGCGCGCGCGATTGCTCGATAACCCTGAAACCTTCGGCTGCATACTCGAGTCCTTTGCCTTCGAGAGGAGCGCCAGGCGCCGCAGAGGAATTTAGAGCCATCTCAGCAAGACCGGTGGCAGTCTCATCGAAAACATCCTTGGTGGTGGCCAGGAAAGTTGTACGAGCTTCATCCGCCCGCAAACTGCCGGCGCGAAGTGTTTCGATCGTATTGATCGCTTCGCGGTAGTGGCCCACTGCCGTTTCCCGCATCTTGGCGGCCTTCTTCGCGTCCTTTTCCAACGTCGCTTGCGACCAAAGGCTGCGGCCCAGCCCGCGTTGCGCGGGCCACATCAAGTCGAGTTGCTTATCTTCCTTTGCACCTTTCGCCGCTTGTTCGTATTGCTTGCTCGCCTCTTTGTAATTTCCCTGCCTCCAAACGACATCAGCCAGACTGGTGCGCGCAGCGGCACGAAAACGGCGCGTTTGACCCAGGTTGGCAATCATCGGCAAGGCGCCTTTGCCCGCGTCGGCAGCGTTCTTAAAGTGGGTTTGCGCAGTCACGAGATCGTTTTTGGAAAACGCGATGCGGCCCATGCCGACTTCATAAGTCATGTAAACGATCGCCGTGCGATACTGATCCAGTTCCTTCTTTACAACCAGCGCTCCACCGATAGCCTCGGCGGCTGACCCAAGCGCGACGCTGTCAGTAGCGTTTCCAATAGCGATGCCCGAAGCCAACTTGCCAAACATTCCTCCGGCTTTCTTCGCAGCGCTCTCCGGCTTTTTCGGATCCATCAGCGAGTAGGCCGACGCCGCTTCAGCCATGCGGCCGAGACGGTAATTAGTGTCGCCGATCCTGGCGAGCAGAAGTTTGGCGTTGAAGCTGGTGTCTTTAACACTGGCCGCAGTTTCCGCCACGGTGCCGGCCTTCGAATCAACCATGCGCGCAGCGGCGCTCCCAGCGGCGGCCTCGCGCTGTTCCTTGCTTAAGGCTCCGGTCAGCGCTTGATAAGCCTGTTGGTAGTGGTCCAGGGCGGTCTTGTCCTGGCCCTGACGCAGGTAAAGATCGCCGAGCTCTTTGTGCGCCGCAGCAATGCCGTGTTTGTTGTTGGAAGCGGTGTAGAGATTAAGGGCAGTCTGAAGTTGACTGAGGGCCTGATCGCCTTTGCCCCGTTTGAGCAGGCGTCTGCCTTCGTGTAGCGCGGCCGAGGCCGGGTCAGCCTGCTGAATAACTGCCGGCGCTTCGGTTTCGTATTTCGACGAAAACGCAAAAGCCGGGAAACTAATCAACAAACTCGCACATAAAACGAAAGCGATAGATTGCTTTCCGGTCGCGCTCATTGTGAATTCTCCTCGCTTTAACGCTTCGGTTGTTCCTCAACCTGGACCGCGGCTTCGTTCGCGCCTTCTTCATTGTCCAGGCTGGCGACTTTGTGAACCAATTCCAGCGTCGCGACCAGCATGTCGCTGCCGGTTGATGCTGTCAGCATGATAAGCGAGGGTTCGGCATCGTCGCGGTTGAGCCCGATTCCACGCGTGACCGCTTGCTGCTCAGCGCTCGTTTGCCCCTTGCCGAGCCCTTTTGGTTTCGCGATTTGAGCCGACTCAGCTGCCTGCTTCTGAATTCTGCTCCACACTTCCTCTCCGGGAGCCCAGGGGCATTTTCCCTCGTTTGCGCGGCAGTAACTGATTAAGTCGTCTTCGATGGGGACCGTCGCCAACGGTTCGCGCGTGAACACGAAATGCAGTTTCTCGACGCCGGCATTCGCATCGAAGGCGAACCACTTGAGTCTCTCTTCCGCGGCGAGTCTCGAAGGGATTTCCATGGGCACGTGGCTTTGAATGTAATTCCCGGCTTCGTCCAACTGCGGGTCGGGATAGATCATCATCGGCGGGCCGCCGTTGGTGGTATTGAAGATGTATAAGTAGCCGTCTGCGTTTGTCTCCAGCAGCACTCTTACACGATCGCCTTTGTGAAATTCACGGCCCGGATCAACGCGAACTGAGAGTCCATTTGAATCGCGCATGAATAGCGTCAAGCCGAGACCGAGACGCTGGGCCATAACTTTCGGGGGAGTATTCGCAGAAGATTTTTGGTCACCGGTGGTCTGAGTGTTTCCTTCTGCAGGACTTGCCGGGGTTGTCCTGGGCCGGCGTCGACTGGGCCTCGTGCCGGCGCCACTCGTTTTCCCTTTATTAGCCGACGCTTTGGGCCGGCTGGTAAGAAAGGCGCCACGCACATCCTCATCCTGTGCCATTGTGGCCTGGCTCAGCCCGGGGCATGCGAGTGAAACCAACAATCCTAAGAATATTGTCTTAAATTTCATTGCGATTACTCTCTCCTTCGACAACTTAGACGGGAACGAGATTACTTATGTTGAACGCGAACTTCAAATGCGATTGGTCCAGCCGATTCCCCCGGCGCGCTTGATAGCGGCAATTTTACAGCGACAAAAGGTGCGTTTGCATCCTTGTCATTTAATTCCGTAATAGGTTCGCCGGTTTTGTGCCTGGCGAGAAAACTCGCCAGTTCCGCCTTTTCTGAATCTCCCAAAGGTGTTCCAGTTGCCTGAGCGTTGAGAAACGCCGGGTTGGTTAGCGGTTCCTTTGAAAAGATCATGGTAAACGTTTCCGTGCCCGCCTTCTTGTCAAGGGTGATTGAATGGGGAGTTCCGTCAGGGAATGAACCGGCGGGGAAGCTCACGGCAGCGCCTTTGGCCACCGCATTCGTGCTTAGTCCAGACTCCGGCGCCGGCTTTCCGGTTAGAAACATCACGGGCTCGTTACCTTCGCCCGGGCCAACGATGTAGAGATATCCGGCTTCCGAGAATACGAATCGAAAACGAAAGGTCTGCCCTGAAGCGAGCGGCGCCGCGCCCGCAATGTTCGATGGCGCCGTTGTGGAAGATTCGGGGAAAACTTCAAGCCAGTAGCGACCAATCTCGACCGGGGCCGGATTCGATGACGCTACGACACCCGGCGCGTCAGTTGGCTCAGTTGGTTTTGCTTTCAACCAGTTGATCGCAAAAAATCCGCCGACGCCGACCACCACGAGAACCAGCAACAACACGCCTGCCCCAATCAGGGCAAACGACTTGCCGCCACTCTTTTTTGGTCCAGATGAATCAGCCGGAATGGATGACGGACGCTGAACGGTTACGCTTGAGCCCAAATCGGCCAAATACGCCTGAGGCGCGCCTTGGCCTGCGGCGTTTGCCGCGACCTGTGGAGCAGCCTGCGCCGGTCGAGGAGGTAATCCGGTGCTGGGCGGCGAAGTGGGAACAGAGTCGATAGTGATAATCGTCGGCGCATTTAAGTCAGACTTGGTTTCCAGGCCGCCGGCCACGTCTCGCGTGTGAGCATGAGAACTCTGAGGCCGCGGAATATCGGGCATCGTTCGGTCAGCAACCGGAAGTTCATTTCCCTCAAGGGCCGAGCGCAACTGCGCAGCGAGTTCACCGGCAGTTGATTGCCGGTCATCGCGATCTTTGGCAATCGCGCGGTCAATCGCATTGCTGAAACCCTGCGAAACGTCCGCCATCTTTTCTCGCAAGGGCTGCGGACTAACGTAAATGTGCTCGCGCCGCAATTCATGAAGCGTGGTGCCCGAGTAAGGTCGTCCACCACTAATCATCTGGTAAGCCACCAAACCCAAACTGTAGATGTCTGCGCGTCCATCAATCTCCGGATTGCCATCACGTGACAGTTCGCCCCACTGCTCCGGCGACATGTAATAAGGAGTGCCGAGCACCTGGCCGGCAATGGTTAGTTCGGTCGAACCGCTGGCGTCTCCGGCGATTTCCCGCATCTTCGCGATGCCGAGATCGAGCAGTTTCACGGAAGAGTCGCGCCCGGGAGCGGCGTTGGCAATCATGATGTTTTCGGGTTTTAGGTCCCGGTGGACCACGCCCATTGCATGCGCCGTGTTCAGGACGCTCATGATTGGTTCAAGAATCTCAAAGGCCTCGGCGGGAGTGAATCGTCCTCGCTGCTTCAGCTCTGCGTCGAGCGTTTGGCCCTCGACATACTCCATCACCATGTAAATCGTGCCGTCGCCCGCCGTTCTCAGATCGTGGACCGCGACTGCGTTTGCGTGTCGCAGCCGGCGCGCTGCCTGGCCCTCTCGCCGGAAACGACGCAACCAATCGGCATTGTTTCGCACTTCCGGAGGCAGAATTTTTATCGCCACCCGATCGCCCAGAAGGATGTGGCGCGCAAGATAAACTGCGCCCATCCCGCCTTTGCCAAGGATGGATTCAATTTGATACTGGCCATCGAGAACTGTGCCGACAAACGAGGAGGGATCCTCTTCCAACACCTCACCGTCGGTGGGACAGAAGCTCAGGCTGTCTTCATACCTGGATTTGCAGAGGGTGCAGTATTTCATTTGATACAAATATCTGGGCCAACTACGCCGCGGCGACAACAACCGCTAAGTTTACCACAGAGGGCGCTGGCGATTGTTTGTGTGGACGCGCGCCCGAGACTGGTCCAGTGTGCTTTACGTCCTTTGCGAAAACCTTCGCGTTCTTTGGGCTTATCACTCGAGGAAAACCGCAACGATCGCGAAGCTGGACGAGTTCCGCAAATGAGGACTGGTTTAGGATTTCGAAGTGACGCCTGTTTATGGGACCGCTTTGGGCGCGTCACCGCGTTTGAAGGTAAGGCTGCTCTTTTTCCCGTTGTTGAACACGTTGACGATATTGATTTGATCGGTGAAGAGATCGAAAAGAAGATTGTTGCTTAAGGTGGCTTTTGGGAGTCCTTCCGGCGCCTTCGCTTGCAGGTAAAACCAAACCGAGTGGCCCTTCAGTTCCATACCGATCCACTCCACTTCGAGTTTGTCATCACCATTCTTCAGCACAATTGTGCTACTGAGATATTGGAGCAGCAACGCGTTTGTTTTGGAATCGACATCGAGCTGAACGTTTCTCACGCCGCTGCGCTTGCTAAGGGCGGCTTCGACATCATCCGCGAATGTTTGCACCGTAATTTCAACCACGCGATCTTCGCTTTTGTACTCGAGCCGCGTGACGCTGGTGTGATAGCGATGCGCAAACGCGACTGGCGCCACGGCGATGACAATCAGCGCTAAACTGACGATCCGGATTGTTTGCTTCATTTCAATTCGCTCTGTGCGTCCTCCGTGATGCACAGAGACTCAATTCTTGCGCTCCAACTGCTGAATCGGATTCATCGGCGCCTGTTGATCGCGGAAAAGTTGCAAGCGTGACTTAATCGGCCGTCGAGGGAAATAGTTATTCGACAAATCAGCGTCGGCAGTTTCCAGATGCGGATCCACCGTCAGATACCGAATCTCTTTGCGCGTCATAATCAATTTGGACACGTCGCTCTGATTGTAGCGCCAGATCTCCGCAGGAATTCGCAACTCTTCCTTCGTCCCATCGGTATATTCGATCTGGAAAATCACCGGCATCACCAGCCCGCCAACGTTCTTGAGATCTACCATGTAGAAATTCATCCCCAACCGAATCAGCTCGCGCTGGCGATCGCTGAGCCCTGCAAGAAAAGCCTGATGCGCTTCCCGTTCCTGAGCCGAAACGTCCAAAGGATCATAGGAGTTATAGAAATCGCGCAGCGAAGGATACTGATCGACGCGTTTCGGGAGCGCGCGATTGCGTTTCTGCGAGAGTGTTTCCGGTTCAGCTTCTCGCTCAGCGCGGCGGCGCGCTTTGTCCACTTCAGGATTCGCGGTGTCGGCGTTGTAAAGGCGCACATTTTCGATCGAGATGTCCGTATGATCGGTCGTGTAAAACCAGCCACGCCAGAACCAATCAAGATCCACTCCCGAGGCGTCCTCCATCGTGCGGAAAAAATCCGCGGGCATTGGGCGTTTGAATTTCCAGCGCCTTCCATATTCACGAAAGGCAAAGTCGAAAAGCTCGCGCTCCAGGATCGTCTCTCGCAGGATGTTCAGCGCCGTTGCCGGTTTCGCATAGGCGTTATTGCCAAACTGCAGGAGTGACTCGGAGTTTGTCATGATCGGCACTTGCGCGTCAGACAGCATGTATTCTGTGATGTCCTTCGGCTCGCCGCGGCGCGAAGGGTAATTTGTTTCCCACTCCTGTTCGGCCAGAAACTGCAAAAACGAGTTCAGCCCTTCGTCCATCCAGGTCCACTGCCGCTCGTCCGAATTTACGATCATCGGAAAGTAGTTGTGCCCGACTTCGTGAATCACAACTGAGATCAGGCCGTACTTTGTGCGCGCCGGATAAGTGCCGTCGGGCTCAGGCCGTGGCCCATTAAAACAAATCATCGGATATTCCATGCCGCCAACCGGCCCATTGATCGACTGCGCTACCGGATACGGATACGCGAATGAGTAACGCGAATAGACATTCAACGTGTGAATAATGGCGTGCGTGGAGTACCTGGCCCAAAGCGGATTGCCTTCGTTCGGATAGAAGGACATCGCCAGCACGCGATTACCTTCGACGTTGTGGCCCTGCGCGTCCCAGATGAACTTGCGAGAAGACGCAAAGGCGAAGTCGCGCACATTCTCGGCGGCGAAGACCCACGTCTTTTTCGCCCCGCTGGCGGAGTTTTTGGTTTTCTCGGCGCCGTTCCTTTCGTTTGCTTTCGCTTCTGCGGGCGTGACGATGAGCGCCGGCTCTTTAGCAGTGCGCGCCTGTTCAAGACGCTGGCGCTGCGCTGCTGTCAGTACTCTTTCCGGATTTTGCAGCACGCCCGTGGCGGCAACGATGTGATCGGCGGGCGCGGTGATGGCGACGTTGTAGTTGCCGAATTCGAGCGTAAACTCACCTGAGCCCAGGAATTGCTTGTGTTGCCAGCCCGAAACGTCGTTGTAAGCCGCCATTCGCGGAAACCAGTGCGCAATCTCGTAAAGGTAGTTGCCGTCTTTGGGAAAGAACTCGTAACCGGTGCGCCCGCCGAGTTTTCTCTGGTCGTTGATGTTGTAATTCCAATCAATCGAGAAGACGGTTGACTGACCGGGAGCAAGCGGTTGCGGCAAATCGATCCGCATCATCGTTTTGACAATCGTGTGACGCAAAGGACCGCCACGGCCATCGCGCACGGCGGTGATCCTGACGGCGCCATCAAAGGCTTCCCGCGCCAACAACTGATCGAGAGTGGTGTAGGGTAGTTGCGGTTGGCCTGGCGCCGGCTGATTCCGCGTGTCGAAACTAATCGGCGGCGGTTCTCGCTTAAGTTCCGGAGCGGTGGCAGTGATGTTGGCTTCGGAACCGGCGGCGAAAATGTTCTGGTCGAGTTGCAGCCAGAGATAGTTAAGCGGGTCCGGCGAGTGGTTAAAGTAAGTGATGGTTTCCGAGCCGATGATGCGCTGTTTCGCGTCGTCAAGCTCTACTTCAATCTTGTAGTCTGCGCGCTGCTGCCAATACTTCGGACCGGGGGCACCAGAAGCAGACCGTTGCTCGTTAGGCGTGGGCAACAATTCTTCGAGCTGGCGAAATTTGTCGACAGGATTTGATTTCGATTGAGCGAACAGAAGCGGATTGATCGACAGACAAACGGCTAGCAGCAGAAACCGGCTTATGAGTCGTGGCACTTGCTTCCTCCGAGGGACGTAGAACTGACTTTGTTTGGGAGCTGGAGAGAATCTTACATCGACTCGTTCAGTGGCGTATAGCGAGGAGGTCCGAGACGTGCTTGAAGCTGTGTCCGCCTGGTCAGACAAGACCTACGCGGGTCAAACCCTTTCAAAGAGCCTGCGGAGCAGGCGGGAGCATAAAGCCCAGGGTGGAGCGAAGCAGAGCCCTGGGGTTGCGGCATCAAAAACTCGCGAGCCCGCGAAGAGAGCGAAAGAACAGCCGAGAGTTAGCCATTGCCGCTAATAAACTCGTCGGCTCTACCGCCGGTTTCACGGGCTAAGGTCACGATCTTCTAGATCCCTGGGGCTCGGCCTCAGGCTTTTTGCTTTCGCCAGCTTCGCGGGCTCGCCGCAGAAACCGCGCTCACGAGTAAATCCGCCGCGCATACTCCTCGACCATTCGGTCACTATTAAACTCCGGTCCGAGCGTGGCGATGGAACGTTTCATCATCGCAATCCACTTGCGCGGCAGGCCGTGCACGTCGCGATCGTAATAAAGTGGCGCCACTTCATTTTCCAACAAGCGATAAAGGGATTCGGCATCGCCGGCATCGGCTTCCGGATTGCCGGCGGCGGTAATCGTTTGCGGCGTATCGTCATCAGTTGCGTCGCCAACCGCAAAGCCGTTCGTGCCGTCGTAACCTTCGAGCCACCAGCCATCCAGGATGGACAAATTCAGCCCGCCATTAATCGCCACTTTCTCGCCGCTCGTGCCTGAAGCCTCCAGCGGCCGCCGCGGAACATTCAGCCAAACGTCAACTGACTGCACCAGTTGTCGCGCAATCTGGTGATCATAGTCTTCAATAAACACTGCCCGGTCGCGGACTCGCAAGTCATACTTCCATTTAGCCACTTGCTGCAGCACCAGCTTCGCTTCGCCATCCTGTGGGTGCGCTTTGCCGGCAAACACAAACTGCACGGGCCGTTCCGCGTCGTTGATAATCTTCCGCAGCCGGGCAGGATCCTTGAGCAAAAGATTCCAGCGCTTGTAACCGGCGACCCGCCGAGCGAACCCGATGGTCAACACGCCGGGTTCGAATATCTTTTTCGCAGCATCGGTATGGTCCATGGCGTCGCCGCGGGTAACCCGTGCCTCAAATGAGCGCTGGCGGATGAAGGCCACAAGACGCGCTTTCATCAGCGAATGCGCTGCCCAGAGTTCCGCGTCGGAGATTCTGGCAATTCCCTGCTCCCACTCAGCGCGCTCCAGCAACCGCGTGGCCCAGTCTGCGCCGACATGCGTTTCAAACAGCGATCGAATCAGTGGCGATACCCATGTCGGCGCATGAACGCCGTTGGTTACGTGAGTAATTGGAACGCGTTCGACGTCAACTTCTCCCGTCAGCTTTTGCCAGAGCGCCCGCGACACTTCGCCGTGCTTACGGCTGACTCCGTTTGTCGATCGGCACATGCGAATCGCCAGCGGCGTCAACCCAAAAGGTTCGCGCGGATTTGAAGCATCAATGCGACCAAGGGCCAGAAACTCATTGTGGGTTAGTCCTAACTCCTCTTCATAACTGCGACCCACTGCGCGCGTCAGAAGGTCAACGTCAAATTCATCGTTTCCAGCGGCTACCGGAGTGTGCGTCGTAAAAACGGCGCGCTGCTTCACTCGCGCGGCCGCTGCCGCAAACGATAATCCTTCCGATTGGATCAGCTCGCGAGCGAGCTCGATGGTCAGAAACGCGGAGTGACCTTCGTTCAGATGAAAAACGTGCGGCTCGATTCCAAGCTTTCTAAGTAAACGGACGCCGCCGATTCCGAGGAGCATTTCCTGAACGATTCGGGTCTCGCGATCGCCGCCATAAAGATGGCCGGTCACCCAGCGATCCGTTTCCTCATTCTCGGGAATGTTAGTGTCCAGCAGGTAGAGCGCAACTCGGCCCACATCGGCGCGCCAAACCTGTGCTCGCACGCGGCGGCTGCGAATCGAGACCTCGACCGTGAGCGCGGTGCCGTCGTCGTTCTGAACCAAATGCAGCGGCAACTCCGCCGGCTCAGTGTCGACGTAACTTTCTTCCTGCCAACCTTCGAGACTGAGTCGCTGCCGAAAATACCCCTTGCGATAAAGAAGACCAACGGCGACGAGCGGCAAACTGAGATCGCTCGCCGACTTCAAATGATCTCCTGCCAGCACGCCGAGGCCGCCTGAATAAACCGGTAGCGAATTGTGAACCCCGTATTCTGCGCAGAAGTATGCAACCGGATGCGTTGCCGAGATCGAGGTTTCCGCGTCCGGGTTCGACCATTTTTTTGCGTGCGCCATGTAACTATCGAAGGCGTTGCCCAGCTTGCTGACGCGCGCGAGGTAGACGGGATCAGTGGCCATCTCCGCGACACGATATTCGGAAACTCGCGACAAAAGCAGCCGCGGGTTGTGTTCGCATTCCTGCCAGACAACCGGATCGAGGTCCCGAAAGCAGCTTTCGCCGTCGGGCGCCCAACTCCACCAATAATTCCACGAGAGTCGAGCGAGCGGTTCAAGCGGGAAAGGAAGCACTGGTGCTGCTGCGGAGGTTTTGGTGTTCAAGGCTTCAATCGTTTCAATCGTTTCAATCATTGGATAGGTAGGACAGGCATTCCTGCCTGTCGAAATTGGAAAGACACTCTTTCCTGACCTTTCAGAATTCGTACTTCAACTCAAAACAAAGCGGTTCTTATAACACAGAATAGGCTCATCCGCAGATTGCCATTACCCGGTACTGATGTAAATGCATCAGTACCCATTACCCGGTAGTATCCTAATTTGAAATCTCTGCGCCACCTCTGCGTTCTCTGCGCCTCTGCGGTGAGTGTTCCTGCGGGTGATGCACCGCTGAGACGCAGAGGCCGCTGAGAATACGCAGAGAAATTGAAATTAAGACACTACTGATTACACCGATTCGGCGTTGTCGTGAGGTCAGTACCACCACGCGGCAGCGGGTGGGTCCGGTCCGCCATTTGGATCGTCATTAATGTCGCTTACAGTCGGAAACCCACCCGCTACCGCGCGGTTGTACTGACCTCATTTTTGCTCAAGTTCGTGATGTTTGAGGAAAATATCGGCATCGCTGGGTTTGAAGAAGACGAGGCGCACTTCGTCTAACATTTCATTAGCTGTGAGGAAATCAAAGATTGCCCGGGAAGAGACCCTTGCAGCTTCGTTTTGAGGATATCCGAAGACGCCGGTTGAGATCGCTGGAAACGCGATCGATCGCAGTGAATTAGTTTCAGCGAGTCTTAACGAATTCTCATAGCACGCCGCGAGCAATTCGGCTTCGCGTCCACCCGCGCTGCCATAGATTGGTCCAACCGTATGAATTACATATTGAGCCGGAAGCTCTCCTGCCGTGGTAAGCACCGCCTCTCCGGCTGGTAAGCCCGGCGGGTACCTCGTTCGCCTGATCTCCCGGCATGCTTCCAAAATTGCCGGCCCACCCGCGCGATGGATCGCGCCATCAACCCCTCCACCACCAAGCAGTGAAGAGTTGGCCGCGTTCACGATCGCATCAACGCTTTCGCGAGTGATGTCGCCCACCACTACGACTACGCGACCGCCAAGAAAAGTTTGTTCCATTGCTGCATTACTGATTGAGACTTGGAGTGCGGCCGGCCAAGCGGGTATTAACTGTCGATGGGGTTGTCGATCAGTTCGTCGTCCGGGTCATCTTCGAGTTCTTCGTCGCAGGCCTTGACCTTGATCTCGTCAAACATGTCCTGGCGGCGTAGCGCCTCGGCCACGCCCTTGGCTTTCTGTTCCGTCAGTGGGTGGCTGGGATCGGTGCTGGCTATTTCGAAAAGACGATCGTCGAGCATAACGACGCCGAGCGAGCCAAGGGTGACACCTGGCGCAATGAGAATTTCATCCATGTTGTGAATCTTGAAGTGTCCGGTTTGTTCGACCCAGTCTTCGATGAAGGGATCACGCAGGGCATGTTCAGCCTCGGGCTCGGAAAGATATGCACCCTCGACAATGAGACAGTATTCGCGCACGTTTTGAGTTGGGTTGTGTCCAGCTTGCGCATTAACTTTATCACTCAGCTTCTTGCCGAACCAAGCAAATAATGTCGCCAGATCAAACAAAAACGCCGCCGGGGAGTTGCTACCCCAGCGGCGCTACGTACAGATGATTCCCGGTTAAGAAGTTCTGGAATTCTGTTCGTTAAGGGTCCGAGTCAGACTCCTGAAATAAGAATCGAACGTTACGAACCCGGTGCTGCCTTGAAAGAAAGCCCGGCCACCAGTTTCATCGGCCAACCGGTTGAGCGAATTCTGGCCATAGCTGGCAGCGATCCGATTACGACCCGTCAGCCCAACCGACGGTGCGTAAAAAGTGTAAACGGCCACGTTGCGACTATTGGCATGTTTGATCGCGCGATCGAGATCGAGGGTTCGCGCCGAACTCGCGATGTCGAAACCGCGCGATGTGTCCAGGCCGTCCGAAATCAACAGGACGGCGTTTTGGCCACTCACGTTGTCGAAACTACGCAAGGCTTCGACTACTTCCACGTAAGGATTGAACGGCGACGCAGACGTGCTTGACCGGACTATCCGCAGAGATCGGGCGGCTCTTTCAAGATCAGCGGTAAAAGGCTGGCGCACCTGAAGACTGCCGGCCGTAATGTAGCCCACCATCACTCGCGAACCCTTTGGCAGGGATCGAATGAAGTCAGCAGTCGCGCGAAGTTCATTGCTGACCTGCGACGTTAGGTCGTCCTGAATCAGGATGGCCAGGTTTATGCGATGCAACACTCGCTGGTTGCTAACCTCAGTGCGGGTCTCACCGTTGGTATTTGCAAAACTTGTGGTTGTTACGCTCTTCGCGAAGCCGGTCACAGTGCTTAGTAACGCCAGCACCAGCACGGCTGCGGAAAAGTTGAATTTTCGGTAAAACATATACTTATCCCCTTGTTTTTCTCTAAATCTGTTCGCCGACTTGGATGCACAATTAACTTTTAGAGATCGCCCGGGAGCGCGGAGTTTGAAAGCATTTACTCTCGCCGGCCTCAAGTGAAAGTAATTTAGAATCCAAAGATCATCATATAAACTCAAAGCTATCGGGTTACTTGCCATCAGCCTTCCCGCTCAGATAAATTACGTGTCACCGGCAAAACAAGTACGGCAGGCTTTCCCACGGGCTCCCCTGCGGAACAGCCCCGCTGGCGTGGTCAGGCCGGTCCGCCGAAAGACAGCCAAGTCTGTCCGTCCTACATAATTCGCTCTCGAAAGGAACCGCCCTTATGAAAGCCTACGCTACGGAATCGATTCGCAACCTTGCGGTCATTGGACACGGCGACGCAGGGAAGACGCAACTAGTCAGTTCTCTTCTCTACGTCGCCGGCGCAACGCCCCGCTGGGGGAAAGTGGACGAAGGCACCACCGTTACTGATCACGAAGAAGATTCCATCGCCCGCAAAATTACCCTCAATCTCGGACTCGCTCATTTAGATCACCGCGAAACCAAATTTAATTTTATTGACACTCCGGGCTACGCCGCGTTTGTGACGCATGCGCGTCCAGCTCTTCGCGTTGCCGACTGTGCCCTCGCCGTGATCGATGGCGTCAAGGGCGTTGAAGTGCAAACGGAAAAGACCTGGGCCTACGCAAACGAGTTTATCGTTCCGCGCATGATGGTGGTGACGAAGCTCGATAAAGAGCATTCAGATTTTGGCATGGCGGTCGAGAGCGCTCAGAAAGCTTTCAGCCGGGCAATCATTCCTTTCACGCTACCTATCGGAAAAGAAAAAGACTTTCGCGGCGTGGTCGATGTCGTCCACCTGAAAGCTTATGAATTTGGTCCGGACGGCCAGGCGAAAGAAATCGAGATTCCAAGCGAGGGCCGCGACTTTGTTGAGAAGACCCGCGAGCGTCTCATCGAACTCGTCGCCGAATCCGACGATGCGTTGATGGAGAAATATTTTGAAAACGGCACGCTCGAAGAGTCGGACATCATTCCCAATATCAACAAGGCGATCGCCCAAAGTAAGCTTTGTCCGGTGTTTGCCGTCTCCGGCGCGACGCTTGTCGGCTTGCAAGCTTTGATGAATGGCATCGTCGATTATGCGCCTGATCCGGCGCATCATGATGCCGAGTGGGGATTGCCGGTTGACGCTGCTCCTGATGCCGAAAGGATTTCGCGCAAGTACAGCGATAGCGAACCGTTTTCTGCCTATGTCTTCCGCACCGTCGCCGATCCTTTCGCCGGCCGCATCAATGTGATGAAGGTCATTAGCGGAAAGATACAGACGGACGCCAACGTGCTGAATTCGGCCAAGGGAGCAATGGAGCGTCTGGGGGCTTTGCACGTAGTCCAGGGCAAACAACTCGACAAGGTGACCGAAGCCCATGCCGGCGACGTCGTCGCCTGCGTCAAGCTGAAGGAGACTCAAACTGGCGACACGGTTTGCGATAAGCAGTCGCCCATTGTGTATCCGCCGGTTGAATATCCGGAGGCGGCCATCGCTTTCGCGATCGAGCCGAAGTCCAGACAGGACGAAGAGAAGATCAGCGTGGCCCTGCACAAGATTCTGGAAGAAGATCAGGCGCTGCACTTCACCCGCGACGTGCAGACGAAGGAATTTCTCCTTTCCGGTTCGGGACAAGTTCACGTTGAGACTGTCGTAGAGAAACTAAAGAAACGTTATGGCGTGGAAGTGACTTTGCACCCGCCCAAAGTGCCATACAAGGAAACGATTACGCAGCGCGCTGAAGTCCAGGGCCGTCACAAAAAACAGACCGGTGGGCGCGGGCAATTCGGCGATTGCAAAGTGGTGTTTGAGCCCCTGCCACGCGGCGGCGGATTTGTTTTTGAAGACAAGATCTTCGGCGGCGCCGTGCCACAGCAGTTTCGGCCGGCGATCGAAAAAGGCATCGTTGAAGCCGCGCTGTCAGGAGCGATTGCCGGCTATCCGTTAGTGGATTTCAAGGTGCAATTGATCGATGGTTCCTACCACAACGTCGACTCCGACGAGCATTCATTTCGCGCTGCCGGCCGCAAAGCGTTTCGCGCAGCGATGGAGAAAGTGAAGCCATCGATCCTTGAACCAATTATGGACGTCGAGATTCATGCGCCACAGGAAAACAGCGGCGACATCATGGGCGATCTCAATTCACGGCGCGGTCGCGTGCAGGGCATGGAAACCAGCGGCAAGGACCAGGTCATTAAGGCGCAGGTGCCCATGTCTGAGATGCTTAACTATCAATCAACGCTCAACTCGATCACGGCCGCACGCGGATCGTTTCATATGCAGTTTTCCCACTACGATCCCCTTCCCGGAAATCTGTCTCACAAGGTGGTTGAGCAATCGAGGGCCGAGGGAAGAATTCGCGGCGGCGAGGACGACGACTAAAGCTAGTGCGAACCGGAACACTGACAGGATTTCCAGGGATTAATAGGATTGAGAGAGTGCGCCGGTAAACACAAACGCAATCCTGTCGTTCCTGTTAATCCTTGTCTGATCCTTATAGAACATGGGCCACGAGTCTGGTACTCGTGGCCCATTTTTACGCGACGAAGTTAGAGCCTGTCACTGCGCCGCGAAGGTGTAAAGCAACGTTCCCGTAACCTTCACCGCCTCGCCGTTGAGTTTAGTCGGTGAAAACTTCGCTTCCCTCGCCGCCATGACTGCAGCTGCACGCAACAGCGGATGTCCGGATACCGCGTTCGCGGAAATCACGTTGCCCCCTTCATCAATCGTGATTTGAACCATCACACTGCCCGAGGCATTTGCCTGCTTCGCAATCGGGGGATAAACCGGCAGCGGCAGGGAAATGGCCTTGCCGTTAAGCATGCCGCCGGTGATCGGCCCCTCGTAAGACCTCGATAAGGTTCCGGTTCCGGCTGCGGTGGCTGCCCCGTACGTAGTTGACAATGCACTTGGAGTTTCCTTCACCGTGTAGCCTGCGGGCACTTCAAACAACTCGCGCGCCGGTTCGCTGCGGCTGATGTTGGTCAACTTATAGCTGTTCTCACCAAAGCGCGGATCGAGGTGACGGGTCATCACGATGACCTGCAACTCAGGCGAATACCAACGCTCGCTCACGATGTCGATTGGCAACACATTACCAATCTTGCCGGCCGGAATAGTGACTGTGCTGCGCGTTCCTTCGGCCTCTATTCCTTCAATACTTTGTTTGCCCAGAGCTTCGGTACGAGCCGATGGGTTTTTCGAGTCGAGCCAACCCATGGCCATGCCGGTTTCCATTTGACGTTTTTTCATGGCCGGATCGGACGGAGTAACAACTCGATACTGTTTTCCATCCGTTTGGGCGCCCGTTCCTTCAATAGCAATTTTGTATTGCGTCGGCGCTGTGGTTTGCGGATCGTTCGCCTTTGGTCCTGAAACCTTGAAACGCAAGGGTGCCATTTTCCGCGCGGTCTGAGTAACCGGATCAAGCGTGTAACTCGTTCCGGCGACGGGATCGCTAATGAAAATCGTTTGCGAGTGCTGTCCGGCGCTCGCATAGGGTCCGACCGCCTTGAGCGATTGCTCGCGTCGAGTGCGTCCTTCGCTGTCCCGGTAAACGGATGCCGTGGATTTGTTGACGATGCGATTGCCATCAGTCAATGTCTGCGTGCTTTCGGTGACGGCCTGGGCAGAATAAGGCGCGCCCTTCACGAGCAACCCGCCGAAGCTCATCTCCGTTGCCAGAAAAACGTAATCTCCCTGAGCGGGCGCCTGCATGATGACGTCGCGCTCAAAATACTGACGCTCCAAGTCCGAAGTCCTCGCCTTATCCTGAGCGGATCGCTCCACCATTACTCGCGCTTCTTCCGATTGCTGCGTCTGTTCTGTTTGACGCTGCTGCGCAAGCGCAGGGATACAACCCGATCCAATGATGACTGTCAGGGCCACAACACACAATTTTCGAACTTCTTTTTTCATGGCAATCTTCCTTTTCTAGACGGACCCTGCCGCCCGGTGACGTCAGTACCACCTGCGGTAGCGGGTGGGTTGTCCGTTGGATTTATCGACTCAGCTACCCCACCCGCTACCGCAGGTGGTACTGACTTCACATCCTACATTGAACAAGCTGGCGCTCATGCTGAGCTACTGCACAAATCTGATCGCGCGCGCTAATCCATCGGCGCCAACCCAAACATCAGCCTTAACCATTTCGTCGTAACGCTCCTGATTGATGGGTACGCCAAACCGGGCCATCGCATAACGAGACATCTCGAGTCGCACCACCTGCCCACCCTCCTGCACACTTGCCGCATTCGCAAAACCGATGGGAATAAATTCAGTAGCGACTTCCATCGCCGGAGCCAGAATGTTGAGACTCTGGACTGTTACCGAGTTCGCTGTGTATTTCGTGTGCTTCGCCATTCGCCTTCGCGAGGCTGACGGCTGTTTCAATGAATTACTCCGAGGGGTTGGCGAGATGTCCTCGAGTGTTGCCCCGTCCGGTATGGGCATTCCCGAAGCAACGGGAAGATCAATAGGCAGCGCCTTGGCGGGCGCCGGATTGACGGCCGGACTGTTTTCCCTCGATGCAACTGAAGGTTCCGGTGAGAAATCAGCTTTCCAAAGCCGATTCGCAACGAATCCAAGCGCCACTGCCAACAGAATTCCCGCCGCCGCCGCGTAACTCCAATAACGCCGAATACCTTTACTGAAGACGACTAGCGGTGCTGAAGTCGACACGCTGCCGGCGCCGCTTAACCTGGCGTGATGAGCGCGAAACGCAGTTGCAACCGTCGCCTCGCTTTCAACAGACGCGCTCTCACTGCGCATCGACAGTGTCAACTCACGCAGGCCCTGTGTTAACGCTTGTTCCTCATGCAATCTCACCGTGCATGAAGCGCAGCTTGAGCTGTGAAGTTGCGCTTGCTCGCGAACGCCTGCCTCCATGATCTGGTTGCGAACGAGTTCGTTAATGATGCTTTCAAAATTCTGACAGTTCATGCAAAACACCTCGCTGACTTTGCCGGGGCCTCACTTGCCTGCTCCTCTCGGGCCGGTCGCAACTTTTGAATCAGGAGCGCCCGCCCGCGGTGCAGTCGCGAACGCACGGTGCCCACAGCGCAACCCAATACTTCCGCAGCCTCGGCATAACTCATCTCCTGCAGGTCGCAAAGCACGACTGCTTCGCGATATCGCGTTGGCAGCGCCAGCACCGCCATTCGAAGTGAGGCGATGGATTCCATCCGCGTAAACTCTTCAAGTGGCCCATCAACTGACTGAAGCGACTTGAACGACGCCGTTTCCTCGTCTCCGGGCTCTCCCAGCGGTGCATAAAAACGTTCACGACGCAAACGCTGCAACAGAAGATTGCGGGCCACGCCCACGAGAAAGGTGATCAATGTGCCGCGAGCTGGATCGAAACTGTGGCCGTCGCGAATCAAGACTATGAAGACTTCCTGGGTGACGTCCTCAGCCAGCGCTCGCGACCCGCACATCTGCAGGGCAAAGCGATAGATGCCAGCCTGCCGGCGGCGATAGAGCGCCGTCATCGCCTCTTCCTCTCCAGCCGACATTCTCTGGAGCAACTCGATGTCATCAACGTCGATATTCGTCTTCATCGGTGATGTGCGCGCCAAACTTCCCTGGTCACTATCGCCGGTTAACCCGTGCTCAGTGTTAATTCGCGCGAGGCACGAGGAAAGTTCCAAAACCTGCTGACTCAATACTCAAGCCACAACATGAGGTCACTACCACATATCTACCGATCGCCAAACTTCTTTACAAACTCAGGGGAGCGCCGGCGCAGGTCGAACCAATCGAGAAACAATTCGGGCGCTTGCAACCAAACTCGGAGAGCGTTAGCTATTTCTTTCGCTGCTTCTCGATCAGCAGGATCCAGGATCTTGCTCTCAGCACGCAACTGGGAATCACCGAAGACTTCGGCGACCGCTTCGCGCAGGCGCTTTAGCCCCAGTTCATCATTCTCACCTTCAAGTTTCTGCCGCTCTTGATCGAGCTTTACAAACGAATCAAAGGCCTCCGGCAGGTTTCCGAAATTAATTCCGGGCGGCAGTTGTAATTCGGACAACTTTCGCTCGCGCCACTCAGCATCGAAATCAAAAACTTCCGGATGCCGTAACACCGCGCCCTCATCAGCCACGCTGCGCGCAATCGAAGCCGGGCTCGGCACGGAGCCCTCGCCAAATCTTTCACTGAGCACCTGCTGGATCTGTCCCAGCTCGCTCGCCCCTACCGATTCGCAGTCAAGCGCCTCCCAGACTTCGATGATCAGATCAGGAATTGTCCGCGACTGCCACTCCGTTGCGCTCATAATTGATTTAACCATCTCAGCGCCTGCTTCGCTGGCTAACTGACTCATCCGCGATTCTTAAGTTAAACTTAGTCCCTTATGAAGCGCCTGACAAATTATTTACTGATCCTCATCGTATTCACCTTTGCCGCACCGCTCGCTGCCGCGCAGGACGCGCGCGTGATTTCAAAGATAGAATTTGAAGGACTCCAGCAGATCAAAGCCGAAGAAGCGCTCTCAACCAGCGGACTCAAGCCGGACCAGCCATTCAAGCTCGAATCGATTGATGCCGCCGCGCAGCGAATGCTCGACAGCGGCATCTTCAAGCAGGTCGCTTATCGCACTCGAACTGCCGGCAACAAAGTAACGGTCACGTTCAAGGTGGAAGAGGCCGGCGGCGGCGATTCGCCCGTCTTCTTCGACAACTTCATCTGGTTCACTGATGAACAACTAATAGAGGCGGTCCGGAGCGAAGTGCCTTTGTTCACCGGTCGCGCACCCAACATCGGGAAAACGCCGGAGGCAATCACGCGCGCCCTCCAGAAACTCCTCAACGATCAGAAGATTCCCGGCACCGTTGAATACGTGGCGTCGCAGGATCTTTCCGGCCACATGCTCGGACACATGTTCAGCGTGAGCGGCGTCAAGATGCCGATCTGCACCGTCCGCTTTCCAGGCGCGAAGAACCTCGCCGAAGAGAAGCTGGCCGCGATCGCAAAAGAGATCTTCGATACCGACTATTCCGGCGAATTAGTGCGCGGATTCTCTGGCATGAAACTAATTGCAGCCTACCGCGAGGCAGGACAATTGCGCGCGAAGTTCGCGCCTCCGGTCGGTAAACCTGATCCAAGGTGTCAGAACAATGGCGTGGTCGTAACTCTTCCAGTAGAAGAAGGACTGATCTATTCGTGGGCCGGCATCGACTGGACCGGCGTTAACGCTTTAACTCCGGATCAGCTCAACTCTGTGTTGGGAATTAAACCGGGCGAAGTCGCCAACGGCGTGAAGTTTGATCGAGGACTCATCGATGTGCAGAAAGCATATGGACGCCAGGGATATATTCAATCGCGTTTGATGCCCACGCCTGAGTTTGACGATAACGCGCGGAAAGTTTTGTACAAGATCGACGTCCTGGAGGGGCCCCAGTATCGAATGGGTGGTCTGGCGTTCAGAAATCTGACGGAACGCGATGCGAAGGCGCTGCGTGATGTCTGGCGGATGAAGCGCGGAGACATTTTCGATCAGGGTTACCTGGATGAATATTTCAAACAGGAAGCGGGCCGAGCGCTGCTGCGCCTTTCCCAGGAGCGACAAAGTGGGGGCAAGGAACCACCGAAGCTTGGCACGAATATCAAAGCGAATCGTGAAACGCTGACCGTAGACGTCACCCTTGAACTGACAAACCCGTAGCGGAAAGTCGGGAGCAGCGATCCACGAAACACACGAACCAACACGAAACAATTGTTAGTGTGGATTCGTGTTTTTAGTGGATCGTATTTGAGTGTTACTACCCACGCAGCACCCCAGAGAAAACTTTTAGTGCAGGTAACAGACAAATATCCCGAGAGTCTCGCTGCCTCGCGCACGTTTCTCGCGAAGGTTGCCAAAGCGTTTGCAAGCAGGCCTTTCAAACCACACTCGCTCTTTCAAAACGGACACGCGCAAACGCTCGCCGCTTTCGCCTGGCCCAGACGCAGGCGCTTTGGTTCAGTTGACGATGAACAGCGGTTGTTCCAGGTTGCTGACGATGCGCAGGTGCTAGCCCATTGCCGTTGGCAACCAAATCCGAAGGAACATCTCACCGTTGTCATTTGGCACGGCATCGAAGGATCGAGTGAGTCCACCTACATGCTAAGCACCGCCTTCAAGGCTTTTGCTGCCGGGCTCAACGTGGTTCGCATGAACCTGCGCTCGTGTGGAGGCACAGATCACCTGACTCCCACGATCTATCACGGCGGGCTGAGTGCGGATCTCCATGTCGTAGTGGACCAACTGATCAAGAGCGAGGAAGTGAGCAGGCTCGTCGTTGTCGGTTTCTCTTTGGGCGGGAATCAGGCCTTGAAACTCGCCGGTGAATACGCCCAGGATGCGCCGCCGCAAGTGTTGGGTGTTTGTGCGGTATCGCCATCGGTCGATCTAAGCGCGAGCGCTGACTTGATAATGAAGCGTTCAAACTGGCTCTATCATCGCGACTTTGTGCGTCGTCTGAAAGGTCGGGTTCGGACCAAGCACAAACTGTTTCCGGAGCTTTACGACCTCGGCGGACTCGACATCGTGCGTACCATCAAGGAATTTGACGATCGCTACACTTCTCGAGCGCATGGTTTCGCAGACGCTGACGATTATTACCAACGCGCCAGCTCGCTTCGCGTAATAGATCAGATTCGCATCCCCACCTTAATCATTCACGCCGAGGATGATCCGTTCATTCCCTTCGCGCCACTCCGCGACCCGGCCGTCACTAAAAATCCATATGTCCTGCTGATCGCACCCAAACAGGGCGGCCACGTCGCTTTTGTGCAAGCCGAACGAAATGGCGACCCTGATCGTTTCTGGGCCGAGAACCGCGTCGTCGAATTCTGCCGGCTCGCCGACGAGAACTCTTAACGAGTTTTTCGTTACGTATCGCCGTCGCTTCGGTCCGTGAGGTCTTAACGGATCGCAGGGACACGGCATGCCATGCCCCCTCCCCCGTGTATCAAGTCGCCCCCCGCGATTTACGTAGCACCTAGCGCATTCTTTGGCAAAGGACTCTTCGCCTTACTCGACTCAACCCGTGTCTTAACCGGCACTGTCACAGCTGACCGAATCTCATTCCAGTGAATCGCAATATCTGCGAACACGACTGACAGCGCGAGGCAAGACCAGATTATCGCCTGGACAATTTCAACTCCGAGGGTTTCCCATCCGGTCACACCCATCACCAAACGCGCACCGATGAAGACGAGAGCGATGGCATAACTGCGCGTGGCCCACTGGCGATGCAAAGCGATCTTGCGTTTGTATCCGAAGAAACCGGCTAAGGACGTAGCCACAATCAGCATGAAAGCGTCTACGATTGCCAGCACCGTGAAGGAACGCGGCGCTCCCATCCGTTCCTGGAAATACTGGATGTAAGCACCAGTCGGTGCGAGCACGAATGCCCCAAGCACATACATGCGTCCCATTGCGCGGTGCACCTTCGTGAATCGCTGCCGCAACCGATTTGAGAACTGAAATGGAGCAAACAGCAGCACAATCGTGCCGAACACGATGTGTGGCAGCAACCACCACTTAAAAGAATCGTAGCGCTGCCAGGCCGGATGCGCTGAGTCGACCATAAAACGTTCATTGTGATACATCACATAAACGGTCGCTGCCCCAATGATTGAAAAAACTACGTATTTGGCGTTGAGCTTCATCTTCGGACTCCTTCTCGATACCCGTGACCACCCCCCTATGATCGTTTTATTCCCGGTTCACTTAATAACGCGGATTCCGGACGGCTTTGGGATCACCTAACGGGAAAATTATTTCTGAAAGTCCGCGGAGCGGCCGGAAGCATAAAGCCTGGGGTGGAGCGCCCGCGGAACCCCAGGAAATGAATGCAAGAGGATTTTCAAAGCCCGCGAAGCGGCCGATAGAGACCAGACAGTGCTCAACGATTCGAGATGCTAGATAATTACGGCACCAATCATCGAGGAGGCCACCATGTCTGACTCGTACACGAACCTTCTTTATCAAATTGTCTTTTCAACGAAGGAACGCCGACCGCTGATTACGCCAGAATGCGAACCAAGGCTTTATGAATACATTGGCGGTATTATTCGTGGGGTAGGAGGCATTTCATTAGAGATCAATGGAATCGAAGATCACGTTCATCTTTTGCTACGTCCGGATCGGTCATTGTCTGACGTGCCGAGAAAGCTCAAGTCCAACGCAACCGGATGGATGCATGACGTTTTTCCAGAAGTCAAAGATTTCTCATGGCAGCGTGGTTATGGCGCATTTGCGGTAAGTCAATCAGATGTTGAGGAAGTGCGCAATTATCTAAGACGACAGAAAGAGCATCACGTGAAGGTTTCATTTCGAGATGAATTCATTCAGTACCTGAAAACGAACGGCATCGAATACGATGAAAGATATGTTTGAGGAAGGTCTTACGGCTGCTTCGCAGACTTAGCGAGTTGTCAAGACTGGCCCCTCGGGTTTCTAGCGCACCGCCCGAGTCACCGCCCACTGCCCCACTATTTCTTCTTAACCAACGTCTGTTCAAACCAGCTCACAGTCGCCGCCATCGCGCGCCTGGCGTCTTCACCCCGAAACCCATGACTGGCGCCGGTAATGGTAATGAAGTCTGTCTTAACACTGTTCTTCTTCAATGCGTCAAAGATGATCTGACTGTTACTGATATTCACCAACGGATCCTGATCGCCGTGAATTAGAAGTGTGGGCGGATCATCAGGAGTGACAAAGACAATGGGTGAGAAATCCGCGGCCTTCTCTTTCTCGAAGTTCAGAGCCGGAAAACGATCAAGTACGGTGCCCGTCGGCGGCGGATTCAAACCACGCACGAGCGGGCGCAGATCGACGGGCGGAAAGTAAGCTACCACCGCCTGCACCCGGTCGCTCGCTTTCATAAAGTCTTCACTGGCTCCCGGGTTTCCATTGTCGGAGGCCAGACCAATCATCAACGACAAGTGGCCGCCGGCGCTGCCTCCATAAACGCCGAGCCTATTCGGGTCAATCTCCCAACGTTTGGCGTGGTGGCGTATGAATCGCACGCCTCTGCGCACATCAGCGACTATTTCAGGAATCAGATATTTCGGACTACTTCCGTGGCGCAATGCAATTACGGTGAAACCATTATTCAGCAAGTCCTGAAATCGCGGAGTGCTGGATGTGCTGCTTGGGTTCAAAAAGGATTCAGGTGGCGTGTAACGCGAAACCCACCCGCCACTGACCATGAAAATTACCGCGGCGCCGTTGCCAGTCTTCTTCGGTTTGAAGACGTCGAAGGTCAGGGCCATCCCGTCCTTATGGCCATAAACAACATCCGGAATAACGTCGACGTCGATCTTGCTTGCGGGGTTTTCCTGTGCCGCAAGGCTCGCTGACAGGATCAGAATAAGAAGCACTGAGTACATGGCCTTGCGCATTTAGTTTGCTCCTCCGATGCTCGACTCAGAATAACTTGCGTGAAGAAGGTGAAGAATGACGGTACTCGTAATAAAGACGATCCGTTCAACTGAAATATTAACTTGAAAACCGCTCGCCAAACTATTGACGCATCCTGGGTGCCTGTGCAGTTTGCTTTGCGGGTTGCGAAACCCTTGCGGCCTTTGCGAAATCCTTTACGGCCTTTGCGAAATCCTTTGCGGCCTTTGCGGTTAACAGACCTGAGGTGTTAGCCCCTCTCTGTGAAATATCGGGCGAGCGCACCAGAAAACACCTTGCTGACCAGCCTTGCCTCAAAAGTCTGCTCACTAATCTACGCGGCAGCGATCTTGTTAGCACCGAGGCTTCAGCCCGGTGATCAGAAGCATCCCAACTGCCGCCTAACCGTTTTTAACGGTTTACCGAGGCGCGGAAAACCGTTGAAAACGGTTGGAGGGGAAAGAACGTCCATTGGATCACCGGGCTGAAGCCTCGGTGCTAATGAGACCGCTTCGCGAACTTTCAAACCGGGGACGACCTTCGAGGCAAAGCCTTTGCTGACCACTGACCATTGACCAACGGCGCACCGGCCTCAGGCTCTCGCCGGGCTAAACAATCCACGAATTCTATGAAAGACCCTGCGAAAGAATCGTAATACTCGCGGCAAGAGCCAAAAGCAAAAGATCAAGCCTGCGGCTATTATCAAAAAAACAACTACCGGCAGGAAGATGGCTGCGACCACTGTAACCACCGCCAGAATATCTTCGCTCAGGCTAACCACAATATTTGAAACAGGCTCGGGACTCGTATTGATCAGTGCCCGCGTTGCCGCCTTGGTCCCATGGGAACTCAACGCCAGCCCGCCGCCCAGCATCAACGCAATCACCTGCACACTTCTGTCGAAATCGCCAAAAGCGGTCGCTGCCAAAACCGCTCCCGCGGGAATGCGAATGAAGGTATGAATCACGTCCCAGAGGCTATCGACCAGTTGGATCTTGTCGGCGACAAACTCGATGACGAACAAGACGAGGGCCACGGCGATCACCCACCAGTTCGTCACGACGTCGAGGTCGCCGGGTAATTTCAGATCCGCGAACCGCCCTAGCAGGCCGAGGGTGGCGACCCCCGCATAGAGGTTAATGCCCGATACCCAGGAGGCGCCCATGCTGACGGCAAGTGTCTCGATGAAGCTCATTGCGCAAGATTATACGACAAGCAGCAGTGAGCCGTGAGGTAGCGCAGAGATGATCCCATCGGACGGCCGATCCACGAAAATCACACGAAGCAGAATCTTCTAACTGCCCACTGATGACGCACAGAGAGTTATTCTGTTCGCAAAATAACGGTTCACGATTACTATTCCATCATGACAACCTATTCAAACACATTGCCGTCGCTGCCGCGCTCCGTGGTAATTGGCGGACTCGGTTTTGGCCTGGCGAGTTTGTGCGTGTTCGCCACCGTCGCCTTCGGTGAACGGTGGATGTATCAACAACTCGGTCTCTGGGGCGCCTACCTTGTTTGGACCGCGCTCTTCATCCTTTTGGGAGGCGCAGCGTTGGGTTCGCTCGTCGTGGGCCGCTGGCGTTTGCCAAAGTTTTATCTGCTCTATGGCATCGCCTTCTTCGCTTACGCGGTTGGTTGGTGCGGCGCCTATTTCACCTTGAGAGGCAGCACCGGTGAATGGGTTGGCTCCGTTGCCGGCTCGGTCTTGATGGCCCTCGTCTTCGCCCTGGGATTCGGTGCAATGCGCTTAATCCTAAACTTGTCCGTGATCCTGTTTATCGCAAACTCCCTCGGCTACTTCGCCGGCTCAGCGCTCAACGATTACCTTGGCGGCAAGGCCGGCATGTTGCTGTGGGGAATTTCGTACGGCCTCTGCCTCGGAGCAGGCATTGGCGCGGTGCTTCATTTGTCGCAACGGAACAGTGAGTAGTCAGCGATCAGTAATCGTAGAACGCGTTTATAATTTCACATTTTGAAACGATCACGCCGAATCGCTCTTGTCTTCATTCTCTCAGCCGTGTTGCTCACCACGGCCGTGTTTATCCTCACACACCATTGCCCTGAATCCGGGTTTGCGCTCTCCACAGAGCGGCGCGAACTGCAACGTCTGAAAAATCGCACCGCCATTCCCCAACCAGGAAACTTTGATACCGCCGTGACGCTGGAGAAGATGTTGCAACCCGGCGACGACTCTCGACGCTGGTCGCAGACTCGGGCGGCAAAGGTGGAAGGTTACGTTATCTCGATTGCTAACGGCCCTCTCGAGTTAACCAATTGCTACATGCCGTGTAACCGCGACATACACATTCATATCGGATCGCGGCCGGATGCGCCGCCACGCGAGCAGGTAGTGTTGGAGGTGACTCCGAGAATGCAGGACTGGGCCGTGCGCCAGGGATGGGATTGGTCTGAAGAAAAACTGAAAAGCGTAATGCTGAACCAGCGGTGTTCATTTGAGGGTTGGCTCTTCTACGACTCACATCACGCCGGCGAATCAGAGAACAACGTTCCCGGCCGCACCGATAATTGGCGAGCCACCGCCTGGGAAATTCATCCAATCACAAACTTTGAGATAAAAGAAGTCCGGTAAGATTGTTTGGTACTGATGCAGCTTGAAAATGGAGGGTCTTTCTTTGCGGGACTCCGCGTCCGGCTTTGCGATCTTTGCGGTTTTGTCTTGGTTTTGACCGCAAAGGCCGCAAGGCTTTCGCAAAGAACGCAAAGCAGAAGTAAAGAACACCAGTACCTGATTGTTGAAAGGATTGACAGCAGATGGCCTGGGTGGCGAGACTGACCTGAAGCTCTCTTGATTTCGTTCGCTTAACTCATAGTCCACGAAAGTGAGGAAACGTAATGGCAAGATTGATTGTCTCTGCCGCCTCAGAAGACACGAAGGCTGCACCGGGGAATCGGGAATATAACTGGGTGATAGCATCTGTCACAGATGTAAATGGGGTGCCGGTCACAGGGCTCGCTGCAAGCAACTTCAAAATATATCCAATCATCGTCGGACCGGGTGGGGCCCTCGTGAATATCACCGAGGTTGCCGCGCACGGGTTACCCGGTTGTTACATCATCAAGGTAGTTCCAATCAGCACAGCAACCTGGAAGTCCGGTATGTACATTTTCGCTGTGGCGGTCGAGCGGGGCGCGGATCAAGGCCAAACCTTAGCCAGCGTGTTTATGGACTAGAGCCTCTGACGAAACACCCGGATGGTTCTGCAGACCATCCGGGCTTCCCTCATTTATCTCGATCTAAGCTTTTACTGCGCTTTGATGGCGCCTCCTGCCTGGATCGTGCTGTCGCCCTGCACGAAGGCAGTGTACCGATTGCCCGCGGGAATGATCGCAACCTTCCCTTTTTTCAAACCCCACAACAGTGCAACTGGTCCAAGAAACACGGCAGTCGCAACCGCGGCTACAGCAACCGTTCCACCGCTGCTGTCACCTACTAATCTTTTGGTAAAGCGAGCCGGCACTCGGCTGCCATCGACAGCCTGAACGTCCTGCATGGCCCACTCAAGCTTGCCCGCTTTTCCCCAGCGACCCGATTTCTTAGCGGTAGTGATACGACCCCTGGCCGACGCGCCTTTTTCGAATATCGTGACGCCATTCATCTGCACTGGACGCAGCACCGTGAAATCTACGATGTCTCCTACCTTTGCCTCCTGGCCGGAGACATTGTTCGTCAGCGCGATTTCGATTTCCGTTCCGTCGACAACCTTTAAGTCTACAGCTTCGCTGGTAGAACTATTGGAGGAGGCCGCGGGTGGTTTGTTTCCACCCTCGATCATCGCCAGCACCACTGCATCAGTCATTCCATCTTCTTTGAGCTTTTGAATGGTGGCAGGCGACGTGTCAAAGCTGGTGGGCGAGGCCTTTATTTTGGCAATGATGATCTCCGAGGCGATTCCATCCTTGAACATCTTCAGAACCTGATCGTTGGTTAACACTTCACTTACCACCGGAGTGCTCGCGGCAGGCGACTGCACATATGCCGTGGTAAGCAGCGGGCTGAGGGAAATTGTCATCGCGAAACCGAGCGTCAAAGCGAGTATTCTGGCGACGGAGTTGCGCTTGTTGTATGCAAACATAGTTAGTTCCTTAGGGGGGTTGGAGCTGTGTACTTCAGTTGGTCTGGGTAATTCCAGATAGGCTGGGAAGGGAGGGAGCAAGGCTCGATTCGCGCGCACTCTATCACGCTGGACGCGGTTTACCTAGGCGGAGGTTCGATCTGGTAGTGTCCTTATTTGAATTAGGACACTACCGTTCGATCTTCATTTCGTCGGGTTTTATGCGTGAGTTCATGATCCGTCTACTAACCGGCGTCCGACCGTCACGTCAGGGACGGAATGTTTATAGCCACAATCAAAAAACAAACCGCCCTGACGCGAGCGAGGGTTCACTCCTGACCCGAGCGAGAAGATGAAAGACATCCGGCGCTATAAACATTTCGCTCCTGCGAAGCGACCGACTAACAAAGTCTAAGCTCATAACTCGTTCGCTTCATTCAATCAAGGTTTCTGTTACCAGAATTCTTGTATTGCCCCGCGTCAAGGTGTATAAGCCATCCGTTCTCACTTCGTCCCACGGAGGCTCACACCATGAAAAAGCTATTCATAGCTTTTCTCTTTCTTTCCCTGTCACTTATTACGCCACTCGCTTCAACTCCACTCGCAACACGAGCAGCGGCTGCGCCTAGTTTCGTGGAAGCTGAATCGACTATAACGTCGTCTGCTCAACGCCGGCGTTCCCGACGTTCTGGCCGCTACCGAGGACCAGTTCGCGCTGCGAAAGCTCCGATTGGTGCATCTGCCCGCTGCCGCGACGGCACCTACAGCTTCAGCCGCAACCGACGCGGCACCTGTTCATGGCACGGCGGCGTCGCCGCCTGGCTAAGCTACTAGAAGAAAGAAGGTCGTCGTCTACACTTTTAGCCGGTTGCGCGGCGCGCTACCCTGGTTCAACCATCAATTTATTTCCTCACGCCGAAAGCGTGACATATTCAAACGAGAGGAACCTCAAATGCACCTACTCGAAGATGACAAACTAGCTCCCTTCCGCACGGAATACCTTGAAAGAGAAAAGGAGATCCAACGCTATATCGGCGTCTATCTTTCCGGCGTTGTGATTGTCTTTGGTTGGATCATCGGACCACAGTCGAAACCCCTTAACGAAATGGCGTTAGGAAACAATGGATACAATATCTTTGCGTTCCTAATAATCTCCGTCGTGAACGCTCTCTTCATAACATTTCTGATCTACAAGAGCCTTGATGTTCACGATACGACGCAGTTCATTACGGTGCTCGCGCAGCCGAATAGCGTTTACAGATTTTGGGAGAATTGGAGGCGGAGCAAACACAGCGTGACGAAGCCTGTTCGAACTGGCTATTTCATCGCGTTGGCTTTCCTGCCAGCAATCATGGCGCTCCTGCTGCTGGCCTTCTCCGCCTCCAAAATCTTCGCTTCTGACGAATCGTTAAGGAGTCAGCTTGTTGAAATCGAGAATCGGCGCCCAGTCAACGAAGCCAGCATACCCTTTACCGACGCCCAGGCTAATCTTCCCGCTCCGAATGCAACAGATGTCAGTGCTCAGTTTGTCCGCGTCCGATCCGTATTCAATTACGGAATCGTTGCCTTCTTCCTTGTCGTCGGATTGCATTTTGTGCCGGGTTGGTTTTTCTACTACAACGCAGGTCCCACGACTCGGGAATGGAAAACGATCATGGAATTCAAGAAGGCTCAGGCAAAGGATGTTTCGCCTTCCTCAGCCGAAGCTCTTGCTCTCGAGGAGTTCATGAAAGATTCCCTTCCCGAAGAGTAAATGGAAATCAAGGCAGAACCGCCATACTAATGTCACTGCCGCCTGCGGTAGCAGCAGCGTCCGTCGAGACCGGCGCCGAAAGCAAGAGGTTATTGGGACCGCGGCCGACTCGCCCGCAATGAGCGCCAAAGGCGCGAACAACGAAGCAGGCGTTCACTAACTCCAGGCCAAAGTCGCACGCACCTTGCGCGCCCCTTGGTTCAATCAAAATCTATTTCCTCTCATAACTGCCATGACGCTACCTTGAATTAGCAGAAGCCTCGAGAATCTTCCTCTGAGCGACATGCGTAAATATCAGCGATTCGCGGTTGCGACGTTAGCCGAGGTCTTAATGAGCTGACAATAAAACGTTATTGACCGTTTATATCCCTCGACCTGAATACGCTCGTTGACTCCGTGTATTCGGAGTAGATCACTCTCCGTAAAAATGTAGGGCTGAAACCTAAACACATTTCTCGTGAGCGGCTGATAATGTCTAGAGTCTGTTGCGCCCAGTACTAAGGCCGGCGCCACGAGAACTTCCGGAAACACCTGCCTAATCGTCTGTTGTAGATCGGTGAATGACTTGCTTTCGATTTCCGAGATGGCCGACGGTTCGTTTGCATCATCGCCGAACCTACTAATCTTAACTCTTTCATCGTTTACTATTTGATGAACGTAGGCGGTAACACCTTCCATCGTGTCTCCCGGAAGGATTCGGAGGTTAATCACGGCACTTGCCTTAGCTGGCAAGACGTTCTCCTTTACGCCTCCTTCGATCATGGTCACTGCCAAGGTTGTACGCAACGAAGCGTTTGTAGCTGGGGTCGTAGACAGTTCTCGCTCGAGCAAAGGCCTAAATAACCAAAGGTTGGCAAAAATGAGTTTCTTGCTCCAAGGCATTTCAGGTCCCAAATATTCGAACGTTTCCCGCATTACGCCACTTAGATGGCCCGGCATTTGATTTTCTTCCAGACGATTGATTGCTTGGCTCAATACTCCTATCGCGGTGTGCTCGGGGGGAACGGCCGAATGGCCCGGATTACTATTTACCTGAAGCTGAAGGCTCAAGAAACCCTTCTCAGCAATTCCAATGAGCGCAATAGGCTTGCTAATCCCCGGAATTAGGCCATCGACGATTAGCGAACCTTCGTCGAGAACGTACTCGAATTGCACGCTTCTACTAGCTAGGACTGCTGCGATTGCAGCGGCACCGTGCTTCCCCCCAACTTCTTCGTCATGGCCGAAAGCTAAATAGACTGTGCGGCTAGGCTGAAAGTTCTCATTTAAGAGAAATTCAACGGCCTCCAGAAGAGCTAGTACCCCACTCTTATCATCGATGGTCCCGCGTCCCCAAACAAAGCCGTCCGAAACTTGACCGTCGAACGGTGGATAAGCCCAGTCTTTCTCAGACGAGCTCTCCACCGGAACGACATCCAGATGTGCGGCGAAGAGAATGGGTTTGAGGGAATCATCACGACCTTTCCAGGTGAAAAGTTGACTGTGGCCTCCGATAACCTCCTCGTTGAGGGTGGCATGGGTCTTGGGAAAAACTTGTCTCAGGTATTCACGAAACGCTAAGAACTGCTGTGAGTTTTCCTGTTCGGGCTTCTGGTCGGATACAGTCTTGAATCGAATCGCGCCAGCCAAACGGGTTGTGGCATCTGGGTCAACGAGTGGCGAAGAATAAGGATTAGTTACTGAAACCTGACGAGACTTTAATGAAAAGGTGTTGATGAGCAGCACTACGAGCAGAATAGCTATTAGCAGAGTTAGTCCCAGTATTATCTTCTTCATAGGATTCTCTAAGTGGAGGCCATTAAGGTCATCCGTATAGTCGGTCCTTGTGCCAACAAATCGTCTCCCACGTCGTCTAAGATCGCGTGCTCTTCAATGAAACCCTGACTCCTCAGAAACGCGAGCGCGTGTTCGTTTTTTTTTCGAACATCGATGGTTATCATCGGCTTATTTTCCTCGTTGGCTACTCCCCTTACATACTCAAGCAATTGTTTTCCAACCTGACGGTTTTGAGCGTCCTCCTGAACTGCAAGGTAGACAATATGAACTGATGGGACTTCAACCTCGGGAATAATCGGACGCACTAAGCGCCAGTTACGCCAACAGCGAATAGAGCCCACGACTCCAAGATTCGAAAGCAGGATCCTTACTATAAAGAAACCTCCGATCGCCGCACTGATCGAGTTATCAGAACTCTGGTTTTTTAGAAGCAATAAACCGACCGTTTCTCCGGTAGCTCGTGCACGAGCGATATTAAATCGCCGGTAGCCCAAGGAGTGTTTCCCTCGGTTAGCACAGACTATTCTATTAAGCAGCTTGAGAGTTAGTCGTTCGCTTGTATCGAACACCGAAACGTATACGTATCCAAAATACTTGACCAGTAACCGGCAGAGTGTTGAAACATCTTCACGATCTGGTCTTGTGATGTCGATATCTAGCTTAGGCAATCCTATTGAAGTCGTCATATTGGGCGCGAAGTCCTCAGCCTCGACTTGCTGAATGTGCGCGCGCCTTTGAAAAGTCTTTCTAAGAGAGTAAGACATGTTTACTGCCAGTGTTAGTGCCATCGCAGACACAAGAAGAGTTTGGCGAGCCGGATTCATGAATATAAGGGAAAAAGAGATTCCCAATAACGCCAAGAGACCACCAATGTTGGCGATTTGGAGACGAAATTCCCTAGAGTAGTCTTTACGTAATTCGAATAAGTAATCATGTTGTGTCAAGTGTCGCATCGCGATGCTGTACCCGACGATACCTAAAAGGCAAAGAACAATAATTCGCTTATGAAAACTTGCGACGTTAAATCCCGCCACCGAAAGTGATGAGAATAGGAAATACTCAAGTCCCCCTATTAGGAAGATCAATAAGATTTCCATAAAACTTGGCAGACCAAAATTATAATCCAATACCGCTGTTAGATAGGTTTGAAACACGCGCAACAGAATCATGAAGCACAAAGCAAAGTGAGTAATGATGAGGTAATTTCCGGTGACCCTCGCGTTAAGGTAGACCTCGGGAAACTTGGTTGCGAGATAGTTAAACGCGAGTCCCTGGATGATGCTTACCACGGTAAGCACAATATTTATCCAGTTGTTTATGAGGTGCGCCTGAGGTCGCGTTCTGACCGCTGTTTTAGTCCCAACGCGACCCTCTAATCTTAGAGCTGGGTTAGAATTGTTTGGATAGCTCTTGGTCATACAAGCCCCCCAGGTTGAGGTAAACCAATTCAGAGACCCTGTTGATGTGCCTTTTGATCTTGATTCGAGGACGTCGCGCTCCGGTTTTTACGGCCTGCAGTTATTGAATGATGACTCGCGTCAAAGGGAGCAGGAGGTCTGTAAGGCGGTGAGACAATAATACAGTCGGGTGTATAGCTCAAGAGAAATTACTCCGAGGGAGGCTGGCAACTGTGAGGGGTAAGGCTTGTTTCTTCTAATTGCTGGGTTCTAGATTAACACCCTGGGCGCGCGGCTGGCCTGAGAATCCGCGAATGCTTCGATAGACCTTGCGGAAGAAGCCTACTAGTTCGAGGCAGGAGCCAGAAGGAAATGATCAGGCCTGCGGCGATTATCAGGACAACTGCCGGCAGGAAGACTATTGCGAGTTCCATGCGAACTAAGCGATGGCGCGCAGCGCGTCGAGTCGAAGCGCCGAAGGCGCGGAATAAAATAGCCAGGGGCAACCGGGGTCCCCATCGGGGACAGCCCCGATCGGGGTGGTAGTGCCCCTGGATCAAGGCCTCAAACAAACTTCGCCGACCCTCGATGGGTCGGCGTTCTTTCTTGCGCCCCTTCAGGGCGCGGTGGTTTTAGTATGTGATCCAAGGGTGGCCCAGCGGAGGTGCTCCGCTGGGGACCCCGGCAACGCGCTTACCCCTGGCTACCTTTTGCCACCGCTAGCGTGAAATTCAAGTCGTTAATCAATCAGCATTGTGGACTGAAGAATTCGGAATCCCGGCGCGTCGGGATAGCCGAACGGGTAATTACTAACCCAGGATCGAATGGGCAGTAGGGAGACCCGGTCGCTACCGCTCCCGGTTCTGACTTCATCAGCAGAAGCATTGGTCTGGCTATCGCTTTCCAGCGTCCTGACCTAACATGAGCGGGAGTATGTGCTGAGCGGCACAAACCTTGGGCCCACTCGCAAGCTTCAGGAGAGCAGATGGCTGAAGACCTTCCTGCGGAAGAATTACTCAAACAGATTAGCGAACGACTCGACCTCTTCGAGCGCGTGTTGGCGACGAACACTGCGCGGTTGCACGAAATTGAGAAGCATCTTGGCCCTGAGCATCTTACGGGGGAGCGCCAGCAACAACGAACCGCCGAGATCTTCGCAGCCGAGAAGAACGAACTGAGTTCACCCGCCGGCGAGACATCGCCTGTCTCGCCACCGATACACGAAGTTCCACAGCCAGCGCGGCCTCAAACTGAGTCTCCAGAGAAACGGCCTCAAGCGCAATCTCCAGAGCAAACCTCGTTGCGGTCGGAGGCGGAAGTGCCGCCAAGCGGCCCTGAGGCAAGGACTCGCCAAGACGGCGCACGCAAGGAAGTTGGAGTTGACTTGCCGCCGACGAGCGAGCCGCAAACGAGTGAACCTCCATACCCAACGCCTCCTCCGGGAAGTTCATCGACGAAAGACGCCTCCGCACAGGCGTCGACGAGAGACGCTTCCATCCCTCATTCGGGCGACTCGCGCACGTACGCGACGAGACCGGCAGACGCTCCCTTCCCTTTGCGTGCAAATGTTGAAGAGCCGGCGGCGGATCAATATGCATCGGCGGCTTCGGACGCATCGCACATCGACGACACGCGCGAAGAGAAACATCGCGATCTGGAGTCGACAATCGGTGGCAGCTGGTTCAACTGGATCGGCATCATGGCAGTCACGTTCGGCGTCGCCTTCTTCCTGAAGTACGCTTTCGACAAACAGTGGATTGGTCCGGCGGGACGCATTAGCATCTCCGCGCTCGTTGGTATTGGTTTGTTAGCCTTGGGCGAACGTCTGCGACGGCGACTGAGTTCTTACGCTTACGTTCTTTCGGGAGGCGGCATCCTCATCCTGTATCTTTCGGTTTTCGCCGCCTACAACTTTTACCAACTGATCAGTCAACCCACGGCTTTTGTGTTGATGGCCGCGGTGACGACGACGGCGGTGCTTTTGTCGGTGCGTCTGGACGCGCTGCCCGTGGCTCTACTCGGACTCGTCGGCGGATTCCTGACGCCGCTCCTGCTCTCGACGGGCGTCGACAATCAGATCGGTTTGTTCACTTACATTGCGCTGCTCGATGCCGGCGTGCTCGCCGTTGCCTACTTCAAGCGCTGGCGCAGTCTCGACTTCGCGTCGTTTGCCGGAACGGCGGTGATGACGCTGGGCTGGGCATTCAAGTTTTACGAACCCGGCAAGGTTTGGATCTCAATCTTCTTCCTCAGCGTCTTCTTCGTGCTTTACTCCCTGCTGGCGATCTTCCACAACGTTTTGCCTCGCCGGCCCACGCGCTGGTTTGATGTGTCGCTGGCCATGGCAAACGCCTCGTTCTATTTTTGCATTAGCTACGCGATGCTCGACGATGCGGGATTCGATCACACGACGCCCGCCACCCAGGCTTTGCTGGTCTCGATCTACTTTACTGCGTTGTTCTTCACGACCTGGCGTTTGAGTCCTCGTGATCTCCTCCTCAGGTACAGTTATGTTTGTGCAGCGGCGACGTTTCTGACCCTCGCGGTGGCGATTCAGCTGGAACTGCACTGGGTGACAATCGCCTGGGCAGTGGAGGCTCTGATGCTGACGTGGGTGGGCCTGCGGTCCGGGGAAAAGGCGGCGCGCCATGCCGGGCTCGCGGTTTTCTGCATTGCGCTCGCGCACTGGGTTCTTCGTGACATGCTCGCGATCAACTACAGTGTTGATCTTTCATTCCTACCCCTGCTCAACCGACGCGCGCTGTCTGGGGTCGTGCTTGTCGGAGCGATCGCAGCCGCATCGAGGCTCTATAGCCGCGCAAACTGGGAAGGCAAACTTGAGCTGGAGCGTTCAACGGTGCAGACCTTCTTCGCGTTGACTGGTAACACGCTTGCGCTCACGCTCCTGACGCTCGATGTCAACGACTACTTCGTGAGTCGCGCGGGCGATCGGAATTCGTATGTCAACTCGGAGCTATACCAGCGTATTCAGGACTCGAGGCAGTTTGCGATCTCCGTGCTCTGGACGATCTATGCCGCGATGCTCGTGGGTGTAGGACTGCTGCGTCGCTCGACGCTCTTGCGCTGGGGCGGATTAGGATTACTGCTGGCGGCAGTCTCAAAAGTTTTGGTTATCGATTCAGCTTTTTATGCTGCGTCATGGCACTTGCCGCTCTTGAACCAGACCTTCATCTCCTATGCCCTGTTAGTTGCGGTCTGCGTCTTCACCGCATGGCTATATCGTCGCGTTTCACAAGTTGATGACGGCGTCGAAGAGGAGCAGCGGGCATTACTGGCTATCCTCCTGGGCACCGCTAACCTGCTCGCGCTCACGGCCCTCAGTCTTGAAGTAGTTGGTTACTACGAACGCGAAATTGCCGCGCTCGCGCTGACAACGTTTGGCTTTGACGAAATCGTTCGACAGTTTGAAGAACGCAAGCTGTCCACGCTCACAGTTGTATGGACCCTCTATGCTCTGTATGCATTCATGGTCGGTCTCGGGCGTAAAAACCGAGCTATGCGATTGGGTGGACTGCTGCTCCTGGGGATCACAACGTTATTAGTGATCGCAAACTTGAGTTACTACAATGCGTCTTGGCACACATTTGTCTTTAACCGGACGATGGGCGTGTTCGCGGTTTTCATCGCTGCGCTTTGGCTGGTGGTGCGGTCTTACCGGCGTTCGAGTGAAGTGTTTGAGGAGGCCAAGGCCGCGCATCATACGGCGATTGTCGTCGCCAACGTGCTTGCGATCATCGCGCTGAGCGCCCAGGCTGCCGGCTATTACGAGGCGAGGATTGCTGAGGAGTTTGGCCGCGCGAGAGCGGCAGAACTCTTGATCGACGGCAGTACGACTCTGCGAAATCTCGAGCTGGCGAAACAGCTTTCACTCTCTGTCATCTGGGCGGTGTACGCCAGCGGGCTTTTAGTTGCGGGTCATCTTCGTCGCCTGCGACTGCTGCGCGTGATGGGGCTGGCGCTACTTTCACTGACAGTGCTAAAGGTTTTCCTCTGGGACTTGTCATCGCTCGACCGCGTTTACCGAATAATTTCCTTCATCATGCTCGGTGCGATCCTGCTGGTCGTCTCTTACTTTTACCAGCGCAGCCAGCAACCGGTAGACGAGACGTAGTCTTCAAAGGAGTTCGATGAATTCTTCGACCGTGAGGCCAGTTTGGCGAATGATCGCGCGGAGTGTGCCGCGGTCTAATTCCTTGTGATTCGGAATGGTGGTTTGACTGGTCGGCGACTGGCGCACGAGAACAATGTGGCTGCCACGCTGTCGATAAACTTCAAACCGATCTTGCGCAACGCCTTCACACAATCTGCACCCGAGACGACGGGTAGCTTGCTCACGCAGCGACCTCAACTAACTCAACCTTATCTTCAGGCAGGGGCTCGCCACGTTCGCGCAAAACCTCTTCATGCAATGAAATCGCCTCGCGCACATTGTCGAGAGCCTCTTCTCGCGTTTTTCCCTGGCTGATGCAGCCTGGAAGACTCGGGACTTCGGCGACCAAAAAACCATTCTCGCCCGGATACAAAAGTACTCTTCGTGTCATGATGGAGATTCTAACCGAAGCATTCGTTGGTGAATAGACTGAAACCCGTCTCTCCTCCAACGGTGCGGAGTCCCACATATCTCAATTCCCCAGCCGTTGGGGCATATCCGCGATTCGAGGATGGCTTTGCCTCCATCCTGAGAAGACTTCAAGTTGCTTATGGCCAGCAACGCCGAGGTGGCGAGGGCCAGGAGTTTCACTCTCTGTCATCTGGGCGGTGTATGCCAGCGGGCTGTTAGTTGCGGGCCATCTTCGTCGCCTGCGACCGCTGCGCGTGATGGGCTGGCGCTACTTTCACTGACAGTGCTCAAGGTGTTTCTCTGGGATCTGTCGTCGCTCGACCGCGTTTACCGAATAATTTCCTTCATCATGCTCGGTGCGATCCTGCTGGTCGTCTCTTACTTCTACCAGCGCAGCCAGCAACCGGTAGACGAGACGTAGCAGCGATGAGCCCGCTGAGTGGGCGACAGCTCACTTACCGCAGCGATTGCGGCATGTCTGCGACGGTGTAAGCCATGACCGCCATGGTGGCGACGCAAAGCGCGAGGTCCTGCGGGTTGATCTTGTCGAGCGTGTCGGCATGTGTGTGGTGGATGTCGAAGTAATGAGTGCCATCCACATCAAGGCTGGCGCCAATTACACCTTCACGCATGATTGGGCCAATGTCCGCACCGCCGCCGCTCGCGGCAATCCCGTCCGCGCGGATGCCCGCGAGGAGTTTCGCAATCTCCAGCATATTGGCCCGCGCTTGCGGCGGAGCCGTCGCAGCCAGGCCAAACCCTTCGGGACGATAAACGCCTGAATCAGACTCAATCGCCAGGATATGTTTTCCAAGCTCGGCGCGATGCGTATCTCGATAAGCGTTGCCGCCGCGCAATCCGTTTTCTTCGTTTGTAAACAGCACGACACGGATGGTGCGGCGCGGTCGGAGGCCGAGTTCCTTAAGCAGTCTCACTGCTTCCCAGGCGATTATGCAGCCGCCGCCATCGTCGTGTGCGCCCTGGCCCACATCCCAGGAGTCAAAATGGCCGCTAACGACGACTACCTCATCGGGTTTCTCTGAACCTTTGATTTCCGCAACTACGTTTGCCGACTCGGCGTCTGGAAGGAACTTCGCTTCCATCTTCAAACGCAACGTCGGACGATCGCCGCGATCGTATAAACGCTGCAGCGTCTCGGCGGCTTCAAGAGTGATGGCAGCTGAGGGAATCTTTGGTTGCTTGTCGTCGTAAATCAATGCGCCGGTGTGCGGCGTTTGCAGGCTCACGGGCGTGACTGATCGTACCAGCGCAGCGAGGGCGCCATAGCGTGCGGCGCGTGAAGCACCGGAACTGCGATAACGAACTGTGGCGCCGTAATTCGTAAACGGCACGTTGTAGACGACGATCTTTCCGCGAAGTTGGTCGCCAAGCTTATCTAATTGCTCGAAGCTGCGGACGACCACCGCCTCCGCGGTAGTGCCGGCTGCCGGCGTGCCGACACTGTTGCCCAATCCAAGCATTGCCAGTTTTTGCGAGACGGGACTGGTCATCTCCAAACTCTCTTCGCCTCGAACCCAGTGAGGGACCATCACCTTTTCGGCGCGCACGTTGTCCAGTCCGTCGCGTTTCATCTCAGCGAGAGCCCACGCGATGGCCCGTTCCAAACCCGCCGAGCCACTGAGGCGATGACCGATGCGGTCGGTCAGATAACTAAGCCGCTCGTACGCTTTATTGCTCGTTAACGCGGCGCCGATGATTCGCCCGGCAGGCGCGCGATAATCGTCGATACGGACAGTTGGTGGCGGTAGCGGAATTGGCGTTGGCGTCGGGGAGGGTGTTGAAGACGGACTCGGCGAAGGCGTTGGCGCAGGATCTTGTGGCGCAGAATTCTGCGGTGCGAACGTTGCTGCGTAAGACAGCACTAGCATGAGCACGAGCGATTGAAATTGACGCACGTCGAGAATGTCCTCCGGTTGAATTGTTTAATTGAATGACCTTGGGAGTTTAGCTGAAGCGGCTCGCCGCCGCACAGTGCGGTAAGCCTCTGGCTTGCCACCGGCGACTACCTCATTTCGAATCGCGAGGCCTGGCCTCGCGAACAAATCCTTGGGTGGAGCGCTTTTGGTGAGGCAAGCCTCACCACACTGTGCGGTGGCAAGCCGCTGGTCCAAACAAAAGATCCACGAACTACACGAAGCACCATGAAGAGGATTTCGTGTGTGTTCGTGGAATTCGTGGATCGTTTGGCTGTAAGGTTCACACCGTAAGCGGCTCGCGCTCACTGCTAACTGCTCACTGGCTACTGATTCCCCTGCGCGCGTCCCGACTGAATCAACCGCTGGCGTGCGGTGTTGCCGGGGACGGCAATGTGCGTGGCCGGATCAAACTCCTTGCCGACCGATGGACTTCCCTGCGGCACCCAAATCTCCACCCGCGTCGAGCTATACCCACTCGGTAGATAGCGAACGTAGTAACCATCCGGATGCAGCGACCAGCGTCCCGAAGGCACGGCCTGGCTGCCTGGGCCAAGCGGATGAGAATCCCTTCGCGTAAATTGCGTAGTCGGCATACGTCCCATTTCTGAGTTCAGTTTCTGACTTCTGTCTTCTGTCTTCAGCTCGTGCTGGCGATGTCAGCAAGAAACTCGTAAGAGCGAACGCGGGCGGTGTGATCGTGCAAATGGCTGACCACCATCAACTCATCCGCTTTCGTTAACCTTATAAAGATCTCCAGTTCCCTGCTTACGCTTTCAGGCGAACCGACGATGGAATGCTCCAGCATGCGCGTAGCCTGATGCTTTTCCGCCGGCGTCCAATATTTTTCGATGTCGTCAATGGGCGCCTGGAGTTTCCCCGGACTGCCGCGCAGCAGGTTCGTGAATGATTGCTGCACGGTCGTAAACAGTCTTCGTGCTTCCGCATCTGTTTCGGCAGCGACAACATTAACTCCAACCATCGCATGCGGTCGATCCAGTTGCGTAGAAGGCCTAAACCGTTTTCGATATAGATCGAGAGCTTCGAAAAGCGACGCAGGCGCGAAGTGCGATGCGAAGGCGTAAGGCAAACCGTAGGCGGCTGCGAGCTCGGCACCGAAGGTGCTCGAACCAAGAATCCAAAGTGGAACCTCGGTGCCGCGACCCGGGACAGCGCGAACTGGCCTCTTAGATTCGCCGGGGTCGTGGGTAGCCAGGTACGACTGCAATTCAAGCACGTCTTCGGGAAAACTGTCGGCACGACCGGGAGCACGGCGGAGCGCGCGCACGGTGTACGGATCGGTGCCGGGCGCGCGGCCAAGGCCGAGATCAATCCTTCCCGGATAAAGCGATTCGAGCGTTCCAAACTGTTCGGCGATCACGAGCGGCGAATGGTTGGGCAGCATTATGCCGCCAGAGCCGACGCGAATAGTGGAGGTGCCGCCGGCGAGATAACCGATTACGACCGAAGTCGCGGCGCTGCCAATACCAGTCATGTTGTGATGTTCGGCCACCCAGTAACGCGTGTATCCAAACTTCTCCGCATGTTGAATTAGATCAAGACTCTTGCGCAGAGCTTCGCGCGGCGTTTCACCAAGGATGACGGGCACGAGATCGAGGATGGAGACAGGAATCATTTGTCAGTCGGCAGTAGCAGCCCTCAGTACTCAGTACCAATTACTCGTCACTTAGTTTTTCTCGATCTTCTTGATCAGCCGCGCGGCGTGGTTGCGGGCGATGAGCGGAAGGTGTTCGTCACTGGTGATATCTTTCAAAAGCGGCAGCAGTTGCTTCGGATCGGCCAGGGCATTGCGCTTGAGGAGCGCTTCCAATTCCTCCATCAGCTTTGGTCCATCGAGCGGGCGGGTCTCGCGGGCCACAGAGATGTCGAACAACAGAATCGCCTGATCGGCAATGCGGCGATATTCGGTCACCAGATCAAAGGCGTCCTTGTTCTTGCTCCAGTTGAATACGGCGTTGCGCTTGTGCCCGCCCTGCTCCATGGTTAAGCGCATGGTGCCGAGATGAGGAAACTGCTTTTCTGATTGATAGTTTTCCGTCGACTGGAGGAAGTTCAGGTTTCGCCACAATTCGGAAACGCGCGAGAGAGTAGCCAGCGAGAATTCCAAAGGCTCAACTATCGGAGTCTCCTGCCGCATGCGCTCGAAAGTGATGCGGCCGCGCCCCTCGGCATCGTGCTCAATAACAATTCGCCGCACGTAGAATTCGGGCTGTGTAAATTCGTAGTTGAACTTAGCTGAGCTCGACTTCGGGCTGTTGTCGGCCTTCACCGGCGCCGGCGTGGGGGCAGCGACTTCGGGACGAGCGTTGTGCTTCGCGGGAGGTTGTTGAGCAACACCAAAAACCGCCGCGCCCAGAAAAACGAACGCAGCGGAGATAAACCTGAGATGTTTGAACGTCGGTTTTATCACTTAAGAGTTTGTGATGCGTATTCTAGGCGAAAGAAACGCTGAAGGGAATTTCGCGGGCGGCACTTCGTGCGCTGGATCAGTGTTTATCCGTGGAGATCTGTGGCAAGCTTCAGGACAGGCAGGAATGCCTGTCCCACTTATTCGAATTTGACGGAGACGAGTTTCGAGACTCCGACTTCTTCCATGGTCACGCCATAGAGTGCGCGGGCCTGTTCCATCGTGCGTTTGTTGTGAGTGATGACGATAAACTGGGTGTCGGTCGACATTTGCACAATCTTGTCGGTGAAGCGGCCCACATTTGCTTCATCAAGCGGCGCGTCAACTTCGTCCAGCAGACAGAAGGGCGACGGACGATAATGAAAGATTCCCAGAATGAGTGCGAGCGCGGCCATCGCTTTCTCGCCACCTGAGAGCAGCAAAACGTTTTGCAGACGCTTGCCCGGAGGCTGCGCGATCACATCGATGCCTGACTCGAGCACGTCGTCCGCTTCGATCAAACTCATCTCGCCTTTGCCGCCCCCGAAAAGCTCCTGGAAAAGCTCGCCAAAGTTTTTATTGATCTGCTCGAAGGCGTGACGGAAACGCTCGCGCGAGCGGCGCTTGATTTCACGCAACGCTTCTTCCGTGGAGCTGATACTGTCGATGATATCCTGACGCTGCGTGCTAAGAAACAGCAGGCGTTCTTCCGATTCGGAGAGTTCTTCGAGCGCCATCATGTTGACCGCGCCAAAGCCTTCGATCCGAGCGCGCAACTCCTCAACCCTGGCATGGGACGACTCGAGATCAAATCCTTCTTCAATTGGTTGTTCGCGCGCCAGATCTTCGAGCGACTGATTCAGCTCGGCGGCGCAGTTTTCGCGGACAAAGGTCAGGCGCGCCTGCGCTTCGGCACGTTGCACATCGATGGCGGCGCGCAGGTCGCGAACTTCGCCGGCATACTTATTTAGATCAGACAGCCTGGTTGCGAGTGCGTCAGCCGCCTGCCGCGCATCCTCTAACTGAAGAGTCAGGGCGACAATCTCTTGTTCTTCGCGAGCGCGTTCTTCGTCAACCGTGCTGGCCCTGAATCCCAGATCGTTGATTGACTCCTGCAAGATCTCGATGCGCTCCGTCATCTCAACAATTTCCATGCGATGACGTTCAACCCGCGCGGCGAGATCGGCGTATTCAGCTTCCATGCGCCGCAGCTCGGCAGCGGTACTGCGCCTGCGCTCGGCTGCCGCAGCTGCGGAAGCACGTTGGCCTGCCAACTCATCGCTTTCAATTTCAGCCGCCCTGCGAGTGTCTGCCAAAATCGCCGACGTCGACGCAACAGCGTCTGACGAAGATCGCCGCGCGGCCTCGGCAGCTTCCGAATCGGTGATTGCGGCCGAGCGACGGCGTTCAACTTCAGCTCGCTCCTGTTCCACGCGCGCGGCATCTTCATTCACCACTCGCATGTGGCGTTCGGCGCGCTCGATTTCGTGGGCCAGGCCGGACGCCGTTAGCTCGCGCGTCATGGCTTCGCGCTCTTCTCGTCCGATGGCTTCGTTTAGGATTACAACTGCGTCTTCAAGCTCGACTAAACGTGCGCTCGCGTGTTTTGCTGACGCTTCTGCGGCGATCGACTCGGATCGCAACGCTTCCGCGCGCGTCTCCAGCTCGCGCAACTCGCGTTTGAACGCCAGCAGGCTGGCGCCTTCCTCGAGCGAACGTGCATCGCCGGCGCTGACGAATTGACCGCTGGCCACCCAGTCGCCATTGAGCGTCACGAAGACTTCGCCCGTTGCTAACGACTTGGCCATCGCGTCGTCGAGATTGGCGGCCAGCCGAGCATTCATTTTTCCCGGCAGCGTGCGCTGCAGAACTGCGACCAATTCGCGCGGCGCTCCCAACAGATCAGAAATTCTCAGGTTCTCGGAAATTTCCTCGCCGGCGAAGGAAATCGAAAGCGCCGGACGCTCCTCAACTTTGCAGGCCAGAGTGTTTATTTCGTCACTGCCGCCGTGAAGCCCGGCGACCAGAAAACTCGCGCGGCCGCCATTGTGCTCCCGCAGCCAGCGTGACGCGCGCACCGCATCGTCCGGAGTCGGCACCACAATGGACTGCAAGGATGCGCCCAGCACCCCTTCAACTGCACGTTCCCACTTGGCTTCGACGTTGAGCGCGTCGGCTAAGGTGCCGATTACATGAAAATCACGAGGCGGGCCGTCGGCGGCATACATCATCTGCACCGCTGACGAATAGTAGGCACGCCGCTCGTCCAATTCCTGCAAACTCTCGAGGCGATGCTTTGTGCGCGAGAATTCATCCCTTACTCGCGTCAGTTCAGCGTCGGTATCGCTAACGGCTTCGTGTCCCTGGACCACGGCATGAACTGCCTGTTCGCGCTCGGCGTTCAAAGTGGAAATGCGCTCTCGCGCCGTATCTATTTCGTGTCCAAAGGCGTTAGCTTCAGCCTCTCGCTCAGCGTGTTGGGCTGCAGCTCGTTCGCCTTCACGCGCCAGGCCTTCAGCCTGAACGGCAAGGCGTTCGAGAGTGCCCTCAAGCTGGCGCGCGATCTCACGCAGCCGCTCAGCCACTGCCGTGTGATTCAGAAGATCTGCGCGAGCGCTTTCAATTTCTGCTTCCGCCAACGAAGCAATCGCCAGCTTTTCAGCATACGACTCTTCGGCCGTTCGCAAACTCGCCGCGCTCAGATCCGCTTCACTCCTGAGTCGCACATCATCTTCCTGTAGGCGCTTACACTCGGCTTCGACCAGGACCAGGCGTTCGGACAAGGCGTCGATTTCGGCGCCCACGTCAGTTTTCCGGTGGTCAAGCGCCACTACCTGTTCTTCCTGATACTGCAGCTCGCGCGCCTGCCGATCTCGTTGCAGCACCGCCTCAGCCGCAGCAGCTCGCGCCTCGGCAAGATCATTCTCAATCTTCCGCGCTTCCTGGGTTGCGTTGCGCGCCGCTTCTTCCTGCTGCGTTAGTTCCTCAGCCACGCTTCGTTCGAGAGCGCTGGCTTCGTTTAGTTTTGTTTCAGTTTCGGTCAGCAGGAGATTCAGCTTTTGATCTTCAGCTACATAGACGTGACGCAGGAGCTCGCGCAATTCCTCGCGCGCGACACGATACCGACGCGCCTTTGCCGCCTGACGGCGCAGGCTGTTTACCTGCCGATCAATTTCAGAAATTATGTCCGAGATGCGAGAAAGGTTTGAACGCGCCGAGTCGAGTCGTGCTTCCGTGGCGCGTTGCCGCACGCGAAACTTTGTAATCCCCGCCGCCTCTTCGATGATCGTGCGGCGATCCATCGGCTTGGCGGAAAGGATCTGCCCAATGCGGCCCTGCTCGATGATTGCGTAGTGACCGCCGGCGAGGCCCGTGCCTGAGAACAGGTCCTGGATGTCGCGCAGGCGGCAGGGTCGGTCGTTAAGCAGATATTCGCTCTCGCCCGAACGATAAAGACGGCGTGTCACTGAAACGGCTTCGCCGGGAGCAAACTCGAGCGCCAGGTTGCGGCGACGCCAATGTCGTTTGTGATGAGCTTTGGGTGTTGCGACTACTTCGAGGGCTTCTTCTGGCACGGCGGGAGTGGCGCCGTCGGCTTCCAGCGGGATAACGTCAATTAAAGGCTCGGCAATAACCCGGTCGCTACCGCTCCCGGTACTGACTTCTTCTGGAATGACGGCGTCAATATCGACGACGTGGTCGTCCAGTTCTTCCAGAGTCGAGTCGATATCCTCAATATCCGGCTCGCTCTCAGCTACCTCATCGCGAACCATGTGCATGACCACTTCTGCCATGCCGCTCGGTTTGCGGTTGCGGGAGCCCTGAAAGATGACATCCTGCATCGCGCCGCCGCGCAGATGTTTGACCCTTTGTTCCCCGAGAACCCAGGCAATTGCGTCGGCGACATTGCTCTTGCCGCAGCCGTTTGGCCCGACAATGGCGGTAATTCCATCACCTGTGAAGAGAATTTCTGTGTAGTCCGCGAAGGATTTGAAACCGGTAATCTCGAGGCGTTTCAGTTTGAACATGCGTGAATCGTCTGCATTTGACCGTTCCCTGGATCCCAAAAGCCAGAGTCACGGAAGGCGCGCACGGGAGTGCCAATATAAGTGCGCGATGCTTAGAATGTCAACCAAAACTTGAGGTTAGCGCGCTTTAGTGATGCAGACAGCAAAGTTAGTAAGTGCTTAAGAGTTTGAAAGGCACGCGGGGAAGACGGTGGCTGGAAAACTGGTCAGAACCGCTTGCGGGTCACGAACCAATGCTAGTGGTGGGAGCTCCCTAGCCAGTCCTCCCACCGCAAGCGATTCTGAAAACTTGAGTGAACGTGAACCCAGCCTCTAGCCGGTTTCTCCTCGGTCGAATATCGCGCCCCAAAGCCACCGGAATGGGTTAAACCCTTTCTCCTCAGCGTCCGAAAAGTCTCCGAGGATCGCCGTCTGGGTTGGATTCTGATCTGTGCCGCGCGACGGATGGCCGCCGAATCTGCCGCGATATTCATCGGAGATGATGAAGGCTCGCACCATCTCAGCTCGTTTCACCCGCGAAGCAGCCACCTGGTCGTCGCGCACGTCTTCGCCGGGCGAGCTGAACTGGTTCACTTTATTCAGCCAAAAATCGTAACCGGAGAAGTCGTTATCGGGCGCACCATTCGGGTTTCTTCGCAGGTAGCCGAAGTACTGCATCAACACAAAGGACGGGTTGTACTGCTTGTTGTATACCGATCCGCTGTCGATAACTGACCGGAGAGCCCGCGCGCGTTTGTCGGGCAGGTCGCCGCCGTCATCGTAGGCTGCGCGAGCGGCGTCGCGTTCCGCGGTAGTCGGCGTAACTTCCGAACGTGTGAACAATTGTTCGATGAAGTCATCGGGCGTCATGCCGAGCGGATACTCGGCGATGAAGTCGGCACGCTGCACCCAGCTTCTCGCGAAGTTTTGCCGGTTAACTTCCAGCTGCGTGTTCCAATCGCCCTCACCGACGATGATGCCGCGCTGAATTTCCTGCGTGTCGCGCAGGAATTCGGCATAACGAGGTAAAGCTCGCGGTCGCGCCGCGCTTTCGGGGAACGACGCCCGGTAGTGTCGAAACACGACGTAGCCGGTGCGCTGGAACTCGATCGACAGGAAGAACGCAGCCGAAACATTTTGCCGGCGATTATCGAGGCACGCGGCATTACTGCCGCAGACGTCAATCTCTCCTTGCCAGTATAGTTCTCCATTGGAATCGGGCGCGCGATTAAGGAAATCGTGATAGTGCTGGCAAACGAAGTTGGCTGTGTTGTCATTCGGGTTGGCCGGGTTATCGACGGTTTCGTTGTCGTTGATTGTCAGGTTCGCCGTTCCCTGGTTCCCCACTCCCAATCCGCTGAGGACATTTAATCTGAGTGTTGCCACTTCAGATCCTTCAGCGTAACCATCGTCGCTAATCAGCACCGGGAACGACTTGCTGGTTTCGCCCGCGGCGAAGACCAGGTTTCCAATGGCGAAGATAAAGTCTCCTCGCTGGGTCGCCGTGCCGTTGTCGATGCTGTACTTCACAGTCGTTGCTCCATTGACATCGCCACTGCGGGTAATCGTAATGCTGGTGGTCGTACAGGCTTCGGTAACCGCATACGAAGCTGAACTGAACTGCACGTTTGTTGGAGTTGCACTCGGAGTTGGCGTCGGTGACGCACTGGGGGTTGGCGTCGGCGATGCACTCGGGGTTGGCGTCGGTGATGGGTCTGGTGTCGGTGTCGGTGACGCAGTCGGCGTCGGCGTTGGCGTTGGGGTCGCAGTCGGACACGCAGAGGTACCGGCTACCACGTAACTTCCTTCGCCGGTAATATCGGCCGCCGTGCGCTGCGACTTTGGTCCGGTATCGGGCTGACTCAGAAACGTCCTGGCGTTTAGAGCGCTGAGATTGTTGCCCACCTGCAGGTTTTCCAATTTGCTCAACGCTACGGAAATCGTGATCACTCCGGAGCCCGGATTGTAGGAGCCGGCATCGGCATCACCGATCTTGACGGCCGTGTTGGCGTTTGGATTGGGCACACTGGGAATCGGCAGCGGTACTCCAAATTTTCCATATTCAAATGTCACTACACCGAGCGGGTCAGATTTCATACCGACCCAAAGGCGATCGAAATCCGCGTCCGGCGCCTGACGGTTCCAGATGATGTACCACTGGCTGTTTGGCGGAGCCTGTCCGGTCGCAGACCCGCCGACGTTTATCGTAAAGACGAGCCGCCCCACGCCATCGTCTTGCGGCGGTTCGGCGAGGTAAATCGATTTCAGATCCACTTCGGGTGTTGCTGGCGTGTTTGGCGCGTCGTCAGCGTTATCGGCAACGACGAGTTTGCCTGGAACCGCGCAGGGCGACTGCAAAACGATAGGCACAATCGTGCCGCAACTGGCTGCGCTTTCGCCGGCGGCGCTGACGGCGGCGACTCGATAGAGATCTTCGGGCGTGCCCGCCGTGTCTTCGTAGGTGTGGACGTCGGCGCCAACAGTTGCGAGCAGACTCTCAACTCCACCGCGGGTGCGGTAAATTCGATAGCCGGTGATTGGCGCTTCGCTGTCTGGGGTTTCCCACTGAAGTATGACGCTGTCGCGATCGGGATCGAAGAAGGCGCTGGTTAGTGGCGGCGCCGGTGGCCTGGTGCCCGAAACATCAAAGGCGGAGAGCAGAGTTCGACCACCCGATTGCCGAATGATGGTGGCCTTATCGGTGCCGTCATTGTCCCAGCGATTCACGGCGCCGTCGTTGTTTTTGTCTTTGCCGATTATGCAATCAGGAGTAACGCAGCCGTCCGCATAAGCCGCGAGCACGCGACCCTTTTCGTCCATAGTTATGTCATTGAAGTCGAGCAGGTTGCGAGTGCCGGCCGGACAGGTAGTGCCGTTCGTACAGATGACACCCTGTTGCACCGGGTCTTTTGGAGTGGCATTGGTCGTTAGCCATGTCTTGCCGCCGTCGTAGGTAGTGGCGATGAAGCCATACCAGGTGCCGGCATATCCATTCGCAGTATTAGGTGCATTTCCCTGCGCATCGGTATCTGTGCCACCCGGAGTGGTGCTGCCGAGATAGAAGAACGCGGCACGGTCGCCGTCGCCGGCCACCACTGCCGGAAAGACGGTGCTGCGCGTGTTGTGAACTGAGCCAACGTTCTGGTCGTCGCTCCAGGTCAAACCGCGGTCGCGCGACACCGCGATCCGTGGCCGGCCATCTCCATTTGCGTAGCCGAAATAGATCGGACTGATCCCGGTGCCAGGATCGGGAGCCCCGATGCCGACCGAAGGATCGGTTCGTCCGGCCCTGCTTCCAGGGACCTGGCGCACGAAGAAAGTTGTGCCGTTGTCTTCAGAGACGATGACCGCCTGCTCGCCGCCACAGCCTTTGTTTGGCACGTAGATCGTGCCGTCGGGCGCCACTTTCACATGTCCATGCAAACCGTCGCACGCCGTCAGGTCATACATCGGAATCGCCGGTCCAAAGTTGAGTCCACCGTTATCACTGCGCGCCAGATTCGCGTAGCCGATATTTTGTGACGCGTAGTAGACAGCATTCGGGTAAGCGGTAATTGGCCCGGCACCAATTCCCTTGTATGAGCCATCGGGGTTCTTCGCATATGGCCCACCGCCGACTGTCTGGTGGTCGACACCTGACCCAATGCCCGAGCCCTTCGCACCCTGCTCGTAAGTGTCACCGTCATTGTCGGTGAATTCAAACAGGCTGGAACCGTCTACCGCCGCGAGCTGTGAAACGAAGGTGCGGTTGGTTCGAAATCCGGTACTCGTGTCGTTGTCGGTATAAAGAATCGGATCAGCGGTATTTACATTTGAAATCACTTGATTCGTCGGTTCCCACAACGCCTGCGAGGGTGAGAAACAATCATTGAAACTAACCCGAAGTACCTCGAGTCCGGCAATGTACATCACCTTGCGCGAGGCCCAGTTAGCGCCCAGCGTCGGCTCACCGGCGCTATCGCCCATGCCTTGCGGCGCACGATAATTTGCATAACTTGGCGCGCCCGGTACAGGAGTCGGCTCCACTGACGGCGTTGGCGACGCACCCGGAGACGGTGTTGGTGTCGGGGCCGAACATATTGCATTGCCGCGAATCGTATAGATTTTGAGGTCACTCGCGTTACGCGTCGTATCCGTGGTAAGCAGCAGGACACCCACCTGTTGTTGAGAAACGCCGTGAACGTCAGTCAAATTCTGCCCGGGTTGCGGGTTTCCGATCACCGCACGAGGCGCAGTGATGATGAAGCGCTTGTTGGCGGGGTCAATCGATCCTTCTGCGGCCTCGCTGGTGGCTACGGAACTGCCTTCGATACGACCATGGTGATAGGTGACGTCGCCGGGACCGCCAGTCAAACCTGATTCGGCACTGACGTAATAGTAGGTGGTCGGCGCGGTCATTCCCGGCGGCACAAATCTGACGCTCCAAACGGAGTTTGCGGGAATGAGCGAGAGATCTGAAACGTCCACTGAAAAAGAAAGTTTCTCATCGCCCGGAGGGCTCGCCGGTTCCGCAATTGAAACTCGCGTTATGTCTAACTGCGCGGGGTTCAATGCGAGGGTCGCATCGCCGGTTGGATCAGTAGTGATTTCCGTTCCAGGTGGCGCGCAGGAAGCCGGCGTGGAAGAAGGCGTGGGAGTAGGTGTCGGCGTGCCACTGCCGGTGTCGCCCATGATGACCAGCGCGCTGCCCTGATAAGGGTCGGCCGGCGTCGCCGCAAAATAGACAACGTGCACGGTGTAAATGCCCGTGCCGGTGTCTGAAGGATTTAGCAAGACTTCTTCAGGTTGACCAGGATTGTTGCCCGAGCTGCCGACTTCAACGCCCGCGTTCGAGCCTTTGTGAACGTAAAGATCGTAATCCGTGGTCGGAAGCTCACACTCGACTTTTATGTCAACGGTCTTGCCGGCCCAATCACCAGGGTTACCGGAAATCGTCAACGTGTAGGTGTCGCAATTGACGCCTTCCACGCACAGGTCGTCATGATCGCTTCCGGGAACGTTGTTGTTTGGATGTGTGCCCCCACTCGGTGTGCCACCCCAGGCGAGCGTCGCGCCGAGCGTTGGGTTTAGCGTACCGGATGCAGGATCGGCTGCGGTGACGGTCTTTAAGGCGGATACGACGGAAACGAGCACTACCAGTGCGAAGAGACCAAACAGAGCGATGAATGTTCGAACTCGCGATCGTTGACCTATCTGTGTCGGGCTTGTCATTACTTCAACCTTTCCTGTCGGTGGGAGGGCATTGCATCGTGCCGCCTTAATCTGTTGTTAGTTATGCCGTTTGATTGAAAACGATTTAAGAAACTCGGGATCGCGTCCCTCGGCGATCAAAAAATAGCCGGCGGTTTTCCTGCCCGGCTTCGCTTCCCAGGTGTAACGCGTATACGCGCCATTAGCGCTCTCCGCTTGCGCGTCTTTGATTGGCGCCAGGTCGCTGTAACGCATGCGGTTACCGCCCTCGCGGGCGATAGCTGTGATGTAACGGACTTTATAATTCGCATCGAACCCGACCAGAACGGATGCGAATCGCGGCTCGCTCTTGAGCATCCAAACTTCCTGTCGGCCTCTTACTTCCCTGTCGAGCGTCGCCATTTTTTCCAGCCGGCGATGGACCTCTCGCTGGCTCATGCCCAGGCGCAGGCCGAGGATGTTGTCCTGAAGATTTCGACCCGCCGCCGCCGCTGGAATCGCAACTACGACCAGAAGCGCCAACGCGACAAGGTAAGCTCGCGATCTCTTGAGTGATGGCCCGGGGCTTTGTTTCGTCATATTTAATCCCTTCGAACTTGATCGATGAATTTCCATCTCATCCGTTTGAGGTCGCCACGTTTAAGAATTGCCATGCAACTTGTCGCAGCAGTCCCCGAAGATTCTGACCGCTTGCCGCAACGGGTGTCGATTCCTGCTTCATTTGCTGGTTCCCCGAAGGGCTCCCGCCAAATCGCTGGCGATATTCGTCTGAGATCAGGAACGAGCGCACCATCTCGGCCCTCTGCACGCGCCTGAACGCCACCGTTTCGTCCCGCGCATCTTCCCCAGGCTGGGTAAACGAATTCAGTTTGTTGAGCCAGAAATCGTACCCACTAAAATCGCTGTCAGGCGCACTATCGGGGTTCCTTCGCAAGTAACCGTAGTACTGCATCAGGACGAAGGCCGGATTGTAGAGAGTATTGAACACGGAGCCGCTTTGAACTACCGACTTCAGCGCATCCACCCTCCCGTTCCGGTCACCGCCGCCGTAAGCGTCGATTGCTGCCTGCCGTTCGGCTTGGGTCGGACTAGCTCCGGTGTTGGAAAACAACTTGCCGACGTAGGCGTCGGGCGACATCCCCACTGGGAATTGCGCCGTGAACTCCGCTCCCGACACAAAGTCCTCGAGATAGCGCTGCTGGTTAGCCGCCAGCCTGGCTTCCCAACCTGGCGCGAGAACCACCACGCCGTCGCTAATCACTCGCCGGTCTCTTGCGAAAACCGCATAGCGAGGTGTGGATTTCGCCGCGCCGAATGCGGCCTTGTGAGCTCGCATCACTAAATAACCTGTCTGCTGGAACTCGATAGAGAGGAAGAATGCGGCGGACACGTTGACGCGCTTCGCGTCAACGCAAGCTGCATTCGCTCCGCAATCATCGATTTGGGCTGTCCAAAAGTTTTCGCCGGCGTCATCAGCCTCGCGGTCAAGAAAGTCGTGATAGTGCTGGCCGACAAAAGTCCGCGCCACGTCGATCGAGTTGGTGCTCGGCTCTGAAGAGTCGTCAGCGATCTGGACTGTGGCGGTCGAGACGGGGCCAAGGATCCCGCCGGTTGGGTTCGAGAGGACTAGAGTGAAAGACTCCGGCCCCTCAACATAAGAGTCTTCGCTAATTAGCACTGGCAGATCCTTCTGCGTTTCTCCGGCTTCAAACACCAACGTGGCCCCAATGAAAGTGTAATCACCCTTCTGCCTGGCCGTTCCGTCGTTACTATTGACCTCAACAGTGGATCGAGTGGTCGTCGGGCCGGTGCGTACCACCTGCGCGATCACCTGCGTACAATCCTCCACGCTCGGGATCAGCGCCGAGCTGAATTGGATCGTGGTCGCGGCCGGTGTCGGCGTCGGCGTTGGTGTCGGTGTCACCGTTGGCGTGGGCGTCACTGTTGGCGTCGGAGTGGGTGTCGCCGAGCTTGAGGCGACGGTTATGTTCTGGACATTGCTGTACGGACTGTCGACCGCCTGCGAGTTGACTGTAAAAGTGGTGCGCACGCGATAACAGTAAGTACCGACGGGCCGGGCGAGTGTCTGGGAAGTCCCGCTGGTTGTCGTCACAGTCGTAAATGCGGACGCTGTGATCGCGATGTTGTCGATGTACCACCCTGCCTGCTGCCCGACGTTGAATGCATCGGTCGTTACGCGGAAGCGTACTTTTATTGATTGGCCTGCGAACTGGGAGAGGTTGACGGAGCGCGCCCCAGTAAAGACGTCCAACGGAGTAAGACCAGCTGGTCCGGTGTAATTGGCGACTTCAACGAAGCTGCCGCCGTTAGCGCTTACCTCAACATGGCCGAAGTCAAACCCGTCTTCGAGTCCCTGTCTGGTGGTAAATGTCAGCGTCGCCGAAGCGCCCGCCGGAATGGTGACCGCATTCTTCATCACCAGTGCGTCGTCCAATTGCAAACCGTCAGGAATGTGGTAGGCGGTGCTGCTGTCAGTCGGGTTTAGTTGTGTGGTCCATTGTGGCGTGCCGTCCCACCTGGAATTATCTCCGGTGACGAGCGCCTCTGATGCATCGTCGGCGAATACTGGCGCGCAACTGGTGGACTCCTGAAGCGTGTCTGGGCCTGTCGCGCCTGCCGGACGGGTCCAGTTCAAGGTGAAACTGCCGTTGGTGTCGGGGTTCTCATAATCAGCGCCGGCTGTAAGCACCGGTGCAGTGAACACGGGACAGCTATAGATTCGGACGCTGTCAACGAACCAGCCGAGGTTGCCGTTGCAACCGTCCTGGCCGAAGTCAAAACGAATTTTGACCTTGTCTCCAGGGTTGGTTAGACCCGACAGATCGACGATCGTCGTACCCCAGGAGCCAACCAACTCGCCTTCGTTCGTGCCGACCCAGGCCTGCTCACCTGCCAATGGATTAGTGTTGCCGTCTGCCGTGCTCGACAGCGCCGCGTTCGGAGCATTGAAGATGTACGCGTTCTGCGGAACAAGAGTGAAGGCACCGCCGTTGAGACTGAGCTTAACGTTGCCGCCGTCGAAGCCGGCTTCCGTTTGCACGAAGTGTTCAAACTTCAGCTTAAGATCGGAAGCTCCCGCCGGAATGGTGATCTCCGGGCTGTCCATCCAGAAATGCCCACTCACGTCACCACCTGGCTGGCACGTCCCACCGTTGGGCTCGCCAAGTTTAGGATTGATAGCGAACGCCGCAGTCCCGGTATGTTCAGTGCCGTCGAGATTATTCGGCAGGTCTGAATTCACCGTCCAGTTAGTTCCAGGCCAGTCAGCGGTCACACCCTGGTTGCCTACTGCCCAGCCGTCCATCCCGGTCTCCCAATCTTCGCTGAAGATCGTGTTCGAGCCGTTGCATTCCGCGGGCGTGTTTGGGTCGAGAATTTTTTGGAAATTGCACTGCACAAACACGTCGCGGCTCATCTCAACTGCGGCCATTGCATTGGCCACCTGTTGACACGTAGCGGCGCTAATTGTCTGTCCGGAAGGCGTGCCGGTCGCTGAACTGGTTGAGAAGTTGTTGAGAGGCTGTCCGATCAAATCCCGACAGGAAGCTTGCACCGCCTGTTCGTGCTCCGAGAAGTTCGTTGTCGGCGTTTGGTAGACCGACATGGCGCGGTAATAGATGTGTAGGGCACGCGTGAACCCTATCGCCTCAACCGTGACTCCGTTGAACGTTTTTCCGTCCACGAGCATGGCAAAGGCATGATTCGGCACACCGGAATTAGTGTGCACCCCTCCGCCGTCTGCCGCGTCGCAATGGTAATTCGCTGACGATGTTTTGTCGGGATCCCCAAAGGCGGGCGGAAACCACATGTCACGCAATATGCCGAGAGCCGCAGGCTGACTAAGACCCTGCACGTCTTCGCCCATTCGCCAGCGCACTCCGCCGCCCGACGGAACATACTGGCCGCCTTGAAAAGTGTAGGTCGTCGGCTGGGTGTTGTTCGCGCCACCTATCCCGTCTGCGCCGTTGTTCAGGTCAAGCGTTTCGCCGAAGATATCGGAGTAGGATTCGTTAAGCGCGCCAGACTGGTAGGCATAAATCAGGTTGTGTGTGTGCTGGGTGTAAGCGTGCCCCCATTCATGGGAGACGATGTCGTCTTTATCGAAATCGGGACAGTAGTTAGTTGACTGACCATCCCAGTAAGCGTTTGGGCAAGCTTCGTTGACGAGCAGGACGGTACGCTGCGGCACGGTGCCGATGCCGTCATATGAATCACGTCCAAAAGCTGAGCGGAAAATATTGTATGTCTGTCCAGTGTAATGAAAAAGATTGTTAACCGGGTCGGCAGGCGGTGGAGGTGTAGGAAGCAGGTCGCCTTCTTCCTTCACTTTGTTACTGTTGGGATTAGCCGGGTCATACGAAGGCGAATAGACGATGCGGTGCAGCGCGGTCTGCAACAGTGGAATACGGATAATGATGTTCCCGGTATGGGCATTGATCCAGACTTGCTCGCGAATTTGCGGACCAGTTACTTCAACGGCATAGGCCAAAACACTGTCACCTTTATAGCCTTCCAACAGGCCCAGGCGGTAAATAGCCAATTCGGCTTTGCTAGCGTTCAACCTGGGGTTCGGTCTCTTGGTAACCGCAGCGAGGGCGATTTGTCGCGCCCTGCTCTCTGCAACCTGAGGTGTTGTGCTGACCGTAATGTTCGGCACGAAGGCACCGTTGATAGCGGTAATCCCGCTGTCGTTCATATGCACAACCACTTGAGCGCCAAAGACTCGCAAGCCTTGATGAAATTGATCGAGACGGACATGCGTGTTGCCGATCGCATCGCGCTCCACTCTGGCAACCCGCAGTTCACTTCCCGGCGCCGCCGCTTGGGTTTGATAAGAGAGGGATTTGTCTCCGAGACTCTTACTAGCATGAAACTCGCGATCAGCTTCAGTCATCCCGAGCAGGACACCGTAGGACCCCACGAAAGCGAACGCGCGAGCCTCAGGAGAAACAGTCGTATCGTCGCGGGAGAGAACCGCACCGCTTTCCGCTCGGACAAAGTTGTAATAACCGGTCTGGCCTGAGACGTGCGCCTCAAGCTGCCCTTGAACGCTCCCTCGGAGACTTTCCAGCGTCGCATTCGCTTCCGGGTCGGCGGCCTGAGCGGACGACGTTCGAGTTGGCTGGTCCTGACTAACCTCCTGGCTCACATGCGCCGAAGTCACAAACAAACTAAATGCAACGGCCAGCAGCGCTACAGAGAAAAGGAGAGCGATTCGGGTGAGCTTCTTAGGCATGATGTTTCTTCCTTTCGGTTAGCCGACCTGCGGAAATAATGTCTCTACTACAAAATGTGTTGCGCCAGATGTCACCAGCTCAAGCGATAGACAGCTACTCCAACAATTCCTTATCCAGGCGAAGTTGCAAGACGCACGAACTGAAGGACGACGTGCCGCAAGGCGCTGCCAAACTCTTGTCGTCCACGTTCCGCGATAATCGGCGACTGCTGGGTGCCTTGCTGGTTCCCGGAAGGACTCCCGCCAAATCTCTGGCGATATTCGACGGACACCAGGAACGACCGCACCATCTCAGCTCTCGCCACCCGGCGAAACGCGACCACCTCATCTCTTACGTCTTCGTCCGGCAGCGTAAATTGCTCCAGCTTATTGAGCCAGAAATCGTAGCCAGAGAAGTTATTGTCCGGCGCATCGTCAGGATTGCGTCTGAGATAGCCGTAGTACTGCGCCAGGACGAAGGCTGGGTTGTAGAGTTTTAGGAAGACCGCATCGCTATCCACAACATTGCGGAACGCGGCAATCCGCCCAGCCTGATCGCCGCTCCCGTAGGCTGTGATTGCGGCGTTTCTTTCCGCTGTCGTCGGCGTCGCGCCTGCGTTTGTAAACAGCTTGTCTACATAAAACGCCGCGGTCGAACCCTGCGGAAACTGCGTGACAAAGTCAGTTCCCGACACAAACTCATCCAGGTATTTCTGTTTGTTCTGCTCCAGCAATTGATCGGCCCCCGGCTGCCCGAATACAACGCCCTCTCCGATCTGGCGCTGGTCCCTGAGGAACACCGCGTAGCGCGGGTTGCTCTTATCACTGCCGAAGGCAGCCTTCTGCGCGCGGATCACAAAGTAGCCAGTCTGTTGAAACTCGATTGAGAAGAAGAATGCCGCCGAAACGTGGACGCGCTTTCCATCAATGCAGCTCGCATTGGTGCCGCAACTGGCTGTCTCGTTTGTCCAGAAATCCTCGCCTGATGGGTCGGATGGACGAGCCAGGAAATCGTGGTAGTGCTGACAAGCGAAAATGCGCGGGTCGTCGATTGGATTCGCCGCGGTCTCGCTTGCATCGTCGGCAATTTGGACAGTCGTCGTTGATGCGCCGCCCAGCGTTGAACCGCCAGTCGGGTTCGACAACGTGAGCGTGAACGACTCAGGCCCTTCGCTGTAGGAGTCTTCACAGGTGAGCACCGGCACAACCTTTTGCGTCACCCCCGGTTCGAACGTAAGGCGACTGACGGCGTTGGTGTAGTCCCCCTTTTGCTTCGCCGTTCCGTCGACACTTATCAGATCTACTGTGACACGCCCGGCGGTCGTCCCGGAGCGAATGACTTGCACGTTTACGTGTGAACACGCCTCCGTCGTTGCGTACAGAGTTGAACTGAATTGCACGATCGAAGTCGGCAAAGGCGTCGGTGACGGATTCGGCGTCGGCGTTGGAGTTGGCGTGGGTGTTACAGTCGGTGTCGGAGTTGGCGTTGGCGAAACCGTTGGTGTCGGTGTCGGAGTTGGCGTCGGCGTGGTATCGGTGCCGAGATCATGAACCACCACGTTGTCCACATACCAGCCGGCTTCCGCGCCGTTGGTAGTGCCAACATCGGAAGACATTCGGAAGCGAATATAGATCGACAGGCCTTCCTGATTGTTGTCACCGCCGGACGCGAATTCGCCCAGAGCGACGCGGACGTGGTGCAGGCCCTTAATCCCTGAATATGCGCGCCGGCCAAGCAAAGCGGTGCCGGGCGCTCCCAGCAGATCGCCGTCGAGCTTCGAGTTATAGAGTCCTTCGACAATATAGTTGCCGAGATCGAAGGTGGTGACATTGTCGGGATATGGCGTTGAATTGAAGTTCGGACCGCCTTTGGCGATTTCCAAAACTCCGCCATCGAATCTGGCTTCAGCAGAGAAGAAGTGATCGAAATCCATGATGGACGTAGCGGTTAGCGCTAGTGGTCCAATGACGGTGGAGATATCGCTGCTGGCGCCGTCGGAGCCAGGATCGAAGTCCGGTGCATACATCGTAGCCGAAGTGGCGTTTGCGGGCAGCGGCACGTTGGTAACGCGCTGCCACACAGGTTGGTCCTCTTTCGGATCGTTCCCCGCCTCCTGAAGCGGAGGTTGAAAGCGCCCGTCGGCCGAAGCTGATTCATAAGTTTCCAACGGAAAAGGCGCCAAGGACTTGAACGACGTTATCGTCGGGATGTTGTATCGGACCTGGCGATTTCCGGCGTCATTCGTGTCTTTCTTGCCGGCGGTGTTACGCGCCTGCACGATGTAGTAATAAATCTGGCCCAACTGCCGCACGCTGTCCGTGTATTCGTTACCCGTAATACCCTGAGCGATCCGGTTTGCGTCCGACGGAGTGAAAGTCGGCTCCTGAGTTCCATCGCCTGGCTCGACCTGCTCAACTCGATAGACGTCGTAAACGCAGTCGGCGCAAATAGTGAACGCATCACCGGCTGGGTTTGGCGTGATCGCCGGGTTCCATTTCACGACGAGCGTGGTTCCAGTTTGAGGATCGGCAACCGCATCGGCGCCGAAGAAAGTTGGCGGTGGGGTGATGGTAATACCGTTGGTCACCGCAATGCTTAACGTGTTGGCTGTCGATACGCAAATCGTGTCCGTGTCGCGACTCGCGCGCACCTGGTAAAAATACGTTTGACCTCCCGACAGATTTTCATCCTGATAAGTAGTCTGCGATGCGGGAATCTCAGCGATCTTGGTGAATGGTCCTTCAGCTTTGAAGGAACGGGTGATGGTGTACTGAGCTGCTCCGACTACCGGAACGCCGCCGTTAATCGTAACTGTGATGCGATTAGCTGCCGTGTTGGCCAAAGCGAAGCCTGGTGCGGCCAGAGGGCCAAGTTGCTCACAAGCGGTTACCGCGGCGGGCACGGTAAAGTCCTCGACGACCACGTTGGCACTACCCTGAGCATCGCTCGAAGTCGCGTTGGTGCCGACGCCATGACTCGCAAAAGCGCGCCAGATGATGGCCCGATTTTCGCCGCCCGTTAGTTCTTCATCGGCGAGCAGAATGGAATCGCGCGTGGCAACGATTGAAGGATTACAAGGAGACAGCTGCAGTCCTCTCAAGACCAAAGTGTCGGCGAGCCGAGCGCCGTTTGCCACCGCAGTAGCCAGTCCGCCATTGCGATTTCCGTTGCTTTGAATTTCGGCCGCCAGCAAGCCGGGACGAATGATGTGTTCGTCGGCTTTGATCGAAGGCACCTGAGTTTGGGTCGCTTCCGGAGGTGTGATTCCGCCCGGAGGTGTGGGGCCACCACTGATAGTTGCACCCAAAACCGTGGTGTTAAATTCGGGGCGATAGTCGATCGGATGCTTTAGATCTCTCGAACGGACGCGGCGCGGTCCAATGTAGAACTCGGCATTGGTCGGCAATGCCACAGTGGCCAGACGTCGTGTGCCGTCGAAGAAAACGCCATTCGGGTCCTTCATGATCATGAGCTCGCGCATGTCCCACAGCATCGCCGTGAAAACTTCGCCGACGTCGTGAACTTCAAACGGAATCGCTCCCGGATCCGGATCAGGCAATCCTTGATCGCGTCGGTTAAGTCCGTTGCCGTTAAGCGAGCCGTAGGACCAGCGATAGTTTGTGTTGGGCAAACGCCTGATACCGATGTCGAATTCGCCGGTGACAAATTCGCCGGTAGCGTCGTCGTCCGTCATCGAACAGGCGATATAGTCCGACCATCCTTCGCCCTGGCCGCCCGATTCGCCGACGAGCGGTGTTCCCAGGCAATCTGCAGTTCCCTTGCCTGCGGAGCGATTGGAAACGCCGTGATAAAACTCATGGGCCACCACATCGAAATCAAAATCTCCGTCAGCACGACGGAAGCCGCTTTCGGTGAACAGAAACATTTGCATGCGTGGAGGCGAGCCGTCGTTTGGCGTGCTCATGTTGGCATTGTCAGTGCCCGAGCCGTCCTGCACCTGTCCGCTGAGCGCATCTTGTCCCGCGCCACCCAAACCGAAATTGTCCTGCTGGAAGTTCCACGTCGTTTCGGTGAAACCGACGCTGTAGAGATAATCGTGAAGGATGTTGTTGTAATAGAAGAGCGTCATCGCGCCTGGATAGACATCCTGCTCGGTCGGCGGCGGGTAGACATAAACTTCGCAGAGATTGATCACCGTGCAGGCCACCAGGCCCATCGTTCCCGGAATGGCGCTTTTGGCGTCAGCCCCGCCATATTCATAGCCATTAAGAAAATCAAAATAACCAGCGGTGAACTGCCGATTAGCGCTGTAGCCTCTAACGCCCGTCGTCGTCTCATCGTCGTTGAAACGATCGTCCGCAACGAGCACGTTGTTGCCTTCGGTGTAGCGCGACTGAAAGACGGAAGACAGGACGCGGCCGTCGCGAAGCGTTACGCTGGAGGATAAGGGGGTCAGGTCTGCGGAGAATGGTTGGCTCTTGTCGGCGACCGGCGAATTCGCTGCCAGATTACGGGTCACTGCTTCGGGCGGCATCTCGTATTTATAAGCCCGCGTGCTGGCGCGATTGTTATCAGCCTCGGCAATCTCAGTGCCGCCTGTGCCCGTCGGCAGATAGAACCATCCGAATCGCGATCCATATCTCTGCGAAGTGGGATTTGTCGCGTCAGGAAACCCACGCAGCACCTGGCCGTAGGGTGTATTAAAAATTTGGGAGATGAGCGGACCGCCAACATCCGAATACGGACTTTCGACACGTGCCTTTACTAAGCTCTCCTTGAACCCGCGTCCGTTGTTGCGATCCAATTCGTTTTCATTCGCCTGATAGTCAGGCCGATCGCCCGGCGCAGTAGATCTGCCATAACCCGGTCCCAGCGTTCCGCCCGTGCCGGCGGCGCCGTTACATGGTCGTCCGGGGAGGTTGCCGCTGCAGGTGCGACGGCCTGAGAGCGCTGTCGGCATGCCGTCGAAGACCTTACCGGAGGCGGTACTGGCGGTCTGATCTTCGACAAAATTCTGGACGTCCGGACGGAAGGTTGCTCGGCGACTAGTGACTGGACCACCGCCGGCCTGGAAAGCAGTCAGGCTGGTGCGCCTCAGCACTTCGCCCGTTTGCGCATCGACGATGTTGTTCCACATGATGCCGCGAAAACGCGGAGTGGTCAGAACGAAATTGTAGGCATGACGTCCATGGTCACCCATGGGGAAAATCACATGAGTGACAACGATGTCGTCTGAGGAGACGTCGCCGCCGCTGAAGCGCGGTGCGTCAATCAGTTCCGCCGGGAGGTCTCCAAAAGTGCGTGCCACTTTCTTTGTGCCCTGCTGTTGAGGGACGAAACCCTCAAAACCGAGCGACTTAGTCGCGGCGACAATCGCCTGCGCGGGCGTCAACGAAACTGAATTGGCGACTTTGAGCTGCGGGTAGCTGTCTCCACCAACATTGATCACCTGGCCCGCGCGATTTACGTTGACCATTACCTCGCCTTTGTAAACCGGCACTCCATCAACGCGTTGCTCAAAAAGCAAAACAGTGGTTCCCAGATCCGGGAGCGTGGCACGGCTTCTTAGTTTCAGACTGGTTACGTCGTGCTCGGTGAAACGGAAAACCCCCTGCCAGTGGCTGATGAAGTCGCGGGCGATTTTTTCGGGAACGTCAGTGCGCTGTGGCGAGAGATAACCGGAGCGCGCAAACATGTGTCGCGGGGTTCCGGTGAGGCGGTTGTATTCGATGCTCAGCTTTGAACCTGCAAGGCGCTCGAGTGATTGCAGGGCCTTTACTTGAGACGCCTCGGCGTTCCGCGTTCGAACCAGAGACTGGGCGCCGCTTTGTTGGCCCGCATTCTCAGATTGATCGGGCGCGGTTAACTGACCACCTTTGAGTACTCCACCAGCGACGCGAACGTCCAACTCCTGCGGCACCACCTCGATCTGTTTCGGTTGCTCGGCAGAAGAAACGAATAACGTCGAAGCCAGCAAGACCGCCACGAAGGCACAGGTTAAGGACATTCGAAACGTTATTAATCGTCGCGGTTTCATTCTCATTCTCCTGTTGCTTGCCACGGTGACGGGCGACTGGGGGCTCAATTACCCGAGAGACTTGCGGGGGAATCAAGCCTGCCTGAACATTCGTAACGGTAGGCAGACTCTAGATGGCACTGGTTGAGAAATTCTTGAGTAAGGATTAGCCGCAAGTCGTCGCTAAACTTTGTCAATCGAATGAAAACCAAATCACAAGAAAATCGGTTTAAACAGTGCTGAGGTGACCATGGACACGAGGACCGTTTGGACCACCTCGTTGCATGACCAGGGTTTAGAACTTGAGAAGTAGGAGGAACTAAGGGACGAGTTCGCGGCGTGTGTAGAGGAGTAGATCCACTCCGGGTCTTAAAGGAAAACTGCCGACGAGATTGAAACCGGAATGAATCTGATGGTAACGGTCGCCGTAAGTGGTTTGGACCTCTTCGGCCTGCCCGACTGACGCAAGAATTACGGGTTCAGTCGAAGGACTTATTCGACCGTGATAACCAACGCGATTGTAATCTCGCAGGTACCATGGTAGCGGCCAATAATCGGGTGAAACGATCGTGATGCCCATCTGACTTCCCTGACGCGTGCGTTGGGCCAGCTGATTGATCTGATCGATCAGGGCGAGCGTTTCCCGGCGTGTGTGCGCATAGACGTAAACATAATAACGGTCGTCGTTATCGTAGTTGATGAAATTGAGATCTAGCGTTTGATAACCCGGTATTAGCGTCTTCCAGCGAGGATTCTCTCTTAATGCGTTCTTGAAGGCCTCTGGCTTTAGTAAATCCTCTTCACGCATGAGCCGCTCAAATCGCCCGGCTAAAAAAGGCATCGGCCCAAGCAGGACGAGCAGAACCACAATGACTGCGAAGCCGCGCTGACCTGGATTCAGTTGCCACTCCGCTAGCTGATTGTAGAGCCACTCAACCGCAACCCCGCTGACCAGCGCCAGCGGCACGACGAAGTTCAATGCCAACCACGGCGTCTTGTATTTAATCAGCGAGTAAGCGGCCATGAGACCAAAGGCCCAGAAGGCGACAAATAGGCTGACCGGCTTTGACGGCCGGAGCAGAACAACGACTGCGCCGACTATTCCCAGGAGCAGCACCGGCGACTCCTGCAGCATTAACCACCAAACGTAAGTCAGGAACGGATGAATATGCGCCGTCTCGCCTGTCTTGGTCCAAAACTGAAAGGTCTTTACTGAATCGACCACGCCTTGCGGCCAGTTCGTAAGGAAGGATGAATAGAAGAGAAAATAAACTATCAGGAAGACTCCGACGGACAGCGCAAGCCAGAGGGTGATTTTTTCCAGGCCACCGGCTCGCTCGACAAACATTCCCCAACCGCCCATTCCCCATCGACTGGGAGGTTTCGAGTTGCGGCGTTTCTTTTTCCCGGGCGCGGTTGGCGCCGGCGCCGCGTCTGTAATTCCCAGTAACCGCTGAAAGGCGCGATAAACAAAGGTGCAGAAGAGGGCTATCACCAGGACCGCCGCCGAAATTATCGCAGTCTCTTTGGTCGCGAAAAGAAGCGCTGCTGACACCGCGGCGAGCAATAAATAAACCGGGTGCGAGCTTTCGTAATACCGTATGAAGGCGACTACTATTGCCAGCGTGAAGAAGACGAAGAGAGTTTCGTGAATAAAGTAGCGCGACAGGTAGACTGCGCCGGGAGAAATCGCGAGCAGGGCAGCGGCGGCCAGGGCGGCAATGGTTCCAAGATTCCGGCGCAGTGCCAGCGCCAGGCCAACAGTTCCCAGTCCAAATATCGCTGGCACAAACCGGATTGCTTCGGTAGTTAGTCCATACTTATTCTGTGCCGTTGGACCAAGCAAGGCCCGAAGCAGACGAGGGAACAGCGCTGCGAAGTAATAAATGGTCGGGCCATGGTAGTTACCAGGATCGTAGCGGTAATGACCTTCGCGCACGAGCCTAACCAGGAAGTTGCCGTTTACGCCTTCGTCATGATGAAGGGGCACCAAATCCAGATCGTAAAAACGAAGAAACGCAGCCACGCCCAGGATCGCCAGGCAGGCTATCAGCCAGGTTGATCTTGAGATGTCAGAGCCGGCAACCGCTTCCGGCGATAACGGATCGCCCACGCCGTTTTTACTTATGCTCGATCTTGTAGAGGCGGTACTCACCTACGTCTCCTACGATTTCAAATTTGGCGAAGAACTGTTCGTTAACCACCATGATGCTGCGTTCCAGCGGACTAACCACAACATACTCGATCTTATATTTTTGCAGCAGCGCCGCCGCCTCTGGCGTACCGGCATACATTCTCTTTATTTCAGATTCTCTTTGAACGTAGTCCAGGCCATGCGTCCAGATATGTCCCGGATAACCCATCAGAGATCTTCTGCCGGTAAGAAAAACAGGATGATTGTGAACCGGCGCATGCATCACCAGCGATCTGGGAGCGGTTTTTTGTTTTACGACTTCAGCAAACTCAACTCCGGCCGAATCAAACACCTGATACCTGCTTGACCGCCACACGATTGCGGCCACGTCCAGTGCCCCCGCAGTGATCACGCAAGCGAACAAAACCGCCGCGAGGGCTTTGTTTAATCCACCCTTCTGCCACAAACGGGCCAGTAGAATCGCCACCAGGGGCGCGGCGGCCAGCCACCAGTAAAACAGTACTTTTATGTTATCCCAAATCCAGGGCGCCATTTTCACCGCGTTAGGAATTATGAAACACAGGCTGAATGGCGCGAGAAATAATACGACACGTCGCGAGACAAGAAACTCTTTCTGGCTACGCCAGAAGATAGCAGCGACTGTGAGCGGAATAAACAAGCCCGTATTCTTAAGCCAGAAAGCAAACGCACTTTCCTTGCCGCGGTCCCACCCAAACTGCCACGCAAAAAACTTGCTGGAATCGACCGCGCTGTTGTGCGTGGACCACCACATCTGCGGCAAGGCGATCAGGAGAACAACAACGAAGAACGCGCTCCAGCGAATAAGTTGAGGCCGCGGCAAGAGAATCCAGGCGACCAGTGCGCCAATCACTGCGATACAAACAACCGCTATGTTTTGATTAAGACGGAGAAACTGCGGATAGCTGTAGACGGTGATCATGATCAAAGGTATAGCGCCGATGGCAATTGCCAGCCACGAACGCCAGTTAGTTCCGAGGGCAATACATCCCGCCACCATCATGACTACGACGAAACTGTGAGCATGGACCAACGGCAAGAGTCCCGCGATGAACCCGGCCGCGATCATGCGGCGCACGTCTGAAGAAGTATCCGATGTCAAAAGGAAGAAGGAAAAAGGAAAAGGCGGGGAGACGCCTGCAGATACCAGCGCTGGTTCGTTACCTTTGATTTTCTGCTGCTTGTTTTTCTTGAGCCCGGACTTCTTTCGTAGTTTCTTGCTTGCGTCCTCACTCTTTCCTTTTTCCTTTTGCGTTTTGCCTTCCTGAGACAGCCACCATTGCGTAAAAATAATCACGGCCAGCGGTAGTCCCAGCAAAAATCCGCGTTGAGGAATGAGTAACGTCGAAACCGCGTTTCCCCAGCGCCAGGTCGTGTCAGGAATTACGGTAAACGATGGCGGCAAACTTTGGACGAAGCCGGCGAAGTCTCCCAGATGTTCGTTGGCCCGACGCCACAGAAAAATCAACCCGAAACCGCCGTTCAGAATTACGAGCAAAGGAGTGATGAGCGCGGCCAATCGATCCCGAAGCATCACCTGCGCCCAGCGATGCAGCAAACCAACAAAGGCAAGCGCAACCAGGAAATTTTCGCTAAACATCGCCTGACGCAAATCAGCCCCGCAACGAACAAAGATCGCGGAAACGAAGTCCGTGAGAAATGGATACGTGAATCGCACGCCCGCGTAAGTCGGGTCTTCCGGCTGGAAATTATTCCCGAAGGCAAAACTGGTGATGACGCTGATGTGAAAAGGAAGATCGCCGAAATTGTTTAGTACACCCGTGTAGATGCCTTCCGGCGCCACGATCATCGCGCGTTGAAACACTAGCCAAAACACTACGCCAACGATGACGTAAAAAACGATGTAGCCAATCGGCAGGCTGGCCGGATCGTAAACAACATCCCGAAACGCACGAGACGTCACCCGCAAATCCTGTTGCACGCCGCGGCGTCGACGCCCGTTTTTCAAAACCATGAAAGACGGCAGGATCACTACGACGAGCGTCGACAGCAGGATTGCTAGTGGCGTCAGACCGAGGAAGGATGCAAAAACGAAGGTGACGAGTCCGAGCGCAGTGAGTCCGACGCAAACTCCGCTGCAGAGCCGGGCAGCGAAAGCGGCGTCTTCGTCGTAAAGATAACTGGCCAATGTGCCGCCGGCAGTCACCAGCACCACCAGCGCGAGTGAAATAATCACGCAACGAATGACGGAAGGTTACCTGTTAACGCCCGCCTACCCGTCTGGTCCTTTTCTCTTGTTCTTAAGACCTCAATTAATTCTCCGGGATTATACGCGAACTGCGTGAGCCTAACAGTCAGTCAAGTTTGCGTGGTTCAAAATAATCGGTTAGTTTCAAAGTCGAGGGGCAAAAAACAAATGTTACGTGCAGGTATAGTGGGCTTGCCAAACGTCGGCAAGTCTACTCTTTTTAATGCGCTCACCGCGCAGACGGCGGCACTCGCGGCCAATTATCCATTCGCCACAATCGAGCCCAACGTGGGCGTGGTGGCCGTGCCCGATGAACGACTCGAGCCGCTGGCAAAGTTGGTGAAAACTACCGTCATCGTGCCCGCCACGGTGGAGTTTCTCGACATCGCAGGACTCGTTCGCGGAGCGTCCAAGGGTGAAGGTTTGGGCAATCAGTTTCTGGCGAACATTCGCGAAACGGATACGGTGGTCCAGGTGGTTCGTTGTTTTGAGGACGAAGGAATTATTCATGTCGAAGGATCCGTCGATCCCGCACGCGACATCGAGACGATCCAGATTGAATTGGCCCTCTCGGATTTAGCGACAGCCGAACGGCGGCGTGACAAGGCGCAGAAGAACATCAAGGGCGGCGACAAGAATGCGCGCGCTGAACTGGCTGTCCTCGAAAAGTTGTTGCCCGCGCTCGAACAGGGCAAGTCTGCCCGAACTGTCTCGCTTACTGACGACGAGCGCGCCGTTGCCCGCGACTTCTTCCTGCTCACGATGAAGCCGACGATCTACGCGGCGAATGTTGATGAGGCCACGCTCGCCAATCCTACGGCGAACGCACACGTTCAGGCGGTGCAAACGATAGCCGAGCGAGAAGCAGCAGAATGCCTGATAATCTGCGCGCAGCTCGAAGCTGAATTGGTCTCGCTGTCGCCTGAAGAACGAGGCGACTATTTGCAGAGCCTCGGCGTTTCGGGTAGCGGCGTCGATCGATTAATCAAGAGCGCGTATCACTTGCTGGGTCTGATGTCGTTTTTGACCGCCGGCGAAAAAGAGGTGCGGGCCTGGACCATTCCCCAGGGCACGCGCGCCCAACAAGCGGCCGGTACGATTCATTCGGATATCGAAAGAGGTTTCATCCGCGCGGAAATCGTTGGTTATGAAGATCTGCTGAAGACTGGTACCACTGTCGCTGCCCGCGAACAAGGACTTGCCAGACTGGAAGGCAAAGACTACCTCATGCAGGAAGGCGACGTGGTCAATTTCCGCTTCAACGTCTAGCCCATCACATGGTCCTAACTTGAAGCGCCAACGGCGCGAAATGTAAGAGCCTGGGCCAGCAGCCCAGGACTTCGTCGAGAGCTAACGTGCGAGCGCTGAAAGCGCGAAATGCTGTTACTGATGCCGGTGCAGCCGTGCACACGATTCCGATTGTGCGCCTTCAGCGCTCAGAGAATGTGCCTCCACCATCACCCAGGCCGTTGGCCTGGGCTTTTACATTTCGCGCCGTTGGCGCTCAGAGCTACCTTCCACTCTTGTCCACAGCGACCTAAGGACGCGCCTAGCTCGTTAGTAGCTGGGCCTCAGCGGCGCTCGCAAACTCCGCAAGTCTTTTCGGGAACTTAATCAAAATCCCTGCGTTAAATGACCAGAATGCAAATCGAGTCAGCGCCACGCAGGAAAATGTTAAGAAATGAAACGGTTCGCCAGGAAATTCGCGAGTCGATACTCGATGCCGTCGATCGGCTGCTGGAGCGCAACGGCTATAAGAGAATGAAGGTGGAAGACATTGCCCTGGAAGTGGGGATTGGCAAAGGCACCGTCTACCTTCATTTCAGCAGCAAAGCAGAGGTCGCGCTCGCTCATATCGACCGCATTGTCCAGCGCCTGTTAGTTCAACTCAATGAGATTGCCGACTCGAACGCGAAGCCTGTGGCTAAGTTGCGGGCAATGCTGATCGCCCGCGTGCTTACGCGTTTCGACAGCGTGCAGCATTACCCCGAGAGCATTAACGACCTACTGGCGGAATTGAGAGCAAATCTGTTGGCTCGCAGAGAGAACCATTTCGATGATGAGGCCGCGGTCTTCGCGCGCGTTCTGGACGAGGGCAGGCAACAGAAAGTATTTGAACTAAAGGTGCCTCTTGCAACTGCGCAAACATTATTGCTCGCTACGAATTCCCTGCTGCCTTACAGCCTGAGCGTCAAGGAGTTGGGCGACCGGAAAGAGATTGCGGCGAAGGTTGAGCGCATAGCGGATCTTTTGCTTGAAGGCCTTGTACGTCGTTAGACCACTCTGACGGCGAAATATCACCCATTCCAATCACGAATTAGTAAATGCACAAAATGGAGGCATGACATGAAGAACTTTGGCAGAAACTTACTCCTGGCCCTCGCAGGCGCGGCGATCCTGGCCTTGAGCCCGCAGGGCGTAATCGCCCAGGGTGGTCCACCCGACGAACCGGACGGCACGATTGATGCGGCGACCCGCGCTGCTGTCATCGATGGCAGCTTAAAACAGTTGAACGATTCCTATGTGTTTCCCGACGTTGCGAAGAAGATGGAGCAGGCGATTCGCGACCGAGTGGCCAAGAAAGAGTATGACCAGATCACAAGCGCCAGAGCATTTGCTGAAGCGCTGACCAAACACCTGCAGGAAGTGAGTCATGATAAGCACCTCCGCGTAAGGCATTCTCACGAACCGATTCCCGTCCGCCAGAACCGCCAGGAACCAACCGCCGAAGAGCGCGAACGCTTTCGTCTTATGAACGTGTGGGGCAACTTTGGTTTTGAAAAAGTCGAACGTCTGGAAGGCAATGTAGGTTATCTCAGTCTGCGCGGGTTCAATGATCCCTCCGGGGCCGAAGACACCATTGCCGCGGCGATGAATTTCCTTGGGAACACCGAGGCGTTGATTATCGATCTGCGGCGCAACGGCGGAGGAAGTCCGGAAATGGTCGCGCTAATCTCATCCTATCTTTTCGGAGAAAAGCCCGTGCATCTGAACAGTCTTTATTGGCGCGAAGGCAATCGCACGGTAGACTTTTGGACTAAAGAAAAAGTGATCGGAAAACGATTTGCGGATAAGGACATTTACGTCCTAACCAGCAACCGGACTTTCTCAGCGGCCGAGGAATTCTCTTACAACTTAAAGAATCTGAAGCGGGCGACCATTGTTGGCGAAGTTACAGGTGGCGGCGCAAATCCGGGCGGCATGTTTCGCATAACAGAGCACTTCGGAATGTTCGTTCCGACCGGCCGGGCAATAAACCCAATCAGCAAGACCAACTGGGAAGGGACCGGCGTCAAACCGGACGTTGAAGTCCCCGCCGATCACGCCCTAAAGACTGCGCATCTCGATGCCTTGAAGAAAGTGGCGGCCAGGCAAACGGACAACCCGCGGCGCGCTGGCGATTTCAAGAGATTGATCGAGAGAACGCAAAAAGAGCTGGACGAACTGAAAAAGGGCCAGAAGCCTTCGGCCTAAACAGCGGCCACACGTCAGGCGCTCTTTAATCGTCCTCGACGGAAAACGATGGTGGGTCGAGGATTTTCAAAAAAAGAAACGCCCCTGAACTTCAGGGGCGTTCGCCTTTCCTGGCAGATGGCTGGTAACGAACCGACCAGGCCGTATGGGGGGAACTAGCGTAGCAGCGCGCGGATGCCGACGAGCAGCAAGTAGGCTATGGCAATCACCACGGCCAGTTTGATAACCAGCACCGCGATGCCGAACAGGATCTTGATGATGCCGAGCGTTATGCCGGCGGCGGTCAATACGATTGGTATACCGACTGCGAAAACAAAAATACCTAAAAGTATGATTCCGACGATTCTTAGAATGTCTGTTGCGTCTTTCATTTCTTCAACTCCCGTGTTCTACCGCCCTTGGTTTAATGGGGCCTTCCATTTAGGCGGTTATTTGGGCTCGGCTGAATATACGAACATCCGTTGAGTGGCGTTCCCTCTAAGATTTCACTCTTTCCCCGGTAATTCGGATTGGGGTGCAAAGTCGCGCGCAGCCTCACTTTCAGCGATAATCCTCTATCCTTTTTCGCAATGGCGTATTCAACCACAGGAGATCTGTTTAGCAAATCGGCGGGTGCCAATCCGGCTGACGGCTCGTCGCCGCTCGCCGAGCGTATGCGGCCGCGTTCGCTCGCGGAATTTGTGGGCCAGAGTCACCTTGTTGGCGAAGGGCGAATCCTGCGCCGGCTGATCGACGGCGGGGGCAACCTTCCCTCGCTAATTCTTTGGGGCGCACCCGGGACTGGCAAGACAACTCTCGCTGCTCTCCTTGCCGAAAAAGCCGAGGCCCGCTTCGTCGCGCTGTCCGCAGTGTTTTCCGGAGTAAAGGATCTTCGCGCCGCGATTACGCAGGCGCGACATGAGCGACAATACGGCAAACGCACCATCCTTTTCATCGACGAAATTCACCGCTTCAATAAAGGACAGCAGGACGCGCTGCTGCACGCGGTAGAGGATGGGACAGTGACGCTGATTGGAGCAACTACCGAGAATCCGTCGTTTGAGGTCAACGCTGCTTTGCTTTCGCGTTGCCGTGTCCTGGTTTTACATCCACTCACTCAGGATGACGTGAAAGTCATTCTCAACCACGCTCTGACGGACGCTGAACGAGGACTCGCGTCGCTTAACCCAGAAATTTCTGACAGCGTGCTGGAACGAGTGGCCTCTTCGGCGGGCGGCGATGCGCGCGTGGCCCTGGCGGCACTTGAGGCCGCGGCGGAATCCACACTTCCAGACGACAGCGGCACGCGACTCCTCACCGATGAAACGATGATTGAAGCGCTCGGCCGGGCGCGCTACGCTTACGACAAAGGCGGCGAAGAGCATTACAACCTCGCTTCGGCGCTGATCAAGTCGCTGCGCAATTCGGACGTGAACGCTGCGCTCTACTGGCTGGCGCGATTAATTGAAGGCGGCGCCGACCCAGTCTTCATAGCGCGGCGACTCTGTATCCTCGCGTCGGAAGACATTGGTCTTGCTGATCCGCAAGCCATGGTCCAGGCAGCGGCGGCCGCGGAAATCGTGCAGTTAATCGGATTGCCGGAAGGACTGTTTCCGCTCTCGCAGGCGACGATCTATCTGGCGCGCGCTCCGAAATCCAACGCGGTTAAGAGCGCGTACCACGCGGCGGTAGCTGACGCCGCTGAAACCGCGCGCGAACCAGTGCCGTTGCATTTGCGCAACGCCGTGACGCCGTTGATGAAACACGCCGGTTATGGCGAAGGGTATCGCTACGTCCATAACGATCCCAAAGCGAAGGATGAGATGGAATGCTTGCCTGAATCGCTGCGAGGGCGAAAATACTTTACGGAAGATGAGTAAGCATTGCCATTTGTCATTTCTCAGTGGTGAATTGAAGTTCGTTTGAAGTGCAACAGGCGTCGCTTCGCCCCAGCGGGGCGAGATGTTTATAGCCAATGATTCTTTTTTTTTCTCATCGCTCCGTAGGAGCGCAACATCTGTTGCCGGCTCGGCAGTTCCTCTGACAGGTTTCGCTCCTACGGAGCGAGGATCTTAGCGTCTGCGCCAAGCTATAAACATTTCGCTCCGCTGGAGCGAATGGGTTCCGCTGTTGCAGTTGAAAGTTGAATTCACCAGTTCTCGTTTTCCATGTCGTTCTTTCCAAGTGATGAATGCCGGCGATGGCAAATGAAAATGGAAAATGAGATATCGAAAATCTTTTCTCTCTATCTGCTGGCCCTAAATGAAGCGCCGGTGGCGGACAGGAGTGCCTGTCCTACTGAACACTATGGCTAAAACGAACAAGGAATTGGCATTCTTACATGAACTGTTTGTCGCCACTGACTGGGGTGAACGCTTCGCCGAGTTGATTGACGAGCACCTGGAACTACCCAAAGAAGGCCGCGCGCTTTACCTGGGGTCCGGCACCGGTGGTCACGCCATCGCGCTCCAGGAACGGGCGGGCGACGACCTGAAATTTCTGGGTATCGATGAAAACGAAGAGTATCTTGAACTCTCCCGCGCCAAGGCTGTAGTCGTTAGGGACGGAATTGAGTTTCGCGCAGCCTCAATTGATAGAGCTGAGTTGCCGGCCAATCAGTTTGACCTCGTCCTGGGTGATGCGTCCCTGGTCCACATAAAGCGCGTCGGAAAGATGCTCGGTGATATGGTGCGGACCGCGGCGCCCGGCGCGATGGTCGCCCTGGCGTTGCCGACGTTTTCCAGTTTTGGTGAATTCTTTTCGATTTACTGGGAGGCTCTGCACAACTGCGAACTATTGGACCACGAGGCTGACGTCGAACGGCTGATTTCCACTTTGCCTTCAACGGCTGCGCTGGAAGAGATGGCTGAGCAGGCTGGGCTTGAAGAGGTTTCGAGTTGGACGCGCATCGAAGAATTCGACTTCGAATCAGAGGAGAAATTTCTAAACGGTCCGCTAATCGTCGATTTCCTTATGCCGATATGGTTGGAGTCTCTGTCACCGGAGGCAAAGAGTCGCGTCATTACAGAAATTGGACGCTTGATAAACGAAGAGCGCCATGAGGCTGAGTTTGCGCTGACCCTGAAGGCTACGCTGGTGGTCGGTAAGAAGGCGCTGAACCACTGAGGTTCGATGCGCTGCCGATCAGGCGTTCTTTTCTTTCACTTCCTTTTGTGCGTCTCGCTCAGCTTCGTCGAGCCCTTCCTTAAAAGCGCGCTTGCTCTGTCCCAGCGATTTCGCGAGCTGCGGCAACCGGGTCGCCCCAAAAAGCAGGAACACCACCGCCGCAATAATTAAAAGCTCGGTGGGGCCCAAATTTGCGATAGCAAAAACTGTTTCAGTCATAACATTCCTCGTTTCTAATTCTACCAGTTAAATGACACTGGCCAAGCAGGTGGCGACTCAGTTGCCGTTGTTTGATTCGTAGAAGAGATATTTCCTCCACGTTTCATCGGCGCGTCCCAGATAACGCATGATTTGGCGATTTACATGCAACGAAAAACCGCGTGGTCGCCGCAGCAGGTGCATGCCGGATTCATCGGGAGTCCGGCTCCCCTTTCGATGGTTGCATCGTTTGCAGCAGGCCACCAGATTGTCCCAGGAAGATTCGCCGCCCCTTGACCGTGGTTGCACGTGGTCCAGCGTCAGTTCCGATGGCGGATGCTGTCGTCCGCAATACTGGCAGGTGGAATGATCGCGCAGCAAAATGTTCTTGCGAGACAACGAGCGCCGCTCAAACGGAATATGGATGTATTCAGTTAACCTGATCACCGATGGCGCATGAATCGTCAGCTTCGCCGAATGCAGCATATGACCGTTGTGCTCTTCGACCCGGGCCACGCCTTTAAAGATCATTACCACTGCGCGCCTTTCATTGCACACATTGATTGGTTCAAACGATGCGTTTAGCACGAGGACTCGGCCGGTCATACTAAGGCTGATATTACGCGAGCGGTTCGGGTAGTGACAAGCTCGACGCATGAAAAGGCCGGAAATCGGCGGTTGTCAGCGTTTGCTGCCGCCAAAGAAGTCGGTGGCATCGACCAGGGCGTCAATAATTCCAGGTTCGCTCATCGAGTGCCCTGCATCTTGAATGATGCGGAGCTCAGCTTCCGGCCAGGCTCGATGAAGATCCCAGGCGCTCGTCATCGGACAAACAACGTCGTAACGTCCCTGCACAATCCGACATGGGATGTGCTGAATCTTGCTCACGTTCTCGATCAGGTAATTGTCTGTCGGGAAGAATGAGTTGTTCATGAAGTAGTGACACTCGATTCGCGCGAAGGCGAGCGCGAATTCCGGATCGGCAAATCTCTCGATGGAATCGGAATCAAAGAACAACTTTGATGTGCTGCCTTCCCAAATGCTCCAGGCGCGAGCGGCTTCAACTCGCACGGCGAGATCATCGCTGGTCAACCTGCGGTAGTAAGCGCTGACCATGTCGTCACGCTCCGATTGCGGTATGACATTTAGATACTCCTCCCACACGTCCGGGAAAATAGCGTCCGCGCCTTTCTGGTAAAACCATTGGATCTCCTGCGGGCGGCAAAGAAAGATTCCACGCAGCACCAACTCCGTGACCGGTTCCGGATGCGTTTCCGAGTAGGTCAGCGCCAGCGTGCTGCCCCACGAACCACCAAACACTTGCCAGCGATCGATACCGCAGTGCTCACGAAGACGTTCGATGTCAGCCACCAGATCCCAGGTCGTGTTCTCTTCGATGCTCGCGTGCGGAGTACTCTTCCCGGCGCCCCGCTGATCGAAGAGCACAACTCGATAGATCTCAGGATTGAAATAACGGCGGTAGTCAGGGGATATGCCGCCGCCTGGACCACCATGCAAAAACACGGCAGGCTTACCGTTTGGATTGCCACACTGCTCGTAATAAAGCTCGTGCACCGGCGACAATTTGAGCCGGCCCGTGTCGTAAGGCTCAATCGCGGGATAAAGAGTTTTCATGGGAGCATGATACGAGAAAGTATTGGCGTGCGCGAACGTGGTGATCTCAGGTTGTCAAAGCGGGTCACGGTTAATGCTTGCGATGTTCGTAGTTTCGCAAAGGTCGGGCGATGGTAAGAACAAAGACGCTGCTTGCGCCCGCCGTTACCAGCACTTTCGCACAAGACGACGCGGTCGCGCCGGTGGTGAAAACGTCATCGACCAAAAGGATGCGCTCACCGGCGACCAGCGCCGGATAAGAAACTTGAAAGGCGTCCGCTACAGTTGCGCGCCGGTCTTTCCCATCCATTCCAGCACGGTGGCGTTCCGTGTGGCGCAAACGAATCAGGCTGACATCGTCGAAAGGCAACCGGCAAGCAACGGAAAGCGCGCTGCCAATGGTTGCTGCCTGATTGAACCCTCTGACTTTCTCCCGCTCAGGATGCAGGGGGACAGGAATAATCCGCGTCGACTGATTGAGCGGAGGCCGCCGCCGAGTTTCGACCAACAGATCGAGGAGATGTGCCGATACGTTCGGGCTGTGCTTGAGCGCAAGAATTGTAGCGCGCAGCGCTCCCTCATAGGATCCGCAAGCCCTCGCCGCAAAGAAGTGATCTGCATCGCAGCGCCGGCAACGAACCTCTTCGCGTTTTGCCTCACACACGCTCCCGAGTGAAGGCAATCCACACTTCCAGCAAATGGTCTCGTCACCAGTAAAAATCTCAGTTCGGTTCCAGCATTTTGCGCAGGCGACACCCAAAGCGCGCGACTCAACGCCACCGCCGCACACTGCGCAAGCCTGCGGGTACGCGAGCGCCAGGATTGAATCGTAAGCCGTGTTAGCAACGAGACGAAGGTTCATCTTGATTTAGAATCTGTTCTTATCTGTGTCTGGTTATGACGAATTTAAATCAAAACGGCCTCCCGAGCTTTAACCCAGGAGGCCGCATTATGTCATCACTTCACGACACACTTCTATTCGTCGTCATCAACCAGCAGACCACGTTCCTGCATTTCCTGACAACTGACACAGTGGCGCGCCCAGGGCACTGCCTCCAGACGTTTCTCCGGCACGGCCTGGCCACAGCGAATACACTTACCATACCCGCTGTCGTCCATGCGCACGAGAGCTTCGTCGATCAGGTTGAGCATTTGCCGATCGTTGTCAGACATCGATACCAATAGTTCTTTGGTATAGGCATTTGCCGCCATGTCGGCTGGATCTTGAGTGGCTTCGGCATCTCGTTCGCGGCTGTAGAGTTCAGCTTGTTGTACTTGTCCAACCAGGCTTTCCCGCCGGTCCATTAGCTTGTCGCGAAAAACTCTTACTCGTCTCTTATCCATCGTGCGTTAGTTTCCTCCACCCTACTTGAAATACCATCGTTAAGCGTCAATCGATTACTTCTGATACGGCAACCCGCGAATAATCGTGTAAGCGCGATACAACTGCTCTAGCAATACGACTCGCGCCATCTCGTGTGTCAATGTCAAGCGAGAGAGGCTCAATCGCCTGTCCACACTCGCTGCCAATTCAGCCGAAACACCGTTTGGACCACCAACAACGAAAGTCACTTCCTTCGTCCCGCCGTCCTGCCAGCGTTGCATCTCTTCGGCCAGCTGCTCCGAACTCCACTCGACTCCCCGGGGATCCAAAAGAACGTTTACAGCACCTTCATGCAGCCCGTCTGAGATGCGCTTGGAATCTCTGGCGATGTCCACTTTTTTATCGCCGCTCCGACTGTCGCCAAACTCGGCAATTTCGCATTTTGCGAAGCGTGATAAGCGTTTTAAATAGTCATCGGACAATGCCCGCAAATGCGCATCCTTCGTCTTTCCCATCCAGATAACTCGCAGGCGCATTGTGCCGAAGGATTAAGGCGAAAGGGTGAGGGATGAATCGAGGCCTCGCCGACTATTCGGCCGGCGACCGCTTCATTCCGTTTCAGCCTTCGTCGCTCATCCTTCATCCTTTCGTTTCCGCGCCAGCTTCTCATAAAGGTTCTTCCGACTAATACCGAGTATGCGGGCGGCTTCTGTCTTGTTCCCTTTCACTCCGGCTAAAATCTCTTCGACGTATTCCGCTTCGACCTCAGCCAGCGACTGTGGTTGCTTGAGTCGCCGTTGCTGCCGCGCCGCCGCTCGCAGGGATTCCGGCAAGTCGTCAATTTCGATTTGCTGACCAGTAGAAACTATGACCGCTCTTTCGATCGTGTTGGCCAACTCGCGAACATTCCCGGGAAATTCATATTCAGCCAGCAACGCCAACGCTTCCGGCGATAAACTGGCGGCCCGGCGACCGTGTTTGCTGGCGTAGGACGAGACAAACGCACCAGCTAACTCGGTCAGGTCTTCCCGGCGTTCTCGCAACGGCGGCACTTGAATGTGAACGACGTTCAATCGGTAATACAGGTCTTCGCGAAAATTCTGGCGCTTGACCGCTTCGCCCAGGTCGACATTCGTGAGCGCTATCAATCGCGCATCCACTTTGATCGTTCGCCGACCCCCGAGGCGCTCAAACTCTCGCATCTCGATTACGCGCAGAAGCTTCGCCTGCGAATCGTTCGTAAGATATGCGATCTCGTCGAGAACCAAAGTGCCGCGATGGGCAGCTTCGAGGCGTCCCGGCTTTTCTTCGCTGGCGCCAGTAAACGCTCCGCGCTCGTATCCAAACAACTCGGCTTCCAGCAGCCCTGAGGGCAAGGTAGCGCAGTCGATCTTTACAAACGCGCCCGCAGCGCGATTCGACTTCGAGTGAATGTGAAACGCGAGCACGTCTTTCCCAACGCCTGATTCTCCCGTCACCAGAACATTGGCGTCGGTCGCGGCAACGCGCTCGGCGACACTGACCGCCTCGCGCATCGCTTCCGAACGAGCCACCACTTCAATCACGATTCAGTTCTCAAAGAACCATTTTCGCCGCCCGCAACATCAGCCGGCAGCTCGATGCGTCTGGATTCACGCCAGAGCCGCTCGAGGTCGTAAAACTTCCGCGCTTTGTCGTCAAACACATGGAACACGAAATCACCGTAGTCGAGCAGAATCCACTCGGCCGTTTTGTATCCTTCGATACGCGCGGCCGGAGTGCCGGACTTCTTCAAAGTGTCGACCACGCCATCGGCTATTGCCTTCACCTGACGTTCATTAGTGCCGCTGGCAATTACAAAGTGATCGGTAAACGATGCGATCTCCCGCAAATCGAGCACGACGATATCCAGCGCCTTCTTGTCGGCGGCAGCGTGAACTGCCATTAAGATTCGGTCGTCAATCTCACCAGCTGGTTCCTTCGGTAACGGCTTCAGTTGGGTTCCGCTTATCGCGGGCTGCAATGATTGTTCCTTGACGGTTGAATTATCCTTCATTCGTATTTCTATAGAGCCTGTATTTAGTTATGTACTGCGCCACCGCGGGCGTTGTTAGTTTACTTAAATCTCCAACACGGTTTTCGCGGACAGCCCGTCGCACGGCAGTTGCCGAAACGTCGCGCATCACGGCATCGGTCACAAAAATCTTCGGCTTGCCGGTTTCAACCAGTCCACTGATCCTCGGACTTTCCTGCCCTCGCACGTCCGCGACTCGCGCTGCCACAGTTGATCCAACATGGTCAGCAGAGAAATCATATCCGGGCCTGGTCACCACAATGTGATTACTCAGCGCAAGCAACCGTTTCCATTCCCGCCAACTCGTAATCTCCATCCACGAATCGGCGCCCATCACAAAGAAAAGTTCGGCAGTCTCTTCAAGCTGCCCCCGAAACTGTTGCAGCGTGTCAACGGTGTACTGCGTGGCCCCGCTTTCGAGTTCGACGGTCGAAACACGAAAGCGCGCGTCATCCTGCGTAGCCAGGGCCAGCATCGCGTAGCGAGCGATTGCCGACGAAACCTGCGCGTCCTGTTTATGCGGCGCCTGACGCGCGGGAACAAACAGAAATTCGTCTATCTCAAACAGCTGCGTAACGGCCCGGGCAATTTCGAGATGGCCTGCATGGACCGGGTCGAAGGTCCCGCCGTAGATTGCTATCCGCTTTTGCATCCTGGTAGGACAGGCATTCTTGCCTGTCCATCGTTGAAAAACTCAAATCAGGACAGACAAGAATGTCTGTCCTACTTACAACGCTAACTCAATTGGTTCAGCCTGACGCTCCGCCTCGGTCAGCTCATCGAGTTTGACCGCGATAGCTGCAACAAGTTCGCGGGTGCCCTTATTCGTCACCGACGAGATTTCAAAGAATGGCAAACCTTCACCCGCTACAACCTGTTTCAGTGATTCGAGTCGGCCAGGATCGTCAAGCGCATCGATTTTTGTCGCCACCACGATCTGGGGGCGGCCCGCCAGAGCCGGGTTGTACGCCAGCAATTCACGGTTCACCGCCAGATAATCGGCTACCGGCTCACGCCCCGAAAAGGATGAAACATCAACCAGATGGAGCAGTAACTTTGTGCGCTCGATATGGCGCAGAAAACGATCTCCCAGTCCTGCTCCCGTGTGCGCGCCCTCAATCAAGCCGGGTATGTCAGCCATCACAAAGGTGCGAAAGTCACCAAGATCAACGACGCCCAGATGCGGCTCGAGCGTTGTGAATGGATAATCCGCGATCTTCGGCTTGGCCGCTGAAACAGTAGATATCAACGTAGATTTTCCGGCATTTGGAAATCCGACCAGACCGACGTCGGCCAGCAGTTTCAGCTCGAGCTGCAACTCCAATTCTTCACCTTCGCTCCCGCTCTGGTGGTAACGCGGAGCGCGATTGGTTGAAGTGGCAAAGTGGGAATTACCAAACCCGCCGCGTCCACCTTTGGCTGCGCGCCAGCGAAAACCGTCGGACGTTAAGTCCTGCAAAAGCTCTCCCGTAACACTGTCAAAGATCTGTGTGCCCACCGGCACTAGCACGGTGAGGTCTTCCCCTTCGCGACCGGTACGATTCGACCCTTCTCCATGTCTTCCGCGCTCGGCAATGTGTTCGGGGTTATAGCGCAGGTGCAGAAGCGTGTTGAGGGAGGAGTCCGCCACGATCCAAACGTCGCCCCCGCGTCCGCCCTCGCCGCCTGATGGACCACCACGAGGAACAAACTTCTCCCGTCGAAATGCTGTTACCCCATTTCCCCCATGGCCACCCTTAATCCGAATCTTTGCCCGATCAATAAACATTCAATAAACATCAAAACTGAAAGCGACGCCCGTTGCCGCAGTCGTTGACTTGGCTCAGGCGTCGCGTGATAGCGGTGTTTGGTTTGCACTGGTCTATGCTGAAGACGCCTGCTCCTGCTCGTAGACACTGATAAACTTTCCGCTGCGCCCTTTGTCTTCAAACTTGACCACGCCGGAAATTAGTGCAAAGAGGGTGTCGTCTTTTCCGCGGCCCACGTTCTTGCCCGGCTTCCACTTGGTGCCCCGCTGTCGCGCCAGAATGTTGCCACCTAAGACATTCTCGCCGCCAAATTTCTTGAGTCCCAACCGTTGCGAATTCGAGTCGCGGCCGTTGCGTGACGAGCCAACTCCCTTTTTGTGTGCCATAAGTCCATTTGCGATTTGCGATTTCCGATTTCCGATTGAAGAAACTCAATTGGAAATTGGCAATTGGCAATCGGCAATCCTTTATCCTATTGAATCTATCGTTATGGTCGTGTAGCCCTGACGATGGCCCTGTTTGCGCTTGTACTGCTTGCGACGCTTCTTCTTGAAAACCACGATCTTGGCGCCGCGACCATGATCAACAACCGTCGCAGAGACTGTCGCTTCACCAACAACCGCGTCGGCGCCGTCTCCCGCCGTCAAAAGCGCGGCTATCTCAATCGACTTACCGGCCTCCGCCTCAATTGATGGCACCCGTATCTTGTTGCCTTTGCTTACGACAAACTGCTTGCCGCCGGTTTTGATTACTGCGTATGACATCTCTTTATCCTCTCAGACAAGCCAACTCGCCATGGAAAAGTCGAATATTATAGGCATCTCGCTGGCAAACGGCAAACGCGCACGACTAACTCGCCGGGGCGGCTGACCCACTCGGGTTCTTCACCGGTTTTGTGCCGTTTTGCGTCAGAAAATGCTCCATAAAATTAGTAGAAACATCGCCCGCCTTGAAACTGGGATCATCCATGATCTTCAAATGGAGCGGAATGGTCGTCTTAATCCCTTCGATGACCATTGCATCCAGTGCGCGTTTCATGCGCGCGATTGCCAGATCGCGCGTGCGCGCGTGCACAATCACCTTTGCGATCATCGAATCGTAAAACGGCGGAACCGAATATCCGGAATAGACATACGTATCGACGCGGACTCCCGGACCGCCCGGTAGATTGAAGGCGGTAATCTTGCCAGGTGATGGCGCAAAGGTCTCCGGATTCTCGGCGTTGATGCGACACTCGATCGCGTGGCCGACAATCAGCAGATCATCCTGCGTGAAACCGAGCGGCTCGCCTTCGGCAATCCGAATTTGATTCCGCACAATGTCAGCCAGCGTCACCATTTCAGTGACAGCATGTTCCACCTGAATGCGCGTATTCATCTCCATGAAGTAGAACTTGTTGTCCTGGTCGAGCAGAAATTCGATTGTGCCCGCGCTCGCATAGCCCAACTTCTTACAGGCCGCTACCGCAGCGTCGCCCATCTGATTGCGCAATTCCGGCGAAAGGACAGGCGAAGGCGCTTCCTCCAGCAACTTCTGATGCCGCCTCTGGATGGAACACTCGCGCTCGCCCAGGTGAATGCAGTCGCCATGTTCATCGGCCAGCACCTGGATTTCGATGTGACGTGGCGCTTCCAGATATCGTTCGATATAAACGCTGCCGTCTTTGAAGGCAGCCGCCGCCTCCGTAGACGCAGTTTCGAGCGCTTTGCCAAGTTCGGCTTCGGTGCGAACGATGCGCATGCCGCGGCCGCCGCCGCCCGCCGACGCTTTGACGATGACAGGAAATCCGATCTCGCGGGCCAGCCTTATGGCTTCGTCCTCCGACGTCACGGGATCTGGACTTCCCGGAAGGACGGGCAGGCCCGCCGCGGCCATCGCGCGTCGTGCCTCAACCTTGTCACCCATCAAGCGGATCATTTTCGCAGGTGGGCCAATGAACTTGATGTTGCAAGCTTCACAAATCTCGGCAAACTTGGACGACTCGGCGAGAAAGCCATAGCCAGGATGTATCGCATCAACGTTGAAAATTTCGGCGGTGCTGATAATTGCGGGAATGTTCAGGTAACTCTGCGCGGAAGGTGCGGGACCTATGCAGGCGGCTTCGTCGGCGTAGCGAACGTGGAGCGAATCACGATCGACGTCACTGTGGACGGCGACCGTCTTGATACCCATTTCCTTGCAAGTCCAGATGATACGGCAGGCGATCTCGCCGCGGTTGGCGATTAGTATCTTCTTAAACTTTCTCAGCTCCGGTTTCATTTCTTGTCGAAAGTCCAAAGTCTAACGTCCAACGTCTGTTAGCCCGCCTGGGGCCTTTGGACATTGGACGTTGGAATCCAGACGCTTACTGTTTGATTCCGAACAATGGCTGGCCATATTCGACCGGTTGCCCATTCTCCACGTAAATCTTCGCCACCTCGCCGCTCGTTTCGGCCTGAATCTCGTTCATCAACTTCATCGCTTCAATGATGCAAACAACAGTTTCAGTTTCAACGCGGCTTCCGATTTTCACAAACGAATCGGTGTTGGGAGATGCGGCTCGATAAAAAGTGCCGACGATCGGAGAGTTAATAATGTAAAGACCCAGGTCTTCGGAAGCTGCTGTCTCGGCCTTTGCTCCAGGATGACTCGGAGATCCTGGCGTCGAAGCCGCCTCGGCCGCTAAATTCGCCTCGGACGTCGCAGCAGCTGCCTGCTGGGTAGCACTCATTGACGTTTCGGTATCCGGCTCCACGCCGCGTCTGAAACGGACCCTGAATCCCTCGCGTTCCAGCTCAAACTCGGTGAAATCGTTTTCGCGGATCAACTCAATGATCTCGCGCAACTCCCCCATGTTTACGGAAGCGTCGGTGGCGGCAGCTTTCGCCCGACGACGCCGGCCGCGACCACGCTCGGCCGCGTTGTCCGCCTCTGGTTGAACTTCGAGTTCGACCTGTGGGTTTTCTCGATCATCCATCTTTTTTACAGTTCCTCTGGCGCTAGCTGACGAGACCATAACACTCTCTATCAAAGCGTGAGCCCCAAAAGACTCGGGTTTGGTCGATTGGGGCATTCCCTGCCGAGCGTGCTTATGGATATCAGCGGCCCGGCGTTATCAAGATTTGAATCAGCACTAGCTCTCTTTGTCAGCGTCCGGCTCGGAAGCGCTGCCGGATTCCATGCTCTCGTCTGCCTCTTCCGATTCAGGGGCTTTAGCCTCCGCCTTCTTCGCTTCAACTTCCTTTTTGGCTGTGGCGGTTTTTCCTGCTGACCTGGTATCCGTTTTCTTCTTCTTCGTAGTCGCCTGTTTACGCTTCTTCGCGGCTTCGATTGCTTCCAGTTCGCCGGGGTTATCAACCAGTTCGATTATCGCCAGCTCAGCGTTATCACCCGCTCTGCGACCAAGCTTGAAAATTCGCGTGTAGCCGCCGGGCCGGTCCTTGTAACGCTCTCCGAGCTCGTCGAACAGGCGCTTCAGTGCTGCCACGCCCGAAGTGCGTGCTGGTCGCACCTGGCCTCGCTTGCCGGTCAGCACAGACATCTGCATGTTGCCCGCATGGAAGAATCCTGCGGCTTGCCGGCGAAGGTGCAGGGCGCGAGCGCCGGTATCTTCACCCTCAAGATTACTGGCCTTGCGGGAGAGCGTGATAGCGCGCTCTACGAAAGGTCTCAGCTCTTTGGCTTTTGGCAGAGTTGTCACAATGCGCTCAGAACGAGAATTGATGAGCGAGACAGCCAGATTGCGAAGCATCGACATGCGATGCTCGCTGGTCCGACCAAGTTTACGATGTGCTTTTTGATGCCGCATGACTCTAGAAACCCTGACTCAATATCTGAGTAGTTGCCTGTTGGTCGGTAACGACCTAAACCTAATCTTCGTCGCCTTCGTCTCCGTCGCCTTCATAGTCGCTCAGATCGGCGCCATCGCGACCACCGGTGCCGGGAATCGGATTTCCCTGCTCGTCAAATTCCATTCCAAAATCGAGGCCGATCCCGTTAAGGATTTCCTTGATTTCGTTCAGCGACTTCTTGCCAAAATTCTTGGTAGCCAGCATTTCGCGCTCGCTTCGCTGCACCAGGTCCCGCAACGTGCGAATATCCGCGTTCTTCAGGCAGTTGTATGAACGAACCGACAATTCGAGTTCGTCAACCGAACGATCAAGCTGATCGTTGCGTGGCAAAGGCGGGCGCTCGATCTTGGAATAAGCGAAGTCGTCAGTGTCCTCTTCAAAGTTAATGAAGATGGACATGTGGTCCTTGATCAATTTTGCGGCGAGACCAATGGAATCTTCCGGCTTAACCGATCCATCGGTCCACACTTCAATTGTCAGCTTGTCGAATTCAGTGTTCTGGCCCAGGCGCGCTGCTTCAACCGTGTAATTAACTTTCTTAACCGGCGTGTGGACCGCGTCGATCGGAATGTAGCCGAGCGACAAATCCTCATCGAAATTTCGATCGGCTGAAACGTAACCGCGACCGCGCTTCAACCGCATTTCAACCTTCAACGAACCGCCTTCACTCACGGTTGCAATATGCACAGTGTCGTCCAGAATCTCGACGCCCCCGTCAGATTCAATGTCGGCCGCAGTAACTTCTCCCGCAGACTCCTTTGAAATCCTGAGCGTCTTCGGTTCGCTTCCGTGCAACTTAAACGGCACCTGCTTGAGATTCAGAATCACGTCGGTAGCGTCTTCGACCACGCCCTTGATCGATGAGAATTCATGTTCAACACCCTCAATCTTCACGGCTGTAACGGCGGCGCCTTCAATCGAGGAAAGCAGCGCGCGGCGCAGTGAATTGCCAACAGTGGTGCCGAAGCCACGCTCAAAAGGTTGAGCGGAAAATCTGCCGTAGCGTTCTGTGAGTGTCTCGGTATCGGCCGCCAGACGGCGCGGCATCTGAAATCCGGTCCAAAGATTATTTTGATCCATAGCCATAACGTTAAAGTCCCGGTCCTTAGAAATGCGGTTATCCGCGAGCTGTGACTAAACCACAGCCGCGGGTCTCATTACTTACTATAAAGCTCGACGATGAGCTGTTCGTTAATTGAACGATCGATGTCTTCGCGCGAAGGCAAGCCGCTAACCTGGGCTGACATTTCCGTGCCTCCCTGCGAAATCCACGAAGGACGCCCGCGACCCGAAGCCGTCGACCACGCACCTTCAATGTGCGGGTTCTTGCGACTGCCTTCTTTGATGTCAATGATTTCGCCGGCCCTGACTTGATACGAGGGAATATCGACCTTGCGTCCATTGACCTGGACGTGGCCGTGGTTCACCAACTGCCGGGCCTGTCTGCGAGAAGTCGAAAATCCCGCGCGGTAGACCGCGTTATCGAGGCGGCGCTCGAGCAGGAACAGGAGGTTCTCACCCGTGATGCCCTTCATGCGGGCGGCGCGCTCGAAATAGTTGCGGAACTGCCCTTCAAGGACGAAGTAGATACGTTTAACTTTTTGCTTTTCTCGAAGCTGCAGGCCGTAGCCTACCAGCGCCTTGCCGCGACGCATCGAGTTGCCATGCTGTCCGGGCGGCTGCGTCCCGCGTTTCTCGATCGGACAAGACGGCTTGTAACACCTGTCACCTTTGAGGAAAAGCTTTGCACCTTCACGGCGGCACAAGCGGCACACCGCATCTCTATACCTAGCCAACTGTTTCTGCCTCCAGTCTTAATTACGACGGAAAAGTTTACAGGCTGCGTTTTTTTGTTCTGTTCGAATTCCAGATCTGAAATTTCAAATCTTAAATTCGTCGATCTGAAATCTGAGATTTCAAATCCAAGAACCAACGCGTGGCCCTTCATCCTTTAGGTTAATTCAAATCCAAACTTAAACTCGACGGCGCTTCGGCGGACGACATCCATTGTGTGGAATGGGCGTCGAATCGCGAATAGTCGTCACGCGAATTCCTGCGTTTGCGATGGCCCGAATCGCTGACTCGCGACCGCCGCCTGGCCCCTTAACGCGAACCTCACACTGCTGCATGCCGGCTTCATGTGCTTTCTTGGCAGCTTCATAAGCCGCCTGTTGCGCCGCGAACGGGGTCCCTTTACGTGAACCGCGGAAGCCGCGCGCACCTGCTGACGACTGCGCAATCAGATTACCCGCCAGGTCGGTAATCGAAATCATGGTGTTGTTGAAAGACGCTGCCACATGGGCGATACCCACGGGTATGTGCTTCTTCTCTTTCTTACGAAAAACTTTTTTCTTGCCGGTAGCTTTTGCCATAACTTGATTTTAGATTTCCAATTTCTGATTTTAGACTTGCGGTCCTCGCTGGTAACAACCGGCGAAACCGCGAACCCAAAAAGCGAAACTACTACTTCTTGCCGGGCGCCTTCTTCTTGGCGATGGTGGCGCGCCTCGGGCCCTTGCGAGTGCGAGCGTTTGTATGCGTGCGCTGGCCGCGAACGGGCAACGCCCGGCGATGACGCAGTCCGCGATAGCAACCAATGTCCATCAATCGCTTGATGTCCATTTGGATACGCTTGCGCAAGTCGCCTTCAATTTCACCCTGCGCTTCCAGGATGGCCCTGATCCGGCTCAGTTCGTCCTCGTTCAAATCCTTGACACGAGTGTTGAGATTCACCGCAGCTTCGGTTAACACCGAACTTGCGCGCGAACGACCGATGCCATAGACATAAGTCAGCCCGACTTCTGCCCGTTTGTTCGGTGGAAGATCGACGCCAGCGATACGTGCCATTCTCTTACTCTCTCTTCAACTTTAAACTTGTAATATTCGATCGCCGTGGCCTTGAAGGCCATGATGCAGCAGTCGAACAGGTCGAACGCCCTAACCCTGGCGCTGTTTGTGTTTTGGGTTGACGCAAATTACCCGCACCACGCCCTTGCGGTGGATAACCTTGCACTTGTCACACATTTTCTTAACCGAAGCACGGACTTTCATTTTCGGACAACCCTCAAACTTCTCAGCCACACTCTGCGGCTGTTATTTATAGCGGTAAGTTATTCTTCCGCGTTTCAAATCGTAGGGCGACAATTCCACCAGGACCCGATCACCGGGAAGGATGCGAATGAAGTGTTTGCGCATCTTTCCCGAAATGTGCGCAAGAACCTGATGTTGGCTACCTTCCAATTCGACGCGAAACATTGCGTTAGGCAAAGTCTCCCAGGACTTTGGCCATAGCTTCTACAGCTTCTTCCTTCGCCATATCCGCTTAGAATAGATTTGCCTGTACCGACAAACTGCAAATAGTAACACGCTCATCTGCCTTTGCCAAGCCGCGCTTGGTGTTAGGGTTACGGATTCAGCTGGAGGCCGCGACGCTCCCGCTCACGGGCTCTTTTTGGGCAATTCTGGTCAAAACTTCCGGTCCTTCTTCGGTTATGGCAATGGTGTGCTCCACGTGGGCGCTGGGCTGGCCGTCGAGCGTCACCACTGTCCAACCGTCTGCCAAAACCTTGGTGTGATGAGCTCCCAGATTGATCATCGGCTCAACCGCGAAGACGTATCCGGCCTTGATTTTTGGACCCTGCCCCGGCTTGCCATAGTTCGGTATTTGCGGGTCCTCATGCATCCGGCGCCCAATACCGTGGCCGACGTAATCGCGCACGATTGAATACCCGTGTGCCTCGGCATGTTGCTGCACAGCGGCGCCGATGTCTCCCAGATGCCTGCCCGGCCGGCACTCCTCAATCGCCAGATCCAAACACTCTTCAGTGACTCGAACCAGATCCAGCCAGGTATCGCTGACCATACCCACTGGAACGGTGATGGCCGTATCGCCGACAAAACCATCCAGCGTGGCTCCGCAATCGATGGAAAAAATGTCGCCTTCTTTCAGCTCGTAGTCCGACGGGAATCCATGCACCACCTGCTCATTCACTGAGGCGCAAATCGAATAGGGGAAGCCGTGATAACCCTTGAACGTTGGTAAGGCGCCGCCATCGCGGATCATTTTCTCGGCCGCGCGATCCACTTCGATAGTGGTCACGCCTGGCTGCACCATTTTTCTCAGTTCCTGGAGGACGCGGCCCACCAGTTGGCCCGCGGCCCGCATTTTTTCCAGCTCCCTTTTTGACTTGCCGATAATCATCGAAGAAATTTCTTCCGCACCTAAAAACTAATCAACTTGCGATTATGGAATCTGCCTCGTTCGTTAGAATCTTCTCAATATCGCTATAAATCTCCTCAGCTTCTCTGGTGCCGTCTACGACGTGCAAAAGGTTCGCCGCCTTATAGTAATCAAGCAAGGGTCGCGTCTGCTCCTCGTAAGTGGTGAGCCGCGCTTGTACCGTATCAAGGTTGTCGTCGGAGCGATGATTGAGCTGCGTAGTGGGGTGGAAATCGCAAACGTTATCATGCTGCGGCGGCTTGAAATAGAGATTGTAAATCTCACCGCAAACAGGGCAATTCCGGCGACCTACCATCCGTTTGGCCAGCAACTCCCGAGGAACTTCGATTTCGATTGCCTGAATCTGCTTCTGCTGTTCAGCAGCCAGGGTCTCGAGCATTGCCGCCTGCGCCGGGGTGCGCGGGTAACCGTCGAGAATATAACCGTTACGACAATCGTCACGCGCTGTGCGTTCGCGAACCACGCGAATCGTTACATCGTCAGGGACCAGCTGACCGGCCTCCATCAAGGCTCGAACCTCAGAGGCGAGTGGGCTTTGAGCGTCTTTCAAAGCCCGAAACATGTCGCCGGTGGAGATCTGCGGGAGACTCAGGCGTCCCTGAAGCAAACGCGCCTGCGTGCCTTTACCAGCACCAGGCGCCCCCATCAAGACGATTATCTTCGACATAGAAAAATTTTCGATTGCCGATTGTCAATTGCCGATTGGTCTTCAACTCCAGCTTGATGGGTCAAATCGAAAATTGGAAATCGGCAATCGAAAATGAAATCAGGCTCGCCGGCCCCTCAGGCGTCCGCCGCCGCCAAGAAATCCTTCGTAGTTGCGCATTACAAGTTGGGCTTCTATCTGGGCCACAGTGTCCATCGCCACGCCGACGAGAATCAGCAGCGAGGTTCCGCCAAAATAAAACTGATAACCCATTCCCGTGGGAATCCATGCCAAACCTGGCGTGCCACTCACGAACGTATCGAGCCACGTTCCAATCAACGGTAGACGCGCGACCTTAAATCCGCTCAACATAAACTGCGGGAAAAATGCGACTGCCGCGAGGTACAGGGCGCCGACCACGGTCAGGCGTGTCAGAATTCCATTCAGATATTCAGCTGTGGCCCGACCAGGACGAATACCCGGCATGAAACCACCATGCTTGCGAAGATTGTCTGCCACTTCTTCCACGTTGAAGACGATGGACACGTAGAAGAAGGTGAAGAAAATGATCAGCGACAGAAAAATCAACTCGTAATAGGGATCGCTGGCATGAAACGTCTGGAAGAATGTCCAGATCTTGCCCCAGGTCGTATTGGGATTTGCCGGATCCGGTGGAAACGCGGCAAACAGACTCTGCGGCATCGAGAGAACTGAAGACGCAAAAATGACCGGGATAACCCCACCCATATTGATCTTCAGCGGCATCGTCGTCTGCTGTCCACCAACCAACTGACGTCCCACGTGACGCTTAGCGTAACTAACGGGCACCTTTCGCCGCGCCGCTTCCACAAACACGATGAAAGCAATGATCAGGACTATAGCCACCACCAGGGCGATGACGCCGATGATTTCCATCGTGTCGCCCCCGCGTACTTTGCCAACCACCTGCTGAACACCATTCGGCAGTCCGATCACGATACCAGCGAAGATGAGCAGGGAGATTCCATTGCCCACGCCGCGTTCGGTGATCTGCTCGCCCAGCCACATCACGAAGATAGTGCCGGTTGTCAGCGTTAGAACCGTGGTCAAAAGGAAGCCCCAGGTATCTGCGCCAACTCCATTAACTTTCAACCAGTGCGCAACAAACCCAGTTTGAATACAGGCCAGGAGAACAGTCAGATATCTGGTCCACTGATTGATTTTCTGCCGGCCCATCTCGCCCTCTTCCTGCAATTTCTTTAACTGCGGCGAGACCACCGTCATCAATTGCAAAATAATCGAGGCGGTAATGTAGGGTGTGACACCCAGAGCAAAAATGGAGATCGTGCGGAAGTTGCCGCCGGAAAAAAGGTCCAGAACGCCGAGCAGAGTGCCGGCTACGTCCTGCCAAACCTCGTCGAGCCTGGCTTTATTGATTCCCGGCGCACCGATGTGGGCGCCCAGACGATAGACGGCGAGGATCCCAAGTGTAAACAAAATGCGCCGGCGAAGATCCGGCACATTGAACATATTGCGAACAGCCGCGAAAAACTTTTCCATTTATCCCTCTCGCGAGCCTACCTGCCTACCTACTTTACCGGCCGAGTAAAAGTAGCCTTGGCGGCGATTTCCGTAATCGCGCCGCCTGCTTTTTCAATCTTTTCACGCGCGCTCTTAGTGAAGCGGTGAGCTGAGATACGCAGGGGCTTCGACAATTCGCCATTGCCAAGCACCACTACGTCATGCTTCGCTTTCTTGATAATTCCTCGATCGTGCAAGAGCTCCGGCGTGATCTCTTCGTTTTCCTTAAACGCTTTGTCCAGCGCGCCCAGGCTCACTTCCAGCCAGCGCTTCTTAAAAATGTTGGTGAACCCACGCTTGGGCAAGCGACGATGGAGTGGCATCTGACCACCCTCGAAGCCGATCTTTGCCGAGTAACCGGAGCGCGATTTCTGACCCTTTTCGCCGCGCCCAGCGGTCTTGCCCAGACCGGAGCCCGGACCGCGGCCCACCCGTTTCTTTTTATGAGTCGAACCCTTCGCGGGCTTTATAGAATTGAGACTTAATGCCATGACAGTTTGCCTTCGACCTTTGCTGAATTCACTATTCGATAATTCGCAGCAGATGCGGGATGCGCGCCACCGCGCCGCGGGTTGAATCATTATCCGGTCGTTCGACAATCTGATTGAGCTTCGTCAAACCGAGACTGCGGACCATCTGCTTGTGCGTTTTCGGCGTCGCGATAAAACTTCGGTAATACTGAATGCGAATCTTAGCGTTGCTCGCTGAACTCGCTTCTTTTGCGTCTGCGCTCTTTGCTTTTCTCGGCATAACTCTGAAAACCTCGCGAATCGTGAATCGCTCTTCTATTCACGATTTACCATTTACCGTTCTTAGATTTCTTCAACCTGTTTGCCGCGCAGCCGGGCCAGCTCCATTGGATCCTTCATCCGCAGCAGCGCGTCAAACGTAGCTCGCACAACGTTGTGTGGGTTGGTAGACCCGAGCACCTTCGTGCGCACGTCGTGCACCCCAACCGCCTGCATCACCGCTCGCACTACGCCACCGGCAATAACTCCGGTACCTTCAGAGGCGGGCTTAACCAGCACGCGGCCCGCGCCAAACTTTCCGATCAACTGGTGCGGCAGCGTGTTTTTGATCAGCGGCACGCGAATCAGATTTTTCTTTGCGGCTTCGATTCCCTTTTTAATCGCCAGGGGAACTTCGCGCGCTTTACCGGTGCCAAAACCGACGTGACCGCCCGCGTCGCCTACCACGACGAGCGCTGCGAACGACATGTTCTTGCCGCCCTTCACCACTTTGGTGACACGATTAATGGAAATTACCTGATCTTTAAGATCCAGGCCCGCGGCCGTTATGCGTTGCTTAGGTTGTCTCATTGCTTTGCTTTTTTCTTACGCGGCTTCTTTTCTGCTACCGGCTCCACTTCGGCCGCCACATTTTCTTCCGCCGCTGCGGCCTCTGCGGCCTGTGCTTCCAACTCGTTCTTGTTAAGGCCCGCCTCGCGCGCCGCTTCAGTCAGGGCTTTGATACGCCCGTGATAAAGATAACCGCCGCGGTCGAACACCACGCTTTCGATGCCCTTCTCCAGCGCGCGTTCGGCAATGGTCTTACCAATCCGGCGTGCTGCTTCAATGTTGCCGCCCGTCGTTCCACGCAAGTCTTTCTCGGTGGTTGAGGCGGAAACGATTGTCCGCCCCAGGTCATCGTCGACTATTTGCGCGGAAATATGATTCAAGCTGCGATAGAGGGCCAATCGCGGCCTCTCGCCGCTGCCTCTCACTTTGCGGCGGATTCGGCGATGAATCGCTTCGCGAACTATTGCTCTGCTCGTGTTTGCCATCTTGATATTTCCAATTTCCAATTTCCGATTGCCAATTTCCAGTTGGCCGACGCGGTTTCAATCGGCATTCGGCAATCGCCAATCGGCAATGAATTATTTACCCGTCTTCCCAGGTTTCAACTTGATCGCTTTATCGGCGTAGCGAATGCCTTTGCCTTTGTAGGCATCCGGCTTGCGCAATCTGAACATCTCCGCCGCTACCTGTCCAAGCCGCTGTTTGTCGATGCTCGTCAAGGTCAAGGTAGTTTGATACTGCTGAATGCTCGCCTTGGTGGTCATCTTCTCGGCTTTGGCTTCAACTCCCTCAGGCAAGGGAAACTCAATTGGATGTGAATAGCCGAGAGAAAAAACTATGCGCTTCGCCTGCACGTCTGCCTTGTAACCAACTCCAACCACATCCATCTGCCGGGTGAAGCCTTCAGTCACACCCACGATCGCGTTGTTCGCGAGTGCCCGGGCCAGCCCATGCAGCGGAGCCAGATCGTCCGAGGTTCTTTCTGCGCGAAGCTCATCCCCTTCGAGTTTGAAACTAATGCCCGCAGGAATCGGAGTTGTTAAGGTGCCTTTCGGTCCCTTCACTTGGAGCGACTGCTCCTCAATGGTTACCGAGACGCCTTTGGGTAGCGTGATTATTTTCTTGCCTATGCGCGACATATGTTATTTCCGATTTTCGATTTTCCATTGCCAATTTGTTTCTTGCGATTCAGAGCAATCGAAAATCGCAAATTGGCAATCGGCAATGTTAATAAATCTGCGCCAACAATTCTCCACCGACATTCTCGCGGCGGGCCGCCTTGCCACTCATCAAGCCTTTGGAAGTGGAGACGATGTTAACGCCATAGCCATTGAGCACCTTGGGAATCTCACTTGAGCCCACGTAGACGCGGCGACCCGGGCGCGAAACTCTTTCCAGCTTCGTGATCGACGAAGTGCCGCGCGCATCGTAGCGAAGAAAAATTCTAATCGTGCGCTTGATGCCCTCGCCCTTAATGACGAAGTTATTGATGTAGCCCTCTTCTTTCAGAATGCGGGCAATTTCCAGCTTCAATCTCGATGCCGGGATATCCGCGCGGGTGTGCTTTGCCGCAATCGCATTGCGGATTCGCGTCAACATATCGGCGATAGGATCAGTCATCTATACAACTCCATTTTCGATTGCCAATTGCCGATTGCCGATTGAAATCCAAAATTGGAAATCGGCAATTGAAAATCGGCAATGCGCTTACCAACTAGACTTAACGACGCCGGGGATTTGCCCCTGCAGCGCCAACTCGCGAAAACAGATGCGGCACAAATTAAACTTTCGCAGGTAGGCCCGCGACCTGCCGCAACGCTTGCAGCGTGTGTAAGCACGCACAGCAAACTTCGGTTTCCGCTCCGATTTTGCAATCAATGATTTCTTTGCCATAACAATCCAGTTATCAGAGGTCAGATATCAGAGGTCAGTAATCAGAGATTCCGGGTCCACAATCTGACTCTGATCTCTGACTTCTAATCTCTACTGTCGAAAGGGCATTCCCAATCCCTTCAAAAGTGCTCGAGCTTGTTCATCGTCTCGAGCGGTCGTAATAATCGTGATGTTCATTCCGCGCAGCTTGTCGACTTTGTTGAAATCGATTTCGGGGAAAATAAGTTGCTCGCGCACCCCGATCGTGTAGTTACCACGGCCATCGAAAGCCTTCGGAGAAATTCCCCGGAAGTCTCTTACACGAGGCAGCGCGATGGACACCAGACGATCAAGAAACTCATACATTCGATCACCACGCAGCGTGACCATCACGCCAATCGGCATGCCCTGGCGCAGCTTAAACGAGGCAATCGACTTCTTGGCCTTGGTGATAACCGGCTTTTGACCAGTGATGGCGCGCAGCTCGTCAGCCGCCGTGTCGAGAATCTTGGCGTTGGCAATCGCCTCGCCCATACCCATATTCAGCACGACCTTGGTGACGCGGGGTATGGCCATGGGATTGGTAATTCCAAATTCCTTGGCCACCGCCGGCGCCACTTCTTTTTGATACCGCTCTTTTAATCTTGCCATCTCTGAATTCAGGTGAATGGTAAATGGTGAATAGTAAATAGTGCCGGTTACGAACGTCGTCTATTTACCATTTACGATTTACCATTTACCCGCTCCTTATTTCTCCAATGAGTGTCCGCTTCCGGACGCCACGCGAATCTTGGTGCCATCGCTTTCAAACTGGTACCGGACCCGGGTAGGCTTCCCTGACTGCGGATCGATCAGCTGCACGTTGGAAATATTAATGAATGCTTCCTTCTCGATGATGCCGCCGCCGCGGTTGCTCTGCGGGTTCGCCTTCTGATGCCGCTTGATGATTCCCGCACCTTCAACTTTTACCTTGCCGTTTGCCGGAGAAACTTCAAGCACCCGACCACGCTTGCCTTTGTCGCGTCCGGCAATTACTGCCACCTGATCGTTCTTTTTTATTTTCGGCCGCTTTGTCGTCGCCATTACTTAAATAACCTCCGGCGCGAGTGAAACGATTTTCATAAAGTTCTTGTCGCGCAGTTCACGGGCCACCGGACCAAACACGCGCGTCCCAATAGGAGTGCCGTCTTCCTTGATTAACACCGCAGCGTTTTGATCGAAACGGATGTATGTCCCATCTTTGCGCCGCGTTTCTTTGCGAGTGCGCACGATTACGGCGTCCTGCACCGTTCCTTTTTTGATCGTGCCGTCGGGCGATGCTTCCTTGACGGTCACCTTAATCCGATCACCCAGCCGGGCAATCTTGCCGGTAGATCCGCCGATCGGCATGATCATCTCAACTCGTCTCGCACCTGAATTGTCGGCGACATCCAGGGATGTCTGCATCTGTATCATTGCTACGCCCTCGGAAAATTCGAATTTCGAAATTCGAATTTCGAAATTTTATTTTGCGGCTTTCTGCACAATTTCAATCACGCGCCAACGCTTGCGCGCCGACATTGGCCGCGTTTCCACTATCCGCACCTTATCGCCAATCGTCGCGCCCAAATCATCGTGGGCCATGAATTTCGACGTACGGCGGACATAGCGGCGGTATTTCGTGTGGCGCACCAAACGGTCAACGCGGACGACAACTGTTTTTTGCATTTTGTCAGACGTAATAACGCCGACTTTTTGCGAACGATGCGCGCGCTTAACTTCAGCGCCGGCGCCGTTGTCGCCGCCGACCTCGGCCGCGCTCGCCGTTTCTGCCGTTTCGATGTTGCTCTCTTCTTCCATGCTTTTCACTCAACACAGACCGGGTCTGCAAATCCTGCTATTAATCCGCACCTGGCGCGGTTCCAACCACACTATTTAGCCTGCGATTCGCTTTGCTTCTTCAGTGTATGAAGACGGGCGAGCGATTTTCTTTCCTCGCGAATGCGCTTCACTGCGTCTACTTCGCCGAGGGCAAGCTTAAACTTTAAACGAAAGAGCGATTCTTTCAGGCGGGCAGTTTCTCCCTTTAACTCCTCGGCTGAAAACTCGCGGTATTTGTCTAACTCTTCGCGGCGTTTCATATCTAGATCGCGCCCCCTTCTTGATCCGCGCGGGTCACAAACTTGGTCTTAATCGGAAGCTTGGCGGCCGCGAGACGCATTGCATCTCGTGCTGTCTTTTCGTCTACTCCCTCAATCTCGTAAAGAATCCGGCCTGGCTTAACTACCGCCACCCAATATTCGGGAGCACCTTTGCCCTTGCCCATACGTGTTTCCGCCGGCTTCTTTGTTACCGGCTTGTCGGGGAACATGCGAATCCAGACTTTGCCACCGCGCTTGATATGACGAGTCATTGCAATACGCGCAGCTTCAATCTGACGATCCGTAATCCAGGCGGGCTCCAAACACTTGAGCCCGTATTCACCGAAGCTGACCTCGCTGCCACGAGTCGCGAGCCCGGTCATGCGGCCGCGCATCTGCTTTCGGTGCTTAACTTTCTTCGGCATCAACATAGCGTTTCACCATTTCCAATTGCCGATTTCCGATTGCCGATTCATTGCCGCTTCAATTGGCAATCGGCAATTGGCAATCGCCAATGCTAACCGTTTTCTCCACGCGGCCGTCGTCCATCCGAACCACCGCCACCTTCGCGCTCACGACGCGTACGCGGGCGACGCTCGCGTTCACCCATGCGGGTTTCGTTGATTGGATCCGATCCGGTACCACGAGCCATGGCGGCTTTGGCGTCCAGAATTTCACCGCGGTAGATCCAAACTTTCACGCCGATCTGGCCAAACGTTGTTTTCGCTTCAGCCAGGCCGTAATCGATGTCAGCCCTGAGCGTGTGCAGAGGCAATCTGCCCTGGAGATGCCATTCGCTGCGGGCAATCTCAGCACCGTTCAGACGGCCGCTAACTTTCACTTTGATTCCCTGCGCGCCAAATCTGAGCGACTCTTCAACCGCCTTGCGCATGGCCCGGCGAAACGCAATCCGCTTTTCAAGTTGCGCGGCAATCTTTTCCGCCTGCAACTGCGCGTTTAGTTCCGGCTTATGGATTTCCTGGATCGAAACCAAAACCTCGCGACCCGTCTTGGCTGAAAGATCGCTTTTCAGCTTGTCGATCTCGGCGCCCTTGCGGCCGATGATGATGCCAGGACGCGACGTGTAGATGATGATCTTGAGCCGGTTGGCCGCGCGCTCAATGTCCACGTGTGAAACGCCGGCGCCGGCAAAGCGAAACTTCAGATTCGCCTTGAGCTTCAAATCCTCCAACAAGTATTCGCCATACTGTTTCTTCGCGAACCAGTGCGAGTGCCAGTCCTTGTTATAGCCGAGGCGGAATCCGTATGGATGAACTTTCTGACCCACAATCTTCTCCAGTTCTTGTTGCGCGAAACCCAGGGGTTTCTTTTCGATCGTTTTAGATCTCAGATCTTAAATTTCAGATTTCAAATCTCAAGTGCGCGTATCTCAGAAATCTCAAGTGCTCATATCTCAAGTGCGCGTATCTCAAATCTCAAATCTCAAATCTGAGATCTGAGATTTCGGAAGACTGACCCACTATTCGGTGGTCTTCTTCTCGCCATCGTTCGCATCCGCGTTCTTGTTCTTGCGGCCCGCCGGCTTCGGCGCAGCCTTCCTGGCTCGCGGCGCGGCTGCAGCTCCACCGCGTTTCCGGCCCTTGCTCTCCGCCAGCTTTGCCGGTTTTGCTTCAGCGGCCTTCACGGCTTTGCCGTCGCCATGGCGCGCCGCCTTTGGCTCAGGCCGATCGTCGTTTGAAAGCAGAATCGTGATGTGGCAGAAATGGCGCTGCTCACGATAGGCGCGTCCCTGCGGAGCGGGTCGCACCCGTCGTCGATTCTTGGTTGGTCCGCGATCCACGAATGCGGTCTTTACCCAAAGATCGTCCGGATCTATTGCGATGTTCGCCTTTTCGGCCGCTTCGTTGGCATTGGCGATCGCCGAACGCACGCATTTTTCAATGCCGGTTGCCGCGCGCTTGTTGGCGAAACGCAGGATTGCCAACGCCTGGTTGACGTCCTTGCCGCGAATCATATCCACAACCAGCCGCGCTTTCTGCGCAGACCCTCGAAGATATTTTGCACTTGCTGTCGTTTCCATACTGTCCTCAAGTTTCGCTGCTTCGAAACTATTTCGATACCTTCGTCGCCTTTTCCACCTTCGTCCCGGAGTGCCCCTTAAACGTTCGCGTCGGCGCAAACTCGCCGAGCTTATGCCCGACCATGTTTTCAGTGACGTAAACCGGGAGGTGGCGCTTGCCATTGTGGACGCCAAACGTCAGCCCAACCATGTCCGGCGAAATCGTTGAACGCCGCGACCAGGTCTTAATAACGGGCGGACGCTGGTCAGTTGCCCGGGCGCGGTCAACTGCCCTCTGAACACTGCCGTCGATGAATGGTCCCTTTTTAACTGAACGTGCCATATCTCTCCATTGCCAATTTTCGATTTCCAATTTCCAATTGCCTTTTCTTAATCGGCAACCGGCAATCGGCAATCGACAATGCCGTTACTTTGTTCTTCGATCGCGCAGGATCATTCTCTGCGTTCGCTTGTTACTTCTCGTCTTATAGCCGCGCGTCGGCTGGCCCCATGGCGTCACCGGATTGCGGCCGCCTGAAGTTTTACCTTCACCACCGCCGTGCGGATGGTCCACCGGGTTCATCGCCACGCCACGCACCTTGGGACGCAGGCCCTTCCAGCGCGAGCGACCAGCCTTGCCCAGCGAAACGTTTTCGTGCTCGATGTTGCCGACCTGGCCAATCGTGGCCCGGCAAACCAAAGGAACTCTCCGAACCTCACCAGACGGCATGCGAAGCTGCGCGTAATCGCCTTCTTTCGCCACCAGCTGGGCAAATGCTCCAGCCGACCGGGCCATCTGTCCGCCCTTGCCGGGACGCAATTCAACATTGTGAATCTGCGTGCCCAGGGGAATGTTGATTAGCGGCAACGAATTGCCCGGCAAGATGTCTGCCTCGGGGCCGCTCATGATCGTCTTGCCGACTTCCAAACCGCTCGCCGCAATGATGTAGCGCTTCTCGCCGTCGAGATATGTGATCAGCGCGATGTGTGCCGACCGGTTCGGGTCATATTCAATCTGTGTGATCCGACCCGGCACGCCTTCCTTGTCGCGCTTGAAATCAACGATGCGGTAGAAACGTTTGTGACCGCCACCGCGTCGTCTGACCGTGATGCGGCCATCGTTGTTGCGACCCGAAATGCGCTTCTTCGGTTCAAGGAGCGACTTCTCAGGCACGGCGCCGGCCGTCAGCTCATCTCGGGTAAGATAAGTTTGATAGCGGCGCGCCGGAGAGGTTGGTTTTAGCTTCTTAATTCCCATAGCTTAAAAGTTTCGAGTTTCAAGTTTCGCGTTTCAAGTTTTCAACTTCCGAGCTTCTCTTGACTTGAAACTCGAAACTTGAAACTCGAAACTAAATGCTTTCGCCGTAGTCCACAGGATTCTCACCCTGTTTCAGCGTCACGTAGGCTTTCTTCCACGCCGGCTTGCGGCCTTCGTGGCGTCCACGCCGCGCCATCTTGCCCATGAAATTAATCGTGCGCACGCGATCGACCTTCACCTGAAAAATTGATTCGATTGCGGACTTGATCTCCGGTTTGGTCGCCCGACGATCCACTCGGAAGGTCAACAACTGACCGGTGTCCTGCGTTTCTTCTTTCGCAACCAAAGCCTTCTCGGTAATTACCGGCGACTTGATGATGTCCCAAACTGTCCTCATTATTCGTCGCCTCCTTCCGGTGCTTCAGTCTCGGTTGCGGCTGGTTCGGTCGCTTCTGCTTTCGGTTTACGCACGCGCTTTGGCTTTGCGGGCGCCGCCTCTGCCGGAGCAGCTTCTACCTTTTCTTCCGTCGCAGCATCAGACCCTTCATTAGCGTCTGCATCCTTCTTTGGCCCAAGCAACTGTTCGAGCTCTTTCACGGCCGCTTCGGAAATAATCAACTTCTCGTGATAGAGAAGATCGTAGATATTCAGCGCAAAGCTGTTGGTTACTTTCGCGGTCCGCACGTTCCTGGTCGAAAGCATCAGGTTTTCATTGTCGAGCGAGTCGACGATCAGGGTCTTGCCCTCGTGGCCCAACCCCTTCAGAGACGCGACGAAATCTTTCGTCCTTGGCTTATCGATCTGCCAGCCATCGACCACGCTGACGCGGCCTTCGCGAACCCGCTCCGAAAGCGCAGAACGCAACGCGCCCTGGCGCATCTTCTTCGGCATGTTGTAGGACCAGTCGCGCGGCTGCGGACCGTGAACATTGCCGCCGCCCTTCCAGAGGGGTGAACGAATCGAAGCGATCCGCGCACGGCCAGTGCCCTTCTGCTTCCAAAGCTTGCGACCTGAACCCGAAACGTCGCCCCTGGTCTTAGTAGCCGAGGTTCCCTGACGCGCGTTAGCCATATAATTCCTGACGGCTGCGTGGATCAGCGCCTCATTCAAAGGCGCACCAAATACGGCGTCAGACAATTCGACTTCGCCAACCTCTTCGTTTTTTAAGTTGCGCACCTTAACGGTAGGCATATTCAACTCCAGATTCAGTGATGAGTAATGAGTGCTGAGTAATGAGCCCTGAGGGTTTGCTCCTCATCACTCATAATTCATCACTCATGACTTCTTTTTCTGCCGATCAGCCTTGCTGACAATCACAACGCTTCCGTTTGCTCCCGGAACCGCGCCTCGAATCATCAAAAGATTATTTTCCGTATCCACGCGGGCAATGGTTAAGCCCTTGATTGTAATCCGCGCATCGCCCATGTGGCCCGAAGACCGCATGCCCTTAATAACTCGGGAAGGGTAGGCCGACTGGCCGATCGAACCGGGCGCGCGCACGTTCATCGAACCATGCGATTCCGGCCCGCGACTAAAATGGTGGCGCTTGACGGTGCCGGCGAACCCGCGGCCTTTGGACTTGCCGACCACATGGACCACGTCGCCTTCGGCAAACTGATCGACCAGGATCTTATCGCCGACATTGGTTTCGCTGGACGATTCCTGCAAACGAAACTCCTTGAGAATGCGAGTGGGCGGCACGCCGCCACCGGTCTTCTCAAAATGGCCGCGCATCGGTTTGGTAACGTTTTTCAACTTGGGTGGACGCTCATCCACTAATCCGAGCTGTACCGCATCGTATCCATCAGCTCCGGCAGCAGACTTCTTTTGCACCACCACGCATGGCCCAGCCTTGATGACGGTCACCGGCGTTACCCTGCCGTCTTCCGCAAAAAGTTGCGTCATGCCGATTTTTCTTCCGATGATTCCGTTAATCATTTGTCTATTTCCGATTGCCAATTGCCAATTGCCAATTTCAAATCTTCAATCCGACAATATCGCTCAGGAGAAGCCGCTTCAATTCCAAAAGCCAATCGGAAATCGGCAATTGGAAATCGGCAATCCTGTTACTGTCTGCCGAAAGCCTTAATTTCCACGTCAACACCGGCTGGAAGATCCAGCTTCATTAGCGCATCAACCGTTTGCGGCGTTGGATCGAGAATATCCATCAGACGTTTGTGCGTTCTGATTTCAAACTGCTCGCGCGACTTTTTATCGACGTGGGGCGAACGAAGCACGGTCCATTTATTCTTTACCGTCGGCAAAGGAATGGGCCCAGCCACGCGCGCGCCGGTCCGTTTCGCTGTCTCCACAATCTCCGCAGTGGATTGATCCAAAACGCGGTGGTCGTAGGCTTTCAATCTGATTCTGATCTTTTCGTTCAGCATAAGTTGATTTCCAATTGCCGATTTCCGATTGCTAATTTACCCTTTCGGGTCCTGCTCGTTTCTTCCAATTGGCAATCGGCAATTGGAAATCGGCAATTGAATCTATTCCACTACCTCAGACACAGTTCCGGCTCCCACCGTGCGGCCGCCCTCGCGAATGGCGAAGCGCAACCCCTTCTCCATGGCGATTGGCGCGATCAATTCGATCTCCATCGCCACGTTGTCGCCTGGCATCACCATCTCCACGCCTTCCGGCAAGCTCGCCACTCCCGTCACGTCCGTCGTCCGGAAGTAAAACTGCGGCCGGTAGCCCGTGAAAAATGGCGTGTGTCGTCCGCCTTCTTCCTTCGTCAACACATACGCTTCGGCCTTGAACTTCGTGTGCGGCGTGATCGAACCC
>DATMDU010000106.1:0-2019 GCA_035557535.1 Pyrinomonadaceae bacterium
TCGGCGATAAACTGACGGTGCCCGCGGAAAGGCTCACCGTGTTGGCGGCAACCGGCTCACCTAGGCCTTTACAATGTTCGAGCCGATGGCTCCTGCCCGAGCACACGCGTTTCGGGTATCAACGACTATCTTTGCGTGCTCCGCCAGCAACTTGTAGTCAATCGAATCGTGATCCGTTGCGATTAACACCGCATCATAGGTGGAAATCACGTTCCCGGTGAAAGCCACCGACTGGCGTCCGGCAAGGTCAGGATGCTCACGTGTCGGTGGGATCGTCGGAACAAAGGGATCGTACACGTCGCATGCTGCACCCTGCCGCTCCAAAAGCTCTATCAATTTAAAGGATGGGCTTTCGCGAGTATCGCCGACATTCTTCTTGTACGACAACCCAACTACGAGAATCTTCGCCCCGTTCAATCCGCGCCCTGTCCGCTCGTTCAATGCCTCCGCGAGACGCACCACCACGTACCGTGGCATTATTGTATTTATCTCGCCAGCAAGCTCTATGAACCGGGTTGTGAGTCCGTATTCCCGCGACTTCCAGGTCAGATAGAACGGATCGATCGGAATGCAATGCCCGCCCAGACCCGGGCCCGGATAGAAAGCCATGAAGCCGAATGGCTTCGTCTTGGCCGCCTCTATCACTTCCCACGTATCGATACCCATTTCCGTGTACAGTATCTTCAGTTCGTTCACGAGTGCAATATTCACCGAACGAAATACATTCTCGGTGATCTTGACGGCTTCAGCAGCTTCAAGGCTGGAAACTGGGACAATTTTACTGACAAAAGAGCTGTAAAGAGCTTCTGCAAGTTCAAGCGCATCTTTGCCATCGCCACCGACGACCTTCGGAATATCCGTGGTCGAGAACTCCAGATTGCCCGGATCCTCACGCTCTGGGCTAAAGGCTATAAAAAAGTCCCTTCCGCTCAAGAGCCTGGAACGCTCCAGAATTGGTTTCAGCACGTCGCGCGTCGTACCCGGATAGGACGTCGATTCCAAAACAACAAGCTGCCCTCGCCTCAAGTTCGGGAGAATAGAGTTGGCGGTGCTTTCGACAAATGAAAGGTCTGGCTCTCGATGACTGGTAAGAGGAGTAGGGACGCATATCAAGATTGCATCCGCTTCGTGCAGGTCGGCAAAATTCGTAGTTGGATGAAAGCGGCCGCTTTCGATGGCGTCGGCCAACGGCTGAGCGGGCAAGTGGTCAATGTAGACTTTGCCGTCCCGCAGAGCCTGGATTTTTTTTTCGTCGATATCGAGCCCTATAACCTTGAACGTTGCGCGGATCAGCGCCAAGACCAAAGGAAGGCCCACGTAGCCAAGTCCGATGACTGCAACGGTGGCAGTACGGTCACGATATTTTGCGAGCAAAACCTCCATCGACAAATGCCCATATTGTTCAATCATCTATCACCTCGCCGCCACAGCACTATTGTAGCAAACGCTGGATCTACGCTGCAAACAAGATTCGAGACAGTGCTTACTCAACAATCCAACTCGGGACATCGGCGGGGCTTGGCGGTGGTCCGCCGCGAATTGTGCATCGAATGATGCACAGACCACTCAACACTACGCTCCCTATATAGAGACGTGCATTCACGCCCAGCTGATCTCAACGGGTGCTCGGATTGGGGACCGATCAACACGCGAGATTCGGAAAGTGCAGCCGCAACGATCAGGGCAGAACAGCGGGCTCCAATTAGGATCGCTTCCTTTACGAGCAGCACGTCTTAGGCTTGCAGAGGGGACCGCGCAACGCCCACCTTGAACCAGATCCAGAGTCCCAAGCTTCCGCCGACCAGACAAATGACGGTGACCACGATTTCGCCGGGCGCAACTTCGCCAGCAATTGTGGCATGAGGCAGCAAGCCGAATCCGATCCAGAACATCTTTTGCCATTGGTAGGAATCGTAACGTTTCGCAAGCGCGCGACGCCGCGCCCAGATTTCCTTGGCCTCGGCAGAGAACGGAAGCGCAAAACGGATCAGGGCTGGAACCACACGAAGGGCGATGAGC
>DATMDU010000107.1:0-1679 GCA_035557535.1 Pyrinomonadaceae bacterium
CTCCTTAGAAACTCATGCCGCTGGGATCAATTGATAACCCATGGCAAGTGCTTGTTTTTGAATACTATCGAGACGGCGTTGTTGATATTTCTGTTCATAGGCTGTTTGACCAATCTCGACGTAAGCGGAACCGTGTTTGAGTAGTGAGTAATAGAGCACAGCAAGCTTGCGAGCAGTGGCGGTAATGGCTTCAGCAGGGCCGACTCTGACTCTGATGCGGCGATAGAAAGCTCCGAGAGCGGTCTTACTACGCGATAGACTGGCGGCAGCAATGCGGAAAGCCGCCGCCGCGCGATTAGCGCTGCGTTTGGTTTTGCGACTCAGGACTTTGCCATTTGATTTCCTGGTTCCTGGACACAAGGCGAGCCAGGAAGTGAAGTGCTTCTCGCTGCTCCACGGGGTCATATCAAAGCCTACTTCGCCGGCGAGAGTAAGTAGGGTATCGGCAGCCAGCCCGGGAAGGTTGAAAAGATCAACGCCGGTCATTTTATAAAGTTGGCTGCGCACATCAACCCCACCGCGCAGGCGATCTCGGTTCCGGACCGACTTGTCTTGAGGCGGCGGCTCGTCATCAGTACGATTTGGTTGCTGTTTCAAATAACTGGCCATGGCGGTTTCACACTCAACGATCTTGGCTTGGTAAGTCTCGTAGAGAGAGACTGCTTGCGTGAGAGCAAAGAGATGTTCTTCCCGATAATTTCCCAGCAGCGACTTGGCTATGGTCGCGACCGAACTGTGACAACGCTGGTCACGCTGGCGAGCCAGGACCTGCGGGTCTCGCTCGCCGTTAATGATCGCCTTGATGATCTTCATCCCGGTGACGCCAGTAATGTCTGAGACGACGTTATGGAGGAGCAGATTCATCTGCTGCAACGCTTTCTGCATGTGTTGAATGTGCATCGAGGAAGCTTGCACCAACATTTCTCGTTGGCGCATATAGCCACGCAGCACACACACCTGATCAGGGGGCCGAAATGCTCCCGCCAACAGGCCGTAGGTATGCAGCTGTTGCAACCACTGACAATCAAGTACATCTGACTTGCGACCGGAGACATTCTTGACCTGCCGCGCATCAACCAACTTCACTTCAAAGCCGCGCTGTTCCAGCAGTTCGAACAGTGGGATCCAATACACGCCGGTTGACTCCATAGCCACACTAGTAATGCCACATTTCGTAAGCCAGTCAGCCAGGGCGTGGAGATCAGTGGTGAAGGCTTCAAACTCTCGCACGGTAACTTCGTCGCGCCCACCTGGCACTGCCACTACGTGCCGGTCGGAGCCCACGTCAATACCAGCAGCATTCAGGTTAACGTGCTGTAACTGTTCCGGTAGATCAGTCACTGCCAATCTCGCTCTTCTCTGCTTGCGCCTGGCCATCTTATTGCCCTCAACTTTTTCTGTGATGATTAACGTCACAGGCGCAGGGGACGATTATCGCAATCTCCTTAACGGGATCGTACCCATTCCAGCGAATGTCTACGTCACCAATGGTATAAACGCCAACCCTGAGACCAAACTGATGTACGGGCACTTGATGCACCAATCGGCAACCGGCCTTCACGACCTGTAACTTACCCTGATGCTAACATTGCTCATCATCTATCAGTCACGCTGCAGGGAAGTTTCATACTTGTATGCGCTCGGCGCAGCGACGAGCCGATCAACTGATGTGCGGAAGG
>DATMDU010000109.1:0-4058 GCA_035557535.1 Pyrinomonadaceae bacterium
TTGATGCGAACTCAGGCGTCCGCTTGAGCCGCAGGGTTGTACGCCGGCGCCTCTTCGGCATCGAGACGGCGACTGCTCAGCGACCACCGCTGCTCCGGGCCGCGGGCTCGCAGGCCCCAACTGCTCCTCGAAGGAGCCAAAGCTGCCCGACCACGATCTGTGATCGAAGCCACGATGGCTCCTCCGGCCCCGGAGTGCCACCGCGCTACCGACTGCAGAGGTGGAGAGTGGATCCGGTCTCGGGCGAAACAGAAGTTCCGGAGCCCGAGAACTCGCCACCTCGACTGCCTACCAACTACGACGGCCTATTTTACCACTGAACCAAAAGAGTGAAGCCCACACAGATGGGGCCCGGAGCCACGACCTCAACAGGCAGCTGCCGTAGACCGAACTGCTTGCAGGAGAAGAGGCTCCGCGGGAGCGAGCCAACTCTTCCGGAGAACGACAGCAAAGGCCTTGGAGGAAAAAGCCGAACTACCATAGCCATATCTCGAAGGAATTGCCCGCCGACCAAAGGCGGTGTGCGGAGGAACCTCTGCCGCGAGCGCCACAAGAAAAGAACGGCCTCGGGGCGGCACCTGCTGAGCTACCTGGAGAGTGGGAGGGAGAACTTGGCCCAACTACTACGAAGGGACCTTGGCGGATGCTCGCTACCGCGGGCTCAAAGAACTGTTGACCACGGACGCCCTGCTCAACTCTTAACAAAAGAAAACCCGGGACGTACAACGGGAATACCCTTCAGCGGCGGCGCCAGCCGTCCGCTGCAAAGGTTGGATATGTGTCACCCCACACATCCTCTGGCTTAATATCTGGCCTTTCTTTGAACGGTTCTGGATCTCCTGCGAGGTTGTAAAATATGCGCGAGACTTTACTGATAGGGGGCTTGAGCGCTCTTGCAACTAATAGCTCCGGAACAACTACTAACAACTTTCTGGTTCCTTCTGGAGTTACATAGTAGGCGTCAACAAGTAAGTCGATCTTAAAATCATGAGTGCCCTCAGCATCCACATCCAACTCAATTGCGTAGAACGACTCCTCGCCGGGCTCTAAAGAATAGCTAAATATTTCCCTCCATGCAGTAGAGTTCACTTGGGGAAGCCTCACCGGATGTACCTTTCGTGCACGCTTGAGCACAGCAAGGCCCCTCAATAGGGGAGTCTCGAACCCTGCGGCCGGCATGTGATTGTGAACAACTACCACAGCTCTCTCTCCAAGCGGAGCAAAGCCTGGCTCGAGATCGACTCTGAGGCCGAGATTTCTGATGACAATCTTGGGAGTTTCTGAGCCCGAAATGTTTTGCAGGACAAAAACTAAGATTCCAGGTAGCAGCGTGTGATGATGCCGATACAGCGACCGCCCATCATCGGCGCCGTAGGCCTCCCTAAGCTTCAAATTATCCCAAACATCTTGAAAGTATACATCTGATGTGGAAGGTCTTTCTTCGAAGAAAGAGGCTATATATGGCTCTGAACCAGCATCCTTCATCGGGCCATCCATGTAAAAGCCGAATGCCGCCAGTTTGGGCGGCGATACAGTCTTGATCTTTGGTGGAACAGGACTACTTTGTTCGTCATCCTTCGGCGCAAGTAAGATAGACGCAAAGACTGCCGCAATGATCGCAGCGACACCAGTAATCAGTGAAGCCTGAATTGTACGACTCCTTAGAAAGTCGCTCTTCTTGATTTTTAGCAGGAAGCCTTGCTTCGCTTTCACGACTCTCCTCGCCTCATGACACATATCCGCTTTGACGCTTCACCGCGCGGACGGCGAAGCCGGCCGTCCGGTGCAAGCGGGGGTTCGGCGCCCTATTCCACTGCACCTACTATTTGGCGAATCCTCGCAAAGCTCTTGCCTGCTCACTAATCAGTCTCGACGACACCTGGTCGATGCTGGAGGGCCGATCGTAGTCCGGCCTCCGCCACTTCAGACGGCTGTATGGAACTAAAGAGCACATAATTGACCAACGGCACGACGTCCAGATCGAACTCTCTGGGATTCTGAAATGGATTTCGATCGAGGATCTCCCAAAAAACTCTGGCATACCGTTCCAAAACTTCGTTTGTGACCGCAGCGTCTAGCCGAGCGGAATCCCAAACCTCCCTAGAGCGGCGCGAGTGCTCCTGTAGCCGGTTTTCAATGTAGGCAACTGTTCTCTCCGCTGGTATTCCGCTTAACTTGCGCTGAATCAGAGTTCTCAGATCGACTGCCTCCGCTTCGCCGGCCCCACGTTCGGGCGCAGCGCTTATTCGGTCCAACTCCTCGCAAAGGTGCTCCGCGTGCCGAGCTACCGCCTGGAGGTAAAGCCCGAGGTCCCGAAATCCGTCATGTACGTGGTCGGGAACCCGCCTCCCGGATCGAATGACTTCATAACGGTACTTGTGGTCGACTTCCCCCCATGCTTCCTCAAAGATCGTACGAAGCTGGATCTCAGTCCGGAGCGCTCCCAATCGCTCGAAGGCGTCGTGCTTAGGCCCCAGGCTAACCACAAAGTGAATAGATGAATAACCGGAGTACTGCATATCTAGGGGTGGTTGGTTTGGGTCTTCCTCGTAGGGAGGTACACGAAATGTTGCTCGTCTTGTCGGTTGGCGCTGATGAACGAGTATACCATCGGCCACTAGGCCCTCGATGTACGAACTGAGAGTATTCAGTTGTGAAAGCCTAAGACATACCATTCTGAGGCCAAGGATATCATCAATCCGATCTTGAAAGTCATCCGCGGCGATCGGCTTCACACCTGAGCTGAGCCCGGCATTGTTCTGCTGGATCTTCTCGATGAGTCGTTCTGCACCTTTGAACCGATCCTTGACCTGCACAAACGCGCGCGGGAATCTGGGATCGTTATCCAAAAGCCGCCGAAGCTCACGAGCGAGTTGGTCGTAAAGTTCTTTAGACTCGTAGTGCCGAACAAGGACTGCACTTCGCGTTTGTGGATTCATCTCTTACCTTGTGATGAAAGGATCGATGCTGCGAACACTTGGTGTCGCCGAACGCTGTGCCGCATCACCGGCAGGCGGCGAAGCCGGCTGTCCGGTGGATGCGGGGGTTAGGCGACGCACCGTCAACCGTGTGGATGGTCATTGACCAGCAGTCGGAGTCGGTTGAAGGAGTTGCCAATCTGAGCAAGGTCGTCATCGAGGCCTCGGAGCAAGTTCTCATAGATCTCCCAGTGTAGTTTCTCTTGACTTGCTTCTAGTCGCCGGCCAATCGAGACGGTCTCAAGCACGAACGCCAAGAGGGTGGAGATGAAGTAGCCCATGGATGTCAACGGGCGACCCAGCAACTGTTCAGAGATAAAGTCGGCCGCTTTTCCGGCAAGAAGCGCCCCAGCGAAGGCCGCGACGACAAACAATGATCGCAACCAGAGTTGCCTCAGGCGTGCGCGACGAATAATGGGGCGATCTGATCCCGCACGCTCGAAGAGAGTGTCGAGCTGCCCACCGATTTCCTTTAGACGCACAACAGATTGCCTAGCGAGATGATTCGCCTCCAGAAGATGAAGGAGTTCCCCGTTTAAAGAGGTGATCTCAACCATGACTTGTTCCATATGCTCGATTTTCGCCTCTGCCTCATCTAATCGGGCCGGATCAAGCGTCGAATCGAAAATCTTTGCTTGCTCGGAGAGCTCAAGAATGCGCCGCTGCGCTGCCGCGGACCGCAGGAGTGATTTCTCGACCTGCTCGCACCAATCTCCTATTTCTGCCACACCTAAGCCAAACGTCTCCGGTTCCGTGCCAGCAGCAGCTGCGCGTAGTCGGCTGTTACGGTTGTAGAACTCCTCCAAGGCTACCAGAGGCTTGTACTTGCGATCTGTGAGAATCTGCTGGAGTAGCTCACGCTCCTGAGCGATCTCCTCAAGGACTTGGGTGGTCGTAATCTTCGCCATTTAAAGTCCTATAGTGTACCGAGCGTCGCCGAACGGTCTGCCGCTCAGCCGCCGCGCTTTCCAGCGGTCGGCTGCAGCGGCGTGTTAGGCGGCTGGCACAACGGGGTGAAAGAACGCGCTTCAATCCGGGCTCTCATTGCCAAACTCCGACACAAAGGCAGTGCCGTTGCGA
>DATMDU010000110.1:0-5632 GCA_035557535.1 Pyrinomonadaceae bacterium
AAAATAGTGGTGCAAGGCGATGGAACGATAGCGTTGGTTAAAGACCCGCGCGAGGGGCAGAAACTCGTCGATCGGCAAAGTGCCATAATAGACCATATCTCCTTCGACCTGAGCGCCCTTGAGAAGGAAGTTGATCCGTTCTTGTGGCGTGAGCGATTTTACCTTCCCGGCGACTTCGGCAATCGAGGCGCTATAGACCGGAATCGTTGCGGTGACGCAGAAACCAAGAAATGATATGCAACCGGCTCCAATGAATTTTACAACTGCGTGCATGACGCTATTTCCTCTTTTCGAATATTCGCAACTCTTCGTTTAACAAAACATCGAAGCTAGCGTCAACCGACGCGAATTCCCACGCTGCGCTACATTCAAGGTCGTGATACGAATATCCCTGTGGCCCGAAAAGGCAATACGGCAAATCCCTCCCGAGGGACTAAAACAAGAAAATTTGGCTACACACCTTGTTCGGCCTTCATTTCTTGGATACGATCATGAGTGTTTCCGTGAGGCCCGGATGCTACATTAGGGCTAATAATATTTACCAAGAGAGGAGGTGACAAACATGAACATTCGCAGAACGATCGGCATTGCGCTTCTGGCTTTAACTTTGGCCCCCGCCTATGTGGCCGCTCAAGATATGGAGATGAAAGCCACCGTCGTTACCAAGGGCGAGAAGGATATCAAGGTCAAAACCAAGGATGACGAAAAGACCATCCTGGTCGGCACCAAGACAAAAGGCCTTGAAAACGCTAAAGAGGGCTCCAAGGTAACCATTAAGTACACAGAGAAAGATGGCAAAATGAGAGCCAGCGAGATCAACCCGCGCTAGCACGAGCGCGTTCAGTTAAAAAAAGGGCGAGGTCGTCAGACCCGCCCTTTTTTTGTCACCTATCACTCGTGTCCGGGTATTGACCGGGCCGAAATTGATAATAGGTTGATCTGAAATAAATAACTCATGATTTTTCTTGGTCTCGATTTGAACTGCGTAGAGACGATTTGCGACCCTGCGAGCAATTTACTCGTAGGGGGCACCCATGAACTCGGGCAAGTTGGTGTTCGCGCAACTCACGCAGCATTTGCCGTTGACGACGTTTCGCCGTTGCGTGGCGCGCTATGGCGGAGGGCACAAGATCAAGAGTTTTTCTTGCCTCGACCATTATCTTTGCATGGCTTTTGCTCAACTGACCTATCGGGAAAGTTTGCGCGACATCGAAGCGTGCCTGCGTGCGCAAGCGGGCAAGCTGTACCACATGGGCATCAAGAGCCGGGTGTCGCGCAGTACTCTGGCCGATGCCAACGAGAGCCGCGACTGGCGCATCTACGCCGACTTTGCCCAGTCGCTCATCGCCATCGCCCGTCGTCTTTATGCCGGGGAATCGTTTGGCGTCGATCTGAAAGACACGGTCTATGCTCTGGATGCCAGCACCATCGACCTGTGCTTGTCGGTATTTCCTTGGGCTCCGTTTCGCTCGACCAAGGCGGCCATCAAGTTGCACACGCTGTTGGACCTGCGTGGCAATATCCCTTCGTTCATCCACATCAGCGACGGCAAACTGCACGACGTCAACGTTCTGGACCTGCTGTTGCCCGAGCCGGGTGCTTTCTACATCATGGACCGAGGCTACATCGACTTCGAGCGGCTTTATCAACTGCACGAGGCAAAAAGCTTCTTTGTCACTCGCGCCAAATCCAACCTCAAAGCCCAACGTCGCTATTCGCATCCGGTCGATCGAACCACCGGGTTGATTTGCGATCAGACCATCGTGCTCAGCGGCTTTTACTCGCGCCAAGACTTCGATACGCCTCTGCGTCGCGTGCGATTCAAAGACCCCGACACCGGCAAGCGGCTGGTGTTTCTTACCAACAATTTCATCTTGCCGGCGTTCACCATCACCGAGCTTTATCGTTGCCGCTGGCAGGTCGAATTGTTTTTCAAATGGATCAAGCAGCATCTTCGTATCAAAGTTTTCTTCGGCACCTCCGAGAACGCGGCCAAAACCCAAATCTGGATTGCCGTCTCGGTTTACGTGCTCGTCGCCATCGTCAAAAAGCGACTTAACCTGTCGGCGAGCTTGTACGAAATGTTACAGATATTGAGCCTGACCATGTTCGAGAAAATTCCATTAGATCAATTGCTTAACAAAATCGTCACCGATGACGTTCAATCGCTTTCACCTAATCAATTAAATTTGTTCAGTTAATACCCGGACGCCAATGATTCTCACTGAAGAAGTCAGGATTCTTCGTGTTCGTCCCGCACGCGGGCTGGCAACTGAGCGACAGGTCGAGGCATTTGCTTACGAAGGGTGTTCTCGTTACACAAAGCTGTCCGCCTTTTGTCCGTATACCAGAAACAAGAAGCCCCAAGAACTGCCGGTAGGGGCAGTCCTCAGGGCTTGCCTTTGTTGGGTTTTGACGACTATTCTTGAATCTAATCACGATTGATTTTTGAATGGCATTCAAGTCGTCCCTGGGTCGGCCTAGCACGCGAGCGGATAAAAATCGATCTAAAAGATTCTTGGAGCTCACTTCGTTGAGTCCAGCATCGCGCCAGGATTGAACTGATTGTACAGGTTTTAACCTGAATGCGAGCGCAGAACGATCGGTGATAGCTGGGAAGAACGGGCGCATTCAGGTTAAAACCCATTGGACTAAAGCGCTGGGAGAGGCCAGAGTCGTTGCCTATGGGGATTGAACAGGAAAGGATGAGGTAAACGGACGCTGCTGAGTAGTGAGCAACAAGATGATGGGGCGGTATGGGATGGGGTTTGTAGCGGCGAGCAGGGAGCTGCGCGCACTGTAGCGCGGGCTAGTAGCAGGGAAAATGGCGGAACAGAATACAGCGCTGCATTGGCTCCGGCACTGAGCAACAGCAAGACTCTGGTTTTGATTTGATCGAGCGATCTTCACGACGAATCCCACGGTCGGGAGACCGCCAAGTCGGAGACCCCCATCAGCGTTCCGGTCTGGCAGCGCGGGCAGCGATGGATATCGATGCCCATCAGTGCCAGCATCAACTCGTCGGGAGAGCGTTGAGGAGGTGAGATGAGTGCAGGTGAAAGTCCCATGAGCTGACGACACTTCGACAGACAATCTTTGCGGTGGTTGGCTAAAAAGCCGTAGTGGCGCACCCGCATGAAACCCTTGGGGATGACGTGGAGCAAAAAGCGTCGAATGAACTCCTCGGCTTTCAGCGTCATCAATTTATGTCGATCTTCATTTTTCCGATTGCGGTACGCGAAGGTGACCTCCCCGTTGTGGAGCGAGCAGATGCGATCGTTGGAGAGTGCTACACGATGAGTGTAGCGAGCTAAGTAATCAAGGACATGGACGGGAGAGCCAAATGGTTTTTTGGCATAGACCACCCACGGTTTTTTCCGCAATCCATTGAGAAGTACACCAAAGCTGTCGGCGTCGGCCAAGGGCTCGATCTGTCCGACGAAGAGCAACTTGCTTTGATCGAAGCTCTTTTTGAGCGAGTCGAGAAACTTAGCGCGGAAGACCCGGCTCAGGGCTTTGACTGGAAAGAGAAAGTCCTGACGCGCCGGGACCCAGCGGTTTCGATCAAACGACAGCGCGCCGGCGGGAACCAGGCAGTGCAGATGAAAATGATCCAACAGGGTCTGGTCCCAGGTGTGCAGAACTGCGGTGATCCCCAAGCTCCCACCCAGACGACTCCGGGCAAACTGCGCCAAGGTCTGCCAGACCGATTGAAACAGGATATTGATGAGAGGTTTCTTGTTGATCAGGATCAACGGGTTCAATTCGTGCGGCAAGGTAAAGACCAGATGAAAATATCCGGTCGGCAACAGTTCTGACTTTTGTTTATCGAGCCATTTGACCTTCGCCAACGATTGGCATTTAGGGCAGTGTCGATTGCGGCAGGAGTTGTAGGCGGGACGCTCGAAGCCACAGGCATCACACTGCTGGAGGTGGCCTCCGAGAGCTGCAGTGCGACAGCGCTCCACGGCCTGCATAACCTTAAGATGGGAGACCGGCAACGGATGGTGGCGGCGATACGACTCGCCATAGGCGCGAAAAATATCGGCCAGTTCAACGCCGCCTCTTGCTGCCGGCTGTCCAGAGCCGGCGCCCACGGCTTAGACCGTCGTTAACGGTAATCGGTCGAGCGGACTAAGGGCACGGTTGACGCTCTGTGGCGATAGCCTCAAGTAGCGCTGGGTAGACATAAGCGAGGTGTGCCCCATCAACAACTGGATCGAGCGTAGGTCCACACCCGCTTCCAACAGATGAGTGGCAAAACATGCCCGCAGGCTGTGTATGCCACGACCCTTTTTAAGGCCCGCTCTTCTCTTGGCCGAATTGAAGATGTGCCACGCTTCGTTTCGACTCAAAGGGCCGTTCTTGGCTCGGTTGGGGAAAAGCCAGACCGCGGGCCGGTAGCGTTTCCAATACACACGCAGTTCCGCAAGGAGGTTCTGCGACAAAATCGCGTAACGGTCTTTGCCGCCTTTACCTTGCCTGATACGTAGCGTCATGCGCGCCGGATCGATGTCGTTGATCTTGAGATTGACTAACTCGCTGACTCGCAGTCCAGCCGAGTAGGCGGTCATTAACAGCACACGCTGCTTGAGACCTCGGGCCGCGCGGATCAGACGCACGATTTCCTCGGGACTGAAGACCTCCGCCAGAGGTGACGATTGCTTGCGCGGTGGAATGAACAGCTTGTTCTCATCCCATCCCAGAGTCTCGTTATAGAAAAACCGCAGCCCCGAGCAGTAGCCGGTCAGACCATTGGGCGATAACTTCCGCTCCACTATCAGATGCACAAGAAAGGCTCGGATCTCCTCCTTACTGAGCTGGTCCGGCGCTTTGCCATGATATTTCGCTAGCCGTGTCACCGCGTAGACGTAGGTCTTCTGCGTTGCAGCCGAAAAGTTCCGCAGCTTCATCTCCTCGATCATCCGGTCTCGTAATGCTCCCATGACAGCCTCCTTGAGTGAAAAATTTTCACTGAGGCTATCACTGCGATACGACACACTGTCAAAAAAATGATAACTGCAAAACTAAAGCAGGAAGAACGTCATGGCAGCGACTCCGGCCCTCCGGCCTACCGCGAAGCGGTTTAGTCGTGTGCCGAGCATGTTTGACAGCTTGGGGGTGAAAATCCCCTATCCAACCTGATGGAGGTGAAGGATTAGCGAAGCGCAAGGGCGTCATCGTAAGGTGGCGTCTGAAGGAAGCGCGGAGCAAAACCGCGACCTGACGAACAGAAATCGGATATCAGGCATCCCGGAGCGGACGAGCGGGCGACTAGCCGCGAAGTCCATATCCATCAAAGGTCCGCGGATGTAGATCCGGCAGGTGTGCGGTGAAGGCGGTCGAACTTACCTCGGGAGGTCTGCGCTGTGTTCCAAATTGGAACTGAGGAAAGCCGTGAGGCAACCCGATCGCAGCGCAGAAGTCAGCAGAGGGCAAAGTAGGCAAGGGCAGTCGGTCCACTCGATTGGGACACTCACCCGAAAGGGGAGAAACGGCAGGGCTCGCCGGACCGGTAACGACTTGCTGAAGGCCTGAACGATTGGGAGTGGCAAGTAGGACTCGCAACTCATGAGCGCAAAGCGGCAGAAAATCCGGAGCAAGCAATTGCATCTGGCCTTCACGGAAGGAG
>DATMDU010000112.1:0-1741 GCA_035557535.1 Pyrinomonadaceae bacterium
TAGAGCTCCGCAAGTGTTTAGTGGAGCATCCTTTTGGCACCATCAAACGGGCGATGAACCAGGGGTACTTTTTGATGCGGGGATTAAGCAAAGTCGGAGCGGAGACGTACGTACAGTACGTTGGAGCGAGGAGGTCGAGCGCAACGACAAACTGTGTGAAAACTCTTTGAACTTTCGTGGGTGACGATTGAGCGGCTCATTGAATTCGTTTGTCACCTTAAAAACCGCGACTCCTCGGCTGAGGATCGTGTTTTCTTAGGTAACGGCCTCCATCATTTTCCTTACCCCGAGAATATTCATCACTCGTCTGAGGTTGTATGCCAGTATCGTCAGACTGGTCTCGGCTCCGACTTTGCTTAGTCCGCGCATCAAAAAATAACCCTGGTTCATTGCCCGTTTGATGGTACCAAAAGGATGCTCCACGAGACACTTTCGTAGCTCTACCTTCTCGGGATGCTCTGCCACTCGCCGGGCCATCGCTTCCATAATCGCTTCATCGACCCAGCGCGTGATTCGCCGCCTTCCTCTCTTGTTGATGCTACATTTTGACTTTAACTCACAGCTGTTACAGCCATAGATCTCGTAGGAGTGCACTGGCCGACCCTGCTCCACACTGTCAAAACGATAGCTCAGCTCTTTTCCCGCGGGACACCGGTAGCAGTCCCTTTGTGGCTCATAGATGAAGTCCTCTTTGGTAAACAGCCCGCGCTTAAGGTTCGATGAATTATTGGGCTTGGGCACGTAAACCGTCATCCCTGACTGCTCGCAGGCTTTGACCTCTTCCCCGTTGTAGTAACCCCGGTCGGCTACCACTTCTAACTTCTTCACCCCAAGCGTCTCTTGAGCCTTCTTGGCCATCGTGGACAGTTGCCCTTGGTCGGTGACTTCATTGGTCACCTCGTGCTGCACCACTAACTTATGCTTGTGATCGACCACGATCTGCACGTTGTAGCTGACCTCCACTGCGTGCCCTACACGCATCGAGCGGCTTTCCGGATCCGTCAACGACACTTGACTCTCTTCACTCTGTTCTAGATTACTGTTGATCTGCTCATACTGCGCTCGGCGCTGCCGGTATTGTTCGATCTTATCCTTGAGTTGTTCTGGACTCAGACGCCGTTGCCCGGCTTCCTGCTGATCCTGTCGATCCAATTGCTTAAGATACTCTTCGATCTTACCATCAAGCTCTTTTAGCATCCGCCTGAGCTTCTTTTCCGTGAAGTTGCGCTTCGAACTATTCACCGCCCGAAACTTACTGCCGTCGATGGCCACCAACTCTCCCCCAAATAGCTCCAGCCGCTTGCACCATAACGTGAACTCTCGACAGATCTTCTTAATCCCTTGAGCATTATCCTTGCGAAAGTCCGCTATGGTCTTAAAGTCCGGCCTAAGTTTGCGCATCAGCCACATCAACTCTACGTTGCGTCCCGCTTCTCTTTCCAACTGCCGACTTGAGCGCGTCCGATTCAGATACCCGTACACATACAGCCGTAAAAGATCTCCAGGATCATACGGCGGTCGTCCCGTCTCTTTCGCAATCGCCTTTAAAAATCCCAGCTCCGACAGATTCAGTCCTTCGATAAACACATCGATGAATCGAACCGGATTCTCCTCACGGATGTAGTCGTCCAGAACCTCTGGAAACAGCACCGTCTGCTTACGGTCTTCTCCTTCGATGTATCCCATCCAACATCTCCCTTGATCTCAACGTTGGATGATTCTACAGTCGATCGACTTTAAC
>DATMDU010000113.1:0-1507 GCA_035557535.1 Pyrinomonadaceae bacterium
CGCTCCTATACCGCGACGTTTCCCATCCGCCGCTGGCGCTGTTGCAAATATGAAAAAAGCCACTACCGGTGATCTTGGAGAGCTTATGAAACAATTGAAAGAAGCTGATCGAGAACGAGCTTGGGCCGAGATCGAGGAAAAATTTAGGGGGTTTGAAGGACCTAACGGCTTTGAGGTTCCCGGTGAGGCACTTGTCGGCGTCGGGATGAAGTAATATCGACGGCGGAGAAGAAGGCATGAGTTCAATTACCCATAAGATTCCTAACTATTGAGTTGAGAAGGACGCGGCGGACCGCGCCTCTCACCCACAACGTTAGGGGGATGCTATGCAAATGCGAATTGCGGTCATGGACTTCGTGACCAACACATGTTTTCCCCTACTCGCTGCAGAGGAGTTGGGATTTTTTAAGGCCGAAGGTCTCGATGCGCAGGTCGAATTGATTACCCCTGCGACTAAAGCCATTTCCGCGTTACGTGAAGGCGCCACCGACGCCTATGCGGGTGGTTCCGTCCATGCTGTCCTCAAGTCTTTTCCCTGCTGGAAAGGGGTTAAGCTTATTGCTGCACTCTCTCAAGGGATTCCCTGGCTTTTAGTGGTGCGTGCCGACCTCCGCGCAGAGCGCGGAGACATGAATGCCCTGAAGGGGTTGCGGATTGGTGGAGACCACGGACCAGATGCGGCGCTCAAGCAATTGTTGATCGCGTCCGGACTTGACGCTGAGCGTGACAAAGTGCAGATCGTGCCGGTTCCAGGTGCAGGGGAACCCGGTGCCTCCTTTGGTGTGGCTGCAGCCAAGGCACTTGAGGCAGGACAAATTGATGCCTTCTGGGCTAATGCCATGGCAACTGAGATCGCAATACGGCGTGGCATAGGAAAAGTTTTGCTAGATGTGCGACGCGGCGATGGTCCGCCTGCCGCTCGGAATTTCACCTTCAGTGGTCTCGTGACCACCGACGCCTTAATCGATCGAGACCCGGAACGAATCGCGGCCACTGTGCGGGCTATTGTCAAGACTCACAAAGCACTTCGGGCGGATCCAACACGAGCCGCTGAAGTGGGAAAGCGGCGTTTTCCCCCGGATGCTGCAGAACTGATTGCCGCAATCATTGAACGAGACTTGCCGTTCTACGATGCTGCCATATCTGAAGAGGCCGTAAATGGGCTAAACCGTTTCGCTCAATCGATTGGCTTACTCGCTGAACCGGTGTCCTACGAGCAGGTGGTGGCTGTCCAGTTCCGCGACCTTTGGCGGCTGTGAGATCGCGCGAGAGTTGGAGAGACCTCAGAGTCAGGAGAGGCTTCGAACGCGACGAAGTCGTCTGATACTGGATTTGGTTCGCATGGGGATTATGACGCGCTTCTTTCACAATCGCGGTGTAGCCCCTAACAGTCGGCTTGAGACCGCCGCTCAGAGCGCGGCTCAGCCTTCGCGTTATGCGTCTGTTCCGAAAACGTGGATGAACTCATTTTTGAAGGAGTCGTTATAGCAGGTGTCGGAAGGCACTC
>DATMDU010000114.1:0-1407 GCA_035557535.1 Pyrinomonadaceae bacterium
GTAGTTGGCAGTTACGGAACGACGTGGTTGTTCCCGTTGTTGCACAACGGCTCCCTCAGATCGTGCAGCGTGACTCAATGAAACTCAAGAAAACTCCCTGCGACTCTCTGTTGAAGCATGACCTCACCCGGCCCACACTGACCCCTCGTAAACACGTCCTGACCTGCGCCAACCGTACCGATTTGGTCATTCATGACCCTCACCGTCCGGATAGTGCTGCCCCCCTGATAAGGGTGAGGTCAGCTGTTCATCTGGTTCGGCCTGCGGAATACGAGTACCTCAGCCGCCTCTTTGAGCAGGAGTCAAACGGTGCGTATCGGTGCGACGAGGCATGGCAGGCTGGGCGACATGGATCAGGGAAAACGCCAAACGAGACGCGGATTCGGTGGCCAGAGCTTGATGGTCGAATTGATGACGGAAGACCATCTTGTAGGGGACCGAACCCTGCCGGCTCAAGTTCGCAGAGTTGGCGGGCCGGAACTGAACTCCCTTCTCAATCGAGCTTTCTCCAACGTTGCGTTTACCCACCTAGGCAATCTCGACGCGTACGGCCTAACGATCTTCAATGAGATGCAAGTTGCCGAAGTGCTCATTGAGCTCGAGCTCCTTCGCGAGTTCGCTAAGACCGAGAAAGAAAACCAGGTGTTGGGAGAAGTAATCGAACTTGCGGCCGTTACCCAGCGAGAGCACCGCACCTCTCTCGTATTCTTGGGGGACTGAGACCTAAAGGTATGACCACATTTCGGTTCGTGGCTCGAGTAAGAGCAGCCTCAGTAGATCTCGGGGATAGATGCGAACAGGCCGTCCTCAGGCCGTCAGAGGCTCGGAAACGAACGGCAATAGCCGGAAATCAATGGAGTTCCCGGCCCTCCTCCTGACCAGCAAGAATGGGCTTGCTTAGAAGCGTGCCGTCCTTCCAAGAAAATGCCGTTAACGGACTTGAAAACCGTTGTCCGAAAGGACTTGGGGGTTCGAGTCCCTCGCCCTCCGCCAATCGATGGTGTAGGTCGCATGAGTCGCCCCGGGTCTCGTTAGGTCGAGAACCCGTGCATCGAGCTCAGGTTGCCTCAGCTTTCTCGTGTGACACGTGGCAAAGGCAGACTTACGATGCAGGCGGAAAAGGCCCGTAAGGAATACAGCGAATAGACAAGGCGGCGAATAAATGGGAAAAGTTCTTATTCATGCCTCGGTAACCGTAGATGGATTTATGGCAGATAGCGATGGCGGCGTTGATTGGATGTTTGGTTTTGAATCGGCAGATGGAGACACGACTCTCGTAAGTAAAGTGATGGAGGAAATCGGCGCCGTCATTGGGGGTTCAAATGAAACCCAGACAATAGAAGATGGGGAAATTCCGTACGGCGGAATGCTAAAAGTCCCGGTATTCCTCATGACTCATACTGCTCA
>DATMDU010000115.1:0-3202 GCA_035557535.1 Pyrinomonadaceae bacterium
GGGCTCGGTATTTCGCTGGAAGTCGGGCCCGGGAACGATCACCTCAACGCTCGAGGAGGTCGAGCCTCCTCGTGAGATCGGCTGGTCGGGCAGGTCGATGGGGATCATCGCGGTGCACGTCCATAGACTCGAGCCGTCCCCTGAGGGCACGAAGGTTTACGCGGAGGAATCCTTCGACGGGTTGATGGTGCGGGTTTTCAAAGGCGCGTCGCGCAAAACTCTGCAGAAGGGAATCAACGGGGGCCTGGCGAGTCTGAAAAAGGAAGCCGAACGTCGCGGTGGTGACACCAGCTGAGGCAGGCGTTCGCACCTGCCAAGGAATCTCCTCTAGCGCATGCTGGGTAGATATGCAAGGAAGTGCGGCGGGGGACGTGGTTATATCTTGCCGAATCTCGCCCGGAGCCCCCATTTTCAACAAAGGAAGGATGGTGCTGCTACACAACTAATCCAGCATTCTATGGGGTGCGCGAAAATACCCACTCTGTCCAGTGAACCCCCTTTCAGATCAGATAGCTACGTGTTCCCATACTTTGGGGACTAGTGCACTCGGCACGCTGGCAGACTGAAAGTGTTTGTGAATTGTGGCAACCAAAACCAAACAACTTCCTAAGCGGATTCGTTCGTACAAAATCATTCGCCAGATCGGCAGGGGTGGGATGGGTGTCGTCTACCTGGCGGAAGATGGAAAACGTCAGGCCATTGCGCTAAAGGTCATCAAGGAAGAACTCGCTGAAGACGAGGGATTCCGAGCCAGATTTAAGCAAGAGATAGCAGCAGCCAAACGTGTAGACGGAGCTTTCACCGCATCCGTTATTGAGTCCGATCTCACATCACATCCCGCTTTCCTCGCGACAGAATTCATTGATGGACCAACTCTTGATGAGTTTGTATCCACGACCGGACCTCTGGAAGGCGAGACGTTGTCTGCCTTCGCTGTCGCTCTTGCTGAGGCCCTAGCAGCGATTCATCGAGCTGGCCTCGTGCATCGAGATCTCAAACCATCCAACATTCTCTTGTCCTCCGAAGGACCCAAAGTGATCGACTTCGGGATCGCCAGAGCAATCGATGCTACTTCGCTGACAGGTACAGGCATATCTGTTGGAACACCGGCGTGGATGGCTCCAGAGCAGGCACGTGGTGGGCGAGTGGATGAAAGAGCGGACATCTTCTCGTGGGCGTCCATAGTTGTTTACGCTTCCACGGCGAGATCTCCCTTTGGGGAAGGACCGTCCGATGCTCTCCTGTATCGAATAGTCCATGAAGAACCTTTGCTTACCGGATTGGACGAAGCGCTCGCTCCTCTAGTTACGCAGGCGCTTTCGAAGGAACCTGAAGCACGTCCAACGGCACACTCGATCGTGAGTTCACTCGTCGGAGACGCGACGCTTGACGGTAGCGCTAAGAGTCTCGCGGTGACAGCTAGCCAGTATCTTGCTGACACGTGGGCTCTTGGAAATGATTCAGTCGTTCGAAGGAAGAGCTTCTTCCGTCGTTGGCCCGCACTGGCCCTTTTCGTGGCCGTACTCTTGGTTGGCCTGACCGGTGCCTGGCTAGCTATACGGGATTCCGAAAGCGGTTCTGACTCAGGCGGCGACGACAGGCCAGCCGATTCAACGCAGCGACCGGAAACGGCTCCGATTGCTAATCCGCCACCGGATGCAAGGGATGTGCCAATCAGGCAGCTACTGGGCAGGGGCACCAAGGCGATGGATGTCTTGTATGCGAACCTGAATGGCTCTGACCCAGAAGAGATTGTCTTGGCATCGTCGAACAACAAGGATGATCCATTTGCTCCTAAGTACGTCGACGTCTTTCAGTGGGACGGTGAGGGGTGGCGTAAGGAACTCAATCTTGAGAAGTTCGTTTCCCCTGGAGCGGGGTCGCCCCTGCTAGACCCCGAACTTAGTGGTGTTGATATTGGCTTTCTTGAAGCGGTTGACTTCTACGGCGACTCCTCAGAGGAACTGGTTGTCGGTATTCAGCATTTTGGAGCAGGGAACGGACCACTGAACGTATCGGTGCTACAAGCGAGAAGTTCTGGATTCAAAGAGATGTTCTTTGCTCAAACCGAGCGCGGAGGAAGGCTCCGTCAGAGGGGTAATTCAGTCATCCTAACGACCGGCGCCTACACGCCAGCGGATCCGTTGTGCTGTCCCAGTTTCATGTCTTCTGAGAAAATAGGAGTCAGGAACGGGTTGATAAAGATAATCTCGAGGCACGAAGCACCAATTGATACTGGAGATTCACTTACTGACGAGTCGCGACTTCGAATCGACGGTATCTCAAGCATCACGGTCGGCATGACGTTGGACGAGGCCTCACGAGCTGCCGGAGTACCCATTGAGATCACGTTCGACACAGGAAGAGGATGCAACTACGCGGCGCCCGTAGGTGGTCCGGAGGGTCTCAGCTTCATGGTTGAGGATGGTCGCATCTCTCGTTTCGATGTACATGGTGGCCTCATTCGTACGCTTTCTGGAATCGGACTAGGCTCTTCGAAGTCGCTAGTCACAGAGACTTATCCAGGGCAAATCGAAGAGCGAACGAACATCTATGGGGGGACAATCCTCGAGTTCGTACCCACCGACGATCCAGATTTGCTGATGGCCTTCTACATCGATAGGTCGGGAGTTTCGCAAATGGTTTCCGGAAGGGCACAGTCCGTCCGCTATGTTGAAGGATGCGTCTAGCTTTACAGACGGAGAGCTTGCTGCCCTTGAAATGCAACCTTATGCGGATGCAGGTCTGCGCTTGCCACCACCATGACTGGCAAAACTCCATCACGTTGGGGACGTAAAACGGTGTCGCCCTTGCTAGGTCATGCTTGAAAGGTGTCAGGCCCCCGTTTTCGTAGGTGGTTGCCAATCACTGCTCTCTGGATCTCAGAGGTTCCTTCCCAGATTCGATCCACGCGCAGTTCTCTCCAGAGTCGTTCGACCGGGTTCTCGCGCATGTAGCCTCGGCCCCCGAAAATCTGCACCGCCCGATCGATCACGCGACCGGCCATCTCGGAACAGACGAGCTTGACGGTGCTCGCCAGCGCGTGCAGATCCTTCGCATCCATCTCCGTGCGCGCCGCTTGCCAGCAAACTCGGAACAACAGCGCCTGCGCGGCAGCTATTTCTGCCGCCATATCGGCGAGCATGAACTCGACACCCTGGAAGTCCATCAACACCTTGCCGAACTGCTTTCGCTCCTTGAC
>DATMDU010000116.1:0-3775 GCA_035557535.1 Pyrinomonadaceae bacterium
ACGGAAATCTCTGAGACCCCTCGACGGAAATCCTCTCAACTCTCCCCATTCTCGCGGCCAACGGCCGCAAGAATTCGCAACGCCCCTCAGACGGCAATCTTGCAACCGCCGCGGCCCCATCGCACGCTCGGCTTTGGCAGCCGTTCTTACTTCAATTGGGGGTGAGCTGGTGTCTTTTCTTTTTCGTCCTGGCTCTCCCGAGCCAGGCGAAGTGCAAAGACGAAAAAACTCGGCGGAGCTTTCGCATCAATCCGCCGAGTTTCCACCATTCCGTTAGCTAACCGTCGCGTCGACTTCCGTCTCGTTTGTTGACACCTCGCCCTCGATATTGAATGGGACGATCATGTAAAAATATTCGTCCGGCACAAGCGGTCCGTCGATGTATCCTTCTGCACCGACGTCGACGATCGCAATCAAATTGTTGGGGGCGATCGAGAATCCAGTTGCGAGGGCCCGATAGATATGCACGCCGAAGAAGCCTGCTGTGACTGGATCGGTCCAGGCCAAAATGATGTTACGGCCTTCGGCGGTGGCCGATGCTGATGTGACCGTAGCCGTGTCGGCGGCGGTCGCTGCAGGATTGCTTTGTTGATAGGCGTTGCCGTCGCGCAGTCTCCGCTGGCCGGTGCCGATGAATGCATTAAACGGGCTGATGTTTGTCGCTGCTGCCAGCGAATCCCAGCTCGATTGCGGAGTCGATCCCAGGTTCGCCCAGGCTCGGCTCCCCCATTTCATTCCAGCTCGCACGCCGGTTTGTCCGCCGGTTCTCGGATTCGACGGAATGACTCGACGCCGGACATACGGACGTCCCTTCCACGAGCTGAAAGTCATCGTCTTACCGATCGTCCCAGAAGCACCGAAAGATAAGAGTCCGGCGTCGATTTTAGTCATGATTTTGCGCCCTGATTTGTGGGGTTGTTTTTGCCTGTTTTCATTTTAGCCTCTCGACAGTCGGATGGGAAGTGAAATCTGAGGTGGCTGGAGTTTGAGTGGAAGCATTTCCGTAGGTCGGATTGGGCCGATGTATAGATTCGAATGCCATCCTCGTTCACCAGTTTGCACTTTTGTGGCGACATGTGTTAGACCGATGTGTCGCCAAAAATCGTTGGCGGCGATTCCTTGTCGGCACGTGCAACGGAAGAATTGCCGATCGTAAGTCGCCGGGTGATGCGAGATGCCGCGAAGTAAGTCGATGCCGTACTTCAGTCGTCGGTGTGTGTTGACGACGGCCATTTGGTAGATCGAGATTGAGTCTTTTAATTCCTGTCTTCCACGGCCCCAAAAAGCGAATCCAACTAATTCTTCTCCGTCGGCGACGATCATCAATCGTTCGCGTGCCAAGGCTTGCTTGTAAGCGATTCGAGGCACAAATCCGATGCAATTGGATTCGACTTTCGCGAGATCTTCCACCCACTTGAGCAGTTCGTTTTCTGTCGTCACTCGGTCCATGGGATTTGCCTTCCGATTGCTTCGATTTCTCGTTCGTGTTTGTCGATTCTCTCGCTTGCTATTGCTTGCCACGTTACGATTTGGCGAAGTAATTCTTCGATTGCGTTCATTCGGATGTTTTCCTGACGTTGATCGTCAGTGATCGTCTTGAGACCGTTTCTTAGCTCCTGAGCGGCGTACTCCCAAGCCTCTTCATTTCCGGCTGTCATTTTTTCTCGCATGTTTTTTTCTTTCGTTTTTTCTCAGAAGGTTATGTCTGCTCTCCAATTTCTGACAAAGCCGCTACAGATTTCGGGGCAGGCGAGTTGTGGCATGATCACATTGAATGTGATCAGGAATGGGTCACAACTTGCTGTGGAGGCTTGATTGAGACCCGGTCCTTGTTGACAGACGCTGGTCGTTTGCAGCATCCACTCGAGCGGTCCAGTGCTGCCGCTCGGACATGATAGTTTCCAATTGAAGGCCCTTGTGCCGATCGTTAAGTTGCCTTCCCATTTTCCGATGCCGCCATCGTAAGTTAGGATTAACGATTGACCGGTGAATCCAGGACAGAAAAGGTTGTTTGTGACGACCATCGTCAACGTCAGAGGAATGAGAATTGGACAACAATCGGTGAGTACACCTGGCGGAGGGGGAGGCGGGAAAACTGGCGGAGGCGGATGGCAGACGGGTGGCGTCGGTCGCAGTCCTGAGGGCGATGAGAAGAATGAAGAAATCATTTGCTTCATGGTCCTAGAAGTGAAATGCCTGTTTGTCTTTCGATAGTTTGGATGACGGCCGTGTTGTTTGAAATCTGGTACCAAAGGAAAATATTGTAACCCGTTGCTGGGAGTGATAACTTTCTCGCGGCGGCTTGCCAGTCTTTTTTTCTTTGTTGCGTCAGTAACCTCCATTCTGCGGCCGCTGCTCGCCATTTATCTCGTTGTGCGACTCGTGCAGGTGTTTTTCTTTTTCCGTCTAACACGTACTTGGGGAAGCAAACCTTTGATCCGTTTTTTCTTGTGTACCAGCTTGACCACCCGAAGTCGCCCTGGGCTGAGAAGCCCAACATAAAAGCGATGTCAGCTTTTCCGAGAACCATTGTTGCCTCCCGTGAGTTTTTCGATCGTGGTCGATCGAACTCCGATGTCTAGTACATGGGGCGTTCTCATGTGATCTTGGACGTTCCAAATTTTTTTCAGCGTTGCGATCACATTGAACGGCTCTGGTAATTCTTTGTCTGGTATTTTGCCCGGCCGGAGATCGAGCTGGATCCTGCCGTTCGGCTTGCCGGACGGTCGATGAAGAGTTGCGATCTTGCCTCGGATCGGTTCGTTCAGTTTAATCTTTTCGGCGATTTGTGCCGCCGGCACTGCCGTGAGTTCCAAGATGCCTTGCTTGAAGTTGCTCGCGTTGCAAACGGCTAGGTAGCCTCGCCAGCGTGTTTCGTTTTTGTTCTCACATGCCTCACAACCTCCTTCTGTGTGCGGGATCGATCGTCCCTTGAAATAGTGGAGTTTGCAGCCGTGGAGTTGGCGGCTGAGGATGATGAAGTTGTAGGTCCCTCGTCCTGGGATGCGGAAAAGATCGTAGGGCGAAATGGCGTCGTTGATCGGGGGTTCGTTTTCCCATGCGATTTTTCGCTCGAATACCATGTGTCAAACTCCTTTTTTTGAAATGTCTTCTCCAAGACCAATGAAATAAGATGACCGCACCCATACCGGCACCCCCTTCGCATTCGTGATGCGAGACGTCATAAGGCATGACGGTGTTGATTCCGTCGATGTTAGGGGTTTTGACGGCAGTTTGTCAATGCCGGATGGATGGGAGGCGTTTAAATCGCTTGTGAGGTGCCTCGGATGGAAAGTCCGATGGATGGGTCAAACTCCGTTCGGGGTTGATACAGAGGAAGGATCCGGGGGTTTCCTGTGTGATTCCTCACAGGCGGCTTCGCCGCCGTGAGAAATCGAGGGAGTGAAGAGGGGGGCGATGTTCTCCCCTCTTCTCGGGCGGCTTGGGCCGCCCGAAATCTTGTGGCCGGCTGAGCCGGCCATCGGCCTTAGGGCCGCTGGCTGAGCCAGTCAACAGGAAAGCGATTTGTGCCTGCAGCAGATCGGGGGGGGAGGGGGCGAAAAAGCCCCCCCTCAAGGATTGGCTCTGCCAATCCGAGATTTGAGGGCGGTAGCCCGCTCTTCGATGTGGGGACGCTGCCAAAGCCGAGCGTGCGATGGGGCCGCGGCGGTTGCAAGATTGCCGTCTGAGGGGCGTTGCGAATTCTTGCGGCCGTTGGCCGCGAGAATGGGGAGAGTTGAGAGGATTTCCGTCGAGGGGTCTCAGAGATTTCCGT
>DATMDU010000117.1:0-197183 GCA_035557535.1 Pyrinomonadaceae bacterium
CAGGAACTAGTTAATGTGCTCGGCATTTAGAAAAAGTTATCCGCAGATAACGCAGATTACAAACTAAATGCCGCCGATCAGTGGTGGCTTTTTTCGCCAGGTGTTTCTGTTCCAATCTTCTCTCGGTTCCACTCTTAATCCGTGTAATCCGGGTTAATCTGTGGATTATTGCTTCAGCCAGCCAAACAATCCGTGAATGATCGTCTCCCGATTCTCTTCGTAAATTGCGCGCGTCAGCGGAATACCCATCGGACACGCTTTGACACAGTTTTGCGCGTTGCCGCAGTTAGTGATGCCGTCTTCGCCCATGATTCCTACAAGTCGATCCTCGCGATTCATGGCGCCCGTCGGATGCATATTGAATAGACGGACCTGCGCGATCGCTTGTGGACCAATGTAGTTGTCCTCGTCATACTGCGGACAAGCTTCCAAACAACAGCCGCACGTCATGCATCGTGAATAGGCATAGCGCTCCTGCACGTCGTCCTGGTCCATACGCGGGCCGGGGCCCATGTCGTGCGTCCCATCGAGCTCAATCCACGCGTGCACGCGCTTGAGATGATCAAACATTTGCGAACGATCAACGACCAGATCGCGGATGTTTGGAAACTTGCTCATCGGTTCCAGCTTGATCGGCTGTTCCAGGTTGTCTATCAGCGCAGAACACGATTGGCGCGCGCGGCCGTTTATTACCATCGTGCAGATGCCGCACACCTGTTCCAGACAATTCATCTGCCAGACAGGAGGCGTGGTGGGTTTGCCTTCCTTCGTGACCGGATTTGCCTGAATCTGCATCAGGCAGGAAATGACATTCAGATTCGGACGATACGGAATTTCAAACTGTTCCCAATAAGAAGTTGAGTCAGGATTAGCGCGGCGCTTGATGTGAATCTCGACACTCTTCGGCGGAATGCGCCTGGCCTTTGATTTGGGTTGATGAGTGGACATTATTGTTTCACGCCTTTGCCGTTTCCTTCTTGGCCTTGCTGTAGTCGCGCTTGCGTGGCGGTATCAGGGAAACATCCACGGCCTCGTAAGAAATAGTTGGACCTTCGCCTGAATATTCCGCAATGGTCGTCTTCAGGAAATTCTCATCGTCGCGATCCGGGAAATCAGGTTTGTAGTGTGCCCCGCGCGACTCGTTGCGATTCAGTGCGCCGAGCGTCACGACCCGCGCCAGCTCGAGCATGTTGTCCAGGTGACGCGCGTGCGGCAGGGCCATCGTCGCCCAGAGATTTGAATCGTTGATCGAGATGCGCTTATAACGGTCCTGAAGCTCGAGCAGCTTGTTGTCAGTTTCTTTGAGCTTGTCGTTGTAACGGACGACGGTGACGTTGTCGGTCATCCACTTGCCCATCTCCTGATGCAGCGTGTACTGATTTTCAGTGCCGCTTTGCTTGATCAACGCATCGTTGATTTCCTGTTGCTTCTTTAATTCCTGATCGTAAATGCCGGAACCGTCAGCTCCGTTGCGTTCGACATTGGTTGCGTACTCAATCGCCGCGGGCGCGCCGACAAATCCGCCGTAGACGCAACTTACAAGCGAGTTTGCCCCGAGGCGGTTGGCCCCGTGAATTGAATAATCGCATTCGCCGGCGGCAAGAAGTCCGGGGATATTGGTGCGCTGGTTGTAGTCAACCCAGAGTCCGCCCATCGAATAGTGGACGCCGGGAAAGATTCGCATCGGCACGTGATGCGGATCGTCGCCGACAAACATCTCGTAGATTTCGAGAATCGCACCAAGCTTCCGGTCCAGAGTTTCGGCAGGGATGTGCGAGACGTCGAGGAAGACCTGGTTCTCGCCGCCAACGCCTTTGCCTTCAATACAAACCTGAAAAATCTCGCGGGTCGCGATGTCGCGAGGAACCAGGTTTCCGTAAGCCGGATACTTCTCTTCGAGGAAATACCATCGCTCGTTTTCCGGAATTGATGAAGGCTGTCTGCTATCCATCGGGTTTCGCGGCACCCAAACGCGTCCGCCTTCGCCCCGCGCGGATTCCGACATCAGTCGTAGCTTATCTTCACCCGGAATAGAAGTCGGGTGTACCTGGATAAACTCGCCATTCGCATACTTCGCGCCCTGCTGATAACAAGCCGCCACCGCGCTGCCGGTGCAGACCATCGAATTCGTCGATTTTCCAAAAACCAAACCTGGTCCACCGGTAGCCATGATCACGGCGTCGGCTGGAAACGCTTTCAACTCGAGTGTCTGGAGGTTCATCGCAACTATCCCGCGACAGACCTGTGCGTCGTCGAGCACCAGCGACATCATTTCCCAGTGTTCAAACTTGCGAATTTTGCCGGCCGCTTCATACCGGCGCACCTGCTCGTCGAGTGCGTAGAGCAACTGTTGACCAGTTGAAGCTCCAGCGAATGCGGTGCGATGGTGTTTGGTGCCGCCGAACCGGCGGAAATCCAGCATGCCTTCGGGAGTACGAGAGAAGGGAACGCCCATGCGATCAAACAGGTAAATGATCGAGGGCGCCATTTCGCACATGGCTTTCGCCGGCGGTTGGTTCGCCAGGAAGTCGCCGCCGTAAACGGTGTCGTCGAAGTGTTCCCAGGTGGAATCGCCTTCGCCTTTGGTGTTGACCGCGCCGTTAATGCCGCCCTGGGCGCAAACTGAATGAGAGCGTTTGACCGGGACCACGGAAAACAGATCTACCGCGTGGCCCTTTTCGGCAATTCGCATTGCGGCCGCGAGTCCTGCAAGCCCCCCGCCTACAATTGCTATTTTGGTTCCATTTGAAGCCATCTGTTTAGAGGATCCCTCCCAGCAGTCCACCGGGTCGAATAAAAGCGACCGCGGCATTTATGCCGACTAGCAGAAGGAATATTCCAAAGCCGATGCAGGCGTAGCCGGTGAGCCGCTGTGCTCGTTCTCCGATAGTGATTCCCCAGTCGACCATGAATAGCCAGATGCCGTTTGCGAGATGCCACACCGTCGCAGTAATGCCAACCAGGTAGAGCAAAAATATCGGGACCATCCGAAACTCGCGAGAGACAATTTCAAATGCCTGGTCAGGCGCATGGGCCACTGAAACCGAATTTAGTCCGGGAATCATTCCGAAGCGGAAATTAAGCACATGGAACAAAATAAAGAAAAACAGGATGACACCGGTCGTTCGCTGAATCAGATAAAACCAATTTCTGGGATACGGATAGTTGAGATTATTGGGCCGCGCTTCCATCGTGATCACCAGACCATAGACGGCATGGTAGATGAGCGGTATAAAGATTCCACCGATTTCGACGAAGAGTATGTAGGGAATCGACTGCAGGTCGCGAACGGCTTCGTTAAAATCTGCGGCCCCGCTTAGTGCCTTGGAGTTAGTATAGAAATGCTCCAGGACGAAAACGCCAAGTGGCACGATGCCGGAAAGCTGATGAAGTTTGCGCAGGACAAAGGTCCGGCTCAATGGTATAGCCAAACGCGCGCTCCTTTGCAGTTGAACCCTTGCCTGACAGCCACTGGTCCAAACTTACGCAGGTTGTAATTGAGATTTTTCAGAGCAGGGAAATTATAGTTAGAAGTCGCGGAAAAGCAAAACGCCTCAGTTCCTGGGGTCTTGGTGCAGATTGCTCTGCGGGTGAGCTGTGCCACAGGTAGTTCCAGAAATAGATGACTGACCTTTACCAACACTCGGCAAGCGAGCTCGCGGAACTCATACGCGATCGAAAGGCGTCGCCAACAGAAGTTGTTGGCGCACACTTGCAGCGTGTCGACGAGCTCAATTCGCGGCTGAATGCCATCGTTACCCTCGCTCCGGACGCTTTGGAAAAAGCCAAAGCCGCCGAAGCGCAAAGCCGGCGCGGCGAGATTCTCGGTCTACTTCATGGCGTGCCGTTTACCGTGAAAGACACGATCGAGACCGCGCAATTACGAACGACTAGTGGCTCGGCGATGCGCGCCAATTTCATTCCCGAGCGCGATGCGCCCGCGGTCGCCCTTCTCCAGGACGCGGGAGCTATTCTTCTCGGCAAAACGAATACGGCCGAAATGGCGATGGATTACAACGCGGACAATCCGCTGTTTGGTCGCGCAAACAATCCTTACGACTTTTCACTAACGACGGGCGGTTCGAGCGGTGGTGAAGCCGCGGCTATCACGACGTGTATGTCGCCCGCCGGAATCGGCAGCGATCTCGCCGGGTCTGTTCGCATTCCCGCCCATTTTTGCGGGATTACGGCACTCAAACCCACCGTCGGACGCGTGCCGGGAGGTGGTCAGCTTCCTCCCGCCAGCGGGCCTTACTCGCTTGGTTCAGTGATTGGGCCAATGGCGCGAAACGTGGCCGACCTGAGACTTCTGTTCAGCGTTCTGTCCGGCGCGTACGCGGCGAATCATCCGCGTTCCACCTTAAAACAGGATTTGCCGGCCTCATTGATGGGCCAGCGCGTTGCCTGGTACACCGATGACGGCATTGCTCCTGTTACCTCCGAAACCGAACGCGCGGTCGCGGCTGCGGCGCGCGCTTTGGCTGACGCTGGACTGCATCTGGAACAGATGCGGCCCCCGGGAGTTGAACGCGGCAATGAGCTTTGGCTGAAAATCTTCTCGAGGGCTTCAGTGGTCCAACTCCGCGATGTTTACGCCGGACACGAGGCAGAAGGAGGTGCCTTTGTGCGCTGGAGGTTGTCCACCGCCGACGACATACCTCCTCCCACACTCGACGATTACATCCGCAGCTGGCTGGAAAGAGATCGAGTCCGCAACGAGCTGATCTCCTGGATGGAAACTACGCCCCTGCTGCTTGCTCCCGTGGGAGCCACTCCGGCTTTTCCGCACGATGCGCTCAAGGTAGACGTCGACGGCCAATCGATTAGCACCTTCAGAGCATTTAGCTACTCGCAAACATTTAACGTTTTTGATTTGCCGGTCGCGGTGATCCCGGTGAGCCGATCGGCCGCAGGCTTGCCGATCGGAGTTCAAGTCATTGGGCGGCCGTTTGAGGAAGAAACCGTGCTGGCCGCTGCTGGAATCATCGAGCAGTCGTTGGGCGGGTGGCAGCCGCCGTCGATGTAACGCAACTGCAAGGTTGCGTTATCAACAAAGTTTGTCGGACAGTTGGCAAATCCGATATAGTCTCAACCGCTTGGTCATCCCCTCTGGAATCGATCTTAGGAGTTTAGTTATGGAGCCTGTTACTTCCGTTCTTGCGTTTCTCTTTTTTGGTTTTCTGGCGATTGTGCTGTTAGTCATCGCAGTCAAAACCATCCGGATTGTTCCCCAGGCGACAGTGATGCTCGTCGAGCGTCTCGGCAGGTTTGACAAGATCGCGAGCGGAGGTCTCAACATTCTGATTCCATTTCTTGATCGGCCGCGAGCAGTTTATTGGACGAATACGCGGCCCGGTCTCACCTCAATAGACTTGCGCGAACAGTATATCGACCTGCCGCCACAACCGGTGATTACGCGCGACAACGTAACGATTCACGTTGACTCAGTCGTTTATTGGTTGATCACTGATCCGGTCAAAGCGGTCTACGAGATGAACGATCTGGTGGGCGGTATCATCCAGCTAACGATCACAGGCATGCGATCGGTTATGGGAGAGATGGATCTGGACCACACACTTTCGAATCGCGACGCCATTAACTCCAAGTTGCGTTTGATTCTGGATGAGGCGACTGACAAGTGGGGTGTGAAAGTTACGCGAGTGGACGTGAAAAACATCAATCCGCCGGAGGATGTGCGCATCACGATGGAGAAGCAGATGACTTCAGAACGCAATCGGCGCGCGCTAGTCATCCAGGCTGAAGGCGATCGGCAGGCAGCCATCACGCGCGCGGAAGGCGAGAAACAAGCGGCTGTCACCCGCGCGGAAGGCGAGAAGCAAGCGGCAATTTTGCAGGCTGAAGGCGCGGCCCAGGCCAGACTCAGAAACGCGGAAGCAGAGTCTGAAGCGATCAATCGTATCGCCCAGGCGATTCCCGGAGGCGATCCCGGCCAGTACCTAATCACCACGCGCTACATTGACAGCCTTCGCGACATGACCCGGACTAACAACTCAAAGGTGATTTTCATGCCGGTGGAAACTTCAGCGATGTTGTCGAGCATCGGAGCTCTTAAAGAAGTGTTGTCTCAGACGGGTGAAAGCGGTGAAATTCCACCGCGCCCGCGTGAGTTGGGAAGGTAGGTTAACGTCCGGCAATCTTCAGTTTGTCGATCTCTTTCGACGTCAGGCCGACAAACTAGAGTTTGCCGGCCATTCCCAGCGGATGCCCTGAGATTACAGTGTACTTCGATCCTCCGACTCCAAGTTCACTTCTGATCACCAGCAATTCCGTTACGGCAATTTCCACAGACGGGAGTTGCATCGTCTTGTGTGCCGAAGCGAGGTCGCGCGCGCGTTGACCCTCGTCCGCTCGCGATTGCTTAACGCGACGCCTTTGTTCCCTAAACCTCGCCAGCGTGAAATGCGGATGGAAGCTCCGCGTTTCTTTTTCAAAACCAACCTGCTGCGATTCGTATTCGAGGCGCGCGTGCAGGTCCGCAAGCTTGCCTGAGAAATCGTTCACGCCAATCCATAGCACGCGAGGCGAGCCGTGTGTCGGAAACGCACCTGGTTCACCAACGCCAAGTGTGAACGGCGAGAAACCCGTTGTTGCTCGTATCACCGCATCGCTAAAAGTTTTTACCTGGGTGATTTGCAGCTCGCCGAGAAACTTGAGGGTGAGATGAATGTTCTCTGTGCGGCTCCAACTCGCGCGCGCATCAGGCACAGCGCGCCGGAGCGAGACAATATGTTGCGCGAGCAACTCACGCACCTGCTCGGGCAGCTCAATAGCGCAGAAAACCCGCCACGTCTCTTTGGAAGCTTCACTGGGCATTTCTAACGTTGCGCTGGGTTCAGGGTTACATGTCACAAGCTCGTCGCGCTGGGAGCGCAGGCATCCTGCCTGCAATGAGCGCGAAGCGCGAACCTCTTATCTCTTATTCCGAAACCACGCACTAGAAAAAGGCCAGTCCTCAGGTCTTTGACACAATCGCGCCTTAACAGGATTATTTTCAATGTAACTAATTACCTTTGCAAAATGATCAGCGTCACGAATCCAACGATCAAATGACTCCGGTTGCCAAAATTGCCCGGTCCGGTTCAACAAACTGTTTGCTTCATTCGCGGTGTAGGATTTCAAGGAATGCATAACGTCTGATAATTCGTTGCCCGCGCAAGGAGTCAACAGTGCGTGTGCGTGATTGGGCATGACGACCCAAGCGGCCAGCCGATATCGTTGTCCATCGAAGAATAACATCGCATTCTGTACCACCTCGGCGACACGCAGATCCTTGAGGTGGCATTCTCCGTATCCTTGATCAAGATACAGTTCAATTCGCTTCCGAAAAGCGCTGTCGACATGAATGTCTTGCTCACACGCAAGTTCTTTTCGCCAGGTATCCAGCAGCGATTGAGGCATGGAGTCTGCGAGGCGGAAGGTGATGAACTGTGGGATTTCGCCGCCGTCGAAATGAGGGAGGTAGCCGCGGCTGTGCCAGCCGTCGGGCGCATTTGGATGTCTCGGATCGCGCATTAGGGAAAGGAAAAGATAGTTCGCGCTACGCGCTCATTGCAGGCAGGATGCCTGCGCTCCCAGCGGGCCGCACACTTGTGGTTCGTAAAAATTGTCATGAGCTCCGCTACTTTTTCGGTTCCAGGGTCACTATCTCTTTTGTCGCTTTCGCGACCGCGGCCTCACTGAAGGGAAACACTCGCGGAGTTACTGAGCGCCAGTCGTCTAATTGATCTTTCCAGTGTGGACTGGAAGGCAAGCCGGATTGTCCCAACGTGATGCCGTGTTGAGTCCTGTCCCAGTCACCCGGATCTGCAATCAGGCGCATCGACACTGCGGCGCCGACATTTACCGTGGCGCCGAGCATGAAAGGCGTGCCGTTTTGTGGGAATGGCGGAATAGTGAACTGCAATCCGATCAGCGGAGCGTCAGACAGAGGGTGGGGGAAACGCGACTTCACCATGTTGCCCCAGGTCCATTTTGATTCGTCCTCCCCAAGGCTTTTGGAAAGCGCCTGACGCGCGTCGGCATGACAGGCGCGCAAAAGCTCTGCGTAAGTTTTAAACTCCGGCGGCAGCCAGGCCGCTGATTGTTCAGTCAGAATCCGGTCGAGCGTCGTATCGAAGTTAGACCAGCCAAACGACCTTGCCAGCTCATTGCCAATTGCCGCGTTAATGATGCGCGTGCGGAATGCGATTCGCATTTGCGTGACGATCGGCGCAACTGTTGATTCAGCCTTTAATTGTCCGTCCCAGACGTTCATTGCCGCTAATGTCTTACGCAGCCCGTCATCCGCCGGCGTTAACTGGCCGCGCAGGATCTTCGACGCTTGCCGGGTGAAGATCACACCGGCGATGGAATAGACGTCGCCCAGCGTGGCCCGAAAGTCGTCAGCGTTGAGCTTTGGTTTTTTGTTTAGTAGATCGGAAATTCGTTTTGCCCGGTAAGGCTGGGCCCACGAGTGGGTCAAAAAATGGGGATAGCTGGTTCCAACGATTCTCTGATTCGCTGTGATAATCAAACCCGAAGGCGGATTGAACACGTGAGGCAATTCCTTGAACGGAATGAAGCTGGTCCATTCACCCGCATCTGACGAACCATCGTAAGGAATACTTCCGTCGCCTGACTTTCTGATCGGGATGACGCCTGCCGCGTAGTAGCCAATGTTTCCATCCACGTCTGCATAGACCATGTTTTGCGTCGCCCCGGTGTAATCGCTTATGGCAGCGGTAAACTCTTTCCAATTGCCCGCGCGGTTCAGGCTTTGGAGGCCTACTCCTTTATTCAGTTTCGGATCGATGGCAGTCCATCGCAGCGCGTAGCGCTTGCCGGCCCTTTCATATATGACCGGGCCATTACGAGTAACAGTTACATCCAGATCGACTGTGCTGGTGTCGGTGCTGACAAAGTTTTTGCGGACCTTGATCTGCTCACGGCGTACTTCAGCGTCGCGCCAGCCGCCGGGAGTCATATAACGCCGTGGATTGTCCGGATCAAACTTCTCCAGATACAAGTCCTGAACATCCGGGCCGACGTTGGTGAAGCCCCACGTAATTCGCTCGTTGTGGCCGATGACTACTCCGGGAATACCCCCAGCGGTTACGCCGGCGACTCGAATCCCGGGCGCACTGAGGTGGACCATGTACCAGATAGGCGGGGCTGAAGGCGCCAGGTGTGGATCATTAGCCAGCAAGGGTTTACCTGAGACTGTGCGCTTGCCGCTCGCCACCCAATTGTTGCTGGCCGCCAGGCCTTCCGCATAAAGACCAACGCGAGCAAGGGAGCGCGACTCAATTGCGGCATCCTGGACCATGTCTCTCATCGTGGCCGCGGCCGCATTGGCATCCCAAGCAGACGCCCGACCGTCAGGGAGGGTCTTCAAGGTTTCCCTTCGAGCCACCTTTTTACGCGAGGGCGCTGTGTCATTACCAACAACGAGAACATCCAGCGGCGACGTTACCGGAAGCAACCCCGTCAGCTTCTCCGGCGCAAGGCCCGAGAGAGCATCGCGCATTATGTCCAGACGCCAGCTCGTTGAAAGGGTCTCGAAGAAAAGCTTGGGAACTGTGAGTGAGTCAGCTGCGGTCCAGGGCCTGGGCTTGTATTGGAGAATTTGAAATTCGGGGGGAAGGCTCTTGCTGTCGAGTGAAGCGATGTATGCGTTGACGCCTTTCGCGTAGGCCTCAAGCACTTTTCTATCGTAAAGACTTGCCTGGGCCAATTCAGCTTCGGCCACCTGAGCAAAACCAAATCGGCGGTGACGCTTGTCTTCTTCCAACGCCAAACTTCCGAGCACTTCCGCTAGTTCACCGCGGGCGCTACGCCTGCCGAGGTCCATTTGCCAAAGACGATCGCTGGCGGTTACGAAGCCCTGCGCGAAATACAGGTCTTCGTCATTCTTCGCCTCGATGTAAGGGATACCACGCTCATCCCGCCGGATCGTGACGCGATCCGTCAGGCCTGCCAATTGAACAGTGCTGGTCTTTGGAGCGGCCGGCGTTTGTGAAACTGAATGCGACGAAGCAAGCGGCAAACTTGCGCTAACCGAGAGAATCAGCAGAAGGACGATTGGCGATTTTGCGCCGAAGCGAGCGGCAAAACTACGTTTCATGAAGGTGGACCTCTGGGTTGATTTGGCGCCGATATTAGCACAGACGAACAGGCGCGCCGGTCACGAAGTAATCATGATGGTGGGGCCAGGCGCGTTGACGGTCTGTGGCTCAACGTCTACAATCCGACGCATGCCGAGGCTTAACTTGTTCGCGCTTTGCTGCGCACTTCTGCTGGTGCTGAGCTGGTCCAGCAGCGCGAGCGCGCAACAGCGTCCGCTCATCACCGAGGATGTTGACATTATTCCGCCGGGCTCAATGCGCATTGAAGCCGGAATAGATTTTTTGCAGGGCGCGCGCTACACGGTTTCCGGATTGACGGGCGACCTCACGCGCGTTGGCGTGATTGGCATAAACATCGGGTTCTCTCCCAACGTCGAGTTTCAGATCGAAGGCGTCGCTCAAAATTTTCTGAGTATTAATTCCAGGGGTGCGTCAGCCGTCCCATTGTCGCTGGCCCCGGGCGCTAACTCGGCCAATGACACCGGCGATTTTACGCTTGCCACCAAAATCAAACTGCGCAATGAAACGCGCCGAGGGCCTTCGCTCGGTTTTCGATTTGGAGTGCAACTTCCTAATTCAAATCAATCTCGCGGAATTGGGCTTAACCAAACCAACGCTTTTGGTTCGGTTTTATTTGGCAAGAAATTTGGCCGAGACGGCCGCTTGAACACTTTCGGAAACCTGGGAATCGCAATTCTAACGGCACCGACTCAACTGTTTTCTCAGAACGATGTCGTCACTTATGGCGGCGCCGGAATCTTTCGCGTCAACCGCCAGTTCAGCATTGCCGGAGAGATTAATGGCCGCGCTAATACGCGACCAGGCGATGGACCGCTGGGCACTGAGTCACAGGCAGAAGCGCGCTTAGGCATGCAGATTCGCGCCTCCGGTCTCCGTTTTGACTTCGCCGGCATAAAAGGGCTGACCCGTTTCACACACGATAGCGGCGTCACGGTCGGCGTGACCTATGACACTCCTTCCATTTTTGCTCCCGCCAAATAAAGAAACAGTAATGAGTGACGAGAGATGAGTGATGAGCAGGCGACAGGTGTGATCGCTCCTCATCACTCATTACTCAATACTCATCACTTTTAAGATATGTTTGATTGGTTAAGTTCTGTCGCCAACTGGCTCGAGCAAAATGTTATCAGTCTTCCGCTCTACATTGCCGCGCCGGCGATGGTCTTGATTGGCGCCCTGGATTCATCTCTGCTGTCACTGCCGGAGATCAACGACTACCTGGTGGTCGGGCGATGTTACAAATATCCGAGCGCCGCCTTTTATTTCCCGCTCTTTGCCGCGACCGGATCAGTGCTGGGTTGCTGGCTGCTTTATTCGATCATGCGGCGCGGCGGTCAGGCGGTTTTGCGGAAGCGCTTCAAGCCTGAAAGTATTGAACGTGTGGAGCGCGCTTACGAGAGGTTCGGAGTATTCGCGTTAGCGATTCCCGCGATCCTGCCACCGCCATTACCCTTCAAGATTTTCGTCGCTACGGCGGGGACGCTCGAATATCCGCGCTGGAAGTTTTTGTTGACCATACTGATCGCGCGTTCGTTTCGCTATTACGTGGAAGGCATTTTGGCGGTTTACTATGGCCATCGTGTGCTGTTGTTCATGAAAGACCACGGCTTGGCTGTCCTGGGCGTTGTGGCTGGCGCAGCGGTTGTGGCAGTTATTGCCTATCTGTTAATTGGAAGACGGAAGGCCCGCGCAAAAAGTTGAGGCCGTAGCCTTGCGAAATGTGTTCAGCTCTGTGGAGCACAGAGAACACTCAGGACGCAAAGAGATAATAAGATGGCCCACTGTTAAGGATTCGATTTGAAACTTCTGCTTCAACAAGCGACTGGCAAGCTGGCGCGACTCTCCGAATTTTTTATTGCGCTCGGACCTTTTGGTCTCTTCGCAGTTGCGCTACTTGATTCGTCGTTTGTCCCGCTTCCAAGCAGCGCCGATGCCCTGATGATCTTGCTGACCACGGCCCATCCGCGATTGATGATCGTGTATGCGCTGCTGGCGACGGCGGGCTCAACAATTGGTTGTGTGATCCTCTATTACATCTCCCGGCGTGCCGGGAGCCGCGCGCTTAAAAGATTTTCCCCGGCTAAGCAAAAACGGGTTAAAGAACTCATTGACCGCTACGATGTGCTGTCAGTGCTGGTGGCATCGCTGGTACCTCCGCCGTTTCCTTTTAAGTTATTTGTGATCACTGCCGGAGTTTTCAATTTCAGCTTGATTCGCTTCACGATCGCCATCTTTTGCGGCCGCCTGTTTCGTTTTCTGCTGGAAGGCTACCTGGCGATTCGTTATGGGGCGCAGGCGAAGGAAGTGCTGGCCAGGTACTATCCCTGGATCGGAGTGGGATTGGTTGCAGCGATCATTCTTTTCGTCGTCCTGCGGAAATTATTGAAAAAGAGAACGAGCGAAACGGAAGAACCAGTGGAGGCGGAAGATTTAGAGCCCTGAAATGAGCGGCATCATTTCTGACTCGGAGTGAGTGAGAGCCTTATGCTTGCTTTTTTGTTTGACCGGCATCTCCGGAGCCTGGAAATGTCTCACCGCGGCCAGATCTCTGACGTTCAGTTCATCCAGACGCTCGAGAATTCTCAGAAACACTTCAGCGGTTGCGAGAGCATCGCTGCCGGCCCGGTGTCGTTCGAAGATGGGAATGGAGAAATGGTCGGCCACTGAGTCGAGTCGGTAATTTGCCAATCCGGGCCAGGCATGTCGTGAGAGTGTGACAGTGCAAAGATACGGATTGAACATTCGATGCCCGGGATAAACGCGGGAAATTTCGTGATTGATGAAGTTTGTATCGAAGGGCGCATTGTGCGCAATCAAAACCGCGTCCTTAACAAACTCAAGCCAGCGAGGTGCCACTTCGGCAAAGAGGGGCGCCTGCTTGACCATTTCATTCGTGATACCGGTCAGGGAAATGACAAAACGCGGAATCGAAATCTCCGGATTCACCAGCGTTATGAAATGATCAGTAATTTGGCCGCCGCGAATACGGTACGCGCCTAATTCAATTATCCGGTTAGGCGGCATCTTCGCCCCCGTGGCTTCGATATCCACCACTACGAAATCGATTTCGCTGAGCAGTCGGGATTCGCAGTCGTCCACCTGCAACTCAACTGTCTGGTCGTCCATGATTTTGAAACGACGATCGTCTTTGACGAGATCGCCGACCAGCAGTCCCGCCAACTCAGGGTCGATGTGAGATACTTTGAAAACAACGTCGACAATTTGCGACGCATTGGCCCGGCCTCCTGAAACGCGCAAGAGATCGAGTGTTTCCTGAACGAGCGTTGAATCAGAAACCAGATTCGAGTAGGGCGGCATTGGCTCGGGATTGTAACATGCGACGTTTGGTTTACCATGATCCGAACGCGATGCCTATCCTGTAGTTCGCTTTTCTTTTGAGGGACTTTGCGTGACATCCGAAGACGTAATTCAAAGGTTTAGAGAAAGCGGCGCGCTGCTGGAGGGTCATTTTATTCTCACCAGCGGTTTGCACAGCATCGTCTATCTGCAGTGCGCGTTAGTGCTGCAACATCCGGAAGCTGCTGCGGAGTTTGGCGCCGCTATCGCAAATGCGTTTCAAGGCGAGGCTATCCAGGTCGTGGCGTCTCCCGCTATCGGCGGGATCGTAATCGGGCATGAAGTAGCGCGCGCTCTCGGTGTGCGGTTTATCTGGACCGAACGCGAGAATGGAAAAATGACGCTGCGGCGAGGCTTCGCAGTCGCCCCCGGCGAGCGCGTGCTTGTGATCGAAGATGTCATTACTACCGGGGGATCAACCCGAGAAACTATCGAAGCCTTGCGAGCTCTTGGTGCGGAGGTTGTCGGCGCCGCCTCAATCATCGATCGATCGTCCGGGCATGCGGAGGTGGGAGTGAAACGGGTGGCATTGGCCACCCTCAACGTGCCATCGGTAGATCCAAAACTTTGCGAGGCATGCGCGCGAGGCGATGTCGCCATCAAGCCCGGCAGCAGGAAGGGATCAGCGGCCAGTGAACAGTGAACAGCTTGAGCCAGACCGATGGCCAGGATCAAAAAAATCTAAAATCCAATCTAAGATTTAAGATTTGAAATTTAAGAGTCTGTCTTCTGCAAATGAATTTCAAACTGACTATTCAATACGACGGTACTGACTTTCATGGTTGGCAGGTGCAAGGCGATCTGCGGACCGTGCAAGGGGAGTTAACCCGGGCGCTTTCCTTGATTGAAGGTCAGGATGTCGTCGTTCACGGATCCGGCCGGACCGACGCCGGCGTCCACGCCGCAGGCCAGGTCGCAAACGTAAACTTGCAAAGAGAAATAGTTCCCCAAAAACTTCGGGCGGCGATTAACGGAAATGTCGCGAAAGACCTGCGCATCATGGATGCCCAAGCTGTCGCCGACGATTTCCACGCTCGCTATTCCGCAGTAGAGAAGACCTACCGCTACCTAATCGTTAATGAACCCGTGATATCACCGTTTCTGATTCGATACGCGCATCACGAGGCGCGCACGCTGCGCGTGGAACAGATGAGTGATAGCGCGAGCCTGTTTCCCGGCGAGCACGACTGGAGTGCTTTTTCTTCGGCGCAGACGGACGCTGAGTCGAAAGTGCGAAAGATTACGCGCTGCGAAGTTGTCGAGACCGTGAATGAGCGCGCGGGCCAACGCCTGGTGGAAATTATTGTTAGTGCTGAGGGCTTTCTCCGCTATATGGTGAGATCCATGGCTGGCACACTGTTGGCAGTTGGCCGCGGCGAAATGGATGCAAAGTTGGTCCAACTCGCGATAAAAGAGGGTGATCGTTCAATCGCCGGGGCGACCGCTCCAGCGTGCGGACTGACGCTCGAATCGGTCCGCTACGAATGAGATCACTTTCAAGAAGCGACCTCGTTCGAATGGTTTATTGACAGAGACAACCCTTGTGGCAAGAATGTAATGCCTTCTCATTAATCGGATTGTTTTCTCGATCGATATGCTTTCAGATTTCACAGGACTGATTGAAGCAGGCTCACGCGAGGAGCGGCTGCTCGCGTCGATTGCCTGGGAACGCCTGCCGCGTCACGTTGCACTCATCATGGATGGCAACGGTCGCTGGGCCGCGCAAAGGGCCCAGCCGCGAATTGCTGGTCACCGGGCCGGCGTTGAGGCGGTGCGCGCCGCTGTTGATACGGGCGCCCGTCTGGGGTTGGGCGCGCTGACGCTTTACGCCTTTTCCACCGAGAATTGGAAGCGCCCCCGTTATGAGGTTGACGCCTTGATGCGCATGTTGCGTCGTTACCTGCGTCTCGAGTTGGACGAGATCGATCGGCAGAATATTCGCTTTCAAACTATCGGACGCACTGGCGCGCTGGCCAGGAGTGTGCGGAGCGAGATCGAAAAGGCGACTGAACGCACGGCGAAAAATACCGGGATGACGTTGGCGGTCGCATTGAATTACGGCGGACGCGCAGAGATCGTTGATGCGACGCGCGCGGCGGTGCGCCGGTTAATAGATGAAGGCAACGCCCCGGACGAGTTGACTGAAGAGCGCATCGCTAACGAGCTTTACACTCGCACGATGCCTGATTTGGATTTGCTGGTGCGGACGAGCGGCGAATTGCGGATCTCCAATTTCCTGCTCTGGCAGGCCGCGTATAGTGAGATTTACGTGACGGACGTGTTGTGGCCAGACTTCCGTCGCGTGCACCTGCTGGAAGCGATTGTTGATTATCAACGTCGCGATCGTCGTTTCGGCGGGTTGAAGCTGGTGGCAAATGAATAAGTCCAAAGTCCAAAGTCCAAAGTCCAAAGTCCAAAGCCCAAAGCCCAAAGCCCAAAGCCCAAAGCCTGACTACTGACTACTGACGACTGGCCACTGACCACTGACGACTGACCACCGACCAGCATGTCCCGCATCATAACGGCCCTAATCGTTCTTCCGATTCTCATCGCGTCCATCCTGGTTCCATGGTTGCTGCCCTTGTTCGTATTGCTGGCCGGCGCGGCCATGACACTCGGTCTTTACGAGTTTTATATTCTCTCAGCAAAGCAGGGCGCGAAGGCCAACGCCGCGGCCGGTTATCTTGGCGGGGCAGCGCTTTTCACAATCTGCTATTTTGCTTCGCCTGTGGTTAGACCTCGCCTGGACCATCAAACTATTGCCCTGACCATTATTGTTCTGACCATTTGCACTTTGGTCGCAGCAGCGCTGAAGGGCGCACCCTTCGAAAAGCTGATAGTCTCTTCCGCAGCGACCGTGCTGGGCGTGCTCTACGTGGTTTTGCTGGGCGGCCATCTCGTCGCTATCCGCACGGGATTTGAACAGCAACTTGCCGCGCACGTCTTGTCGTTTTTCTTTCTCGTACTGATGGGCGCTGATACCGGCGCATATTACGTCGGACGGGCCATTGGCAAACACAAGCTTGCGCCGGCGATCAGTCCAGGAAAAACATGGGAGGGTGTGGCCGGCGGAATCGTAGCTGGGCTCGCTTTTGCGACCCTCGCGCACTTTTGGTTTTTCCGTGAGCTACCCTTGAAGTGGGCGCTACCTTTGGCGGCGGTAATGGTAATCCTCGGCATCCTGGGTGATCTGACGGAAAGCGCGCTGAAACGGGGCGCAGGCGCAAAAGACGCTGCGAAAATCCTGCCCGGACACGGAGGCATTCTCGATCGTTTAGATAGTTTGCTCTTCAATGCACCGCTCCTCTACTATTTTGCTGACTTTTATTTCGGCCCGCGCCTTTTTTGAGAATGACTACCAAAAAAATATTGCTGATTGTCGTGTCCATCGTAGTGGTGCTGGGCTTGATTGTACTTATTTTTGTCGGCGGCATCGTGGGCTCGATCTTTTATGGAATCTCGAATAGCGAAGCGGCGGAGGTTTCGCGCGAGTTCTTGAGAAACAACGCTAAGCTCAAAGAGGACATCGGCGAGATCAGGGAGTTTGGCAAATTCATAACCGGGAATATCAACTTCGACAGTGGCGACGGCACAGCCCAGTTAAGTCTGAAAGTTGTGGGCGAACGAAAGACGGTGACGGCCACTCTCGAATTGATCTATCGCAACGGCAAGCCCTGGCGAGTGATTGCCGCGTCCTACAAAAACGAAAGTGGACAAACGATTGATCTGCTCAACCCATATGAGGCCAGAGCGTTTCTTGTAGGACAGGCATTCCTGCCTGTCCACTTCTCGTTAGCTGAAATCAGGACAGACAAGAATGTTTGTCCTGCGTTAGCGGCATAGCATGACTCTCAAAAGCGGCCCAAAAGGAATTGCAATTCTCGGCTCGACTGGGTCGATCGGCTGCAACACTCTGCGCGTCGTCGAATCGCTGGGCGCTGAGCGCTTCCGCGTGGTCGCACTTGGCGCTGGACATAACGTGCAGGAATTGGCGAGGCAAATTTCGTCATACCTGCCTGAAGTGGTTTCGGTGGATTCAGAGAACGCAGCACATGATCTCCGTGCACTCCTTTTTGAACTGGATGTGGATCTGCCGCGCATCATCGTGGGCGAACCGGGCCTGATTGAGGTCGCAACTCATGCGCAGGCCGACATAGTTGTCTCCGCTACTGTGGGGGCTGTAGGTTTCGTGCCGACGCTACGCGCGCTCGAGGCAGGGAAGCGAGTGGCGCTGGCGAACAAGGAAACGCTGGTGATGGCCGGCGAACTAATGACTAAAGCGGCGCGGGAGTCGGGGGCTGAGTTGTTGCCGGTAGACTCCGAACACAATGCGCTGCATCAATGTCTCCGCGGTGAAAAGCGTTCGGAAGTCCGCCGCATCGTTCTTACTGCCTCCGGCGGACCCTTTCGCACTTGGACCAAAACTGAGATGGAAGCGTCGACCGTTTCCGAAGCGCTGCGGCATCCGACCTGGAACATGGGGGCGAAAATAACTATCGACTCCGCTACGCTAATGAACAAAGGCCTCGAGGTGATCGAAGCACACTGGCTTTTCGGTTTCAGTCCCGATGAGATCGGAATTGTCGTGCATCCCGAGTCAGTGGTCCATTCGATGATTGAACTGGTCGACGGTTCGGTAATAGCGCAAATGGGTGTTACGGACATGCGCCATGCGATCCAGTATGCGCTGACGTATCCTGAGCGACACGCTTGCGATCTCCCGCCACTCGATCTGACCGCGTTATCCAGTCTTCATTTCGAGGCCCCTGACATCCAGCGGTTTCCGTGTATCGAGCTTGCCTATCGCGCCCTGCGCGAAGGCGGCACACTCCCGGCGGCGATGAATGCGGCGAATGAAGTCGCGGTGCCGGCTTTCCTGGAAGAAAGAATTTCGCTCACCGACATTCCGCGAATTATCGAAGCGGTGATGGATGGCCACGCCCTCCAGCCTGCCGCCTCGCTCGAATCAATACTGGAAGCCGATCGCTCGGCGCGCGTCGCCGCAGTCCTGGAAGTAGAAAAACTGTCACGAGCGGCGGCTAGTTATTAAGAGGCCAGTTGGCGGGGACGCCGTTAGCCACCAATCGTTATTTAACGGTCCACTAAGTCACACGAAACAACACGAAAGGGGCGGTCTTTTGTGAAGTTTCGTGTTGCTTCGTGGATTTGCCTTTGATACGTGCCAACAGCCCGTACTATGGTTGAGTCGAGCCGCTGAGCAACTTTTCTTAGGTTTGACGCGCCATTAGACGCCGCGTAAACTCAAATCTGTGCTGGTTTGAAACACCGCTCGGCGGGTTCGCCGTTCCGCAGCGTTCGAAGAGGGAAAAGTTTAGGTAATGAATTATCTATTATATCCAGCAGCGTTCATCTTTATTCTTGGTTCGGCAGTGGTCATTCACGAGTTTGGCCACTTTCTGGTGGCGAAGCTCCTGAAGATTCGCGTCGAGACCTTTTCCGTCGGCTTTGGACCGCGCTTGTTTGGTAAGAAGTGGGGCCACACGGATTATCGCGTTTCGGCCATTCCGCTCGGCGGTTATGTAAAGCTCGGCGGCGACGAATCCAACGCCGCGATTGAGGGCGAGGGCGCCAGCGACATTCCGCCCGGAGAGCAGTTTAATCTGCGACCGCGCTATCAGCGGATTCTGGTGGCGCTTGCGGGTCCGGTGATGAATGTGCTGACGGCGCTCGCGATTCCGTTCGCAGCCGCGTTGATGTATGGCGTGCCGGCGAGCCCACACCCGATTGTCAGTTACATAGCAACTGGCGGGGCGGCTCAAATTGCTGGCCTGCAATTGGGCGATCGCATTGTTTCCTTCAACGGCGCGGAAAACCCTGATTGGGACACCATTCGTGGCGATGAGCTTCTATCACCGGGTCACGCGCTGCCGCTGGTGGTTGAGCGCAACGGTCAACGGATTCCATTAACAATTGTCCCAACTGCGCGTAAGGAAGAAGACGAGACGGTTGGTTCTCTCGATTTTCTCCCGGACAATGGCGGCTTTCCCGTGGTCATCCGCGAAGTGACGATGGATGCTCCCGCTGGTGAGGCCGGCATTAAACCTGGGGATCGAGTGGTGGCGATTGGTGGTCAAACTGTGCGCAGCGCTGAACATGTCAGAGCTTTTATTAGAGAACACCAATCGGAGCCAATCACGCTTACGGTGGAGCGAAGTGGTCAGCGGCAGGATATAACAGCGACGCCTCGTCGACTACCAGACGGCACCCAACGCCTGGGGTTGTTGCCGGCTGATGCTTTTCCTCTGGTCAAGCCGAGTATCGGCGCCGCCGCCGGATATGCCGTGCGTTCTAACCTGCAACTTATCAAGCTTACTGGCAAAGCTCTGGGACAGGTTTTTACCGGACAGCGTTCGGCGCGCAATACCCTGTCCGGGCCTATCGGAATTTACAAGGCTGCCGGCTCCGCGGTAGAAAGATTTGGCTGGAGCGGATTTTTCACCACCCTCGCGTTTCTGAGTTTGAATCTGGGAATCTTTAATCTGCTCCCGATTCCTGTGCTGGACGGTGGCGCGATTTTCCTGTTGCTGATAGAGGGCCTGCTCGCGACAGTTGGGCTTACAATTTCAATGCGCGTGCGTGAGCGAATTCAGCAGGTCGGTTTTGTGATGGTGATTCTGCTGATGGTCTTTGTTATCGGCAACGACTTTTTGAAGCTGGCGTCAAACTGGCGAGGCTCAGCAGATCCGCCCGCGGCGACGCAACCGGCAAAATAAGAATCGTCCAGAGTCCAAGGTCCAAAGTCGCGGACCTGAGAGAGATTGGCGATCTGCATCGACTTTGGACTTTAGACTTTGGACATTGGACTGGGTGTTATGAGACAGACGAGAGCAGTAAAGGTTAAGGACGTACAGATAGGCGGCGGCGCGCCGGTTGTCGTGCAGTCAATGACAAAGACGGACACGTCTGATGTCGACGCTACAGTTCTTCAGATAGAAGAAATGGTGCGCGCGGGATGCGAAGTTGTGCGTCTGGCTGTGCCCGACAACGAGGCTGCGATTGCTCTGAAAGAGATTCGCAAGCGCGTTCCTGACGTGCCTCTCGTCGCCGACATTCATTTCCATTACAAACTCGCCTTATTGGCGCTTGAAGCAGGCATCGACAAGTTGCGTTTGAATCCAGGAAATATTGGCAAGCATGAGCGCATCGTTGAAGTAGTTCGCGCCGCGCAGGCGCAAAAGGTGCCGATTCGCATTGGCGTCAACGGCGGATCGCTCGAAAAGGACCTCCTGAAAAAGTATGGAACGGCGACGCCTGAAGCGATGGTCGAATCCGCTTTGCGTCACATCCACATCCTCGAGAACCTCGGTTTCACCGACACGATTATTTCGCTGAAAGCTTCAGATGTTCATCGAACAGTTGCTGCCTATCGGTTGCTCGCGGAGAAAGTTGACTACCCGTTTCATCTGGGAGTCACCGAGGCGGGCACCGCGTTCAGCGGCACGATCAAATCCGCGATTGGTCTCGGCATACTCCTGCACGAGGGCATCGGCGACACGATTCGTGTTTCGCTTGCGGCGGAACCGCAGGAAGAAGTGCGAGTCGCGTGGGAGATTGTGAAATCGCTTGGACTGCGTTCGCGCGGTGTCACGGTCGTTGCGTGTCCTACTTGCGGCCGCCTGGACGTGGACAACTTTGTTGAGATTGTCACTGAGATTGAGCGGCGTCTGGCCCACATCGAAGAGCCGCTGCATTTGTCGATCATGGGTTGCGCCGTCAATGGCCCGGGCGAAGCGCACGATTCGCAACTCGGCGTTACCTTTGGCCGCGGCGTCGGAATGATCTTTAAAGACGGCATCCCGATGCGCAAGGTCGCCGGCGAAGATATAGTCGAAGCATTTGTGATGGAAACTGAAAAACTCCTCGGCGAGATCGAGGCAAAGAAAGCCACCGTCCTCGCGCCCGACGAACCTCAACTCGTCTCAATCAGCTAACGATAGCGTCAAACTAAGGGCAGCCTGAAAGGCTGCAAGAAAGTAACCGGTAGTCGCAGCGCAGCGAAGACCACCGGAGAGCCGTGAGAAATCCCTTTTGTTTTTAGCGTAAGGCCGTCAGCTTGCCTTGAGGCCGGCTGGCCCATCTGGCCTAACAAGCGTTGACTTAAGCCCTGCTTGGTGATAGATCGTACCTCGTTTTTAATCCGCAATTATCTTACCTCGCGTTTCGTCCAGCCATGGGTCAATCCGATTAAGCGCCAGCTGCGTAATTTGTGCGCAGGTTCTGGTCGTCGTTCAATTTTTCGGAGGTCTAAAATGAATACCCGACACGCCTTTCGCGGCTTCGTGCAAGCGCTCGCCGCCGTATCCCTGTGCGCGTTTTTTGGCGCCAGCGACATTTCTACTCAATCGCAGACGCCCACTCAGAAACCAAACATCACCACCGGTGGAGGAATTATCAAGGTTACCTTGGTGCTCGATCCCGGTACGGTGGCCGTAATTCTTCCGGATGACATGAGGGCCGGTGACACCATCTCAGGTACGGTGACGACCGAGCCGAAAGGGCAAACGACCGACGAGCGCGCGAAGAACCAGGAAGCGCTAGCTGGTCTCCCGCTGCTAATTGATGGCGCGTTTGTGAAGCCTTTTTCCGGTAGCCCGGAAAAGGAACGGGAGCCGCTAATCCAACATACCTTCTGGATCTACACCGCTCACGTTTCTGGAAAAGACGGGAGCCTGCCGATTGCGGTCGCCGACCGTGAAGGCAAAACGCTGGCTCAGACTTCAGTTCTACTTGACCAAATGCTCGGTGAGGTTCCGAACGCTGTTAACGGCGCAACGCCTTCGGGTGCCGTTACCACACCCGATCCGAAAGTCGACCATCCGACGCACCCCTCGGGCGCTGTAATCACGCCTGGTCCAACGGCAACTAACCCTCCGTTTTTCTTTCAGCCGGTTGGACAGACCGGCAGGAGCATCGTTGTAACCGGTCCGTTTGATGGCAATGGGACAAATACGGAACTGAGAGTTGGCGATGGGGAAGCTCGCGACAAGACTGGCAGGGTCGACATAATTGCCGAGTCGCCGCGCAAGGCTGTCTTCGCCGCGCCCGCGGATGTGATCGGATCGACCAGGCTTCACCTGACAGAAGGGAACGCAAAAGCCAGTGGCAACTACCGCAACCTCGGCGTAAATCTGAGCGCACCGAAGACTGACTTGCTAAAGGGTGAGCGGACCGTTCTGACGGTGAAGGTAAGTGGGCTTGCCGGAATCACCAGGGAGGTGCCGCTCCAGCTCGATTCCAAGGGCGTGATTTCAATGGACGGCGGCAACTTTCAAAACCTCAGGATTACACCGGCCGAGGTGAATCGGGACGGAATTTACACGGCGACCAGATCAATCACTGGCCAACAGAGTGGCGGCTTCACCGTGGTCGCTACTGTAATTGTGAACCGATTCGACGTCTGCCTGACAGACGACTCCAATCGTCGAACAGGAATTTTGTGGAATACGTTTACCGGCGATTACATCTTTACAAACCCTAATCCATCCCCGACTTCGGGGGGCCAGCCGTCTTCAAGCGGAACCAGCGCACCGAGCGGTACACCGCCGGGACCTTCTGGTGGCCCAAGCCTGACTGGGAAGGGCAAGCTGGCGATGAAGGGCTGCGTCATCGTGCTCACTCACAATGCGCCTGATCGGCGAGTGTTCGCCCGACTTGATGCGTGTACCAAGGCGGGAGACGCAAAGATTGAAACAACATCACCCAAAGCCAGCGTCTCGATCACCGACGGAAATGTGAGCGACAACGCCTGTCCAAAATAGTCTTTGAGTTGTTCGTGACACCGACCCGCTGTCAATTATTCTTAGGAGGCACTCCATGAAGCGAGCTTTCTTTTGCGTGTTATTGCACATGGCGTTGGTGGCCGTGGTTGCCGCGCAGCAACCGGCGCCGCCACCCGCGTGGGACGTGACGCTCAAGACAAACACTGTCGCCGACAGCACGCTCACGGTGGTCAATCGCTGCTCGAAAAACCATCAGTTCCAGATTCAGATTCAAGGACTGCCTTTCCTTCACTTCTCAGCCACCCAGGTAAACGTGAAAGGCGGAGCTGCGCAACTCGTGCCGGTGAAGTTTGACACGAAGAATCTCGCGCCCGGTGTTTACGAGGGAACAGTGTTGGTACTTTGCCAGACGTGCAAGAGCGAAGGGGCATGCACGCAGGACCGGGAAGTTTTGCAAGTGATCCTGCGCGTGACTGCAGAATCACCCACGACCGGTCCAACCGCTGCCGCTACCAGTCCGCCGAGTAGTCCGGCGGCGACGAACCAGCCACCATCCAATCAACCAGCCGCACAGGGCACGGGCGTGACAAATGCGATGTCGCTTGATTTGCAGAGCCTGCGCGAGGCAGAAGCTGCCGCCCAGAAAGCGAAGGACCAGGCCGATCAAGCCGCGGAGTCTGCTGCACAAGACGCACGCAATGCTAAAGCGCAGGCCGAAGCCGCGCCCAAAGCGGTCGGTGAGGCGGTCAAGGACGTAAACAAAGCCGGCGCCGCAGTCGCCGAAGCTGAGAAAGAGAGAGACAGGGCGAACCGCGAAGGCACAACGGCGGAACGTGACGCTGCGCGAGCGGCTCTTGAGAAGGCACAGGCCGAGCTCGAAGCGGCGCAAAAGGCGCTCAGGGATGCGCAGGCCGACGCCGCCGGTAATCAGCAAGCGGCGGCAGACGAAGCCGCCAAAAAGGCAGCGGAGAAAAAGGCCGAAGCCGATAGGGCCGCTGCGGCGCTGGCAGCCGCGCAAGCAGCCGTAGCCGAAAAAGAAAAGGAGATATTGAAGGCGCAACAGGAGGCTGCCGCAGCCCAGGCTGCTAAAGATAAAGAAGCTGCGGAAGCCCGGGCACCAGAAGCCAAAGCCGCAGCAGATAAAGCGGCGCAGGAAAAGCTTTGGGCTGAAGATATCGAGCGGCGCCGGCAGGAGCAAAAGAACCGTGAAGCGCGAGCCGTCGAAATTGATTATCTCCTCGACAATATTGAAAAGTTGGGCTTGATCACCTACAAGCCCAAAACTAATGTCCCCGACCCGTTGGACTACATGTTCGATAAGTTGCGACAACTAGCCGGACAAACCGTGGGCGACTTTCTTCAAACCGTTGCCGGCGAGCTAGGCGGAGGTCCTTTGCCGGCAGGTGTCATTGGCGCACTGGGAGAGATTTATAAAGGCATTGGATCATTTTTCGATATTCGCACCAAAGCCGGAAAGGACAGGGCCCTCGAAAAACTTCAGGGCATGATCAATCCAAACGTAAAACCTCCGCGCAACTACACGATGAACGAAGCGCTGGCAAAAATCGATAAGATGGAGAAGCTGATGCAGGAGTTGCAGCAGAAACTAGCGGCAGCGCAAGCCGCCGCCGCTAAATAGAAACTCCATCAGGTTGGTCCACGGCCTTAGCCCGATCGTAAGGAGATCTGCAGCTCGTAGGGGCACCGCATGCCGTGCCCCACTGCTGCGTTTTTGACTTCATCGGGAGACTTCGCCCTAACCCTGAATATTGGGGCGTTGACCCCATGCCCGAATCGGACTGAGCCCGCGGAGTGGGCGACAGAATCTTCAGAGCAAGCTGCCACCCGCGCGCTCGCCCTTTCTTCACTTCTGTTTATGCTGACGCACACTTCGCGTGCTTGCTTGTGTAATCGTTGACACCTTGCGCGGCCGGGCGTATTGTGTTTTCCCCCCAAGTGCGAAGCCCCTAAATCTCACTCGTTTCAACCGCTACTTCATAGAAGGAGACTCACAATGCGTTACAAACTAACTCTAACTTTGATCCTTGCGCTCATCGCTCTCGCCGTGCCGACCACCGTCGTCAAACCTAGTGCGACGTCGACGGCGGCTGTCAAACATAGTGCGATGCCAACACCCCCAGTCGTCGGGGTAACCTGTGAATGTATTGCATATGGCCGGCTGCTCTGTATATCCGAAGTGTCCGGGGGCACAGCTCCTTACACTTACCAATGGGGTCCGCCGCCGATATCAGGGAGCGGGCAAATCAAGGTCGTCCCGTGCTCCGGCAACGGAACCAGGATTATCACCCTGACCGTAACGGACGCTAACGGCGAGATCGGCTACTTCTCCGCCCCGTTCACGTGCTGTGGCCCAGTAGGGTGACCCTCAGCAAGGAAGATCTCACCTGAATAAACTAGAGCACGGGGCAGTAACTAGACGTTGCTGCCCCGTGCTCTTTACTTCGGTTGGTGCTGTATCCTGGATTCCGCTTCGCTTCACCCAGGCTTTAATCTCACGCACTCTCCGCGCGCTCAGTCCCGGGTTTCGGAGCATACAGCAGTCGCAGGAAGGGCGGGGCGATCAGCGTGGTGGCAACTGCCATCACCAGCACCACACCGTAGAGCGACTGATCTATAACTGCGAGTCCCAACCCGATTTGCGCAACCACGATGCCCACTTCGCCGCGAGGCACCATACCCATTCCTACCTGGCCGGCGCGTCTCCAACCGAGACCCCACGCTGCCAGGCCGCAGGCCACCAGTTTGGTGACAACCGCGATCAGCGTTATCAGTAAAGCCAGAGCGACAACTGAGCGGCTGCGAAATATCTCCAGGTTGAGTTGCATGCCGATGTTTACCAGAAAAACCGGCACCAGAAACTCGGTAATACCAGACATCTGCCTATGCATCGTTGGTTTGTCTTCGCTGGCTTCGGCGAAAGCCATCCCGGCAAGGAACGCTCCGATGATTGCCGCGACTCCGATATAGACCGCAGCCACGGACAAACCAAGACACAGCAACAAACTGGCGCCAAAGAGCGCGTGACTAACGCGGAGATTTTCAATCCTGGGCGCGAAACGCCTAACTACGCGAGCCCCGACCAAAGCCACGAAGGCAGTGAATCCGATCGCGAGCGCGGCAGTAATCGCCAGCGAGATGTAATTTACCGACCCCGCTGCCAGGTTTGTTACCACTGCGAGAATCAGCAATCCAAGAATGTCGTCGATCACCGCGGCGCCCAGGATGATACGCGCGGTCGTAGTTTCGAGTAATCCCATGGAAGCGAGCACTCGCGCAGTGATGCCCACTGAGGTGGCAACCATTGCCGTTCCCACGAACATTGCCTCCACGCCGGTTGCGCCCCACGCTCGCATCAGCAGCCAGCCGCCCATGAACGGTGCGATTACCCCGAGGACGGCGACGACCGTCGCCCTTCCTCCAACTTTGAAGATCGCGGCGGGTTTAGTTTCCAGTCCGACGGTGAAGAGCAGGAAGATGACACCGATTTCCGCGAGCGAGTTTGTCAGGTCTGTTGGCGCGACCCAGTTGAACACGCCTGGACCAATCAAAACACCAGCAAGGATTTCGCCCGCCACAGCAGGTTGCCGAAGCCGCTCGAATAGCTCGGCCATGATCCTGGCGGCAACGAGCATGACGAAGAGCGTCAGGAGAAATCCTGCGCCTACACTTGTGCTCGCTAAAAAGAAGTACATTCAGTCATTATCCGTCGCCTGATTGAAAAGTCCTGACACCGTGGCAAATTCGAATCGAGTAGATCATTTAATTCTTGAATATCCTAATTGCGGAACAGGAAACCGTCCACTAATTCAAACGAAGCAACACCAAACTTCTTTCGTGAACGTTCGTGTGTTTCGAGGACTGGATTTTTCCGAGGAGCCACTGGATATCTTAAGTTTAGGAGGCGAATGATCAGACAGACGAGAAGTGTCTGTCCTACGCTACTGAATCAGAAACCGCCACTTGGGCGGCTGCCCTGTGGCGGTGGCCATGGGAGAAACAACGAGTCGGTCGACGCCATGCTGAAGGTCTTGCGGGTGAATCCACCGGAACTGAACATTACCGCGGTCTGTCTTGATGACACCGCTTGTAGTGAGGTGTAGAGGAATAGTGCGTTTGATTCCGTCCAGCCCTGTGACTGTCACCGTTACCATAGCGCGCCCGCCTCTGAGAAGGGTCGTCTTGGTCGCCGTCAGATCCACGTTGATGATGTGGCGGTTCCTTCAGCTTTGTTACCGCCTTCTTCGACCGTCACCTTGACCGGCCAGAGAGTTTTCCTGGAGCGGTGACTACGGCCTTACCGACCGTTCCTCCGGCACTTCAACAGGTTGCCCATTGACCTTCGTTGTCCTGGCATCGCCATCGAAGGGGCCGGTGATTTCCCGTGATGCGTCCATTCTGGGCCAGCGTGGGAATCTTTGCCTTGTCTGGCTGCGCCCGAACCCTACGCGGAAAAGTGAACAGTTACCGCCCGAACTTCTCGCCAGAGCTGACCCATCATCCAGTTGTCGAATTGCTGCTAACCCTCGATGATGTCTCTCCGAGGACAACCTTGGGGTCAGAATTCGTTATGGCCCAAAGCGTCCACGATATTCGCCTGAGACAAGGAAAGCCCTGACCATTTCAGCGCGTCGAATCCGACCGAGTGCGATCTGCCCGTCGCGCACATCTTCTCCAGGTAAGCTGTGGTTGTTGAGTTTGGTCAGCCAATAATCGAAACCAGCGTAGTCAAGATTAGCTTCGGGCGCATCGTTTGGGTTGCGACGCAAGTAGCCGATGTATTGCATCAGCACGAACGCCGAGTTGTACTCCTGGTTGAATACGGACCCGGTCTCGACCACGCTCAGCAGCGCATCTGCGCGGCCGTCCGTGCCGCCGGCGCCAAAGGCTGCGATAGCCGTATCGCGCTCCCCTTGCGTCGGCGCGACTCCCGAGTTTGCGAAGAGTTTATCGACGAACACCTGGGCCGTCATGGTCGTGGGTAAGACAGATGGATCCACAACGTCCGACCGCTGCACCCAGGCGCGCGCAAAGTTGAGCGTATTGTCAGCAAGCTGCTGCTCCCAGTTTCCCTGCCCAACTATAACGCCGCGGCCAATCTCCTGAGTGTCACGCAGGTACTCGCGGTAGCGCGGCAGTCCTCGCGGGCGTCCGCCGCTGTGAGTAAATGTCGCCTTGAAGATGCGAATGACCTTGTAGCCGGTTGTTTGGAATTCGATCGACAGGAAGAAGGCAGTTGAAACATCGATACGCTTACGTTCGACGCATGCCTGATCCGCGCCGCAGGCAATGATTTGGTCCGTCCAGAAGGGCTGGCCGGCAACGTCAGCCTGCCGGTTGAGGAAGTCGTGGTAGTGTTGCCCGACAAAGGTGGCAGCGTCATCGATCGCATTCGTCGAAGTCTCGGAAGCGTCATCTGTGATTTGGATTGTGGTCGTCGGAATAGCGCCGATGGACGGGCCGCCCGTTGGGTTCGACAGGGCTACTGTGAATATCTCCGTGCCTTCGACTCTGGAGTCTTCACTGATGAGAAGGTCCAGGGTCTTCGAGCTTTCGCCCGCAGCGAAGCGCAGCGTGCCGAGAGCCGTCGAGTAGTCGCTTCGCTCCGAGGCGGTGCCGTCTGAGGTGGAATAGTCAACGGTCGCTGCGGCCGACGTGTCGCCGGTGCGAGTGACGGTGACGACCGTGAAGGTCACGTCCTCCGTCGCGTTGTAAGTCGCTTGAGCAAACTGGATCGTCAAGGGACTCGGCGTTGGCGAAGGAGTAGGTGTTGGCGTCGGAGTCGGAGTCGGAGTTGGCGTCGGAGTCGGCGTCGGAGTCGGCGTTGCCCCTGGTGCAATGCTAAAGTCCGCGCCTGAAATGTCAAAGAAGATGTTTCCCGCGGCTTCTACCTTGATCCGCGCCGTCGTGGTGGTGAGGTTTGGGACTGTGATCGCTTCTGTTCCGTCATTGGCCGTAGCGGTTGCCAGGACTGTGGGAAATGTGTTTCCACCATCGGTCGACAGCAGGACGTTGACGGTTGCGGCACTGACTGGAGCGGCGGTGGTGCCGGCGACATCCCAGAGAACGGTTTGCTCGGTACCGCCCGTCCAGCTAACAGCCGTATTCGGTTGCGTCACGACAAACGGCCCCGCGCCGGCGCTAACAGCGACCTGCATCGTGGCTGAAACGATACCGCCACCACCGGCGCGGTTGTCGCGCGCGGTCACTTGAAAGTTCATAGTGCGCGTGATGGTGGGTAGCGATTCTCCAGTTATGCACAAGTCAGGCAAGCCACAATCATAGGTCGCCGGAGGCACGTTGGCGTTGTTGAGGATGTACTGCAGGCTCGGAAAGGTGCGTGTCGGGTTCGATGACGGCTGGTAACTGCGGAAGATCGGGCGCACTACGCCGTCGGCGTCACCCTCGGGTGGAGATGCACCAGCGGGGTTCGGACCCAGATCGTATTCCTCCCACGCGTAAGTGAGTGCATCGCCGTTTCCGTCACTTGCTGACGCCGTAAGAGCAAAGGGCGTATTTCTTGGAATCGTAAAGTTTGCCCCTGCGTTGACGGTCGGCGGAGTATTTCCGGTAGCGGTTTGAGCTGCGCAGTTGCCGTCTCCCGCCATGTGGGCCACCATTTCTTCGAGACTCCTGACGTGAAAATAGTCGTGAGCGTTTCGCTGCAAGTTATTGGGCGCGCAGGTGCCAACATAAGACATAGGAGTAGAGCCGCTGCCCGGCTCAAACGCTGAAATCATGTTTCTGAAGCCCGAGCAGGTCCCAGTCGTGGTGTTGAACGTGTGCAGGCCGCCATGCTGATGTCCCATTTCATGCGCGACAAAATCGACGTCATACGGATCGCCGACGGGACTCACCAACCCTGTTACTCCCTGTCCTTTGAATGTCATGTCGCACGTTGACCTGACGCGCGCAAAAGCACCGCCGCCGGTGCTGAAAACGTGCCCCATGTCGTAATTGGCTGTACCGATGAGATTGTCAGCCTTGGTCTGATGCTGACCCATCATCGCAAAGCCATCGCTGTTCGTGTAGTCGTCTGTGGCTGGGTCTGTATAAATGAGCTGATCGTTGTTGGCTACCAGGGTCATACGCAACGCAAGCTCGCGTTCATAAATCCCGTTGACGCGATTCATCGAAGTCGTCATTCGCGCCATCGCAAGGGGAACTGTGCCGCCGGCCGCGATGGTGTATTCGCCCGTTGCCCCCAGAGCCAAACGATAGGTGCGAAGTGTCGCGCCATTGGCGGGGACGGTCAACGGCACTGTTATTTGAGCTTCCGCAATGCTCACCCCTGCGCCCTTTTCAGGATCTCCGATTAAACATTCCGATGTCGACTCTTTCCGAAAGTCGCTCTTGAAATAGCTGATATAGTTTTCCGTGTCGCCATTGGCGTACGGGTCAACATAGACTGTGTCCTGAGTCGAGAGCAGCTGCGCGTGAAATCCCGCGGGCGTAACGTCAAAGCGAAGCGTAGCCGTGCGGTCATCGATCCCCTGGCCTCGGTAGGTCTTGATCTCAGGAAACTTTGCAGCGAGTTCCGGCGCCATGATTGGCGATTCTTCAATCCGAAATCTGCCGAACTTGCCGTCAGGCAGCGGTAGTGTCATTAACACCTCCATGTGGCGAGCCGCGTCCGTGAACTCCATCGGAGCCCGGCGAAGCACCTGCTCGAGCATCTCCCTGTTCAGACGAAGTGTTAGGTAAGCTTTAGGGATGATCGTGCGCCCGTCTTGATTAGTAATCGTCGCCGCTTCAATTTTTTTCCAAATGCCATCGCCTGACTGGCTGGCTTGAAGCAATGTCGAAACGGTAGGAGATTGTTCTGTGCCCGGTTCTCGTCCGACGGGCCCGTCGGTGCGATTTTCGGCAGACGCGCCGAAGGCCAGCCAAAATGACAACACAGCAAAGGAGAAAAGAGCTATCAAGCGGATTTTCGAGTGAAGCCGCGAAGGTGGAATGCGAAACAACATGTCGGGGACTCCTTGTGGGATTTAGATATTCGTCAAGTTCAACAATTCACTTTCAACGACCCTTAGTTTTCTCCCTGATTCCTTTCAGCACGCTCTGAGGGTCAATACTTTCCTTGATCACTACGTCGCCTGGGACGACAAATCTGTCAGCTGGGACACCGCCGTTTTCCTCGAAGCGAGTGGCGGTACTGGTAATCTGCATGCCGGCCATGTTGACCTGAGTCTTGAGTGTGACACCCTGCCAGACACAGCTCTTGCTGCCGAGACTCTTTGTCTCCCAAACGTCGCAAGTCTTGCCGGCGACCTGTTCGGTACCGACCTTTTGCCCCCCCATATTGGCGAGCATCTCTTCGCCAAGCTCGGTCATGTTCTGGCCTTTCTTTTTGGCCCCGTCGATGAATTGCGGCAGAAGAGTGTTCTTGACCTTTGTGCCGGTGCGGCGCTCGAGGTCGATGTTGTAGACCCAGTCGCCATCCATAATAGAAAGCTTGTTTTCCTTTCGGGTAATCCCGGCAATCGACAACTCACTATTCGTGTACCTGGCTTCTCGCCAGCCCCACTTATCAAAATAAATAGTCTCTTTTCCACTCTGCGGTCCGCTCATCTCAAACTCAATGATTCCGGATTCAACGAGGTAACGTTTGGGATAACCGGACGCTTCAGTAACTGGTTGCGCACTGCCGGCGCTACTCTTTGTGCCGGCGTCACCGTCCTCTCTCTGACAAGCGGTGGCCGCTGTCAGAAGAATAAGTACGGCGATGATCAACTGGGTTTGTTTCATCGGATTTACTCCTCTATTCGTCATGATTGCTATTTTGGCAACCTATCGTGCCTGCGGGTTAGTGCGCTAGCGCACTTCACTCATCGGCCCAAGGAACGTTCTTCAGTGAGTGGACAAATACAGAACCGGGAGCGGTAGCGACCGGGTGAAACACTCAAGTTGGACTTCGTCTTGTTACACTTTTTGCGCCACTCGGAGTTGTTGCGTTGAGTGGTTGACCCGGTCGCTACCGCTCCCGGTTCTGTATTTGTCGTCCCACAACTGAGCACTTTATGGCGCCTGGTGTGACACTGTTATGGCCAAGGCAGCTCGCGATGCTCACCCGCTTCTTCCTCTTGCTTTCCTACAACAGACAGTTTTTTATGATTAGGAAACTTTTTGGTGGGGCGTTAGCGGGCATTTCCCACCAGTATGAAGGGCGCCCAATAACGAGGGTGGCTGGTGTCGCGGTAGCTGGTACCGGCGCTGGAAAGGGAAGCTTCGCCGCTTAGGAAGGCGCGTTGGGTCTCGGCAAGGGCATTTGCCTTGTCCCTGTGCCTAAGTCGCTCGTAGAACATTTTCATGAATTCAAGAGTCGGGCGGTCGCTTACCGGGAAAAGTGTCGCCAGAACGCTGTGCGACCCCGCATGTAGAAAGGCCTCGATTAGGCCTACTCGATCAATCTCAGTAGCAGCTATTCCGCTGCTGGAAAAGCTGCGGCCGGTTTCGCAGGCGCTGAGTGTCACCAGGTCGGCAGTCAAGTGAAGATCGAATATCTCGCGTGCGGTAAGGTCTCCGTCATCCTCGGCGGTCGGTTCCAGCAGAATGCGGGAAAGCAATGGCATGTCCGGCTCGAAGACTCCGTGAGTGGCCAGATGTATGTGAGTGGCATGCCAAGCCAACTGCTTAAAGCGGGTTTCGCTGGCATCGGCTTCCGTAAGGCGCACGATCTCGCCGGCGCCCGCAATGGTCTTAACTTCGTCAGTCGCAAACTCCAGCGGCGGCTCGCCATCCAGCCTGGTTTCGTTTCGTCCCAGAGCCAGCATTAACGGTTTACGTCCCAATGAGCCGCGGGAGGAAGCGATCTGTTGGTGCAGGAAGGTCGCAGAAGGAACCCGGAACAGGGCGTAGTCTTCGATCAGGAATCGATCGTTACCGGATTGCCGCAGCAACGCCGGGAATGGAACCTCATGAAGAAAGCCATAGGGAATCACAGCCAGCCGCTGCGCTTGATCGAGGGCTCCCGATTCTTCCAGCGGTGCAATCAGTGCTTGATGCAGTTTGCGGGCAGCAGGCCTCCATCTTTGATCCGCGGTATCAACGTCAGGACTGAACACCAAAGACTGGAATAAGTTGGCCCTTTCGAGCAGCTGTGCCTTGCCCTCCGGCAACAAGATTCCGGCGACGCGCTCGTGTCTTACCACCAGCGCGAATACTTTGTCTCCGGCGAGCACGTATTCCACTAACGCAGTGGCTGGATCGAGGTCTCTTTGCAAGTCTCGGAGTTTGACAGGACGCGCGGCACGGACGATCTCATAACGTGAACGATCCAGTTGTCGCTTGAGCACCAGATCCTCGTAAGCGCTGTATGCGCTCCGCAACAGTCCCGGGTTTGACATCTCACTTCGCTGGGCCAATTGCCGCGTCAGCGCGTCCAGCTTAGCCAGAGACTGCGTGTCCTCGCCGCCACGGTTAGCCTTTGACTGACCCGCCTCGCGAGTTTGCAAGATGAAGTTCCGGATGGAGCGATAGCGATCCTGTTCAATAAACTTGAAGGCAAGTTGCACGGCCCGAGCTTTCACCCGGGGATCAAAGTTGAGCGGGGGATCCAACAGAAAGCGAAACAGCCGGTCCATTGCGCGACGATCCAATCCCGCAACGAAGTTGGTCGAGCTGGTAGCAATCACGGCAGCTTGAAGGTCGGCCGCCTGCTCCAAATACAGCAAAGACTCTTCGTCATTACCCTCGTGGCGAGCGTATTCGGCCAGAACCAGGTTGCCTTGAAGGATTGCCGCTGCTTCGCGGTCGCGTAGCGGGATCCTGCTCTCACGGATTGGGCGCAACAACTCTCCGGCCTCCCGCCATTGACCCCTTGCCATCAACGAGTCAGCCATATAAATCTTCATCGCACTGGAAAAGCGTGGGTCTGGAGTGGCGATGGCTCTATTGATCTCGAGGGCAATCTGAAAATTGCGTAAGGCCAGGTCGTGCTCTCCGCGGAGACGAAAACAATTGGCCAGCGTTCCATAACGATAGCGAGCCAGCACCGGGTTGGCGCGTTCGCGTTCAGTCACACCCTGCATGAGAGGTATCGCGTGATCAAGTTCGTCCAAATTTACATATGTTCCCGCCAGAAATACCTCGATCTCGTTTTGCGCTAGTCGATAACCCGCTTGTTGCGCCAGTTTGAGTCCTTCCTGAAAATAGGACCTCGCTTTCCGGTGGTTCTCGATGCCGGCAAATATTGCACCCATCGCCAGATAGGAATCGGCCAGACCGCCTTTGTCGCCGATTTGATTTCTGATTTCGATACTTTCGTTTTGATATTTGAGCGCCTCAAAGACATCGCCTTTGGAGGAATAGATCAGGCAAATATTGCTAAGCGTGGTGGCTTCGCCTCCCCGATCTTTACTGCTGCGATAAAGCTCCAGCGCCGGGAGGTAGAATTCAACCATTGGACGGTCAACCTCGGCCTTGAACCACCAGAAGATCACGCCCAGATTCCGCAGGGCATCTGCCTGCAGCGCAGCGTCGTTGAGCTGCTTTCCCAGCGCCAATGCCTTTTCCAGATTGCCAACGGCCGCCTCATATTGACCCTTGGCATGATAGAGAACACGGCTGAGATGGATGAGCGCTTCACCCTCGCTCTTCTGCAATCCCTGCTGGCGAGCCAGTTGCAAGCTCTCTTCGTGCAGCGCTACGGCCCGGTCAGGCAGAACAAAGTTGAAATGGTTTATGCCGGCCGCATTCAAGGCCAGAACACGCAGCTGGCTGTCGAGCGCGCCATCTGCGAGCAGTTGATCCAGATCCGACTGTGACTCAGTGAAATGGCCGCGACGCTGGTTAGCGAGCGCTCGTTCCAGGCGCACCTGACGGTTCCCGCTGCCTAGTCTTAATGCCCAGTCGAGATTGTTGACAGCTTCAGTCAGCCGCCAATCGCGTTTTGCTTCGACCCCGCGGTGAAACAAGTATTGCGTTAACGAAACTTTCCCCAGCCACACGGCCGGAAGCAATAGCAGGGTAGCGATGAGCAGTGCTCTGAGCCTTTTCGTTTTGAAGAACGGGAGAGCCATGCGTCAAGGAGAGGAGTATGTGGTGGTGGTTCAGTTTGCTTTGGTTCTTTGCGAAACTTTTGCGCCCTTTGCGCTTAAGGCGTGAAAACAGCAAAGATCGCAAAGACAAAACGCAAAGTTCCGCAAAGAAGAATAGCGTTCGCTTTCAAACTTAACTAGTACTAAATATGCAGTCAATAACCGGTCTGCGTTGATCGGGCGCTCGGGTTGTCGATGTTCATTTTGAGTTGATGTAAAAGCCTGCGGGCGCCGTTTCGACCTCTGTTCCGTCGGTCAGTTTCGCTCGTACACGCCAGAAGTATTTCTTCTCAGTTTGAATCCGCGCTTGTGCCGTATCCATCAGGAAGTAGTTCGTTGTGACTTCTGCGTGATGCACAACGTCGCCCGATTCGTCGAGCACTACGAGTGTGTAGCGCAGGGCGTCTGCTTCCGGCGTCCACTTGAATTCAATTGCGGGCGAGAGAACGGCGGCGTTCTCGGTTGGTGAGACTGCCCTTAAGGAAACCTGTCGCTTGCGATCGGCTCGGAAGGCTTCGCTATTCGCATTCTGAGTCCGGGTTTTGGAAGTAAACTGCCAGAGGCCCCCGGCAGTGAACGCGATCAGGAGCAAGGCCGCGATTGCCAAAGCGGGCGCCTTGGGCCAACGATCGAGGAGAGATGACTGGCGCCGGGGCATTCTGCTAACTTCCTGCTTCAGCTTAGCCGGGAGGCTAAGCCCTTCAACCGCATCACTAGTAATTTCCTGCCGTCTAAGGAGCGTCAGGCGGCACGCTCGACACACCACGAGATGCTCTTCAACGCGCATTAGCTCAGCGTCACTGTACTCGCGGCACAGGTACGAGCTTAGTTGGTCTTCAGATTGACACTCGCTTCGCTCCATTAAAAACCCCTCACTGATCTACAACAGACAAATGACTGTTTTCTGCGGTTAATGTATGCCTGTTCAAACAACTCTGCGTCTCACTTTTGTCAATGCAAGCTCAAGCTCCTTGCGAACTTCGCTCGCCGTCAGTTTCATTACAGCCGCAATCTCGGCCACCGAAGCCGCGTCGTCGTAGCGAAGCTGGATCATTAAAGCTTCTCGCGTCGATAAGCTGGCGAGAGCGTTGCGTATCTGCTCGGCTTGCTCCTTCCGGGCAAAAAGACTTTCCGGGTTCAATGCCATTGTGACAGGCTCGAGGGAGGCACTGGGTTCAGCGTCGGGGTCGTCGAGGGCCACCATTCTTTGCGACCGCATCAGATTGCTGACCAGCCGCCAGATCTTTTTCTCGCTCAATTCCGAATGAATCCGATCGAGCGCTGCAAAGACATCCCCCAACGTGACATCATCAAAGTGTTCCAGCCGCAATTGCTCTTCAATTGACACCGGAGAAAATCCCCGCCAGAAATAGAGTTCGAATACTCTCTGTTCGCGGGCGCTCATTTTCTGAATGGGCTTCAAAAGGCGGCGCCGTCCATCTTCCGACCAGGCCCAATTGATACACAAGCGTTTCACGACCTGTCGCAGCCAGGGCACGATTTCTCCCTGACTGCCGGTATGCCGGATCGCCTTCATCCGGCGAAAGTCTTTTTCGCTAAGTTTCTCGCAAAGGTAAACGAACCGATCCATTGCCCCGTCGTAATCAAAACCCATCCCGCCAAGCAAAGAAAAGATCAGAGCCGCATATTTATCAATGAACGACTGCCACGCTTGCTGAGGGTCCTGGTGGAACTGCACCAACAAGTCATCATCGGACAAGTGGGTCTGTCCGTCACGTTCTTGGAACGCACTTCGATGATCACGCATAAATGGCACCGTCGAGGAGCACTGTCGACGTTAAGCGCAGACGGTTTATCGGGTCCAGCGGTGGGAATCAGCGAAATTCAAAAGCCTTGTCCCAGCCGATAACAGAGCCGTTAATTAAGCGCCCAGTTGGATCAAACTGGCTTGTAAATCGGGCCTTGGTTGGCTAATACGGTATGACTCTCCGGTACGGATTGTACGCGAGAACTTGCGGAAACGGGAGGTTACATACGAGACGGAAGAGACCACAGAAGAGTCGGCTGCGCTACGCGGGTTTTGGTCAGCTTCGAGCTTATTTGATCAGGAAACGTCTCTTGGGTGGGAGGCCTGAACCGGTAGCCATGGTAAGAAACAGCGAGTCAGTCGCGGACTTCCGATTTATGTTTACGATGAGTTGTTCGCGCATCTCTTCGATTCGGGATATCCAACCTCCGGGCCGACGTCTATCGAGTTTATCGCTGATCGCCGTAAGCTGCGGCAGCAGATCTTCATTGACAACTTTCGATGCCGGAGCACCGAGCGCCAGCATCCAGGCATCACGAATTAGCGTCTCGAGTATGTCGAGCCGGACTTCGAATTCGTCTTTATAACGCGCTTCGTTTAACTCTTCTGCGGAGCGGAGCAGTTGAATTTGATCGTTACCGGCGGCCAGCGCTTTGAGCACTTTCATCATTGACTCGCGCTGTCCGGTAAATTTTCCTGAGTCCTGCGACAAAGCACGGCCGATGCTGCCACGCGACACCCGAGCCAGCATGCGCGCATCCTTACCGGCGGCCAGCTTGTTTCTGGTTAGGTAGCTCTCAATCTCCTCAGCCGCAAGAGGAGAGAAGCGGATCATTTGGCAGCGGGAGCGGACTGTCGGCAGCAGTTGGGCGGGCCGCGACGTTAACAGGATGATGAAGGATGTGTGCGGCGGCTCTTCGAGGATTTTCAAAAGCGCATTCGCCGAGGAGTCGTTTAGTTTATCCGCATCCTCAACGATGAATACTCGGGCAGCACCCTCGAAAGGGCGATAACTTGCCGCACTTTCTATCGCGCGCATTTGCTCCACAATCAGAACTCGCTTGGGTGCGACAACCATACCTACGTCAGGATGATCAGTCCAAATGATTTTCTTCCAATCGTCTGACTCAGCGCTTTGCGGGTAGTTAAACTTTGAAATGCGCTTGCACGCCGGGCATTCGCCGCAACCTTCCACCCCCTTTGGTTTTCTACAGTTAAGCGCTTTCGCAATCTCGAGGGCGAACAGCTTTTTCCCGACGCCTTCTTCGCCGACAAAGAGCATCGCGCCGGGCAGTCGCTTCGCCTCCAGCATTCGCCGCAGCAGGCTCTTTACATTATCGTTGCCGATGAGTTGGTCGAACATTGGAATCTACTTTTCGGTATTAACTGGTTCGACGACGGAGAGGCCGCGCTCAATCGCGTGTCCTCTGCTTCTGAGAAAAGAGACGATGATCTCTCTTAATCGTTCCTGAGTTTCTTCGACAGTTCGGCTCGTCTCAATAATCTTTACCCGTTCTGGCTCAGCTTCTGCGATGCGCAGGTATGCATCGCGCACGCGAGTATGAAAATCCACATTCTCGGCATCCAGCCGATCTCCCGCCTGTTTGCCGTTGGTCCGGCGACGTGTGCGGCTATTCGATTCACTAACGGAAAGATCAAACAGCAGCGTCAGATCTGGTTTGAGCCCTTCCGTGGCTAACGCAACTATCTCCGAAATCAACTCAGGAGAGAATCCTCGCCCCGCACCCTGGTAAGCCACGGTGGCATCGGCGTATCGGTCGGAGATGATTACATGTCCCGCCGCGATTGCCGGTCGTAAAACACGGCGCACGTGCTGGGCACGGTCGGCTGCGAAAACCAGCAACTCGGCCAGTGGATCTACTTGCTCCCTCGCGTCCAGCAGCGCGGCGCGCAGGCGATTACCTACCGGCGTGCCCCCAGGCTCGCGCGTCAAAATCACATCCAGACCATGATCGCGAAGGAAGTTCGCGAGCAGACGGAGATGGGTAGACTTGCCGCTGCCGTCGATTCCTTCGAAGGTTATGAATGTTCCTGCCACACGCGCCTCGGTTAAGTTTAGATTTGTCCGCGAGAGTTTAAACGAATGTGATGTTTGGGGCGAGCCAGTAGGTTGATCGCGGGACCTAATTTCAGTCGCGCGTCAACTAGACGATCTCTGCGACTCTTCAGTGAGTGTGTTTGCGGCAATATTATCCGCGGAGACAGCGAACGCTGAGACTACCCAGAGAAGAATGTCCGATTGGCCGCTATCGATTGATTGAAAGCATCTCTACTGACCGCCGTAGTTGGCGTCGAGTTAGTTCGCTGATTCACTGGTGTTTATCTCTGACCCAGGCTGAGTTCTGAGGTCGCCACTAACCTTTCGGTTTTGCGATATGGTCGAGATAGCGTGCTTGAAGATCAATTGTTCCTGCGGCCCAGCTTCCAACAAAATCGAGAATTTGTCGAAACTTCGGATACGGCCGCTCAGTTTGGCCCCATTGACGAGATAGATTACGACCGTCGTCTTTTCCCGCCGGACAGTGTTCAGAAATGCATCCTGAATGTTCTGTGGAGCTGCCTTACCGTCTGACATGACCAGCACCTGGGAAGCTTATGAATAAAGTGGGGGGCAAACAGATTACAACACGCAGTTCGTGCTGACAAGATTTATCGAGCGCGGCTGATGAACTAATTTCCGGGCCCGGCTTTAGCGCGGCGTCTCTGCGGTAGTTCTTGCTGAGATAGTAAGCCCCGAACCGCGGAGAACGCCGCGACTACGCAGAAAATGACGATTTTTCGATTTCGCGAGGGTATTCAATTGCATTGAGCACTGCTTGCTGCGTGCTCATTTCCTCACCAAAGCCTCCGCACCACTCGACGCCGGCCTCACGCCGAAACCAGGTTAACTGTCGCTTCGAATAACGGCGCACGTCAGTTTTTGTCTGTTCGATCGCGCTCCGTAAGTCGTGCTTACCTTCGAGGTATTCGACTACTCGCCGGTAACCGTGCGCGCCCAGAGCATTTGAATCTTTCGGCACCCCCTGGGCGATGAGAGATTCGACTTCCTCAACGAGCCCGGCCTCAAAGTGTTGCTCCGTGCGTTCGTTGATGCGCGCATAGAGTTCCGTTCGAGGAGGGTTCAGAACAAAAATTCGCATACTTCCCGTGCTGTCGTGTGCGACGGGTCGTTTAGCCTTCTGATCCGACATGGGGCTTCCAGTTTGCAGCCGAACCTCAATGGCCCGCTGCACGCGAGGCCAGTCGCGAGGATAGAGTTCCTTCGCGCTTTTCGGATCGAGACGGTGCAGCAGACGATGCAGATGTTCGGGGCCACGACGTTCGCGAAGCATGTTCAGACGACGACGTAATTGTTCGTCCGTTGGAGGACTGTGGAAAAAGGGGTTACGGAGAGCGCGAAGGTAGAGCCCGGTGCCTCCAACCAGAATCGGCACATTACCACGGCGCTCGATCTCTTCAATCTTAGTTGCGGCTTCGCGTGCCCATTCACCGGCGGTGTAGTTGATTTCAGGCGAAACGAAATCAATCAGATGATGAGGAATGCCCTCGCGTTCCTGATAGGGGACTTTGGCTGTGGCGATTTGAATGCCGGAGTAAACCTGGACGGAGTCGCAATTGATTATTTCGCCGCCGATTTGCAGCGCCAGTTTAATTCCCAATGTGCTCTTGCCGGAAGCAGTTGGGCCCACGACAGCGATAACACCGCGAGGGTGCTGTTCGTTGATTGCCGACCCGGTTGAGTTTTTTACTGCGCTCACGCGCCTGAGAATATCACGCGATAGAGAATTACCGCCCAGATGAGGGCCAGCAGGAAAAACGAGCCGATAAGTTGATTACGAGAAAAGCGCATCAGTCTGTCAGAGGTTGAAGACGGTGTTTGCTTTTAAACGAAATGTGGGAAGAAGGGGTAAAGTCAGCACGTCTTCGCCTGAAACCGTGGCGGCTTCCTGGAGAGTCGATCCCTGTAAACGAAAAATCAGCACTGATCGATTATCAGTGTCAACGATCCAGTATTCGCGGACGGCGTACCTGGCATAGAGCCCGCGCTTGGCATCGAGGTCGCGCTGACGATTGGTCTTTCCCGGGGAGGTGACTTCGACGACCAGGTCAACCGCGCCAGTGAACTTCTCGCCCGTGACAACTTCATCCCAACGTTCATGACGAACAAAGCAGAGGTCGGGAATCACCGCGCCATAGTTGCTGAATATCGCGCCGGCACTGGGCACGAGAATGCCGATCGGGTGAGCCTTCAGATAGTTACCGAACTCCAGTTGAAGATTGCTAAGTACGCGTTGATGAGGAATACCGGGAGCACGAGACACGAAGAGTTCCCCTCCGATGAGTTCATAGCGGTTCCCATCGTCGTCGGGGAAAACGTCGAGGTCGGCGACTGTTAGCAGCGGTTCAATCGTTGAGGCCATAGGTGGTTCCTCTATTTTCTGAGGCTGTAAGGCGCAATTTATCATACATGTTAGGCATTAAGACAGATTGAGAACCAAGCAACAGGAGGCTTGGGGATGCAGGAATTCTTTCATACAAGAGCTGTTTGATTAGATGCCGGAACGTTCGAAGAATCTTGATCATGTAATACTATGTTGCACCGAGTTTTGACGTGAAGGGAATATTCTAGTGACAGTGCAAAAACCGATAGAGCCGTCCGACTTTGCAGTCATCCCACGGACTAGGGAGATGATCAAGACGTTGCCGGATAGGATTCGCATCTGTCCGGAGCATGGTGAAGAAGTGACAATACAGGAGGGACCCTCTCAGCTCAAAACGCTATTGGTGTTGCCCCCTTTAAGGAAGCCAGTTGGGTAGGTTGCTGCGACGACTCAATTGATAAAGTGATCGAAGGTGTGCATTGGACCATGGAGTTGATTGACCGCGCTAAGCAAACGTATGGGGACCAGTTGGCTGAGAAACTTGAGCCCGAACATTCGGGGGAAATTGTGGCAATTGAGCTAGGGACTAACGACTATTTTGTTGGAGAGGATGAGGTAGAAGCGGCAGACAAGGCGCGCGGAGCGGGACATGTAGGTTTGCTCTATTTCCTTCGAGTGGGCTCACCCTACGCTCATCGTTTGATGACCCCTCGTTCCTGATGCAAATGCAGGGATACTTTAATTCGAATAACGAGCGGTGGTGAGACTCGATATCGGCTCTTTGTCTGTTGAGGTGCTGGTCGACACGGGTTTCGACGGTAGCCTGATTATTCCGGGGAGAGTTGCCGACCATACGGATCTAAGATTTGAAGCGCACCAAGATTTTTTGTCGGTGACCGGAGAAGCCTTTTTTGCCTCTGCTTGCTCAACTGAAATCCGATTGGCTTGGCAGAAGGATCAGAGTTGCCGTTGCGCGTTGCGGAGCAGTCAGCGAAGCCCTTCTTGGAAGTCATATGCTAAGGGGCTGCCGTCACACAATCGATTATCGTCATCGCACCGTGAGCATCTTTGAAAGCTAGTTGCACGGTAGTATGCTGTCACCGAGATGCAATGCTCACCCAGAAACTCTAGTAAATTCTCGTCAACTCAATTCCCGTGTAATAAGCTTTCAGTATTTGTTCGCCGCTAAAGCCCTGCCGCGCAAGTCCGTAGGCGCCAACCTGGCACATGCCGACGCCATGGCCCCAGCCGCGGCCAATGAAACTAAAACCGGTCACGCGTCCGTCGTCGTCATACCTGCGCTCGATAACGAAGAGCTGTTCGCGCAAGCCCAGGGCTGAACGAATGCGCCCACCGCGCACGTGTGCAATGCCGTTGGTGCCGATCACTTCGAGGTCGGTAACTCGACGAGAGCTGCCGCGCGAAACCACCCGTAAATCTGTCAACGAACCAATCCCACTGCCGGCGCGACCCAGACGCGACTGCACCTGGCCCACCGACAAGTCGTTAGTCCAATTCGTGAAAGGCGAGAAGCGGTCTGCGGCAGCCCCGTTTGGCGCAGGTTTCACTTCCAGGTAGTCGACTTCGCCGGCGGAGCTGACATGAAAGATGACTGGCTCGCCGCCAACCAGGGCCACTGAGCGAACGGGATAGACCTGTTCACCGATCTGGCGAAACAGAAAAGCGTCGGCGCTAATCTTGACGGGGACATCCCTGCCTTTGGCGCTGCGCAGGATCAGGTTGTCGTCTGAAGTTGGTCTGGCGGTCCCTTTCTGTATCTGGAGCAGGTTTCGCGATTCCAGAATGCGCGCTATTGAATGCAGTGCCCGCGCGCGGGAAATCGGATCGCGCGGCCGCAAGGTTGCATCCGGCAAGACAGACAGATAACCGTCGCGAACGAGCATCGCGACATCTGCGCGATTAAGCTCAGGGACATCTTTTGCGTCGCGCACCGCCAGGAAATAATCAATGTCCGCGGCGTTCAGCAGTGTGTTGCCACGGCTTTCACCGAAGACCGCAGTACTCAATGCAGTGGCAAAAGGGGCGGCCCGGTTCACTTCTTCAGTAACAGTCGGAGCTATTTGCCGGGCCAGGGTTGCGGCAGAGGCAAGCCAACTACGAACCTCGGACACGGGCGTGTCGTCGCTCACCCACGAATCCGAGATTTTTGTTTTGAGTGAAGTGAAATTGTGGACTGCCAGCAACGCGACGTCGCGCGCGATGGGAACATTTTGCGCTTCTTTGAGCTCGGCGGGATCGCGCGAGGTCTTGATTGTAAACGGCGTTAACGCGGCACGGCCTTCGGCTGCGCATTCGCGGCCCACCGCGTAGGGCAATGGACCATTGAAAATGTTGGCGGCGTCCTCAGTGCGTCCGCCGCAGGTGGAAGTGTAGAACGCGTTTATCGCTTCGCCTTCGTAGGTTGCGATTATGCCGCGCGTTTCGTCCACCGCCCGCGACGACAACGTGTTCTCCGAAACCAGACCGCGATACACCTGGCTGCGGGTGGTGGGTAAGAGGTCGTAGCCTTCCGACATAAACTGGCCGCGATTTCGCAGCGCATAAGTTCGTGCGGCAATTGCCTGCGCCTTGTGAGCTTCGATCAGCGGATATCCGCCGGCTGAAAGTTCATTAGGCACCACGCCTTTTACGTAGTCTTCCAATCCCAGCACGTTTACGACTGTCAGCGCGCCGCGTTTGTTGGCAAAGACCTCAATGCGTCCACGGTAAGGTTTGTCGTCGTAACGCACCGGCAACTTTTCATCGGCTGGCGCAAACGTCACGGGTGCGCTGGAACTAAATAGCCGTCCGGCGCCTGCTGCTGACGCGACGACCTCGCGGGACGGCATGTTTATCGAACGGGCAGCAGGGCGCAAGCCGCCTGGCGAACGGGCCGGGAGCGGAGTTGCTGCCGACGACATTGCCGAACGCGGTCTGGTATCCGATGAACGGTTCTGCGCCAATTGCGCCAAGGTGTTATTTGCCGGAGGGTTTGTTGAAGGAGAAGAGTTGGGCGGAATGATCGTCGCTTCGAAACCTGCTTCTTCGAGACGCGACCGCATTTCTTCGGCTTCGGCGCGTGAGCGACGAGTGCTAATCAGCAGTCCCCAGATTTTGGTATTCGAGTCCTGGACCAGCTGCGGTTCTTCGCCGATGGCCTCGCGCACTTCACGCGATCTTGTTTCAGTAAGTGCGCGCTCGGAGGTGCCGGCAATTTGAAGCCGGTAACCCGTTTCGGGATCAAGTACTGGCGAGGGCGAGAGCAGACGTGGCTCAAGCCGCACACGCGAGACCTCAAGGGCTACCAGAGTCGACGAGCTGTCCAGATCGCCCGTTGTGTTCATTAGTTGACCACTACTGGAGACGGTGGCCGACCGCGCGTTCGTGGCCAGAGCAACGCGAATGGTTGGTTCCGGAGAGGTGGTCGCGGGCTCCTGGAAATGATCGACAGAAGTGATCGTTGCCGGAGAATTAGTTTTCCATTCCTCGAACGCTTTGCCGTCGGACGAACGGGACACTGCCAGGCGGTGAACGTTACGAAGCGATTGCTGGGCGAAGACTGTGACGGGACAGAGAAGGGACTGGGCCAGCAGAATCGATATACAACTCCGCGCGAGTAAGTGATGCATTAACGGAACACCTCGCGGCTTAGTCTTGGGGGGCCGCGCCGCGCGTTCATAGTACTACAACTTCAATGAAACGCGTCCGCTAGAGTTAACCGTAATGAGATTGCGCGATGCTAACTAAGGAGGTCGTTGAGATTTGCACCGGGGAGGATTTCAACCGGCGGCTCGCCCTTGCGGAAGACTCGAGCCCCGGAAGTTCCTTTGAGTAGCGCCGAATCATTTTCCACACGCACCATGGCGCCCTCGCGCAAGCCCACGACTGGAATTTCATTCTCTTCGAGGAATTGCAGAATTCTTTCCTCGCGAGTTTCGCCCATGTGGGTCGAATCCGGGCTGGGATCGAGATAGTGAGGGTTAATCTGAAAACTTATGAGACCAAGCGCGTTGAATGAGGGAGGCTCGACGATCGGCATGTCGTTGGTAGTCCGAATAGTTGGAGCGGCAACATTCGAACCGGCGGAAGAACCGATGTATGGCATCCCCTCTTGCGCCCTTCCTCTGATCAATTCCAAAAGGTCGAAATCGTAAAGCGTTTTCAGAAGTCTGAAAGTATTGCCTCCGCCGATGAAGATCGCCTCAGCCTGGATGACCGCTTGCTGCTTATCAGGAGCCTCGTGGATCGAATCCAGGTCGTAACCCATCGCCGCAAAGCTTTCGCGCGCGCGGGCGGCGTAGCTGTTGCGATCCGCAAGTGCGAACGGGACAAAGAGAACGCGACTTACGCCGGTCAGGAAACTCCTAATTTCCATTTCCGCGTGCTCAAGGTAACCGCTGCCGTAAAGCGTTGAATTGCTGATTAAGAGAAGCCGCTTACCATCGCCCATCACAATTTGCCTCCATGGCCGAATCAGAAGGAATCAAGCCCGCTTTATACCAGAGATGCGGAACGTGATCGAGAAGTGATTTGCTGGGAGTGCGGGCGGTGGGGTGCTTATCCCGCCCCGCAATGAGCGCGAAGTGCGAAAATGAATCTGTTGAGCAGTGGGGGGGAGGTCCTTCGTCTTTGAGGGTGTGCGGGCGAGACGCCCGCGCTCCTAGTTAGAAGTTGCAGATTACGCAGCCTTCTGTTCGTTCATCACAGGGGTCAGTTCATCCTGAACAGTTGGCTTTTTCTTTTTCGCAGCACGCCACATGCCGATCGCTTCTCTGGTCAGGCTGAGAATCGGTTTACGGTTTTGGAATGCCAGCTTGAGCCAGGCGCGCTTGTTCATTTGCGGGAAATAGATGCCGCGGAAGAAAAGGCGTGAAACCAGATGACTGAGACGGTATCGGAAAGGCGCGTCGCTAATTGAATCGATCGCCTCGGCATTTCGTTCCGGGCTGTAGGAAGCCCGCCAGGCACTGTCGGTTTCCTGCCGCGCTTCCTGAATCGTCATTTTGAGGGGCGTGTGGGCCATCCAGAAAGGGGCGAAGTCCATCCAGTGCTTCGGTCGCGTCAGGCGTCCGGCTTTTGCTAAGCGGTCATAAAGTGGCGTCGCTGGAAACGGTGTGAGCTGGCCAAATACGGGAAGACCAGGAGGCCACGAGTTGATTTCACTAACCGTGCGCTGGGCCACGCCCGCCGTGTCGTTATCCATGCCGAAGATGAACGAAGTGATCGCGTAAACGTTGCGTTGCGCCAGACGCTCGAGCACCGCACCGTATTCGCCTGGCTTGCTGAAGTTCTTGTTCACATCGGCCATGTTTGCCGGGTCAATGGATTCCATTCCGATAAACACCCACTGTCCGCCTGACTCGGCAATCAAATCGACGAGCTCTTCATCGCGAAGCAGGTTGGCGCTGATCTGTGCGACCCAGGGGAGTTGGGCGCCGGCTTTGATGATGTCGCGCAGCAGCGACTTCGTGCGTTTGATATTGATGGCCAGATTGTCGTCAATAAAAAAGACGGCTATTTGTCCGCGTTCTTTGCGCGCGCGCGCCTTCAGTCGCAACATTTCGTCGACGACGCTTTCGTTGGTACGAAACCGAATCGAGTCGCCAAAGAATCCGGTGACGGTGCAAAACTCGCAGCCATAGGGACAACCCCGGCCAGTTTCCAACGGCACGACGTGAAATGATCCCCAGCCTGCTCCCAGGCCAGACAGACGTGAACGGAACATCTTCGGCACCAGACTAAACTGGTCCAGATCGAGCTTCTCCCAGGGAATAGATGGATAAGGCTGCAGGCTTGGTTTGCGATCCGCGCCTTTGTCATCGCGCTCGGGCTGGTAAATCTCCTTTAGTTCTCCCCGCGCGGCGTCTTCAACGATTAGCGGCCACGTCTCGTCAGCCTCTCCAAGTGCGACTGCGTCCGCATATCGCGGTCCACCACCTTTCCCAATCGCTTCGTCAGGACACTCGGTTACATGGGGGCCGCCCATCACCACCGGGACACCCGCGGCACGAATCGCAGTGGCCACGCGATAGGCCTTGGCGACCATTCTGGTCATGGCGCCGATTCCCACCAATCCAATATTGTTTTCGCGAACAAAGTTTACGATCTCATCATCGTTCATCGCTTTGGCATTGCCATCGATGAGAATTACCTCATGGCCGGGAGGGGTTAGTGCCTGAAGCAGGAACATCCAGAGGTGGGGCATGAAATTGCGGGTGACGCCATTATCCGGATTATAAAGTAATATTTTCATAACGAATCACGGTCTGTTGAATTGTGGCCGTCACGTAGGACTACCCTTGTGCAGCCTAGGATTGGGTGTGCTATCCCCTGCTTGTATTAAAGAGGCGGTCAGAAAAGAAACGCGCGGCCTTCGGTTCCTGATGCGGCGGCCAATTCGGTAGCAGTTTACCAGTAATGTACGCAGGCGTACATAGCGGGCGAGCGTAGTTTACTTTGCCGCGGGCGAAGATACCACGGGCAGCCGTCCATGTGTAAGCCGTCTGAGTTGTCTGCGGAGATTTAATTGGTTTAGACGAAGTCCGGTCTGGCCAAAAACATGGATGGGGTCGCCGTCAGATTAATTCGATCGAGGCTTGCGGTAACCCTTCCTCAACATGATCTCCTGACCTTCGTCGCTCATGAGAAATTCTACAAACTGCCGGGCCGCGTTTTGATTGGAAGAGCTGTGAACTATCCCGAGTGACTGCTCGATGGGCCGGTGCAATGTCTCCGGCACTTCGATGTAGGTTCCTGAACCCACAGGCACCAGCGCGAGCGGAATGAATGCAACCTCCGCATTCCCGGTTGAGGCGTACTGCCTCGTTTGCGAAACATTCTGCGCGTAAACGATTTTTGATTCGACCGTGTGCCAAATGCCTAACGCCTGCAGACTCTCTACCGTGGCCCTGCCGTAGGGTGCAACGTCTGGTTTCGCCACTGCGATGCGATCAAACTCCTTCGTGACAATGTCCTCAATTCGCTGCGCTTTCAGGTTGCGCCCGGGCGGTAGCCACATCACCAGCCGGCCCCTGGCATAGAGCAGGCGACTGTTTGCGGTTAACAAACCTTTCCTTTCAAGCGCTTCGACGTGCTCAGTGTCCGCCGCAGCGAACACATCAAACGGCGCACCGTTTTCGATTTGTTTCGCGAGGTCCGCAGTGGCTCCGAAGCTGAAAACTGCGCGTATTCCGGTCTTGCTGGTAAATCGTGGACCAACTTCGGCGAACGCGTCGGTGAGGCTCGCGGCGGCGGCGATGACGATTTCCGGAGGCGTTGGTTGCGAAGTTTTCGACCTTGAATTGCAGCCGGCCAGAATGAGAAAAGCCAAGCAGGATGAAACTACCCTGAAAGTCGGGCGGCGTCTGCCACCTGCGCCTTTGTTGATGGTGAAACTCCCGCTGTGAAAACGTTGCATATTGAAATCGCTCGAATACTGCATTGAGGAGATCATAATCGCAAGCCCTTGAGTCTTTCCAGACCGCGGCGAGGTATGGTATAGACCAATAACCCCTGAAAACGAGTCTGCAGGCTGCCGACAGCCTTTGAAAAATTCAGAGGTCACTGACTCCTCATGCGGAAACGCAGCTTCAATAAGGCACTTCTGGCTGGCGCGATTTTGTTTGTACTGACAATCGCGATTGTTGGTTGTTTGCCGGAGCCGACGGCGGATAAAGGCGGGGGCCTGAACATAACCGTCTACGGATTCTCGATAATGAAAGAGTCCCTGGAGAAGTCTGTTTACCCTGGTTTCGCAGCCAAGTGGAAACGCGAGCACGGCGTTGACGTTAAGTTCACGTCATCCTTCGCCGGCTCCGAAACGATCACGAACCAAATACTGCAAGGTGTCAGCGCCGACATCGCGATTCTTTCAATTGAACGCGATGCCAGTCGACTTAAAGAAAAGGGGTTTGTCACGTCTGATTGGCGATCCCTGCCGAACAAGGGAATCCTGAACAAGACACCATTCGTGATCCTGGTGCGACGGGGAAATCCAAAAGGCATTCGTGATTTTCCCGACCTCGCTAAACCCGGGGTGCGATTAATTCATCCAGACCCGGTAAGTTCGGGAGGAGCACAGTGGTCGGTATTGGCAATGTACGGCTCAGAGCTGGTGAAGTCGGAAAAGGAGTCAGGCGAGGCCGACAAAGCGCGAGCGTTACAGACGCTGAGGGCGATCTGGCGCAACGTAATTTCAACTCCGGGCTCGGCGCGCGAGGCGCGCACGCAATTTGAAACCGGTTTTGGCGACGCGTTGATTACTTACGAGCTCGAGGGCTTGCTGATGAAGGAAACTGGTAAAACGCCGGTCGAGATTGTGATTCCCAAAGCCACAATATTCAGCGAACATCCTGCTGTAGTCATCGACCGAAACGTCACCGCTGCGAAACGGCCGGTAGTTGATGCCTTCATGCAGTATCTCTGGAGCGACGAAGCTCAGAAGTCTTTCGTTACTTTCTACTACCGTTCAGGAATCAACCCCACGCTCGATCAGGAAAACAAGCAGCTTGCACAGATTGAGACAGAGATCACGATCGACTACTTTGGCGGATGGGATCGAGCCTATCCGGAAATTATCGAAGGCATCTTCAGGGACCAGGTGCAGCGAAAGTGAATCGGCAATAATCAGATGAGCAGCATGATTCCCACAATGCGTCACGTGCGCGGCTTCGATGTCGCGCGGCCTTTGAGCATCGGCATGCTGGTGATCATGATGTTGCCGCTGGTGTTCCTTCCCCTTGCGTCAATCTTTCTTTTCGGAACCAGTCAGGGCTTGGCGAGCTTCATGGCTTCACTTACGGCACCGGAGGCGGTGTTCGCGCTCAAACTTTCGATGGTCACGAGTTTTTGGGCAACGGTCTTCAACGTCATCTTCGGGCTCTTCGCAGCCTACGTGCTGTCGCGCTACAACTTCTGGGGCCGCAACGCACTGATCGTCACCATCTCGCTGCCCACCGCAATCCCCACGGCCGTTGCAGGCTTTGCCTTGCTTCTTTTATGGGGACCTTACGGCGTGCTCGGACGCTTCCTTGCGCCTCACGGAATCCAAACGATGTTTACTGCAGGAGCCATCATCCTTGCCAACATCTTCGTTACTTTTCCGCTTGCTTTCGGAGTTATTAAACCTGTATTCGACACGATGAGCCGGTCGCTGGAAGAAGCTTCGGCAACTATAGGCGCCACGCGCGTGCAGACCTTCTGGCATGTGACGCTGCCGTCGTTACGAGGCGCCATCGTGTCAGGCGCGTTGTTGACATTCGCCCGCGCGGTAGGAGAATTTGGCTCAACCATCCTGGTTTCCGGAAACCTGGCTGGCCGCACGCAGACGGCGCCGCTTTACATCTTCGCCAAATTCAACGAGGGCCAGATCGAAGCTGCAAACGCAATCGCGATTGTCCTCGCGCTGTTTTCATTTATGATTTTCAGTGTGCTCTTTTTTGCCCGCGACTGGCTTGATGTAGATTGACCAGAATGCGTAAGAACCACGCAGGTGGTTCTGAACAGATACACTCGACGCGAAACGTCGCCAGTTAGTCTGAGGATTAGTTCATGGCACAAGCTGTTAGCCGTATGGAAAACTTGATCAGAGACGATCTGAGGCAGAGCTCGCCACCAGTTTCTACCAGCGCGGCCAGCGTCGTTGGCATAAGTAAGTTCTTCGGCAAAACGAGCGTGTTGCAAAATATCTCGTTTGATGTCGGGGAAGGTGAGGCCCTCGTGTTGCTGGGAGCGTCGGGAAGTGGGAAAACAACGATCCTGCGCATTATCGCGGGGCTCGAACAGCCTTACACCGGAAAGATAATGATCCATGGCAAGGATGTGACTGAATTACCGGCGCGGGAGCGCGGCGTCGGCGTGATCTTCCAGTCGTATGCACTGTTCCCGAAGATGACAGTGGAAAAGAATATCGGCTACGGACTCCGAATCAGAAAACGCAAGCGCAAGGAGATCAAGAAGACGGTCGCCGAATTGCTTTCGTTGGTTCAGCTGGAAGAGCATCGAAAAAAATATCCGTCGCAACTCTCTGGCGGTCAACAGCAGCGGGTTGCGATCGCGCGCACGCTCGCCTACGATCCGGAAGTGTTACTTTTCGATGAGCCGTTTGGCGCTCTTGACGCGCAGACGCGAACTCACCTGCGACGTGAGATACGCGCTCTGCTAAAGAAGGTAAACGTTCCCGCGATTTTTATTACGCATGATCAGGAAGAGGCGCTTGAACTCGGCGATCGCATCGCCGTAATCAACGTGGGCCAGATCGAACAGATCGGCACGCCCGCCGAGGTCTACAACAATCCGGCTACTGAGTATGTGGCAACTTTCCTCGGCGCCGCGAATATTCTCGAGGGTGTGATGCGCAAAGATCACGTTGAGATTGGTTCGGCGCAAGTTGCGGCTCGCATAGACCCTGAGAAATTTTCTGAAGGTCAACCGGTCAAGCTGATCTTTCGACCGGAAGACGTGTCGTTGAGCAAGACACAGGAACTTTCATCTGGAGAATCCTGCTTTGCGGGCGGGATTGTTGAAGAGACGAGTTTCGTCGGCGCCTATGAACGCTTGCGCATTCGGCTCGATCCCTCCGGCGGTAGCTCATGCGATAGTGGTGACACTCCTTACTATCTCACTACCGAAACTCCGGAAAGTCCGACAGCCAAACCGATCATTGCGACGAGACCAAAACCGGAAACCATGTCAGTGAAACTGCGTCGCGGCGATCATGTGTTTATCGGACTCACGTCCTTTACCTTACTTCCCAGGGATCCGCGCCCTAACGCCGATGGCAAAGTGATCCACTAAAAAACACGTCACGAGTCTCATCTGACCAGCGCTCCAACCGCCAGACTGTGGAATTGTCGTCTTACGCTATTGAGGTTTACGAATGGGAGTGCGCGGGCGTGTGTACGGTTAGTCAAAAGAATGAAAACGCGATCGTGTTGTGGATCGATCCAGCAGCTTGTACCGGTAAAGCCGGTGTGACCAAAACTCTTCGGCGGCAGATCCGGGCCAGCCGACGATCCGCTGCTTTCCGCAAGCATCCATCCGACACTGCGGCTCTCTTCCAATCCAGCGGTTAGGTTCTGGCGAAACAAATCGAGCGTTTCGTTCTTCAGGAGAGACACTTGATCCGCCGGAGCATCTTCAGTTCCGCGTCCAAGAAATTGGTTTGCGAGGATCAGGGTTTCCCGTGCGGTTGAAAACAGACCCGCATGCCCCGCCGCTCCGCCGAGAAAGTGTGCGTTGCCGTCGTGCACTTGTCCCCAGATAATATCCTCTCGCCAGCTCTGATATTCTCCGGCGTTAGACTCCGCGCAGGTGTTTCGTTCGTAGGCGTTTCCGGTCTCGCAGGCTGCGATCCCCGTTTGCATCGCAAGGGCGGGATTGAAGAAGGTGCGTTCTAAACCCAACGGGTGAATAATTTCTTCGAGCGCCAATTCGGACAGAGGCCGCCCGCTAAGTTTCTCCAACAACAAGCCGAGGGTAATGAATCCAAGGTCGGAATAGATGACGCGCGTGCCGGGGGCGTATTCGAGATCGACGTTCGCAATCGCCGCGAGGGCCCTCTCGCTTTTTCCCTCAGCCAGAATATAGAGCGGACGCCAGGCTGGAAGGCCGGATGTATGCGTCAGCAACTGGCCCACAGTGATCAATTGTTTATCATGACGACTAAACTCAGGCAGGAATTCCGCTACAGAAACATCGAGAGCAATTTCCCTGGACTCAATTCGGCGAGCGGACAGTAGTCCCGTGATCAGAGGTTTGGTGAGCGAAGCGAGATCGTAGATGGTGTCGAGCGTGGCTGGAATTCGGGAAGGCTCGACCACAGCATTGCCGATAGAGTCCTTGAAAACCGCACGGCCAGCTTCGCCGACAATGTAAACAGCGGAAGGGAAGTCGCCGGCCTGCACGCGCTCTTTCAGAAACTCTGAGACGGAATTGGCTGCTTGCGTCATTTGCCGTAGATTCTGTTGATGAAGAGCCGGCGCGAGCGCGCCTTCCCGACTGCGACTACCACCGTGGTTACTTCGAACCCACAGCGTCTACCTGAACCTTGGCAGTATGTTCTGCGATTCGTTCCAACGCACGCACTGCCAGCGCGAGCGCATTTCGTCCCGCGCGCCCCGAGACAGGCGATGGCAGCCCATCGCGCGCCGCCTCAATAAACGCGACGATTTCGCTTCGCAAAGGTTCTACATCAATGATGTCGAGGTTCTTCGTATGCACGCCGGGCCAGGCGCCGTTGGCGGCCGGCGGCGAAAGGCTGCTAATCGATACGTGCTTGGTGGCGTAATCCACCGCGACGTAATCGTGCGGTTGGAAGAAACGCATCTTGCGAATCTTTTCAGTGCCAACTCGCGACGCAGTGATGTTTGCTACCGCGCCTGACGCAAACTCGAGCCGTGCGTTGGCCGCATCCACTTTACTCGTCAGGATTGGAATTCCCACGGCGTGTAGTTCATTGACTTCAACGTCCTCGCCGACCAACCATTGCACGATGTCGAGATCGTGAATCATCAGGTCGAGGACGACATCAATGTCGAGTGACCGCGCGGTAAATTCGCCCACGCGATGAATCTCAAAATAGACCGGATTGCGCACATGAGGACGTAGAGCAATCAGCGCGGGATTGAATCGTTCGGCATGGCCGATTTGCAAAAGCGACCCGCCCTGCGACGAGGCCGCAATCATTTCGTCCGCCTCGGCGAGACTTCGGGCGATCGGTTTTTCCACCAGCACATGGATTCCCGCTCGCAGCAGGTGGCAGGCGATCGCGCTGTGTGATTCAGTGGGAACAGCCAGGCTAACGGCATCAACTTTACCGATGAGCTGACGCCAGTCGGTGGACCAATCAGCGTGTCTTTCCGCGGCAATCGCCTGTGCTGTTTGTTCATCCAGATCGCAGACCGACACAAACTCGATCATGCCTTCGCGAGCCAGATCGGAATAGATGCGCGCGTGGTGTTTGCCAAGATGGCCCACGCCGATTACTGCGGTGCGAAGCATAGTTTACGGAATTCTCTTTTTGGTTTAGGTTAATCCCACAGAAGGCAGCAGGCCGAAAGCAGAAGGCAGAAAGCAACTTTGGGTATGCAGCGTCTGCCTTCTGCTTACTACTTTCTGCCTACTTCCATCGCGGAGCGACTATACTTGCAACTTTCAACCCTTGCCAAGCGCGGCAGTCTCATACTCTTTTTCGTCGTTGCAGCATTTTACTTATACGGTCTGGGTCACCTCCCCTTGCTTGGTCCTGATGAACCTCGCTACGCCCAGATCGCCCGCGAAATGTACACGCGCGCAGATCTGATCACGCCAACTCTCGGCGGTCATCCATGGTTTGAAAAACCCGCGTTGCTTTATTGGATGATGATTGCCAGCTACAAATTATTTGGGGTGACGGAGTGGACGGCGCGGCTTCCCGCGGCAGTTGCCGGCCTGCTGACAGTGGGAGCGGTTTTTTTCGTTGGGCGATCTGTGTCGTCGGACTTTCGCCGAACGAAAGATATGGCGGAACCTTCGGATCAGAGAGGCACAAACAAGATTGTCTGTCCTACTGACTTAGGGTTTTGGAGCGCGCTCGCGGCTGCGACCACTCTGGGTATTGTGGTTTTTGCCCGCGCCGCGAGTTTCGACATTATCGTGACCATGACGATCGCGTGGGCCCTCGCGTTTTTCCTGGTCTCTGAATTGACTGCGGACTCGCACCATCGCCGCAGATTACTCTTCGGGTTTTATGTTTTTGTCGGGCTGTCGCTTCTGGCGAAAGGGTTGATCGGGATCGTGATTCCCCTGGGCATCGTCGGTCTTTACTCGCTTTTCCGGCGGCGCCTGCCTGAACGAAAAGTGTTAATGAGCGTTTTATGGGGAGTGCCATTGTCGTTGGCCGTCGCCTCGCTTTGGTATGCGCCCGTGATTTGGCGCCACGGTTGGCCCTTCGTCGATCAGTTCTTCATACAGCATCAATTCGCTCGCTATGTTTCGAATAGATACCGTCACCCGGCGCCGGTCTATTTCTATTTGCTCATTCTGATTCCACTGACGCTGCCCTGGACCGCGTTCATCATTGATGAAATCCGGGGTTCGAAACCATGGCAGCGAAAGCGTGCCGAGGATCCGACAACTAAACTCCTGAATTTCGCGTTTGCCTGGTTGTTGTTTCCACTCCTTTTCTTCAGCTTCTCAACTTCCAAACTTCCCGGCTACATTCTTCCCGTGTTGCCGGCAATGACGTTGCTTGCTGGCTACAGGCTGAGCCGGATCTCATTCAGCCTGGGCGAGGGGAAGTGGGCACTGCGCATCACCGCCGCGGTCAGCATGCTGCTGGCAGGCGCGGTGCCAATATTCGCCTGGCGAACAGGACATCCAGCGCTGCTTTGCGCCGGCATCATCGCAACGTGTCTGGGTGTGGCGGGTGTTCTGCTGTTGATTTCGAGAAATCGATGCGCCTCGTTGATCGTCACTGCGGCGGCTCTCGGCGTGGTCTTGGTTGTCCTGCATTGTTGGGCTCCGCAATCCGCGGAACATCAAACTGCAAAGCATCTTCTTCAGCTCGCAGACCAGCGTGGTTTTTCGCAAACACTGATTTACGGACTTCAGCGCGATGATCGCACTCCCGAATTTTATGCGGGTGGCCGAGTTATCTATGGCTCTGATCAGGAACCGATAATGTTTGAAAGTCAGGCGCCGGCGATCGCAGAGAGTCTTCGCCGGAAAGAGCCGCTGTTGGTCTTTGTGCCGCTCAGTGAGTTGGCGTCACTGGTAGAAGAGAGCCCAGAATACATCGATGTGATTGGGGATAACGGCCGCATTGCGTTGATTGTGATCAGAGAGAAGTAGGACAGACATTCTTGTCTGTCCCGCTCTTGAAATTCAAACTGCAAGCGATGAACAGGCAGGAATGCCTGTCCTACCTCAACGCAAACTTCTCAAGAAGAAATCAATTACGGGTCGATCGTAAGCTTCGCCTTGTTCACCAGTAGCGGAGGCAAGCGTGAAGCCAGTCAGGGGCAGGTCTGTTCGCGCTTCCAGTTTTACGCCGTTTGGAAAGCATGTTCGCAACGCTACTGTTGAATTACGCAAATGCCCATCGTCGGCGCCGGCCAGCAAAAGAACGTGTTGAGTGTTGAACGCTGCGGCCGCCTCGCATGATGTCTTATCAGAGTACTGGCCGAGAAAGTATGTGCGGGTGGCTAACCGAGCCATAGACAAAAGCAGAGGACTGCTGACGCCAAGATCCGAACTGACAGCCGCGCTTACCAATTCATTTGCATCCTGCGGGACCGAATCAAGCGCCAGTACCTGAACGCCTGGATCCTGACTCGCGGCTAACAACGCCGCATAAGCTCCAAGCTCAACTCCATAGACTCCGACGCGATTAGCAACGAGGGTATTCTGATTGGGCGCCTTCAAACTCTTCAGAAAATCCAGCGCGGCTAACAGATCTCCCCCTTCGTTGACGCCAAACGACGACGACTTTACTGGCGGATCCATTCCGTGGCCTCGCAGATCGGGCCACAGAATCGTGAAGTTTGAGGTCTCGTTGAGTTTTATGCCGAGATTGAAAAGCCAGGATCGGTCGCCGCCGTAACGGTGCAGAAACACGACCGCGGGGGAGCCTTCTCCTCCGCGCAGCAACCATCCACGGGCCCTGGTGCCGTCACGGTTTGTCCAGGTTTCATCCGTAACTTTGAGCGCCGATCCGCTGATATTCGAAAACGACTGCGGCGTGACCAGATAAGCCTGACGCGGCGGATTCAGGATTCCATAAACGATCCAGGTCAGGATCCCCACAAACGCTACTGACAACACCAGCAGAATTGGTAACAGCGACTTGAATAGTTTTTTGCCTAACCGTCGTCTTTGTGCCATGAAAAATCGGCCGAGAGTCAATGCAGCAAAGTCGGCACTTTAAGAAACTCTCGCACTACCTTCCCAGAATGCGCTCGTAATCATCCGGCGTGTTGATGTTATCAAAAAATCGCGCCGCGCCAGCGATGTCTTCAACTTCCGAAAACGATACCCAACGAGTGTGGACGGATTGTAACAGAGCAATTGGTTTTCGTTCGCCCGTTTTGATCAACCTCTCGGCGACTCGCCGGCACGGCTCAACCCGATAAAGTGTGCAAAGAGGTTGAGGAATCTGATCCTGTTGCACTGGCGCTACGGCTTCGAAGTTATCGCGCACACGTGCCAAATGAAGAAAGAGCTCTTTGGTTACGAAAGGAAAATCGCACGCCACTACCAGCGCCCATTCCGCATCGCAATTAGTAAGCGCGGCGTGAACGCCGCCCAGCGCGCCCCACTGCGGAAAAATGTCGGGGACTGTCATTACACTCGCTGCGGTCGCGGGCGTACCATCTATCGTTAAACTGCCGTCAAGGTCGCCAACCACTGCGACGGACGAAGCCACACATTTGATTTCGTCGGCGATGCGATCAATGAATCTACGGCCATCGAGCAATAGTTTCCATTTGTCTTTGCCCATTCGCCGCGATTTGCCGCCGGCCAGGATGAATCCTGCGATTGAGTGCATTTGTCGCGATCTTAGTCTGGTGGGCGGAAATAGCGAAATCGCTGAGTTAGCGGGATCACAGCACCACGATGGATTTCCCGCCAGAGCCTGGCTCATGCGTGGTAAAGAACAGGTCAACTCCTCAGCTAAATCGCTACTAATCTAATTTACTCACCTCAAGGAACGTTTTCCGCGTTCGCTACGTCTAACGCTAACTTGAGGAGAGGAAGCAACTTCCTTGACCGCCTTTGGGACGAAAGCTATAGTCAAACTTCAAGGCGCCCGAGCGGAGCCGAGCAGTAATTACTAAGAGGTATTAGTTTTAATGAAGAGATCACTGAAGATCGTTGCTGTTGCTTTTGCCATCGTCGCCCTCAGCAGTTTGGGCCTCGCGCAAAAACCTGCCCCCAAAACGAAGGCCGGCGCACAGGTAACCCGGACCTCGGACGAAGGATCGGAAGCCGCGGCGAAAGACGCACGGTTTTTTGCGCTCGAAGATCTGCGCCCCGGGATGCGAGGCACGGCGGGAACGGTTTTCTCAGGTACTGAGCCGCAGGAATTCGCGGTCGAGATTCTGGGCGTGCTTCCGGGTTACCCGGGCCCGCGACAGTCTTTGATTATTGGCAAACTGAGCGGCGCAAACGTTGAAAAGACGGGCGTTTTCGCGGGCATGTCGGGCTCGCCAGTTTACATCGATGGCAAACTCATCGGCGCGATAGCCTTCAGTTTTCCGTTTTCGAAAGAGCCCATTGCCGGCATTACGCCGATTAAGCAGATGATCGACATTTTTGAAAAAGGTTCAGCACCCGAGGCCGCCGCCCGAGTCGCGACCGAACCACGTCCAGTTTCTTACGCCGACCTCGCGGCCACCGATTGGAAACTTCGCTTACCCAAGCAATCGATCGGCTCAACTTCGCTTATTGCCCCAGTGTCAGCCGGTTCGCGCCTTGTCCCGCTGATGGGCCAACAGATCACTCCCATCGCCACGCCAGTAGTTTTCAGCGGAATTAGCTCGGACTCGCTCGCCATTTTTTCACCGGAATTGATTGCGAATGGGCTGCTCCCGGTTTCAGGCGCGGGCGGCGGGGCCGGCATTACTCCGCTGGCCAAGGCTACCGAGAAGACCTTGCTCCCCGGAACATCGATTAGCGTGCAACTTGTCCGCGGAGATTATTCAATCGCCGCTTCGGGCACTGTCACATTCAGAGATGGCGATCGCATCTACGCCTTTGGACATCCGTTTCTGAATCTCGGCGCTTCCGACATGCCGATGAGCGAGACTTCGGTGGTGACGGTGATTCCAAACGTCAACAATTCCTTCAAGCTGTCCGTGCCGCAGGCGATGATGGGTTCGATTTCTCAAGACCGCTCAGTAGGCGTTTTTGGTGAACTCGGCCAGGCGCCGAAAATGATTCCAGTGAAAATCAACCTGCGAACCAGCCGGGATCGCAGTGAAACGTTTGTTTATGAAGTGGCCAACGATCCTTTTCTGACACCTTTGCTGCTCAACATCACTGTCTTTAACACGATTACTTCGAGCGAGCGAGCGCAAGGTGAATCTACAATCTCCATCAAAGGCTCGATCAACGTAAAGGGACAGCAAACGATTGAACTCGATCGTCGTTTCTCGTCCGCAAACTCGCCTGGACTCGCCGCCGGCTCCGTTGCCGCGCCAATTGGTTCATTACTCGGCAGCGGTTTTGACGATGTGACGATCGAAGGCATTACGCTCGATATCACTTCCACCGACACGAAATATGCGGCAACTCTCGAACGGATCGCGCTGAATAAAACTGAAGCGCGCCGCGGCGAAACCATTGAGGTGCAGGCATATGTTCGCACCGAATCGGGCAAGCAGTTTGTGCAGCGAATTCCGGTTCGCATACCCGAAGACGCCACGCCCGGTCAGCTTCTCGTTTTCGTCGGCGACGGCGGGGCGCTCCAGGAAGGATCGGCAGCGAGATCATTCGTGCCGCAGGATTTGGGCCAACTGGTCGGCGCCATCAACAAGATTAAGAAGAGCGACAGGCTTTATGTGAAGCTCTTCCGCATCACGCCCGGAGCGGTCATTGGCACCAGCGAACTGCCAAACCTGCCGCCCTCGGTTGTCGCCACACTTAACAGCGACCGCAGTTCGGGAGGCTATACTCCTACCGCGCTGTCGGCCGTATCTGAAATGGAATTGATGCCAGAGAAATTTGTGATCTCGGGTCGTCAACTGATTGCGCTCGATATAGTTCCATAGAGCGGCTCTCAGGCGAAAAAAGAAGGTGCGACGTCTCAAAAAGGCGCGCACCTTTTAGTTTGCGGGACGCATACGGGAAATTTTCGTTGAACTCAGAGCTCAACCGATTGAAAACAGTGAACGTGTGGCGTAATATTCGCGCGTACTCCTAAAGCCTCTGGTGTCATAGTTACTGAACTTTAGGCTCCCGCCAATTATCAAAGGGCGACTCGCGCAATCACAGCTTTCCGCCAATGATCGGGAAAACGGTTTCGCATTACAGGATTCTTGAGCCACTCGGCGAGGGTGGCATGGGCACTGTGTACCTGGCCGAAGACACACATCTTGGGCGGCGGGTGGCGATAAAGTTTCCTTCAGTAAACTCAGACTCACGTGATTACCGAGCGCGTTTTCTGCGAGAAGCTCGCGCGGTTTCAGAGTTGAGCCATCACAACATCGCGACGCTCTTCGACTACGGGGAGACTGACGAGGGCCGGCCGTTCCTGGTTATGGAATTAGCGCGCGGGCAAACTCTGACAGACCTCATGCAGCATGGCGAACTTGTCCTCGCGCGCGCGCTCGAGATTGTCACCGCCGTTGCCGAGGCATTAGTCGAAGCGCATGCTCGCGGAGTGGTCCACCGCGACATCAAGCCTTCAAATATAATGATCGACGACCGCGGCCAGGTTAAGGTGCTGGATTTTGGTCTCGCTAAGCAACTTACCAAAGATCATGCATTGAGTTCGGAGCCTGAAGCTCAGACGCTGCTTTCCACCGAGACGCGCAGCGGTGTAGTGCTGGGGACGCCGGCTTATCTTTCACCCGAACAGGCGACCGGCAGCGCGATCGATGGCCGCAGCGATCTGTTTTCCCTGGGCACGCTTCTGTATGAGGCAATCACCGGTCGCACGCCCTTTGTGGGTAACAGCTTTATTGAAATCGCGGCCAACGTGCTCCATGTCGAACCTCCTGCACCTTCCAAAATTAATCCGGCCATACCTGCTCAGCTCGACTTCATTACGCTGAAAGCGCTTTCAAAAAAGGCCAGCAAACGTTACCAGTCAGCCAGGGAGTTGATTGCTGATCTGAATGCTGTCAAAGAGCGACTGGAAGAAGCGTCAGGTCAAACGCTAATCAGACGGACCTCGCCGTCAATCCTTAGCGGCCATAGCAACACCTTCACCAATCTTTCTCAAATCCTGCAAAGACCGCGAATTCCTATTTCTTATATCCTCCTGGGGGTGGCCCTGATTGCACTGGGCGGGTTCGCATGGCTCTTCACGCGCCCGAAGCCGCATACGCCGCCCGCGGAGGCACAGCGTTGGTATGACATTGGCACCGCTGCTCTTCGAGATGGCGCTTACTATCAGGCCAGCCAGGCGCTTCAAAAAGCGATCAGCGCCGACGACGAGTTTCTCCTCGCGCATGGACGTTTAGCAGAGGCGCTGGTTGAGCTTGACTACATCGATCAGGCGAAAGATGAACTGCTGCGCGTCAGCAGCGCGGATCGGGCAGTCTTGCCAGGTATGGACGCTCTACAGCTGGATGCCATTACGGCGACCGCCCGGCACGATTCTGCCAGAGCAGTCGAGTTGTACAAGCAAATTGCCGCGCAGGTGTCTGATGCTGAGAAAGCTTTTGCACTCGTCGATCTTGGCCGCGCACATGAAAACAATAACGACGTAAAAAACGCTATTCAGAGTTACAAAGAAGCCAGCAGCAAAAACTCTCAATACGCGACGGCCCACCTGCGTTTGGGGATTCTCTATGGGCAACAAGCCGATCTCGCATCCGCACTTGCGTCTTTTGATCAAGCACAGTCAATTTACCAGGCTCTGGGGAATGTTGAAGGTCGGGCGGAGGTGATGTTCCAACGGGGGGCGCTTTACAATAAACGAAACAATCTTCCCGAAGCCAGCGCACAACTTGAACAGGCGCTGGTCCTCGCCAAAGCAAACGACAACAAGTCGCAAAGCATTAAGATCCTGCTGCAGTTGTGCAGCGTCGCCTTTGACGCCGGCGAAACTGCGCGCGCCACTGAGTTTGCCGAAAATGCAATTGAGCTGGCTCAGAAAAACGGGATGGAAAACCTAAGCACGCGGGGATTGGTTGACCTGGGCAACTCACTTCTGGTCCGTGGCAAGCAGGCCGAGGCCCAAAAGTATCTGGAACAAGCGCTGGAGCTGGCCCAACGGGCCAAAGCGCGGCGAAATGAGGCGAGAGCTCGGGTGTCGCTGGCAAGTTTGCGTCAACAGCAAAATAAGCCCGATGAGGCGGTCCGGTATCTCGAACCCGCTTTAGCTTTTTACCAGCAGGGCGGATACCGCTCTGAAACATTTTCGTGTCTGGCCCTGCTCGCTCGGGCAAACCTGCAAAAAGGTGATTATGCTGCGGTAGACAAGAGCCAAAATGAACTTTTGCAGCTTGCGTTGGAACTGAATGATCAGTCACTGATTGCATTAGCTCACGCGGAGCGAGGTTCAACCCTGGCGCGTGAAGAGAAGTTGACAGAAGCACTCGACCATTTGAACAAAGCTTTTGCGATCTATAGCGCACAGGGAATTCAGCGCAGCATGGGTTATAACCTGGCAACTCGTGGCGACGTGTTGAGCCGGCTGGGCCGTTTCGACGAAGCTCGATCGCTTCTGGATCAGGCAACAGCGATCGCCAATAGGCCGGGCGGCGAATTAAAAAGGTTGTCGCTCGAAGTCCAGCTTGTGCTCGCGGAGACAGCCCTGAGGCAGGATAACTTTGCCAATGCGCGAAGCGCGGCCGGGAGAGTGTTTGAGGAAGCAGGGACCGAGTTTAAGAACGCCGCGAGGTCTGCCAAAATCGTCATGGCTCTGAGCGAATCATATGGCGGCTCAAGATCACGCGGTAAGCAACTAACCACGGAAGTGATAGATTTGGTGCGGCACCTCAACGATCCAGTTGAGCTGGCCCGGGCGCAGCTGGCGTTGGCGGCCGCCGCGACGCTGGCCGGCGATGCCGAAACTGCATCGAGCAACGCACTGCAGGCTCGGGAAGTTTTCGCGCGAATGGACCAACCGGCCTCAGAGTGGCTGGCCCTTCTGTTTGCGGCGCAGGCCCGCCAGAATCTGAGCGACAAAAACACGGCCCGCGCGTATGCTATGCGGGCAAGAGATACGCGTTCCAAACTCGAACAGCGCTGGGGTAGTGACAACTACAATTCCTACCTCAATCGCCCGGATATCCAACGATTTCGAAAACAACTTGACCAGCTTCTCGGTTCCGAGTAGGAGCGCCATCTTTTAGCTGTCTGATTTAGTAGAACGGTTAGACAAGGAAGCCTTGCCTACCAGTCTCTTCCACCCCTAAGCATAAAGGAGAGTAACGATGCGTCACTTACGTTTCATGATCATTGCCCTTGCGGCTGTCTGTGTTCTGGCCCTTGGTGTTTCTGCCCTGGTGATTCAATCCCCGGAATTACCTCCTGCCGACGACGACATCATAATCAAGGGAGGCTCTTTAGAGATCAATTGCGGGAAAAATCATGGAGAAGACTGCATGGGCGGGAACGACAACAGGTACAAGCCCAGGCACAAAAAGTCAGGGAAGATCGTTAGGATTGTGGTGAAGAAAAGCAACGGCGAAGTGCTGGGTACTTTTACGAAGAGAAAAGATTTCGGTGACGGCAAACCGTCAGTAGTCATCACTTACCGTGAACCAAAGTCTGAAGACAACTAAAGCACTTAGCCTAATTTGATCGAGAAAAGGCGTGTCAGCATTGATTGACACGCCTTCAACTCCGTAAGACACGGTTAACTGCCAAGCTTTGCCTTGACGATTTCACTGACCGTTTTTCCATCAGCATTCTTGCCGGCCAACGCAGTCTGAGTGGCCTTCATGACCTTTCCCATATCTTTCATCGTGTTGGCGCCAACTTCGGAAATGGCCGCGGCCACTGCCGTTTCAATCTCTTCGCGCGTTGCAGCCTGAGGCAAATAGGCTTCGATTATTTCGATCTCGGCCTTTTCTTTGTCGGCAAGATCCTGGCGCGCGCCTTTTTCATACTGCTCAATGGAATCGCGCCGTTGTTTGACCATTGATCGCAGCAACTTCGACATCTCCTCGTCATCAAGCTGGCCACCTTTTTCAATCTCGCGATTCATCAACGCTGCTTTGACCATTCGCAGCGTCGATGTTCGCTTCGCGTCCTGCGCTTTCATCGAAGCCGTCATGTCCGAAATGATTTGCTCTTTGAGACTCATACTGTTCCTCCGGCGCCACTATACCTTTTTGAAGTAGGACAGGCATTCCTGCCTGTCCCGGTGCTTAATGTCTCTGTCTGATCATAGCGAGACACGCCCTCAGGACATTTTCCATTTGTCATTCGCGAATTCAACTTGGAAGTGCAACAAAACATTTGTTGCGCTTTGCCCCATTAGAGGCGAGATGTTTATAGCCGGGCCGGCCGTTTTCTATCCCGCTCCGTAGGAGCGAAAATGAATTCCGCTGTTGCACTTGTAACTTGAATTCACCATTTCTCATTTTTCATCTTTCATTGGCCATCGGGATCCATTGTTGGGTTATTTCAATGGAAAATGAGAAATGACAAATGGAAAATGGAAAATCTACCCCGGTCGATCCACGATGGCTTACAGCAATACATGGTGGCCGGACATGAATGTTTGTGTCCCGTGTTACGGAGTCAACGCCGGGATTTTCAGATCTTTCAATCCGCCGCTGGAATTGATCAGAATCAACAACTCCGACGCCATCAGCCGGTGGCCCATATGGTTCGGGTGAATGCGTTCGCCAAACCACCCCTCGTTTGAGGGATACGCCTTTTCGGTTAACTCCAACACTTGCAGAAACGGCACTCGCTGCGCCTGCATCGCCGTTCGCAACGACTCTCGGTAATGCGGGATCAAGTCTCCCTCCGGCGCCGTGGGGACCACGTCACGATAGGGGGCGGCGATCACTATGACGGCGATCCGCCGTTCTCGCGCAAGTTGGACCATGGCCAGGAAATTGTTGACGTAGTCCGGCTGGTAGACGCGAGGCGCCGGTCGATGCGTGGCAGATCTTTCCGTATCAGTTGATCGGAGCCAACGGGTCGCATGTGCAAAGGCCTGGCTATTGTCAATCAACCAACGCACCGCCACTGCTGATTTAGTAGTTACGATGGCTTTGTGGTCTGGAACGTCGCTATAGCTGGCGTCGTTCCAACCGAAGCTTATAGTTATTAGGTCTGGTTTCAACTCGTCGATATCTCGGCGGAGCCAGGCGAGGCCCTGATGACTGGTATAGCCGGGAACTGCCATCGTGATGACTTCAATCTCCTGGCCCGGATTTGCGCTCCGGAGCTCTTTTTCAAGCAACATCGGATAGGGAAGCCAGGTTGGATCGTATTCGGCTGGCTTCTCGGGCCAGACTGGCGGCACCCGATAACCAAACGTAACTGAGTCGCCAAGACAAACCACCCGAGTCGTCCCCGGCCGCTTCGGACCAAGCGGTTGATTGGGTTTCTTCGTGCGCAGGTGTTCGGCGTTGGTTGAAAGGACAGTGAAGTCCCAAATCGCGTGATCAAGATTCGGTTTCAAACGCCACAGCAGGAGAGGATCGCCCTCAAAGATTCCTGACTGTTTCGAATCGGCTACCTGCGCCTTTTGCTGAGAAGTAACGACGAAAAGATCGAGACTGGAAACATGCGGCAATGTAAGGCGCGTCCCGATCTCAATCGCTGCCAACAGCAATAGAAAAATGAAATAGATCACTACGCCAAAGGCTAGTCTGCGGGCCAGGCTGAGTTTGGTGATCGAAGCCTGAACATCGGTCGCGGGTGATCTCGAAGGAATATCCATAAGTCGATACACGACTGGCAGCCGTTGGGCGCAAGCTCATGCTCGCAAAGTGAAAGCTGCACTTCGGAGTTGAAACAACGCGCGCAACACTCTAGCGTAATGACGCGAGGCAGGCTAACATTCAGCCCGCGCATTCAGCCCGCGGCGATTCGTTCGTCCGCCCCTTGCGCGCGCCGCACCCTGGAGACTCACTGCGTTTTAGTTCAAGGAACACGAGATGCTCGCCGCAAACTCTATTTTGCAAAATCGCTACCGCGTGATCCGCGAACTTGGGCACGGCGGCATGGGTACAGTTTACGAAGCTCTCGATCAGCGGGTGAATTGCATCGTTGCCCTCAAAGAGACAATGCCAGGGAATAATGACGAAGCACGGCGCGCCTTCCAACGTGAAGCTTCATTGCTGGGCAATCTTCGCCACTCAGCCCTGCCCAAAGTGATGGATTACTTCAGCGAGGATAACGGCGATTTTCTGATCATGGAGTTTATCCCCGGTTACGATCTCGCAGAACTGCTCAAACTACGTGGCAGCCCCTTTCCGGAAGCGCAAGTGATGCGCTGGTCCGACGAATTGCTGAAAGTTCTGGAATACCTGCACAGCCAGCAGCCGCCAATCCTGCATCGCGACATCAAGCCCTCGAACCTCAAGCTAACAAAGGAGGGAGAAGTATTCCTGCTCGATTTCGGTCTGGCAAAAGGCTCGCTGGGACAGATGCCGACGCTGGCAACCAGTCGCAGCGTGCGCGGCTACACGCCCGTTTACGCTTCGCTGGAACAGATTCATGGACACGGGACAGACGCTCGCAGTGATATCTATTCCTTCGGGGCCACTCTTTATCATCTCCTTGCCGGCTTCGCGCCGATCGATGCACCCGCACGCTTTTATGCTGTGGAGGAGGATAAGCCCGACCCGCTGGTGCCGATTCAGTCGCTTAACTCGGAGGTATCGGCAGGTATTGCACAAGTCGTTCATCAGGCGATGTCAATTCGCCGCAAGCATCGCCCGAGGACTGCCGCTGAAATGCGCCGGGCGTTGCGAAACGCGTCGGATGAAGACGAGCAGAGTAGAACCGCGGATGCGTACAGCTTTGGTGAGTTTGGCCGTCCGGAGTCTGAAGACGAAAACCAGCGAGCAGTCAGCGCTTCTACCATTCGTTCTGAAGACGACGGGAGCGCCGGTGCGCTAATGCCGCCGACTGAAAGGCCCGTCTCAACACCGTCTGTTAGCACCGTGCCAGCTCCTCCGCCTCGAAGATTCAAGCAAGTTTTTATGGTTGTCGCAGCTCTTCTGACGGTGGGAATTGTCGGGTCGATTCTGGTTTGGGCATTCCTGGGAAACGCAACCCAGGACTCCTCGACTTCCCAAACGGAACGCGAAGTACCCTCGCCGGAAAGGTCTGCCAACAATCAGGGCCAGGCGGGTATTCCACATCCATCGGGCATGGTCTACGTTCCCGGCGGCGCGTTCACGATGGGCCGCGAGAATGGCGACGACGCTGAGCGCCCGCCGCATCAGGTAACGGTAAAAGCGTTCTTCATCGACACCCATGAAGTGACGAATGAAGACTACGAGAAATTCGTGAAGGCCACTAACCGCCGGGCGCCCGCGTCCTGGAAAAAGGGATCTTTCCCAGCCGGCGCGGAGCGCAAGCCGGTGACGGGAGTCACCTGGGACGACGCGAATGATTACGCGCGCTGGGCCGGCAAGCGTTTGCCGACCGAAGAAGAATGGGAGTTTGCCGCACGCGGAAGCGAGGGCCGAGTGTATCCCTGGGGCAATGATTGGCGTGACGGTTCAGCCAATGCGAATGGCGCAGGGCAATCGATGGCAGATGTCGCTGCCCACAAAGGCACGTCGCCATTTGGCACTTTTGACATGGTCGGCAATGCCTGGGAGTGGACGGCCAGCAATTTCAAGCCTTACCCGGGGAGAGGTTTACCTGGCAGCCAACCAAGCGGCGACTTGAGAGTTATTCGCGGCGGTTGCTACGAATCAACCAAAGACTACGCTACGACGACTTATCGAGCTGGTTGGCCTGCACGCGGCGCCAGTACTTATGACCAAACGGGATTTCGGTGTGCTAAGGATGTCGGCCCCTAAGGTTCAGGCGAGCTTCAGCTTGTCGCCTCACCAGGGGGACATCTTTTTCGCGAGACTGAAGATTATGAGAAATCAAAAAAGAGTAACTTGGCTGACGAGTCTGTTGGCGCTTTTGTTTTTGACAAGTGGCTCAGCGTCCGTCCACGCTCAGGGGGGAACTGGGAAAATGCCTCCTCCGATGCCAAGGCCTGCGCCCAACCTAAGGATTCCGCCGCCTCCAACGATGCCGCCTCCTACGAGGAGAGTTCCGAAAAAAAGTGCTCCGCCTGCTCGCCCGTCACCGTCGCAGTTGTGCTCAGCTGACTCACCGAAGCAAGCGACCGGACGTACGCACAGCGTGAATCTGGGCGGCGGTGTGAAACTGGAGATGGTGGAGGTACCCGCGGGAAGTTTCTGCATGGGATCGCGCGATCCTAAACCAGGATTCGGAGACCAGCTTCCACGTCATCGCGTTACGGTTCCGGCTTTTTATATCGGGAAGTATGAAGTGACCCAGACGCAGTGGCGCGCGGTCATGGGGAATAACCCGAGTTCTCTCCAGGGCGACGACCTACCGGTGGAGCAGGTTTCGTGGAATGACGCACAGCAGTACATCAGTAGACTTAATCAGATCAGCCGCGACATGACGTATCGCTTACCAACGGAAGCGGAATGGGAATATGCATGTCGAGCCGGTAATGATGAAGAAATTATGGAAACGGACTCGGAAATCCACGCAGTCGGAACCAGACTTCGACCAAACGCTTTCGGACTGTCTGATATGCTCGCTAATGTATATGAATGGTGCCTGGACCTCGAACACGATGACTATTCAGGTGCGCCCACCAATGGAGCCGCCTGGCTGAGTGGTGCAAGCAGCAAGAAACGGATGCTACGCGGTGGCGGAGATTGTGCGTTTCGTCGGAGAAATCCATCTACCGCAAGTTACAGCAGCGATGGCTTTCGCATTGTAGCGGTGGCGCGGACTCGGTAACCTTTGGGTCTCAGACGGCTGGGATTTTGCGGCTTCGCCGCCTGATGTGCGGAAGGTCTCTGACCTTCCGATACCGGTCACTTGATTTTTGCGGGGCTGCGCCCCGAATTTGGGGCAGAGCCACAAGAAGATTCCAGGAGAAGCCAGTCGGAAGGCCGGAGGCCTTCCGCACATCAGTCGGCATAGCCGGGCAAAGCAGCCGAACTCTCACGCTGCCGGTAGTTTGACCTTGCCGTTCGACCGCGCCAGATATTCGCGCAAATATTTTCCTGTGTATGAGGTTTTTGAACGCATGATTTGTTCAGGAGTTCCTGTTGCGACGACCAGTCCACCCTCGTCACCACCCTCGGGCCCCAGATCGATAATGTAGTCGGCGGTTTTGATCACGTCGAGGTTATGCTCAATAACCAGCAGTGAACCACCCGCTTCGATCAGTGCGCGAAAAGCGGCCAGGAGTTTGTTGATATCGTCAAAATGTAGTCCTGTAGTTGGTTCGTCAAAGATGTAGAGAGTCCTGGCGCCGGTGCGTTTCGAGAGTTGAGCTGCGAGTTTGATCCTTTGGGCCTCGCCCCCCGAAAGCGTTGTGGCTGATTGGCCCAGGCGAAGGTAGCCGAGCCCCACTTCATCCAGCACTTTGAGACGATTTGTTATCTTCTGCACTTCGCGGAAAAAAGTGATTGCTTCACGCACGGTCATCTGCAACACCTGGTGCACGTTCTTGCCCCGATAGCGCACATCAAGGATCTGCTGCTTGAAGCGAGTGCCCTTGCATTCCTCGCAAACCAGTTCAACGTCAGCCAGAAACTGCATCTCGACTGTAACCGTGCCGTCGCCCTGGCAAACGTCGCAGCGGCCGCCCGGCAGGTTGAAGGAAAAGTGAGACGGATCCAACCCTCGCGCTTTTGCCTCGCGAGTTGAGGAAAACACCTCACGGATCCCATCGTAGACTTTGATATAGGTGACTGGGTTGGAACGAGGAGTTCGTCCAATTGGCGACTGGTCAACCAGAATCACATCATCGACGAGTGACCCGCCTTCCAGTTTAGAAAAAGCGCCCACGTGCCCCTGCCAATCGCCCCTCTGCTTTTTCAAACCGGCATAAATGCAATCGTGAATCAACGTAGACTTGCCTGAGCCGCTCACGCCGGTAATACAAACCAGCATGTCGAGAGGCAGTTCGACGTCAAGCGCCTTCAGGTTGTGTTCTGAAGCTCCCTGCAGCGCAAGTCGCCTTTTCGCCAGGGGGCGGCGTTGCTTTGGTTCCTTGATCTCCACTTCACCGCGAAGATATCGCGCAGTCAGGGAGCTCTCGTCGGCCATCAAGCCTTTGAAGGTTCCTTCATAAATAACGCGCCCACCGAGTTCTCCAGCCGCTGGGCCAATATCCAGAATATGATCGGCGGAGCGCATCATGTCTTCGTCGTGTTCGACGACGAGCACAGTGTTTCCGATGTCGCGCAGATTTCGCAGAATCCGGATGAGGCGATCATTGTCACGCGGATGCAGTCCGATCGAAGGTTCGTCAAGAACGTAAAGGGCGCCGACCAAAGATGAACCCAGATTGGTAGCCAGCTGAATCCGCTGTGCTTCACCGCCGGAAAGCGTGGACGCCAGACGATCCAATGTCAGATAATCCAAACCAACTTCCACCAGGAAACGCAGCCGCCGGCGTATTTCAAACAATATCCGTTCAGCGATCGCGCCTTGTTCAGCAGGCAGCGTTAACGAATCAAAGAAAATTGCGGCATCTTTTATTGCCAGCGCGCAAACGTCCGGAAGAGTTGCGCCGCCAACTTTGACGTCCCTCGCTTCCTGTCTTAACCGGCCGCCGCCGCAATCGGGACATAAAGTGTAGCCGCGATACTTCGACAGAAATACGCGAACGTGCAGCTTGTATTTTTTCGTCTCGAGCCAGTCAAAGAAGCCGCGCACTCCGCGCCAATCTTTTTTGCCTTCGAGGATCGCGCGATGTTCCGCCCGCGAAAGCTGCGCGAAAGGCACTGTCAACGAAATCTTTTCGCTCTTGCAAAACTGCCGCAGCTCATCCATGGCCCACTCATGCTGCGGTTTGGTCCACGGCTCGATTGCGCCTTCTTTCAGACTCAGGCCGTGATTCGGAATAACCAGATCGAGATCGAGGCCAATTGTGTTGCCAAAGCCCTGACAAGTCGGGCACGCGCCGTAAGGGTTGTTAAAGCTGAATAGCCGGGGTTCGGGTTGCGCGTAAACTGTGCCGTCATATTTACACTCAAAACGATCCGAAAAGCGGAGTCGCTTTGGTTCAGCTTCCGCAGTTTCAATCGTTGCCGTGCTGTGCCCTTCCTGAAAGGAAATCTCGAGAGAGTCAACCAGGCGCTGCCTTACGTCGGGACGCGCGACCAGGCGGTCAACGAGGACGAATACATTGTCGAAGTTGTCGAGCAGGTAATCGTCCGGAGACTGCAGTTCGATTATGCGACCCTCATGCAGCAGGCGTGTGAACCCGCGCTGCATGAGGCTCATGATGTGGGCCGTAATTACCTGACGCGGAGACGCGGCGACGGAACGACGCGGCGCCGACTTCGAAGGCGACTTGACGCGCGCCTTGCCGCTGCGTCCCCTTGTCTCCGCATCCCCGTTTTTCTCAGTTTCAGCGATACCGGCGCCGGCGGGGAAGAGCACATAAAAACGCGTCTCTTCAGGGAGCGCCTGCAGTACTTCATCCGCGACGGATTCCGGGGAATCCTTGTAAACTTGCCGGCCGCAGACGCGGCAATAGGTTATTCCCACGCGTGCGTAGAGTAGCCGGAGATAATCAAGAATCTCTGTTTGGGTGCCGACCGTTGAGCGGGGATTTCGGGTTGAGTTTTTCTGTCGGATAGCGATAGCCGGAGCGATGCCGCGCACTTCATCAACGTCGGGTTTGTCCATTCGCTCGAGAAACTGGCGCGCGTAAGCCGACAGCGATTCGACATAGCGCCGCTGGCCCTCCGCGTAAACTGTGTCGAATGCCAGCGACGACTTCCCCGAACCGCTGACCCCCGTAACCACCGTTAATTGGTTAATAGGTATAGAAAACGAGATATTCTTGAGATTGTGGACGCGGGCCCCGCGGACTGAAATTGCTTCTTCCGACATGATTCAACATAAGCCGCTGGCGATAGACAGGATTCGCGGCCATCTCCGAAACTTCAAATAATATCGCGATTCGCAGCGGATGAGAAATGCGGCTCTGGATTTCCACCTTTAGCCGGGTTCTGAATATGAAAAGATCGCGGTGAGGCGGTAGCCGAACGTTGACAGTCGTTTCAAGCGGCGACTATATTCCCAGCATGCATTCCCCAAAGTTTACCCTCCGGGGATTCAAGAGCCCTCGCGACGTGGCCTCAGCTGCGCTTGGCAAACTTGAGTTACAGGTCCTTAACGAAGTTTGGCAAAGAAGCGAGGTGAGCGTCAGGGACGTTTACCTTTCTTTTGGAGAGGCAGTGGCCTACACCACGCTGATGACGACGCTCGATCGTCTTTTCAAGAAAAGACTTTTGACCCGGCGAAAAGATGGCCGTGCGTTTGTTTACCTCGCCGCGGTATCGCCCGAAGAACTCGATCAAGGCATCAGGGAAGACGTTATTGATGGACTGCTGGGGAGAGATGCGGAAACAGTGCAGCCGGTGCTGGCTTGTATCGTGGATGCGGTAAGCGAGCGCGATTTGAAATCGCTCGACGAGCTCGATCGGCTGATTCAGAAAAAACGGCGGGAACTTTCAGAGCGAGACTGAAGCCATGTTTTTCGTCCTGGGCCTTTCAATACTGCTGGTGACGTTGTTGATCCTCAATAACGCGGCGTCGCTCATCGCCCTTTTGCTTTGGAAACTATTCAGAAGGAATATCAGCCGCTGGTCTGCACAACGTTCCGCGCAGGCGTTGTTTCTGCTTAGAGTTCTCCCGGCGGTGCTGGGTATCGGCGCCGTCCTTCTGCTCTTTGCCCCCGCCTATCTTCGTCACGAACCGCGAGTTGGCCATGAAGACGTCAGCCTAAAAATGGCGAGCCTGGCCTTGCTTTCCACGATTGTCATTTTAGTCACAGTGGTGCGTGGAATGGCGACATGGCGCGCGACCAGGCGATTGGCATCGCAGTGGCTGAGTCACGCCCGGCTCATTGAAATTAATTCAGTCTCGGTTCCTGCTTACCAGGTTGATCATCCATTCCCGCTGATAGCCGTGGTTGGCTCCTTTCGTCCGCGACTTTTTATCGCGAGTCAGATTTTTGAGAAGTTGACTCCCGCTGAGCTCAACGCCGCGCTCGAACATGAAAACGGTCACATTCGTGCCCATGATAATCTGAAGCGAACTGTGGTGCGCGCGTGTCGGGGCCTGTCGCTCATCTCGGTGGGCAGCGACCTGGATAACGCGTGGCTGGAAGCATCTGAAATCGCCGCCGATGAATTTGCGGCGCGTCAGGATCGCGCCATCGGACTCGACCTGGCTTCGGCGATTGTCAAAATCGCGCGCATGATTCCCTCTGGGGCGCGTCCGGCGATAACAGCGGGAGCGTTTCTCGCCAGCGAGGAAAGCGCAAAAGGTTTTAGCGCGCGGGTGCGGCGCTTAGTCCACGTCTCTGGCGCTGTGCAACCCAGGTCCGCGAAGCCATCAGCGATTTCCAACCTTCGTCTGATGATACCTGCGGCGCTCACACTTCTCCTTTTCGCCATCACCAGCGAGTCGCAGATCCTGTCTGCGGTTCACGGCGTGATCGAACACACAGTTCACTTCCTCGATTAACCATTCCAGTCTCACTCTCCCGAAGAACAGTGCTGTAACGAGAGCTAGTAGTAGTAATTCTCGACGTGTAATCTCAATCCAACTCGGATTCAGGCTCAAGTTTCTCTCAACTTACTTTGGGAAGATAGTAAAGACTTCCCGGATTCTTTTTTGAGAGCGGTAAACGACATAATGGTTGAAATTACCAAGAGCGTTGGTCCTGGCCTGCTCAGGTCGAAAGGTTTGCTTGCCGTGACAACCGCGGCTGTGCTGATGCTGGCGGGAACCTTCTCCTATGCTCAGCAAAACTCCACCCGCACGTCACAGGACTCGCACGGAAAAATCTCCGGCACGATTAGGGATGCAGGCGCAGCGAATGTTGCGGGCGCTGAAGTATCCCTCGTTCACTCGCAGCGCGCAGTGTTGCGCGCAACGACGAGCGATGCGAACGGTCAGTTCACTCTGGAGAATATTCCTCCCGGCACCTACGAACTCAAGGTTTCTGGGACCGGCTTCAGTGGTTATCGCACTGCCGTTCAACTGCTGCCCGGCGTCGCGAAGGAGTTGAACATCGTTCTTGAGGTCAACGCGCTAAGCGAGGAGGTAACTATCACGGCGGAAGCAGGGCTGGCTGCTGATGCGCGCACTCTGGCCCAGCCGGTAAATGTCATTAACGAAAAACAGGTGCTCGATCGAGCGACGGAAGTGGTGGCTCAGGTTGTTGACGAAGAGCCGGGCGTGAATCTGCAACGCACAAGTCCATCGCTCAGCGCGGTTTTTGTGCGCGGGTTAACGGGGCGAAATGTGGCCGTCTTTGTTGACGGCGTGCGCTACACAACGAGTGCGCAGCGAGGTGGAGTTGGGACGTTCTTCAGCCTCATCGAACCGAGCAGTTTGGAGACAGTTGAGGTGCTGCGTGGTCCACAGAGTTCGCAATACGGCTCTGACGTGCTCGGCGGTGTAGTTAATTTCATTTCGCATTCACCAGTGTATGGCGCGCCCGAAGGAGAGTTTCACGGAAAGAGCAGTGTGTTTTTCTCGTCTGCCACAAATGGATTCGGCGGAAGCCAGATGTTGAGCTATGGGACCAGCAATTACGGCCTTCTGCTCAACTTAAACGCGCGCCGGATCAACCGGCTGCGGCCCGGTGGCGGGCTTGATTATCACGCAGCGGTGACGCGTTTCCTCGGTATCCCTTCTGATGTTTTCGGCGAGCGCCTTTCGGAAACGGCCTTCACTCAATATGGCGGCTTGCTTCGCACCAACTTCAGTTTCAATGAGACTACCCAGTTTCTCCTGAGCTACTCGCGCAACCACCAGGACGGTGGGCGACGTTACGATCAGCTTCTGGGCGGCGACGGCAATCTGATTGCCGACTTGCGCAACCTGATGACAGATCTGTTCTATGCGCGACTCTTCAAACAGGAACTGGGGTTCTTCGACAACGGTTCGTTCACCTTTTCTTACAACGGGCAGCGGGAAGAGCGTGTAAACCAGGGCGGCCAGGGAAATCCATTTGCAGCGATTACCAACCAGCGCGAGCGTACCAATGTGCTTGGCTTTAACTTTTATGTCGACAAGCAAGCCGGCGAGCGACACACGATTCTGTTTGGCGCGGATGTCTACCGCGACAAGTTTGCCGCGCCGGCGTTTACCTTCGAGCCCACGACGGGAGTTACTTCCTTGTCTCGCCCTCGCGTTCCAAACGGCGCGCGCTATCTCTCTTATGGCTTCTTCGCTCAGCATCGCTTCACAGCGATCCCGAAACGCCTCAACGTGAGCAGTGCGCTGCGTTACAGCGTCGCGGCTTACAAATCGTACGCCAGAAATGCACCGCCTGGACCGACAGGCTTGCCATTGTTTCCCGACGACAGCGCACGCTTTGCAGCCTTTTCCGGCCGTATCGGCGCTGTGCTTAACATCGGCGGCGGCTTCGATATCGCGGCAAAGTTCGCCCGGGGATTTCGCGCGCCGAACACCACTGATCTTGGAATCATCGGACTGGTTGGCACCGGTTTCGAAGTGGATGCCGGCACTGCGGAACGTCTGGGCGGTTTTATCGGAACGACGGCCGGGACGGACGCAGTGTCGAGCGGAACTCCTGTCAATCGCCTGAAACCAGAACTCAGCGATAGCTTCGATCTCAGTTTCCGTTTCACCCATCCACACTTTCGCGCTGAGCTGACGGGCTTCACGAATTTACTCAAGGGCGCATATTCGGATCTTGCTCTCGTCTTGCCCCCTGGAGCGGTGGGAACATTTCTGGGCAGCGAGCAAATTACTTCTCAGAACTCCGCCGGCCTCGTTTTCGTTGCTGCCGCGACGGGGCCGGTGCTCGTGCGGGTAAACTTCGATGACGCTCGCTTCAACGGTATTGAGTTTAACGCCGAAGCGCGTTTGAGCCGCGAATTCAGCGCGACCGGAAACTTTACTCACATTCGCGCTCACAGCTTGTTCAATGGACTGCCCCCGAATGTTGAGGGCGGTGTTCCGCCCGCGACTGGCTTCGTCAGTCTGCGGTACCAGCCACGTGGATCATCCCGCTTTTACCTGGAAGCTTATTCAACGCTGGCAGCGCGACAGAATCGACTCTCGTCGCTTGACCTGGGTGATCGCAGAACCGGCGCTGCGCGCACGCGCACACAAATCCAGAATTTCTTTCGCCGCGGCGCCTGTGTCAGAGGACTAACTACGCCGGGTGCCGGAGGATGCACAACCGCCGGCGGTATCCTGATTCCGACAGGTGAGACGCTCGCTCAGGTTCAGAACAGGTTGCTGCCGATCGGCGCGACGATCAATGGCGTGAGGGTTGTAGACAACAATACTTCGGTTCCCCTGTTCACTGCTGTTCCCGGCTACGGCCTCATAGGATTGCGCAGTGCATTGCGTTTTACTGAGACGTCGGAAATCGTGGTTGATTTTGAAAACATCGCAGACAAGTCGTATCGCGGGATCAGTTGGGGTGTCGACGGGGCCGGTCGCGGCGTGGCGGTGCGATACCGTTACCAATTTTAGGCAACAAAGCAGAGGCCCGAGCGTAAGCAAGGGCCAGGTCTTTCCCTCTGTTGTAGAAAGTCTCCCGTAAAGATAGCCCCCCCTTACGGTCGGGGTTCTGCATCGAGAGTGGATATCAGCAGGGTCCGCTGAATACGCTCACCGGGGGATGGGATTACTATCCGTCACCCTGCTTTTCGTGGATTGAATCGAAGGTAACTCCGGGACACTGAACGACCCCATTGGATCGTCGAGTGGAATACCCGCAAGAGATTTTTGTTTGCGACCCGCAACATAACCCCGCATCGCCAGCCACAGGATTCCGAGTGACAAGGTAATCCAGCTCACCGCCCAAAAGATGGCAGGAACGCCGGTCGCGTTAGCCATGTTCATCGCATCTGTTGGTACTGCCGGTGCGAACGGCGATGAAAGGAAGAAAACCGTTTTCAAATCCAGCAGCGCGTTAAGCACGAGTTGGACCGCCAGGAAGCTAACGAAGAATGATGCCAATCGTGCGCTCGCAAACTTTGCTACGGCTATCAAACCTACGCTTAGCAGTGTGCCGGCCATAAGTGTGAAGGGAATTCCGGCCCATGCGCCCCCAGCTATCACTGGCTTGAATACCCCATAGATGATGGTTAACGCCAGAACTATTCCTGCTGATCCTATTAACACCGCACGTGCCGCGATGCTGCGGCGAATCAAGATCAGGAGCAAGGCTCCGTAAGCCATAGATCCGATGTAGCCGGCGCTGGACACAAACATCTGTGAGAACAGTCCGCCCTGCGTAGTGTAGGTTTCGCCACTGGCATTTGCGGCCACACTGAGACTGTCGACTGAGTTTCCGGTCAGCACAGCGGCGATGGCATGGCCACCTTCGTGAATAAACGTAACGAAAATGCGGAACGGATATGTCAGGATTTCAGCAAACGGAATAAACCAGAGCACCACTGAAATCGCAGCCGCGATCAATAACAGGTTGGCCTGGGGTCGAGCGTCGTAGGAAATGCGGGTATTGCGAAATTTCATCTTCTGTCTCCAGTGGCACCGTTTGGCGGACACTCCCTTAAACGCCGGAAAAATAAATGATGTTCCGTCTTAATGCCCGGCAGTCAGAACAGTCCCGCTAATGCAGGTTCGTTCTGAAAAGAGCTATTCGGGCGTTCTGAGAAAGTCACCCGACTTCCCGCCTGTCTTACGTTCCAAACGGAGTTCGGAAATGACGATTCCTTTGTCGAGGGCTTTGCACATGTCGTAGATCGTCAGTGCGGCTACCGATACTGCCGTGAGAGCTTCCATCTCAACACCCGTTTGTGCATTGGTCGAAACTGCTGACTCCAGATACACACCATAATCCTGAATAGTGGCCTGAACGTCCACGTGTGTTAACGGCAGCGGGTGGCAAAGGGGAATTAATTCCGCCGTGCGCTTGGCGGCCATGATGCCGGCGAGCCGGGCGGCCTCAAGCGGATCACCCTTTGGCGTGCGGTGTTGCTGAACCGCCGCCACCGTTTCGGGTGACATCAAAACGCGCGCAGAGGCGACAGCCAGTCGTGTAGTGACAGGCTTATCGCTGGTGTCGACCATCCGTACGGTGCCCTCGTCGTTGATGTGTGAAAGTTGGCCCATCAGGCAAGCTGGCTGCTAAACGTCCTATTCACTATTGCGTTTCCGGCTGACTCGCAGAATAATCTTACTATAAACCTTAAGTCTTGAAATCCAACCAGCGGGCGAGCATCGTAGAATAGGAAATACCGAAACAAATAAGTGAAGGCTCAATGTCAGGATTCGTCCAAAACCCAGGTTCGTTTGCAGCTAAACCGGAGTGGCAAGTAACTTCGCGCGCAGCGACGCACGCGGAAAACGTTGAAGGTGCGTCTGCTGACGACCTGGGCCCGCGTCCCGGATATAGCGGCGTTCAGGAACATGTGTCCACCTTCCATTCCTTTTTGGAATATTCGACGCTGATCCTTTTTCCTTTCCTCTTTCTTCCCAACTTCTATCTTTCGTTTACCTCGCTGTACGAGCAGGAACTCGTCTGGCTGATCCTGCTTGCAATCCCAGTCTCGCTGCTCGGCGGTGATCTGATTTCCGGCGTGGTTCATTGGGCAGCGGACACTTATTGTTCGGAAGACACGCCCATTGTGGGCCCGGGTTTTGTAAAACCGTTTCGGCTTCATCACATCTACCCGCGCGATATCACCACCCATCACCTGGCGGCGACCGTAGGCAACGTTTGTGTGATGGCGGTGCCCGTGTTGCTGGTGTGTCTCTACTTAATGTGGCGTGACGAGGTTTCAGCCTGGGTGGCGTTTCCGGTGTTTTGTCTTTCTTTGATGGCCCTGGTAACTGCAGCTACAAATCAGTTTCACAAATGGGCGCACCAGGAGATTCCACCGCCGCATGCCAGACTGCTGCAGCGGCTACGGCTGGTCCTGGAACCAGAGCATCATGAGCTGCATCACACCGACCCCTTTGAGTCGCATTACTGCATCACGAATGGCTGGCTAAATCCGCTCCTGAACAAGATCAAATTCTTTCGCCGGCTAGAGGGTGCGCTGGCCAGGGTGGGAATTCACACTGCCAAGTATTATGAGAATCAGAGAAGCGCCGCTCGCGGTGTCAGCTCGTAACGCAAACTGTTAGTTGCGATCCCTACATCGAGGACCAACCACAAACGAACGGCTTGGATTACCGAAACCGACTCCAGATCGTTACCGCCTTTCTCCACGGACGAGCACATACTCCAACAATCCCATCGTGAAGCCGCGATAGACGGCAATGTCCAGCAGCAGGCTTAGCCGGGCCAACATGAAACCGCGGATTCGGGTAATCGCCTTGATTGTCTCCGGTCGCATTTGTTCGAAATAGTAACCGGGGATAACCAGCGCCCCGCATTCTTCAAGCGTGACGTTTTCAAACCCAGCTTCGTGCATCTTGTCAGCGTAGACGCTGGCCGGGTAGACGTTCGCGCGGGGGACCTTCCATAAGCTGCGGGCGGCTTCCGCAACGACCTTCTCGATTACGTTGCGCGGACGACGCTTCACAATAAAGTCGGCCATCGCGATTACCCCGCCCGGCCCGAGCACGCGCTGGGCCTCGTGCAAGAAGTTTTCGCGGGTGTCGAAATGTTCAGGCCCTTCAATGCTTAAGACGTGTGTAAAGCTCTGATCGGGGAAGGGGATTTTGGTGGCAGTGCCATGAGTAAAGTTCACGCGATCTTCCAAACCCGCTTCGCGGGCGCGGCGGCGACCGTGTTCGACATGGCCCCAGGTGACATCGAGGCCGTCGATTGAAAGCGGCGAAAACTTTTGCGAGAGGTAAATATCCTGTGTGCCCATGCCGGGCGCGACATCCAGTAATTTACTGTTTTCATCAAGGCCTAAAATCCTGCCCATTCGCTGGACCAGATTTTCCGCCGCGCTCACGTAGTCTGTAATGCCGGCTTCCCAAAGACCGAAATTCAAATAACCGTCGTGATGGCCCAGGTAATTTTCAATGCCGCCGCCATAAAGGTTCTCCACCTTGCGCTCGTGTGCATCAGCGCCCCAGCTCTTGCGATCAGCTTCGATCATACGACGGTCTCCGCATTTTAGTCGTGCGATACTAAATGAATCTTAATCCAGTGTGATGAATTATCAGCGCGGGATCCTAACAACTTTTACGACCGCACCTGCGGCCACTTGCTCGCGGCCTTTGGGCACGATAATTAACGCCGTCGCACGCGCAAACGCAATGAAATCTGACGACCCACCCCACTTTAAAGGCTTCGCTGTCAGTGTTCCGTCGTCGCTGGTGCTGAGCTCTGCGGGCAGATAGCACTCGCGGTCTACGGTCCCCCGTAGATTTTTCCCCAGCACCGCCGTCTCCGCCTGCATCTGCGTTTCTCGGGCTCCCTGCATCGCGAGAATCGCTACACGCGCAAAGAGATTAAAGGTAACCGAAACTGAAACGGGGTTTCCAGGTAAACCAAAAACAATAGTTCCATTTGGGAAGCGTGCAAACACTATAGGCTTGCCAGGTCGTAACGCAACTTTTTCAAAGAAGAAGTGGGCGCCGAGCTCCTTCAGGGCTGACTTGGTAAAGTCGTATGCGCCCACTGAAACGCCGCCGGAGCTGATCACGATTTCGCTGCGTTCAGCGGCATCCGCAAACTGTTTCTTGAGTAGTTCGGTGTCGTCGCCCGCGAGCGGCATTTGCTCAACCAGCGCGCCGGCCACTGCCGCATTAGCTGAAATCGAATAATTATTCGAATCACGGATTTGATCTTGTCCGGGCTTCGCATTAACCGGAACCAGCTCACTGCCGGTCGCAATTACGGCGACCCGCGGCCGCCGCCCTACCTTCACTCGCGCGTATCCGAATGAGGCGAGAACGGCCATGGCGGCTGCATCAATTACTTCACCCGCGCGCAAGACGATTTGTCCGGATTTTATTTCGCTGCCACGCGTAACGATCGAGCGGCCTTTTGCGACCGGCTCGAGAATTTCCACTTCAGTTCCGTCAGGAAGCTCCCGCGTGAGCTCGATCTGCTGAACGCTGTCGGCGCCCGCGGGAACAGGTGCGCCAGTCATGATCCGCACCGCAGCGCCATCGCCTAACTCGTGATGCCAACCTCGGCCCGCCGCCGATTCTCCTACTATTCCCAAACGCACCGGTGCACCACTGACGTCAGCAGCCCGAATTGCGTAACCGTCCATTTGCGAGCGGTCAAACGGCGGCAGATCGGAATCGGCAACAATCTCTTCGGCGAGAATTCGATTACGCGCTTCAGCCAGATCCACTTCTTCGTTGGGAAGCTGTTGGACCTGCGCCAAAACAATCTCGATGGCTTCAGCGACAGAGATCATATTCAGTAAAAGATTCGATTTGTCGATGTCCGAGGTAACTTCGTCTGAGTCTCGCGCTACAGCGCTGGTCAAGTTTTAGTCTTTCTTTTCCAGACACTTCTCACACCTGCAGGCATCCTTAAGGTGAATATCAAAATAGTCTTTGCCGTAGTTATACGAAAGTTCTTCGCCTGCCTTGATTGCTCGCTTCGACCAAATCCAAACTCGTCGACCGCTGATGATTGCCTCACAATTCGGCCGGCAGGAATGGTTGATGTAACGGGCCGTATTGCTGCGAGGCGTGCCGTCGACAGTCCATTTCGAGTTCACGCCGAAGAAATATTTGCCGTTGACCTTTCGCTCCACCACGTCGTTCGTAACCAGTGGCCCAGTGTACTCGATTATGCGCTTACCCCTCGGAATTGGTTCTAAGGTAAACAAACCCAGACCATATTCCGTTTTCTTGATAGCAAACCTGAATCTACCCCTGGTGATCGTTGACATAATCTTTCAGTGAAAATTTTTGTTTAGGGTTGGCTTACAAAAATAGGTACAGAGCGAACTCACTCTGTACCTATTGCTGAACCACAAAAGAGTGGCGGAGCCGACGGGACTCGAACCCGCGACCTCCGACGTGACAGGCCGGCGTTCTAACCAACTGAACTACGACTCCGCATGAGAACTGATTTTCAAAGTAGGACAGACGATTTTGTCTGTCAACTCTCTTACGATCTGCAGGCAGCTTAGCTCATCGCGGCTGTCCCCGCGGCGAGTCTGTCCCGCCAAAAACAGGCGTTCAGCCTGCTCTATTGGTGGGCGCGGAGGGACTCGAACCCCCAACCTCTTCCTTGTAAGGGAAGCCGTCTACCATTGACATACGTGCCCGATCTAACCGAATCCAAAGATCAACGCCACACTCTTCGTGACGAGTGGTCATGCTAAGAGAAGGTTGCTGGAGTGTCAAGCTAGCCGTCAGAACGATAATGCGTCAGTGGCCAAGTTCTAAGATGATCTGGCGGCCGGCACGACCCACTTTCACCGGACCGTTATCGTGTCGCAAAAGGTTTAGGACATTTTGCAGAGTCGGCGTTTCCCAGTTATAGTTTCACTATCGGACTGCTAGCAGGCTCCCCAGTTTTCCTATTAATCGGTGACGTTCAGACCACAATGCGATTCAACTGCATACTCCTACTACTGTCCTCGATTTTGATGTGCACTGCAGTGCCTTTAGTGGAGACCGTGCGCGGCCAGGAGCCTGCTCAGCAACGTCCGCGCCGCGTGACGGTTGAGGGGACGGCCAGCCAAAAGCCCGATCCGACAAAACCTGCTAACGACGAAGTTGATGAAGGCGACGTGGTGCGGGTCGACACCCAACTCGTCTCTGTTCCGGCCGTAGTCACGAATAACGCAGGTCGCCCACTAACCGGACTGCGGACGGAAAACTTTCTCCTTTTTGAGAACGGCCGGCAACAGAGAATCACAGATTTTGCGACTACAGAGGCGCCCTTCGAAATTGCGTTGCTGCTCGATACGTCTGGATCCACGCGCGCCGATGTTTCGCTGATACGGCAAGCCGCCAATGCGTTTATAGAGGCTCTTCGGCCCGGCGATCGGGTGGCCCTTGTCGGGTTTAATACGGTGCGTCAGGGTGGCTCTAACACCGCCGTGCCCGAGGTGCTGTCCAAACTCACCGGCGATCGCAAAGCTCTGCGTCTGGCTATCGAAAATTTAGGATCGAGCAGCGGAACTCCTTTCTACGATGGACTCGCAGTGATCGCGAACGAGATTTTTATGGAAGCGCCTGCGGCGGAAATGCGTGGACGGCGAGCTTTGGTTGCGCTCAGCGATGGGGTGGATTCGGCGAGCGAGTCAGATTCTCAAACTGCGCGTGCCAAACTAACCCGTGGCGGCATCGCTTCCTATTTCATCCAGGTCAACACCGAAGACTTCGTTGAAGAGCGCCTTTTGAGAGACTGCGGCGACGATGGGGCAGTGGTGCTCTCGAGAAAACAGTTGGAGCGTTACCGCCGGCTCTTCTTTCCGCGAGCCAGGCGCGAAGATTACGTGGATTTTTGCGCCATGGGTTCATTTGAGCGAATGCAGATCAGCCGCGATCTTTACAACCTGGCGCGTCGCGAAATGAACGAACTCGCGAAAGCCACGGGCGGCAATAATTTTCTCGCCGCCAGTCTGCAGGATGCCCGCGCTGCCTTTGCCAAAGTAGCTAATGAGATCGGAACGCAGTACAGTCTGGGCTATTATCCTGACAACAAAACGCGCGACGGAAAATTTCGCACGATTCGTGTTGAAGTTCAGGGCTTGCCGGAGAAGGCACAAGTTAGAGCGCGGGAAGGATACTACGCACCGAAGAGCTGAGTCTCTGTTTGTGCAACAAAACATTTGTTGCGCTTCGCCCCATAAGGGGCGAGATATTTATAGCCGGGCCGTCCGTTTTCTATCGCGCTCCGTAGGAGCGAAATCCTTGGTTATAGATCAGAAGCTATAAACATCACGCTCCGCTGGAGCGAAAACGGATTCCGCTGTTGCACTTGTAAGTTGAATCCGCTAATGACAAATGGCAAATGTTTTCACTGATTCAATCATGCCTAACGAACGGTTTAATCGCATCGTTCTAATCGTCCTCGACGGCGCCGGCATCGGCGCCATGCCTGATGCACCTGAATGGGGCGACGCCGGTTCCGACACTCTCGGCCACATTCTTGAATCGCGCGCCGTCAGCCTGCCCAACCTTCAGCGTTATGGGCTCGGCAATATCCGGCGGCTCGTTAACGTTCCCCCGTTAGTTCAGCCGGAAGGTTCCTACGGCCGCTGCACTCTGAAATCGAACGGCAAAGACACCACGACCGGTCATTGGGAGATGGCGGGAATAGTTCTGGAACAGGCGTTTCCAACCTACCCAAACGGATTTCCGTCTTCGATTCTTGATCGCTTCATTAGTGAGACGAAGGTTCCCGGCGTGTTGGGAAACTTTGCCGCGTCCGGGACGGAGATTATTAAGGACCTCGGAGCTGAACACGTCGCCACCGGAAAACCGATCGTTTACACCTCAGCTGATTCGGTTTTTCAGATTGCCGCCCACGAAGAAACGATTCCACTCGATCGGCTCTATGAGATTTGCGAAATCGCCCGGCGCATTCTTGATGGCGAGCACAAGGTGGGACGCGTCATCGCGCGTCCGTTCCTGGGTGAACCGGGAAATTTCTTCCGCACCGAGAATCGCCACGATTATGCCGTTCAGCCGCCGCGCGCGAACCTCCTGCCCGCTTTGGCGGATGCCGACCTCGACGTTGTTTGTATCGGCAAAATCGCGTCCATCTACGATTCGCTCGGCGTGACGGAGGATTTGAAAGCGAAGAACAACCAGCAGACGATTGACCAAACGATTCACGCGCTCGTGCAAGACACTCGTGGGTTAATCTTTTCGAACCTGGTCGATTTTGACATGCTGTACGGTCACCGCCGCGACACGGAAGGCTATGCCCGTGCTCTCGAACACTTCGACGCGAGTTTGCCGGCCATTGAAGCAGCAATGTGGGAAGGCGACCTGATGATTTTGACCGCTGATCACGGAAATGATCCGACATTCCCGGGCAGCGATCACACCCGCGAATATGTGCCGTTGCTGGTCTATGGAAAGAAAGCGCGCGCCGGAGTTGACCTCGGCACGCGCGGCTCGCTCTCCGACATCGGCCAGACGATCGCCGAAAACTTTGGCCTGAAGCTGGCTGAGGGCGAAAGCTTTTTGCGAGAAGTCTTACCCGCCTCGGAACTGGCTGAATCGACCACCCGGTGAGTTCAACTTTTGGGATCGGTGAACTTTATTTACGAAGCTAAGAACCAGTCTGCCCTCCATCTCCATCACCTCGCCAATGAAATCACAAAAGTCTAAGCATAGGTCGTGGGCGGGCTCACTCGCTTCGGGCGCGTTTTTGCTCACCGCCCTGGGCTTTGTGGTGGTCATGGCCGCGACGGTAGCTGGCCAAACCAGCGCCGGCAGCGAAAACACTACGAGATTTGATGACGTCGTCTTTGCCGTGGCGTTCTCACCGGATGGCCAAACCCTCGCTATCGCGCGGGGTGCAGCCGAACCAGTGCGCCAGTTTGCGCGAATCGAACTATGGGACTCGCAAACCGGCCAGCTTCGTCACATCATCAAAGGCTTTGATGGGCCAATCCAATCGATTTCATTTTCACCCGACGGCGGCACGCTGATTAGCAGCAGCACCGAATTTCGCACCGCCAGACTTCAGCAGAAAGCGCGATCGCGTGAGGGAGAGACTTTCGCTGAATTGAAATGGTGGGACAGCCGGACCGGCGAGCTCAAGAAGAAACAGGTCCTGCCGGACGAGGATATGTCTGCTATCCGGGCGACCCAGTCGCCTGACGGAAAACTGCTGGCCCTTTCACGTCCCGGAGGGCAAGGCGTGCCATACGTGACCATACGAAGGGTCGAGGGAATTGGCTCGGGCCGCGCGGGTATCTTTTACCCGCGCCCAGATTTTTGGTCGTTCTACACGACACGCGTGCAATTGGTGGACGCGCACACGGGTGAACTAAAACATAAGCTCGACAGGGTGCACCCCGCCGCCATCAGTTTTTCGCCTGACGGCAACCTCCTGGCGGTAGCAACGCGAACAGAGGTGAAGCTGTGGAACGCTCAAACGGGCAGGGAGGTTCGCAAGTTAAAAAAGCTCCGGGGCAATCCAAACGCGCTTGCGTTTTCACCAAATGGCCAGACCCTCGCCGTTGCCAGCACCCGGTTTGAACGTGAGCACGATAAAGACGTTATTAGGATCATTGGTCTTAGTGAGGTCAAACTATTTGAGGTAGCCACCGGGAAAGTAATTCTGGATCTCAAGGATATCGGCGCCGTTAACAGTCTGGTCTATAGCGCGGATGGGAGGATCCTCGTGATGGGCGGGATCCTGCCTCGCAGCAGAGGCGAGGCCGCGGGCTTAAAGCTCGTCGATCTCCAAACTTCTAAGGCGCTCGACCTGCAAACTGGAGCAGACTACACAGAGATAGTTGATTCTCTCGCGCTCTCTCAGGAAGGCAACTTGCTGGCCTTCCGCGCTGGTCCCGCCACAGTGAAGTTGGTCGATACGCTTAATGGAAAACTAAAACAAACCTTTGACGCCGACAGCGTCGGCGATGCTGTAGAAAGACCCGCCAACCGTTTTCTGGTTTCAGTAAAGCGAATGCTGGCCGTTGCCTTTTCAACGGATGGCAAGACCGTGGCCGCTGAGAGCGAACAGGGCGAAATCAAGCTTTGGGATTACCGCACGGGGGAGCTCAAGCAAGAACTGAGTGTGGAACAGGATGATCCGTTGCTGGTCGCAGCTTCCGCGGACGGTAAAGTGTTTGCCGAGGTAAATCGCGACCAATTACTTTTCTCGGATCTGAGCAGCGACACCAAGAGACCCATTCCGCGCACGGCCGGACCAACGCCGACAGCCCTCGCAATCTCTGCGGACGGACGGTTGCTGGCTGTTGGGAGCGCGACCGATGTGACGTTGCTCTTGCCGTCAGGAGAAGTGACGCGAAAACTGAGTGGCTACGAAGGCGTGCTCAGCCGTCTGACTTTTTCCCGCGATGGCAGGCTGCTTGCCGGAGTTACTAATAATGAGATTTTGATTTGGGCCGTCGCGAATGGACAGGTCGAGAAAAGGCTGCCAACGCGCAATGAAGTTACCGCGATCGCCTTCTCACCAGAGGGACAGAAACTCGCGACCGGCGCCAGTGACAGGATGATTTCAATCTGGAACCTGCAAACTGGTCTGGCCCAGAGTAGTTTTAGGAAGCATGAATCCTCGATAAACGCACTCGCGTTCTCGCATGACGGTCAACTACTTGCGAGTGGAGGCGATGATCGAACGATTGTTCTTTGGGAGGTTGCGGCCGGCAAGTCGAAGCGGACCTTTAAAGGTCACGACCAGACAGTGACTTCGCTGGCATTCTCCGCTGACGGTCAACTTCTTGCCAGCGGAAGTGGCAATGCGTCGGTAGTGATTTGGGAAGTGGCGACCGGAAAACTAAGCCGGGTGCTCCGATAGCAGAATCCGCGAATCTGACTCAGCCTGCCCGTTCTGTTCTCCTGCCGTCTAACTTTTCGGCTTCCTGGTCAGGCTCGTAAAAATCGTCTCCAACCACGGATCCTGTTTGATGAAGCCGCTGCCCCAGGTTTTCCATTCCTCCGGCAATCCTTCGGTCTTGATCTCAGCCAGAGTTTTACCCGCCGCGATTTTCTTGCGCACAATGTCAGTGGTAACCACGAGCATATTGTGGAAACGCTTCAGATCTTCAGCGGTCGAAAGTGGGCCATGACCGGGAATGATCTTTGCCCCAGCAGGAAGCTTTGCGAGCACGTCACCCACATTCCTGGTATAGCCTTCGACGTCGCCGCCGCTAGCCAGATCGACAAATGGAAAACGATCAACGAAGAACTGATCACCCATGTGGACCACGTTGGCGCTCGGGAAATAAATAACGCTGTCGCCATCCGTGTGCCCCGGTGAAACATGAATCACGCGAATGTCTTCGCCGTTGAAGTGGACGGCGAGCGAGTGGTCAAACGTGATTACCGGTAGCGCTTCTTTCGGCGCCGGCGGTGTCTTTCGGCCGGGAAGATTAAGCCCTTCAGCCAGGCGCTTGCGAACGTTGGTGTGGGCAATGATGGGTGCGTCGGGGCCGAAGACCGCGTTGCCGCCGGTGTGATCGTTATGCCAATGCGTGTTCAGGATAAACTTGAGTTTGCCCTCGCCCAACGTTTTGAGCGCAGCTTTGATCTTGTCTGCTAAAGGGGCGTATTGATCGTCAACGATTAGTATCCCGTCGGGCCCGACTGAGACTCCAATATTCCCACCGCCACCCTGGAGCATATAAATGTTTCCGGCGACCTTCTCGACCTTGATCTCAACTTTCGAAAAATCCTGAGCCTGGATGCTCGTCATTAAGGCAAGGCTGACCATGGTTAGAATCAAGATATGCTTTTTCATGAACTCCTCACGATTTGAAGGATGAATTGCCAATCACTGCGTCCGGGTTTGTCGCCGCCCTGGAGTGCGGTGATCTGTCGCCACTTTCGGCTGCAAGCGGCCTGACGCCGCAATCGTAGCTAGACTCAAGCATCATGGTCGCGCCAGGCGCGAACGGCCAAAGCGCTGACAGGTCAGCGCACTCCAGGGAGTTGAGATCAACCCTGTTCGGGGTTTTTCAGGTTTGCGATAAACGGAAGGTTGCGGTATCGCTCGGCGTAATCCAGTCCGTAGCCGACGACAAAATGATCTGGGATCGGAAAACCGAGATAGTCGATCTTTACTTCCTTTTCCCGGCGCTCGTATTTATCCAACAGCGCCGCCAGTTTTACGCTCGCGGCTCCGCGAGACTCGAGATTCGCGAGCAGATAACTGAGCGTGAGCCCGGTATCGACAATGTCTTCCACGACTAGTATGTGCCTGCCCTCGATCGGCACATCGAGATCTTTCATGATACGCACTTCACCCGACGTGCGCGTGGACGAACCATAACTGGAGATGGCCATGAATTCGATGCTCAACTTCGTGTCGATCGCGCGCAGCAAATCGCTGAGGAAAAAACATGCTCCCTTCAACACGCCAATCAACAATGGATTGAGTCCTGCGTAATCGCGGGTGATTTCCGCTCCGAGTTCCTTGATTCTCGTTCGCAGTCGTTCCTCCGAGAGTAAAACTTCGAGATTCGGATTACTGAATTCCGACGGTATTTGTGCGGATGAAGTGGCCAAGTTCATAGTCTCCTCTGATGAACATATCTTTAGAATAATGCTGATCTCCCTCTCCCTTTGGGAGAGAGGGACGGGAGAGGGTGTTATGTTCGTCTAGACCCTTCCCCTCTGTCCCCTTCCCAAAGTGGAAGGGGATTGAAGAAATCCCGGTTGCGAATCAGTTGTGTGCTGCGACATACTATTGAAGCTCTCCGCACAGGTCAATGCAGGTCCCAGCGTCAGGAACGCGCGCCCTGTTTTATTTGCTCGCATTCCGTCGTAATTTAATCACTGCCGGAATTTTCAGGCCTTCAGAGGAACTCAAACTAGTGTCACGACCAAATATAGCGCGTCTTATCCTGACCGTGCTGCTCTGCGCCCTGGCATCAGCAGGCGAATCGGTATTTGCGCAAGCAGCCCCGCAGCAAAAACCTGTCCCGTCTCCCACGCCAATCGCCATTGATATCCAGGCCACGGCCACGCAGGTCGGAGTGGACGCGACCATACCCGATGATCCGGCGTTCGAAAAGATGCTTGCGGCTTATAGTCCGAAAGTTCGCGCGCTCGATTCGGTAATCGGAAAACTGACGGGCGATTTAAGGAAAGGAGGAACCGGCGCCGGGTCGCTCGGCAACTTCGTTACTGACGGACTGCGTGCGCGAGCGAGCCAAAAACTTGGCAAGCCGATCGTCCTCGCAGTTACTAACGGGGGCGGTTTACGTAAGAATGTTATCGCTGCCGGCGATCTCCGACTCCGGGACGTTTTTGAGTTACTGCCCTTTGAAAATGCTTTGGTCGCTTTCGATCTGACAGGCGCACAGGTGTTGGACCTGCTGAAAATAGTGTTGACGCGACGCGATGCCCAATCCGGAGCGCGGATTAAGTATCGCATCAACGCCGAGAAAAAACCTGAGATTGAGACAGTCGGATTTGTTATCGACGGCGTGGAAAAGGCCGTCGATCCCGCGGCCGTCTACACAGTGGTGAGCATAGATTACCTGCTCAATGTCGCCGGCGGCGATTATGGCGTTGTGCTCAAGCAGGCGCAAAATATTCGCCCGCTGGGTCTGACGATGCGCGATGCCATTACCGACTATGTGAAAGCGGAGACTGCAGCGGGCCGTGAAATCAAGTCGGCATTCGACGGTCGATTCGCGCTCAACAAGGAAACGCCCGGAGCCGCGGAGGAGATGCCCAATGACTGACGGAATCAATAGACGACGTTTTCTGAAGGCTTCTATTGCAGGGGGAGCCGCCATGGCCTTTTCAGGCTCTGCGCTCGAATTGTTATCCAGCAGATCTGCGGCGGCGGCGATGGCCTCGTTAGCTGAACCGCTCCTGAAGACGGGCCCGGGCGAAACTTTGATCACTATCCTCCACACCAACGACACTCACTCGCAGATCGATCCTTTGCCTGAAAACGACAAACAGTATCCCGGTAAGGGCGGTGTCGCGCGAAGGGCCACGCTCGTGAAACGCATTCGCAAAGAGAATCCGAATACGCTTCTGGTTGACGGCGGCGATGTGTTTCAAGGCACGCCCTATTTCAATTTCTATCGCGGTGAAGTCGAATACAAGTCTATGTCGTTGATTGGTTACGACGTGGTCACCCTTGGTAATCACGATTTTGATAACGGCGTTGACGCGCTCGCGGCGGCGATGAAGTTTGCCAACTTCGATTTCGTTTCGAGCAACTACGATGTTCGTGGCACGCCACTGGAAAATCTGGTGAAACCCTACGTGCTGCGGACGCTGGGCGGCGTGCGCGTGGGGTTGTTCGGGTTAGGCATCAGTCCAAACAATTTGATAACGCCCGACAATTTCAAAGGTGTGACGCATTTGGATCCTATACGAATGGCGCGTGGCGTGGTGAAGCTGCTTCGCGGTCAGGAACGATGCCAGCTGGTAGTCGGGATGACGCATCTTGGCTACTACCCGAATCCGAGGGAGGGCGAGATTGGCGATTCGCAGGTGGCGGCGCAGGTGGACGGCATTGATTTCATTGCCGGCGGACATACGCATACCTTCATGAACAGACCCGTAGTCGCCAAACAGCCGTCGGGTGGCAATACGGTTATCTTCCAGGTTGGCAAGAGCGGAATCTATCTTGGCCGCGTTGATCTGAAAATGCGCGACGGAAAAGTCACAGCGTCGGCGGGACGGTTGCTGGATTTGCGTGACGTTTAATGAAGCAATCAGTAAACAGCAATCAGTAAACAGCCGAGCTGGACTTGGGAAACGTAGCACCACTGACCACTGACCACTGACCACTGACCACTACCTATGTCCGACAATCAAACAAGAGACCGCATCCGGGCGCTGGTTCGCGACGTGCTCGACCAGGCGTTACCTGACGCTGCCGGCGAAACGTCGAGCTCGGCGCAGACGGCTACGCGTTTCATCGACAACGCGCCGAAGAATCCGGTAACCCACACCGAAGGTAGGGGAGCGCGTGACGAATCGTCCAAGTCTGTGATCACGGAGGACGATGTGCGCGATCTGGAGCGCGGCGCGACGCTACGCATCGCCGAAGGCGCACGCCTGACTCCGCTCGCGGCAGACCTGGTGAGCGAGAAGGGAATCGAAATTGTTCGCCGCGTGCCGCGCCGCGGTTCAAAGAGGTCAAAGATGGTATCAGTCGGTTCTGATCACGGCGGGTTCAAAATGAAAGAGGAGTTGAAGTCTCTGCTCACCGAGTTGGGCCATCAGGTCCACGACTTTGGTACCAACTCGGAAGATGCGGTGGACTACCCCGACTTTGCTTACGCCGTCGCCAGGAGCGTTTCAGAAGGCGCAGCGGATTTGGGGATCATGATCGACGGGGCCGGCGTCGGAAGCGCCATGACGGCAAACAAGGTGCCCGGTGTGCGCGCCGCCGCCTGCTATTCGGTCAAAGTCGCAAAAAACTCGCGCGAACACAACGATGCCAACGTGTTGACGCTTGGCAGTGGAACTATCACAAGCGCTGAGATGCGCGAGATTGTGCGCGCCTGGCTGTCCACCGAAATCGCGGAAGATCGCCATCGCAAACGCGTCGCCAAGATAAGCGCTGTTGAGCGCCAGTATTCCCGTTAGATGTATTAATGCAGGGCTCTGCCATTGTCTTCTTCTTCTTCGCGCACTTGCGTTTATAAAGAAGAAGGGAAGGAACTGCGCGAAGCCCGGTTGCGACTCACGACAAGGCAGGATGTCCAACACGTGCTAGAATCGCGTTAACCAACACCGTTTTGATCGGCGGCGGGAAGTTCTGCAAATGGCAAACTCGCAAAATGGTTCGCACAACGGCGACATCGATTCGCTAATCGAACAAATCACTGATGCCATAGTCGCACGCCTTAACGGCGAGGGCGATCATCAGGCGGGAATGTGCGGCTGCACGTCGGAATGTTTTAACCGCTGTCCCGAGCGGATGCACCGCATCGTTGACGCCGGCGCCGCGCGTATTGGCCTCGTGCTTGGCGAAACATCCTCCGCAAAAGACTGGGCCAGCCTGATTGATCACACTCTGTTGAAACCTGAAGCCACTGACGAAGATATCAAGAAGCTCTGCGAAGAAGCCGCACGCTATCGCTTCGCCTCGGTGTGTGTAAACCCCACCTGGGTGCGGGCGGCAGCTTGTAATCTTCAGGGCAGTGGCGTTCCAGTTTGCACTGTCATCGGATTTCCTCTGGGCGCAACCCTGTCGGATGTGAAGGCTTACGAAGCGCGGCGCTCGATTTTTGATGGCGCCCGCGAAGTGGACATGGTGATAAATGTTGGCGCGCTTCGCAGCGGAGACGACTGCCTGGTGGAGCATGACATCCGCGCGGTTGTCGAAGTGGCCCATGAATACAACGTGACCTGCAAAGTGATCATTGAGACCGCGCTTCTGAACGACGATGAAAAAGTGCGCGCATGTGTGGCCGCCAAAAACGCTGGGGCTGATTTCGTCAAGACTTCGACGGGTTTTGCGAAGGGCGGTGCGACTGTAGCCGACATCGCTTTAATGCGACGCACCGTCGGCGCGGGTCTTGGTGTGAAAGCATCGGGCGGCGTTAAAGGCCTCGAAGATGCGCGCGCTTTGGTTCAGGCCGGCGCCACGCGCATCGGCGCCAGCGTGGGCGTAAAGATTGCGCAGGAAGCCGCCGGTGCAACGCCGGTAGCGAGCGGTTCAAGCGCCTATTAAATCCCAGGAAGATGAAGTCAGAACCGGGAGCAGTAGCGACTCCGGTAAGATTATCGCCGGATGTTTCCTGCGAATGTTGATAACCCGGTCGCTCTCGCTACCGGTTCTGACTGGTCCTGTCCCGCTGTTCGACATTCCACCTTGAAACCTTCATACCTTTGCGTCTATGCTCGTGCCTTAGCTTTTCCAAACCAGGTCTCCGGTGAATAACCGATGCCAGCAAAAAGAAACCTGCTTGCGGTAATCCTCGGTGGCGGCGCGGGAACTCGCCTCTTTCCGCTCACTCAGCAGCGGTCGAAACCTGCGGTGCCACTTGGCGGCAAATACCGACTCGTCGATATCGCCATCTCAAATTGCATCAACTCCGACGTCTTTAAGATGTTTGTGTTGACGCAATACAACTCAGCTTCGCTGAACCGCCATATCGCGCAAACCTATCGCTTTTCGCAGTTCTCCGCAGGCTTTGTCGATATTCTCGCTGCCGAACAAACACCCGATAGCCCGCATTGGTATCAGGGAACGGCCGATGCGGTGCGCCAGGTTTTGCCACACATCGCGGACTGGGGAATCGACACCTTGCTGATTCTCTCGGGCGATCATCTCTACACGATGGATTATCGGCAATTTCTCGCGCGCCACTGGGACAGCGACGCCGATGTGACAGTCTCCGTGACCCCTTGTGACGAGGCAGCCGCAACGGATTTTGGTTTACTAAAAGCTGACGCGAGCGGCCGCATCGTTGAGTTTAAGGAAAAGCCGAAAGGCGAAGAACTGCAGTCGATGCGCGTCGACACCACACAGCTTGGCCTCAATGCTACGGAGGCAGTCGCACGGCCGTTTCTCGCGTCAATGGGAATCTACGTTTTTAAATACGATCGACTGGAGCAGTTGTTAAAGGACGATCCGGGCGGGTTGGATTTTGGACGTGAAATAATTCCCAGCGCAATTAAAGGCGGGAAGGTGGAAGCTTTTCTATTCAATGGATATTGGGAAGACATCGGGACAATCAGTGCGTTTTACCGCGCAAACCTGGATCTGACCTCGAAGATTCCGAAGTTTAATTTGTTTGACTCCGAAGCTCCAGTGTTCACTCGAGCGCGTTACTTGCCGCCGTCAAAGATCGAAGAGTCGCAGATTCGCGACTCGATCGTCAGTGACGGCTGCATTATTACGGGCGCTGCGATCACGACTTCGGTGGTTGGGCTGCGAAGTAGAATTTCTCGAAACGTGGTGGTCGATTCTTCCTTTCTAATGGGCGCTGACTACTATCAGACTTTCGAAGAAATGCGCGACGACCTGGCCCAAGGACTGCCGCGTGTGGGAATTGGGGACGGGACGGTTATCAACCGGGCCATCATCGATAAGAATGCGCGGATCGGCAGCGGGGTGAAACTGGTAAATGAGGCGCGGGTGAGGGAAGCGGACGGCGCGGACGGTTCTTACTACATTCGTGACGGGATCATCATCGTTCCGAAAAACGCAGTGGTAAAAGATGGAACGGTAGTTTAATCCCGGGGACTGTACGGAAACGTTAGTCTGCTTTACGGGCGCGCGACTATTTGAGGAGAGGAAGAAGACGCACTAAGAGTTTGCGTCACAACAGAGGTTGCTGTGGCTATCGGTTGGGGCAAATCTTTTGAAGAACAGGTGGAGGAAGCGAACCAGCGCGCCTCCGAAAAGATGGCTCCGCGAATCCCACTTGAAGACCGAGCCAGGCTACAACGGCTGGAATCAATAACCTTATCTCGTTCTCGCATTGAGCAGCAGCTCGCAAGGGCGGTGCAGCCGGCACACCGCGCTATTTTGATGAAGGCTTTGCAGGCAATTGAACAGGAAGCTGAGGCAATCGACTCCGAAGCTTCAAAGAGCGCACCCTAAATCCCCGTAGAACCTTGCCTTAATGTAAAGCCTTAGGTAAGTCCAATCCGCACAGTTCACTTAATCCTTTAGGTCTATCGTCAAAGCCAGCAGATGCCACAAAAGCCCGCAACGCGTGATTACCATCCAGCCAGAGTGGAGCGATCTACAGCTCCGCGACCGAAGACCAGAAAGGCCGCGGTTCGGCTGGTGATACCAAAAAACAAAACCGGCCTTGAACTCGAAGTGGAAGGGAAGGTCGTCAAGTTAACGAATCTCGCGAAGCCGTTCTGGCCTGAGTTGGGCATCACGAAACGCGACCTGCTTCAATATTATGCCGACGTAGGCCCCGTGCTTTTGCCCCACATCTCGGATCGCGCGATGGTGATGAAGCGATATCCAAACGGAGCTGCCGGCGACTTTTTCTTCATGAAACGCGCCCCGTCGCCCCGCCCTGATTGGATTGAGCTTTGTCATATCGAACATTCTTCGGGAAATATCATTGATTTTCCAATGGTGCAGGATCTGGCGTCGTTGCTCTGGGTTATTAACCTTGGCTGCATCGACCTGAACCAGTGGTACGCGAAGTGTGACGATGTTGATCGGCCCGATTATCTCCACTTCGATCTCGACCCTGTTCCGGGCGCTAATTTCGAGAAAGTGATCGAAACGGCACTTCTGGTGCGGGAGGGCCTCGAGGCTTTGAAGATGCCTTCGTACGCGAAAACCACCGGCTCTAAGGGAATTCATGTTTACGTTCCTATTGAAAGAGGACCGACGCAGAAGCAGGTTTGGGGATTCGCAAAGGAGTTTGCCCATGCACTGGCCGCGCAGGCTCCGAAGTTAGTGACGGCGATTTACGTGGTGGCAAAAAGGCCGAAGGGCAGGGTGTTGGTGGATTACAACCAGAACGCTTGGGGCCGCACACTCGCTTCGATTTACTCGATTCGCCCCCGAACCAAACCATCCGTGTCAACACCGGTGGAATGGTCGGAGCTCGAGCGGGGCGTGAGCATCGACGACTTCACAATGAAGAACGTTCCGGCGCGGGTTCGTAAGTTGGGTGATCTTTGGAAGCCGCTGCTGGCGAAACGTGGGCGATTCAAACTTGAAGCTTATCTTTAAGGTGGGGCTCAGACGGCGCCGCCCAAGAGTTGCGGGATGACGTAAAACATGAAACGTCGGCGAGTAGACAGTTGAGAAGGAGCTTTAGCTGGGAGCGCAGGGATCATCCCTGCAATGAGGCGGGTCTTTCCCGCCGAACAAATTCTTGCACGAGCCGGACAGTTCGCCAAAGGCGACCATGTCAGGCAGGACGCCTGCGCTCCCAGCCTGGGTGTGTTGTACTCCAATGAATGAGCCAGCCGAGGGAGTTGAAGTATCAAGTGAAGAAACGTCCTTTCGCGTCTGGACTGTTGGCCATTCCACACGTTCCGCCGATGATTTCAACTCAATACTCCTCGCACAGCAAATCGGTTGTTTGGTAGACGTGCGGAGTTTTCCTGGCTCACGCCGGTATCCACACTTCAATAAACTCGAACTAGAGAAGAATCTTGAGTCGGCGGGGATCCGTTATTCGCACGTTCCGGCATTGGGCGGACGCCGACGGCCGTCGGCCGATTCAAAGAACACGGCCTGGCAGAATGCGTCGTTCCGGGCCTACGCTGATCACCTCGATAGCGTCGAGTTTCAAAAGGGAATCGAAGAGCTACTTCGCCTGTCGCAGGACGAACGAACGGCGGTGATGTGTGCTGAGGCGCTTTGGTGGCGCTGCCATCGCGGCCTGATTGCAGACTTCCTCAAGGCGAATGGCGTGAAGGTGATTCACATTCTTGACGCGAACAAGACTGAGAACCATCCCTATACTTCGGCGGCGCGAATTGTTGATGGCGAGTTATCGTATCGAGGACTGTTGCCTGGGTGAAGGAGCGTTTCCGCAGATTACACCGATTACGCAGATCTGATTCGCAACCGGGTGGCTTGACATGCAAATAGGAAAGCTCGGAGTTGGTTGGGGTGAACCTGCGTAATCGAGGTAAGCTGCGGATTCCCTATTGTTCACGCAAAACCTTAGCTGCCCTTGCTGTGCCAAACTTTCTTCTTGCTCCCTTTCTTCCGCCGCTTCACGCCGGTGCGTCGGGGGATCTTTTTTGGGTCACCGGTGGCGGCTTTCTTAACATCGCCACCTTCGTCTTCGGCGATTTCTGCCAGAGTCCGTCGCGTCAGGATGGAGGCTGGGGCAATCTCAGTAACTTCTTCCTCCGTCGTGTAATAATCGCGATGCTTCATCAGCAGCCACTGGCGATCTCTCGTACGCACTAAAACCCAGGAACCCTTTAGCTTCTTGCCGTTCAAGGAAAACTTTAACTCTCCCTTGCGAATCGCCGCGGTGACATCGTCAGAGTTTTCAGGCTTGTACGTCCCGTAGTCCCAAACCATGACTGTGCCGCCGCCATACTCGCCTTCAGGAATCACGCCCTCGAAGTCGGCATAGTCGACAGGGTGATCCTCCACCTGCATTGCCAGGCGCTTTACCGTGGGATCGAGCGACGGGCCTTTCGGAACAGCCCAGGACTTTAGTACTCCGTCAGCTTCAAGTCGGAAGTCGTAATGGAGCGCTGAGGCACGGTGCTTTTGAATCACGTAGATTCGACCCGACTTCGTGCTCTTCTTCTCGGGCCCGGGTTCGGGCGTCTTATTAAAGCGGCGTTTCTTTTTATATTCAGTTAGGGAAGCCATAAACTTACGCTTTGTCGAGTAGCTTTAGTCCATAGTTGATGTGATTCTTTAACTCCAGAACCGGATATCGGGTTTCGCCTCTCGCACCGACCCCTGGACAGGGCGCCGCACCGGTCATTGACTCTGAGCAATTGCCAACTCAACCGGAACTTCATCAGCCGCCTGCTCGAAAAGCTCTGTTTGTACCGGATCCAATCCCAGCACTTCACGAACGCGGCCGAAGCTGCGACGATGGATTGGGAGCGCGCCAAGTTCTTTCAAAAGCCGACAATGCTCAGGTGTTGGGTAACCTTTATGGGACGCCAGCCCATAGCCCGAGTAGAGGGCGTCCAGCTCAAGCATGTGGGCGTCGCGAGTTGTTTTAGCAATAATCGATGCCGCGGCAATGGAAGCTGACAAGGCATCCCCGCGAACGATGCCACGCTGCGGAGTTGGGCAATGGGGAATCCGGCGCGCATCGACGAGCACAAAATCGGGAAGGCACGTAAGGCCTTCAACCGCGCGACGCATCGCCAGCAGGCCGGCGTGGTAGATATTTATCTGATCAATCTCCTCGACCTCTGCAAATCCCACCGCCCAGCAGACCGCATCGCGTTTAATTTGAACCGCCAATTCTTCGCGTGTTTCATGATCGAGAATCTTCTTGGAGTCGTTTAGCCCGCGAAGCTTGTAGTTCTGGGGAAGAATTACTGCGCCTGCGACAACGGGTCCGGCGAGGGGCGCCATGCCGGCTTCATCAACGCCGGCAATGAATGAGTAGCCTTGTTCCCAAAGCTCAATTTCAAAACGCAGAAGTGTATGCAGTCGCTGGCCTTCGGAACGGTTGCTGCGATAGCGCGCGCGAATCCGCTTTGCCAATTGATGCGCGCCATGGCGCGTGTCAATCTCAAGGGCATCAAGCAAACCCTTAGGTACGGATCGGCGGCGATCCAAAAAGATCTCTCGAAGTTCTGGTATCGACTTACAGAGTAAGAGTTCTAGCGACGGCATATTTTCAGTGTTAACGACGGCAAACCAGGGTTATCGCAGAAATGCTATTCTAGACGAAAGCTGCGGCTCCGCGAACAGGAGCGAAATAAAAAACATAACTGCCGTGAGTAAAAAGTTGGATTACCAGGCGACCTCAATGAAACGGTTTCGTTCGATGGGCTTTCTGCCACTGGTGTTCTTTCTTAGTCAGGCAATTCACTATTGGCACATTGGCGAGTTTGGGCAGGTGTTCTGGATGTGCAACATCGGGAACCTGGTGCTCGCGATAGGCATTTTCCTGAATAAGAGAACCGTTATTCGCGTGGCGGCCATTTGGATGGTTCCCGGAGTGTTCGTGTGGATTGCCTACGTAGTTCCGACCTGGGGAATTCTATTTACCGGGCAAGCGACCCTGGGGCAATTATTTGGAATTCTTTCCTCGACGCTGGCGCACCTCGGAGGCTTCGCGGTCGGCATGTTGGTGCTGCGCAGGGTGCGAATGGACCGACGTGCCTGGCTTTTTGCCTTTGGCTGGTATTTCGTCCTCCAACTAATTTCGCGGATGGCCACGCCCGCTGCATTGAACGTCAACGTTTCTCGGCAAATTCAAGCCGGATGGGAGCAATCATTTGCGGCCTATTGGAAATTTTGGGTTGTCCTGACGGTGTTGGTAGGGATTTGCTTGTGGCTCTTGGCGTCGATTTTGAAACTATTGTGGCCCCGCAGAGACTGAGGGCCAGGATTTCGCTCAGAGATCGGTTAGCGATGCGGAGCCGACGAGCAGCGAATCCGGAGTTTAGCGCTTAGCCCAGTTGTTGGTTAGGCTTAAGCCCGCCGGTTATCTCAGCACCTGTCTCGCCGAACTATTCGACACCAGCTTCTTCTGTAACACCGGAGCGTTTCTCTGTGCGGCTGTATCGCTTGGTGCATTCGAAGGATTGAAGATATACGTATCGCGTGTACGAACAGCAAGATTGGGTTGATTCACGCGGACCTTCACATGCCTGCGCTGTCCGGCGCGGGCTGGCGTCTTCGGATAATATCCAAGGCTGTACTGGCGCCGGAGTTCATCAGCAATGTTACCGAACGCCGACGATAGACTGTAGGTTGAGTCAGCCTCATAGGTTCTGGCGCCCGTTCTGGCAGCGATATCGCGCAGGTAGCGTGAGCCGATGTCATACTCATGCCGGCTGGTGCCGGTTCCGCCGGAGCCGCCTCCCTTTTTTCCAAAAATGTCGGTAAGTATTCCAACAACGACTTTCGCCGGCGAGCTGATTGTTCCTCCTCCTCCTCCTCCTCCTGAGCCCGGCCACGATCCGCCACCGGAACCAGAATGCGAATAAGTGTCATACTGAACCGGATAGATCAGTGCGTCTAATTCTTCTGCGTCGCGCAGGTTGCTATCAAACGATGCTCGCTTGCTGGTCGTGTCCACGCCATCCGTAAAAAGGACCACCGCTTTGCGACCCGAGACACGATTCAAGTGCTGGTTTATTACCAGATCCACTGCGTCATAGAGTCTGGTTCCGCCGCCGGGATGAGTGCGCCTGATCGCATCGCGGAGGCGGTAGCGATCACTGGTGAAATCCGCCAGCACGTTGATCGATTCGTCGAACGAAATCACCATGACGCGATCGTCACTGCGAAGCTGATTTACAAAAGCGATGGCCGCGTCCTGAATTTCGTCGATCCGAAAACGTGTCGAGCCGCTGGTGTCGAGCATCAAGACAACTGAGAAGGGCTTATCAACGGCGGAAAAGAAGGCGACTGTTTGTTCGGTACCGTCTTCCCATAGTCGAAAGTCTTCTTTGCGAAGATTCGGAATATACTTGCCGTCGCGGTCCATCACACTGACTGGCAACGTGACGAGTGTGGTATCCACTCGGATAACGTCTCCGGCTTCAACCTCTTCACTCCCAGTCGTGACTGGCGTAGTTTTATCGTTCTTGGATTGCTCACCCGCAGGCCGGTTACTTCCTCCCAATACCGGAGGGCGAGAAGGAGTAGACGACCTCGGTGAAGTTGATGTGGCCGGCCCCACAGAGGCCGGTGCCTGTGGGCTTTGTCCAACTCGGCGTTGCCGCGTTTGAGCCTGGGACCCTCCCGAGATAGCCAGGAGCACGGAGAGGAGCAATAAATAAGACGCAATTCTCTTCATGGCAAAGTCCTTAATTGTTCGCAATCGCTAGCAAATCGGCCTGGGTCAACGATAAATGCACACACTCGCCCAGGTTTGATGCACAAGTAAAGGAAGAGATGCATGCCCGTCGGCTCGAGACACGCAGAAGGAGGAGAGATCTTGCAGGTGCAAGATAACGGGATCAGCGGATTTCATCAAGGTGAAATCTCCGCGCTTGTCGCGACAACCTGGGAATTGTGAGAATATCCAGCCCTTAAATGCGAATCATTCGTCGCCTAAACTATTGGTGGTCGCTCTTTGTCGCGGCCGCGCTCCTGCTAATCTTCGGTCCGCCAGTCCTGCTGGTCGCCTGGCTCAGAAAGAAACATGAGCTGGTTTACCCCTGGGCGCTCTTCGGTGCTCGCAACTGGCTCCGTTTAAGCGGAATGACGGTAAAGGTCAGCGGGCGTGAATACCTTGATCCCGATCAAACCTACGTCTTCATCGCCAACCATAGATCGTATTTGGACACCGCAACGCTTTTCGCCTACACCGGCCGGCGGCTTGGCTTGCTCGGAAAAAAGGAATTGCTCAAGGTCCCGATCCTCGGATACGGAATGGGCTACGTGAACATCATGGCGATTGATCGTTCCAACCGTGAGCGGGCGCTGGAAACGGTGGAAGCCGCGACCGCGCGGATTCGCTCCGGCCGGTCGTTTGGAGTATTCGCCGAAGGCACGCGTGCTAAGCCAGGGGAGTTTCTCCCGTTCAAGAAGGGCGCCTTTTACATGGCCGCACAGGCGGGCGTGCCGATTGTGCCGATAGCGATCAAAAACACTGACTACCTGATGGGAAAAGGAACTGGAGAAGCGCGTCCGGGCATTATCCAAATGGTGATGCTGCCACCCGTTTCAACTGAAGGTGTTTCCAGTGATGAAGACGTGAAGCGTCTCATTGGCGTCGTTCATGAACTGATTGGCAAGGAACTGGCCGCGTGAAAACCGCGATTGCTTAGTTCCCCAGGCGCGCATCGCGAGGCTGAAAGTAAAAAGCCCGGCCAAAACGGTCGGGCTTTCCTTTCGCAGTTAGGGAAGTTGTTATGGTTTCTTCGGAGGCGTCGCCGGGGGCTTCGAATCTTTCTTCGGCGCATTGGCTTCATCAATCTCGATGATCTTGACTTTAGCCCGAGCGAGTTGAAAGTCGGTATATTTCACTCTCATCCTCACATGCAGAGTGCCTCCGTTGTCGAAGAGCAGTTCCTCATCCGCGTATGAATAGGTAGGGAACCAATAGCGTCCATCAATCTGTTCGCGGTAGGTTTCCACCATCGGAAACTTGTTGTCCTTCGTTTCCGGAACTCCCTTGCCACGGGTTTTCACAATCTGTAAATCCACTTCGTCAACCCAGATGCGCCCCATAAAGAAACGCTCTTTGGTTTTCTTCGGATTAGGCATGACCTTCGGCGAGACATCAAAGACATGAAGCGTCAGTTCGTCGATTTTTTCCTTGCCGACATACTTGAAATCATACTTGTCGGCCTTCGACGGCTCGAGGGCAAACGGCGAAATCCCGCCGAGATCGTCTATGTCCTCCTGCGTGATTGATTGAAACGACGGCATGGGAAACCTGGTGATCTTTTCGTAACGAGTGCCATTATCATCGAAGGTGAAGAGGGATTCGCGGTGATACTCGCCGGTAACTTGCCCGCCCATACCGAGGCTTTGCATTAGCGCGTCGCGTCTAAAAGAGTATTCGAGAAGAGCTATTCGAAACTGGGCTTCTTTGGCCGTGAAGGTGCTGACTATGCGGTCGATCTCCGACTGAGAAAGAGATCCGGCGGTCATGGCGTTTCCCGGATTCCCCTGGCCAAACGCCAGGGCCGCAGTGGCGAGGAGGATGAAAACTATTCCGAGCAGGGGTTTTGCGGTTTTTTCCGGAGTTCTGCGCACTATGCGAGTAATGCTTCTCATGAAGGACCTCAACAGAATAACTTGATTAGGCTCAACCTCAGATGCCCCAAAAGAAGCGGATGTTGCCCTGCCGGGGCGGACTCAGGAGGCAAAGTCGACGGTGATGCGGTTGGGAATGATGCCCTTTTCGAAGCCCAGATTAAGCAGAAGCTGCACAGCTTTGCGCCCTCGCTCGGTGTAATCGAGAGTGAGGTCATTGACCCACATTGCGACGAAGCGATCGGCAAGGCCCGGATCCATGTCGCGGGCAAACTGCATCGCGTATTCCAGAGCGTCTTCCCGGTTATCCAGCGAATATCTAATGCTTCTGCGAAGACAATCTGAAACTTCGGCGATTACTTCCGCTCCAAGGTCGCGGCGAATTACATTCCCGCCCATTGGCAGCGGCAGCCCTGTCGTCTCATGCCACCATTCGCCCAGGTCCAAAATCTTGTGCAATCCCATTGACTCATAGAAAAGCTGTCCTTCATGAATCAACAGACCGGCGTCGCACCGTCCGCTTTGTACTGCCTCGATTATCTTGTCAAACGGAACGACTTCATATTGAAAGTCTGAGTTGAAAATTCGCAGGGCGAGAAAGGCACTCGTTAGTTTTCCGGGGATAGCAATCTTCAGTTTAGAAACGTCTTCGGGGTTTGTCGCTTCCTGCGAGACCAGTATCGGCCCATAGTTATCGCCGATCGAAGCGCCATGAGGCAGCAGGATGTATTTATCTGCAATGTAGGCATATGCGTGGAAGCTGATCGCGGTAACATCGTAGGTTTCGCGAAAAGCTTCTTCATTCAGCGTCTGAATGTCTTTGAGAACATGAGTAAAACTCAGACCGCCCGTATTGAGCTTGTTCGTGGCCAGCCCGTAAAACATGAAGGCGTCATCGGAATCCGGTGAATGCGCGACCGAAATTGTGCGTGTCTCAGAAAGTGTTGGCATAAATGTCTATAGCGTTTAGTCGAAGCCTGACTAGACCAGGCTAACGTCGCTGGGCGCATCCTTTCGCGCGATCGGGTTGTAGACAGTATCTCGCTCAACGGCTTCAAATCCGGAGTCTTCAATGAGCGTAACCAGATCACTTCGCGACATCTTCACTTCGTTGTTAGCTTCGATGGAATAACTTTCGGAAAGCTCGCCACCTTCGGTTATCGTGCCGTCAATGTCATTGGCGCCAAAATGCAGGGCAACCTGCGCAAGGTGTTTCCCAAGCATCACCCAATAAGCCTTGATGTGATCGAAGTTATCCAACAACAGACGCGATACCGCCATGGTCTTTAACGAATCAACGCCCGTTGGACCAGGCAAGTGGGCCAGCTGCGTTTTCTCCGGATAAAAAGCGAGCGGGATGAGACATTGAAAACCGTGTGACAGGTCCTGCTGCGCGCGCAGGCGCAGCAGATGGTCTACCCGATCCTCAATCGACTCAATGTGACCATAAAGCATCGTGGCGTTTGTCTTCAGTCCGGCGGCGTGCAGTTTTCCAGAGAGTTCCAGCCAGCGATCGGCATCACACTTATGCGCGCAAATCATCGAGCGTGTCGGTTCGCGAAAAATCTCCGCGCCACCACCCGGACAGGAATCCAGACCCGCATCGATTAGCTTTTTAATCACGTCTTCGTCGCTCATCTTGTAGAAATGCGCGAAGTGGTCAAACTCCACCATCGTAAAAGCTTTCAGATGTAGCTGCGGATAATGCTGTTTGAGTCCCGATAGCAAATCAGTGAAATAACTAAACGGCAGTTTGGTGTTGAGCCCGCCAGTAATGTGCAGCTCGGTCGCGCCCTCCTTAACGGCTTCGCCGGCTACGCGCAGGCTGTCGTCGATATTGTGCGTGTAGGCATCAGGTTGTCGTGGGGTGCGATAGAAACCGCAAAATTTGCAATCGGCGTAGCAGACGTTGGTTGGATTGAGATGGCGGTTAACGTTGAAGTATGTCGTCCGCCCGTGCCGCTTGCGCCTCACGCTATCAGCGAGTTTGCCCAACGCGAGTAAATCCTCGGTCGCGTAAAGTGCGACGCCATCATCAAACGAAAGGCGCTCGCCGCCTTCAACCTTTTCCGCGGCGGCAGTCAATTTCGGATCAAAAGAAAAATTCATAAACGGGTCCTGAGGAGAGCTGCCCCTCCAAATGTTAAGAAGAGAATTATGCTCACGAAAGCATTGGTAGTAAAAAACGCTGCGTTGAGCCGGCTCAAATCATCGGCGCGAACCAGACGGTGTTGATAGACCAGCAGCGCTGCAGTCGCCGCGACGCCCACCAAGGCGAAAATCCCGAGCTCCGTAATCCAGTATAGGGCAAGCAGGGCGGCGAATGCGCCAACGTGAAAGAGCCGGGCGATTAACAGAGAATTGCTGATGCCAAAGCGACGCGGGATTGAATGAAGGCCTGCGCGCAGATCGAAATCGTAGTCCTGGCAGGCGTAGAGCACATCGAAGCCTGCCGTCCACAACAAGACCACGAGCGAAAGCAGGAGCGGCACTTGGCTATCAATCGAGCCGCGCACAGCAATCCAGGCGCCTGTGGGCGCTATTGCGAGACACCAGCCGAGCAAAACGTGCGACAGCAGAGTCCATCTCTTGGAAAACGAATAGAGCAGCAGACTCGCCAGGGCGACCGGCGCCAGGATCAAAGTCAACCGGTTCAGCATTGCGGCGGCGACCAGAAACACTATTGTCGCGACACCGGTAAAAAACCAGACAAACGCTACCGACAATTGGCCCGCAGGAATTGCGCGCGACGAGGTGCGCGGATTTGCGGCATCGTATTCTCGATCCACGATCCTATTGAAAGCCATGGCGGTGGAACGAGCGCCTATCATTGCCACAGTGATCCAAAGAACCTGCCGGAGAGAGGGAAGCCCATTTGCAGCCAACACGGTTCCCAGAAATGCAAACGGCAACGCGAAAAGCGTGTGCTCGATCTTGATCATTTCGAGTGTCGTGCGAATGTTTTTGAAAAGCCTCGGCATACGTACTGGTAGTGCACTATTCTTCGTCTGTGCTTACGAGCTCAGCGGCATTTTCTTTCAGTCCTTGCCACTCGGTCCGGCGCGAGTGTGGCAGTCCCAGGTGATCCAGGACGCGAAACACAAAATGGTCCACCAGGGCCTCAATTGATTGCGGACGATGATAAAAACCCGGACTCGCGGGGACAATATGCGCGCCAGCCCTGGACAGCCGCAGCATGTTTTCCAGGTGAATGGCGTTGTAAGGGGTTTCGCGAGGGACGAGCACAAGTCTGCGTCCCTCCTTTAGGGTGACGTCGGCAGCGCGATGGATCAGATTTGTGCCGGCCCCCGAGGCAATTGCCCCGAGCGTGCCCATTGAGCAAGGCACGACGACCATGCCTTCCTGTGGATGCGACCCGGATGAGGGCCTGGCCGCGATGTTGTCGAGCCGGTGGAGATGGACCATACGCGACTCTCGCGGCAGTCCCAGCCAGTCATTGATTCCGGCGCTATCAGTTCCGAAATCAAAACCTAATTCGACGCGCGCCACAGTCCTCGCCGCGTCGGACACAATCAGGTTGATTCGCCCCACCACGCCGCTCCGAGCCATGTGGAAGAGGGTGCGCTGTGCGTAAATCGCGCCCGATGCCCCGGTGATTGCTACGGTAAATTCCATTTCTTTCGTGTGGTTAAATTTTACTTGGGGGTGGAGTGCGGCGCAAGCGAGCGCATTTCTGGGTTTGCGGCTTTGCCGCTTTCCGTGCGGAAAGGCTCGGCCTTTCCGAAAGCGTCCTAAATCTGAATGAGGCTCCGCCTATCCGGAGGCACAGCCTCAAAGCGTTTTAACCGCGGCCCGGAAAGGCAAGGCCTTTCCGCAGGGGCGGCGAGCCGCCCCACGAGATCATAAAACGTGCGGGCTGAATGGTAGAATGCCCGACCTATCATCACTCGCGGAGTTTAACTATGGATTTGCAAGCATTGGAACAACTTCTGACCGCCTATCGGGCCGGCGAACTAGACACCGCGGCCGCGGCGAGTCAAATAAAGAACCTTCAATGCGAAGACATCGGCTATGCGCGCGTGGATCACGCCCGCTCGTCGCGCCAGGGTTTTCCCGAAGTAGTGTTTGGCGCCGGCAAGACCCGGGAACAGGTGGTGGGAATCGTCGAACGGTTGGTCCAGCATGCGCCGAATGTGATCGTGACGCGCACCGACGAAGCAACGTTTGGGGAAGTGCGAAATATTGTTACGGAGGCTGAGTGGCACCAGTCAGCGGGGTTAATAAGAATTCAAAAAGATCGGACGGAGCGCGGTGTTGGGGAGATTGTCGTAGTGACGGCAGGGACCAGCGATATCCCGGTGGCTGAGGAAGCGGCGCTAACAGCAGAAGCCATGGGGAACCGCGTGAAGCGAGTTTGGGACGTCGGCGTCGCCGGAATTCATCGAGTGTTATCGGAGCGAAAACTGTTGCAGAGTGCGCGCGTCGCGATTGTCGCGGCCGGTATGGAAGGCGCATTGCCGTCAGTGGTTGGCGGGCTGGTTAGCGTGCCGGTGATTGCAGTGCCCACGAGTGTTGGTTATGGAGCATCATTCGGCGGCGTCGCGGCGTTGCTTGGAATGCTCAACTCCTGCGCCTCAAATGTAACGGTGGTGAATATTGATAACGGTTTCGGAGCGGGATTCGTCGCGAGCCTGATCAACCGACGCTGGGAACCCTGTTCCGAGCGGGATGAATAAAAAACACTGATTGTCCATTTCTCATTTTCCATTTTTCAGTTTCCATTTCTGACGAGCCCGGGTAAAGGTAGCCATGCGTTGGATGAACGGCCGATCGATCCGGGTTTGGTTGAACATGGCCGAATGACAAATGGAAAATGTGAAATGGAAAATAATTTGGATCGAGACTACGGCTTGAACGGTCACTACGGATTAATGAGGTTGTTGAGCTTCTCCGCCCAGTCCTGATCCAGGTTTTGCAGGATGTTATATTGCTCCACAGCAGCATCGCGGTTCTTCAGTGCAAGGAACGACCTGCCAAGATTGAAATACGCCTTTCCCAAATCCGGCTTCAGTTGGATCGCCTGCTTAAACGATTCGACCGCGTCAGACATTAGACCCATTTCAAAATAAGCTTCCCCCATGTTGTTTGGCACACTTGCGTCGCCCGGCTTCAGCGTGCTGAGGTGTTTGAAGGTTTCAATCGCCTCCGAATACTTTTTCGATCGCAGGTACCGCGACCCGAGTCGTTCATAAGCGCTGGTGTAATCAGGCTTCAAACGAATCGCTTGTTTGTAGGCCTGAATCTCATCATCGGCGCGTCCCCAGTCGCGATACGCCAGGCCCAAAGCATAATAAGCGTCGGCGGCGTTGTAAGGATCGAGACGGATCGACTGCCGGTAGTTTTCCACCGCCTCGCGATACTGCTTCAAGTAATAGTGGGCCAGGCCGATGTTGAAATACGACTCGGCTGAGGGACGCAGACTGACCGCCTTCTTTGACGCTTCGATGGCCTCGCTGTGACGGCCCAGCTTTTCCTTGCAGAACCCTGCCTGGGTCCAGGCTTCCGCATAGTTGCTGTCAGACTCGACTGCCTTTTCGAAATAAGGCAATGCTTTCTCACAATCGTCTTTGGAAAGAAAACTCAAGCCGTCGCGAAAATACTGAACGGCGCGGGCGCGTTTGTTTCTGCCTGTGGCCACCACCAGATCTGAAAGTGAAACCATAGCGCCGCTTTGAAGTTGGGAAATGCGTTCGGAGGGAATCGCAAAATTGATGCTTTGACCGCCGGTGACCTGCAGCGTAGCGACACCGATCACCTGTCCCTGCATGTTAACCACCGGACTGCCGCTCGAGCCGGGCGAGATGGGCGCAGTGATCTGGATGATCCGTCCAAACGTGGGAATGTCTCTAACGGCCGAGACAATCCCATTGGTAACACTGCCCTCGAGGCCAAACGGATTTCCAATTACGACGACACTTTCGCCTTCCTGCGGCGAGGTGCGATCAAGCGAAAGCGGGCGCACCTGGTTTGCCGGCGCCTCGACTCGCAAGATTGCGACGTCGCCTTCAGCGTCAACGGCCACCACTCCCTTTACGGGATAGACGCGGCCATCGTGAGAATGGATCTCCGCGCGATGCGCGTTGTCTATGACGTGACGGTTGGTGACCACCCGGTCGGTGGCAATAAAAAACCCGCTGCCGCGTGAAAGCTTTTCGCCACGGGCGTCAAACGTTTCGATCGCTACTGCTGATGGCTTGATTCGTCGAACGAGTTCGGGAAGCTGGTCCTGGGCTGCAGTGTTCGGAACAAAGCCGCCAAGCGCCAGGAGTGTAAGCAAAACAAATTTCATGAATGAGGGCCGCTTTTTAAAACCAGCTTAACAAAACCAAGCCGCGCACTCGGCAGCCGCGACCGATAGTTACAATCCTGCCAGCGCCAGCTTCTGAACCTGCGCAACGATATCGTCGACTTTGACGTCTTCGTTGGTCTTCGTGCTGCGGTCAAAAAGTTCGACGACGCCGTCAATAACTTTCTTCCCGATCGTGATGCGATAAGGGATACCGATAAGGTCGGCATCTTTAAACTTCACACCCGCGCGCTCGTCGCGGTCGTCCAGCAAGGCGTCGAGCCCGGCGCGTTGCAATTCTTTGTAGAGCTTCTCGCCCGTCTCGCGCAACGCAGCATCTTTCATGTTGGTCACGGTGACGACGCAATCGAACGGCGCAATTGCTTTGGGCCAGACGATCCCATTCTCGTCATGGTTTTGCTCGATGGCCGCAGTGATGATGCGCTCCACGCCAATACCATAACTTCCCATGACGATGGGTGCCGGCTTGCCGTCCTGAGTCAGCACCGATGCGCCCATCGATTCGGAATACTTCGTGCCGAGTTTGAAGATGTGGCCAATCTCCATCGCCTTGTAGACTTCCAGCCTTCCCGATTCGCAGCGCGGGCAATCTTCACCCGATCCAACGCTGCGCATATCGGCCCATTGATCCGGTTTGATATCACGCGCAACATCTACGCCACGCAGATGATGATCATCTTTATTCGCGCCGGTCGTCATGTTCCGGCGGTCCTTCAAGGCGAAATCGGCGATGATGTTGAGTTCGAATTTTGCTTCTTTCGCCCGCTCGCGAGCGCCCACGCCCCCAAGACTGCCGGCCCCGGCCCCGAGCAATTCACGAATTTCTTCAGGGTGCGCTGCCCGTACCGCGGTGGCCGCCAGATTATCGGCCAGCTTCGTTTCATGTAACTGATGATCGCCGCGAAGTAGCGCCAGCACCGGCCGCGGTTCGTTTTCAATCGTCGCGACGTAAACCAGCGACTTGATCTGCCGGTCCGCACTGGCTCCGCCGGTGAAGGAGATCAAATCCTCAATGGTCCGAACGCCGGGCGTGGGAAATTCCTCGGGCGAATCAAATGTCGACGCTTCAACCACCGCTGGAATCCGCGACGTTGCCTTCTCGAGGTTTGCGGCGTAACCGCAGCTCGCGCAGGTTGCAATAAAATCTTCACCGGCGTCCGTACGCGCGACAAACTCATTCGAGGCCGAACCGCCCATGGCGCCCGACGAAGCCTCGACGATGGCAAACTTCAAACCGCAACGACTGAAAATCCGCTTGTAGGCCTCTCGCTGATCCTCAAACGATCGGTCCAAACCCGCCGCATCAACGTCAAACGAGTACGCATCTTTCATGATGAAGGTGCGCAACCGCATCAGTCCCGACTTGGGCCGTGCCTCGTCGCGAAACTTCACCTGAATCTGATACCAGACCTGAGGAAGCTGTTTATAAGAACGCAATTCATGGCGAGCGATCGCCGTAAAAACTTCTTCATGCGTCATTCCCAGACACATGTCACCGTCTTTGCGGTCCTTCAGCCGAAACATCTCGGCGCCAATCGCATCCCAACGGCCGGATTCTTTCCAAATCTCCGCGGGATGCAAAGCCGGCAAGTAAAATTCCTGACCGCCGACGCGATTCATTTCCTCGCGCAGGATCTGCATTATCTTTAGCGCGATGCGCTGCGCCATCGGCAGATAGGAATAAATACCCGAGCCGAGCTGGCGAATCAGACCGGCCCGCAGCAGCAGTTTGTGTGAAACGACTTCTGCATCGGCCGGATCCTCGCGGAGAGTTGGGATGAAATATTGTGACCAGCGCATTAAGTTTGTTAGTTAACTTTCTGAGATGAATTGCCAGTAGCATTCTCGCCCAGCAAAAAGCTCATGGCAAACCGGAAACGAGTAGGCCAGGCATTCGTGCCTGTCGATAGTTCCGAGGTTTCGGAACAATAACCGAACCCGTGATTATGGGAGGGAAAGACAGGAATGCCTGTCCTACTGGGAAAGGTAGGGCTCAGGGTTCGCCAGGGCTTCTTCGAGGCGAGTAATAAACCGGCCCACATGAACGCCGTCCACTAAGGCATGGTGGACTTCGACCGAAACCGGCAGGAGCACGCGGTCCGCTTCCTTCACAAACTTTCCGAAGGCAATCTTCGGCACGGAGTCCTCAGTTTTCCAGTTTCGCGCGTGGGAAAAACTGGTAAACGACACCCACGGCAACGCGGTGAAGTGGATTGCATCGTCAGCATTCCTGGGATCGAACGGGCTTTTCCCTTTCTTGACGATGTCAACCGAGCGCTGCGCCTCAGAGATGAACTTATCGAAATCCTTTTCGAAGTTGAAATACGCAAAAGTGAAACTTTCATTTGGCTGCAGCACCGTCGTGCCGCCGTGAATGACGTCGTGCACCAGTACTTTGCCTTGCCGCAGCCGGTAACGAAAAGGCTCGATTTCGTTTGCTACTCGAAGTGCAAAATAGTGATAAGCAAGCGTCACGCTCGTGCCAGGACGACGACGCAGAGCCTCGATCAATCTTGTGATCTCGACGTTGGTACAGATATTGAAATAAGGCTTGTCGAACCCGATAAAAAACTCGAAGAGATCCCGGCGGGCCCACGTGGATACATCAAGATACCGTGACATGCTGCGATTGTACCCGATCAGTTTTCATTTGCGATCCGGAGAACGAACTGGCAGCGATGTGAGATTCGACTTTGAATGTCTCGTGCTGAGTAAGGGCGGTTTACCACCGCCCACTTCAAACGAAAGCGCGAAAGCGGCGTCAAGCCCCCTTCCTACCTGTGAGAGTGCCACCAGCCAATTGTGCGCGCAGCACAATCTATTCAAAGTGGAAAACACTTTGCGTTGCGAGCCAACTTGGCGTGATGTACCATCGGCTCCTGCATCTTTTCAGTTTCTACCGGAGAACCAATGATGAAAATTGCCCTGGCGAGTGACCATGCCGGCTACGCCGAAAAAGAACGTCTGAAGCCGCTGTTGCAGGAACTGGGCGTGGACGTGACTGATCTGGGGCCGGACTCTGAAGAGTCAGTTGACTACCCAGACTATGCGCGCAAGGTTGCGGAGGATGTAGCCCAGGGCCGAGTCGATCAGGGTTTACTGGTCTGCGGTTCCGGCACCGGAATGGCAATCACGGCTAATAAAACTCCCGGAATTCGCGCTGCGGTGGCGTGGTCTGAAGAGACCGCCAGGCTCGCCAGGCAACATAACGATGCAAACGTTCTGGCAATCGGCGCGCGCACTACGCCGCCGGATCAGATTCCGCGAATTGTTCGTGCGTGGTTCAGTTCAGATTTCGAGGGCGGACGTCACGCGGATCGCGTGAAGAAGATAGAAGAGTAGAGAAAGTCCAAAGTCCAAAGTCCAAAACTCAAAGCACAAAGTTAAAGGACCAGATCAAATGACAGATTCAAGAAACGCATCGCTCGCCGAAGTTGATCCGGTTATCGCCGAAGCGATTGATAACGAAGTCGCGCGGCAGGCAAACGGGCTGGAGTTGATCGCGAGTGAAAACTTCGTCAGCGAGGCCGTCCTCGAGGCCGCCGGTTCGGTCTTCACCAACAAATATGCCGAAGGCTACCCGAAGAAGCGCTACTACGGCGGGTGCGAGTGGACCGACGTGGTAGAGCAGACGGCAATCGATCGCGCGAAGGAAATCTTCGGCGCTGAGCACGCGAACGTGCAGCCGCACAGCGGTGCGCAAGCCAACACAGCAGTTTATCTGGCGGCAATTCAGTATGGCGATCAAATTCTGGGAATGAACCTTTCGCACGGCGGCCATCTCACTCACGGCCATCCCATGAACTTCTCCGGCATCAGTTACAAAGTTGCAGACTACGGCGTTTCGCGCGAGACCGAACAAATTGATTACGACGAATTACAGCGGCTGGCTGAAGAGCACCAGCCGAAGTTGCTCGTGTGCGGTGCGTCGGCCTATTCGCGCATCATCGACTTCAAACGCATCGGCGAGATCGCAAGGAGCGTCGGCGCGCGAATGTTTGCGGACATCGCCCACATCGCCGGGCCGGTTGCCGCTGGCCTGCATCCTTCCCCGGTGCCGCATGCAGACTATGTCACGACCACAACGCATAAAACACTTCGTGGCCCACGCGGCGGGTTGATCCTGTGCAAGGAAGAACACGCGAAGGAAATCGATCGGAAAGTGTTTCCAGGTGTGCAGGGCGGACCGCTCGTTCACATCATTGCTGCCAAGGCGGTAGCGTTTGGCGAAGCGTTGCGAGACGACTTCAAGGAATACCAACGTCAGATTCTGGCTAATGCAAAAGCCCTGGCTGCCGAGTTGCAGTCACAGGGACTGCGCCTCGTTTCCGGTGGCACTGACAATCATCTTATGCTGGTCGACGTGTGGATGGATGGAAAAGGAGTGACTGGAAAAGTTGCCGAGAAAGCCCTTGAAGCGGCCGACATCACTGTTAACAAGAACACGATTCCGTTTGACCAAAACAAGCCTTTCGTTGCGTCGGGCCTGCGCATCGGCACCCCCGCCGTTACCACACGTGGGATGAAAGAACCGGAGATGCAGGAGATAGGCAGGCTGATTGCGGAAATCATTCATGCGCCGGAATCAGAAGAGGTGCGAGCTAAAGTGAAACAACGCGTGATTGATCTGTCATCAAGATTTCCCCTGTATCCCAACCGGATCAAACGCGCAGAAAAATTCGAAGCTATGGGAGCAGACTTAGCCAACTAGACCACTACTCGAATGATGAAAAAACAGACAAACCCGATGAATGTCGCCGGGCTCTTGGTCGTAACGCTCCTGGCGGTGGTTTGCGTTTCCGCGCAAACGCCGGCGCCGCAGCCTGCAGTCACGCCAATTCCAGCAAGAGCTGTCGAAGATCCGAAGGCGCCGGCTGGCTGGCGTCGTTATCAGTTTGGCGAAGCTCCTATCTTCAGTGTAATTCTGCCGTCGCAACCTGAAGCGACTGCCGAAGGCGCGCCGGGTCTCCCCACCGCCGTTGTTAATCTTTACATTACGACGAACGATAACGCCGTTTACGCGGCGTCGCGGCTCCAGGGTTTAGGCGTAAACATGGAAACCGCGCCGGAAGCGGCCAGAGCAACTTTCTTCAAGAACTATGTTGAAGGATTTACCAGGGGTTTTCACAGCTCGTTGGCACAGAACAACATCACTCATGAATTGAAGATGCTGCCGCCAACGAAAGTGCGAGCTGCGAACCGTGAGGCTTTCCAACAGGACTTTACGGTGGGTCCACTCACCGGGCGAGCTCAACTTACGTTTGCCGGCACCGCCGCATTTTGCATCATTACGGTTTGGAATCCGCACACGCCGGCAGTTGATCGCGAAGCCTTTTTAAACTCCTTCCAACTCACCGGCACACCGAAGTGAAATTATGGAAGAAATCTTCGGACCTCAAGGCCTGATTGCCAACGCGCATCCTGAATACGAACACCGGCCCGGCCAGATTGATATGGCCCGCGCGGTGATGCGTGCGTTCGAAGATCGCAAGCATTTGATTGTCGAAGCAGGCACGGGCACCGGCAAGACACTCGCGTATCTAGTTCCTGCGGTTGCCGCCGCGCTCGGCGGTCGCGGTCGCGTAATCATTTCCACCGGCACAAAGAATCTCCAGGAACAGCTGATGGAAAAGGACATTCCTTTCCTGCAGAGCGTGTTGCCGAAAAGCTTCAAAGCTGCCTACATGAAGGGGCGCAACAACTATGTCTGTTTGCACCGGCTGGCGCGCGCTGAAAGTTCACCAGTGCTCGACGGGCTCGATGAAGTGGACTACTTCGACGACGTAATTCACTGGGCGAAGGAATCGGTAACCGGCGACCGCGCTGAGTTGTCGAACCTTCCTGAGTCACTTTCCTTTTGGCGTCATATCGACGCTCGTTCAGAAACGTGTTTGGGCCAGAAGTGCACCGACTTCGATGCGTGCTTCATCACCCGCATGCGCGAACGCGCGCTTGACGCAGACATCGTCGTGGTTAACCACCATCTGTTTTTTGCCGACCTGGCACTACGAAACAGCAACTTTGGCAGCGTGTTACCGGACTATACTGCCGTGATTCTTGACGAGGCCCACCTGATTGAAGACGTGGCTTCCGAATATTTCGGTTCGCAGGTTTCCAATTATCAGATTGACGATCTGATTCGGGATGTCGGCGCGGTTCCGTATGAAGAGGCGGAAGCGGATCGTGAGATAACTAAGACCTCTGCGCGCGTGATGCGATTCGCCGACAACTTCTGGATGGGTTTCCGCGACGGGCGCGGAGAAGAAGGACGCTATCCGATCATTCCCAACAGCTTTGCCAAACGTGATGAGGATGGCGACTTTCAATCGACGCCGCTTGGCGAGCTTTATATCGCTCTCGAGGGCGCGCTGGGGCGACTGGAAACGACGCTGGACGCGCTCAAGGAAAAGCCGCCCGAAGTTGAAAACCTGGTCCGTCGCATCCGGCAAACGAAATTCGATTTGCAATTCATCGTGACCGGCGCCGACAAGAAGTTTGTTTATTGGACGGAGCGGCGCGGCCGCGGAATTTTTCTGCGCGCCTCGCCGATCGACGTTTCGGGTCTGCTGGAAGAGAAGCTGTTTGAGAAAGTGGATACGGTGGTGCTGACCTCGGCCACCTTGTCCAGCGCCGGCAACTTCTCTTTTATCCGCGAACGTTTGGGCCTGACCTCGGCGTCGGATCTGATTGCTGAATCAATCTTTGACTATCAGAGCCAGGCGCTTTTGTACTTGCCGGCGAAGATGCCTGATCCGCGTTCTCGCGAATGGTCCGAGGCCGCGGCGCTTGAAGTAATCAAGATCGTGAACGCCACTGAAGGCCGCGCGTTTGTCCTTTCGACGAGTCTGGCGGGGATGCAATCTCTTTATGATCTGGCGATGCCGGAAATTGAGTATCCCTGCTTCATTCAGGGAAGCGCAGCCAAGGGGAGATTGCTGGAGAAATTTCGGCAAACTCCGAACGCGGTGTTGTTTGCCACTTCGAGTTTTTGGCAGGGAGTCGATGTGCGGGGCGAACAATTGTCGTGCGTGATTATTGATAAGCTGCCATTCGCAGTTCCGACAGATCCGATTGTGGCGGCGCGCCAGCGCTACATCGAAGACGAAGGCGGATCGAGTTTCTTTGAATACAGCGTGCCGCAGGCGATCATTAGTTTGAAGCAGGGACTGGGACGTCTGATTCGAAGTACAACTGATCGCGGGGTGCTCGCGGTGCTCGATCCGCGTTTGAAGACCAAGAGCTATGGCCGTCTGTTTCTAAAGAGCTTGCCGCAGTGTCACGTTACGAGCGATATTGGCGACCTCGCCCGCATGTTTGAAGCGGATGAAGCGTTGGCAGGATGAATTGGTCGGAACCGCCAAGACCCTTCCCCTCTTTCCCTTCCCAACGGGAAGGGGAGGAAGGCGTCCAGCCGGCTATCGCAAAGGGTTCTCAAACCAGAGGAGGAGTACTATGAACAGAGATGACGAACGGGAAGACAACACGATTTACAAGGTTGTAATGAATCACGAAGACCAGTATTCAATTTGGCCCGCTGACCGCGAGAACGCGCTCGGTTGGAATGATGTAGGCAAGTCAGGCACGAAGGCGGAGTGTTTGGCATATATCCAAGAAGTTTGGACTGACATGCGACCGGCCAGCTTGCGTAAGAAAATGGAAGAGGCTGCAGGCGGCGGAGACAAATAAGCATGCCGGGACACTTTGAAGTGATGATCGAGCGCAACTTCTCCAGCGCGCATCAATTGCGTGGCTATAAAGGGAAATGTGAAAACCTGCATGGCCACAACTATCGGATCGAGATCTTTGCGCGAGGCAGGGAACTCGACCACATTGGATTGCTGGTGGATTTTGTGGAGTTAAAAGCCGCGGCGGATGAAGTGGTTCAATACCTCGACCACCGAAACATTAATGAGCTCGAGCCATTTATCGAACTGCAACCCTCAGCAGAGAATCTCGCAAAGTATATTTTGGAACGCGTCGGCGCGAAGGTAGGGGACGATCGCGTGCAGATTTTCAAAGTCCGCTGTTTTGAAACCCCGACGAGCGTTGCGACTTATCAGATCGACTGATCGACTAGCCAAAAACTCTTCAAAATATCTTTATCTGCAACCCTGCCGGTTGGTGGTCTGAGAGGTTTAGGCTTCGTCAGGCAAGGGACGACTGCTTCCAGGAAACACAGTGACAGGTTCTTCCACGCGAGCGTCCACCGTTACTTTCCGATCCATCTTCCTCATAAACGGCTTTTCACAAACCTGGAAGAACAGCCATGCGAATGCAACCGTTGCAGGGACAACAACGAGCAGTGTGTTGACCATCGGTGGCAACCAATCAACCTCAAACCTCCACGACTGCATGATCACCAGCTCGTGTGTCAGGTAGAGCGAATATGAAAACACACCGATAGTTGCCGCGATTGAAACCAGCCGTGAAATCACGCGCGGCTGCCGGAGCTGCCGGGCCCAGTTGTGCTCAGATTGCACTGCTCGATTAACAACGATAAAGAATCCCAAACCCCAGGCAGGATGCATCAGCAACCATGCCAGGTCGTGAGGCAGAGTGTCCTTCTGTGTCATGGGCAGCAGTAGGGATGTTGCCGATGCCAGCACAATTGCCGCGCTGCCGATCCATAAGTTGCGGCACCAATTCGGTAGTTTGACTAATCCGCAAGCTGCTTCAACCGCGAGCGCTCCGAGCGCCCAGGTCAACCAGTGTGAGGCCGCCGCTTCCGGAACCGGCACACCTATCCCAAAGGCGAGCCAAATCGCGTGACTAAACCAAAACCAGAGGAGCCGCGCGAGGGCACAAATTGCCAAAGTCGGGCCCCAGCCCAATCGGGTGCGCAGAAACAATAGTAGGAAATAAGCGAGGTAGAGTTGCTCTTCAATTGCGAGTGTCCAGAAGACCCCGTTGATGCTGTAGCAGGTATTCGGATCGAGATTGTGAAGCATCAACAAATGCATCACCACGTCGTAAACGAAGAAATGCGTTATGTCGATCCCGACCGACCGGGCAGCCATCAGAAAAAACAATGCCAGCGTAAACAGGTATGGCGGATAGAGGCGCCGGAGCCGGCGTTTCCAGAACGAGCCGAATTTTATTTGAGGCTCTATTCCGTTAGCCTTCGATTTTGCCCACTGCAGATGGATACAGAATCCGGAAATGACAAAAAAGAGAAAGACTCCAACGTAACCAAACGAACTAAGAAACTGAATACCCTTCACGGGCCACTGGAGAGAGTTGTTGGGGACTGCATTCGTCGTCTGCATGACGGCGTGATAAAGCACGACGCCCAACGCAGCGATGCCGCGCAGGGCATCGATACTCTGTAGTCGGCCTTGGTTTGACGTTTCAACCATGCGTGATTGCAATAAGGTCTGAGGGCCAAACGGAAGCAACTCAACCCGACTCATGCCCGCCATTTGGCGGCGCGATTTTAGGAGCGCCGACAAGCGTTGCATCAGTAATTCCTGGGATAGGGCCCTTCTCTATTTGAGCCCATATAGCCACCAGAAACTTGGTGTGTGGATCTTCAGCGACCGTCAGTAGCGAGTACTTAAATGCGTCTTCGTTAAGATTCAATCTGCTGGCCGCCGCGGTCAAGGCAGCTTTTGTTGCAACGTCGTCCTTGAGGAGATCTCTTAGGAGAGAACTGACATCTTGCGCGCCACGTAATGAAACAGCGTACAATTTTTTGACCTCGTCTTCAAAATAAACCCAAAGCAGAGCTTGGCTTATGCAGTCCACGACATAGTTGAATTCGCGGTTGGTTCTAATAGTGAGGTCAATCGGATCGGCCCAAGCTAGCTCTACAATTGTGCTGATGCCTTCCTCTCCATAACGTTCCGCATTTGACCTGCCTATACACTGCAACTTCTCCAGTTCTAGGCGGCCGCTCTCATCGTTTTCGGCAACCCCAATATTCTTGCTCGCAAGTCTTCTAGCAAACTTAAAGAGAGTTGTAGTTGGAAAGGCGGCTAGTAAGAACGCCACCCCTGCAGCTACCTGAAGGTTTGAGAATGTCGCCAGGCTGAGTCCCAGTGGTATTGCTATCAAGAGCCTGTAAACACCGCCGTAAACGTCATGATATGTAAAGTCGCCGGTTCGAAATCTCGCCAGGTGGTCATTGAGGACCCAGGCATACGCGCCGAGGAAAGCACTAATTGCGACTGGCGAAAACGCTTTAGGATTTTGGATGAAGCCCAACCACGACTGAACAGATTTCGCGGTCACCCACATTCCCACGCCGCCGGCCAACGCTAACAACAGCAATGGCAAGATGTAATGACGTCGTCCGTACCTGCTATCAAAATGACGCTTAAACTTGGTCTTTACATCCTCTTTTTCCGAATCCTCTCGCTCAAAAATCCGTTGCGGGGCAAAAGGACGAAATTGCCGGTAATAGAGGATTATGGCGTCTACTGAGAAATAGTTTAGCAACGTCTGTCGACGCATCCGCCAGTTTACTATGAGGTACATCAGGGCCGGCAGCCACAGAGTCAGCCATCCAATAAAGCAGGCTAACACTATGGCTTGAGAATCTAGAAGTTTTATGAGCAACGTCATTGAGCCATTCAAAGTTGCGATTAACCAACTTGTCCGCAGCCACTATCAGCTCGACATCAGCGCCGCGACGTCGATGTTGTACTTTCGTATCTTGCTATAGAGCCGCGGGCGATAGATCCCCAGAAGGTTTGCAGCCGCTTGTTTGTTTCCACTGGTGCGCTGCAGAGTTTTCTCGATTACCAGCCGTTCGATGTCTTCAAGCGTCATGTTCGGCGGCACGTCCCAACCTGCTCCGGCCGGGCTTCCTTCCGGCAAGGCTCCATTATCAAACGGCAGGTCCACGGGCTCTACTCGGTTTCCCTTGGCCAACAACACGGCTCGCTCGATGACGTTTTGCAGTTCGCGAACGTTGCCGGGCCAGGCATGGCCAAAGAGTCGCTGGTAGGCTGCCTGCGAGACTCCGCCGATTTGCCGGTCGTACTTCTGCGCGTACATATGCAGGAAGTGTTCGGTCAGCAGCTGGATATCCTCGCTTCGATCGCGCAGAGGCGGAACGTGAATTGTGATGGTGGAAATGCGATAGAAAAGATCGTCGCGCAGAAGTCCATCGCGGATTGCATCGGCGGGTGGGCGATTGGTTGAGGAGATCAGTCGAAAATCGACAGCATAAGTCTTTTCCGACCCGATCTTGCGATAGCTGCGTTCCTGCAAGACACGTAGAAGTTTGGGTTGTAGTTCGACCGGCATTTCGGCGATTTCGTCGAGCATCAGGGAACCGCCGGCGGCGTGCTGGACGAGACCTTCCTTGTCGGCGTGCGCTCCGGTAAAGGCGCCTTTTGTATGGCCGAACAGTTCCGACTCAATTAGTTCTTTTGGCAAGGCTGCGCAGTTAACTTTGATGAACGGTTTTTTCGACCGCAGCGATTGATAATGAATGGCGTTGGCGATCAGTTCTTTGCCGGTTCCTGACTCGCCCACGATAAGCACGTTTGCATCCGACTTAGCTACCGACTCGATCGTTTCGTAGATCGTCTGCATCGATTTTGCCGACCCGATAATATTGAAATATTCGGAACGGGTGGAAAGTTGTCGCCGCATGTTCGCGTTTTCAGTTACCAGCTCGCGTTGCTTGAGGGCGTTTTCTATTCGGCGCTGCAGCGTTTCAAATTCAAAGTTATCTTTCTCCACGAAATCAAAAGCGCCGGCCCGGGTTGCTTCAACGGCCCTCGCAACTGTTGCATGGCCGGTGAGCACGATTACTTCGGTGAGCGGTCCCGCGTCTTTCATGTGGCGCATCACATCAAGGCCGTCCATATCGGGGAGTTGCAGATCGCAAATCGCCAGATGATGTCCACCTTGATCAAACAATGCGATCGCTTCTGCCCCAGTAGCAGCGGTATCAACTGAATAACCTTCCTCGAGCAGATTCTTTTTCAAAGAGTCTGCCATCATCGGTTCATCATCGACCACCAAAATTCTTACGTCCTTTTTCTCCACGCCCTGTCCTCCCCTCGAACTTCCCTTGGTTACGAATCTCTAGTTTGGTTCCGTTCTTCCGTCTTCATCAGCGGAAGGCGTACACGCAAGGTGCCGCCAACGCATTCTGCCTCGCCCCCATGAGCTTCGATCGTCCGGGCAGCCAATGACATTCGTATGGCGTCGCTGCCTGTGACCGAATGAAAAACATCCTGGTCCGGGTGATCCAACACCGCCCACTCGATTACGCAGGAGCGCCCCTTCTCCTTTGGTTCGACCTTCAAGCTAATATTCAGCGCGCCTTCACGGGCTCGATTGTTCATCATCTTCAGCGCCCCCATCGAGATCGACTTTAGTGCACTTGTGAGTGCCGGGGCATCGAAATCCCCGCACAATGGCGCTGCTTCTGACTCTATAGCGATTGGGCCAGCCAGAGCCCCGGTAGTCCTTGGACCATTATGTAAACCAGCATTAACGTTGGTCGCAATTCCGGTCATGATCGCGAACAAATCAACATTCGGGTGGACCTGAAGGTGAACCGGGTGACCGTAATCCGAGATCATCGACAGTTCTTCCGCGGCCCGGTCGAGACCCGCGATTAGTTTGCGCACTGTGTCCAGCTCATCTTCGGCTCGTCCGGTCTTCTCCATTCGCTTCCGAAGAAACGTGGCATAGAGTTTGAGACCATTAAGCTGATTCTTGAGATCGTGGACTATCTGGACCGACGCCCGTCCGAGGGTCTCCAGCGAGTGTTTGTCTTCAGTTTCTACCAGTAATGGCTTCATTTCGTTCCCAGACACATCGCACCAACACCGTTGGGCCGACTTGGGGGGAACAGCGAAGCAGCCAGCGAAGTGTACTGATTAAACTCGGACACGTGGAAATTCACCTGTCGTATTTCAGTGCGCGATCTTAGCAAAAAAGACTGGCGTATTCTAGTGATACAGCGAACGGGAAGGTCAGAGCACACCAATCTTGAGTTCCGTAATTGATTTAGTCCGGGCAAAAGGGTGGAAAATGGAGAATAGTGAGGCAGACGTGTTGCTGGTTGAAGACACCGAGGACAATCGCCAGATGATGCGCCGGCTCCTTGAGCTAAGCGGCTACAGGGTGGTTGAGGCGACTAATGGGAGGGAAGCGATCGAATCTGCCTCACGCCTGCGGCCTAGAATTATCCTGATGGACCTGAGTCTGCCATTCGTTGATGGGTTAGCCGCCACCAGACGCATTCGCGAGTTGCCGGGGCTGGAAAAAGTGCCAATCGTGGCAGTCTCCGCTCACGACACCGCTGACTTTCACAATGAAGCTTTGGCGGCCGGATGTGACGCCTACATAACGAAACCAATCGACTACTCCGAACTGGAGGCGTTGGTTGGCTGTTTGCTGGCTGGCCGCAGTGATTCGTTCCCGCAGACCTAACTGGAAACATTTTCGACTATTGCGGGTCTAAGACGGCGTACCCAGATTCAGAACCATGACTACTGCGAGGTAAAGACCAGCATTGCATATCGCCCTACGGGGGCACTAGAATCCGCTCATGTCTACATCAGAACGACAGCTTCCCGACGAGGACAGTTCACGGCGCAAAGTGATCATCATCGTGGCCCTTGTCGCCGCGATCCTCATCGCGGTCTTTTTTTATATCTTGATGCGCGCTAGCAGTTCCGTGAGGGTTGAGCCGACGCTGGCAGGAGCAATCCGCGCGGGCTCGCCGGAGTTTGGACAATATCACTCGAAGATCGCTGTTGACGAGCCGGAGGCTACGGAAGCAAAGCGAGCGTTGGGCGATATCGTGATGAACATTCAGACTAATGTTCGCAACTTCACCGGGCGCACTTTAACGGGGCTGGAAGTGAAAGGCATGGTAGTGGACCACCAGGGTAAACCAGTTAACCAAAAGACCATTGTTGTGATTCCGACTAACCAGCCCGAACTTGAGAACAACCGAACGATAGGGGTTAGCATACTGCTGGAAGGAATGACCGATCAGGACAATCGCGCGAACATTAAGGTCGAAGTAACCGGGTTTATTCTGAAGTAAGCAAGCTGCCTGATCATTCGGCCAGCCGAGGCTCTTCCAAAAATAACTCCTCGAGCGATTGCCTGACGGGTTGGACGGAGATGAGCGTTCCGTCTGATTTCCGTAGAGCTGCTATTACAAGATCGACGTCAGTCTCGTCGGCCACTTCAATTCTCAAACCTGCGGGAGTCGAGTTTAATTTGAATCGGTCTTGATCAGGCAAGTGGCTTCTCAGCTTGTTCCCATCACTTCCACCTACGATAACTTCGATCACGTTTCGGCCGGTCGCCTTTTGCCGCAACTCATCGAGCGCACCCACCTGCGCCAGGCGTCCACCTTTGAGGATCGCCACCCGGTCACAAAGCACCTCGATGTCTGACAGAATGTGTGAACACATAAAGACGCTTTTCCCGTCATCGCGTAACGAGGCAATCAGATCGCGGACTTCGCGCCTGCCGATGGGATCCAAACCGCTCATTGGCTCGTCGAGGAATACGATCTGAGGATCGTTGATGAGCGCCTGGGCCAGTCCGACGCGCTGCAGCATGCCTTTTGAAAACTTCCTCAACTGCGTCTTCCATCTCGTTTCCTTCAAGCCGACACGTACCAACAACTCCTTCGCTCTTAGCTCACGAACGTTCTTCGGAATGCCACAGATCTCGCCGCAGAAGTTTAAGAATTCTAATGCCGTGAGATAGTCGTAGAAATAGGGGTTCTCCGGTAGGTAGCCGATCTGCGCGTGCATGGAAACGTCGGCGATATCGGAACCAAGAATGCGAGCTGACCCGGAAGTGGGGAAAATCAACCGCATCAATAACTTCAGCGTAGTGGTTTTTCCGGCGCCATTTGCGCCCAGGAATCCAAAAATTTCACCCTGGTTGACCGTCAGGGAAAGTCCATCAAGAGCGCGGACTTTTCGTTTGCGCCACAACCCGACGTCGTAATCCTTGGTTAAGTTTTCGATTTCAACGATTGCGTTCATGATGCTGTGGTTGGTTGGCCACCGGTTCCCTATTTTCGTGGCACTTCCGAGTCTGGGCCGAGATCAACGTCGCAGCCGGATTTAACTAAAACATAGGGAGTCCCGGAAGGGTCGAGCGGCGCTCCGGCCGCGTCTGACGAAAAACGCATTCCGCGCACGGCTACCTCAATCTCGCGCCATGACGCCGGGCATCGGCCCGCCCGTGTTTCGAATAACGATAAAACTTTGCGCAACGCGTCTCGTTGATCCAGCGAAGCAAGCTGAAGTAGACGCCTGCGAGCCATCTCCTTCACTTCCTGATCCTCGGCCTGCTCATACATGCGCTGGTAAATTTCACGAGCAACCTCGCGGCTGCCGCCATCGGCAAGCATCTTCGCCTTCATTGCCTCCATCCACGGAGGCGCGCCCGGTATTGCCGCACCCTGGCTAAACGTTTCACTTGCTGCCTGAAAATTTTTCTGCTTCCAGTAGATATAACCGAGATGCTGATGAAACCGCCACACCGAAGGGTTCGCGGTGATGCCCTTTTTCATGATCTGAATTGCTCGCTCCGGATCCACATCAGCGAGCACCACGGCTGCATACAAATAAGGTTCTCTAAACTGGGGATCGACGGTAGTCGCCGTGTCCAGTAACGGCGCAAGCAGAGTGAGATTGAGTTGGCCCAGACTGTCGAGTTGAACCTCCAACGGCAGGTCGATGATCTTCTGGCCGACATATTGGAGCGAACGCATCCAATACCAGTCGGCCACCAATCCATTGAACCCGAGGCTCATCCGCCGCACGGTATTGCCTGAGAGGTAGAGGTCTTCGGCTGTGGCCTCCGGTGCTTTTGCAGGCTGTTGAGAATCGATCCAGCGCGCCAGGAGAACTACGGCGGCCATCCCCGCGACGAGCAAAATGACGGTGGCCATAGTCGAGCGGAATTGCCGGCGAGTAAAAGTCGCAGCGATTTCGGAAGTGGTTTTCACTTGAAGTTTCTGCGGTTAAAGATGAGTGTAGCTGCAGACAGAATGACGATCACATAAGCAAGCGCGTATGCAGCGGCCGCCGCCAGTCCAGCGCCGGTTGGCATCTGGCCATGCGCAGCAGGCGTGATGTAACTGTAGGTCGCGAGATTCGGAAGTGCGTAATAGATCGTTTGGAAAAATATGCGCGCAGCCGAACTCCCCAATGATGTGGCCAGCGACTTAAGATCCGCACTAAAGTTACCGATGATGAAAACAAAGAACGTCAGCAAGGCTGAGAGTGCCGGCGACGAGAACGACGAGAAGAGCAGGGCGACTCCCGTAAGAATCGTGAGTTCAAAATAGATCAGCAGAATCGCCGGCCAGATTTGCAGGGCCAGCGGATCCCAACCTCGGCTGACGTACATTAGCGCCAACGAGATTCCAGCCCCCATCGCCAGCACGTTTACCAGCAGAGTCAGGCAAAGCCCGAGATACTTTCCGACTAGAAACTCGCCTCGTCCAACCGGCTTGGCGAAAATCGCATATACGGTCCGTCGTTCGATTTCTTTGTAAACCAGACCGATGCCGACGAAGATCGAAATGAAGACCCCGAAGAGCAACATGGCGCTCAAGCCGAGGTCCACTATGATCTTTCGTTCCTGGCCTCCTGACAGCTCTCCCAGAAAGACTGCCGCAGCGGTCAGCAGCAGCACAAAAAGAACCAGGTTATAAAGCACGCGATCGCGAACAGCTTCGCGAAAGGCGTTAGCGGCGATCGCTCGGATACGGCCCAACATATTCTTGAATATACACGCGCGTCGATTCTGTGTCAGTAGGTATGTGAAAGAAATACGGAGACGAAGCTTTCACTCCGTCTCCGCATTAAAAATCTCGCTGCCCTGAAGAAGGTGGACTGGGTCAGTCGTGAATAAGATTAGTTACCCAACGGAATGAGCCCATCGCAGGTGGCTCTATCGGGCACCGGCGTCACACCGATTGCTCCTCTTAGCACGCCGTTCTCGGCCATGCAGAACTGGCGCGTGCCGGTTTGGGAAACACCGGCGTCAACCTCCGGGTCGGCCTGAGAGAGAAACTGCGCCTGAACACCGGGGGCCGGTGCAATGATTTCCGGAACCGTAAAGTTATAACCGCTCTTAGTTCCTGAGCCGAGCACTTCATCGGTCAGAAAATCACCTCTCAATTGCGCAATGGTTCCAAAGGAACCCAACCCGGTTGAGGCCTGGTAAGTCATCTCGCAAGAGTAAATGGTTCTGAGTGACGACTGCGCTGAGCCTTCGTTTGCTGCCCGCCGCGAAGCGAGCAGATTAGGGATGGCAATCGCGGCAATGATTCCGATGATGGCCACAACAATCAAGAGCTCGATGAGCGAGAAGCCGAATTCGGTTTTGTTTTTCATGATACCACCTGAGAAAAAAGGGGATGAAGAATTACTCCATCCCCCTTTTGATGAGAAGCAATTGACTTCTTAGTTACCCAGCGCGCTGATGAGGTCGCAAGCGGCGCGGTTAGCAACTGCAGTCACTGCAGCGGCGCCTCTCATGACACCATCTTCGGTAACGCAGAAGTGGCGCGTGCCGGACTGCGAAGCTCCCGCATCGGTCTGGGGATCGGCCTGGGCCATGAACTGGGCTTGAACGCCAACAGCAGGTGCAACCATGTCGGCGGCCGGAATCGTGAAGTTGTAGCCGCTCTTGGTACCGGTGCCGAGGACGGGGTCCACGAGGTCGGCGGTGTCGAGCTGAGCCAAAGTTCCGAAAGCGCCGTTACCGGCAGTTGCCTGGTAGGTGGCTTCGGCACTGTGAGTTGTGCGGAGGGACGACTGCGCTGAGCCTTCGTTGGCGGCGCGACGTGAAGCGAGAAGGTTAGGGATAGCGATGGCGGCGATAATGCCGATGATCGCGACGACGATAAGCAACTCGATGAGCGAGAAGCCTTCCTGGCGTTTGTTCGTATTCATTCTTTCGTGCTCCTTAAAGAGAAAATGGTTAGGTGTTTCTCGCGCCAACGGCCGTCGTCATTACGAAATTGCCGCGCAGAGCGCGAAGTGTCGGTGCCCTAATTACAAGGCCCGTGCCAAGGGAAGGCAGGGTCAGACAAAGACGAGAAGGTCAATGTTTTGCACCTAAAGATGAGGACTGAAGAATGCGAACGACGGGGGCCTGACAATTTACGGCAGCGGTTAAATGACGGTTTTCGTCAGAGAGTAGGGACAGGTGCGGACGGGCAGGAGCAGATTGTGGAACAGATGGCAGAGGGCAGGAACAACTCCGAACAATGGGACGGGGCGTAACAAAGACCGACGGACAGCAAGGAATCCCTGGGCCTGCCGACTGCTCCTGCCGTCTGCCTTCTAACCCTCGCCCGCGCCTGCGGCGAGTTCCGGCTCGTCTTCGTCGCGGCGCCGAACTGGGGCATCAGTGGCGCGACGCCGAGGGGTCGATTCAGAACTGCGGCGCTCGTCGCGCATTTGTGCAGTTAGACCGCGGATGCTGTGCTTGTCGAGTAAATGTCGAAGTGACCGGACCGAGAGGCCGAGCAACTCGGCGGCGTTGGTTTGGTTTCCCACCGTGCGGCGCAATGCCTCGAGTACGTAGGTCTTTTCCAGTTGGTCCAAATGGGCGGTGAGGTTTACGCCTTCCACTGGAAACTCAAAGGTCTCCGCGATCAGGCTCGGGTTGTAGTTTGTGATTCGATCAGGCAGGCGCTCCGGTTGAATCGAGCCGGTGGTTTCCAGGGCTACTGCGCGTTCGATCGTATGTTCGAGTTCGCGCACATTTCCCGGCCATACGTAATTCTCCAGCAGGCGTCCGGTGACTTCACCAAGCGCTAAAATCCGGCCCGTGCCGGCACAGAATTTTTCCACGAAATGCGCCGCGAGTTCGGGAATGTCTTCCATCCGTTCGCGCAACGCGGGCAGCTCAATCGGAATAACTGAGATTCGGTAAAAAAGATCTTCGCGGAAGGTGCCCTCTTTAACCATGGCTGAAAGATCGCGATTGGTCGCGGCTATTACGCGTGTGTCTACAGTTGTCTCGTCGGTGGCGCCAACGGGCCGCAGTTTCCGTTCCTGCAGAACGCGCAGCAGCTTCACCTGCATAGCCGGAGACATCTCGCCAATCTCGTCGAGAAAAATTGTGCCGGTGTTTGCGGCTTCAAACAGTCCCTTGCGATTCGTGTTGGCGCCCGTGAATGAGCCCTTTACATAACCGAATAATTCGGATTCCAGTAACGTCTCAGTGAATGCGCCGCAGTTAATTGAAACGAAAGGCCGCTCAGCCCGCGGGCTCAAATCATGAATTGCGCGGGCGACTAATTCTTTTCCGGTACCCGACTCGCCCGTGACCAGAACTGTCGACTGGACCTGCGCCACGGTTTCGATCATCTGGTAAAGGGCCTGCATCTTCGGCGAGCGGCCGATGATGTTGTTGAGTTTGCCACGGGTCCGTTGCCCTTGAATAAGGACCTTGTTCTCTTCGAGCAGCGCTTCTTTCTCTTTCACAAGAGTAAGCTTTTGCAGCGCCCGGGCCACCGTTTCTTTCAAGAGATCGTTATCAAACGGCTTTTGAACAAAGTCGTAAGCGCCGAGCAGAAACGCTTTTCGGGCCGTGTCTACGTTGGCGAAAGCCGTCATCAAAACGACTTCAATGTTTGGCAGAAACGCGCGCGCAGACTCGAGCAGTTCGATGCCATTCATATCGGGCATCCGCACATCCGACACTATCAAGTCAGCCGGTTCGGCCTCGAGTAGCGACATCGCCTCACGACCATTTCCGGCGGCGCGCACCGCATGGCCTTCACGCTGGAAGAGGTGCGTCAGAAACTGTCGCATCCCCAATTCATCATCAACAATTAGAAGATTGGCCATAATGCAAAAGCAGAATTCAGAAGGCAGAATTCAGAAGGCAGAAGAAATTAGAAAGAAGAAAGACGTCAGAAGAATAAGGCAAAAAAGCTTTGGAAGATGGAGTTGTCATTTATAGCTCTTGCCTTCTGCCTTCTGTCTTCTGATTACCGTTCTCAATCATTCCGGTCAGGTAACTCGATCGCTATTGTGGTTCCTTGCCCTTCACGACTTCGGACATTGATTGTACCACCATGATCACGAATGATTTGATAGACAATTGAAAGGCCGAGTCCGGTGCCGCCAGTAGTAGAAGAAAAGGGCTCGAAGAGATGTTCCACTTGTTCAGGCGACATCCCGCGTCCGGTATCGGAAAAAGTGATTCGCAACCGATTGTGAGATGTCTTCTTTAGTGCTGCTGAAAGTGTTCCGCCTGAGGGCATCGCCTGAAGGGCATTGCGGGACAGGTTCCAAAAAACCTGCTGCAACTGTTCTGAATCGGCGTTTGTTAACGCAGGGACCGCCGGCAACTCTTCCGAAATGACGTGATCTTCATGGATTTCCGCACTGTGGCGCAGCAGCGTAAATGTCTGTCTCAGCAACTCGCCGACGTCTACCTGCGACTGAATGATTGAACGCGGGCGTGCATAATTCAGAAAGTCGCTGATGATGCGGTTAAGCCGATCTGATTCACGCAGGATAATTTCCATGAGCTCTGTCTGCGAGGAATCGTCCTTCATGTCGGAGCGCAACATTTGAATTGAACCGCGCATTGCTGCCAGTGGATTGCGGATCTCGTGGGCAATTGACGCAGCCATTCGCCCGATGGCAGCAAGCCTGTCCTGGCGGCGCGAGGTTTCTTCGAGAGCGCGAATGTGGGTAAGATCCTGAAAGGTGATGACAGTGCCGGTGGTTTCTCCGGTTTCAGAAAAGAGCGGAGCGACGCTAAACCCAAGTCGCAGCCTTAATCCGTCGGGCGTTAGACAATCGGCTTCAAAACGTGGGCCGCTTTCCAGCGAGTTCGAGGATTTGAGTGAGTCTGCGATGATGTCCTTTATCTCCCCGAAAAAGATCGACGCATCCTGCCCGCGCACGTCTTCTTCCCGATAACCAGTGATCTCCGCAGCAGCCGCGTTAAAGACATAAATGCGTCCCTGCAGATCTGTCGTAACCAAACCAGTGCGAATGGAAGCAACGATCCGCTCGTGCAGCGCGCGCAAAGTCGCCAAAGATTGCGTTGCGGCGATTAGACGAACATCGGATCGCGATTGGCGTTCAGCCAGGCGGGCTGATAACAAACCGACAATAAGGAAGGCGGCGTCAAAAAATCCGACCGACTGAATTGCCTGCGCCCTTCCCGCTTCAAGGAGATTTGGCGTAGCTTGTGCGCCCCATCCTGAGATAGTTGCGATAGCGCAGCAGGTGAAGGCAACGGCGCAACCCACGGATGTGACTACAGCGTCTCTTGGTCCAACGAATAGGCTGGCAACGGCAATGATTACGATGTAAAGCGCGATGTAAGGCGACTGGGTAACACTGGTGTTCCAGACCAGCCAACTCACCAGCAGGATGTCTATGAAAACTTGAATGCGGGCCTGGAGTAGAAGGGAACTGGTGAAGCGATGGGCCAGGGAATAAGCTGCCGTGAGACCGAAAACAATGAATAGCGGAGAAATCATCTCCGAAACCAGCTGACTGTTTCCCCTTACCCAAATCAGCCGGGCAAAAAACAGAACCAACGCGGCGACGAGACGGCCCAGGATAAGCCACCATAGCCTTCGGCTTTGCGAGTGTCGGCGCTCGATCGCTTGTTCAAGGCCCATTGAGTTGCAAGCCTACCACAGAGCTGGAAACGACAGGCACCCCGATTTTCAACGGCCTCTGACGTAACGCAAAACTGGCTTTGATCAAAAAGGTGTTGGAGGCAGCCCCAAGCGCCAACGCCGCGAAATGTAAAAGCCCAGGCCAACGGCCTGGGCAACGATACATGACACATTCTCTGAGCGCTGACGGCGCGCAATCGGAGTTGCATCGGCATCGCTGTCATCTGTGACAACTATTTCGCGCTCTCAGCGCTATCTCGTTTACTCTTGACCAGTCCTGGGCCGTTGGCCCAGGCTTCTATATTTCGCGCAGTTGGCGCTTGAAGCTACTGCCGTACGTAGCAGATGCGACTCTTTGTCCGGTTGCTGCAAAACGGTTAATTTGCGCTACCCCGTTTCCGCCAGGTCGTCCAGCTTATCGTCCGAAAGGCGATAAACCGTCCATTCGTTCATCGGTTCCGCGCCGAGGCTCTTGTAAAAACCAATGGCCGGCTCATTCCAGTTGAGAACCGCCCATTCCATCCGGCGACAACCTCGCTCGACGGCTTTTTTGGCGACGAAGGCAAGGAGCTGACGTCCAACACCAGAACCGCGCGACTCAGGCACGACGAAGAGATCTTCGAGATAGAGACCGGGAAGCCCGACAAAACTCGAGTAGGTGAAGAAATAAATCGCGTAACCGACCGGCTTGTCGTGGTCATAAGCAATGAGGGCTTCCGCATAGGAACGTTCGCCAAACAATGACGAGCGCAAGCGTTCTTCCGTCGCTGACACACTGTCCAGTAGCCGCTCGTATTCCGCCAGGCCGCGGATCAGGGTCAGGAGTAGCGGAACGTCGTCTTTGGTAGCTTGTTCAATGCGCAGGTTTATCTCATCGTTCAATTTTTGACCTCTCCTATTCCGTAGAAAGTCGTCGATGAATTGAGTGTCCCGAGCGAGAGACTGACATGCGAGACCGGGGAGTAGCAAATGCCCCGAAGGCGCAAAAAGAAAGTAGCCAGGGGTAAGCGCTGTTCAGCGCGCCACGCCTGGATCAAGTTGGTCTAGAGATCGCGCCCTGAAGGGGCGCGAGAAATCATCTGGCACCCTTTCAGGGTGCGTTTGATAAATCATCTGTTCCAGGGGTGACGCGCTGAAACAACGCTTACCCCTGGCTACTATCTTCCACCCCTACGGGTGAACAAACTTCGGATGCATAGCAGATACTGAAATAAGGACTCGTTCGTAAAACCAAAAAAGCCAATAAGTACTAAAGGGCTCCTCTTGAGCTGAGACAAAGGCACAGCCGAAAACATTACCTAGGGTTCTTGGTCCGTTCGGATGTAACTGAAAGAAGACTTGCCATACTTCTTCGAAATCCCAAGGGTAATAACGAAGTACTTCGATCACATAGTTATCCGGGAACCGCTGCCTGCGAGCGTCGTAATATAATCCGCGCACCAACGCAGTAAATATTACCTTGACGCGCTCACTATCAATTGGAAAAGAGGTTTCATGACCGAGATAAACTCCCTGTTTGGTATAGAACGGTTCCACACGCGCATTCAAAGTTGCATCCCTTGCTATCACGGAAGAATCCTGTCGGACAGAGCTTAGAACCTTCTCATGAAAAATGTCTTGAGCTACAGGGCTTTGACTGCCGAAAATGTCACATATCAACATGTCCCGCAGAAAATCATCATTCAAAGACTTGGCGTTATTGCATTTGTCGCAGGCTGGAACAGTGATTAGATTAGCTGGGTACGGCCGCTTAAAAAGACACTCCGGTATCACATGATCTCGTGATACCTCTTTCATTTCGCCGCAGTAGGCGCATTCGCGTATTTTTCGCTTGCCCCTTTTCTTCATGATTCAATTGTCGCTCTTTTTAGGGATCAAGCGATGAATTCTGAGTATCGGGTCAGCACCGCCAAACGCAGCGGGATCACCAACGCCCCCAACCGCGCCGACGATCCCGAGTACATCGTTCGCTAATCGGTAGGTTCATCATATTTACGGGTGAACCTGTATCGACGGAGTAAGAAAGAGACAGAATATGATAAATGCTACGATTAGAAGCACAATGACGATTTCATGAATTCGTTTGAAGCGCGGAAATGGAAGAAAGAAGCCGCAAAGTACGACGATAACCGCGCCCCGGATGACGTGCTGCAAGACATGGTGGGCTTCGCCTGGGTGAAAGCGGAAATCGAGAATCGAGTTAGCGACTTGTGAGGCTATGGCGAGACCAGCGATGAGGGGAATGTGGGTTCGATATGTCTTAGTAAGGTTGCATCTTTCGGGCAGTGAGTCGGGAAAGAGAAGATTCGAAACAAAGAGATATATCATGGGAGTCGAACACTCAAGCAAGAAATCTCCAAACGACCACCTCACGACACTGTAATCGAAGAACGAAGTCCAGGCATATTGTAGTTGAAGAAGGCCAACAAGTACGGCGCCAAGGGTATGTACCCAGTAGGTACCGCAGACGTTTCGATTCTCAAGTAGCCAACTGAGACCTACGAGGATTTTGGCGACACCGATGGCTACAATGACGAGTTGTAGTTGCTCAATGTAATTGAATGCGTCTGGGTATTGCACGATTCCTATAACAAAAGTCGTGACCGCCGCCTATGTTGCCGCGCGCCGCAATGACGGATTCGGTGATCTAAGCTTTCCGGGCACGTCGGCGGCCAATGCGCGCGCAGTGCGATTAATGGCTATCAGATCGGCGCGCAACTCTTCTCGCGCTTGCCCGCGGGTGGTCGTCCCCGCGCGCGCGAGGCCGCGGCTCGAGGCCTGAACGGCTGCGTGCGTATCAAGGTCGCTGACAATAGTGGCGAGCGTGCCAAAGAGTTGAGCGGCCAAACTGTTAGGAGCAAAGTCGGAAGCGTACGCGACTCCGAAACCTTGCGAGCGAGGTAAACGTCGGATGACTTCTGTTTTCTGAATCGTTCATGAGCGAACCTCCTTGAGGTGTTGTTGGAAGTTTTCTCACTGCTCGGTCTGATTGAGGATCGAGGAGTGAGTTAAACGGGATCGCAGCCCCTTCGCATGGAGGTTGGGACAACTTTCCGGGAGCTAGAGCGAGCGGATTCCTATCACGGCTTCGAGAGCCCGAACCAAGAATTAGACCCGCGGCCTGGTGTCCTAAGGTTTGCCGGGCACTAGCCCGACCGTCAGGGAGGCTCAGAATGCCGGCCAAATGAAAGCGTGAGCCCTCCTTGACAGTCGGGCTAATGCCCCGGTTGGCAAAATCGCGCGGGTTGTTGAATCTCAGCCACGCTGAATGGAGACTTTGCACGGCTGAATGGGAAGTTTGCATAGCTGAACGGAGAGTTTGCGCGGCTGAATGGGAAGTCTGAACTGCTGATTCGGAAGTTTGGCCGGTTGGATGGAACTTTGACGGCTGAATCGTCCGGGTGTGCGAAAAAATGAGAACCGGGAGTTGTAGCTACCGGATACTAACGAGCGTATCGAGATGCTTACGTTAGTACCCGGTCGCTATTGCTTCCGGTTCTGACTTAGTCTGACGACGTTTTCGGTGATTCAGGTGAAACTTCTCATTCGCAGCTATCCATTCCGCTCGCCGCGTAACAAGCCATGTATTCCCCGGAAACATAAAACTGCCAGGTCATGTCAATGTTGTTATTCTCGTCATAATCAGGATTTTCCCATTGCCCAGCCAGGGTAGCCTGGCATTGGTCTCTGCGGGCGCGAGCCTCCGCACACTGGTCTGGATTATAAGCACAAGGTTCGTTACCCGCTGATGCCAAAGCGCTTCCTGCATCCGTATATTCGGTGTAACGAGTGTTTTGACAAGCGGGAGTACAGCCGCTAATACACGTAGGGTTACCGCCACATGAGGTTGTGCATTGCTGGAGGCAAGTTATTGGCACACCATAGCGCCATGAACGAAAGGCAGTCGTATAGCTGCTGCTTGCATCCATCGTCGCATTGAAACGGGTTATTTCGCAGTCCACATCCATCCGAGCATAGCTTGGTTGAATTCCCACCATGCTGGGTGCCAGCAAAACACTTAAAAGCATTCCTAACAATAGAACTCCGGTTATCTTTTTCATTTTTTCCCTCTCGAGTTTGAATTGTGAAAAGTGAGTGAAAACTACATATTCCGGCAGTCGTGTTCGTTACACGAAGCACAGTCCGACTCTATCCTTAAAGAGCGAAGAGCAGTGCTTGATACCTCCTTATGAGAAGAGACGTATGTCGTTGGAAGGGGCAATCTCAATGTGAGCAGGTGAGGAGATGTCATCTCATCCATCTGTTTAGATATGGAAGACTCGGGTGAATTCTCGGCCCATTTCACACTCTTGAGTTAGATATTGATTTAATCACCTTGAAGAGCGGCCGTCTGTGCGCCAGCACACATTGCGAGGATGGTGTGCAGGCCGAACGCTTTCAGAACAAGCTACAGGCGTAGGGCTGTCGATTTCATGGTGTCAGGCGGCGTTGCAGAAGAAGTGACGGAAATCGCTTCTCGTCTCTTGGCTTGGTTCTCCCTGCCCCATTGGGGGAGTGGGGTGGGGGTTTAGGCGCGTCTAGGCCCTCCCCAACCGTCTCCCAAAGGGAGAGGGGGTCTTGATCACTTCTTGTGCAAAGCTCCGTCAGGCCTGTTGCGCTGGGAAAGCGGTTGTGTTTGAAGGGACAAATGGTCAACCCCTTTGGAGTGCGGCGACCTGTCGCCGCTTTGGCCGGCGGCACAGCAGCGATTCTTGGAGGTAAATTGGAAAGCCTGTCGCGCTTGATCGCGACCGACCAAAGCGCTGACAGGTCAGCGCACTCCAAAGAGTTGATTGTCGATTTTGCAGCGCAGAGAAACGCCCGTAATCCTGAGTGGTCAGAATTACGGGCGATGAACCCACAGCAACAATCAATCTGCTGCGAGAGTTTAGTGTCCCTGCGAAAGTTTTCCGATAAGGGTAAACAGCGGCAGGTACATCGCGATTACGATCGAGCCGATGGTGACGCCAAGGAAGCCGATCAGGATTGGTTCGATCATCGTCAGCAGGTTTGCAATTGCTGAATCCACTTCCTGTTCATAGAAGTCGGCAATCTTGCCCAGCATCGCGTCCAGCGCGCCGGTCTGTTCACCGATTCCAATCATCTGGGCCACCATGTGTGGAAAGACGTCCGTGGCCTTCAGGGGATCCACGAAGTTTTCACCGCGCTCAACGCCGACGCGAACGCTGGTGATTGCTTCTTCAATGATTACGTTTCCAGCGGTGCGCGCCGTGATGTCGAGCGATTGAAGAATAGGAACGCCTGACGAAAGCAACGTCGAAAGCGTTCGGGCAAATCTTGCCACCGCGACCTTGCGCAGAATGTCGCCAAGAATTGGAATCTTCAACATGAGTCGATCGAGATTCTTTCTTCCTGCCGGAGTCTTGTAGTAGTAGCGTATGGCTACCACCGCGGCGATGATCGACACGAGAATAACCAGACCGCCCCAGCCTGCGAGAAAACTACTGATCCCGGTGACGATGCGCGTGGGCAAAGGCAATTGTTCGCCGGGACCGAGGAGTCCCAGGAAAATGTTTTGAAACTGTGGGATTACCACGACCATGATCACCACCACGGCCGCGATCGCCATGACAATGACGGCGGCGGGATAGACCATCGCCGAGATCACATCTCGCTTCAGTTTTACCAGCTTCTCAATGAAGGTGGAGAGGCGTTGCAGGATAAGGTCGAGAATACCGCCCGTCTCGCCGGCTTCGACCATGTTCGAGTAAAGCTGATCGAATACCTTCGGGTGCCGAGCCATCGCGGCCGCGAGCGTCGAACCCTCTTCAACGTCCTGTCGCACTTGCAGCAGGATCTGCTGAAAGTATTTATTGTCCTGTTGCTGGCCCAGGATTTCCAGACACTGCACGAGAGGCAGGCCCGCGTCGATCATCACTGAAAACTGGCGCGTAAAGATCGAGAGGTCCTTCGACTTCACTTTCTTGCGGCCGCCAATTTTCGGGATGCCAATCTCGCGCCCCTTTTCCTTCACGGACGTGAGTGTGACTTGCTCGCGGCGGAGTATTTGCCGCAGAGCTTCGCGGTTGTCGGCGACACGTTCGCCGACGATGATCTCGTTGAGTTTGTTGCGGCCCTTGAATACGTAAGTAGGCATGGCTTGAAGACTCCAGGTCTGGTTCTAGAAGTTAGACTGCGGGACGAGTGCCGATGGGCCGCGCCTGGGCGTACGGGCTCGGGCTTTTCGGACCGTTGGCGCTGTTGGCGTTGACGTTAAGCCCTGACCCTCGCTCGATCAGTTCTCTTAGTTCATCAACATTTGACGAGCGCTGCAGGGCTGTGTCCATCGTTATCTGTCGTTTGTGATAGAGCGTGGCGAGCGCCTGATTGAAAGTTTGCATTCCATACTTGTCCTGCCCGGTCTGCATCATCGAATAAATCTGATGAACCTTGTCTTCGCGGATTAGGTTTCGGATTGCGCCGTTTGGAATCAGAATTTCCAGGGCCATGGCCCGTCCGGACTTCTCGGCGCGGGGAAGTAGCGCCTGGCAAAGAATGCCTTCGAGGACGAGGGAAAGCTGGGCTCGAATCTGCGCCTGCTGGTCGGAAGGGAAGACGTCAATGATGCGATTGATGGTGGAGGCAGCGGAATTTGTGTGAAGCGTTGCCAGAGTTAAATGGCCCGTCTCAGCGATACGCAACGCGGATTCAATTGTTTCCAGGTCGCGCATTTCGCCGACCAGGACAATATCAGGATCTTGTCTTAGTGCCGTTCTGAGCGCTTCTGAGAAGCCATGGGTGTCCGCGTTAACTTCGCGCTGGTTAACTAGACAGCCTTTGTGGTTATGAAGAAATTCAATTGGGTCTTCGATGGTCAGGATATGTTCGCGACGGTCACGATTAATCTTGTCGACCATCGCTGCAAGGGTAGTGGATTTACCAGAACCGGTGGGTCCGGTAACCAGAATCAGCCCGCGCGGCTTGTCGCACAATTTCTGAACCACGGCGGGCAGACCGAGCTCTTCGAAAGGCTTGATCTCATAAGGAATCGCACGAAACACGCAACCAACCGCGCCTCGCTGGTTAAAAAGATTGGCGCGGAAACGAGAGAGTCCTTTGACGCCGAAAGAGAAGTCGAGCTCGAGGTTCTCTTCGAAGCGATGCTTCTGCGCATCGGTGAGCACTGAGTAAGCCAGTTGCTTGGTGTCGCCCGAAGTCATCTGGCGATAGCCTTCAAGCTGCTGAAGATGTCCGTCGACTCGAACCTGGGGAGCGGTTCCCGTGGTGATGTGAAGGTCCGAACCGCCGAGCTCGGAAAGTTTCCGTAAGAGCTCGGAGAGTGAAATTGGCGGGGCGTTATCGGTTGGTGTCATCTAAGGAAACTCCTGGGACCTGAGAATAGAAGCGGACTTACTTCGTCTTGTCGCCAACCTTTTGGCTGTTTGCCTGAGCCTTGGCCCGCAGTGAAGAAATGAATTTTTCACCCTCGCCGGCCAGGCGATCGGAAAACTGTGTAGGCGTGTTGATGGTCAAACTGTAGATTTGGCCGTCGACTTCGGCAAAGTAAAAGTTCCAGGCGCGATCCGGAGTACGACCGTCGGCGGGCGTCTGCGCAATCACAGTGAAAACTCGGCCGCCTTCGATCTGACGTTCGAAGTCGTTTGTCACCCAACCGCCGGCATTGATCATCTTGTCGATTACTATGCGGCGCAGATCCGAGAAAGCGACGCCAGCCAACATGCGGCTCTGCTCTCGCTGTGTCAGGTAAGCGGGATTTGGACGACTCTTGGCAACTACCGCCAGGCTCGCCTGGCCCAGCAGAGGTGCGTTGGCTTCAGTTCGAAATCTAACTTCACCACCCGTGGCGAGCGAAACGTTGTTCCAGCCGGCGGGCAGGGTTTTCAGAGCGGGCGTGAGTAAGCCATTGTTCACGGGGGTCAGGCTTTGGGCCAGCGGCGCATTGCGGTGCGCGCGGGCCTGGGCTTCAGCTCGGCGTTGTCGGAGGCGTGCGCGGTAACGACGCCACCACGCGCGCGAGTGCCGGCGATAGCGCCGCTGTTGCTGCGACGCCGAAATCTGGCGAAGGCCGTGCGCCGTGGAACTGGCGAATGGCAACATGACTACGACCGAAAACAACATCAAGAGAGAGAGAGTTACTGTGCGCAACATAATTAATTTCCTCTTTCGGTTAGGCCACCGTTTCGCGGACGACTTCCTCGAGGGTGGTAACTCCAGCGCGGACCTTTTGCAGACCGGATTCGCGCAGTGTGATCATTCCGTCTTCGATTGCCTTTTTCCTAAGTTCCAGCGACGAAGCGCCGATTAGGATCAGCTCGCGAATGTCGTCGTTAACTTCCATCACTTCGTAAAGACCAATGCGTCCCTTGTAACCTGTGTTATTACAAGTGGAACATCCCTTACCTTTGAACGTCCTGAGTGCCTTTGCATCGTCGGCAGAGAAGCCGACCTCCATGAGGGCTTCCGGGGGCGTTGGTTGTTCCTGTTTGCAGTCTTTGCAAATACGTCGAATGAGGCGTTGGGCCTGAATAAGATTGACGCTGGTCGCCACGAGGAAAGGCTCAATTCCCATGTTCATGAGTCGGGAAATAGTTGATGGCGCGTCGTTAGTGTGGAGGGTTGAGAGCACAAGGTGACCGGTTAGGGCTGCCTTGATTGCAATTTCGGCGGTTTCGAAGTCTCGGATTTCACCAACCAGAATGATGTTGGGATCCTGGCGCAGGAAGGAACGTAATGCGGCAGCGAAATTCAGCCCAATCTGTTCCTTCATTTGCACCTGGTTGATGCCCATGAGATTAAACTCGACCGGATCCTCTGCCGTCATGATGTTGGTCTGGACTGTGTTGAGAGACTGCAGCGCGGAATAAAGAGTGTTTGTCTTACCGCTTCCTGTCGGTCCGGTCACCAGCACCATGCCATACGGCTTGGAAATATTTCGCTGAAACTTCACCAGCGATTCCGGTTCAAATCCCAACTTGGTCATGTCGAGCATGAGGTTTTCTTTGTCGAGGAGACGAAGCACAACCTTTTCACCAAAGAGGGTCGGTAAGGTGGAAACGCGGAAGTCGAGCTCGCGCGAGCGTGCGTCAACTTTTACTTTAATCTTGATGCGTCCATCCTGGGGCAGGCGCTTTTCAGAGATGTCCAGTTTCGACATGATCTTGACGCGCGAGATGAGCGCGTCGCGCATTTTGAGGGGCGGCCGCATCACGTCATATAGAACTCCGTCAATGCGGAAGCGTATGCGAAGTTCCTTCTCGTAAGGTTCGATGTGAATATCGGAGGCGCCCCGACGAAGAGCGTCCACTAACAACACGTTGACCAGACGAACAACTGGCGCGTCTTCGCTGATTCGGGAAAGTGTTGAGAGGTCAATCTCTTCATTGTCTTCGACGACTTCCACGTCTTCTGCGCGGTCTACATCGAAATCGATTGTGTCGAGCGAGACGAGATCAGCGTGGGTGATGCCGCTGTTCAAGTTCTTGCCGTTGGTCGGCTCAAACACGACCTCATCAACATTTATTGCGGCAAGCTCAATCTCCCTTGAACTGCCGTAATACTTGGAAATAGCGTGGTGGATGCTGGCTTCAGCGACCACCACCGGCTCAACGTTTAACCCCGTCATGAACTTGATATCGTCCATGGCAAACACATTGGTGGGATCGACCATCGCGAGGGTGAGACTGGCGCCAACCCGTGAGAGCGGGAGGACCGAGTATTTTTGAGCCACTTCCTGGGGAATGAGGTGAAGCACTTGTTCGTCAATCTGGAAGAGTTCCAGGTTGACGGAGGGAATACCGTATTGCCGTGAGAGGACGGCAGTGATCATGTCGTCCGACACCAGCCCTAATTTGACAAGGTTGAATCCCAACCGCCCGCCATGCTCACGCTGATAATCAAGCGCTTCACGAAGATGCTGCGGACTGATGAGATTCTCCCGAACGAGAATTTCGCCTAATTTTGCCGACATTGATACCCCGGTCTTTGGAGTTTCCAGATTTGGGATGAGAAGGGCCAGCCGTTCAGAAAAGGACTTGCGGACTGGTTGTTTGGACTCAGCGGAACGGTGACAAACACCGTTGGCCATGCATAGTACAAGTTGGCCGTAGCAGTGTCAAGGCGAAATTTGGAGCGGATCTCACAATCTTGAGGTGGCCGACCGCGGGTGAGGGGAATTCGAGGTTAGGGAGCTTTGGGACGGGTAGGAGTCACGAGATGGTTCAATTTTCAGGTCATTTCAAACAAAAAGAACAAAAGGCCGCCGAGGTTTTCCGCTGCGGCCTTCGCTGAATTATCGCCAGATTCCGCAATCTTACGGTCGACGGCGGCGGGCTGGAGCAGTCTTTTCGGGTACGACGTTAGCGGTATTCTTTAACTCCGCCAGTACTGCCTTGGCCGCTTCCTTGTCCTTGTGGCCATCGGGTGCCTTGTCCACGAAGCGCTGAAGATAGTTGGCCGCTTCCTTATACTTTGCTTCATTGCCGGTGGCAAAAAGCGCAAGTCCTGCGCCGTAAATAGCCTCGGGGTCGTCAGGCTTTTCGGCCAGAACCTTCTCATATTCTGCGAACCCTTTGTCAGCAGCACCGGCATCAACGAGCACTTGAGCCAGTTCCATTCGAGCTTTTTGTTTCAGCGCTGCATCGGGTTCGGCGGCGATGTACTCGTTATAGGCTGTCTGGCCAGCGTCCGCCTGAGTCTGATCCACCTTAGTAACAAAAAGTCGCATTCCTTCCTTGCGGGCGATCAACGCGTTGAGCCGGCGCGTGTTTTGCGCAGCAATGCCAGGGGCATCTGTGCGTGTCTCCTCTTTCCGGGTAAACTCAACGGCCTTTTGTGCATTTTCGACAGCCTGACGAAAATCCTGCTTCGCGGCGTCAAAGCCGGCATTCTTATCGGCGTCAGTTGATTTGATTGTGGCGTTGAATCGTTCGACGCCTCTTTGGCGAAGAGCTTCTGAGACTTGTAAATAGAGCACGCCCTGCTCCGGGTCGGCGACGAGACCTTCCTGATACTGTTTTATGGCTTCGTCATAATTCTTGACCTTGAGTGCTTCATTGCCGGCCTTGAAGGTGCGGCCCACGATTTCATTAATGTTGATGTTGCGTGCGTTTGCGTCCGCAATCTCTTTGTTTTTCTTGATCAGCTCAGCTTGCTTGGCGGCTTCTTCCGCACTGGGCTTGTCGCCACTAGGTGTGCCGCTGGTCGCCATGTGAGCTTTGATCTCTTCGTAAGTCAGTCGCCTTCCGTCACCATCGGGGAATAAAAGGATTTCATAATCGACTTCGCGACCGGCCTTTATTTTGGGAGCATAATTTGGCTGGGCCCCCGGTGCACTGGCAGCAACAATATATTCACCGATAAACGGCAGACCTGCGAAAATAAACTCGCCTTTCTTATTCGTCTTCGTTTCAAATTTGCCTGAAACGTCGGTTCGAAACACGTCGATGATTGCTCCGGCTACGGGAGTCGACTTTCCGTCCGCGCTTTTCATAACCACATGCCCTCGCAGTTGACCCACCTGGGCGGAAGCGATGATGCCTGTTGAAACGATAAGGGCGGCACAGGCCAGCACATTAAAAAAGTATCTCTGAAACATCGAAACCACCTCCAGGGATCTACTAAGAGATTCGTTTGCGGGAGAGCCTTTGAGATGCCTCGGGGCTACTCCAGGTTGTAACTTTTCCGGCTTAGGATACACCATAAACTTAATAAGCAAACCTCTTGCTGTCAAGCACATATGGGATTGGATCCTGCACTCCGGCCGAACGAAAAGCCCTGAGCCGGAGCGCGCAGGAATCGCATTCGCCGCATGCCTGCTCCGACTCAGCGTAACAGGACCAGGTGAGCAAAAGCGGCGCCCCGAGTTTCTGACCCAATTCGACTATTTCTGCCTTCGACAGTTTTATCACGGGTGTCCTGATCTCGATCTGCGTCTCGGGTTTTGTGCCCTCATTGATTGCCCGTTGGAACGCTTCATAAAATTCGGGCCGGCAATCGGGATAACCAGAAGAGTCTTCGGCCACCGCGCCGATGTAGATCATTTTGGCGCCGATCACTTCAGCCCAACTCGTGGCTATCGCCAACAGATGCGCATTTCGAAACGGTACGTAACTGGTGGGGATTTCTCGCGCATCAAGATGCGCCGGCGAAACCGAAATATTCTTGTTCGTCAAAGATGATCCGCCGATTTTTGCAAGGTGCTCGATTGAGACATTTAGGCTTTGTTTGACACCAAAGTGCGAGGCGATTTCCTCAAAAGCCCGAAGCTCCCGCGCCTCAGTGCGTTGGCCGTAGGAAACATGAAGCAAAGCAACTTCACCAGCCTCGCGCTGCGCGATGGCGGCAGTTACGCATGAGTCAAGGCCGCCTGAAACGAGGCAAACTGCCAGGTCGGAACCAACTCCCCGCTCCAGTGTTGGCTCGGGGTCATGAGCTGTTTCATCGCTTCCACCCATTACACGCCTCGCGCCTCTGCTCCCCAGATATATTTATGAAGCTGCAACTGCAAACGCACATTCAGCCCACTTGATGAAACCCAGTCAGCCAGCTCTTTCAAATCAATTGCTCCCCACGCCGGCGAAATCAGAATCGCTCGCGCCCGCTGGATCAATTCGTGTTGTTCGATAATTCTACGTGCGTATATCCAGTCGTTCTCGTCGGCGATGACAAACTTCACTTCGTCCTGTTCAGGTCTCAAACGCGCGAGATTAGGCCAGTGGTTACGATCTTCTTCACCCGAACCCGGACATTTAACATCCAGAATGATAGTGGCGCGAGGGTCTACTCCTTCGGTTGAAACATAGCCACCTGTTTCAACTAACACCTCATAGTTTTCGGAACAAAGCGTCTCAATTAGCTTGAGACTATTTGGTTGGGCCAGCGGCTCGCCCCCAGTCACTTCCACCAGTTTGCAGCCGAATGCGCGAACTTGAGCCAACACTTCGTCCAGTGAACTATGGTCACCGCCGCTAAATGTGTATTCGCTGTCGCACCAGACGCACCGCATGGGGCAACCGGTGAGACGAACAAAAGTGCATGGTCGCCCGGCGTGGGTGGACTCGCCCTGAATCGAACGGAAAATTTCGGTAACGCGTAACGTGGTCAAACCAACTCCCGGCGTTCTTTTTCGTTAGGTTTTCTCTTTTAACTTTTCTCGAGTGGCTGGTTTTGAATCTAGCCCACCGCCAAAGGCGTGTCAAAGTTAACGTCGGGCGACCAGGGCCTTCGGCAACTGCAACTGAGTTTACACATCCAAACTCTCTGGAAGCGGCTCAAAAGGAGCGATTTGGCGTACATAGCGTGATAGCATTACGGAGTACGCAGTTCGAGAAGAATCCCCCGTGACGGAACATTCGGCAAACCTTGAAAAGATCTATTCGGCGGGCGCCGGGCGTTTGCTCGCGCGTTCCGGCGACGACCGGAAACTTGGGGTCGCGAAACTGGTTCCAAGAATCAGGGGAGCGGTTGAAAAGTATCTGCTCAAAGATGATCCGCATGTTGGGCCCGACGCGATAAATGAATTCATTGATAAGCTGCAGGCAGATGACCTGTGCCTGATTGTAGCTTGTGAAAATGGCGACCAGGCCGCTTGGAATGATCTTGTCGAACGCTTCTCGGCCACAGTACGTTCCGCAGCCCGCTCGGCCAGTTCAAACGAAGAGGGTGCTGAGGATCTGGCTCAATCTATCTGGGCTGAACTTTACGGTTTGAAGGTTAGCGACAAGGGCAAGCCCGCAGGGAAGCTGGCCTATTATTCCGGTCGTGGGTCGCTGGCGGGGTGGTTACGCGCCGTGGTCGCTCAACTAGCGATTGATCAGCATCGCAAGCAATCGCGGCTGGTGCAGACAGAAGAGGACGGTGACTTTGATCGTCTGATTCAGCATAACAAGGACGACAATAATTGGTCGGGTCACGGTGGGGTAATAAACCCGGAATTGCAGGTCTCTACAAAGCTAGCCGGCGCCCAGCTACAGGAATCGTTGGCGGCGGCCCTGGGAAAACTGCCGGCTGAGGACCGTCTGCTGGTGAAGCTTTACTACTTCGACGGCTTGAAACTTCATGAGGCCGGCGCGCTGCTGGGCTTTCATGAAGCTACGGCCAGTCGCCGATTAACACGAATTTATGGGGACTTGCGCCAGCAAGTGGAAGCAAACCTGATCGGTCGTGGCTGGACAAAGTCGGAGACCAAGCGCGCATTTTCAGAAATAGCACTTCACCTCGAAGCAGACATTGAACCGCTGCTGGGTGAGAGTGTTTTGCTCAAAAAGGAAAATGAGGTGGCCGGTTGATAAGTACGAGAAACAGGTAAAGAGCGCATGTTTGCTGAGTCATAGTGGACTGCAAGCGACGGGGTGCTAAAGCGTTCTTCAGAGGGCGCAGATTTAGATACATGAAGGAAGCCAACAACAACGCCATCGATCTCCTGCTTCGCTCGCTTGCGCGAGGGGATCGCGATGACTCGTGGGCAGAAACCGACTCTATTTCGCGGCTCGGCGGTGACAGTGGAACGGCTTCAGATCATCTCGATGCTGATGAATTAAGTCTCTATGCCGAAGGCGTGCTCGCCCCACCAGCGCGCATTCGATACACGGAGCATTTGGCAGATTGCCAGAGATGCCGGACGCTGGTAGTTGGTTTGGCGCAGTCAGCGGGGCGCACGTTTGAGCCTGAGACAAAAAAGCAAAGTGGCACATCGTTCTGGGCTAGCTTGGGAGCTCTTTTTTCGATTCCGGTGCTGCGCTATGCGATTCCTGCCGTCCTGCTCACAGGTGTGCTAGCGATCGGTTTGTTGGCGTTGCGTGATCGGAATGCTTCTGAGCTGGTTGCGGTAAAACAGCAAACTGACCTTGCAGCCCCCAACGTTCAGTCGGCCGCGAACTCCGAAATCCCACAGCCCGGCGCGACCCCACCAATTCAGGAAATGCAGTTAAACGACGCTGGGGAACCTCCGAGGCCCGCTGCGAAAATTTCTGCGGGAGACGCTGGCCTCGTTACCGACGGAACTGACTCGAGCGCAGCGAAGGGCCGCATTGAGAATGAGGGTAAAGACGCTGCACCTGAGGTGCGAGGTCAGGCGGGCGTTCAACCCGTCTACGCGCCTGACCCAGTGTCGGCTCCTGCACCCCCGCCTAAAGTTGCTGAAGTGTCGGAATCCCGGGCTGAGAAAAAAAAGGACGATTACCTCGAACGTGAGCTGGCGAAGCGTAATCAGGACGAACTCAAGCTCTCATCACCGAAAGATGATTCGCCTGCCCATGGCCCATCGCGAAGCCGTACCCTATCGGGCGGGAGCCGGCGCGACGAAGATGTGACCCTGCAGGATCGCGCAGCCACACAGAGAGCTAAGAAAGAGGCTCCCGAAGAAACGGACACGCTGACGATTTCGGGGCGCAAATTTCAGCGTCGAGGTAATGCCTGGATTGACACGGCTTTTAGTTCGGCTCGAAGCGTCACAAATGTTGGGCGAGGCACTGAGCACTTTCGTTCGCTAATGGCTGACGAACCGGGCCTGCGCGCCATAGTTCAACAGCTGGGTGGCGAAGTGCTAGTCGTTTGGAAAAACAGGGCGTATCGCATCCGTTGACGTCGTTCAATTATAGTCTTAACGAACCATTCCTTCCGGACAGTAATAGTTTGAAATTCTTTTCTGCGTCGTCTCAGCGTCCCTGCCACTTCGCAGTTAACAGTGATTGCAAATTAATCATCGCAGAGATCACCGAGTAAGCGCGGACAGCTGATAGGGCAACCCCACGTTTCCGCTTTCGTTCCCTCGCAACCGTTCCGGTGGTAAATTACTTCCATCTTCGTCAACCCTGGAACATTCCTATGAAAAAGCTGCCGGTCAACCCGAGAACTCTGCTAATCCTAATTATTGTCTCAACGCTTGCATTGCCTATTGCGACGGCCCAGGAAAGATCGCGCATTGGTCAACCGCCGTCGCCCACTGTTCCTCAAGCGAGACTCAATCCTGAGATTGCGAAAATCGTTAGAGAGATCGACGCGCGAAACATCGAACGGTCGGTACGCAAACTCGTGTCTTTTGGCACTCGCAACACGCTTTCCTCGCAGACCGATCCCGCGCGAGGCATCGGCGCGGCGCGGGATTGGCTGTTTGAGGAGTTTTCCAAAGCAGCGGCAAAATCCGGCGGTCGAATGACCGTCGAGAAGCAGACTTTTGAACAACCGAAAACAGCGCGAGTCGCCACCCCCACGATGATTACAAATGTAGTCGCAACTCTGAAAGGATCCGCGTCAGGCTCTTCGGGTCGCACTTACGTGGTGAGCGGACACTACGACTCAATGTGCAGCAGTCCCACCGACGGACAATGCGACGCGCCGGGCGCGAATGACGATGCGTCCGGTACCGCCGCAGTTCTCGAAATGGCGCGAGTGATGGCGCGGCAACAATTCGACGCCACCATTATCTTCATGGCAGTGGCTGGCGAAGAGCAGGGACTCCTCGGCGCAACTTATTTCGCTGAACAGGCGAAACAAAACGGCATGGATATCGAGGCGATGTTTACCAACGATATTGTCGGAAATTCGCTTGGCGGCAACGGAGTGCGCGATGCTCGTTCGGTCCGATTGTTTTCCGAGGGCGTGCCGTCAAATGAAAAACCGGAAGACGCGACAGTTCGCCGCGGCGTTGGCGGTGAAAATGATTCCACCTCAAGACAACTAGCCCGTTTCATCAAGGAAGTCGGAGAGCGATACGTACGCGGAATGCGTGTGACTATGGTTTATCGACGGGATCGATACCTGCGCGGCGGTGACCATATTCCATTTCTCGAACGAGGCTTTCCCGCCGTGAGGTTTACCGAGCCTAATGAAGATTACCGCCATCAACATCAAAATGTGCGCATCGAGAACGGCGTGCAATACGGAGACTTGCCGGAGTTTGTCGACTACAGTTACATCGCGAATGTGGCGCGAATAAACGCGGCATCGCTCGCTAACCTGGCATTGGCGCCCGCGCGTCCAAAAAACACGGCTTTAGTCACAAGTCGTTTGACGAACGATACTGAATTAAAGTGGGACGCAAATAAGGAAACAGACCTGGCGGGATATGAGATCGTCTGGCGCGACACTACCTCGCCTGTGTGGACAAACTCGCGGTGGGCAGGCAATGCGACTAGTTACACATTGAAAGGGATGTCCAAGGACAATTACTTCTTCGCCGTTCGAGCGGTAGATAAGCAGGGAAATAAATCTCCGGTCAGCTTTCCGCGTCCGGCGCGATGAGGATGCCAGAAATTTTTGTTAGCGAGATTTGTTTTTCGAGGTAGGTGATCCACTTGTCAATGATTTTCTTCAATAACTCAACTTCGTTCTTTGTTAGGTTCAACTCCCTTTTCATGAAGCTCAGATTCTTGCTGTAGTCAAAGCCTTTAATCAACACTGAACTAGCGTCGGAATTTGCGAATAACTCATGGCGTAATTCTTTTATTCGCTCGTGCAACTTCCTTTCCTCTTCGTTCAATAGCCCATTGGTTTCGACTTGTCGGTCGAGCCGAACTTCTCTTCGCTCGTCAAGATCGCGTCGGTCACTAAAAGGCCTGGCGTACGAAACAATCAGAGCAATGTTGAAAGCGTCATGCACAAGATTGGTTTTCTTATTGGACCAGTTCTTTCTCAGAATGTGATCGGCAAATTTTCCAGCCTTCATTAGATTAATCCGATCAACCTTTATTCTCGGCAAGACTTTCATCGCTCGGTCGAAAAACGCGTCGTCCAACGGAGGAATATCGGATGTATCAATCTCCGCATCGGTCATTCGGTCGACACGAGCCCAGTCGGTCTCAGACTTCCTCTTCAAATTTCTGGCGTTCATGTTTTAGTGCCTTCCGCAGGGAAATGACGCGCATTACGTCGTTGCTTCCTTGCAAATATCTTCCAGGCGTCTTCAAAGTCAAGACCGTGTTTGCGAATGTTCTCCCGGTTCTTGCCCTCGTCCCATTCAAAATTCACTGAAAAAGTCTATGCTGTCCCTGGCGGCGGGACAACGGTGGGCTCAAGAGCTCCCAAACAGCTGAATTGCAAAGGGCTTTGTATGGCGGGCTTTGCAACCGCATCTTTTTCTAAACCTTATCTAGCGAAGGAGCGTCTAAGGTGGTGCTCGCTGAGAATTCGGAGTAGGTTAAAAGAGCTACCCCGAGATGGCCGAATCTACTGAATTGAGAATATTGACATGACGATCTCTAAACCAATCCAAATGCCTACTGCGAATGGTTCCGCAACTCGAGTGGTCGCTTTCGTATCGTTGGTGGCTCTCCTCGCCGGCACACTTTCCGTGGGCGTCAGCGCTCAGCGACAAACTGCTACGCCGAAGGCACGTCTCAGCGAAGAACAACGAATTCTGCACGTTCTAAACCGACTTGGTTTCGGGGCGCGTCCCGGTGATGTGGAGCGAGTCCGGGCAATGGGACTGGAGAGTTACATAAATCAACAACTCAGTCCTGAAAAAATTACTGATGCGACGAGCGAAGCCAAGGTCAAGAATCTGGAAGTGCTTAATATGACCACTGCCGAGCTATATGAAAAGTATCCGCAACCAGGACAGTTGTTGCGGCAACTCGAACGCCGCGGCGAATTGCCGGCTGGACTTGCGCGCGAGGATCGCGTCAGGCCAGCTGCCCCATCTCCGGCGAAAGACGCTGCGGAAGAGATGAAAGCCGGAGCGGAAAACCAGGGAACAGCCGTGATGGACCAACCCGGCGCAGGTAATCCCGCGTCCGAGGGCAACCCCAGGCAGAACGCGGAATACCGGCAGGCACTGCGACAGTATTACGAGCAGAACGGGCTACAGTTGCCGCAGCGCATGACCGCTCAATTGCAAGCCTCGCGAATCCTGCGTGCCGTTTACAGTGAACGACAGTTACAGGAAGTGATGGTCGATTTTTGGACCAACCACTTTAACGTCTTTGCCGGTAAGGGCGCTGATCGTTGGTTGCTCATTTCTTACGATCGCGACACCATTCGGCCAAATGCGATGGGTAAGTTTTCCGAACTCTTGAGCGCAACCGCGCAGAGTCCGGCAATGCTTTTCTATCTCGACAATTTCCAGAGCGTCAGTCCTGATGCTCAGGCAGGCCAGAGGATGCAAAGAGGCCAGGGTCGTCGCGCCTTGCAGCAAACCGGCATGCCACAACTACCAGCAAACCCGCAGGGACGCCGCCGCGGAATTAATGAAAATTACGCGCGCGAACTGATGGAACTTCACACGCTTGGCGTTGACGGCGGATATACCCAGAAAGACGTGCAGGAAGTGGCCCGGTGCTTTACGGGATGGACCATTCTGGCTCCGCGTGGTGGAGCCGCCGTAGCCCAGGCGGCGCGAAACGGTGCGCGGGCTGAGAGGTTGCGCGAGAACGCCGGCAAGTTTTTCTTTAATCCACGCGTTCACGACGATGGCGAGAAAATTGTCCTGGGTCAAAAGATTCCTGCCGGGGGCGGGTTCAAGGATGGCTTGATGGTGCTCGATATTCTGGCGCGCCACCCGGCCACAGCGAAATTCGTCGCCACCAAGCTGGGTCGATATTTCGTTTCGGATGAACCGCCGTCCGCCCTGGTTAATCGAGTCGCAGCTGCCTTCACCAGGAGCAACGGTGACATTCGAGAGACCCTGCGCGCAATTTTTACATCGCCGGAGTTCAACTCCCCCGAGGCCTATCGTGCCAAGGTGAAACGTCCTTTCGAGTTGGCGATCAGCGCTTTGCGCACGCTGGGCGCTGAGACGAATGGCGGACCACAGTTGCACCAATGGATCGCGCGCATGGGCGAGCCACTTTACGGATTTCAAACACCTAACGGTTATTCGGACACTGCCGAGAGTTGGGTCAACACAGGAGGTCTGCTGGAGCGGTTGAATTTTGGTTTGAGCCTGGCGAGCAATCGAATTCCTGGAACCCGTGTCGATCTTAAACGCTTTGTAGACACAAACGGCGCGAGGCCTTTTGACGACGCTCAGATTACCGAACGGTTTCTGAACCTGATTGTCGCGGGGGAAATTTCTCCGAAGACCAAAGCAACGTTGTTGAAGCAGATCAGCGAAAAGACGACCCTCGTTGTTCCGGCTTTGCCGGCAAACGCGCGCGCCAGTGACGGCATGCAAGAGGAGATGGCGATGGCAGGCGAGCCACCCGTCAGACAGCGTCAACGCCGCCAACAGGTTGCTCGGGCCGATGCGAACATTACGGATCCCCTGACGAAGATCGTGGGATTGATTCTGGGCTCGCCGGAGTTTCAGAGGCAGTAAAAAAAGTTTCGAATTTCGAGTTTCATGTGCACGTCGGGTCTACGAAACTCATAACTTGAAACTCGAAACGCGGAACCTGAGGTTTTACGAAGATGAATAGAAGATTCTTTATTAGATCAGGTGGTATTGCCCTGGCGAGTTTTGGCGTGCTGAACATGACGCCATCTTTTTTGCAGCGCGCCCTGATGGCCCAGTCGGGTAATCGCATAACGGGCGGACGGCGGAAAACGCTGATCGCGATTTTTCAGCGAGGCGCCGTCGACGGTCTAAACATGGTGGTGCCTTTTGGCGAGCGCTCTTACTACGACCTCCGACCGTCAATCTCGATTCCAAAGCCTGTTGCCGGCAACGCTGAAACGGCGATCGATCTTGATGGATTCTTTGGTCTCCATCCGGGACTCGGATCACTTAAGTCGCTCTGGGATTCGAAGCGGCTGGCAATTGTTCATGCGTCAGGATCCCCTGACAATACGCGTTCCCATTTCGATGCGCAGGACTACATGGAGTCGGCCACGCCCGGTGTCAAGTCGACCACCGATGGTTGGCTCAATCGTTACCTGCAGAGCAAATCTGATCCTGAGGAACGCGTCTTTCGCGCGGTCTCGATGACCCAAACGATGCCTCGTATCTTCCATGGAAAGGCGCCCACTCTGGCAATCTCCAACCTGGCAGACTTTACGATTCGTGCGGGTCGGAGCTCGGCAAGTGTGCAAGGCGGATTTGAACAAATCTACGATCAAACTGTGAACGACTCTCTCGGTGGAACCGGCAAAGATACTTTTGAAGCGGTGAACTATCTTAAGAAAGTAAACCCGGCCCAGTATCAACCGGAAAATGGCGCTCAGTATCCGCGCACGCCGTTTGGAAATCGCCTTTTGCAGATCGCGCAGCTAATCAAGGCCGGAGTAGGTTTGGAAGTAGCCTTTGCGGACATTGGCGGTTGGGACACGCATGTTAACGAAGGCGGCGCGCGCGGCCAGCTGGGAAATTTGCTCCAACAGTTTGGCAACGGCATCGCTGCGCTGTATGCGGACCTCGGCAGGGACGATGTGGTGATTCTGACGATGTCGGAGTTTGGCCGCACGGCGCGAGAGAATGGAAATCGAGGCACGGATCATGGGCACGCGAATGGAATGTTTGTCCTGGGCAACGCGGTTCGTGGCGGAAAAGTCTACGGGCGGTGGCCCGGCCTGAAGATCGACCAACTTCATGAGGGCCGCGATCTGGCGCTCACCACGGATTTCCGAGATGTCTTTGGTGAAATCGCCGTGAAGCACCTCGGGACTTCAAAACTCCAGGCCGTGTTCCCCGGTTACGCTGCGAGCGAGGCGAAGTTCAAAGGATTCCTTGGGTAGAAGAAAAGTGATGAGTGATGAGTAATGAGTGATGAGTCATCAGCGAGCGATGACCGAGGAACAGATCTGTTCTTCACTCATCACTCATGACTCATCACTCCTCTTTCCCTACCACCTCAGCCTTCCATACCTGTTAATAAAATAGAGCATCACTACGGCCAGCAAGGAAACGATCACTGCCAGCGTAAATGCCTCGTTATCGCGTCCTGCCTGGACCGCATCGTAAATTGCCACCGACGCAGTTTGAGTTCGGCCGGGGATGTTTCCGGCGATCATGATAGTGACACCGAAGTCTCCGAGCGCGCGCGCAAACGCCAAAGCCATCGCAGCCAGCACCCCGCGTGATGCGAGCGGCAAAGTCACCCGGAAAAATATCATTCTGCTGCCCATTCCCAACGTGCGGGCAGCCGCTTCCAGTTCAGTGTCAACTCCTTCAAACGCGGCCCTCAGGCTTTTCGTGACAAGCGGTAACGCATGAATTGTGGCTGCGATAATCGCAGCGCCCACCGTGAACGTCAGTCTGATCCCAAAACGGTGGTAAAGAAATCCGCCAAAGGCACTGCGTGTTCCCAGCAACACCAGCAGGTAGTAGCCGAGCACGGTGGGAGGCAAGACGAGCGGGAGCGTGATCAGAGCATCGAGAATATTGCGCCCGGGAAAGCGCTTGCGCGCCAACAACCAGGCGAGCGCGGAACCAGCCACGAGAGCGATGAGAGTTGCCGCTCCGGCAACTGCAAACGATAGTTTGATTGGGAACCAGTCAATCATCCTTGCTAACCGTTAACGCACAAGCCACCCAAACCGAGTTTAGGATCCACGAATTACACGAACCAACACGCATAGCCATTAGTGTACTCGTGTGATTTCGTGGATCGTATTTCCTGGGTTACGGCTAAGAGTACCGCCTCCTCGTTATTTTTCACCGCGCCCCTAAGATTGCAATTATCCGCAGCGGACCGCCACTACCGCCGGTGATCTTCATTGGCAGTGCGATCACCTGGAAACCCTTGAGCGGCAACTTATCAAGATTGGCGACATTTTCGAATGCCGGAATATTTTTATCGAAAAGAATGCGATGGCTTTCAAACAACTTTGATTGCCCGTAGTCAATGCTTGGGGTATCGAGTCCGATGGCGTTGATATGACGGTTCGCCACCAGCCAGCGAGCCGCTCCGGGATGCAGGCCGGGAAAATGAAGCTTCGCCACCGCGGTCGCCCCGCGTTCATCGGTGCCCAGATACTTCTTCCGGTCGGGATAATGTTTTCCAAAACCTGTGCGTAGCAGCAAGATCGCGCCGGCAGGAATCCGGCCGTTTTGTCGTTCCCAATTCTGTAAGTCAACCGGAGTTACCTGGTAGTCGCTGTCCCTCGACGCCTGACGCGTGACATCAATCACTACGCCGACGCCGACGAGTTGGCTGAGTGGAATCTCATCTACGGAATTTCGACCGCGCGCGAAGTGAACGGGCGCATCAATGTGCGTGCCGCCATGTTCGGCCGCGGAATATTTGTAAGCGGAATAGTAATAGCCCTGTTCAGTCTCTCCCTCGAAGTCTTTTTCGAGTTGGAAGCCTCCGGCGGTGGGCCAATAGACAGTCCTGGAATCAAATGGATAGCTGAGATCAACGATCGCGCCGCGTGGAAGTGTGGGAGTCCGGCGCTGAGCAAAAACGGCGGCGAGATTTAGGGGAACGGTCGCAAACAACGCTAACAAGAGCAGCAAGCCGAGTCGTTTCATTGCTGGATCCTCCGGTTGATTTTGGCTGAACGGTTGAAGATGCGGCGAGCATGTTAGCGCAGAGTGGGCCTCGTTGCATGGCGGTAGCGTCTTTGGACGCTCTTCACCACGTGAGTTGGCATTCTGGTTAAGGCAGCTTGTTACCGCTACAATCGTTCGCGCTTAACTGAACCAACACCGCAAAGGGCCAACCTGCATGATCGACTTTAGCGTTCCTCCAGAATTAGAAACTGCGCGTCAACGAATCACAGCGTTCATGGACCAGCACGTTTACCCAAACGAGAGTCGAATTGTAGAAGATGAGGGTTTACCGGAGGAGCTCGAGCGTGAACTGCAGGAGCGGGTCAAAGCTGAAGGGCTCTGGGCGCCCCATCTTCCGCGCGAATGGGGTGGAATGGGAATCGGCTTCATTGGCCAGGCGCTGGTAAACGAAGTCATCGGGCGATCCGTGGTTGGCCCGCGCATCTTCGGGAATGCCGCGCCCGATGCGGGCAACGCTGAACTGCTGATAATTTCCGCGACGCCCGAACAAAAGGAAAAATACCTGCGACCGCTGGCGGCCGGCGAGGTCCGCTCGTGTTTCGCCATGACAGAGCCGGAAGTTTCTGGTTCCGATCCAACGGGCTTGAAAACCAGTGCCGTGCGCGATGGCGATGATTGGGTCATCAACGGACATAAGTGGTTCACCAGCGGCGCAATCGGTTCCTCGTTTGCAATCGTCATGGCAGTTACCGATTCAGAAGCAGCCGCGCACGCCCGCGCCAGCATGATCCTGGTCCCAACTGACACTCCGGGCTTTACGATTGTTCGCTCCGTGCCGGTGATGGGTTCTGGCGGAGTTGGCGGTCATTGCGAAGTGCGCTTCGAGAACTGTCGCGTGCCCGTCGGCAATCTCCTGGGTGAAAGGGGGCAGGGGTTCAAGTTGGCCCAGGCGCGCCTCGGTCCCGGACGTATTCAGCATTGCATGCGCTGGGTCGGCGTGGCGCAGCGCAGTTTTGAAATGATGTGCGCTTATGCGCTCAAACGAAAATCTTTTGGCGAGCCGCTGGCAAAAAAACAAACTGTGCAAAACTGGATTGCCGACTCGGCGGCTGAAATCAACGCCGCTCGCTTGATGACTCTTAACGCTGCGTGGAAGATGGATCGCGGCGACGACGCGCGGATTGAAATTTCGCTCATCAAGTTTTACGGCGCGCGGGTGATGTGTGACGTGGTCGACCGCGCGATTCAGGTGCATGGCGCCCTTGGATATTCGAAGGATACGCCGTTGGAAATGTTTTATCGCGACGCGCGCGCGGCAAGAATCTATGACGGGCCCGATGAAGTCCACCGGCAGTCTGTAGCGCAACGCATACTCAAGAGTTTTGCAAGCGACGCATAGAGCCAACTTCCTCTGGAAACGCGGGCGAGGGCGCCCGCAGTCCCAACAAACGGTCGACTCCAGGACTTAAAGTTCGTTAATGGCGATGAGCAAAGACAGCACTGCAGTTAGGACCGGCGAGGAACTCGATCTCGCGGCCCTCGATCGTTATCTACGCAGACACCTCGGCCGAGGAAAGCTGGAAAGCGAGGCCGCGAAACTCGAAGTCGAACAGTTTCCGGGCGGACATTCCAATCTGACCTATCTGGTTCGTTACGACGGAGAGGAATTTGTCCTGCGCCGGCCGCCTGTTGGACCAGTCGCGCCTACAGCGCACGACATGCCGCGCGAGTTCAAGCTTCTTTCAGTGATTCATCCGAGTTTTCCCCTCGCTCCCGCGCCGGTTCTGCTTTGCGAAGATTCTTCGATCATCGGAGTTCCGTTTTATCTGATGGAGCGGCGCCGCGGCTTTATCGTTCGCGCCCCCGGAAGTATTAGTGACGACCATGCTTTTCGGCGACTTCTGAGCGCCTCGGTGGTCGACACGCTCGCCGCGCTTCATGGCGTGGATATTCAAGCCAGCGGAATTGTAAACGTCGGAAAGCCACTGGGATTCGTTGAGCGGCAAGTACGCGGTTGGGCCGAGCGCTGGCTGCGTTCGCAGACCGGGCCGGTGTCGGAGATGGACGACGTGATCAAGTGGCTGGCAGAACGCATTCCGCCAGACGGTGCGACGGACGCGACCATCGTTCACAACGATTTCAAACTCGATAACCTGATGCTTGATCAGGATCACCCGGCGCGCGTGGTTGCCGTGCTTGATTGGGAAATGTGCACGGTTGGTGATCCGCTGATTGATATCGGGTTGGCGCTAACTTATTGGACAATGAGTGGCGGCGAGAAGGGCGATCCGAATAGTTCGCTACGAGCGGTTACCAATGGCCCGGGCTGGTTTACGCGCGAAGAGTTTATTTCAAGATACTTCGCCATGACCGGACGCGACCTTTCGCGCATTGTGTTTTATGAAACGTTTGCTCGATTCAAGGTGGCAGTCGTTATTCAGCAGATCTATTTTCGATATGCAAAAGGCCAAACGCGCGATGAGCGCTTCAGAAGTTTCGATCAGCTGGTGCTGGAGCTGGCCCGTGATGCGATTAGACTGGCACAGCAGTCGGGAATATGACACCGCGCGACAAAGTGATCCCGCTTACCCCGCAAATTTTACGTTTCGATTCCTTGCCTTCGACGAATCTCGAGGCCGCTAAACGAGCCGCTGACGGCGCCGCGGAAGGTCTTTGTGTTTTGGCAGGTGAACAGATTGCCGGGCGCGGACGGCTCGAGCGCGAGTGGGTCTCGCCAAAAGGTGCGGGGCTGTATTCCAGCATTATCTTTCGTCCAGGGTTTGACCAGAGTTCCTGGCCGTTGTTGACCTTGATGGCCGCGGTTGCTGTACATGATGCGCTGCGTGAATGCTGCGGAGCCCAGACCGACATCAAGTGGCCCAACGATGTGCTGGCAAATGATAAGAAGCTTTGCGGCATCCTTGCTGAAACAGTCGATAGTCTAAGCGGCCGCGCGGTGATTGTCGGCATTGGAATCAATCTCACCAATCATGCCTTTCCCGGTAAACTCGACAAAGTTGCAACCTCAATCGAAGCTGTCACAGGACAAGCGCCGGATGTCGAGAAGGTACTCAACGCTCTGCTCGGCTCCCTGCAAGTTTATTACGAAGCGTTGCGAGGTCCTGACGGACCGGAACGCATCATCCGTGCATGGACCGAGCGGTCAAGTTACGCGAGCGGCAAACGGGTTAGAGTCACCAACGCCGGTGAGACTATCGAGGGTATTTCCCGGGGACTTGAATGCGATGGCGGATTACGTCTGGAAACTGCTGACGGGAAGATACAGGTGATTCGAGCCGGCGATGTGACAGCAGTTAGAGCGTTCAAATGATGAAATACTTCACGCCCAATTTAATTGCTGCCGCAAATGATTGGATTGAGCAAACCACTCCAGAGCTACGCAAGGCAGAGAAGCGCTTCGAGTCCGCCGTCGCCGACTATCGACGCGAGCTGGAAAGGTTGAAGCCCCGAGTTAGCCAGGCTGCCTGGGACTTCTTTCGCCACGGCAACAACGAGACGGGTCTTCATGATGCCAGACTCCTGTCGTTGAAAGTTGGCGATGGCCTGAATTACGTGCCGGATGGCGTAACGCCGTTCCGGGTCAATCGGCAGCGCACTGCAACAATTGTTGAATTTCTCAACTACGAGCAGTCTTTCGAATATGTATTTGATCTTCGCCGAGTTCACCGCATCAGCACGGATCTTTTTGTCGAGAAAGAGTCCTTTGCAAAAAGTTTGGGAGACTTGTACATCTACGAGTTAGTGGCAATTAATGAGAAGCTCCTGCAACTCGGATTTCTCTTTGCTACCGGAGCCACAATCGGAATTCAGTTTGAGCGCCTGGTGTTCCGCAGGCGGCGAATTCAACGCCAGTATGAGCCAGGGGAAATGTACAGTTGACTGCTACGACGGGAAAGAGAATTGTCCTGAGCACTTTCGGCTCGTTCGGCGACATTCATCCTTATATCGCGATTGCGCTCGAGTTGAAGGCCCGCGGGCACACGCCAGTGATGGCCACGGCAGAAGTTTATCGCGAGAAAATGGATGCCGCGGGATTAGAGTTTCGTCCCATCCGGCCAGATATGCCGTCGTATGAAGACGAAGAGGCACTGGTAAAACTTTCTGAGGAGCTGATCGATCCTTACGTCGGCACTGAGAAGGTGATGAAACTGTTTACTGCCAATCCTCGTGAGGTCTACGACGATCTTGATCAGGCCGTGGAAGGCGCCGACCTGTTGCTGACTCATCCGCTTCCACTAGTTGGTCCAATCGTGGCCCAGAAGCGTGGACTGCCGTGGGTGTCGAGCGTGCTGGCCCCGATATCCTTGTTCTCAGCTTACGATCCTCCAGTACCTCCGCAGTTTCCGCCTCTATACCATCTGGTTAGCCTGAGTCCGGTCCTTGGCCGTCTGTTTTATCGCATTGCTCGACACCATCTGGAAAAACCTATGGAGCCAATTTATCGTCTGCGGGCTGAGCTGGGACTTCCGCGAGGCGAGCAACCGTTTCTGGCCGGGCAACATTCCCCTACGCGAGTGTTAGCTTTGTTCTCGCCGGTGCTGGCAAACCCGCAACCTGATTGGCCGATCAACACGCTGATCACCGGCTTTCCGTTTTACGATCGGCGTGATTACTTTAACGAATCGGAGTCGCCCGCGGCGTTAGTGGAGTTCCTTGAAGCAGGGCCGCCGCCAATAGTTTTCACGTTGGGCTCGTCTGCATTTTGGGTGGCTGAGGATTTTTATCGCGACTCAATCAGAGCCGCGCAGGAATTGGGCCAAAGAGCGTTGCTGTTGATTGGTCACGCTCGCAATCAACCAAAGGAGCCGTTGCCGGCGGACATGGCTGCGTTTGAGTACGCGCCGTTTGGGGAAGTCTTGCCGCGCGCCTCGGTTATCGTTCACCAGGGTGGCGTGGGCACAACCGGCCAGGGACTAAGGTCCGGGCGTCCCACACTGATTGTTCCTCATGCGCACGATCAATTCGATAATGCAGCGCGCGTGGCAAAGTTGGGCTGCGGGCGTACAATCGCCCGTCCGCGTTACAATGCGCGCACCGCGATCAAGGAACTGCGCAAACTCCTTGAGAATCCGACATATCAGAATCGCGCGGCGGAGATTGGCAGTCAGGTGCAACTTGAAAACGGGACCGCGGCCGCAGTCGATGCGATTGAAGAAGTGTTGGCAGCTGGTTGAGACAACTGTTTACCTGGGACACGCAGGAACGAGCATTCCAACAGGGCCGCGGGATCGGTGGGTGGCCCCGCTGAATAGCTGCCCGCACTAACTGGAATCTAACTATGCTATTGGTTATTGACGCCGGAAACACGAACACCTCGCTCGGGGTCTTCAATGAAAGCGAACTGGTGGCGCATTGGCGTTTGACCACGGCGCGCTCGCGAACTGTCGACGAGTATGGCGTTCACGCTCGCAATTTGTTTGAGCTGGCTGGAATTGATTTCAACGTCATCGATGCGATTGCCATTGCTTCGGTGGTACCCCCATTGAATTACACGTTGAAGACGATGGCGGAGACTTACTTTCATCTGACGCCGCTGTTCGTGGACCAGGAGATCGACACGGGACTGAAGATTCTCTACGAGCCGGCGGCTGACGTCGGGGCTGACAGGATTGTCGATGCAGTCGCTGCGATTCAGAAGTATGGCGCGCCGTGCATCGTCGTGGATTTCGGAACCGCTACCACCTTCAATGCGATCAACGCTGAAGGTGAATACGTCGGCGGTGCGATCACGCCCGGCATCATGATTTCATCGGAAGCACTTTTCTCGCGCACCGCAAAGTTGCCTCGCGTAGACATTCGACGGCCGCAGCAAGTGATCGGATCTTCGACGGTCACCGCGATGCAGTCCGGTTTGTATCACGGCTTTGTGGGATTGGTGGATGGAGTGCTGCGGAAGATGATCGAAGAGATTGGCGGAAGTCCGCGTGTGATTGCAACGGGCGGACTCGCTTCGCTGATTGCCACTGGTTCGGAATTTATCGAGCTGGTGGATGAGACTCTGACACTCGAAGGCCTGCGGATAATCTACGAACGGACCAAAAGTCCAAAGTCCAAAGTCCAAAGTCCAAAGTCCGATATCTAATCAGACTTTGTTCTCGACATTGGACATTGGACATTGGACATTGGACCTCTTGCTTGAACTACTTCAACTACTTTACCGAAATCGAAGACGCATTTGTCCGTCGCCGCGGGAAGCACCTACTGGTCAGCTCGATCGACTGGTCGCTAATCGAGACGTGGAAGGAAATGGGCGTGCCGCTGCACGTGGCCTTGCGTGGAATCGAAAAAGCCTTTGATTCATGGGAGTCAAAGCCACGAAAACGAAGCATCAAGTCGCTGATGTATTGCCAGGAAGAGGTTGATGCGCAGTTCGCGGAGTGGCGCGAGGCACGTGTAGGCGCCGCTGATCCAGAAACCACCCAAACAAAAGATCAGTCTGAGACGAACGATCGATTACCGTTTTCGCGGACCGCAATCGTGGCGCATTTGCAACGAGGGAAACAAGACCTGTTGACCGCCAGCGCTGCCTATGAAGCCCAACTGGCGAGCAAGCAGGTGAATGGTGATGTCTTCTCCGAAGCGCTTTCGAGGGCCATCGCGCTCCTTCACGAAGTGGAACAGGATTTCGTTGCAGCCTCGCTAATCGATGCGCAGAAGTTGGAACAGTCTTTGTCAGGGTTGGAACGAATGTTAAGCGACGCCGCGCGGGTAGTGATGGACTCAGAGGAACTTGACCGGCTGCTTAAGGAAGTTAAGGAGCAACTCAGTCCATATCGAAAACAGATGGAGAAACCGGTTTACCAGCAGACGTTTGATAACCTCTTACTCAAGAAATTGCGGGAGCACTTTGGTGTTCCCCGGCTCAGTTTGTTTTATCTGTAATTAGAATTTGAAATTAATCCAGCAGCTGCGTCAGAGGACCAGCCGGGCCACATGAAGTCAGAACCGGGAGCGATTGCGATCGGGTAAAGATTATTTACAAAGCGTTATCGGCAAAACACTCACCCGGTCGCTACCATCAACCCACGAGGGCAGCCCGGGCGGAGACCCCGGTCCGCTTCCGGTTCTGACTTATTCTGATCGCACGCATGAGTATGGAATCAATTGAAGAAGAACAACAAACTCTCGATGTCACAATCGAGCGGTTGCTCCCCGGTGGTGTTGGTCTGGCCCACGCCGATGGGTTGACTCTGTTTGTTTCCCTGGCAGCGCCCGAAGATATAGTGCGCGTGAGGATTGATCGAGTCTCCGGAAAAGTCGTTTTCGCGTCGATCGTCGAGATTATCAAGCCGTCGCCTGTCCGCATCGAGCCGCCATGTCCCTATTTCGGGCTCTGTGGCGGCTGTGATTTTCAACAACTGAATTACGAAGCACAGCTCAGCGCAAAGGTGGAAATCATTCGCGACTGTCTGCATCGAATCGCGAAGATAGAGGCGCCGCTGGACATTCCGATTCACGCTTCACCAAAGCCGTGGCAGTATCGCGCGCGAGCCACCTGGCAGTTCGATAGATCGGCAAACCGATTGGGTTACTTCATTCGAGGCTCAAACGATGTCTGTGACGTTGAGTATTGCGCCGTGCTGGTTCCTGAGTTGCAACAAGCCCTCGAACAATTGAGAAACGAAATCCCTTCGGGCCAATTGCCGAAACACATTGACGCGGTGTCGGGCGACGAAGGTGTGTCGGTGGCGGTGAGAAATGTCGAAGTATCAGGCAACAACGCACCAACAATTACCCGCCGCATTGGAAACGAGACTTACCATTTCAGTGCCGAGGGTTTTTTCCAGGTCAATCACGATTTGCTGGAACCGTTGATCGGGACGGCTTTAGGAGACGCAGTCGGGAGGACGGCGATTGATCTCTATTGCGGCGTCGGTTTGTTTACGCTGCCGTTAGCGCGGCGATTTGAAAGAGTTATCGGTGTCGAAGCCAATCCCCTCGCGACTGACTTTGCTCGCCGCAATATCGAATCCGCTGGTTTAGCACGACGTGGCACTAGCCCGACCGTTAGCGAGGGCTCGGAAGGAGAGGGGACCGCCACTCCAGCCACCGCCGAGATCGTCACCGCGCGCGTCGGCGATTGGTTGCGGCAGCATTCCGTCTCACTCGGCCCGGTAGATTTCCTGCTGCTCGACCCGCCTCGCACGGGCGCTGAAAACAAAGACATCGCAGGCATACTCTCACTTCGTCCCACCCAAATCTCTTACGTATCCTGCGACCCGGCCACCCTGGCGCGCGACCTCAAAAAACTTATGGCAGCAGGTTATTCTCTTGACTCCGTCGCTGCATTTGATATGTTCCCGCAGACCCATCACGTGGAAACCATCGCACGCTTGTCCGCCACGAGCGTATAGGCCCTCGGTCCGTTCCGAAAATTCCGCTGCGTTCCAGTCTTGAGTGATGGCCCACAATCGCAGCCTTAACCATTTTCATCCGTTTCCACTCGCGCAGCTTGCCGCAGCGCTTGCGCTAGGCATTCTCGCAGGCTTAGCTCTAGCAGTCCCTCTCCCAATTCTCATTTCGGTTTCCGCCTTAAGCACAGGTCTCGCGGCTGGAGCTTTGCTGGCCCATCGAGTTGGTCTCGCCACTATCCTGGTAACAGTCGTCGCGCTCATATTGGGTTCAACGCTGGTGACGATTGAAAGAACACGTGTGCCGGCAAACCAACTAAGACGTCTGCTGGATGAGAAAGGTCAGAAGATGGTCGCGGTGGGCGAACCGCTTGAACTCACGGGTGTGCTGGCCAGGGATCCGGAGGTTTCGCCCGGGCGCTGGTATCTGGAAATGCGAGTGGAAAGCATCCGGTCGCGAGAGATTGAGACAAAAGTTTCGGGCGTGGTGATGATGCTGGTGCCGGTTTTGAGTGCGAGGGTGAAGGATGAGCTGGCCGAACTCAATCTTTGTTACGGCGCGCGCGTCAGAGTGATGACTTCGCTCGAGCGCAGCGATCGTTTTCGAAACCCGGGCGTTTCCACCTTCACCGAATACCTGGATCGAAAGGGTTTCGACGCTACTGCTTTCATAAAGAGTCCTTTGCTGATTGAACGGCTTGAAAACACGCCGGTTTTCCTGCCGGCGGCCTGGCTGTTTGAATGGCGTCGCCGGTTACAGGAACAGATCGACTCGCATTTCTCGACAGAGACGAGCGGAATTCTCGACGCCATGTTGCTGGGAAACCGCTACGGCCTGCCACGCGCCGCGGCGGAAAGATTTCGCGAAGGTGGCACGTTTCATGTGCTGGTAATTAGCGGGCTCCACATCACGTTTCTCGGTGGCTTGGTATTCGTAGTCGCGCGCAGATTCACGAAAAATCCGCGAGTGCAATTCCTAATCTCCGTAACCATCTTGTGGGCTTACTCCCTGGCGGTGGGCGGCGAATCATCGGTGGTGCGCGCGGCGCTGATGTTCACCTTTGTGCTGCTGGCGCCCCTCTTATCGCGCCGGGCAAACTCACTTAGCGCTTTGGGGGGCGCGGCTATCACACTGCTCGTTTGGCGTCCCGGTGACCTGTTTGATCCATCTTTTCAACTTACGTTTATTTCGGTGCTGGCGATTGTGGTGTTGGCCTGGCCGCTGATTCAAAAGATGCAGGCGATTGGTTCATGGAGACCTACGCGTGAGACTCCTTATCCGCCATCGGCAGCGCCCTGGCTGCGAACAGTTTGTGAGGTTTTGTTCTGGAGCGAACGCGAATGGAAACGGGAACTCAAGCGCGCGAGCTACAGCTGCAGACTTTTCAAGGCACCGCTGGCCGGGACATTAGAACGATTCCATTTGCAGGCCGCGTTGCGATACATCTTTGCCGCAACGGTGGTCTCGGTGTGTGTGCAATTGACGCTGCTGCCGTTGCTGGTCGTCTATTTTCACCGGCTCTCACTTGCTTCAGTCGTCCTGAACATTGGCGTTAGTCTGATGATGGCGGCAGTCATCGTTGCTGCCGCACTTTCGTTATTGCTGGTCCAGTTTAGTGAGGCGCTCGCGGCGCCTTTCATCGGATTCACAAACGCCGTGAACTGGTTAATGGTCCATAGTGTGGATCCTTTCGCCCGGCTTGGCATAGCGTCAGTTCGCTTACCTGAATACACGGGATGGGCCAGCTCGGTGTACGCCTTGTACTACGCTCCCTTGATTGCGCTCACTGTCTTGCTCGCTCGCTGGCAACCGCTGAGGTTACAGGAGTCGGACAATCGACCTTCGCGCTTCCCTGGGAACGCTCTGCGGTTTTTGGGGTTGGACGACCGCCATGCGCAAATCGGAATCGCAAAGGACGCAAAGGCACCACCAAGGTACGCAAAGGCATCACGAAAAATTTGGGGGATAGCGCTGACAGCGCAACTGGTCGCAGCAGCTGTAATCGTCTTTCATCCGTTTAGCGCGGCGCCTGCTGACGGGAAACTGCGCATTGATTTCCTCGACGTCGGCCAGGGAGATTCGGCGCTCGTAACCTTTCCCGACAACACGACGATGCTTATCGACGGGGGCGGAGCGCCCCGTTTATCCAGGGAACTACCTGATGACGAAGCCGGAGCATTTGAACGCGACAGCCGCAGCATTGGTGAGGCGGTGGTCTCGGAGTATTTATGGTGGCGAGGGCTGGACCATATTGACTACCTCTTTGCGAGTCACGCAGATGCGGACCATATTGACGGGCTGAATGACGTCGTTCGAAACTTTGCCGTTCGGGCGATACTCGTCGCCAGAACACCAGGTCGGGACGCTGAGTATTTAAAACTTGCGAACACGGCGGCGGCCGCTAAAGTTCCCATCTATGCGATTGGTGCTGGAGACGTTTTGCGCATAGGGAGTGTTGAGGCGTTGGTCTTGTGGCCCATCCCAGTCAGAAACAGCGATGCCCCATCGGCGAACAATGATTCGGTTCTCCTGCGAATCAAATTTGGGGACAAATCGATTTTATTTACCGGAGATGTTGAGTCGCCCGCGGAGAAGGCTCTCGTCGAGATGCACGGAAGCCTCGTTAACTTTGCCGGGCAGCAACCCTCGGGTCTCGTCAATCTCACGGCCGACGTTGTCAAAGTTGCACATCACGGCAGCAAAACTTCTTCGACCGCGGCCTTCATCAGCGCCACGCAAGCGCGGCTGGCGATAATTCCCGTGGGCCAGACATCGATGTTCGGTCACCCGCATCCGGAAGTTGTTAGACGTTGGAGAGAAAGCGGTGCGCAAGTGCTGACAACCGGGCAGCAGGGAACTATCACAGTGCTTACCGACGGGCGCGAGTTGCACGTGGAGACTTTCGTTAGGCCGTAGTACTGGAACTACTCAGGGTCAGGCGGGGTATAGAGGTCGATGGTTGCGCTGCCCGGTTTATAGGTGTGAAGCACGCCGAGCGGTGGCGAATAGATATGAATCGTAACCATGTCCTGCTCGCTCACATCCGGGTTGCCCAGCTGGTGGATGTCAGGCACATCGGAACCTGTGATTGCGCCAGTCAGATATTCGCGAGCCGATTTATACTCAAGACCATTGTCCGGGTCATAAGTGAACGTCGTTTCCCACATCGTGCCTTCGCAAACCCGCACTCCGCCGTGTGAACCGTTATGATCATGAATCGGGGTGCGCTGGCCCGGACGCCAACACAACACCAGCATCTCGACAAACTCATTGCGGTAAACCAGATGACGCCAGTAATTGCCTTCCTTAAAGCCACGATATGGCGCGAGGTCCGTTTCGGATACTTCCGCTTTCTCCAGCCAGCTGAAAATCTGTGCGAGCGTGGGCGCGCTCGTTTGTGATTTCAACGCCGACACGAGATCGGGCAGGGAAAACGCTGCATCTGAAACTGCTTTTACTTCACTCAAGTCTGTTGCATCCAGGGAAGTGGACAATCGTGCGGCCTCCCGGCGGTTAGTGGGAATTACGTTATCAAAACAGGCATCGACCGGAATTGTCGGCTCTTCGTTATAAACTGCCGCAGAAACCTAGTCAAGACAACGGTTCTGGTAGTGGGCTGTAGTCTAGTTGCTGAATGGTGCATTAGCCCGACCGTAAGGGAGGGCTCGAAATAACGCCAAATAGTGAGCCCTCCCTTACGGTCGGGCTAGTGCACCGCTCAAGTCTCAAGCACCGTAAGAATTTCCCGAGCCTGTTCAGCGTTTGAATTACTCACCATCAAGCGCACGCCGCCGGTCAATTGAAGTTGAGGCTCCATACCACCCGCATCGTCTTTTGAAACGAAGGAGCGCACTCCGGCGTCTTCGAGCATTGCCCGCGCCATCTCTGCTTCCGCTTCGTTGTCGAAAGTCATGATCGCTACTGGTTCCTCAGTCATCTCCTACTCCTCATGCGTTACCGAAAAGTGAATTTGACTCGCGCCTGGATCATTCTGGGATGACCAAAGTGAGTTCCGGAAAAAGGATTGCCGAAGTTATAAACGAATCTCTTGTTGGCAATATTCTCAACTCCAAATTGAGTTTGAACCGAAACGCGCTGTTCGCGAAACATTTCAAACCCCGCGGCAAAATCGAAGATGGTCCACGGCTTGACCCGCCCGCGCTCGAAATTAACTAAATCCGCGCCGGTTCGCTCGCGCAATTCATCCAATTCGTCTTCTTCTACTTCCAGCGGTACGCCGCTCTCATGTCTTCCGAGCAGCGAAAGCCAAACTCCCTGATGCGATAGTCGGTAGGTTGCTCCAAACGAGACTGCGTTTCTTACGTCCTGATCGGGAATAAATTTGGTGCCCGGACCAATCTCGATTACTTCATCGGTGAGAAACAGCCCGCCATTGATTGGGCCCGTTTGGAGAATCCGCGCATTACCGTAACTCAGAAAACCCGACCAACCCTTGCGTTCAGGAACATCGACCCGCACATCGACTCCGCGTGCGAAGCCCTTGGCCACGCTATTCGGAAAGATGATAGTGGTGTTGAAAAAAATGTTGGGGTCATCGTAGTTGCGAAATGAGCGTGACCAGTAAGCGCCGTCAAGTCTGAGAATCCCGAATAGATCCTGAGCGAACCCGATCTCATAGGCGGTAACTCTTTCAGGGCGAACGAGCGCGCCGCCCGCGATGTCGGGCGTGGCAAATGGGGAAAGCTGCCGCGCTTGCTCAGACGAGGCGAGCAGCAGGTTTTCGACCTGTGCCGGCATGAACAAACGATCGAATGAACCGCGAATCGCTGTTTTCGTCTTCGGAATGAAGTAAACCACCCCGAGCCGAGGACTGAATTGCTGTTCTGAGATCAGCAGGTTCGAATAATCGTAACGCAGACCGGCATTGATCGTGAGATTCCTGAAAGGTGAATAAGCGTCCTGTATGTAACCGGAAAACTGATGACCCGTGCCGCGGTCGCGAAACACGAAAGGGTCGTCGAGATCAAAATCCAGCGCTGCCTCGCTTATGTTTGCCTCTTCCGCCTCATCGCGGTCTGTGACAGCAAACGTAAAAAACTCTCGCAGCGAAACACGCGAAGCCTCAAAGCCGACTTTGAAGACGTGGTTTCTTTGAGATCGCGTCAGGCTGGCCACGATTCCGAGGCGTGAGTTTCCGCGGTCCTGAGCGGCAAATAGCGGCGTATCAAACTCACTGCCAAAGAGTTTCGACTTATACGCCTGGCGATAAAGGGCCAGGTCAGTCACAGTTGCTGACGACCAGGCTCGCTGCCAGCGCACCGACTGGCGATTGTCCCTCAGCTCCTGCCGCTGTCGTTGGCCGGCTAACTCCTGTTCAGGATCGTTGGTGATGTGAAAGTCGCTTCCGTTGGCTGCGAAAGTAAACAGGACAAGATCGTGTTCGGTGGGATGCCAGTCAGTTCTGAAATGCGACCCGAGCATGCCGCCGCGGTTGTTGAAGTTTCCCGGATGCACCGGATCCAGGAAGCGCCGCGATCGATTGCCCGAAGCATTTGCCAGAAACCCAAACTTTCCCAGGCCTCCGCCAATTGTCGCGTTGACTTCGCCGGCGCCGAAGCTGCCCCCACCAAGAGTGAGCCCGCCCGTTAGCGGCATCCCCATTGTCGATTTGGATTGAATCACGACTACGGCGCCGGAGCGACCGCCAAACTCAGCCGGAATACCTCCGGTGATTACGTTGAGCGAGCGGACTGTTTCCATGTCGTAAGCGTTGCCGGAGACAACGTCGATTCGATCGGTAACAGGCACTCCGTCAACAACGTAGAGAATTCCGTCATCCACGCCACGAACGTGTAGTAGTCCATCGTTCTCCAGTCGCCATCCGGGAGCTGTGGCAATCACTTTTTGCAACTGCCGGTTGCGCATCGCGCCGGGCATATGCTGGATGAAGCTTTCATCAATTGTGGTGGAGGTGGTGGAGAAACCCGAATCGACCAGTGTCTCGCTGGTTCCGACGTTGACTGACTCGTCCACTCGCGCGACGCTCAGCATCACGTCACCGATAAGGGGAATGTTTGAACGGATACTTGCTCCGAGGACCGCGGTCTGGAAGCCGGGGGCTTGCACGCGCAGGATGTAGGAACCATAGGGTACGTCGTTGAAAACGTACTCGCCTTGCTGGCCGGTAGTCGCTGAAGCACTGAAACCCGTAACGGCATTGTTCAGCGTTACGCTCGCGTTGGAAACGAGTGCGCCAGTCGGATCACGGACGACGCCTTTTGCGGTACCGATTTGAATCTGGGCCTGCACGAATTGGACCGGCAGGAGCAGGGCAAAAATCAGCAGGACGCGGGAACGGTGCATGAGTCAAGCTATAACCCTGATCGAATCAATTTGGCAATCGCAAATGAGGATCGCGAGCGGAATGAGGTCAGTACCACCACCGCGTGGTGATACTGACTTCATACTATTGGCTAAAGTTCTTAGCCGCGACCGTGGATCAGTCTGCGCGTATTGGGCGCGCGAATGATCGTCGGTACAGACTTCAAGCGACGTCCGGCGATTTGTTCGACGACGTGTTGCGCCGACATCATTGCGCCTTCCTGCCATCCCGGCAGTTGCGAGACCTGATCTCCCATCACGTGGAAACGGCGATCCGGAGCCAACAGTCGCGCATAAGCTTTCGTGTGGTCGCCGCTGGCTGGATTCCAGTTTGCCCAGCCGCCGCCTTCGTTGGGAATATTCTGCCAGGCGATTGAGACCGCTTTGTCTGAAGGAACCAGCCGCATGTCGGCAAACTCAGGATGAAACTTCACGGCGCCTTTTCGCGCCGTTGCGATCCGTTGTTCCTGGCTCATGTTGCCGAAATTGATGGCGTCCTGGTCGTAGTTATAAACGCCGGTCAGGGTGCCATTCTTCGTGAAATAGTCGTACGACGGGTACCACATCTGCGTAATTGGATCGTCCGTATAACTGATGCCGCCATAGATCTGGTTCCGATCATTTTCCCAGAAGCGCTGGTTTGCCTGCCAGCCGAGCTTGCACGTGGGATCGTATTCACAGAGGTCGACCGCAGCGCTGAAGTCTTCCGCGAAGTTGTTCTTGATTTTGCTGAGGATCGGCAGCGGGATATTGCTCAGGCAGTAGTCAGCCTTGATGCTGCTGAGCGCTCCGGTTCTTCGATCTTTGGTGGCGACGGTGACGCCGTTGGCGCTCGTCTCGATGTCGAGCACTTCAGTCTCGTATTTAATCAGCGAGCCCACCTTGCGGACGAAGCCGTCAACGATTTTGTCCATGCCGCCGACGGGTTGGAAGAGCGTCGGTTGCCATTCGTATTCAAACGACTGGAAAAATCGAAAGCGCCAGAAATCGGAGCTGAGCAGTTCCTTTAAAGCCAGCTTGGCGCCAGGCTCGCAGGGCTGGTAAACCGTAATCGGGCAACCGTCACGTGTTGAACCCGTGTATTCGAAGCAGCTGACACACTCATTGCCGCAACTCACGCAATCCTGACAGCTTGCGTTGCAATTCTTGCACTTGGTTTTCCCACACGTCGCGCAAAGCTTGTTTTCGCCGAGGTCGCCGAAGCTCTTCAACAGGCAGAGGAGGTTGTTACGGTCGCTCTCATCCAATTCGGCGTTAAGCGCATTTTGATTTACTGCCTTGGCCAACATCTCCGAAATGTAGCCTTGCGTGTCGTTGGCTATGCGCCGCCTGATCTGCGCTTTGCCGCCGAAGGCTTTATCGCTCTGGAACAGATTAGCCATGGTCTCCATGACATAAATTTCCAACGCCACGCCAAGTTCCTGGCAGTAGTGGAGCACGCGCCGGTGGTGATAAGGCAGGCGTCCCGGCCCAAGATTCAGATACAGGCCTTCGTCAAAATTGCACACTTGCTTGAGAGTTGTGCCGTTCGCTCTTTTTTCGGTGAGCACCGTCCCGCGGCGTGCGCTGTGATTGCGCCCGCCGGCCCGATCCGTTATTTCGATAATCTGACAGCCGTAGCCCGCGCGGGTGAGTTCATAGGCCGCGGTCAGTCCGCCGATACCGGCGCCGAGGATGATCACTGACTTGCCGGTGCCCGAACCTTGTGGAAGCTCTGGCGGTCCGGCCCACGCCTCCGGGAGATTGACCAAACCCAGGGCCGTCATGCTTTCGTAGATGGCCGCGGAACCGCCGGCAATTCCAACGCGCTCAAGAAAGCTGCGCCTGGTCAGGCCCTGCTTTTTTCGCGTCATGGTGTCTCCTTTTGCAGGTTGTGAGAGTCGCAGCGTGGCTGCGTGTCTCTATCGTGACAACACATCGAACGCCTGCGAAGCTCTCGGAGAAATTGTGAGTTAAAGAAAGTACCGCTTGAGACCGAATCTGAGTCTAAAACCCGACCTTGAATGATGCCGCGCCCTTCATACTCCTTTTTGAATTAATTATCAATCGGATTTTTTGGAGACTGTCTAGAGTTCCGCCTTCAGGCGTCCATCTGGTCCGCGCGATAGTCCGAGCTTCATTCTGTCGTGATCAAACCGCGCAGTTCGCGAAATTTTCTGTCGCTGATTCCGCGCACCATCATCAGGTGTTCGGCGCGGCGGAACCGGCCATACTTTCCGCGATGCTCGAGAATGCGCCCCGCAATGGCCTCGCCGATACCGGGCAGCGCTTCAAGCTCTTTGGCGTCCGCTGAGTTTAAATTTATTCGGGAATTGTGTTCCGACTTTGATTCGATCAGGGCGGCCTCAAACGAAGTGGTGGACGCGGCGGACTCCTGGCGTGGCTGCGTGATGCAGGCGGAACCCGGTAACAGAATCGCAAAGATCCATGCTGTCGCCACCGTACTAGCACTAAGAGAAAACCTTGCTGGCAGGAAATACTGTTTCACGTGTGCAAGTGAATGATTAGAGAGACTTTGTAACTCTGCCGCTCGCGTGTGCACGATGCTGGAAGTCTAACGATTTCAAAACTTCGTATGTTTTATGGAGAGTTGTCCACAGAGTTTTCCACAACGAGAGTGGAAAATGTTTCAAATCGATGGCACGCGACTACTCTTCAGCGCCGGCTTCGTCCCACTGCGCCATCATCTCGTAGGCGCGGCCGAGCACGGGTCGAGGTCGCGAGCCGTCCGCCTGGCCGATCAGGCCTTCGCGTTCCATGATGTCGAGGATGGCGGCGGCGCGCCCGTATCCGATCCGCAGACGGCGTTGCAGCACGGAAGTGGATGCGCGCTTCATCTCCACGCAAATGCGTAGCGCTTCTTCGAACAGCTCGTCATGCTCACCGTTGCCTTCTTCGAGGCCCAGCGCTTCTTCCTCAGACTGAGTGATCGTTTCGTTGTATTCGGGAGCGCCTTGCGCTTTCGAATGATTGACGATGCGACCGATCTCGGATTCATCAATGTAAGCGCCATGGACGCGGATCAGGCGCGATGTGCCGGGCGGTAGGAAGAGCATGTCGCCACGGCCCAGGAGATGTTCGGCGCCATTGGTGTCAATGATGGTGCGCGAATCGACTTTCGAGGAAACGCGGAAGGAAATGCGGGAAGGGAAGTTCGCTTTAATCAGGCCAGTGATCACGTCAACCGACGGGCGTTGCGTGGCCAGCACGAGATGAATTCCAACGGCGCGTGCCATCTGCGCGAGGCGAGTTATAGACTCTTCAACCTCGCGACCCGAAGTCATCATCAAATCGGCAAGCTCATCGATGATGATTACGATGTAAGGGAGCGGTTTATGCGGCTCGCCTTTGTCGTCGTATTCCTGGACGAGGTTGCGACGCATGATCTCTGTGTTGTAGCCGTCGATGTTGCGAACTCCCCAGCCCGCCAGGTCTTTGTAACGCTGCTCCATCTCCTTCACTGCCCATTTGAGCGACCGGGCGGCTACCTTGGGATCGGTAATGATCGGAGTGGCAAGATGCGGAATGTCTGCATAGAGACCGAGTTCGAGGCGCTTGGGATCGATCAGAATGAATTTAACTTCGTCTGGCCGGGCGCGATAAAGGATTGAAACGATTAACGCATTGACGCCGACCGACTTGCCCGCGCCCGTGGTGCCGGCAATCAGGAGATGCGGCATCTTTGCCAGATCTGCGACGTAGTTAAGCCCGTCGATTGTCTTGCCCAGCGCAATCGTTAGTTTGGAACCTGACTCGCGGAACGCGCGAGACTCGATTACTTCCCGCAGAAAGATTGTTTCGCGGCGCGGATTTGGAACTTCGATGCCCACGTGCGGTTTACCCGGCATGCGATCGATGCGAATGGATTCGGCCTTGAGGGCCAGGCAGAGATCGTCAACCAGCGAAACCACGCGGGAATACTTAACGCCCGGGTCGGGCTTAAACTCATATGTAGTGACAACCGGGCCGGGACAAATGTGTTTGATTTGCCCGGTGACATTAAACTCTTTGCACTTCTCAGCCAGGCGCGTGGCGAGGCTAAGCAATTCTGTATCAGCCTGTTCGCTGTGCGGCGGCGCTTCATTCAGAAACTCGAGCGGGGGCATTGAGTAGTCGCTATACGAGACGCGTTTGGTTCTGTCCGCATCGAAAGGGAGTTTGCCGGTGGCGGGAGCTTCGCCTTTCGGGCGCAGAACTGAAGCGCCCTCGACCATCTCTTCAACGTCGGCTCTTGCAGAAGCGCCGCCGTTAGAGCCCGGGAATATAGAACGTTTTCCTTTCGCGCCCGTGACGACCGTTGCGCCTTCGCTGGCGGCGCCTGCGGCCGCGGCGCGAGCTGTGCTCGGTGGCTCGATAGTCGTACCTGTTAACGTCTGCGCCTCGCCGCGGTTAATTCCGGTTGTAGCCACGGATGCCTGGGCCGTTCCCTTCATAAATTCCGCGACCCGCTGTTCGGGAGTCAAATTGGCGGCGTCACTGAAGTTGCCGCCGAGCGCATCAGCCATGGCGGCCCGCGCCGCGAGTTTCTCAGCTTTGTCTAACTCGCGTTGCTCTTTGCGAATTCGCGAACGCTCGCTACGCGCATTTCGCCAGGCTGCGAACCTTTCTGGAATCGCGGTGATGAAACCCAGACGACCGCTGAAGAGCTCAACAAGTTTTTGATAGAAGCCGACAAAAGAAAAGTTTGTGGCGAGCAACAACCCGGTCGCCGCGATGGCGATAAGCAGCACAGTAGCGCCGACGGTATTGAGTCCACTCGCAAGTGATCGTGAGATAACGGTTCCGACAAGCCCACCCGGCTGAACACTGGAGTCAAAAATGGGCTGAATGTTGGCAATGGACAATAAGGCAGCGGCTGCGAGCGTGAGTATGACGAGTCCCAGCAAACGTGAAACTGGCGCGCGAAAACTGCGGGTCTTAAAACGTCGCCATGCTGCCGCCAGGAGCAGGCAAGGCAGCAGGTAAGCCGCTAGTCCGATTGACTGGAAAAGCAGCGCCGCCACATTTGCGCCGATGGCTCCAGCCCAGTTTCGCGTTTCCGTCTGACCTGCTGAATTCCACGAAGGATCGTTCGGGTAAAAGGTTGCCGAAACCAGACAGAGAAGGAGCAACAAGCCGAGGGCGAGTAGTGAAATTGCGATAATCTCATTCCGCCGGCTGTTTCGCGGAGTGATTATCCTGGGCTTGTCTTCAAAGTCCGTAGTTGCCATTACTTCGCGTCGTTGATTACCTTCCGGTAGTTATTCAGACACACTCGATAATAACGTTACCACTTTCACTACGCTGCTTTCTTCAAAAGCAAAAATGCTTTTATGAAATCGTCGATGTCTCCGCCGAGCACCGCATCAACGTTTCCTCGCTCCAGCTTCGTCCGCGTATCTTTCACCAGCTGGTATGGCGCAAGTACGTAGCTTCTGATTTGCGAGCCGAACGAGATGTCGGCCTTGTTGGCCTCCAGCTCAGCTGTCTCAGCTTTTCTCTTCGCAATCTCCAGTTCGTACAATCGCGAACGCAGGACCTGCATCGCCACCGCGCGGTTCTGGTGTTGCGAGCGCTGGTTCTGACATTGAACGACGATTCCAGTTGGTGCGTGGGTAATGCGTACTGCCGAGTCGGTCGTGTTGATGTGCTGACCCCCTGCCCCGGTAGCGCGATAGGTATCCACACGCAAATCCTTGTCTAAAATCTCGACCTCAATGTTTTCGTCCACCTCGGGATAAACAAACAACGAAGCGAACGAAGTGTGCCGCCGTGCCGCCTGGTCAAAAGGTGAAATGCGTACCAACCGATGAACGCCAGCTTCGGCAGCCAACAATCCGTATGCGTATTCACCTTCCACTCTAAACGTCACGCCCTTGAGTCCGGCTTCTTCGCCGGGCTGGTAGTCAATGATCTCTGTCTTGAACCCGCGCTGCTCGGCCCACTTCAAATACATACGCAACAGCATCTCGGCCCAGTCCTGAGATTCCGTGCCGCCGGCGCCTGGGTGAATCGTACAGATCGCATTTAGCTGATCGTTGTCGCCGCCGAGGAGCATTTCAGTTTCCGCCAGGGCGATTTCATGCTCCAGACGTTCAACCAACGAACGCAGTTCTACGAGAGATTCCTCGTCTTCCTCGGCAAATTCAAAGAGCACTGCCGCGTCTGCTATCTGAGATTCAAATCGCTCCTGGCGCTGAATCTTTTTCTCCAGTACGGTCCGCTTTTGCAAAAGCTTCTGGGCCGCCTCCTGGTCGTTCCAAAAATCCGGTGAAGACGCTTCATTCTCAATGTGTTTCAGCTGTTCCTTGCCTGCGGCAACATCAAAGAAACCTCCCGAGCTGACTAACGCGTGTCCCTAGCTCTTCGTGGGTTGTTCTTAAGTCCTGGATTGATAAAGTCTCGATCATTACAAACGCGATCCTCCAAATTCCTGACAGCCTTCGATCCTAAAGTTCGCGCGATCGTCTGCGCATAAATGACAATCCAAACAACAACAGGCTCAGTACGGCGCAGGCGGCAGCGAATAGATCTCCATGAGCGACATAGAAAGTCTTATTACTTTGTGAACGCGTCAGCCTCCACGTTCGAACCTCAGGCTTGAATCCTTCGGTCGCATCTTGTACCGCGCCTGTCGGGGTAATCAGCGCTGTGATGCCGGTATTAGTGACGCGCATTACCGTGCGATCGTTTTCCACCGCGCGAAAGACTGCGTTCGCGAGGTGTTGGCGCATCACCGCGGTCGGTCCGAGGTATCCGTCGTTCGAAATATTGATCAGCACGTCGGCGCCTTCGCCAGTAAAGCTGCGCGCGATCGATGGATAGGCCGACTCGATGCAAATGAAAACGCCTGCGCGGTTGCTACCGACAGGCATCAGCCGGTAGTTCGTGCCCGGCGTGAAGTCGCCGACGATTCCTCTTATCAAACCCGCTCCCGGCAACCATTGCGGCAACGGAACATACTCGCCAAACGGCAGTAGGCGAATCTTATCATATTGAGTGACGAGGCTACCCGCTTGATTTATTAGTAGAGCTGAGTTGTATATGCCGTCGTTAGGCGCTACCTCTTGTGAGTTTATTAGTATCGAAGTGTGGTGCGTTCTGGCGAAGGCAGCGAGTCGTTCTCGTAGAAATGCATCGCCACCATAGCCGAAGTTCATCGGCGACTCAGGCCACACAAGGAGACGGGGTACTGCATCAGAAGGCAGGGCTCGCAATGCACTCTCGCTCATCTCAAAGTGACGAGTCGCAAGCTTTTTCATATCTTCGACGGACTTAACCAAATCCATCGGCACGTTTGGCTGAACTGCCACTACCACGGCATCTGGAGTCGCCACTGCGTCAATCGCAGGGTCAATTCGATGAGCTGCCCCGAGAACAATCGCAACGAGCAGAATCGCCGCCGCAGATGCGAGCGCGGATCGGAGAGTACGTTTCAAGGCAACAAATGCGATGGCGGTGTTTACCAGTAGAATCAGGAAGCCGACCAAATACACGCCACCCCACCTCGCCGGCTGAATCAGGTTGGGGTGAAAAGCCTGCGAGTATCCGATCGCATTCCAGAGTTGGCCGGCGATTCCAAGGCGTGCCCATTCGAGCGCTGCCCAGAAAGCCGGAGCGAGAAAAAGGATCGGCGGACCCAGTCTTCTCATCACTTGCGCCAACGCCAGAGCGAAAAACGCCGGGAAGATACCGACCGTTAGGGCGCCAGGAATCAGCACTACGAAAGCGATTGGGGTCGGCATTCCTCCGAAGTGGATCATCGAATAGGTCAACCAGTAGCACGACCCAAAGAAGAAGACTCCTCCAAACAACCAGCCCAAAATGAATGACCTAACTGGTGAAGGACGTCGCGCGATCGCTAAAAGGATCGGCACCAGGGACACCCAGGCGAGCGGCCAAAGGTTGAAATCTGGAAATGAAATGATTAGGAGGATTGCCGAGAGGATTGCTATTCCAGAATCGCCAAGTGAGGGAGCTTCGGCGCGAATATGACCGGCGAGGGCGGAAAATCTTGACCGAGTTTCGGAGATGCCTTTAGCCGCTTTGTTTGAGTCCCTCTGCATTGCGAGGGAGTCTATCAAAAGCGCGAAGGTGCGGGCGAAGACTGAGCACCAGGTTGCCAGGGCACTGACAGTTTGACGCGCTCTGGAACTAAAAAAAATATTTTTAGGAAAGTGGGAATCGGCCCATCAGGAACTGCTCCAATCCTACGCTGGAGGGTCAAAAAGACAGAAAACGTCACGGTCAAAGTGACAAATTCCGTCGCATCGTGACTGATGGTGATTGACCCGTCGTTAGAAGTTGAAATTGACCGGACGTACGGGCGAAAGGGGCAGTTTAATCAGAATAGCAACCTACTACGAAAAAGGTGACTATAAACGCGGGAAGACCCAGCCATTGCTGGCTGGGTCCCAAGTTCGGGGGGAAGCACTGAAGGGTTGCTCGGCGGGTTGCTGGCGCAGCGGCAGGCGGCGCTCAGAGGGAAGTTGGCGGCGGGGGCACGTTTCGACTTTACTTTGGTCTCCCGTGCTTGCCGGTTCTATCTAGAGCAGCTTCCGTGCCACGAAAAACATTTTTTGGAATCCGGAGCGTATTGAACGTAAGGCACCGTGAAACGGCGAGCGGTCATCAGTGTTTGGTAGGAGCCGAGCGCCGTATTCGTGAGTTCCGAAAAAAATGGACACCAAACGCGGGAAGACCCAGTCATTTCTGACTGGGTCCACATTAAGGAAGGAGAAGCACTGAAGGGTTGCTCGGCGGGCGGCTGGCGCAGCGGCAGGCGGCGCTCAGAGATTGGTCGGCGGCGGGGTCACGGATTAACTTTGCGTCAGTGTTCCGTGCGTGCCGGTTCTATCTAGAGCAGCTTGCGTGCCACAAAAATTGGTTTTTGGAATTGGAGCTTGATTCAGCGTTAAGGCGAGGACCAACTTCGGTGGTGCCGACCTACCGCAGTCGGCTCTGACAGGTCTCAACCAGCACAAGGTGAGCTTGCATCCCAACTACGCGCACTCGCGCGTTTACCTCGATATCGCTACCATCGCTGGATTGGGCGTTCCAGAGTTCGCCATCAACGATGATGGTTCCCTGGGGATCAAGCTTAGTTTCCACCAGCCCCATTTCACCCATTAACTTCACCTCGCCGGCACTCGCACGTTTGTGCCGCCACAAGCCGAAAACGAGAAGTGAAATCAGTAGCAAAACTGCGGCGAGAAGCCCAATCAAATGCGTTGATTCCATCTATGTGCACCCGGTCGCGGTAACTATAAAACGAAATGAGGCAAACCCTCGAAAGGACCTGCCTCAATTTCTTTTACGCTCCCGCCTAGGTTAGTTTTTTCCCATTGTCACTTGCCGCTGCAAACCAATGGCTTCCTGATTATTAGGGTCTATGCTTATCGCGCTGGCGGCGTATTTACTCGCTTCACTTCTATCGCCACGTTCGAGGAAAATTCTGCCCAACAAAACGTGCGCGTCGATTAACTTAGAATCCCAAAATATCGCAGTCTTAAGAGCGGCGATGGCAGCTTCCTGATCCCCGCGGCGTTGATTGATGCGCCCGCTCAGGAGATAAGCCTCGGCATTTGTCGGCTCAAGCATGACGACCCGGTGCAGTTCCGGCAAAGCCTCGTCGTCGCGCCCCGCTTGATATAAGTCTCGCGCTTTCGCAAGCAGGTCTTCGGTTGCTGAAGTGTTAGTGAGCGCGGCCATTGCGTTCTTACGCACCAGGTCAGATACATCGTCACGATTCAGCACGTCGCGCATCCGAGGTGAAACGCCAGTCAACGTTTGGGATTTTTGCCACTGCGTTTGAAACTTGGCGTAGGTTGGCAAGAACCGGCGCGCCTGGTCGTCAGCGGCGGTCGCAGTTTCCGATTTGCCGATCTTCTCGAGTGCCTTGGCGTAAAGAAAGTATGCCTGACCGTCCCGCGGGTCAGCCGTAATTACCGGCTTGAGTTGTTCGGCCGCCTCTACGTATTTGCCGGACATGAAAAGGGCCAACGCATAATTAAAATGGACCATTGGGTCGTCTGGCGCCGACTCTGCGGCGCGAGCCAGAAAAGAAGTACCCTGGGTCAGCAGTCGCGTCCGTTCCTCTTCCTTCTTTTCTTCTCTCGATGCCTGAATCGCCACCGCACCAGCGTTGTTATAGATCCCAATCAGCGGGACCTCAGTCGAAAGTGGCACCAGCGCTGCCAGCGCATGTCCCAACTCACCCATCTTCGCGTAACCGAGTCCCGCGTAAAAAGCTGCTTCCGCATAGTGTGGATCTTTCTTTTGCAGCTTCGTGAAATACTCGGTAGCGTCTTTCCACTTTCCTTCGAGCATATAGTAACGACCGAGTTCGAAGGCCGCCTGCGGGTAGATCGCGCCCCCGTTCGCTTCCGCGAAGAAGCGCATGGCGTTCTTCAGATAGTTTGAACGCTTTTCATCGCGATCACTCAGCTGCACGCCTTTTACATAAGCTTCAAATGCACGCTGGGGAACTTTCGTGGCTTCCTGGACAAGTTGGTTTTGAGAGAAGGGAAGCGCCTTGTCGCGTTGATAAAGGATTTGGTAAGCAAGCCGGCCCTGAATATTTTGTAGAGTGGTGAGCGGCCCGCCAAGATCAAACTGCCGGGTGGCCCAGCTTCCGTCAAACACTTCACCCAGCGTTCGGCCTTCATTTACCTTGATCACGCGCGCTGTGATTTCCACATAGGCTTCGGCGGACGACTTGTCCTTGTCCTCTTTAGCGCCCTCTTTGTTTTCGCTTTCGCCGAGGTTGATCTTGTAAGTGCCAATCACAATCATCGATGCCTTAGCCTCGCGGGCTAGCTTGATTGCCGTGGCGCGCGAAGGTAGTACAGTTTCAGGCACTCGCAGACGCTGATAAACCGATTGGCGCTCGTCACTGGTAACAATCAGCAATCCAGGTTTGTTCAGCAATTCAGAAATCGAGTCGGCAAAGCTCTCGCCCACCCAATTGTATTCGGGACGATTTGACGTGTTTTCAAATGGCAAAACCATGACCACATCAGCCGCCCCGGGCGCCTGCGCAAACCCGGAGGTAGCCACAATCGTGAGCAGGAGGGCCGGTAACAGTCCGGTTCGAAGCTTGGCAATACTTAATTTCATCAATAAAAACATCCTATTCAAACTGGCTCCCGTTTGATGACCGGATCGGAAAGCCGGTTGGTCAACTGGAGTCACATTAGTGTGCGCCCAGCCACTTCTAAGGTCGTAATCCGCGAAAGACTCTAGCAGAAAAGAGATTCAGACTGGAAATTGAGCTGCCTCCGATTGACTCGCTAATCTTCAACGAAGGATCGAGAAGTCGTGGGCGATGAGGTCAGTACCACCTCTAGCGGTTGCCAAAATCCTAGCCGCGCAGTCTCTAATCGCACATGCAGCCCTCGAATCTTCACTTATCAGAGGTTTCCCATGACCGAAAGACTTACCGCTCGCGAACACTGGTGAGGGCTTTTGATCTCCCGCGGGGCGGTAGCCCGATGTTGAGTTCCTGTGCTGTACGATGAACGGGCGCTCCGTCAGGAGCGGAATATTTATAGCCAAAGACAAATCCAACCGTCGCGCTCGGTCAGGAGCGCAGTGTTTCGCTCCTGACGGAGCGAGAGTATTTGTCAGTCGTCTGGGCTATAAACATTTCGCTCCTGACGGAGCGAGAGTATTTGTCAGTCGTCGTGGGCTATAAACATTTCGCTCCTGACGGAGCGAGAGTATTTGTCAGTCGTCGTGGGCTATAAACATTTCGCTCCTGACGGAGCGAGGATAGTGGGATTTAGTTCATGCCCTCGGTGTCGTCACCGAGCGAGGAATCCATCAGCATGATGCCGTCCATTAACATGATCCCATCCATCAGCATAATACCGTCCATCAGCATGATGCCATCGCTATACACTACGCCGTCCATGAGCATGATGCCGTCCATCAGCATAATGCCATCCATGAGCATGATGCCGTTCGGGCAGAAGACGCCGCCGCCGAACATCGGCGTGCCGTCGCTCTTCATAATGTATTGTCCGAGCGCTAGATTGCCTTTCCACTTGTTTGTGTTCAGCTTTTGCGAAGTTAACGTTTCCACGACGCCATCGCCAAGCAAATAACCCGCGCCATAACTCTGCTGATATTTATTAATCAAGTCCTTGCCGGTGATTGTAGTGTGATTTAGAACAAGACCCTGCGACCACGTAAACGAATGAGTTGAAATGGTCGTCGTTGCAGCGGGCGCCGACTTTGTAAGGAAAGAAGAACCGACTGCGGGAATCAGGCCGAGCAAAGGCTGTCGAACGAGTTTCGCAATCGCTATGGCGCCGGCGATGTTTAACTGGCCCGCGCCCTGCTCGAATGTATTGGCGCCCGCCAGCGGCTGGGCCGTATACATCAGGATCATCTTCACCATGTTTGGCGTCAAATTCGGATTTGCTTCCAGCATCATTGCCGCAGCCCCAGCCACCATCGGCGCCGACACAGACGTACCGCTCATGTACATCATCTTCATGTTTGACGTGGAGTAGGCATTCGTTTGAAGTTCGGGATGAGACTTGACCAGGAAATTGTTTGGGGACTGAGCGGCAACGATCTTATTGCCGGGCGCAACGAGGTCGGGCTTGATCAAGTTGTCATAGTGCTTCACGCCGTAAGTGTCGGTTGAAAAACTGCGCGTCGGTCCACGCGAGCTGTAAGTCGTGATGGAATCTTCGTCGCGCGGGTCGCTGCCGTATGAGTTGCTGGCTCCGACCGTGATCGCCGAAGGTTCGTTGCCCGGAGTGTGGATGCCGCCGTAAACCTTCTGGCCATCCGGAGATTTGCCGTTGTTACCTGCCGCTGCGATTACGACGATTCCGGCATTGGATAGTTTGCGCACCGCATTGCAGAGCGGATCATTCTTGTAAGAGTTGATTGCTGGTCCACCAAGGCTCATGTTGACGACGCGAATGTTGTGCGTATTGCGGTTCGCGTAGACCCAGTCGAGAGCTCTCAAAACGTTCGAAACGCTGCCGATGCCCTGGGCGTTCATCACGCGCAGGTTAAGCAGGTTGGCGGCGGGGGCGACGCCTTCATACTTGCCAACGGTCGGCGTGCCGACGCCGGCAGCCACGGAGGCTACATGGGTACCGTGGCCATATGGATCGTCCGTGCGATTCTCGCCCGTGAAATCCTTACTGAGAACTACTTTGCCTGATTGGCTGGAGAACGATTTGTGATTGACGTCGATACCTGAGTCGAGGATGGCGATCCTGACACCCGAACCGTCGAGAACGGAGCTAGCGCCAAGTGGGGTTTTCTGTGTGCGGGATTGGCTGGCGCCAGTAGTCGTTGTCACGTGACCGAAAGTGCGAATTTGAGTGTCGAGCGAGATGTAAGTGACGTTTGGGTCTTGTGCCAGAACATCGACCGAGTTGGCCTGCGCTTTGATCAAAGTGATGTTCAAACTGGATAGGAGCGTTCCGACGAGTCCTACAACTGTCTTCAACAATCCCCCAATCAGGCCGGGTGAATTTGCCGACTCTGGTTTTGTTTGCACGATCAGCTTTACCTGGTCGCTGCCCTTGCCCCTTCGAATTAGCTCACGCAGGTCGGGCGATACTTTGTCAACCGGGCTGATTGAGGTTGAGGGCGTGGTTGGCGTGCCGGCTTTGGCGCTGGAGCCGCTGCTCAGAACCAGGGCCGAGCAAATAGAAACCAGGAGGCAAGACGCAATCACCCGATTCAGGGGGGTGTGGGGGTTCATCGATTCTCCATTAACGCAAATTATTACGCAGAGCAAAATTAACCACCGCCAACGATAAAAACGGTGAGATTACGTGCGCACAAAACGGGAGCGTTGAGCGCCGAAATCTCAGCAGCCTTTCGGAAACTCCCACTGCCATATCGCGTTTGTCGGGCAAACGAGACTTAGGCTGGTGAGTATGTGCCCGCTCCTGCTTTCGCCGGGAGAAGGCCTTTATCGTTGACGGTGGTTAATGAAAAGATCTTGCTCTGACAGTCGAGCGCGTTTCCTTTTGCGAGCGGTGTGCCAACTCTATTCTTGTCGAAAAGATGTGGTTTCATTGTTTGTTTTGCGGAGCAACAAAGATGGTCCATGCGAACCGGTCGATTTGGAGAACCAGTCTGACCGGAGCCGTCATTCTGCTCTTGAGTGCGGTGGTCCACCCGGCGGTTCCATCACGGGATGCGCCACCTGTTCGACAGAGTTCAGTTTGTCGCAGCAACGTCGTTGGGCGATGAGGTCAGTACCACCACGCTGGCGTGGGGCTGAGCGTGGCTTGCTTCCGAATGGGATCGATCCGCGCGTTTTCTGGATGCCTATAGTCATGCTAGACTGCGCCACAAGAATTTGCAGTTCCTGGAAATACCAGCCCAACTTGCCGAACACCCTCTTTTTCCAAGTTGTTCAGGTCCCGAAACCCGGAATACTAATTCCCATTTTCACCGTCGTAAGAATCAAGGAGTAAGGAACCAATCCATGCGCCCCCCATCAGCGACAGCTCTGCTCCATCGTCTGTCGGCCCCAACCATTTCATTTTTTTTCATAGTTGCAACCGCGCTCTTGAGCGCCTTTGTGGGTTGGTTTTCGGTGACCTCAGCGGGCACCAATTCAACCCAGAACCCATCGGCCAGCATCGCGTCAAAGAATGTTTCCGATAACGCCGCGAGCAATTACGGCAAACTGCCGTTGAGTTTTGCGCGCAACGAAGGACAAACAGAAAGGCGCGTTCGTTTCATCTCGCGTGGATTCGGATACAGCCTGTTTCTGACAGCAGACGAAGCCGTTTTCGCATTGCGCTCGGGCGCCACCGGCAGCGCGGTTGGGACCGGCTCAAAAGCGCGAAGCCCTGAAGCATTACCGGAAGCTCTCTCGTCGGGCGCGGTAGATGTTGTGCGCATGAAGCTGGTTGGTGCGAATGGAAAAGCTCGCGTTGTTGGGCTGGAAGAATCGCCCGGAAAGCTCAATTACTTTATCGGAAATGATGCGCGCAAGTGGCGGCGAAACATTTCCACTTACGCGCAGGTGAAATATCGCAACGCCTATCCGGGTATCGATCTCGTTTACCATGGAAACCAACAGCAACTGGAATACGATTTTGTGGTTGCGCCTGGAGCCTCGCCGCAACGCATTAAGTTGGCCTTTGCGGGAATGGAAAGGATCGCAGTCGACGCCACCGGCGATTTATTGTTGACGACTCCTTCCGGGATCCTGCGACAGCACAAGCCTGTTGCATATCAGGAAATTGAAGGTGAGCGCAGGGAAGTTGCCGCCAATTACCGGTTGCGCGGCAATGCGGTCAGCTTCGAAATCGGCGTCTATGAAAAATCGCGACCATTGGTCATTGATCCCGTTTTGATTTATTCCACCTTCCTGGGTGGTTCCGGGTCAGAGCAGGGACTGGGTATTGCCCTCGACGCTCAGGGGAGCGCCTACCTCACTGGTAATACTTCTTCCATCGATTTTCCCCTCGCCGGCGCCCCACAAAACGTCAACGGCGGTTTCAACGACGCATTTGTAGTAAAGCTGAATCCGGCCGGAACAGCACTTGTTTATTCCACTTATCTCGGCGGCAATGGAGACGACGTTGCGAATGCGATTGCGGTTGATGCGTCGGGCAGCGCTTACGTTGTTGGCTTCACCGGCTCTGGGAGTTTCCCTCGAACCGTAGGTGCGTTTCAGAATTCCAAAGATGGCGCAGTTGATGGCTTCGTTTCAAAACTGAGTCCGGACGGTTCCTCGCTCGCCTACTCCACGTTCCTCGGAGGAGACAATTCGGATACTGCTTATGGAGTTGCAGTTGATGCTGCGGGAGCGGCGTATGTCACCGGGCGAACCGACTCAACCCGATTCTCCTTTTTTATTCCCCTGCAAAGGAACGGCAACCCTGCTTACAAGAGCGCAAACGGTGGCGGGCTCTGGGCCGGTAGTTCCCAGGGTTTAACTGCCAGCTCGGTAAGCAACTTCGCACTCGATCCTGCGACCTCCAGTACCATTTATGCGGCGAGTAATTATGGGGTCTTTAAGAGCATTAGCGCAGGGGCAAACTGGAGCTTAACCGGCGCGGCGCGCACATCCACCGCGCCTCCTCTGTCGAATGCAGTTGTGGTCGATCCTTCGAACCCAAACATCGTCTACGCGGCGGCAGTCAACGGCGTCTACAAGAGCACCGACGGCGGCTCACTCTACGATATCAAGAACATCGGATTTGGAGTTCCTGTTATCCAGGCGCTGGCTATTGATCAGAACACTCCCACGACTCTATATGCCGGCACGATCTTTGGAATTTTCAAAACCACAAATGGCGGAGATCTGTGGACTGAAATGAGAGGAGGAATTACGAGCTCACCTCGCGTGAATGAAGTGGTAATCGATCCCTCCAATTCCTCCATCGTCTATATGGGAACAAACTCCGGCTTCTTTAAGACGACCAATGGCGGCACTCTTTGGACCAGGCTCACCTCCGGACCCATGGCAGGCCTGCAAATATCGGCGCTGGCAATCGATCCTCTAAATCCGGCGACGCTCTACGCCGGTGCTCCGTTTGGGTCAGAAATCCTTTATAAGAGCGTCGATGGCGGCGCAACATGGGCCGCAAGCGGCGCAGGCCTTAGCTTCCTCTTCGGGGCCCAGATCGTTAAGCCCGCAATCAATACATTGGCGGTTGACCCAGTCAATCCCGCGACCCTTTACGCCGCCACCTCAGGGGGCGGAATTTTCAAGAGCATTGACAGCGGCGCCAGCTGGACTCAAAGCAACAATGGAATAACTAACATGACAGCGCTCGGCGTGATCGTCGATCGCACTACCCCGGCAACAGTCTATGCGGGAGTCACCATCGCGAATGACGCGTTTGCGGTCAAGTTAAACTCTGCCGGATCCGCACCTGAATACCTGACCAGTTTTGGGGGAAGTGAAAACGATGAGGCGCGTGGTATTGCATTGGACGCAGACGGCAACGCTTACATCGTGGGTTCAACCAGCTCGACAGACTTTCCAGTCCTGAATGCGTTCCAGTCCACGTATGGCAACTCGACTGACGCGTTTGTAACGAAGCTGAACAACACCGGCAGCGCTTTCGTCTATTCAAGCTTTCTCGGAGGCAGGGCTTCAGAGCAGGGTCGGGCGATCGCGGTTCGCTCGGGAAGCGCTTATGTTGTGGGCTCGACCAACTCAGACAATTTTCCGCTGATTAATCCAGTTGGGCCGGCGCCAATCAATTTCGACACGAACGCGTTTGTAACGAAAGTTAACGCTTCCGGCGCGTCACTCGATTTCTCAGGTTGCCTGGGCGGAGAAGGTTTCGATCAGGGACTGGGTGTGGCGCTTGATTCGAGCGGCGCTGTATACGTGGCTGGAGCTACGATCTCATCCACCTTCCCAATCGTGGATGCTCCACAGCCATCAGCCGGAGGTGTCACTGACGCTTTCGTTAGTAAACTGAATGCGACCGGCAATGCGCTGGTTTACTCGACTTTCGTGGGCGGCTTGAGCAATGACAGCGCAAATGCGATCGCCGTCAGCTCCAGCGGGAACGCTTACATTATCGGCACCACTTCTTCTTCCAACTTCCCCACCTTCTCAGCCTATCAATCAACGCTGAAAGGCACTGATGCATTTGTCACTAAGATTGGCGTGGCGGCCGATCTCTCGGTCACCAAAGCGGACTCGCGCGATCCCGTGATGGTGGGCAATCCACTTACGTACACAATCCGGGTGACGAACAATGGTCCATCGTCCGCCACCGGCGTTACTGTTACGGATGCACTGCCATCGCAACTCACGTTTGTTTCCGCCACCCCGTCTCAGGGAAGTTGCGCGTTCAACAGCGGAACCGTTACCTGCGCTATCGGCAACTTGTCTGCCTCGGCGGTCGCAGTGATCGCCATCTCAGTTACGCCCACGACCGCAAATACGATTAGTAACACAGCGACAGTGACTGCAAACGAAGCCGATGATATTCCGGCAAATAATTCAGCGACGGAGTCGACGAAAGTTTCGACCGCGCCATCCATCAACGGTCGAGTCACCGACGGTGGCGGAAACGGCGTCAGCGGGGTCTTGATGACTTTGAGTGGAACCCAAAGCTCGACCACCCAGACCGATGCCAACGGCAACTATCAGTTTCCCGAGCTGCAATTGGGTGGTAGCTTCACCGTCACTCCCAGCAATGCCAACTTTTCTTTCAATCCGGCAGCTGAAACTTTCAACCCCTTGAATTCCGATCGGTCGGCGAATTTTGTCGCGACGCCTTGCAGCTACACGATTAGCCCAGGAGTCCAAAGCTTTAATGCCGGTGGCGGAACCGGCAGCGTGAATGTAACAACTTTGCAGGGCTGCCCCTGGACGGCAGTTAGCAGTTCCGATTGGATCACAATTACCTCTGGCGGATCAGGGGTTGGCAATGGCACGGTTAACTTCTCGGTCAGCGTGGCAGATGCTCCACGAGCCGGCCAGATCACCATTGCCGGACAGACCTTCGTCGTCTACCAGGAATTTGACTCGTGCGGTGTGCCTTCTTTCAGCATTGCCAATTACAACCTGGGAACAGTTCTTACAATGACCCGCGTCGCCGACTTAAATGGAGACGGCCGGCTCGACATAGTTGAAGGAAATGGCGGAACGTCTTCGGGCGGGGCGGTGATATTGCTGAATAATGCGTCAGGGCAATTCACACCGGCTAGTCTCGACACCGGCATCTCATTTTTGGATGGGCTTGCCATTGCAGACTTCAATGGAGACAACCGTCCCGATATCGCGGTGACCAATTTCAACGCGCCATTCCTCAGGATCTTTCTGAATAATGGCAGCGGCGGTTTTGGTCAGTCTAAAATTGATGCTCCGCTAGGTGCACAAGTAACTCAGGGCTTGTTTGCTTCTGATCTCAACAACGATGGTAAGGCAGACTTGCTCGTTTCCGCGTTCAACCAGAATTTTGTCCAGGTCTTGTTAGGCAATGGCACCGGCGGATTCACACAAACCAACGTCACCCTTGGGTCGAACATTCACGTCGTCGGAACTGCTGATTTTAATCACGACACAATTCCTGATTTGCTGCTGAGCACCAGCAGTAGTTCGCAACCCATGGCAGTAAAGTTAGGTACTGGAACCGGTGCCTTTGGCCCAAGTATCGGCGCTACCGGAATCGTCGGTATCAATGCGCCGGTCACTGGAGATTTCAATGGCGATGGCCATCTCGACGTTGCCGCTGGAGGTGGCACATTGGTCGCTCCTTCCACAGTGGATCCGGGAATCGTGGTGATGTTAGGCGACGGCGCCGGACATTTCACGCGCAAGACCACGTTCAGTGTGCCTCAGGTTGCAGGGATGACGGCCGCGGACTTTAATGCCGATGGAAAGCTCGACGTGGCGTTTACCAGAGGCGATAACCGCGTAACAATTCTGCCGGGCGATGGAGCTGGGGCCTTTGGAACGCCGCTCGAGCTTACAACTGTGACTGATAATTTCGGTCCCGGTAATAACAGCATCGTGGCGGCGGACCTGGTCGGGGACGCCAAGCCTGATCTGGCTGTCGCCAATTACAGTTACGCTTCCTCAGTGCTGCGAAACACCTGCGCCGGCGCGCCCTTTATTTCGGGCCGCATTACTGACAGCCGCACTACCATAGGTCTCGAAGGCGTTGCGATCACACTTGGACCACTTCAAGTAATAAACACGCATACGGATGCCGGCGGCAATTACTTCATCGGCAATCTCTCGGCCGGCGGCACCTACGACGTCATACCGTCGAAAGCCAACTTCAAATTCAATCCCACCAGCATCCACATCGATAACCTTACCGGCAATCGGACTGCCAATTTCGTGGGAACGCCGACTACTGTGCAGTTTTCTCCGGCTCACTACGTGGCGCAGGAAAACGGCGGGAGTATTGAAGTTAAAGTTACGCGCGCGGGCGACCTGTCGGCGGTGACGACTGTAGATTACCGCACAGTCAATGTTACCGCCTCTGACCGTTCGGATTTTACTCCCGCTGTCGGCACCCTTCGGTTTAACCCCGGCGAAGCTCTTAAGAGCATCAATCTGTTGTTAACAAATGATGCTCTGGTCGAAGGTTGGGAGTCGGTGAAAGTGGTGTTAAGCAATCCTCAGGGTGCAATTTTCAACACACCGATGACGGGTGGTGGATTCGAAGCCCTGGTGGAAATTCAGGACAACGATTCGAATCCGGCGGGACCGAATCCGATCAGCGAATCGCAGTTCTTCGTGCGCCAGCACTACCTCGATTTCTTTAGTCGTGAACCGGATGCCGGCGGCCTTCAATTCTGGGTCAACGAGATCGAGGCGTGCGGTGCTAACGCGCAATGCCGCGAAGTGAAACGCATCAACGTAAGCGCCGCGTTCTTCCTGTCTATCGAGTTTCAGGAAACCGGCTACCTTGCCTATCGCATGTACAACTCAGCTTACGGCGAAACTACTTCGCCCAACGTTGAAGGAACGGTGCCGATCATACGTCTTCAGGAGTTTCTGCCGGATACCCAGAGGATCGGCTTTGGAATACAGGTAGGCATTGGCAACTGGCAGCAGCAGTTGGAAGAGAATAAAACCGCTTACGCTCTCGAGTTCGTTCAACGCCCGCGTTTCATAACCGCTTTCCCACACACGATGACGGCCGCAGAGTTCGTTGCCAAACTCGATCAGAATACGAATGGCGCCCTGTCCGCGAATGAGAAAGCGCAGCTGATTGACTTTCTGATTCCCACGCCAGCGGACGCGCAAAGGCGCGCCTCCGTGTTGAGGATGGTGGCCGAAGACAGCGACCTCAGACAGCGCGAGCTCAGTCGGGCGTTTGTCTTGATGCAATTCTACGGATATCTCAGGAGAAATCCGGACGACCCGCAGGACACCGATTTTCGCGGCTGGAAGTTTTGGTTGGACAAGCTGAATCAGTTTAACGGTAACTTCGTCAACGCGGAGATGGTTAAGGCGTTTCTCGATTCAGGCGAGTACCGGCAGCGATTCGGAATGCCGTAAGCGCTTGGTCTCCTTTCGTGAGGCTTAGTGTATTTCGTGGAACGCGGTCAACTTAGGATTGCTTGACGGTCCAGTGCCGGAGCATAATCATCCTACTTCCACCCGGCGAGGTTTCGATGATTCTACTCTTCGGCATCTTCATCGCGTTCCTGGGCGCGCCCGTCGAGCTGGTCAAACCGGCGGCCGCCTTCCTGCCACAAGGGTTCAATTCCATCAGCGGCCATGTCTCCGACAACAGTCGAAATCCGATTCCGGATTTACAAATCGAGCTTCTCAACGACGTGGATTCGGTTGTCCGGAGAACGAAAACTAACGGCTCCGGCCTTTTCCAATTTAACCGGCTTCCCCCTGGAATTTTCCAGGTTAGAGTCCAGACATATGGGACCATCTATGTTGGCGGCCAATCCAGACGCGTTCAACTCGAACGCACGCGTGCTTTCGAACAGGTAGACTTTGTCCTGACCACGAAGCGGGCCACCGCTAACAGCTCTACTCCAGGCGTAGTTTTTGTTCAGGAAGTTCCGGACCAGGCGCGGAAGGAATACGAGCGGGGAATTGTGCTGCTACAGAAAAGCGAGCAACAGAAGGAAGGTGTGCAATCGCTGAAAAAAGCGATCGAGCTGTTTCCCACTTACTTCGAAGCACTGGAGATGCTCGGCACCGAATATGTGAAACAGCTGGACTTCGACGCGGCGATTCCGGTGCTCACCAAAGCTATCGAGATCAACGGCCGGGCGCATCACAGTCTGAGCTCGCTCTCAGTGGCCCAATACAACCTCAAGCAACTGCCCGCGGCAGTTGAATCGATGAAACGCGCGATCACTCACAATCAGAAATCGGCCAGCGCGAATCTGTGGTTGGGAATGTTGCTGCGTCAGGCCGACAAGTTGGATGAGGCAGAAACTTATCTCAAGCAAGCGGACAAACTAGCCGAATCGAAACTGCCTGACGTTCACTGGCAGCTCGCACTCCTCTTCAATCAGGTTAAGAAATATAAGGAAGCTGCTGACGAGCTCGAACTGTTTCTGAAACTTCAACCCGACGCGCGAGACACAGAAAACATTAAGAAGCTGATTAAGCGTTTCCGCCAACTAAGCAGCGAGAAAAGCTAACGCACGCATTTACCTCGAAACTTCAGTTTGTCCCGGCCGAACGCCAAGCTAGAGCTGGCCGAACCATTCGTTAATCTTCGCAATTTATGGAACCGTGAAGAAGTCAGAACCCTGACTGTCGACAGGGTTCTGACTTCTTCCTGTGCTGTACGATGAACGGGCGCTCCGTCAGGAGCGCAATGTTTATAGCCAACGACAAGATTCAACCCCGCGCTCCGTTAGGAGCGCAATATTTATAGCCAACGACAAGATTCAACCCCGCGCTCCGTCAGGAGCGCAATGTTTATAGCCAACGACAAGATTCAACCCCGCGCTCCGTCAGGAGCGCAATATTTATAGCCAACGACAAGATTCAACCCCGCGCTCCGTCAGGAGTGCAATATTTATAGCCAACGACAAGATTCAACCCCGCGCTCCGTCAGGAGCGCAATGTTTCGCTCCTGACGGAGCGAGAATATTTGAAGCGTCGCAGGCTATAAACATTGCGCTCCTGACGGAGCGAGAATATTTGTGAGGCGCCGTGGGCTATAAACATTGCGCTCCTGGCGGAGCGCGGGAGGTTGAATCTTGTCGCAGGCTATAAACATTGCGCTCCTGACGGAGCGCCCGTCCATGGTACGGCACAGCGTTGGGGAGCAACTCTATTCCAAACCTGGGCTGAAGTTAGCCAACGCCGCTAATTCTTCTGCGCTGCTTGAGTGGCTGGAAGAGGGGCGCGCTTTGCGGTTAGGACTGCGCGCGCGATCGCGATCACCGCGGCAGCGCGCGGCGCCTCGCCTTGGAATCCGTGGGCCAGTTCGACGGCTTGATCGAAATCATTCGTCGCCATCAAACCGAAAATTCCTTTGATATCGAAATCGGGCACAGGATTGTCGCTTGCCGAAGAAAAGCCTTTGGACTGGAAGAGGATGTCGAGGGCGCCGTCTTCACCCGTGAACCCGTCGGCAGAGTTCGCAGCTTTGACGGCCTCGAAGACCGCATCCCGTGTGCGCAAGGGTTCGATTAGATGTAGTGCATTAGCAATCGCGAGCAATGCGCGCGGCCTGTCGGGATCCAATCCTTCAATGCGCCGCGCTTCAGACAAGGCATCTTCCAGGAGCGATGACGATTTGTCGCGGTCAGTTTTTGTTAACAGTTTTGCCACCTGAGTTTGAAGCCAGACTCGCTGAATATGGGTTAGGGCGCCTTTCTCGATCAACTCCAGCGCCAATTCGATCTTCTTCGCGTGGATCAAATTAGTGGCTAAAGAAATATCGACGTATGCCTGAACCTGTTTCCGAAATTCGCTGTCATCGATCTTGCTAACCAAATCTCGCGCGCTTAAATCATTCCTTTCCATCGCCGTCGTGGCCAACTGGAAATAAAGCCGGTCACGCTCTGCCGAGGTCTTCGCCCGGTCTATCCTTTCCAATAAGGCTTGTTCACGATCCGCGCTTTGTTGCGATGTACGACTTGCTTGTGGGGGCACAGCATTCCGCGTGCGAACACTCTCGCGCACCATGGCGCTAAGCGCTTCAAACCGCGCTCGAACTGCATCAGTCGTCCCCTTCGGCGCGTATTGTTCGAAGATGGGCAGGAGATGCTTGAGTATCAGATAGTTGCCTTCAGTTCCAACGGTTGTTTGGCTCTGCGGCTGAGCCTCCGGACGCAACAGAATATTTGCAGCCGTCTGAAAGAAAACCGATCGCAACTCCGGCGCAAGGTTCGCCGGCGGTGTGTTGGGGCCCATCCTTGAATACGACTCGCCGTTGCCATGGAATGTTACGTAGGCATGAGGCGTGAAAAGGTAGGACGACAGCAACGAGACGGTGTTAGCATCTGCGAGCTCATTCCGAGCGGCGATCTCCAACATGCTCAGGTAACGTTCGTCAGCCGCAGCTGCATTTTTCTCTCGCAGCCAGGTCAGAAAGTCCACGCTTGAAACATTGATTGTGGCGAGCTCGCTACTGGCAAACCGCAACGCATTTTCGGAATCACCCGTCGCCAGCAACTCCTTCGCGAGACCCATCCTCTGATCTTCTCCATTCACGTCCCCCTGCCGATCTGCTTTCAAACTCTGGAGAAACTCTTCACCGAGTTTGCGATCGCGAAAGGCGCCTAGCCGCAATACCTCGCTGCGCATATTCGGGTAGGCAGGTATCGCGTAACCCCCGCCGGTTTTTGCTTTTAAGCGCGCGATCTCTTCCTCACGCTTTCGAATTGTCTCGTGATCCGCAGTTTCCGCGGCTTCCCATGCTTTGCGAAAAAGTTCGCGTCCGCGTTCATGATCTGTGTCCCAGAGCGAGTCGGCGATGCGCGCCAGAGTACGCGCGCGCAAAGTTTGATCTCGAAAGCTGCGCGCATCACTGGCCAGGGAAAGTAGTAGTGAGCGTGCCTGTGCACGGCGCTCGGCCGCCACTCGCTCAGCTTCGGCATTAGCCTCAGATCTCTTCTGCGCCGCGGCCTTGCTTGCAGGGCTTGTCTGCTTCACAGCTGGTGACGGTAGTTTCGTTTGCCCCAGGGCGGGCGAGGCCAGGGCAAACAAGCAGATAAGAAATATCGGAGAAGAATGAAAGCGATTCATATGTGATCTCAGGTTACGCTTGTAAACTGAGCTGAGCAATCCCATCGGTTTATAGCCGCGGCTTTCCATGGTTCTATTCTTCGGCGTCTTCTTAAGCTTGCCTGGCGCGTCCGTCGAGGCGGGCAATCCGGCGACACAAAGAAGCAGCGGACCACCTGGAATTGTCTTTGAAGGTCCAGCTGACGCCAAAGACACCGAGCTAATAAAGAAACTGATTCGGCGTCTGCCAACAAGCCGGCAATTAGAACCAGTGAATTGATACATCAATTGAATTGATAGATTAGGACACTTTCCCCCGCACCTATTTATTGACAAGAAAACCGGGTACGCGTAAGAATCTTCCATCCCCCTCAAACAGTTAGAAGAGTTCTATAAACAGCTCGCACAACTACGAGGATTCACACGATGAGATGCCTTCAGCAGATCTCTCGCCTGGTCCTGGTGCTGCTCGTACTATCCGCTTACGCGGCACAGGGACAAGTGAGAACGGAATACCGAGCGTTTTGGGTCGATACCTTTAATACCAATCTCAACAATCACACCGATGTCGTAAACGTTGTCAATAATGCGAAAGCCGCAAAGGCAAATGCTCTCTTCATTCAAGTGCGACGGCGCGGCGACTCATGGTATTTGAACTCACTCGAGCCGCTCGGAGATCGCGTGCCAATTCAGCCAGGCTTCGATCCGCTCCAGGACGTTATCAACACAGCCCATGCTGAGGGGATAGAGGTACACGCCTTCGTTATCATGAGCGCGATTTGGGGACGCGCACCGAATCTGTTTCCACCTGAAAACCCCAATCACGCTTTCAACCTTCATGGCGGCTTCAACGCGGCCAACAACACTGTAGTTCCCGGACCCAACAACTGGTTAACGCGAACTCTGCTTCCCGATACCACACCCGGGAGTACGGCCATCGCTTATCAGGGCCATCGATTCGGTAATGACTTCTGGATAGATTTCGGCCATCCGGCCGCAGCCAAATACACGGTCGATGTAGTCACTCATCTCGTGCGGAATTACGACATTGACGGACTGCATCTTGACCGCATTCGTTATCCGGAACTCAGTATCTCCGGGCAGACACCTTCGACCGGCACTAACATTGGTTATAACCCGACCAGTGTTGAACGTTTTCAGCGACACTACAATATTTCAGTTGGAAGTCCTCCGCCTCTCCCAAATAATCCGCAATGGAGCCAGTGGCGGCGTGATCAGGTTACCAATATTGTGCGTCGAGTTTATCTGGAGGCGCTGGAGATTAAGCCCACCTTGACAGTTTCTGCGGCGCTTATCGCATTCGGCGGTATCGGCGCGACTGAAGCGTCCTGGAATTCTGCAGAAGCAAACTGGCGCGTTTATCAGGACTGGCGCGCATGGAGCCAGGAAGGCATTCTTGATATCGCTATTCCCATGGTCTACAAGGCGGAGCATACCGCAACTGTTCGCCCGCAATATGATCAGTGGGACGCATGGCTAAGAGGGCATTTGTATAACCGTGCGGGGATGATGGGTCAGGGCTCATTGGTCAACGCCATTGAGGGTACGCTCCGGCAAACTCGTCGCACACTTACCCCTGACTCTGGTCCAACCAATTTGAGCGGCATCATTTACTTTTCAATGGCGACCAGCAATATCGCGGTTACCAACAACCCTTTCGCAATTCCATCACCCGTCACCACTCCGGCGCGCCCGTTCTCCGAATTTGCTTCGGGATTAACCACCGGCAAGTCTGTGAATGGTCTAACCCTGTATGAACCTGCGGGCCTGACGCCCATCTTCAGCGATCCGGCATCGATTCCGACTTTCTCATGGAAGGTCGCACCAACACTCGGACACATGAAGGGAGAAGCTCTACAGCCTGATAACACTCCTTTCGACACTGCGCCAGTGACCATCGAGAACCTTGACACTAATACGACGAAGACTGCCGCGACTGATGGCGGCGGCTTCTTTGGCGCCGTTGACCTGGCGCCCGGCCCATATCGAGCGCAAGTAAGTAGTTTGTATTTCTGCTTTAACGTCGCGCCCGGATTGGTTGTAGACGCAGAGCGCGATCTGCTTGCGCCTGAAACGAATGTAGTAGTTGACCCGTCGAACCCCAACGGACAAAACGGCTGGTACACCACGAAGCCTAAGGTCACCTTAAACGCGAATGACAATTGCGCGGGTGTTGCCGCCACTGAGTACTCAACAGACGGAGGACAAACCTGGCAGCCCTATGGCGGAACCTTCACCGTCGAGAGTGAGGGAACAATCACACTCCTTTATCGCTCGACAGACCGCGCAGGCAATTCGGAAAACCCGAGCAGCATTACTTTCAAAATCGACACGATCGCGCCGGTGCTCACTCTCAGTGCAACGCCTTCGGTTATCTGGCCCGCCAATAACAAAACCGTCAACGTCAGGATCGATGGAACCGGGACTGATGCGACATCAGGCCTCGCGAGTGTTAGTTATGTGATTACAGATGAATACGGGATGCCGCTAAGCCTTCCGCCGCGTGAGCTAACGGGGAATTCAAGCGCCTGGATTGAGTCACTTGCCGTGGAAGCGCGTCGCCTGGGTTCAGACCGGGATGGTCGAACTTATACCGTGATCGCAACGCTAACAGATGTGGCGGGTAACACGACTACCGCAACCACAACGATTCTGGTTCCGCATGATCGAGGGCACTGAATGGTTCGTTGAGACGAATAAAGAATCGGGACGGGCGCTCCGCCAGGAGCGCAATGTTTATAGCCAACGAACAAGATTCAACCCCGCGCTCCGTCCCGCGCTCCGCCAGGAGCGCAATGTTTATAGCCAACGACAAGTTCAACCCCGCGCTCCGCCAGGAGCGCAATGTTTATAGCCAACGACAAGATTCAACCCCGCGCTCCGCCAGGAGCGCAATATTTCGCTCCTGACGGAGCGAGAATATTTGTGAGGCTCCGTGGGCTATAAACATTTCGCTCCTGACGGAGCGAGAATATTTGTGAGGCTCCGTGGGCTATAAACATTTCGCTCCTGACGGAGCGAGGATATTTGTGAGGCGCCGTGGGCTATAAACATTTCGCTCCTGACGGAGCGAGGAGAATACAGACAACGACAAGTTCAACCCCGCGCTCCGCCAGGAGCGCGATGTTTATAGACAACGACAACATTCAACCCTGCGCTCCGCCAGGAGCGCAATGTTTCGCTCCTGACGGAGCGAGAATATTTGTGAGGCTCCGTGGGCTATAAACATTTCGCTCCTGACGGAGCGAGAATATTTGTGAGGCTCCGTGGGCTATAAACATTTCGCTCCTGACGGAGCGAGAATATTTGTGAGGCTCCGTGGGCTATAAACATTTCGCTCCTGACGGAGCGAGAATATTT
>DATMDU010000118.1:0-1143 GCA_035557535.1 Pyrinomonadaceae bacterium
AGGTGAAAAGCACCCCAACGAGGGGAGTGAAATAGACCTGAAACCGAATGCCTACAAACAGATGGAGCCCAAGATTCGTTCTGGGTGACATCGTACCTTTTGTATAATGGGCCAGCGACTTAATCTGACGAGCAAGCTTAAACCGATAGGTGTAGGCGCAGCGAAAGCGAGTCTTAATAGGGCTACTTAGTTCGTCGGATTAGACCCGAAACCTAGTGATCTTGCCATGGTCAGGTTGAAGGTGGGGTAACACCTACTGGAGGACCGAACCGGTGTCTGTTGAAAAAGCCTCGGATGAACTGTGGCAAGGGGTGAAAGGCCAACCAAACTGGGAAATAGCTGGTTCTCCGCGAAAGCTATTTAGGTAGCGCCTCGGATGAATATTGTGGGGGGTAGAGCACTGGATGGGCTAGGGGGGCTTACCGCCTTACCAAACCTAACCAAACTCCGAATACCCACAAATACTATCCGGGAGACACACGGCGGGTGCTAACGTCCGTCGTGGAGAGGGAAAAAACCCTGACCTACAGCTAAGGCCCCTAATTCGTGGCTAAGTGGGAAAGGATGTGGGAATCCCATAACAACCAGGAGGTTGGCTTAGAAGCAGCCATCCTTTAAAGAAAGCGTAACAGCTCACTGGTCTAAATAAGGGTTCCTGCGCCGAAAATGTAACGGGGCTCAAGCCACGAGCCGAAGCTTAGGGTGTAATCCGCAAGGATTACGCGGTAGCGGAGCGTTCCGTAAGACTGCGAAGGCGGACCTGCGAGGGCTGCTGGAGTCATCGGAAGTGCGAATGCTGGCACGAGTAACGAAAAGGAGTGTGAGAGACACTCCCGCCGAAAGTCCAAGGGTTCCTGCGTAAAGCTAATCTGCGCAGGGTTAGCCGGTCCCTAAGGCGAGGCCGAAAGGCGTAGTCGATGGGAACCACGTCAATATTCGTGGGCCAGTGGGTGGTGACGAATTCCGTGCGTTGTCTGCGGTTACTGGATTCTGCAGGCTTCAAAGGAGTTCCAGGAAATAGCCCCCACATAGACCGTACCCGAAACCGACACAGGTGGACTGGTAGAGCATACCAAGGCGCTTGAGCGAACTATGCTGAAGGAACTCGGCAATCTGCCTCCGTAACTTCGGGATAAGGAGGCC
>DATMDU010000119.1:0-1010 GCA_035557535.1 Pyrinomonadaceae bacterium
GATCCTGAGTAGGACCGCTGCCGTGAAACGCGGTCTGAACCTGCGGGGACCACCCTGCAAGGCTAAGTACTCCCTGGTGACCGATAGTGAACTAGTACCGTGAGGGAAAGGTGAAAAGAACCCCGGAAGGGGAGTGAAATAGTACCTGAAACCATGTGCTTACAAGTGGTCGGAGCGCTTCGGCGTGACGGCGTACTTTTTGCATAACGGGCCGGCGAGTTGCTGGTCAGTGGCGAGGTTAAGCGATGAGCGGAGCCGCAGCGAAAGCGAGTCTGATAAGGGCGATTCAGTCATTGGCCGCAGACCCGAAACCGGGCGAGCTATCCATGGGCAGGTTGAAGCGAGGGTAAGACCTCGTGGAGGACCGAACCGACCTACGTTGAAAAGTGGGCGGATGACCTGTGGATAGGAGTGAAAGGCTAATCAAGCCCGGAGATATCTGGTTCTCTCCGAAATATATTTAGGTATAGCCTCGAGAAATTGCGTTTCGGCCGTAGAGCACTGCTTGGACTAGGGGCCCTACCAGGTTACCGACTTCAGGCAAACTCCGAAGACCGTTACGGTTAGCTCGGGAGTCAGTGTGCGGGGGATAAACTTCGTACGCAAAAGGGGAACAACCCAGACCATCAGCTAAGGACCCTAAGTACTAGCTAAGTGGTGAACGATGTCCGAATGCAGAGACAACCAAGAGGTTGGCTTAGAAGCAGCCACCCTTGAAAGAGTGCGTAACAGCTCACTGGTCAAGTGTTCGGGCGCGGAGAATTCAACGGGGCTCAAGCTAGTCTCCGAAGCTATGGGTGTGCAGGCCCGCGGGCTCTGTACGCGGTAGGAGAGCGTTCCAGTTGCGTGAAGCGGATGCGTAAGCCTCCGTGGAGTGGCTGGAAGTGAGAATGCCGGCATGAGTAACGATAGAGGGGTGAGACTCCCCTCCACCGATTGTCCAAGGTTTCCTGAGTAAAGTTCGTCTGCTCAGGGTTAGTCGGGACCTAAGGCGAGGCCGAAAGGCGTAG
>DATMDU010000120.1:0-121526 GCA_035557535.1 Pyrinomonadaceae bacterium
GCGCAATCGTTTCGGTGTTGTGATTCAGCACGTCAGGCTGAGCATCCAGCACCGTATTAAGTGCGGCCTCGTCTCCGTTGAAATCAGGAATGAGCACTTCGATGCGGCACTCGGGATTGAGCGCGCGTACCTGACGAACAGTTTCGGCCCAATGCGCGGCGCCGCCGTCAGGCAAATCATCGCGGTTTACTGAAGTAATGACGGTGTGGGCCAAGTTCAATTGACGCACAGCTTCGGCGACATGTCGCGGCTCTTCACTATCGAGCGAGCCGGGCTGTCCCTTACCCACCGCGCAGAAGCCGCAGTGACGCGTACAGATGTCGCCGCCGAGCATGAAAGTGGCCGTTCGATCAGACCAGCACTCGAAGATGTTAGGGCAGCGCGCTTCCTGACAGACGGTGTGCAGGTTCAAGCCTTCAATGAGCTTGAGAACGTGGTTCTGGTTCGACGGGTCTCCCAATCGAATCTTCAGCCACTCCGGCTTCGGCTGACGGACCTTCTGATTGTTGCTTATTACGCGGAGTTCGCGGCCCAACTGGTTACCTCTTGTTTGATTTGCTCGATTCTAACATTGAGCGAATGATTAGGCATTCTCACCTGGCAAGCTCCACGCTTGGAGTGCGCCGACCTGTCGACGCCACCTTGAATGACATCTCACCAAAGCGGGGGCAAGCCACCCTTCCCAACCCAGAGACACTCTAACTAGATCGCTGCAGTGTGGCCGGCCAGACATTGGACATTGGACATTGGACATTGGACTTTGGATCCGGCCCGTTTTCGGTTTCGGGCCAGTGTTTCATCTATGCAACCCGCCGGTTCTTGCGCTATAATTTCCGTCCCATGAATCTCGAAGTCTTTCATCCAGCAGTTGCGCGCTGGTTTTCGAAGAGTTTTCCCTCGGCGACGCCTCCGCAAATTGAAGCCTGGCCGGCAATCAAACAACAGCGAAACACTTTGATTGCCGCTCCAACCGGATCCGGTAAGACTCTCGCCGCGTTTCTCGCGGCCATCGACGACCTGGTGAGGCTCGGGGTTGAAGGAAAACTAGACGACACTACTCATGTAGTCTATGTCTCTCCGCTAAAAGCACTCAGCAACGACATTCAACGCAACCTCCAGATTCCCCTGGAAGGCATTCAGCACGAGTTGCGCGCCCTCGGCCTTCCCGAGGTGAACATTCGCACGTTTGTGCGCACCGGCGACACCTCGGCAGCGGATCGCACGGCAATGACGAAGCGGCCGCCGCATATTGTGGTGACCACGCCGGAGTCGCTTTTCATTTTGCTGACCAGCGAAGGCGGGCGGCGGATGCTGGAGACGACGCGCACGCTCATCGTGGACGAAATTCACGCGGTGGTCGGCGACAAACGTGGTTCGCATCTGGCGCTCTCAATCGAGCGTCTGGAACAACTCATTCAGCAACACGCTGCGGCACCAGTTGTCCAGGATGCAACGCCTCCAGCAAACGGATCTTTGTTTCCTTCGCTTGAAGTTCGCAATCCGAAACCCGAAATCCGAAATCGGCTCGTGCGCATTGGCCTGTCCGCTACGCAACGTCCCATCGAGGAAGTGGCGCGATTTCTGGTTGGCAACGCGAACATCGATGAGGCAGGGACGCCAAATTGCGTCGTCGTTAACAGCGGACACGCGCGCCGGCTTGATTTGGCAATCGAACTTCCCGACTCACCTCTCCAGGCCGTGATGTCAGGCGAAGTTTGGGACGAAATCTACGATCGACTCGCGCAACTAATCCGGCAGCACAAGACCACGCTGGTTTTCGTCAACACGAGACGTTTGGCTGAACGCGTCTCGCGCCATCTGGGCGAAAGGATTGGAGACGAAAACATCGCTGCGCATCACGGCAGCCTTGCGCGAGAGCAGCGTCTGGCGGCTGAGCAGCGTTTGAAAGCTGGCGAACTTAGCGCGCTCGTGGCGACGGCCTCGCTGGAGTTGGGCATCGATATCGGCGACGTGAATCTGGTTTGCCAGCTTGGCTCCACTCGTTCGATTTCGAGTTTTCTGCAACGGGTCGGACGTTCGAATCACACAGTCGAAGGTTTTCCCAAAGGACGAATCTTTCCGCTTTCGCGCGACGAATTGGTGGAGTGCGCGGCCATCGTAGACTCAGTGAGGCGCGGTGAGCTTGATCGTTTGAGTATTCCTGAACAGCCACTCGACATTCTCGCGCAACAGATCGTTGCGGCCTCGGCGCCGGAAGAGTGGACGGAAGATGGGCTCTTTGAAATGGTCAAGCGGGCCTATCCATACCGGAATCTCGACCGGGATCAGTTTGATTCGATCATTCGGATGCTGGCCGAGGGCTTTTCCACCAAACGCGGCCGGCGCTCGGCTTATCTGCATCACGATGCTGTCAACAAGCGGTTGCGCGGCCGTCGCGGCGCGCGCCTGGCTGCGATCACCTCAGGAGGGGCGATCCCGGATACAGCGGATTACGCAGTTGTACTGGAACCGAGCGAGCTCGTAATCGGCAGCGTTAACGAAGACTTCGCTATTGAGAGTCTGCAAGGCGACATTTTCCAGCTCGGCAATACATCGTGGCGTGTGTTACGTGTCGAGCAGGGGAAGGTGCGGGTTGAAGACGCAGCGGGGCAACCGCCGTCGATTCCGTTTTGGTTGGGTGAAGCGCCGGGCCGCACCCATGAACTCTCGGTTTCCGTGTCACGCCTGCGCGAAGAAGTTGCGAATAGGATCGACGTCAGTGATATCCCGGATAGCACATCGGCCATCGATGATCCGCCCGCTACCGCAGACGGTACTGACTTCATCGGACCAGATCGCGCTGATGAGGTCAGTACCACCTGCGGTAGCGGGTGGGTAAGTGGGCGACGGCTCGATCTTGAGCCTGCTATCAGTTACCTGGTTGACGAAGTCGGCATCGTGCGCGCGGCCGCCGAGCAGATCGTCGATTATCTTGCGGGCGCAAAAATCGTGCTCGGTGTGATGCCTTCGCAGGAAAATCTGGTGCTCGAACGTTTCTTCGACGACAGCGGCAGCATGCAGCTGGTGTTGCATGCGCCGTTTGGCAGCCGGCTGAATCGCGCCTGGGGACTGGCGCTGAGGAAACGTTTCTGCCGCCAGTTCAACTTCGAGTTGCAGGCCGCAGCTACCGAAGATGCGATCGTGCTTTCGCTTGGGCCCACGCATAGTTTTCCGCTCGAAGACGTTTTTCATTATCTCAACTCCAAAACTGTGCGAAAGCTTTTGTGCCAGGCTTTGCTGGATGCGCCCATGTGGAACATTCGCTGGCGCTGGAATGTGACGCGTGCGCTCGCTGTCCTGCGACGCCGGGGCGGGAAGAAGATCCCGGCGCAACTTCAACGTATGAACGCCGAAGATTTGCTGACGGCGGTGTTTCCGGATCAGGTGGCCTGCGTGGAAAACCTTGGTGGGGGCGAGCGCGAAATTCCCAGTCATCCGCTGGTTGACCAGACCGTGAAAGATTGCCTGGAAGAGGCGATGGACATCGAAGCCCTTGAAAAGCTGCTCACCTCGATTGAACGAAACGAGAAAAATCTTTTCGCGCGCGATGTGATCGAGGCCTCGCCACTGGCCCAGGAAATTCTGAACGCGCGTCCTTATGCATATCTTGATGATGCACCGCTTGAAGAGCGGCGGACCCGGGCAGTGCAACAGCGGCGCTGGCTTGATCCGCAAACGGCCAAAGACATGGGCAAACTCGATCAAGGCGCGATTGATCGCGTTCGCGACGAAGCCTGGCCCCGCGTTGAGAATGCTGATGAATTGCACGACGCTTTGGTTGAGCTAGGATTCGTTACTGAGCAGGAAGGTGAAGCCTGGCACGAGTTTTTCGCTGAACTGAAAAACGATCGCCGCGCCGCCGTACTTCAAGTTGATCCTGGGCCCGCGGTCTCAGTGAAGAGCTTGAATCTTTGGGTCGCGGCGGAGCGGCTGCCGCAATTGAAAGTCATTTATCCGTCCGCATCGCTCCAGCCGCCCATTGTCGCGCCGGATAGTTACTCCCAAACCGAATGGATATTTGAAAGCGCGTTGGTCGAGATTTTGCGCGGCAGGCTTGAAGGCATTGGCCCCACCACAGTTGAAGGTCTGGCCCTCTCTTCCGGTTTGACCAAGGCTGAGATCGAATTGGGCTTGCTGAAACTGGAAGCCGAAGGTTTTGTAATTCGTGGCCAGTTTTCACCAGGCACAACCGAAACTGAGTGGAGCGCTCGCCGGCTGTTGGCGCGGATTCATAGTTACACTCTCAACCGATTGCGCCAGGAGATCGAGCCGGTTTCCACAGCCGACTTCATCCGCTATCTGCTTGCGTGGCAGAAGATTGCGCCAGAGCACCAAATGGAAGGACCGGAGAGCGTGCGCGCGATTCTTGAGCAGCTGGAAGGTTTCGAGGCCCCCGCAGCGGCGTGGGAAAGCGAATTGTTGCCAAGCCGTTTGGTCGACTACGATCCGGCATGGCTCGATGCTTTATGTCTTTCGGGTGAAGTGGTCTGGGCCAGACTAACGCCGCCGGCATCCACCGCGCGCGCTCACGAAAACGGCGCTGAGCGAACACGTGGCGGCGCCCCGGTCCGCAACACTCCTATCGCGCTGTTGCGGCGCAAGAATTTCGCGATTTGGAATTCAGTCTTTCCGAAGCCTTCACCGAATGGGCTTGAGTTTTCGGAAACCACGCGCACGGTCCATGAATATCTCGCCACCCGAGGTGCTTCCTTTTTCTCGGACATCGTCGAAGGCACCAAACTTCTTCGCGCCCAGGTCGAGGAATCCCTGGGCGAACTTGTCGCGAATGGATTGGTGGTTTCAGACAGCTTTGCAGGCTTGCGCGCGCTGCTGACACCTGCCAGCCGCAAGACGCAGGCCGCCTCCAGGAGAAAGCATCGTCAGCCGATTTACGAAATGTCGAGCGCCGGACGGTGGTCACTGCTGAATCGGGAAGAAGCATTAAGCGGAAGCCCGACTGTAAGGGAGGGCTCACAGTCTGAGAATGAGAGCGCCGAAGAGATCGCCCGAATACTCCTGCGTCGCTACGGCGTAGTTTTTAAACGCCTGCTGCCGCGCGAAGGAATCACGTTGCCATGGCGCGTGTTGCTGCGTATCTATCATCGTCTGGAAGCGCGCGGAGAGATTCGCGGCGGACGTTTTGTAGCGGGAATTTCGGGCGAACAGTTTGCGCTCCCGGAAGCGGTGGGAATGCTCCGAGCGATGCGGCGGTCGCGAACTGGCGCAGTCGACTTTGGGCTCCGTTCAACTCAGAGGGAGCCGTCGCTAACGATCGGTCATTCGTCGGATGGCGCTGCTCCCATAAGCGCGGCTCAGGACAGCATGATTTCGGTAAGTGCTGCCGATCCCTTGAATCTCATCGGCATCATCACACCAGGTGGTCGCATCACCGCGTTCACTTCAAATCGGATTCTCTTTCACAATGGCGAGCCCGCAGCGGTGCTGGAGTCGGGCGAGACTAAATTCCTGATGGAGATGAGCCGCGCGATGGAATGGAAAGCAAAGGCCGCCCTCGTGCGCAAAGCCAGTCCACCAACGGTACGCACGTATCTCCGCCAACGCGCATAATCGCTGAGATCAGGCTTTCCTATGCGTCTCTGAGCGCTATCCTCCTTCAAGATCTCGATCTTGCGGCGTCCATTGCGGGACGAAGCCGTGTCTAAAGACTGGGCTCCTTCAAGGGTGGCTTGGGCAACGCGCTAAACACGATGTTGAGAGTGTCAGCGGCAGTCTAGTTGCCGTCCGGCGGACCGTAGAGAATTAGCTGAAGTGGCTTTTCGACGGCGACCGGCGCACCCTGGCTCGCGTTAGCAGCATCCAGCAGCGCTTTCGGACTGAGGCTGAAAAGCACGAGAGTGGTCATGCTGACATTCTTGCGGCGTTTGCCCTTGATCTTTTCAATTTCGTCGTTGATGGGACTGCCCTTCGCCGTCACGATGTTAACGGGAGCGCTAGTCTCTTCGTCGATGACTACGTCTCCGTTCATTCGAAAGCTTCCGGCGCCGTCACTCTGGATCGAGTCTTTATCGATGACCAGGTCAAGCACAGTGAAATTACCGATCGTCCCTGCTTTGAAGCTTATCTCCGCAGAGTTACCGACTCTGGTTACGGAGACGGTAGTGTTCTGAGCAATCTTAAGCGCGGTGGTATTGCTGACGCCGCCGGTATACTCCCCAGCGTAAACGTTGGCGGAGAAATCAAAATTCTGGCCCCCGGTGGTGGTCACCGAGGTGAGCGGATGCATCTCCACCGCGTGGTCAGGATTCGAGGGTTCATTGCCGCCGCTTAAATGCTCGGGCCAAATGCGGGGAACTCCGGAAACGGTCACCGCGGTGTTCTTAATCTGGTTGCTGAATGCTATCCAGTCGGCGTTGCTTTGCACGGTCTTGCCTGGGAAAGGTTCTACGCATGCGTTCATAGGCTCAAGCACCAGGCCATCCGGGTCCCCTTTATAATTGGGGGAGTGCGCACCGTAGTGGATTTCGCAATCTGCTGACATGGCATGCACTTTGGAGTTACCTTCGATTGTTACATCCTCCATCGTAACCACCACCGTGTTGGCCCACTCCGTCAAATTGCTAATTGGGACGCTGAATTCCTTCGGTGCTGCACCTTTTGTTGCTTTGCCAGGTATAGCACCGGAGGTTGCGCCAGCATTTGGGGGCGTGCTGCTGGTCGTTCGGTCTAAGACGGGAGGGATAATCGTGGCGATTGCAAGCGGCAGCGCTGCCGCAATCGTAGCGCCAGCACTCAACTTCCGACGGCCAGGCGCTTTCGGCATGGATTTTTTCTTCATTGTGGCCCCCTTCAAGTCAGGGTGATGGTTTCCGTATCAGTGACGCCCACATCTTCCTTAGCAGTCACTTTGATCGTTACCTTGCCGGTGGCTTCCTCGTCGCCGGCGGGCGGCGGAGTATACAACCCGTTGGGATCAATCGTGCCTAAGCCGGTTGGGGGGTCAATAGACCAGGTGACAGCCGGGTCGGATAGCCCAAGCACCTCCGCCTGGCATTGAATGGAGGGTCCCCCGGCAGTGGTTACATTGCTGGCGACCTTGATAGTTACCTGCCGGAGACCCGTGACACCCTGCGGAGAACTATGCTGAATGCCTTTGCTGACCAGATAGGAACTCGAGCTGATGCCCAACAACACGAGTATGCCGTTTGGGATCAACGCCGGAAACGCAGGGGGAGCCGGAGAGGCAATGACCAGAAACAAGCTCGCGGCAATCACAAAAGTAAAGACCAGCAATTGAAACCGAGACATGCTGGCCTCACCGCTCGGTTCGCTGATCAGCCCGCTTAGATCGATCTTCCCGGTAAACACGTTGTAAATGATCGCTACTCCGATCAGTCCGAGGAAGCCTAAAGCCACCCAAGCTGAAAGGTCGCCAACCCACGTTCGGGTGTAAACTCTTTCAGCCGTCTGCATGAGTATCAGCATCGTTACTCTCCTTCGCTATTTTCTTGAACAACATGGTGTAAGCCTTGCCGCCGAGGTAGATCGCGTGACTACCACCAAGCAAGACCAGAGTTTGCGCCGGCACATCAGGAAGCTGGCCGGTGTTGCGGTTTTGCAGTACGTCCGACAGGTAGAACATTGCAGTACCAAGGGTGAAAAGAAGTAACTGCAACCGCTCCGGGCTAAAGTATTTGCTGCCGTCCCTCTGCGTGCCGTAAAGCAAATAGTTTGTGTTAATTCCGCCCGTCAGCAATCTGTAAGCGATGATTGCGGCTAACGCGCCAAGGAAGAGGACCACTTCATACCAGATGATGCGCGTGAAAGGCATTGGTACAGTTCCGGAGGTTAAAACTGTTGCGACGCGACGTGCGAGTGATAAGTTGAGCCGACGACGGATCCACTGATGCGACGCGGAATCTACTCCTGTTTGCCGATCCAGTCAATAGTTCAATTCATTCAGAAAAAGATCTGTCTGATTGAACCAAGTCAAATACCGCTTGAGGAACGACTCGCGCGCAGTCAACGTCAGGCTACGAGTACTAAATCTGAGCCTCTACTGGTAATGATATTTGAGAGCGATTCGTTTCAAAAAAATCTGACGTTGAACGCCGGCAGCCAAACAGGATCATGACGTCTTCCAGGGCTGAGCATCCTGATTCACTTAGAGGTCGATGTTCGTATTGTTGGGCCCCTCTGCTAGAATGAACCGAAAGTGACCATGAAGAGTTGTCGCGGATCTCATCATATTGAAGCGCTAGTTTTGCGCGGGCGGACGGCTTTTTTTATGATGTTGGCCGGCTTCCACAAACGAAACTGATCGCGTCCGAAAACTAACCCTGCGGAGTTGCGTCTATGCCTACAGCAAATCAAGTCAGCGCCAGGTCCGGCGATGTGTTGCTCCTTGTGGGTACCATGAAAGGTGCCTTCGTGTTGCGCTCTAATCAGGACCGCAAGGAATGGGATGTTGGTGGTCCATACTTTCCCGGGCGAGCGGTCTACGCGATGCTTTACGACGATCGCAATGGCCGCAGCCGCCTCTGGGCCGCAGTAAACAGTTCGTATTGGGGATCCTACTTGAGTTCGTCTGACGACTTTGGAAAAACCTGGACGGAGCCTGAGGCCTACGGAATCAAGTTTCCCCAGCAGGAACCGGCGCCCGCGGCGGCCATGCAGGATGCGAATCCCGACGCCAATGCGTCAGCGGCTGCAAATCTTTCCGTAAAACAGATCTGGCAGATCGCTTTGGGTCATCCGGATGAACCCGACACGCTTTATGCGGGTGTTGAGCCTGCGGCGTTGTTCAAGTCAACGGATGCGGGCGCGAACTGGTCGCTGGTGCAAGGGCTGCACGATCACCCGCATCGTCCGCAGTGGCAGGCGGGTGGAGGTGGACTTTGTTTGCACACCATCTTGCCAGACGTCTCCAATTCGCAGCGTCTCTTTATCGCAATTTCGACTGGGGGCGTTTACCGGACTGATGACGGCGGCGAAAATTGGCAACCGCGAAACGACGGCGTGCGCGCGCAGTTTTTGCCGCCCGGGCAACAGTATCCCGAGTGGGGCCAGTGTGTTCACAAGATCGTGAGCCATCCGGCAAACCCGCAGCGTTTATTTCTCCAGAACCACTGGGGCCTCTACCGGAGCGATAATGGCGGCGACTCCTGGACCGACATCGCCAACGGCGTGCCGTCCGATTTTGGCTTCGCACTGGAAATTGATCACAACAATCCAAACACCGCCTACATCATTCCACTCGAATCCGACGAGTTTCGTTGCACGCCGGAAGCGAAGCTGCGCGTGTATAGAACTTCGAACGCCGGCGAATCATGGGAACCGCTGACAAACGGGCTGCCGCAGGAAAATGCGTTTGAAACGGTGTTGCGCGATGGAATGTCCGGCGATGAGAGTCAGCCAATGGGCCTCTATTTTGGAACTCGCAACGGAAAGCTTTTCGGTTCGGCCGATGCAGGGGAGTCGTGGAGAGCCATCATGGAAGGATTGCCGGCGGTGGTTTGCGTGAAGGCGGCCGCGGTAAATTAATATTTCGGGCGGCGAACTTTCCTTCGGCCGAAAATTGCATTCTGATCTGATCTCTGTTGCACAGAGAAATCAAAAGTACCTTTAGATAAAAAGACTATGAAAAGACTCTTAGCGGTTGCGATGCTCGCACTTTCAACCACCACGTTCGTTTTTGCCTCAGCCTTCGCGCAGACGCCGAAGGCCGCTGAGCCGGAACATAAACTTATCCAGTTTCATATGGCGCTATTGAAGCGTGGGCCGAAATGGACCGGAGAGAGCACACCCGCCAGTCCCGTTTTGGAGTCGGCTCAAAGAGACTACGCAACTCAGCTCATGCAGTCAGGCAAAGCGGTAATCGTCGGACGCCTTACGGATGACGGCGAGATTCGCGGCGTGTACGTGTTGCGAGCTAAGACGCCGGAAGAGGCACGCGCATGGGCCGAGGAAAGCCCGGCGGTCAAGAGCGGTCATCTCACTGCCGAGATGCATCCCTGGTGGTCGGAGGACGTGATGAAGGCCGCCTCGCAGCCGATCACTATGACGACTGCGTATCTCGGATTTCTGACGCGCGGACCAAAATGGACGCCGGAGAAAACGCCGGCCACTGAAGCCTTGCAAAAGGCGCACCTGGCCAACATCAATAAGCTTGCAGAAATGAAAAAGCTGGTCGTCGCCGGTCCCTTTGGCGACAACGGCACACTGCGCGGAGTTTTTGTTTTCCGCGTAGGATCGCTGGCCGAAGCGAAGCAACTGGCTGAAACCGATCCGAGCGTGCAAGCCGGCCGCTTAACAATCAGCATGCATCCATGGCTCGTGCCGGAAGGGGTTTTGCCGTCGCCATGATCAGAGTCAACGTCGCGGGGTTCTTAACAGATTTCACGGAAGGCCGGAATCAGATCGCAGTCGAAGTTGGTCCCGCTTCCGTTGGCGAAGCGCTCGCGGAACTTTGGAAACTGCATCCGGGCCTGCGTGATCGCGTGGTGAACGAACAGGGACACCTGCGCCAGCATGTAAACGTTTTTCTCGACAGCGAAAACATACGGCGTAAAGAGTCGCTCGAGACGCAGGTCGCAGATGGAAGTGAGTTGACTATACTTCCCTCGGTGAGTGGCGGCTAGCCCACTGCCCACTGCCCACTATTTCGTTCCTCCGAGAAACTTCCCAATGAAGACGCCCGGATAACCTTCAACTATGTATTGTCCCACCTGCGGTTCCGAAGAAAGACAACTTAGCCAGTTTTGCCGTGCGTGTGGCACTGATCTGCGTGCCGTGCGCCAGGGCCTGGAGCGGCCCGACACGATTACGGCGTCAGCTGTTTCAGCACGCGAGCAGATCAGCCGCGCCCTCGCTGACAAGATTCGCCAACTCGAAACCGGAGAGGACCTCGAACATGTCGCCGAAGACGTCTTACCGCAGTTGGAAAAGTTTTTGGAATCACCGGAAGAGAAGAGACTGCGCCGATTGCGTGCGGGCGTTATCACCGCCGTGGTTGGACTCGGAGTAACGCTGGGATTGTTCTGGGCAAGTCTTCAGTCTGAAGATCTACTGCCTTATATCGCGTTGGGCCTGATTGTTTTCTTTATTGGACTGGGAACTATCATCAATGGCCTGCTCCTGACTGTTCCGCGCAGGTCGCTTGCGAATCGATCCGCTGAAGCCGAGTCGCAGAGGGAATTGGAATCACAAATACAAAACCTGTCTTCGGCCAATCAGCTTCGGCCATTCACCGCTACGACAAGCGATCTCCCAATTTCTCCCGACCAACGCGTGGCGCGACCGTCCGTCACTGAACACACTACGCACCATCTCAGAGAAGACAAATCTTAACGCGACGCGGGCGAGGCAAGCCCGCCTTCCCAACTGCGAGATGATGAGCCTTTTCAGATCTGTGTCTTGAGAGCCCTTCCGTCAGGAATTAGAATTCAATTCTGATCAGCTCGTGGTTGGGAAGGTGGGCTCGCCCCCGCAGCTTCTTGTGTAAAATCTCGAATATCCTGGAAGGGTGTCTCGCGGTTATCGAAGTCAGGGCGATAATAGAAAGCGGCGCCGTCAAACTCCTGCATCCAGCCTTCTTCCATTCCCAACTCCTCAAGCGCGCCGACCGCACGCAGCCATTCGTTTTCGGAAATGCGACGCGAAAGCAAAACGTGGCGTTTGCTCGTCGCTGCCTGGTGCGTCGGGTAGTATTGGGCCATCAGGGAAATTGCGACCCGCGGACTTAACTCATCTCGGATCCACTCAAGAGACTCGCGTATCCCGCCAATATCGTTTGGTAAGACCAGCAGACGAATGATCAGCCCGCGCTGCAGTAATCCGTGAGCATCGAATGCGAGTTCGTCTCCTACCTGGGCATACATCTCAGCAATCGCGCGTCGCGCATGTTCCTTGTAGCCACTAACCTTCGAAAAAAGGTAACCCGCTTCGTCTTCCGCATACTTGAGATCAGGCAAATACACATCGACTATTCCCGCGAGCGGGCGCAGCACTTCGACCGAGTCATAAGCGTTGGTGTTGTAGACGATGGGAAGGCGCAGTCCATTTTGGGCTGCGAGCAGAATGCCTCGCGCCATCTGCGGCGCAAAGTGTGTGGGTGACACAAAGTTGATGTTGTGACACCCAGCCGACTGCAACTCGAGCATCATTTCCGCAAGACGCTCGTGCGTGATTTCATTCTTGAGTTGCTGCTTGTGTGTTTGAGAGATCTGGTAATTCTGGCAGTAGACGCAACGCAGGTTGCAGTTGCCAAAGAAAATGTTACCGGCGCCGTGCGTGCCGACGAGCGCCGGCTCTTCACCAAAATGTGCCGTGTAGGAAGAAACTATTGGTAGTCGGCCGGAATAGCATGCAGCGATTTCATCAAGCAAACGGTTGTTCAGACAACCGCGCGGGCAAACCGTGCAGCGCTCCAGCAATCGTTCGAGGGCATCGACGCGCTCTCCAAACTCTCCAGTATCGAGTAATTGCAGATAGGAAGGCTCAACCCTTGTCTGTGCTCGGACTTCTGACATCTGGTATCTGCTTCACCTGTGACTGCGAAAATGGACGAAGTGTGGCTTGTGATGCTCGACTAATTCCGCGGGTGCAACTTTCGTGGTCTGACTCCAGATAAAATCCATCTCAGCATGGATTGTGCTCAGGGCCAGCCTGGCTTCGAATATCAGCAAGATGCTTCCATAGAAAAGAAAACACGCGCCAATGATTCCAAAGACGACTGGCACGAGCGTGTAACGCTGTTTCCCTACGATTGCCACGACTCCAATCGCGACGCTCGTTGCCACAAACATCCCCAGGCACAAGTAAAACGAAACCATGGCCCGTTGGAGAATGCGCGCGCGGCTGGTGAGTTTGTCGAGCTGGTCAAAAATCACTGCCTGCCGCTCGCCGGCTTCGTTTGCCGGCTTCAGCGCCAACTCCTCCAGCTTGTCGGACAAGGCGCGCACCCGATCGACTACGCGCCCCAGCCGGGTTGAAGTGGAAAGGATCATGCTGCCGCAGGCGGAGATCAAGACCGCGGGCGTGATCATCGCCGTCAGGACGGCGACCGCTGCTGACATTGAATCCACTCTTTAAGCTATCCCCGACGTCTCGTCCGTTTCCGTTTGACCGGAGGCTTTACCACCTTAACGTCACTTACCGATGCAGCATCCTTCTTGGGTTGCATCATCTGTTTCTTAATCATGTCCAGGACCATTTGCTGCGGCACGTCTGCGCGAAACATCACTTCATCGCCTTCAGCTACGATCCCGATGCCGCTCAGCAACGGCTGGACCATCGGATCCTTTATTGAGCTGGTGGCGTGACGCAGAAATCCGGAAAACAGATTGCTCATGATCTTGGCGGTGTCAGGATTGTCTGCATTCATGAAACCGCGCAGCATGAAGTTTGCCGCATCCATAGTTAGCGCCATGTAGAAGTCGCCTTGTCGCGTATCGCATTTCGGCGCCCGCGCATTTGTTTCCGTTCCCAGCATGCCGAAGCTCTTGGCAAATGAATGCCAGGGCGTGCCTGCAATACTGATCAGGGCATTTGGATCGCGCACGAGTGAATTTAAGGTTTGCGTGCTGATGCGTTCTTTGCCGTCGCCTGCATCAACCGCCGCCCGAAGATAACGAGGACTGCCAACGGCAATCGTGTTGGCGTTGAGCACGACTACTCCCACCTCAGTGAAAGATTTGAGAATCGGATTCTTCTCAGCTTCCTTAACCAGCGGATCGATTGTCATCAGCCCGAGCGTTTTGTTGCCATATTTCTCGTCACGCAGTTTTCCACCGGAAGCCATGCGAGCCATCGTGATTAACCCCTCGGCGCTGAAATCACCGCTGGTCACGATCATAAACTCGGGCATTTGAAAGTTGAGATCATCGGTCGGCTTTCTAAACCGGCTGGCGAGCACCACGTAGTCAATCTTTGTCGGGTCGACCCCGGCCATCTGTTTGGCCTGCTCGAAACCTTTGCGCATTTCCTCCACAGCTTGGGGCGGCATGAACTTAGGCAGCAGCTCGTTGAGAATGCGTTGGGGGTTTAAATAGACGATCGTATCGGCGTCGGGCAGGACTGAAAGGGAATTAACGATAGCCTGCGTGGCTGCGGAATTTGTTGGGGTTGTGGCAATAAAGTGGGAGCTGGTCGCACCGGACGGTATGACAGCGTGGGGAGCATTTTGCGTGGTTTGCGCCCACACAGTTGTTCCGGACAGGCTAATCAGAGCAATCAAAACAAGGGTGGAAAATTTTTTCACAGCCTAAGCCTCCATTCAGGGTTTTGCGTATCTTCACACAAGATACGGTTTTTCGTCAGCTTTTGTTGTTGAGAATTTTGAACTTGTGTCCGAAGTGCCGGGCGAGCGGTCAGATCCAGTCGAGTTTTGGGACGGTGAACTCGTCGTTTACATTTCCAGTGTTCAGTGTTGTGGCCGGTTCGAAAAGCAGAACCTGGCATTCTTCGTCAGCCACCGGACGGTGCTCAACTCCGCGTTCCACAATAATGAACTCCCCTTCTTCCAGCCAAACATCACGCCGGACGGGAGCGGAAGATTCGCCCTCGCGAAACTCCATGCGGAATCTGCCTTTGATCACCAGAAACATTTCATCTTCAGTTTCATGATGATGCCAGGTAAATGGACCTTTGAACTTTACGAGTTTCAGGTATTGCCCATTCAACTCGCCCACGATACGTGGATTCCAGTAATCGTTTATCAGCGAGAGCTTTTGGAGGAGATTGATCTTGTCCATGGTCATTGGCAATCAGAAATCTGTAATCAGCAATCAGCAGTCAGCAGGAACCGTCAGTAACGAATTTAGTGCCGCGCAATTGATAACACCGTCAAGCTGACTGCTGTTTGCTGACTGCTGTCTGCTCGTTTCTCACCGCGCATAAATCGCATCCAGTACCTGCGCTAAACGAAAACCGGCCTTGGCGAGTTGTTGACGAACAATCTCGCGGTTAGCTGTTTCGTAGTTTTCCGCGCGGCTAACATCGTACACCGTCTGCATCACCGGCTGGCCGTTATTCAACACTGGCTTGCCACCACTCAAAACAGGGATGGTCCGCCGGCCTGTTATGACGACGGAAAGATACGTGTGTTTGCGCGACTGCTGCAGCGAGTCTGTGGCCCATTGCGCCGGCCAGATTGATACTGGTCCGCGCGAATTCCAACTGTTCACTGGTCTAACCGATTGCTTGAGAAACTCTCCCAGCGTTTCTGAAGTTTGGTGATCTGTCGCAGTCATGAGCGAGGTGACCAGGCCGAAATCCCAAAACCCGTGCAGGTTCTGGCGCTCGCCGTCGATCACCAGATCGTTTCCACCTTTATCGTGCGGCAGGTTCTTGCGCCTAATCTCTGCAGGGTTCCTGATGATGTTGCCCGCAGCGTTATCTGCTCCAGCATCAATGTATCCGGCGCCAACATGCAGTGGTTGGTGAATGTCGCCTACCAGGTGGACCAGTAACTTAAGCGCATTGCGTTTGCTGAGCGGATAGTCAGGACTAGGGTTGTCCTGCAAAGTTCGAATGCTGACGCCGAGCATGTGGACCACGTCATTCTCGAGCGTGAAGCCGCGACAGGTTTGATAGCTGCGACAGTTCAACGGCAGATTGACATAATGCCACTCGCGGTTCCTGGCGTTGTGCGCAAGGTCCTGAAGAAAGCTATTTGTGTCGGGATCAGGATCACTCTTGCCGACACGCTCCTTAACCGTATCGGCCCAGGTCGAAATGTTGGCGAGCGTTTCGCCCGGCTTCAGAATCAGCGCAATCTGTTGCGCCGTTCGCGGCTTGATGCGTAGCGAAGCAATTTTGCCGACCGTTTGATGACCATCGCCGCCCCACGCGAAGATCGGGCTCACGGGAGTGAACAGGATTAACGTGCAAAGCAAGAATGAAAACGTTCTCTTCATCGGAGTCTCTCCTTCGCCGTCCAACAGAACCTCTACGCTTTGGGATATGGTCGCATAGAATTTGCGACTAGAGCATAACGCGCGAAGCGGTGATGTCAACGACAGGAAGAGAGCTTTTCTGGCAGGCTTCTGCAAGGCAGCAGAAGCCCGACCGCGAGGGAGGCTCATCAAGCGACGGGAACATGATAGGCGGAGCTTCTGCGATTCGTCGGTGAATTGTATTTGCGAAGTTCGAGCGTGGTTCGCGAGTAAAGAGACTTTGATATATTCTTTTCCCGCATTGATACCAAACTTAACGAGGGGCCCCAGGTTGTTAAATTTTGCAGTTCAAACGGCGCGCGATGCTGGACGCATTCTGGTTGATCGGATGGGGCGCGCGCTCCAAGTGTCTAACAAGGGTGACATCGATTTGGTGACCGAAGCTGATCTGGCTTCGGAGAGGTTAATCATCGAACGAATTAAATCGCACTATCCACGCCATTCAATTCTCGCGGAAGAGTCGGGTGACACTCGTGGCGCGGACCTGGCCCAGGGAAACGATTGGAAGTGGATTGTCGATCCGCTTGACGGAACTACAAACTACGCTCACGGTTACCCCTGCTTCTGCGTTTCAGTGGCCGTCGAGCATGCAGGCTTGATTGAGATTGGTGTGATCTACGATCCAATGAGGGATGAGGTGTTTGCGGCGGAGCGAGGCCAGGGCGCTACCTTAAACGATCGCCCCATGCGAGTGTCCACGGTTGATGATTTGAACAGCTCGATGCTGTGCACCGGATTTCCTTACAACGTGCGCGAGCGACCCAACTTTGCACGCGACTTCGCGAACTTCACTATGGAAGCGCAGGCCGTGAGACGCGACGGATCCGCGGCGCTTGACCTGGCATACATTGCCTGTGGACGCTTTGACGGTTTTTGGGAAGACGGGCTCAAACCATGGGACACGGCCGCGGGAGTTTTGCTGGTTGAAGAAGCGGGCGGACTAGTGACGAATTTTGGTGGTGGGCCTCTGGATATCTACACGCCGAAGGTGCTTGCCAGTAATGGCCTCATTCACAATGCGATGATGAAAGTGCTGGGGACAAGTTAAGTGTCTTCTCGTGGCACGAGCGTCCCGCCTGTGACTGCGGAATCAACGCAGGACTCACGAATCAGAGTCACGCGCAAGATGCGCGTGCCACGTCAAAGTGCCGACCGAATGATCTCTGCCAGCCGGTCAGTTTCCCTGCGAGCGCAGCGCTTGGCGTCCTCCCCCGGCTGTTGCTCAACATAAAATGGAGGGTGATAGGTAATTTCAACCTTGCCGGGGCGCGGCAGTCGTTTTCCTGCCGGCCAAACCCGATTCGCTCCCCGAATTGTTACCGGCAGAATCGGCACCCCAGCCTCGAGCGCCATTCGCACAGCCCCGCCCTTCATTCGAATCATCGATCCGTCTGGCCTTCCGCGCCCGCCCTCAGGGAAAATCACGACCGCGCCACCCTCGCGCACCCAGTTTAGCGAACGCCGGATTGTGGCTGGGTCGCTACCTTCGATTTGAAGAGGCCAGGCGCCGAGTAATCCAATCGCCTTTCCAACCAGCGGCCACTGAAAGGCCTCACTCCAGGCGAGATAACGCATAGGTGTCTTGATTGGTATCGATAGCCAGAAAGGATCGCCATAACTCTGATGGTTAGCGGCGATGATCAGTCCGGTGTCTTCGGGAATATTCTCTATGCCTTTGAGTTTGATTTGCCAGAAGAGCCGGCTGCCGAAACTGATCAAGGGACGCGACGCTTCAATCAGCCACTGCGGGGCCGTCTCGTCATCAGACTTGCCTCCAGCCTTTTGTCGAGCTGTCGCCGATTTCTCTTTTCCGCTCACGGTTTATATTCGGGAGATTGTAGTCTCGATCGTGGGGCGTTGATGCGTCGAAGTTGGACCACTGGAGATTGGGCGATTCAGCACGCAAAGCTCGTGAATTTACAGCGGCCAATCGCGGTCAATGAATTCCACATGAACTCTGGGAACGCCGGATGGACCCATGCTGTGTCCGCGAACGGCGGCGTGGACCGTCAACTTAAACTGTTCACTCGTTAATCTGATAAACCTGCCGACACGCAAATCCAACGTTGTGTATAAGGCCGCACCCTTCTGGCTGATATTCTCAGTAACAGTTCGCTCGCTTTGATCTACTCCACCTTCTTCGTTGACCGTTTCAATTAACATGTCGACCGGAATGTTATGACGTGTGACTATGCGCTTGTCTGATGTAGCTACTTCGGTCGGAACCCAATCTTCGATCTCACTCAGATTTCCCGCAGAGGCGCTGCCAATTTCATATCGCTTTGCGGGATCTGCCGCGTAGCCCCTGGGTGGGTGTTTGCCGATAAAGGCCACTCCGACCTCAAACGACTGCGAGTTTCCTTCCGGCGCCATGACGGGCTTGACGTAACGTACCAGTGCCCAAACCCGATATTGATCCTCGACGTGATCGAAAACGCGCAATTGGCGTGGCATCGGGATCGTCATGTGCAGTAGCCGGCCCTTTTCAATCGGGTGCTTCAGCGCGAATCCGGCGCCGAAAGGCGTGACGTCAATGAGACGCGTGATTTCGGTCCACTCAACATTTTCCGCTTCCTGGCAACGCACGCGAACGGGCAATCGGAGTTCCAGGCGCTGTCTTATTCGCTTGAGTTTTCCGGGTTCAGCCATGTGAGATTTACAAAGACCGACTCTTTCGGTTCACTCTCTGGCGGCCCTCAGGAGAGGCGCCCATCCGACAGCTGGTTTTGAAACTAAGATTCGCGGCGAAGCCATTGATTTTAATAGGGTTTTCGACTCTCCGCAGTTTGCCAGAAACTTCTGAAATAGGCTACAATAATCCTTACTTTTTCTCCGCCGGTAAATTACTTGCAGGGAACAAAAAAGCCTGAATCCTCGGCCGACGAGGCCACTTCTAAACGCCATACTAAGAACGAAAATGCACCTGACGTAGCCGCCTGTTAGCGCTGACTCCTCGCGGGACAACGGAGTCGGCGGCGGGCGGATTGTACTGGAAAGGGTAACGGGATGGAAACGACTTCTGAACACAAACCCATAAATATCGAAGATGAGATGCGGCGTTCGTATCTCGATTATGCGATGTCGGTGATCATCGGCCGCGCGTTGCCGGACGTTCGCGACGGACTAAAACCAGTTCACCGTCGCGTCTTCTGGGCCATGCATGAGTTGGGTAATACCTTCAACAAGCCTTACAAGAAAAGCGCGCGCATCGTCGGAGACGTGATCGGTAAATATCATCCGCACGGCGACACGGCGGTATATGACACGATGGTTCGCCTGGCGCAGGAATTTTCAATGCGCTATCCGTTGATCGACGGCCAGGGAAACTTTGGCTCTGTTGATGGCGATGCGGCTGCCGCAATGCGTTATACGGAAGTCCGCATGGCGAAGATTGCCACCCAGGTGCTGGCAGATCTTGAAAAAGAGACGGTCGACTTCCAGCCGAATTATGACGAATCGTTGAGCGAACCGAAGGTGTTGCCGACGCGGATCCCCAACCTTTTGATCAACGGTTCGGATGGGATTGCCGTGGGAATGGCAACGAAGATTGCCCCTCACAATCTCAGCGAGATTGTCGAAGCGACTTTGGCATTGCTGCGCAAGCCGAACATTGACGTCGAAGATCTCATGAAAATCGTCACCGGTCCCGACTTTCCCACCGGGGGCTTTATCTATGGTGGCGAGGAACTTAAGAAATCGTATCGGACGGGTCGCGGAATCATCCAGATGCGCGCGCGCGCGGGAATCGATCGAATCGGACGAGGCACCGGTGAACGTGATGCGATCATTGTCACTCAGATTCCGTTTCAGGTTAACAAGTCGCGTCTTATCGAGCGCATTGCTGAGTTGATTAACGAGAAGAAACTCGACGGCGTTTCGGACTTGCGTGATGAGTCTGACCGCACCGGCATGCGCATCGTGGTCGAATTAAAACGAGACGCAGTGCCCCAGATTGTCCTCAACAAGCTCTACAAACTCACGCCGATGCAGTCGTCGTTTGGCGTAATCAATCTGGCCATTGTTAACGGACAGCCGCGCGTTCTAAATCTGAAGCAGATGCTGGAGTGCTTCATCGATTTCCGAAGGGAAGTTGTCCGGCGGCGAACTGAATACGACTTGCGAAAAGCCCGGGCGCGCGCTCATATCCTGGAAGGCCTGACCAAGGCCATCGATGCGCTTGATTACATCGTCACCCTGATCCGCAACTCGCGTTCGGTGGATGAAGCCCGTCAGTGGTTGACCGGCCAAATGAAGACGATGAGCGAAGTGAAAGCGTGGAAGGGAGTTCCGGGAGACAAACCACTAAAGACTTACCTCGCGGCATTACAAAAAACGATGACCCGGCTGGATTTCTCCGAGCTGCAGGCCCAGGCCATTCTGGATCTTCAGTTGCGCCGAATATCCGGTCTTGAACGCCAAAAGATTACTGATGAATATGAAGGAATCATCAAGCACATTGCGGAGCTGGAAGAGATTCTGGCCAACGAACATTCACTGCGGCGAGTGATCGGCGGCGAGCTGGAAGACGTGAAGAAAGAGTTTGGCGATGCGCGCCGGACGGAGATTGTGCAGGAGGGAGTTGAGTTCTCAATCGAGGACTTGATCGCCGATGAAGATGTTGTGCTCACTGTTACCAACAGCGGTTATATCAAGCGCACTCCGATCACGACCTATCAACGTCAGGGTCGCGGTGGCAAGGGTCGATTTGGCGCTGCAGCGAAAGGCGCCGATTTTGTCGAGCACCTGTTCATCGCTTCAACGCACGATTATTTGATGGTCTTCACGGACGATGGAATGGTCTACAAAATCAAAGTCCATGAGGTGCCGGATGCCGCGGCCTCTGCGCGAGGCAAAGCCGTGGTCAATCTGATCAATATCCCGTCCGACCGGAAGCTTGCCGGCGTAGTTCCAGTCCGAGAGTTTGCCGAAGGCCGATATGTCTTGATGGTTACGCGCAAAGGCGTGATCAAGAAAACTTCGCTTTCGGATTTTCAAAACATTCGCACAAACGGAATCATCGCGATCAATATCGATGAAGGCGATGAATTGCTCGACGTGGTTTTGACCGATGGTGCGAAGCGAATTTTTATTGCCACGCATAACGGTTTGGCAATCAGGTTTGACGAGAAGAACGTTAGGTCGATGGGTCGGGCCACGCGCGGCGTGAGGGGCATAGACCTGCGCATCGATGACTACGTTGTGTCCGTCTGTCCCGTTTCTGCCGATGATACGGAGAAAATGCTTTCCGTTTCCGAATTGGGTTACGGCAAGCAGACGCCGATCACCACTTACCGTTTGCAGTCGCGCGGCGGCAAGGGCGTGATAAACATGAAGACCACGGAAAAAACCGGCAAAGTGGTGGCAGTGTTTCCGGTGGATGCCGACTCGGAAATCATGATCATCACCCAACAGGCGAAACTAATCAGGCTCGAAGCCGGCGAGATTCGCAAAACCGGCCGCAGCGCTCAGGGCGTAAGGTTGATCAAGATTGATGCGGGTGACAGAGTGACGAGCGCTTCATTAGTCGAAGCGGCGGCTGATGAGGAAACCGAAGACGCACCGGTAAATTAAATGTCTTCTGAGAACCGGCTGGGACAAGCAGTCCTTCCCAACTAAGCCTGACTTTGCTCACTCAAGTATCGTTAGCTTGCAGTAGGGAAGGGTGGCTTGCCCCCGCTGATTTGGAGCTCGGTCAGGATTTGCTGCAGAAGATAATCGCTATTTGAGCTGTCGTGTGGTTCGCTCGGTCACGCTCGCCGCTGGGAACAAACTGCCAGACGGCGTTGTTGCTGCTGGTTTCAACTCGTTTTGTTTTCGGCGCCGGCGGATCTGCTTTGCTTGAAACACGTCCGAAACGCCCTTGCCAAAGAAGGCGAACGCCGGAATCAAGAGCAGCAGCCATAAGAGACTCGTGACCGAACTCTCCATGACGCTGAGAAGAATTCCAACCATAAAAAAGCCGTCGCCAATAAAGAAACTCGCGAGACCGCTCCCAACCAATTCGTCCGGATCCTTTTCTCTCTGATGCGCCGGCTCGGTGTCAGTGTCTTCCTGCTGGAGAGCGTAGCGCTTGGAAGTCTCTAGACTTCGATTTTGCACTCCGACCAAATCTGCTCCACATTTCCGGCAAAATCGTTCGTGCTGATCACTGTGGCTGCCGCAGTTTGTGCACCGCATAACGTTCTTACCTCCGTCACCCTCTGTAACGAAAAAGTTGGCGTTCGGGTTCATCCGTGGTGGTGAGATTCGCCAGGCGGGCTATTAGCTCCGCTCTCGCCTTCCACCCAAACTTCTCCGTCCTCGAAAACTTCTTTCTTCCAGATAGGCACAGTGCGTTTCAATTCTCGTATGGCCCACTCGCAAGCCTCAAATGCGGCGCGCCGGTGCGGAGCGCTGACGGAGATCACCACACTCGTTTCACCAATCGCCAGTTTTCCAGTGCGATGGACTATGCAGAGGTGCGCAATTTCGAAGTGCTCATGTGCTTCACGACCCAGCCGCTGAAGTTCGCTAAGGGCCATTGGCGCGTAGGCTTCGTAGACCAAATAGAGTGTTCTTCGTCCGCTGGTCCATTCCCGGGCGTAACCATCGAGTGTGACGGAGGCGCCGCACTCGGGCGGGACGACGCGACGGGCAACAGAACCGACGTCGATTGCTTCAGTGGTTAACTCGAAGAAATCGTTTGAGTAAGCTGATGCAGGCAGGATGCCTGCGCTCCCAGCGTCGGCACGATTGTCGGAGCCGCCGCTAACCGGAGGAAACACGGCGAGTTCGTCACCATTCTCAATCAGTCGATCTCCGCGGGCATACTCCTGATTGACAGCAAACAAAAGTGAACGACCAAAGCGACGCAACTCGGGATATTTCTCCAGCACTGCTTTAAGAGCTTCGGCCGCCGTAGCCCCGGCGCGGAGTATAAAGTCAACCTCATCGTTGTTGACGGCGTCACGCGCTGCGCCAAAAAACAGCAGGCGTACGTGAATCTGATCCGCTTGTGAGGGCGGCTTAGGAGCAACCTTAGTCATGCGAAGAATTCCACGTTAGTAATTCTGCCACCAGGGGACAGACCGGAATGTCTGTCCTACGATCATTCCATTTCAAACTTCTTACCGCTATGGCCGTTGCCTTTTGCCAAATCATGGATTCTGGCGCGCTCCTCGTAATTGCCGACTACGAGAGTCAGGATTTCGCGCAGACGCTCGAGGCGCCTGGCCGTTGAACGGAGTTCCAGCAAAGCTTGTTTCGCGTTCATATCGAGTTCTACAGCGGCCGCGACCAAAAAAGAAAGTCGTTGCGGTTCCGTATCAGAGATGTCGGGAAGATTGGTGCGCTCATCGTTTATCTTGCGCACCGAACGTGCGATGCGGGTGAAGGTGGCGGCAACTTCCTGCGCACTCGCGCGCAAGGCTTCGTTGTCCTCAGGTTCATCCTCAAAGAAACTGACTTGCGCCGTTAGATATTCTCGTTCGCGCTCGACATACTTTTCAATGCGATACCTGATAAGGCCAACGGTCAGAATATTGGAACGGCCATCGGGCATGGTCTGCGCTTCGGTAACCTCGGCCGCGCACCCAATATGACCTGCCGGCGGAATCTCGTTTTCGGCTGAGTCGTCAAGATATGAAAGCCCAAAAAGATTATTGGTGGCGCGAATGTCATCCAGCATCTGGCGGTAGCGTGGCTCAAATATGTGCAGCGGGAGAGGCGCTCCGGGAAACAGGACCAGTGGCAGAGGAAAGAGCGGGAGTTCACTCACGCCTATGACTTTGTCATTCGCTTCGCTCATTGAATTGTATGTTTGCCGTTTTAAGCCTTGCTGGTTCCGGCCTATGTCGACTGTATCGATGTTGGGTAGTGCGAGGCGATTATCGCAGACGGCAGGAGAGAAGTCAGTACTATGGGGTGAGTTACTTCGCTGGCTCGGTGCGAAAGAAATCGATTCCGGCTGCTTCCGCCGCCACGTCAACAGTCGCTACAACTTTGCGTGCCGAGAGATCAACTATTTCCACGGTACCCGGTTCGGCGCCGACGCCCTCGACCGAGATAAAGGCATAGCGATCATCCGGCGAAATCACCACACCGTGCAGCACTCTGCGGCGAGTAGGAATGCGCGCGAGTTCGGTCCCGCTTCTTACGTCAATAATAGTTACCGATTGATCGCGTTTGTTGGTAGCCAGAAGTCTGGTTCCGTCTCTGGTAACGGCGAGATTATAAACGCCCGCTCGTGCCGGCATTCGTCTGACCACGGTCCATTTAGCGGTATCAACTTCGACGATCTCGCTAGATTTATTGCAAGCGACGAAAACAGAGGAACCAGTTGCCGATGGCTGCGCCCAGGTTGGTGAACAGGAAATGTCGGCAGCTTTCGGAAGATCCATGCCGTGGCCGCCACTATCGATGTTGCTCCTTTTGTCTTTCTGGCCCATATGCTGGTGCCCGCTTGCAGCTGCTGCATTCGTTAGCGGAGCCTGCTTTACCGGCCCGTTCGTGCCTTGCTCGCGGCCCCTGGTAAGCAGGAAATGACGCGACACTTTCAAAGTTTGAGTGTCAATCTCGACCAGCATATCGTCCATCATGCAAGCCGAATAGTGTTTTGTTCCCTGCGCATTCAAACGCGAGCCATGAGGCATCGTGCACGTTGGAATCCGGGCGACCTCCATCATCGGCTCCGTAGCGACTACGGAAACTGATGAAGGCGTCATATCTCCATGCAGGTTGAAGTTGACCACGTAAAGCAAGCTGCCGTCGGCGTTCAAATCCATCGTGGCCGGGAATAAACCGAGCCTGACTCGTCCGAGCACTCGGTCGTCCTTTGCCGAATACTTCCAGACTGATCCGAACGGCCGTCCATGTGCCAGGGAAACGAAATAGGACTTCTGATCCCGCGACACGGCAATCCCATGTGGCCCATCAATGTCGACGGGCATGTCGCCGGTCGACAGTTCGCGCTCGACGCGCGCACCGGCTGGTCCAAACCGCACCAGCGAGATTTTGTCTGCGGCTTCGGAGAGGACGTAAACGAGATAATCTTTGTCGGGCTTTTCCTGGGCGCGCGCGGCTGGAACCAGACCGTAGTGGTTTGCGCCTAAGAGCAACGCGAGCAGACTTGCAGTTAGTAATGGAAACATTGCGTCAGTGGGAGCGGCAAGCTCCGCGCGTTCCTGAGTGCGCTGAATGTTCTAACAACATTTCCTGCCACGCCTCCATTCCTGGACGATCCACGAAAACTACACGGATGGACACGAAACTATTTGATCTTTATTCGTGTGAATTCGTGGATAGTATCCCCTTCGGTCATGAGGATTGCGGCCGCTCAAAACGGGCTTGGCGATGGCTCGGGCGGAAAATCGTCATCTTCGATTTCATCGATAATCTTCATCTCGGCGCTAAACTTCTGGTAACTGCGAAAACGAATCTCATTGCGGCTTTGCAGCGACATTTGGCGGTTAACGCTCGTGAGCACTACCTCCGAATTCGTCGGCAACAAATACTTTTTCTCGCCGATGGTGACCCAGTCGTAATCGATAAGTGTGCGCGCCGCGGTTATCGGGAAGCCCGCCTCGATGTCGGTGGCAATCTGTTCGAAGCGCAACACGCGATTCGTTTCCCGATCTATCCAGACGCGACCCCGAGAGCCGGCACTTGCCGAGTTTTCGTCCACACTGAGCGTAAGTTTAGAGAGCGGTTTCCTGATCTCGTATTCGTAAACCAACGTGCGGCGCGAACGAATCAAGTCAGTGTCCGCGAGTTTGAATTCAGTTTTTGATTCAGGCCTGAAAAGATCAGCCAGTGCCGAAATATACTCCACACCCGTTGAACTCGCTCCGCCGACCTGTTTGCTGTAGCTCCTGCTTTCCTGAGCATCCGGATTCGATGGCATACCGTTGATCGCCAGCACCTTGTATTGCTCACCGGAATTTGCACGGTAACCGACTGCGATCGTCAGATTATCCTGCGGCAGCCAATTATTCGTTGTGCCATAAGCTACCGAACGTTTGATTAGTTGCTTGACGAGAAAATCGGGCATCGCATCGGCGGCTCCAAGTGTTGCTACGCGAGCGCGCTCCAATAATTCGTTCGACTCTTTCTCCGGTGGCAATACCGAGGCCGTTGGGTTCAACCTTCTGCGTTCAGCCTCTTCAAGCGTGCGACGCAGCAGGGCATCGTTGCCGCTCTTGCTCGCGACCAGCGAACGCATGCCGGATGTGAGTGGGAAGCCGATCCCGCGCTTTCGAACTTCGGCCACGATTTCATCGCGCCTCTCGGGATGTGCCGGCAGTTGGTAAACGAGTGCGACGAGCTCCTTGCTGGTGAGCGGGCCCGGCTGTGATTGCGCGATAACAACAAATGAAATAGTTGTAAGCAGGACGAAAGCACTCGCGAGAGCTGGGACGTGTTTGTTAATGCGTTTCATATCAAAAAAGAGCGGTTTAACCTTAATTGCGTGAACCTGGGAGCGCAGGCATCTTGCCTGCAATGAGCGCGAAGCGCGAACAGTTCCGATGGAACCAGACACTGGCTAGTTGCCCGGGAACGTTTGAAACAGCTTAACTTAAACCGATCGGGTGACCAAAAGAAGGCTGGGGCTGGGAGCGCAGGCATCTGCCTGCAAACGCGAGCGCACCTCGCGGAGTAATCGATGGCCACGCATTAACTGTGGGTTCGCGCTTTGCGCTCATTTGCAGGCCGGATGCCTGCGCTCCCAGTTAATGCGCCTCATCTAAAAGCAGAGTCTTTCGACGGCTTGCGTCAGTATTTCCGTGCAGCGATTCAATTCATCAACCGGCACAAACTCTCCGGTTTGATGGGCCACACGAATGTTGCCCGGGCCGAGAACTACGGCTTCGGCCCCGAGTTCAGCCATTTGCGCCGCCTCGGTTCCGAAGGCGACGGTCCCCGCTTCAAGGCCCGAGAGTTCTTGCATCAGCTTAACCAGGCGTGAATCAGGCGAAGTCTCGAAACCCCCATCCTCCCTGGCCGCGTCTACTTCGCAAACGAAGTCAGGGTTCTGCGTTTTCTCGATCTCTATCGCCGAGTTGAGCAGGTCCAGAACGTGGCTCGGAGACTGGCCGGGAATAGGCCGCCACTCGAGCGTCAAACGGCACTCACCCGCAATCACATTCTTCGCCGTCCCGCCGCGAAGTAGTCCGACGTTTAGTGTGGTGCAGGGCGGGTCAAATGCCGCATGCGTTTCGCTTTTAAGTTTTTCAGCAATCTCTTCAATTTTGGTTATGAGGCGTGCGCCGCCGAAGACAGCGGAGGTGCCCAATGCCGGATAAGCGCTATGACCTTCGCGGCCTTTGATAAGAATCTCCGCTACGCAATATCCTTTGCCGGCGCGCATGGGCCGTAGTGAAGTAGGTTCGCCTACGATTGCATACCGTGCACGCAGCGCGCCGGATTTTGCCAGACGCTTTGCGCCAATCAATCCTATTTCCTCATCGGCAGTGAATATCAACGCCAGTGGTCGCTTTAACTGATCGAGCTTAACTGTAGCAACTGCGCTGAGAGCAGCGGCGATAAATGCTTTCGTGTCGCAAGCGCCCCGGCCAAAAAGTTTGCCTTCTTGCTCAGTGAGTTTGAGTGCCTCTTCCCAGTTTGGGTCGTAGGGAACGGTGTCGGTGTGGCCCACCAATGCGAGTTCAACTGTGGGCGTGTCGGAAAACTCGGCGCGGGCAAGAGCGATCAGATTGACCTTTTCGATCCCATTATCGTCCGTGTAGGGGAAACGTTTTGTGCGCAGCCCCAGCGCCTCACACTGTTGCGCGAGAACCTCCGTGATCGCGACATTTGAACGCGATGAGACTGAATCGATGGCGACTAATGCTGCGAGTGTTTGCTGGACCGTCATTGTCATGTCCTGGATGCGAGCGCAGACTTATCCCCACAATTTCTTCTGCAGGGCCTTGAACCTTTCAACGATCTCTTCCTGTTGAGCATGTCTCCCGTCCGCCACAATTTGTTTGCCGCCAACGACCACATCCTTGACTGCGGTTCGCGACAGCGAGAAGACAATATTCGAAAGCAGCGCGTCAGATGAAGCACCGGCGATAGAAGGATCATCGAGATCAACGGTAAAAAAATCTGCGGGACGCCCGGCTGCTAGCGAGCCGCCTGGAGAGTTGATACAGGCAGCGCCCATCACAGTCGCACACTCAAACAAACGCGCTGATAAAGCAGCGGCCTGAGCGTCACGGCGGGCCTTTTGAGATTCGGCAGACCGCAGAAGGATTCCCTCCATTGCGGTCGGACTTCCGCCCTGGTCCAAAACCGCGCGCTCGAGTTTCTGAAGTCGCAAATGGTATTCGAGTTCGCGGGCGTCCTCCAGCAAGTCGATCTCTGCATGGCTATCTGACCCCAGCCCTACCCGAACGCCCTGCTTAAAGTATTCATCAACCGGCACAACCCCGTCGCCAAGATTGCGCTCCGTGGTTGGGCAGGCGCAGACGAGTGCGCGCGCGCGGGCCAACTGCGCCACCGCTTTGGGAGTTACATGGATGGCGTGAACACCCGTGAACCGCTCGCTTAACAATCCTTCTGTATCGAGCAAGGCAACGGGTGATCTGCCGTGCTCAGCGATGCACGCCGAAACTTCAGCAGGCTGCTCCGCCAGGTGCATGTGGATCGGCATCTGTTTCTCGTTGCCAAACGCGATGATTTGTTTCAGGTAATCCAAAGGCACTGCGCGAACACTGTGCGGCGCGATTCCGACCCACGCCATGTTTTGGTCGAGATCTCCGATGAGTCTTTCGACATTGCTTAGGTAGGCTTCCGGATCCTTTTCAATAAACCGCGCTTGCTGGGGATTTGGTTCAGTCTCAAAACCCGACCGCGCATAGGCCACGCGCAGCAGGGCAATGCGTAAGCCGACATCGCCGGCCGCGCGCACGACTTCTTTTGCGAGCAGGTTCGGATCCTCGTAAGCAACGCCCTCGAGCCCATGATGTAAATAATGAAATTCGCCCACTGAAGTGATTCCACTCAGGGCCATTTCGAGAAAGGCCATTCGCGAAGCATCGTAGATGTCTTCAGGAGTAAGGCGCGCTGCCGCGCTGTACATCATTTCGCGCCAGGTCCAAAAACTATCCTTGGTTTGCGAGGTGCGATATTCGGTGCGGCCGCGAATCACGCGCTGAAATGCGTGGGAATGCGCGTTGACGAGGCCTGGAAGGAGAGCGCGCTTTTTAAGGATTTTTGGATTTTGAGTCTCCGTGGCTGGGGCGAAGAGAGAGATTTCGCCGGAGTCATTGCACACAAGCGCAACGTGAGATTGAAAGGCATGATCTCCATAAATCACCTCCGGCAGCCAGCTTGTTTGATTAGAACTGTTCAAGTTTATTAGCTCGGGGTAGGGAAGGCGGGCTTGCTCCCGCGCTTGAACTCGTGCCGATTTACGCAGCTATCGAACTGGAACTTGAAAATTCGGCGATATGAAAACAAATCATGAGCGAGGAGCAAGCCAGCTTGTCACCCTGGAGACTGCTGTTCCTGACTTAGACTTTCATAGTGGAGAGCTAACTCTTCTTCTTCACGTCGATCCATTCCCCTACGTTTCGTTCCAGAATATCGAGCGGCACAGCCCCCGATCCGAGTACGACTTCATGAAACTCGCGGACGTCAAACCTGGTTCCGAGCTCGCGACTTGAGCGTTCGCGCAATTCCTTGATCTTTAATTCCCCGGTCTTGTAAGCCAGCGCCTGACCTGGCCATGCGATGTAGCGATCAATCTCATTGATAATGTCGAGCTCCTGCTTCGGACAGTTTTCCAGGAAGTAGTCAATCGCCTGCTTGCGCGTCCAGTGCATTTGATGGATGCCCGTGTCGACGACGAGCCTGACGGCGCGCCACATTTCGTAGGCGAGCTGGCCAAACTTAGCGTAGGGATCGTCGTAGAGGCCCATGTCTTCGCCAAGCGATTCGGCGTAAAGCCCCCAGCCTTCGACGAACGCGGTGTAGCCGCCGTAGCGTCGGAAATTTGGAATGTCGCCCTGCTCCTGGGCCAGTGCGATCTGCAAGTGATGTCCGGGCACCGCTTCGTGCAGCGACAACGCCATCATTTCCCATTTCGGCCGTGAAAGCGGCTGAAACAAGTTGACGAAATAGGTGCCGGCCCGCGATCCGTCTGCGGCTGGTTGCCGGTAATACGCCGTGGTCGTGTCAGGCGCGATTGCTGAAGGTATAGGTTCCACACCGTAAGGCATGCGCGGCAGAGTTTTGAATACTTTCACCAGATGAGGATCGATCCGTTTGGAGATCGCCTGGTAAGCCGCAAATAATTCCTCAGGCGTGGTGTAATAGAAACGTTTGTCAGTTCTAAGGAAGGCGAAGAATTCCTGTAGCGTTCCTTTGAAGCCGACCTGGTTCATCACTCCCTGCATTGCCGCACGGATCCGCTTTACTTCGCTCAGGCCTCTGGCATGAACTTCCTCCGGCGTGGTGTTGGTTGTCGTGTACTTGCGAACCAGAAAGGCATACATCGCTGCACCTTCCGGCATCTGCCATGCTCCCACCTCTTTGTAAGTTGCGGGAAGATACTCTTCGGTGAAGAATTTCTTGAAGGTCCTGTAGGAAGGTATGACGTTGGAGCCAATTGCCGCCAGCGCTTCCTTCATCAATCGTTCCTGATCCGCAACTGGAACTGAAGCCGGGAAGCGTTTGAAGGGTTTGTAGAACGGGCTCTCGTCCGGGTTGTTAAAAATTTGCCGATCGATTTGCGCGGGAATGCGCCGCATGATTACTTCGGGCAACAGCATCTTCGCGCGAATGCCCTCCCGCATCAAAGCGATCGTCTGGTCCATGAACGTCGGGAATGCCTTGAGCCTGGCGATCCAATCTTCGTAATCTTTGACCGTTGTGAACCGAAGCGAATCCGAGAGTTCGTTCTGCGACTGGATACCGCCGCGCTGGTTTAATGGAACCAGATACCAACGGTATTTGAATTCCTCGATCGCTAATTCGCTGGCTTTCCTGAACAGGTCGTAATTGAGCTGTTCGGAGCGGGCGAGTTTGGTGCGGTCGATCTTCTCGAGTTCAGCGAGCACCTGCCGTTCATGCTCATGACGTCGCTTGATTGCGTTGAGGCTCATGTCAGTCCAACGGTCATTCCAGCGCCGATCTCCCAACTGCGATGCACGAGTGGGACTCTCGCGAAGATCGTAGTCCCATTCCCGCGCGAAGAGATCGTGCAGAGCTTTAGTCGTTTCGGCGTCCTGTGCTAATGCTCTGGGGCCGAATATGAAAACTGTCAGGACGATTATGACAAAGCACTTAGCAATCGAAGCCATAAAGGGATCTCCAGTGAAAAGGGAACTTAGAAAGTAATCATTGGGCGTTGAATTTCTCGCCGCGACTTAACATCTCATTTTAGATTTTTTACCGCTAGTACTTCCTTCGCGGCGGAACGATCGCCGGTGCAACTGATCCGTCGGGGGCCTTCGAGATAGCTGACTTTAAATCCCAACTTCTTGTAAAGCCGAACAATTCGAGACGTCGCCTGATTCGAAACTACTACTGGACCAGGGTGTTCGGCCAGGCGTTCTGCGGTGCGCACCTGGTCGTCCCAGTCAAAGCCGCCGGCGCTGTAGGTCGTGAACTCCACGTCGTATGGGGGATCAGCGTAGATAAAATCTTCGTCGTCTAACGGCAAAGACCCAATATCGCTATTGGTGAATCTCCAGTGTTCGAACGCGCCCGTAAACGCGCTGAAGTCGGTGACGTAAGTAATTGAAGTATGGCGACCGAACGGAACGTTAAACTCCCCACTCTGATTGAAACGGCAGAGGCCATTAAAGCAGGTTCGGTTTAAATAATAGAAGAGCTGCGCGGCTTCTGTCCCTTTCCATTTTCCCTCTCTGATCAATTCGTTGAAACGGCTCCGATGCGCGTAGAAGGTCGATTCATCGTTATTCATGCGAACGTCGATCTCAAGGCCTTGCTGAAGCGCGGTGTAGAAGTTTACGAGGTGCTGGTTAATGTCATTGAGAAGGGCGTCTTTCGGCCGCAAGCCCAGCGCACACGCAAGTCCGCCGCAAAAAGGTTCCACGTATCGGCGTCTTGACGCGTAAGGCGCCCACAGTGACTCGAGCTGGGGAAGTAACCAGCGCTTACCCCCGGCCCATTTTAATGGCGGGCGAAGAGATGCCTGCGCTTCAGGCGACTGTTCGGCGCGGTCTGACGCTTTGGAATGTTGAATTGCCAGGGGATTGCGTGATTTCACGTTTCAGCACCGAAAATACAGCACGAAACACCAGCGGTCAAAGGTTTTGCCGTGATTCAGATAGCCCGCGAGACCAACCCGCCTCTTTCACTATCTTCGTCATCTTCCTCATTGGTAATACTTTGAACGCCATGTTAAACTATTGCAAAAATTGCAAAACATCCCTCAGCGAGAATTTTCAGACTGGCCGAGGCGTTCTGGTAGCCCCATTTAATTCCTCAATTAGGATAGTTCTCTAAGATCTCGCTTAAGCACTTTTAGGTTTTTTTAACGAGGGACGCGCACAAGGCGTGTGATATAAACAGTTAGCCCGTTAAGCTTGATAATTTACTTGACATTCGTGACACAACGGTGATAGTTTGCGGCGGTTCGGGCTTGCTCCAACCCTTTGTTTTTGGGGTCAAAAAGCTCTTTTCGTAGTGGGCCGTCACCATCTAGATCGGTTCTGTTCCTCGATTTCGTGAGATTAAGCGGTACGAAGTTTCATCGGGACTTACTAAGGTTCCTAAATGGCCCCACTTCAGAAACCCAATTTGAGCATCTCGCAATCCTGTCCGATCTCCGGGACTCCCGTTAGCGTGACCGCCGGCGCGGATAGAGGGCCTCTATGAAGAGAGACGCACTGGAGTTTTTGCCCCTGGCCCGCAAGGAAGGCCTCGTTATCAAGGAAGTCGATGATGAGGTGCTTGTTTATGACCTCGCTCGTGACCAAGCGCATTGTTTAAATGCTTCAGCTGCCGGGATTTGGCGCTTATGCGACGGCAAGAACTCAGTTGATCAATTGGCTATCACCTTCGGCCGTGCTTCGGGAGCCAAACCTGACGCGAGTTTGATTCTATTGGGGCTGCAGGACTTACAGCGTAACCACTTGCTGGAAAACGGGAATTTGGCAAATCAATCGGTAGGAGTGGGCATGTCCAGACGGGAAGCGGTCAGACGAATTGGAATAGGAGCCGCCATTGCTGTACCTCTGGTGATCTCGATAAGCGCGCCCACGGCAGTGCAAGCGGCAGTTTCGTGCAGCGCGAGGTGCAAACCCTGCAGCTCCGGAACTGAGTGTTGTTCGGGCGTATGCATGGACACGCCATCTGGCTGCAATCCCGGGACCCGGCGTTGCGCTTAGGCTGAGAAGGTTGGAGTGAATGAGTTCTGCGGTGAAAGCTAGAGGTAATTAGCAGTGATCTTAGCTCTCAGCTCAAATCTTCCTGAAACTGCAAAGATGCAGAATCCGAAGCGCCGAGCGAGGATGAAACAGTCCATTATTATTGCCGCTACGCTGGTTGCGGCGTTGTTCTTCACCGTTTTGTCGACTCACGCTGCCACCAAGACGGCTAACTCCGGAGCTCGTGACTGGAGCGATAGTAACGATTGGAGCCCATCAGGCGTTCCAGCGACCGGAGACGCGGTCATTATTCCCGCCGGCTCCGTGATGACACTCAACACCAACACAAACAGTCTTCTCAGTCTATCAATCAGCGGCACGCTGACCATTGGAAGCAGCAACACCGACCGGACAATCACCGTCACCGGAAACGTTACCGTAAACAGTGGGGGCGTTTTTCAAACCGCTGGGAACGGCGGCAACATTTTCACCCTCGGTGGAAGTCTCGCAAACGCCGGTACGTTCGATGCGGTCGTTGGCGGCGCCACGATGAATACAACTTTCAACGGCAGCGCTAATCAGACTGTCAGCGGCGCTGGGGGCACTACGCATTTCAATCTCATCACTATCAATAACAGCGGCGCGGCTAACGCCAACATCGTAGAAATAACCTCGACAAACTTCACTGTTCCGGCAGGGTTCTTAACTTTGATGGATGGCATTTTCAAGGTCTCGGGATCGTTTACGATTAGCAATACATTTTTTTCCTCCGCGGCCTACACGATCAACTCAGACGAAGGAATATGGATTAATAACCCTAACGCCACCGTCACAGCACAAGCTGGCGATCTCAATCTCAGCGGCCTGCTGCGGATTTCGCTGGGGACCTACAACATTGGAAATGCTGCGGATTTGGGACTCATTTACGCGACAGGTTCGACAATTGACATACAAGGCGGCGCGCTAAACATCGCTGGTCCGCTTCAAGGCACGACGGTGTCTTCTTTGGGAACGACAAACACAACCACCTATAGCCAGAGTGGTGGAACCGTCACAACTGCCATGATAGGGGTCAACTCCAGCATTACCAGCGGAGGTAGATCGTATGGCTCTTTTGACATCCATGCCACCGGCTCATCCTTCACAATGAGTGCGGGAACGATCATCCTTCAGAATCCTACCGCTATCCCGAGCGACTACGTCGTGGGTGCCACCCTTGGCAGTGTCACCGGTGGTCTGGTCCAGTTTGGAAATGCGAGCACCACGATTCCAAATCGGTACCTGATGACGAGTACCACTCCAATTTTTAACCTCACAATCAAGGACACCACTTCGCCCTATGCAGCCATGGCTATTAGCCCATTGACGGTCAAAGGCGTAGTAACGATTGACTCAGGAGCTGACTTCAGAGCGCAGAACCTGGCCCTTAACGTCGCCGGAAACTGGGTTAATAACGGAGTGTTTACGCCCGGCACACAGACGACAACCTTTAACGGAACCTCGGCGCAAACGATCAGCGGATCAACTACTACTGCATTTAGCAGCCTGACAATTAATAACCTGACGGGTGTCGCCCTCAGCGGCGTGGATGCAACCGTAAACGCCGTGCTTTCTCTCCACAGCGGAGACGTGACCACAGGCGCCAATACTTTGAACATGGGAGTCGGCGCCACATCAACGGGCACGCCTGCACCAGGCACTGACGTGGTTGGCAGCGTCAGACGGACGCACACATTTACGACGGGCACTACCTATGCGTTTGGAAATCAATTTGTAAGTCTTAACTTCACTGGGGCCGGAACGAAGCCAACTTCGATGACAGTCAATCTGGCAAAGTCAGTGCCGACTGGAGTTGATTTTGGATTCTCCACCGCCATTCAACGCACTTACACCGTAACGCCGACAGGCGGAAGTGGTTACTCTGCAACGCTGCGTTTGCACTATTTGAATTCGGAGCTTAACGGAAACAACGAAAGCAGCGCCGACTTTGATCTGTGGCGGCATAACGGGTTCAACACCTGGCAACGACAGGTCAAGACTGCGAATAATACTGCCGACACTGCTAACTGGGCAGAAAAATCGGGCGTCACGCAGTTCTCCGCCTGGACGCTCGCGGGTGGTTCGCCTTCCGGACCTGGCCCAACAGCAGTCCGGCTTACTCGCTTCAATGCGTGGAGTTCCGCAGACGGAGTTCGACTAACGTGGGCCAGCGGTTACGAAGTCAACAATCTGGGCTTCAACGTTTATCGAGAAAAGAATGGTCATCGTAGTCGCGTCACTCCGTCTGTAGTTGCGGGTTCAGCGCTTACGGTTGGACAGGGCAATCATCTCCGGGCGGGCTATTCCTATTCATGGTTTGACGAAGACGGCACTCCCGACACTGCCTACCACCTTGAGGCTATCGACCTGGACGGCAGCCGGCAGTTGGTCGGCCCGGTCTATCCATTCGTCGCTTCTTCTTTGGATAAGAATCCCGGCGCTTCTCGCACGGAAGATCGCGCCCTGCTCTTGAATGAACTTGCCGGCGCTTCTCGCGGTAATAGTCACGCATCCGAGACGGGCTGGCCAGCCGCAATAACTGCCAGCAAAGACGCGCAGCGCCGACCACAGTTGAAGCCACGAAGAGCCTCAATCCTTGGGACACAACAAAACATCGCCGCCGGCGCGGCTGTGAAAATGCAAATCCGCAAGACGGGCTGGTATCGCGTGGAGAGAGCTCAACTCGTCGGAGCGGGGCTTGATGCGAATTCCGAAGCGCGCCTGTTGCAGTTGTTTGTTGACGGCGAGGAAGTTCCGATGCGCTTGAACGGCGATGGACCCAGCATTAGCGATATTGAGGGGATCGAGTTTTACGGAGTGGGGCTTGATACGCCCACGGCCGACACGCGGACTTATTGGTTGATCAGCGGCAATGCGCAAGGGAAACGAATTGCTGCCAGGTCGCAAAGGTTGAAGCCCGGAGATCTCTATTGGACCGGAAACACAGGCGTGCGCAGTTTCAACTACACGACTGAACGACGCGAGAAACTCATCTATTCATCTTTCCTTTTGAATGGCGACGAAGAAAATATTTTTGGCCAGTTAGTTTACAGCGAACCGGTTCTGCAAACCCTGAAGGTCAGTCACTTTGATCGCGAGGCGCCCGGCCAGGAAGCTGAACCGCAACTCGAGATAGCTCTGCAGGGACTGAGCGCGCAGAGTCATGAGGTCCGCGTCGAATTCAATGGAACGGAAGTCGGCAGAATAAATTTTGCGGGTATTGAACATCCGGTAACGAAATTTGCTGTCAGTCGTTCGCTCGTAACCGACGGGGACAACCTCGTTTCTCTTCGCTCAGCGAATGGAGAATCCGACGTCAGTTTTATCGACTGGATCAGGTTGACCTATGCCCACCGTTACGTCGCAGACGACAACACGCTTACATTCAGCGCCCCGGCAGGCCGCATCGCCAGAGTTGATGGATTCTCGACGTCAGATCTGCGCGTGATTGACATTACAAATCCGCACTCGCCAATAGAACTACAGGCGATCGTTGAGCCGTCAAAGATTGGGCACTCGGTTCGCGTGCAGGCCTCGGATGCCCCGCGCACACTGCTGGCATTCGCCGCCAATCTGTTCGAAAGCCCAGACGTGATCACCGCGAACATCCCTTCAAACTGGAACGCCCCTTCGAATGGCGCTGACATGGTCATCGTCACACACAAGAATTTCCGACAGGCAATCGAGCCGCTGGCGAATCTGCGCCGCACACAGGGTCTGGTGGTTGCTGTCGTCGATGTTGAGGATCTTTACGACGAGTACAGCTATGGGGCGCACACCCCAACTGCCATCAAGAGCTTCCTGATGTCGGCCGCCGCAAGTTGGCATCGGAAACCAAAGTATCTGCTGTTGGTCGGCGACAGCAGTTGGGACCCACGCAATTATCTCAATGAGGGCGATAACGACTTCGTGCCCACCAAGCTAATTGACACCACGTTTCTCGAGACGGCGTCCGACGATTGGCTGGTGGATTTTACCGGCCTCGGTATGCCTGACATGGCGATTGGTAGATTGCCCGCCCGCACCGTCGCTGATGCCGATCTGATGGTGGCGAAGATCATGTCTTACGAACAGGAACGTGAACTTAACCTGCCCCTGCGAAATGCGTTGATGGTGGCCGACATTGGATTCGAAACTCAGAGCGCGCAAATCGCAACCTTAGTGCCACCGGGAATTGAATTGGAAACGATAAATCGCAGTGGTGGTAACGATGATTTGACGCGAGCGCAGATCGTCGAAGCGCTAAACCAGGGACCAATGATCGTGAACTACTACGGTCATGGATCAGTCGGCGTCTGGACCGGAGCCGGTCTGTTCGATTCCAACCTTGCCATCAACCTGACTAACACCAACCGGCTTTCGCTGTACGTGATGATGAGTTGCCTGAACGGTTACGGCCATGACGTCTATGTCGATAGCCTGGCCGAGTCGTCGCTGAAAGCGCCAGATGGTGGCGCGGTCGCTGTTTGGGCATCGTCAGGATTTACCGAAACACAATCGCAGTTTGCTTTGGACCAGGAGTTTTATCGTCAGTTGTTCAGCAGTCAGACGGTCCGGCTGGGCGATGCGATTCGCAATGCCAAAGCCGTCACCAGTAACAGTGATGTGCGCCGCACCTGGGTGCTTTTCGGCGATCCCGCAATGCGGATGCGGTAGTTGCTGAGCCAAACAAAGGGACGCAATGAAACAAACTTCAGAATTGGCGAAGGCGCTGGAGGTCATTCTCAAGAATTCTCCTGAGCAGGCCAACGGCAACGGGAATATTCGCAACGGCTATGCGACGCAGCCGATCGTGGTTTATGGCGAAGAAGCTTTGCCTGAAGGTGAGCTTCATTTGCGAGACTACTGGCGCACCATCCGCAAGCGCCTCTGGTTGATTATTGGACTGGCGTTGATCGTTTCCGCCATCGCGGCAATCAGGCAGGCCGATCAACCGGATATCTTTCAGGCGCGCTCACGCGTACAGGTAGACACGGAAACCTATAGTCCCGCACTTGGCGCTTCGAAAGGCAGTTCGTTCTACGTCGATAACTCTTACATGGATCCTGAGTACTTCAATACCCAGGTTCAGATCGTTACCAGTCCCACTTTGCTGCGACGAGTGGCGAAAACACTTGACCTCGAACACAACCGCACATTTCTTGATCCGCGGGTAGAGAATCGTTCGACCTGGCAAAGTGTCTTACGGATGGTAGGTTTCCGGCAGCAGGTTAAAGAGCCGGCTAAACCTACGAACCGCATCCTGAAAGAAGGCTCCAACAAGATTCCCACGAGCGCCGATTTCTCGGTAGAAGATCCCGGCGAGATTGAACGCCTCGCGCCCTACGTCGACACGCTGGCCGGGATGTTGGACGTCTCGCAGGTGAAGAAGACACGGCTGATTGATATTCGCGCCAGCCACACTGATCCGGCCGTGGCGACCAAAGTAGTGAACACCACCGCAGACGCGTTTGCGATGTGGAATATGGAGATGAAGACGAAGACGAATACCGTCGCCGGCGCGTACATGCAGAAACGTATTGCCGAACTGCAGTCGCAGATTCGCAACGGCGAAGAGCAGTTGGTCAACTACGCGCAGAGCCATGAGATTCTTTCGCTTGACGCAAGCCAGAACACGGTAGTGGAACGACTTGCTGGCCTCAATAAAGAATTGCTGGTGGCGGAGAATGAGCGGAATCTCGCGGAGGCGGCTTACCGTACGACGAGAATGATGCCCGGAGCCGCTGAGGCAAACGCTGAAGTAAGCGACAAGCAGATCGCCGACTTCAAATCCAGGTTGGCCGAACTAAAACAGAAGCGATCGCAACTGCTTTTGACCGACACTGACGAGTCTCCGGAAGTCAGAGACGTTGCCCAGCAAATAGCCGTTATCGAGCAGCAGTTGGCAGAAACTCGCGGCAGCGCGAAAACGACACTTACCGTCAACCTGGAAACAAACTACCGCAAGGCCCTGGCGCGCGAGAAAACATTGCGCGAATCATTTAACAAGCAACGCTCTGAAACAGTGGCGCAAAATCAGGCAGCCATTAACTACAACATTCTGAAGCAGGAAATCGAAACAAACAAAGGTCTGCTTGAGGGCCTGATGCAACGCTCGAAAGAGAACGACGTTTCGATGGCCGGCACCCCAAACAATATTCACGTTGTGGATTACAGCGCCGTACCGCCGGGTCCGATAGGCCCGCGGCGGACGCAGGCAATAATGTTTGCGAGTATCCTCGCGCTTGCTTTTGGCGTGGGCCTGGCGCTCTTTCTGGAGTATCTCGACGACACAATCAAGAACCCAAATGATATCGAGAGCGGACTACGCCTTCCCGCCTTGGCGGTAATTCCGATGGCCGGAAAACTGACGTCGAGGTTGTCACCATTCACCGGCGTCTTGCATCGAGGTGGAGAAAGCGGCAAGGGACCGGAGCTACTGATAAATACAGACGGACCTTCCCAACAAGCCGAGGCCTACAAGCATCTGCGCACTTCACTACTTCTTTCCACGCCAGGAAGGGCGCCGAAGACTCTGCTGGTTACGTCCAGCGTGCCGGCTGAAGGCAAGACAACGACGGTGGTGAATACCGCAACCGTGCTCGCGCAAACCGGAGCAAAGGTCCTGGTCATCGACGCCGATATGCGCAGGCCGCGGCTACATCACGTTTTTGGTTTGAGTAACACTGCGGGATTAAGTGCGATTCTCTCCAGCGAGATCACCGAAGCGGAAACACTTGCCAAGATCAATCAGTATAAGGATACGAACATCTACTTGCTGAGCTCGGGAGCGATTCCGCCAAATCCCGCGGAGCTGCTTGGTTCCAACCAGATGAAAGGTTTGCTCGACCTGGCCGGCGATTTTTTCCAGTACATCGTGATCGATTCGCCTCCGATTGCGTCGTTCACCGATGGGGTGCTGATTTCATCCCTCGTTGACGGCGTCTTGTTGGTGGTGCATGGCGGCAAGACTTCGCGCCAGGTGGTGAAGCGGACCCGCCAGATGTTGCAGGAAATCGGAGCAAAGATTATTGGCGTGGTGCTAAACAAAGCGGAAGTGCGGGCTGGCGATTACTACTACTATCACTACGACTACAAGCCCAACTATCCTAAGACCATTTCAAACGGTCACTCTCAGCATGATCCAATCCCGGTTTCCATGCTGGCAAATGAAAAGGCAGCAACAGCGGGCGGATCATCGCAGCGTGCGTCCTGAGACTGTTGCTGGGCGGCTTGCCTAACTCTATGCGTCCTTCGTGTTCTCCGTGTCCGGGAGCTTTGCACAAAAATAAAGCTCACTGCAGACTCACCATGATGGGCACAGTAAGAGAAGAGTACTTGAGTGGGTCGACAAATACAGAACCGGGAGCGGTAGCGACCGGGTCCCGGATTCAACGCAACAATTCGAGTAACCTGAAAGGTTTAGCAAGACTTAATCCAACTTGATCGTTTGACCCGGTCGCTACCCCTCCCGGTTCTGTATTCGTGGACCCACGACGGAGGCCTGTCTCGCTGATCCAACCCCGCCCGTTTGCGATTCGGCAATCACTCGACTTATTATCTTCCCCCTCAAAGTTCGCTGCCGGAGTGGCGAAATTGGTATACGCACCAGACTCAAAATCTGGCGAGGTCAAACTCATGTCGGTTCGAGTCCGACCTCCGGCACCAATCCTAAATCAACACCGTCCGCTGCATGGCACACCCAAGACCGTCAAACGGCTTGAAGAATGGCTGGCAGGGGCATGTAGAAGTCCGAGAGAGGCTGTGATGAAAGAGCGTTTGCGGGAGATGGTAAGGGGAGTGTGATGACACCAGGCAGGCAGACTCAGTTCGATCTCGCCCCGCTTTGCGGCCTTGGGCTCCCGCCTCGACAACCAGGTATGCAAACACTAGAATCATCACCTAGCCCTCCAGAAACAACTGATCTCTCCCGCGTTTTCCGTTAAGGAAAGGAATAACTATGAGAAAAATGTTTTCGATTTTGTTACTGCTTACGTTTGTTGCACTTTTAAGCGTTCCGGTGGAGGCGAGGACCTGCGGGAGATTGAGGCACAGGCATGGCAGCACCACGCATACTCATTCGAGTTGCATCGGTGATGGCCATCGTCATGGTCGCAGTTTCTGGCAAAAACATCGTGATAAGCTCACCACCGCTGGCGGCGCCGGGGCCGGTGCTTTGATCGGTGGGCTCGCCGGTGGAAAGAAAGGGGCTGCGGTAGGAGCCCTGGCGGGTGGCGGAGGTGCAGCCGTCTACACCTACGGTATCCGGAAGAGAAGGCGCGGCGCCCGTTACTAGTCTCCTTAGAAAGGGTTAGTGCGCGCCTCTGGTGGGCGCGTACTACCCGAGTTAAACTCCTCTCTGGCAGAAGTTCTCACCGCACAAACCTTTTAAATACTCAATTTACGTGCTGGTAAAAACTTGTTTGCCACACTAAGGGAAAAGCTGTAGAATGCTAGCCTGTCTCATGAGGGTGGGGGACAGTCCGGCACACTTCAGTTACCATCTTCCCAGCCCCAAAAGTCGTTCTCTGCGGACGCCGCACACTTTAGTTATCCCCCGATATTAGGAGTCGAAACAAATGGAAGGTGACGTGAGATCACGCATTCTCATCGTTGATGATGAGCCGGAGATTACCTCGATCCTGCATGACTTGTTTGCAGACCAGCATGACTGCACCACCGCAGGATCTGGCGAGGAAGCTGTTGAGCGACTCTTTGAGACTACTTACGATTTAGTCGTCAGCGATATCACGATGCCCGGCATGAGCGGCCTCGAACTGATCCCGCGGGTGAAGAGCATGTCGCCAAACACCGTGGTGGTGATGGTGAGCGGTATGCAAACCGTCGAGAGCGCGATTGATGCACTCAGACTCGGCGCTTTCGACTATGTGATGAAGCCTTTTGATTTGAGGCAAGTTGAAGCAGTAGTAAAACGCGCGCTGGAACACCAGGATTTGATTCTTGCCAAGCAGCGCTATGAAAACCACCTGGAGGAATTGGTTGATCAGCGAACAGCGGAACTTGATAAAGCTCTGAACTCACTCGAAGATGCCTATCGATCAACCTTGAGAGCTCTGACTGCCGCGTTGGAAACTCGGGACCTTGAAACACACGGACATTCTGAACGAGTTGTCACCTACAGTTTAAGGTTGGGTCAGGAATATGGTCTCGACAGCGCCAGGATGAAGGCGCTTGAATTTGGATCGTTGTTGCACGACATCGGAAAGATTGGTGTACCAGATTTAATCCTGCGCAAGCCGGCAAAGTTAACCGAGGAAGAATGGGTGCTGATGCGTGAACATCCGGTTCACGGTCAACTGATCCTGCGCGGGATTGAGTTTCTTTCAGGCGCTGCGTTGGTAGTGGGCCAGCATCATGAAAAATGGGACGGCTCTGGTTACCCACTCGGTTTAAGTGAAGATGAGATAGATATCTGCGCACGAATATTCTCGGTTGCGGATGCCTTCGATGCCATTACGAGCGATCGGGTCTATCGCAAAGGCAAGCCCTACGAAGCCGCGGCCAAGGAACTCGATGAATGGGCAGGAAAACAATTTGACCCGGCAGTGGTCCGGGCCTTTCATCGCGTACCCAGGGAAGACTGGGCCAGATTGCATGCGCAGTCGCTCGTGAAAAAGATGGATGAACCCGAAGTAAACCGCATGGTGGGCATGCTGGAAAGGCACCTCGAGTCCGTAGTCGCTTAGAAGCCAGAGGTCAGAGGTCAGAAGTCAGAGGTCAGAATCTCTGATCTCTGATCTCAGACCTTTTGACTTCTCTTTTCACGGCAGCGCGGGGACTACATACCCACGTCTTGAACGTAGACTCAGACCGACTCGGCGCGATGCCACCTGTACCTTCCGATACTCTCCCGGCCGGGCTGACGCCAGCGATCGCTTGGGCCTGTAAGTGACGACATACTCCGAACCCACGTCCCGGGCTGCCTCCTTCGCTTGTGAAACCATCTCATAACTCGTCTTCGGTAGGTGAATCTGCCCTCCCGTTTCCTCAGCCATATCGCTCAGGAGTTGTTGGCTCTTCTTAACTTCCGCTTCGTAAGCCTTGCGCTGCCGCTTCATAGCCGGATCGAATCTGACGCCCACGCCAAATGAAGGACTCCTGGACTGTCCCGGTGGCTGGGTTGGATCCATTATCCTTATTGGGTCGGAGGATGTTGGAAGTTGGCCGACTGTGATGGGCGACTTTGAATTCTTGCCACGCGGCTGCCTGACAAGTTCAGTGTAACTAATGATGTGAACTGTGGACCGCGCGGCTGCCAGTTGACTAATTGCCTGGGCCCGTCCGACTTTCCCTCCCGGCGTATCCACTCCGTCAGTTACAAAAATAACGTGACGGCTTCCTTCAGGACGCTCCTGTAATAACTTTGCAGCTGCTGCTATGGCGTCGGAAAAACGCGCGCGTTTGCCGGCAGAAAGTTTTGTGGCCAATACTTTCAGGATTGCCTTGCGGTCGTTTGTCCACGGCTGTATCAAATCAGGGGAACTACTAAACTGCATCACAGCTATTGACGGACCCTCGGTTAGGTGGCCAATCAACGCCACCGCCACCTCTCTCGTAAGATCAATCCTCTTTGTCCACCCGCCCAGACCGCTCAACTCGCCGCCGGTATCAAGGACTATGAGCACATTAGCCGGAAGGTGGCGCACGCTTTTGATCTGTTGGGCCACGCCGTCCTCAATCACGAGTATGTCTTCGGGTACGACCGACGGATCGTAATGGCCAAACTGGTCCTTAGCGATCACCTGTAGACGAACCTCTTCAATAAAAACTTTGACAGGGTCTTCCTGTTGAGCTGGTGGTGTGGGATTAGCAACGGGCATTGATGGCGCAGGCGTTGGGTTAGTTGATTGCGCGGCAGCGCTCATAGCCAAACCCAGGATCAGCAATGCAGACCTGTAAAATTTTAACGACAAGATTGATTCCCTCATGAGACTGGATTTTGCGGGGGTTGGATGCGGCGCGATCAGGCCTGGAGTTGCCTGACTCGCCGGAACCATCTGCGCGAGCGGGGTTGGGCTCAACCGCCTGGAAGCCAACTCTATTAAGGCCCGCTCACTCAGGTGGTTTCGCCATGGTCACACGGCTTCTTTGCGCGCCTGTGCCTGGACCGCCGTTATAGCGACCGCGTCAACGATATCTTCGGCCTTACAGCCACGAGACAGATCGTTCGCGGGTTTATCGAGGCCCTGCAAAATTGGGCCGATGGCCGTGGCACCGGCCAATCGCTCGGTAAGTTTGTAGGCAATATTGCCTGACTGAAGATCCGGGAAGATGAGAACGTTTGCCTGGCCGGCGACGGTTGAACCCGGCGCTTTTGATTGGGCAACTGAAGACAGCAATGCGGCGTCGGCCTGGAGTTCGCCATCAATTTCGAGTTGCGGCGCTCGGGCTTTGGCTGTGCGAGTAGCTTCGACAACTTTATCAATCAGGCGATGTTTTGCGCTTCCTTTGGTCGAAAATGAAAGCATGGCTACGCGTGGTTCGGCTCCCAGCAGTGCTCGGCAGGAATCGGCGGAAGCAATCGCGATCTCCGCCAGTTCGGCAGCGGTTGGTTCGATAACCACGCCACAATCGGCGTAAATGAGGGCGCCATTATGTCCAAAATTTGAATCGTTCAACGCCATCAGAAAAAAGCTGGAGACTAGTTTGAAACCGGGACGCACGCCGATGCAGTGGAGCGCGGCACGAACCGTGTGCGAGGTTGTGTTTGTAGCTCCGGCGACGGAACCGTCTGCTTTGCCTAACCGCACCATGAGATTCCCGTAGTAAAGCGGATCCGACATCAAAGTACGAGCTTCGTCAGCCATCAACCCTTTGGCGCGACGCATCTCGTGGAATATCGTCACCATCTTTTCGAAGTCCGCTGCCCGCCGGTGGTCCACCACTTCAACGCCGCCAAGTTCAACTCTTTCCTGTTGGGCTGTTTCCCGAATCCTGGTTTCATCACCGAGCAGGGTGATCCGGGCCATCCGATCCCGCGCGCAGATTCCTGCCGCTACGACGGTTCGCGGGTCGTTTCCTTCGGGGAGAACAATATGTTGGAGCTTAGCGGACGCGCGCTGGCGAATGCGTTCAAGGATATCCATAGTTTTCTAATGTTATTGACTGCTTTATACGAGAAGGGGAGTCTAGCGAAGTCGGAAAGAGAGAACAAGCAACGAGCCGTAGCTCGCCTATAAAAGAAGTTAGGCGCCGACGCGCTCGCTAACTGTCGGGCTACTACCACGAGTTGAAGTCGTGATAACGTTAACCGTCCACTTCAAGATTCTTAGATCGATTCAGGAGTGCCAATGTCTGCCCTTCAAGTAAGAAGACGAGCAAAAAATTTACTGCTCATAATCCCAAACTTGCTACTGCTTTGCGCGCGTTTGTTGACCGACCCGCGCGTGCCTGCGGCGGAAAGGGCGATGGTGGCCGGAGCAATCGTCTATGCGATCGTTCCGTTTGATCTCATCCCTGACATGCTTCCTTTCGTGGGACAGATCGACGATGTTTATCTGGTTGCCCTCACGCTCCTTCGGCTCATGGAGCGAACAGATCCAAAGATTGTGCGAGAACATTGGACAGGCGGCGGCGACGTTGTGGAACTCGTTGGCGCGGCGGCCCAGCTGGCGGCGAAATTCCTGCCACCGCGAATCCGCCGAATATTGACTTCAAGGCTTGAAGTGGCGCCCGGAAAAATTGAAGACCTCAAGAGCATTCCCAAACCACTTCTGGTTGAGCGGCCAGTGCCGGAAGCTGTGAGCGACGGACCGGGCCAGTAGGCTGCTTGTGTTTTACCGCGTTCTGCTTTCTGTCATTAGTCCTTCCAGCAGCTTTTCGTGAATTCCGCCGAAGCCGCCGTTGGACATTATTGCGACCACATCGCCTTCGCGAAGCTGGGGAAGCAGATGCGCTATGATTTCATCGGCGTCAGGAAACGCCAGAGCAGGTTTGTTCTGTTTGGCGATGGCGTCAATGAGTTTGAGAATATCGAGGGATTTGCCTTTCTCCGAAACCTTCTGGCTGTCGAACACACTCGCGATCACCACATAGTCGGCAGACGAAAAGGCATCGGCATACTCTTCCTGAAAAACTGCCAGGCGTGAGGACCACGACCGTGGTTCAAATACAGCGACCAGCCGGCGACTCTGGTAGCGGTTGCGGAGCCCGCGGAGAGTTTCCCGCACAGCAGTTGGATGATGGGCAAAATCGTCAATCACGGTAACGCCGTTTTCTTCGCCGCGAATCTCTGCGCGACGTCGAACGTTCTTGAAGCTTCGTAGCGCATCGCCAATCGTCTCGCGCGGAATCCCCCAGGTGTCAGCAGCAATGATTACCGCCAGGCAGTTAAGCAAATTGAAGTCGCCGATCAGCGGCGTTTGAAAGCGCCCCCACTCCTGGCCTTCGCGGCTAACAGTAAACTCACTAAGCTCGCCTGAGAAGTCAGTCTCCGAAATTCGCCACTTCGCCTGGTCGGTAGTCCCGAAAGTTTCGACCCGGGTGAACAACCTCTGACCCATCGAAGTGACCACCTCGCGAACGTTTGGACTATCCCAACCCACGATCAATCTACCGTTAGCCGGAACCAGATTCATCAGCCGGCGGAAGGCAAGCTTAACGGCGGCCAGGTCGTTGTAAATATCCGCATGGTCGAATTCGATATTATTTACGATCGCGATCTCGGGAAGGTAGTGCATAAACTTCGGCCCTTTGTCGAAGTATGCCGTGTCGTATTCATCTCCCTCAATGATGAAGTAGTCGCTATTGGTCACACGGAAACTCACGCCAAAATTTTGGGCCACGCCGCCAATCAGAAACGAAGGGTTTAGTCCACCCCGGTCCATAAGCCAGGCCGCGATGCTGGTGGTCGTTGTCTTGCCGTGAGTGCCGGCGACCACGAGCGAGCGGCGACCGCGGATAAATTCTTCCTTGACTACCTCGGCCTGTGATCGATACAGCAGCTTAAGATTCAGCGTCGCTTCCAGCTCCGGATTGCCTCGCGGAATGGCATTGCCGACGATGACGCAGTCGGGTCTTGGCTCTAGATGCTCCGCGCGGTAACCCTGGTAAACGGGAATGCCCAGCGAGGCGAGCATGGTGGACATCGGTGGGTAAACATTCTCATCGGAACCCGTAAGGTGGTGCCCGCGAGCCTGTAGCATTCCTGCCAACGCAGCCATCGCGGTCCCACAGATTCCAATCAGGTGATAGTGCATTTTAGTTTTAGGATACGAAGTTTTTCTGGGAGGTCGTTATTTCCCCAATGTGACCGGACGCCCGCCGCAGCGCCGCAGAAACTCAAACATCCGGGACAGCACATCTCACGTCCACAAGAGCTCTACGGCACGACGCGTTGTTCGCGCTCATTGCGGGCCAGGGCGCCGCTCCCAGTAAACTTATTTCACTTGAAACCTGTTTTTGTTTTCCGGATCCTGCTCTTTCGACTCGCCCGTCGGGCGATTCTGCTCGTACCATTCAACTGTCCGGCGCAGTCCTTCTTTCAGCGGCATCTCAGCGCGGAACCCGAATTTTTCAAACGCGCGCGACACGTCGAGCCGTCGCCGCGGTTGACCATCCGGTTTGTCACTCTGCCAACGAATCTCGCCGTGGAAATTAGTAAGCCGCGCAATTTCTTCCAATAGTTCGGCGATGGTTATTTCGTTTCCCGTGCCGATGTTTACTGGCTCCGCGTCATCATAAGTCGCCGCAGCGCGCAGCACGCCGTCGGCACAATCCGAAACATAAAGAAACTCCCGCGAGGCTCGACCGGTGCCCCAAGCCTCAACGAATTGTTCACCTCGCTCGCGCGCTTCGATGCATTTTCGAATTAACGCGGGCACTACGTGCGAGCTTTCGGGATCGAAGTTATCGCCCGGTCCATAAAGATTCGCGGGCAGAAGAAAAATTGTGTTGAAGCCATACTGCTGGCGATAGCTTTGCGCCTGCACCAGCATCATTTTCTTGGCCAGGCCGTAAGGCGCATTCGTTTCTTCGGGATAACCATTCCACAGGTCGTCTTCACGAAATGGCGTCGGTGTAAATTTTGGATAGGCACAAACGGTCCCGATCGCGACAAATTTTTTCACCCCGTGCAGACGCGCTTGTTCAATTAGCTGCACGCCCATCATCAGGTTGTCGTAGAAAAATTTGCCGGGAGTTTTTTGGTTGGCCCCGATGCCGCCAATGACTGCGGCCAGATGAATTACCAAATCCGGCTGCATCTCGACGTAGAGGCGTTCTATGTCACCAGCTTTGATTAGATCGTAATCTGCGCTTCGCGGAACGAATACTTCGATGTTCGGAAGTTGGTGAAGGCGCTCCACGACGAAACGTCCGAGAAAACCCGCACCGCCTGTCACCAGTACACGTTTGTAAGGAAAGCTATCGCTCAATGCTTCTCCCTGCCATCAACCCACGCGCGGCGCGGCTGAACTGGTATCTCCGAAGGCTTCGTGTTGCCTCTGATCAATCATGGAAGAGTCTGCGTCCACCATCAATCGCACTAGTTCCTTAAAATCAGTTTTCGGTTCCCAGTTGAGTTCGCGTTTAGCTTTCGAAGCGTCGCCGACTAACAGATCAACTTCGGAGGGCCGCAGGTATTTGGGATCGAGTTCAACGTAGTTCCGCCAGTCGAGTCCCACGTGTGAAAAAGCCTCGCCCAGAAAGTCTTCAACGGAATGTGTCGCTCCGGTAGCAATAACGTAATCGTCGGGCCGGTCCTGCTGCAGCATGAGCCACATTGCTTCCACATATTCCCTGGCGTAACCCCAGTCGCGTTTCGCGCTCAAATTCCCCAGGTAGAGTTTCTCCTGGAGTCCGGCTTTGATGTGCGCAACCGCGCGGGTGATCTTCCGCGTTACAAATGTTTCACCGCGGCGAGGGCTTTCGTGGTTGAAAAGAATTCCCGAACAAGCAAACAGATTGTACGACTCACGATAGTTTACCGTGGCCCAGTGCGCGAAAACCTTGGCCACCCCGTAAGGACTGCGCGGATGAAACGGAGTGGTCTCCTTTTGCGGAGTCTCGACGACTTTGCCAAACATCTCTGAACTGCTTGCCTGGTAAAATCTGGATTTGAGTCCAGTTTCGCGAATCGCTTCGAGGATTCGAATTGTGCTAAGGCCGGTGACGTCGGCGGTGTACTCGGGAATATCAAAGCTAACGCGCACGTGCGACTGAGCCGCGAGGTGGTAGACCTCGTCAGGCTGGATCCGATAAAGCAACTTGATCAGATTGGTTGAATCCGAGATGTCGCCGTAATGCAAAAACAGGCGAACACCATTCAAGTGCGGATCTTTGTAAAGGTGGTCTATGCGTGCGGTATTAAACGACGACGCTCGACGGATAATTCCGTGGACTTCGTAGCCTTTCTCCAGAAGAAACTCTGCCAGGTAGGATCCGTCCTGCCCTGTTATTCCGGTTATCAACGCTTTCTTCATGTGGTTTGAATGTTCATCCTGGTGCGGATTGCAGGGTCAATTGTACCAGTTGATGCACGGGAGCGTACGCTCATAATTTCTGAAAGGGCCGAAGCCATTTTTGTCGGGCATCAAGGTTCCGCGTATCATCTGGAGACGACGAACGCATGCCGATGATGATCGGAGATCACAAAGTAGAGAGGTTAGCACAAAGGTCCCATGCGACTAACTGAACAACATTCCCGGCGGAGTGAATCCTAGATGCATCCAACTCAATCCTCTCTCACTCAGGGCCTCAAGCGGCTACTCTTCCGGCCGGTCATCAAGCATCCGAAACTCCAGAGACTTTGGAGCAGACTCCACACGGTGGCTGTTTTTGCCATGAACTACGGCGGCGGGGGCCTCATCGAAACCAGTGGCGAAACCTGGGTGCTCTCAACCATTGTGCCCAACATTAGCAGCGACGCGCCGGTGGTGTTTGATGTTGGCGCAAACGTCGGAGACTATTCACTCCTGGTCAAGCGGTTCATGCCTTCAGCTCAGGTCCACGCGTTTGAACCGGCAAATGCTACCTATCAACAGCTTGTCGCGCATTTAAAGGGTAGCCAGGGAATAAAACCATACAACATTGGCTTCTCAGATTCTGAAAAGACGGTGGAACTTTTTTCGTATGAGATACAAGGTCAACAAGCTTCACTCCTGGCTTCGATTGATCAGAGACTACCCACTCAAGTGGTGCAGGTTTCTCGATCTGCCAGCGAACAGATCACGGTGAAGACTATTGACGCGTTCTGTAAAGAAAACGCGATCGACCGGATCGACTTTCTAAAGCTTGACGTTGAGGGGCACGAATTGGCAGTTTTGCGCGGCGCGCGGAACATGCTGGAAGAAGGTTCGATCGCCATCATCCAGTTTGAATTCGGCCCTGCCAATATCTATTCGCGGACCTACTTCTTCGACTTCTGGACGCTCCTGTCCGGCGCGTACGACATTTTCAGAATCGTCCCAGCCGGCATCGCGCCGATTGCCTACTATTCCGAACATCGGGAAATATTTTTGACGACGAATTACCTGGCGATAAAGAAACCGGCGGATTGAGTTGAGAAGCCTTCATTTAGTCGTGAAGGATGACGACTTCCGAGTAGAGCGTATCAATGCTGTTGCTGCCGACTATACTTCTGGATTTGAAATAGGCGCGGCGCTGGTGCGGATACTTCAACGAAGCGCTGAAATCCCGTTCTCCGATATATCGTTCATCAACCATCAATCCAAACACTCTCAGGCGGAAACATATTCTCGCCAAAAGAGACTCGACAGACTCACTGAAAACATCAGCATCACTAAGATAGTGCACTTTCACGAAGGTGATCTTCCTGCGTTTGGCCTTCTTGAGTACGACATAACAATCGCCACTTTTGGACTGCAGGAGTAGGTGAATACAATCCAGCGACTGATGATCGTCGAAGATAGTTCGGTCTGCTTCGCTGAGCTTGCTGCGGATAACCGGCGAATCGAATTCGCACCCAACCCCGCGACCGGCCAGTCGGGGAATTGGAATCAGGACTCTTTGGTGCACTGGAAAGTCTGCAAAACCAAGCTTGCCTAAGATCGTGGCGACTGCAGGCGACGCGGTGAAATTCGTGAACGTGTAGTCTTTCAGTCTCAGCGCTTCAAGGAGCATTGGCAAACTATGACTGCGGGAGTCTTCATTCACGACCCACGTCGTCATGTTACAGAACTTTTCAACTTTGCTGTTTTGTATACGCTGGCTAAAAATTAACCCCAGATAGCCTTTGACCTCTTCATCCTTCAACAGCAAATAGCCGCAAAAATCTTCTGTGCTCTTCCATGGGCTGACGAAAATCTTTTTCCAGTTCTCCCTGGGAATAGGCTCGCCGCCGAAACCCCGAAATAGCGGATAGACACGTTCGAAGTCCTCGCTAATAGCCTTTCGAATGGTGAACATGCCTTGGAGCGGTTCCTCTACAAGCGTTGCCAACGTCGGCTTTCTCAGGCTAACCCCAATCAAAGTTGACCGCCAGTTAACATGAGAACCTGGCCGGAAACAAAGGAAGCTTCCGGCGCCAAAAGATATTCAATGGTTCCGACCACGTCTTCGACACTGCACAAGCGCCCCATTGGAATGGCTGCGCTCTCCATCATTTTTTGCCGCTCGCTCACTTGCTTGTTTATGCCAACCGGCAGGAAGGATGGCGAGACTGCGTTAATCGTCACCTTTTTCCGCGCCAGTTCGGGGGCAAGCAATCGTACGGTTTGCTCCAAACAGGCTTTGGCCAGGGAGTAGACGCCTAAGGGCAGATAAGGTTTGAACGTGCCTGCCGTCGATCCGACGGCGACAAACCGTCCACCATCTGCCGGAGCGTGTTCAAAAAGTATCTTCGCCAATCGCACGGTAACTGCGGTAGCAAATTCAATCTGGCCGTTAATGACGTCATCACCCGCTTGCAGCAAACTACCGCGCGGCGCGCCCGGCCATGCCGCATGGACCAACCCATAGAGCCTTCGCCCGCCAATCACGGACGACAATTGCTCCTCAAAGCCTGGTTCAGACATGTTCAACCTGACCTCGCGAACATTCGACAGGCCGCGCACGCTCTCTTCCAAAGATTGCCGGTTGACCAGCGCCAGTACCTCATATTTCTTCGCCAGCGCGACGACAAGAGGGGTACCAAGACCCCCGGAAGAGCCGGTCAACAAAATGAGTTTGTTCGTTGCAGGGTCAACCTCATTTACGTCGGGTTCAATGAACGGGCGAGCTTCGCTTATCGATGTTTTTCTTTCCTCATGAAGCGTAAAGCCCATGAAGATCTCCGCGGTCGTAGCTAATGACGTGGCTTCCTGGATCAGGACCTTGAGCTGGCCTCCCAGGGTGCGGGCGTTCCAGGTGGTGATTTCTCCAGTGACCTTGACGCGACAAGGGAAATAAAGCGGAGCGGGGAACCGACTGTTTATTGTGCCGAGCAAAACCTTCTTCCCGGGCAAGTGCATTCCAAGCAAGGCTGAAGCCAGGCCGACTTGAAAGGCGCCATGGGTGATGCGTCCCTGGTAGTTGCTCGTCCGGGCATAATCAGCATCAACGTGAAGGGGGTTTTGATCGCCGGTCAATCGCGCGAAGGCCAGAATATCTTCTTCGCTGATCTCGACCTCATAAGTGATCTTCAGTCCAGCTCGCAGATCTTCAGCTGAATAGAGTTTAGCTTCAGGCATTAATGGTTTTACTCTGGAGGCAGGCGTTAACGAGGTCAAAAGAAACAATGTACTCGTATTCTTCCGGCGCAATTGTTACCCCAAACTCTTCTTCAATTAGTGAGACGAGGGTAACTGTCGCCAGCGAATCCCAGGTTGCCACCGACGCTGAGCTCGCACGAAGAATTTCATCAGCGCTCAAGTTTGGAAACACCGTTCCAAAACATTCCTTCAGTCGCTCTTCGACATTAGACACTATCTGACCTCCTTGATCTTGTGAGCCAGCGAAGGTTTCCGGTTCATGAAAGTCTCTCGTTGAATTCTGAACGGTCCCGTCGTTTCGGTATCCAAAAACTGCGACAGAAATTCCCGGACCGGTCCATTCCTCGCTGTTGCACTATATTCCAATTCGATCTCAGCGAGGTCCAGGCTCTCAAATAGATACTCCAAACAGCGGTGTTCAATATAGCGGCTAAATGCCCGGCAACTCATTACCCACGTGTCAATCTTCAGCACTGACGATTCGTGCTGCCCCAGCAACACTGCTATTTTTCCCAACGGGCCATACTTGTCGTTGTACGACACCATTAACGAAACTGCATTCGGGCGGCTCAATGCGGCCTGGAACTCGCCTTCGTCCAGTCGCTTGCCGTTGAGGTTAAACTGATTGGTTTTATTAACCAACTCAATCGCCCGAGGGTCGCCCTGTGCTACCGCGCTCAAAGTTAGTTCAGCATTCACCTCTTTGAGAAAGTCTGCCAAAGGCCGAGCGGATTCGGTTTGCACTTGGCGTTGAAATTGACTCCCGCTGCGGACGCTGGCCACACGGATTGCGTCGTCGGCGAGAATGGCTGGCTTACCGAAGAGATCGCGCAACTTCTCCAGCAGTTCATAGGCAGACTGTTCGTCGTCGATAGAGAAACGGAGACATTCCATCTCCGGATGGATTGATTTTACTTCCGCTAATTCCAGTGCAGAGTCGTCAACGAAGACAACCGCGTCGGCACTGATGTTCCACGCCTCCAGAATTCTGCCTATCGATTGCGACTTGGGTCCCCAATTCACGTCAACCGGAAAAAGGGAATCCCCGGGCAAGATCAAATCCTCCCGGGCCAGCGCTTCACGAACCAACTCAGGATCATTTTTGCTCGCAACTCCGATCAAGACACCCGATTCGGAGAGCGCGCGCAGTAGTTGTTGATAAAGAGCGTGAATGTGGCTGCGCCGGTCCAATTCCCATGAAACGCCATTTGCCCCTTCCTCTCCAACTAGACCGCGCCAGAGAGTGTCGTCCAGATCGGTGATCAGTCCCTTCTTTGGTGGTCGTGGGTGGATCAGGTAAGCGAGTAACTCCGCGAGCTTCGAAGCATGCGCCGTACGATAGGGAAAACCCGTGGAAAGTTCAGATTTCACGTCGAGCCGTTCGGACACCGGGGAAACAGCGGCAAGGCGTTGGGCGTTAACGATCCTGACTTGCGGAAGCTCAGCTGCGCTCAACGCAAAATCAGCTAGCGTTTTCTCGAGCTGCAGATTGTCTAATCCAGACTGTTCGCTGGGTTGATAGGAAATCGGCGGCAGCGGAATGGTGGGCAGGGAAACGGCGACAGGCAGCTTCTGGCCCGCAGCGGCGATGATTTTGAGCAAGCGGCCGGCAGTCTGCTGCACACCCGACTGAATGTCCGGCAAAGTGTTCGGTCCCCACCCGCCGAGCCGTCGCAGGCCCAACCGCGGATCCAGGTCGGCCCATTCAACGACGACCGCAGCCGCGCGCGCAGACGAGTTCCTCAGCAGCTCCAGATTCCCCGGCAGATCGCCGTAAAGTCCTGATTGGATTTCGACTGCTCTGTCGGGAAAGCGCCGGCTGAGGTGTGCCGCCAGGAAGGTAGTCAGGTGCAGCGGAAAAATGCCGCAAGCGAGATACACCGAAAATTTTTGCGCGCCGGGATCCGGCTGAGACTGGATAATTTTGAGCGCCTCGGACAGCTTCATACAGTTATTATTTTTCAGATGTCTATAGTCTTAAGCAGCGGACGATTGATCATAAAAATCACTTCGGCAGGGGTCTCGTTCGTGAGACCGATACGCGGAATAAGGCGTCTTTGATAACTGGCCGAAGAGGATTCGAAGAAGGTCGGATTCGTCGAGTAGATAAACTCGTGACCCGCGAGACGGCATTCTTCCAGCACGCGTTCATCGTAGTGTTCCTTTTTGCCGAAGGGCAAGGCAAAGTGTTTCACCGCTTTATTGGTCAGACTCTCGATGTAGAGTTTGTTCTCCAGAATTTCCTCTTTTAGGGTCGCCTGGTCACACTCTGCCAGAACCTTATGGGTTGAGGAATGGCTGCCGATGTCGATCCCTTTCGCTGCAAGGCCCTTTATGTCCGCTTCGTCCAGAAAGACTTTTCTGTCGTAGCTTCTGTTGATGTCCGGAACGTCTGGGCCATAAAACAAGCGGTTATGCTTAACTGCCATTGAGTTGACAAAAACGCTGAAGGGAATGCCCTTCAACCCGAGATAAGGCATTGCTTCGTCTTTTACCGATGCAAAACCGTCATCGAAAGTGATACTCGCAAGCCGCCGGTTTTCCTGCGGGTGCTCCTTTACCACTTCTTCCAGCGAGACCAGGTGGAAGTGCTTCGCAATCATTTCCACCTGCGCCTTGAACCGCTGAACCTGAGTCGAATAGAGCGGGGAATACTGCGGCGAGCCAGGATCGGAAATGTCGTGGTAAAGAAAAACAAATCGCTTGCGTGGCCCAGCCAATATTCTGCGAGCCAAAGCCTTTGTAAACACAGTTCTTAACAGACCCATGTATGCGATGTCCCCGCAGCGCGCCGAATCAGCGTTCACTCAGTGTGCGCTTTAAATCAGCCAGATGTAGATCGAAAATGATTTGGGCTGCTTCCGCTGGGCGGCCCCGAAGCCTGTACCAGCTCTTTTGAAAAAACGACACGAAGCAGGTGGCCAGCAGGTTGGCGATGCTGTGGCTGCGTGAAAGGGAATAGCGGTTATATTGAAAACCTGCGTTCATCTGCACCCGTAGTTTGTCCAGGTTACTCCAGCGCTGCAGGGAAAACTGACCGCCGTGATGCGTTACCGACGCGGCAGGTTCGAAAATCAACTGCCAGCCGGCGCGCGTAATTCTCAAGCACCATTCATAGTCTTCACCGTACATATGAAAGCGCTCATCGAGTCCGCCGACCTCGTCGACCATCTTTCGCTTGGCCAGAATGGCAGCTCCGCAAAGCATAGGCACATCCCGTCGCCTGGCATGATCCCAGTGTCCACCCAGCAACAAGTTGGCCCGCAGCCGACGGGGGATTAACCGCCAAACTCCAATACCCGAAATGACAATCTCCCAGGCGGTCGGTGGGTTGCGCCAGACACTCGGTTGTAATGAACCATCGGTATTGAGGAGTCGGGGGCCGCAAGCCCCGATGCGCTCATCGGAATGGAGACAGGCCACCATCGTGTCAATCGCACCGCTGGTAACTTCCGTATCGGGATTCAGGAGCAACAACATGGAAGCGTCACTGTAGGCGATGGCCTGGTTGTTAGCTTTGCTGAATCCTGCGTTTTCGGCGTTCTCGATAACGTGGATCTTGATGCCCGGCAGCAGGGCGGCGACTTCGGCTGAGCGGAGCCAGGCGACACTGTCATCGGATGAAGCGTTGTCCACCACAACGATGTCGAAAGACACGGAGGGCGGGGCTTGTGCGATGCTTCTAAAGCAGCTTCGCAGCAGTTTCCCGCCGTTCCAATTGACTATGATAATCGATAACTCGGCTCGCACCGGCTGTCCCTCTTATTGAATCCATCCACCCGATTCGCAAGTGAGCGCAGCTAATCTGCGATTGCGCAACATCGACAGAAGTAATGCGGGCGGGCAAGCATTGTTGCAGAAACGATCGATTGAAGTAAAACCGACGTGCCGTCAAGCTTCAACGGCCTGGGCCGCGAGGTCGAGGTTTGGTATCAACCAATGAAATTACCTAGAATGTCGCATGCATTCAGCGATATTTTTGAGCACCAATCACCCGGCCTCTAAAAAGCGAGGACTCGACATCACTGCTTAGTGCGGGCCATGACTCCTATCTTGCCACCCAGTGATGTGACAGTTCTTCGGCCCGAACACCTTGCGATCCGAAAGCTGCCCGTTAATATCAAACAGGAAGACCTGGGCTTATTCAGTCATGAGCTGAAACGGGTGATTCCGCAAACCAGATTGGTTAGGCACCACAAGGTGGGGGTTAGCGCCGAGGGCATCCTCTTCCAAAAAGGCAGGATGCTACCTGAGTCTTTTGCCTGGCCGGCTAATCGCGCGAGTTGGAAGCCTCGAAGTGTTTTGAAATTTCTGCTCAGCAATTACCTCGTTAGACGACGCAGACACATCGATCGAGAGAGCGCCCTGGTAACCGACGACTGGAGCTATGGATATTTCCATTGGCTCGCAGATGTCTTGCCGAGGTTATTGACGATCCAGGACCGTTTGCATGAGGTGGTGCTGCTTCTGCCACACACCTACAAGCAGTTGGAGTTTGTAGACTCCTCATTGAAGCCCTTCGATATCGGGAAGTTGGAATACATCGATCCCGATGAGGTTTTGGTATGTGGCAACCTGATTATGCCAACACAGACGGCGCCCTCGGGACACTACAACGAGGAGCTGATTCGGGACGTGGGAAGACTGATGGTCGGACATTATGGTGATAAGGCGCGGGACACGCCCTCCGATCGCGTCTATATCAGCCGGGCTGGAGCGCCGAAGCGAAGAGTTGTTAACGAAGAGGAGCTGGAAGTGGTTCTTGAGAGGTTTGGCTTCCGCACAATCCGCTCGGAGGATAATTCATTCGCAGATCAGGTGCGTATCTCTTCCGGCGTACGCTACCTCATTTCCAATCATGGCGCGGGTTTGACGAACATGCTTTTCATGAGCCCGGGCACTAATGTATTGGAGCTGCGGCATGCGACGGACAGCATCAATAATTGTTATTTCACCCTGGCTTCAGCGCTAAATCTTAATTATTTTTACCAGAATTGCGAACCTGCGAATCCAACGGAAGATCCTCACAGCGCGGATCTCAAGGTAGACCCCGGCACGCTCACAGCGAATATCGAATTGATGCTGAACTCATGAGCAGGGGATCAGGTGCGTTGGATTGGAGTTGCCGCGTCTTTACGCATCAGGTCCTTTGCCGCACTAAAAAAACCGCGGGCGTAGAGATGATAACGCCCCGTTAACAGTTCTCTTACCACGCAACCGAACCGCCGCAGCGTTTGCTCGGGTAACCTCGCACGAGTGCTCAGATGCATTATTCTGCCAGCCAATCGAGTGAGAGCAGCATCGCTCTCGTAAATGTCGCGTCGCTCGGCTAAACGTTGATGGGCCCGGGTCCCGATCCGGATCATATCGTCATAGGAGTTAGTGCGTTGCATGGCTTCTCTGGCGCCGGCGAGTCCGCCGTGCACTTGCGCATCTATCGTATTTTCTTTGGCGCCGATCTGTTGGTGGACGTGCTGGCGATACTTGATGAGCGGCTCTTCGATGAAGGAAACGGAGGCGACCGAAGCGATTAGTAACGCAATCCAACCATCGTGGATCAACGGTAGATCTGTGGGAATGTCGAGCACGAGATCTTTGAACCTCGCGCGGAAAGCCATCGTGGCCCCGGTAACTGTCCATCCGGGCAACAACACGTCGAGCACCCGGCCGGACCTGACGAGCCGCCGTTGAGCACTATTGAAGCCCACGCTTTCCCAGAGCCGGTAGCCAAGCGGTCTCAAACGGTCGTCTACCACTTCAGCATCGCTGAACACCAGCCCGGCATCTGGTTCGTTCAGAAAACATTCCTCGATTCGCGCTAATTTTTCCGGCAACCAAACGTCGTCCTGGTCAGCCAGCACAATTACGTCGCCCGTACACAAGCTGATGGCGCGTTCGAAGTTTTTTGTTGAGCCGAGATTCTGTTCGTTGATGTGGACGTTGACGGGAAACGCGATCGACCTGGCAAAGTTGGTGGCAATCTCGATCGTCGCATCGGTTGAATTGTCATCGCAAATAACGACTTCGTCCGGTGGCCGCTGCTGTCCGGCAATGCTGAGAAGTTGTTCGCCCAGATACGTCGCGCCGTTAAACGTACACATGGCTACCGAAATCTTCATGCGTTGAAAAGGTGCTCTAAACAGGCGTAGGTGATTCGGAGTCTGGCATCCCTGGCGCGCAAGTTGACGAAGAATGGACCAGGATTAAGTTGACCCTTAACCCCGCAGGGACAGAATCTAAGCGCCAGCGGTATCACTTGCAACGGACGACTGCCCTTCTGCAAATCGGCTGGCCGTGGCCAGATCCGATTCAACCATCTCGTCCACTAATTGCTCGAAAGAGCGGGTTTGTTCCCAGCCAAGCACTCGCCTGGCCTTAGCGGAGTCTCCCATGAGCAGATCAACTTCCGCTGGGCGGTAAAACTGTTCGTCAGCTTTCACAAATTCTTTATAGTCCAACCCCACTTTGCCGAAGGCGCGTTCGCAAAACTCCCTGACAGTGTGCGTTTCGCCCGTGGCCACCACGAAGTCCTCTGCCTGCGGCTGCTGCAGCATCAAGTGCATCGCGCGAACATAATCTGAGGCATGACCCCAGTCTCGCTTGGCCTCAAGGTTCCCGAGTCGCAGTTCGCTGGCCAGGCCCAACTTAATTCTCGCCACAGTTGACGTGATCTTTCTGGTGACAAATTCGTAGCCGCGCCGGGGTGATTCATGATTGAAGAGAATCCCGCTGGCGCAAAACATGTCGTAGGCTTCGCGGTAGTTTCGCGTCAGATCGAAGCCGGCAACTTTACTGATTCCATAGGGCGAGCGCGGATGAAAGGGCGTTGACTCAGTCTGTGGCGTTTCCTCGACCTTGCCAAACATTTCCGACGAACCGGCGAAATAGAATTTGCACTGCGGCTGCGATTCACGCAGCGCCGCAAGCATGTAATGGGTGCCGTTGATGTTGGTGTTCATCGTCGAAAACCCGTCGGCAAACGACTCGGCGACAAAGCTCTGCGCAGCCAGGTGATAACACTCGTCGAAGTTGTGCCTGCTCAGGATGTGAAAAATGGAGGGATAACTCTCGAGGCTCGCCGGGTGAAGGGTCAGGCGGTCCAACAAATGCTCAAGGCGCGTGAATCTTCGGGTCGGATCTTCAAGCGCCACGCGTCGCACGAGCCCATGTACTTCGTACCCCAGTTCGAGAAGATGTTCGGCCAGGTAGCTGCCATCCTGTCCGGTGATTCCTGTAATCAGTGCTTTTCTCATAACTTGAAATCCGGGTACTCCTGATCTCTCTGGATGAGGACTCGTTCTTCGAACTCCGGCCACTCGATCCCGAATGCCGGATCGTTCCAACGAAAACCGCGTCCACTCTGGGGAACGAAAACTTTCGACACCATGTAGAAAACTTCAGTGTCGCTCGTGAGCGTTTGAAAGCCATGCCCGCAGTCGGCCGGGACATACAACATATTACGATTTTCGGCGGACAGTTCGACGCCAATCCATTCCTTGAAAGTTGGCGAGTCTGGCCGCAAGTCGACCGCAACATCGAAGATTGCCCCGCGGGTACAGCGCACGAGCTTGTCTTGACCGTAAGGCGCCGCCTGATAGTGCATTCCGCGCAGCGTCCCGCGGTTCGTGCTGAATGAGATATTGCTCTCAACGAAGACGCTTGCCATCCCCTGCTCGGCAAAATCTTTCGCCGAGAAAGCAGGAGCAAAAAAGCCCCGGTCATCCTCGAACCGTTGCGGCTCGACGAGATAAACGCCTGCGAGTTTGGTTTCAGTGATAGTCATAAGCACGTAACCTTGCCGGTCCAGCTATCGACGACCTCCAGATCGGCCAGGTTTAAGTAGACACATCTGGTGTTGCAAGCCTCTCATAAAATTCAATAACACGATCGCGAATTATCTCGCGACCGGCGATGCGACGCACTAATTCGAGATTCCGCTCTGCTGCCGCATCGACGAGCGAGTCGTCAGTCATGGCTCGCGAAAGGGCGTCGGCAATCTCGTGCGGGTAAAGGTCGCGCGCGAAAAGAACGTTGTCCTCGCTTTTGACAACGGGCAGGATCGTCTCGAGTGGGGAGACTATCGGAAGAGCCCCAGCCGCCATTCCCTCGTATAGTGAGTTTGGCACTCCGTCCATCAATGCAGTCGCCAGCATTACGCGCGCTTTAGGCATCAACTCCAGTACTTCCAAGCGCGGAATCCTTTTGTAGGCGTGGCAAGACCGCCGAATATTCTCAGGCAGCGTCCAAAACCACATGAACGACTCATCGGTCATCGACAGCATGTGCACCTCGCAGGGCTGAATCCGCTCCCAACAAAGTTTCAGGGCTTCAAAGGTCGGCAACATCTTTCCCCAAGCCGAGTCGTATGCCTTGGGCCATACAATCGCACGCCGGCTCGACGGCGCGCCTTGCCACTTCTCGCGCAGCAACTCCACATCGATTCCGCCAGTTCCTGGAACCGGCGCGATTGGCGCCTGCTGCTCTTTGCGCAAGCCCAACTCGCGAGCAATGCGCAGGTCCTCTTCGTTATCGCAAATCAGTTGATCGCACGCTGCCAGCACGCCGGCCAGTTCCTTGCGGCGCGCGGGGTCCAGATGAGGCAGTGTGAGATCCGAGCCACCACGCGTCTGGAGTACCCATTTACCTATATGCTCAAGCTCAAACTTCCTCTGCGTCTCAAGATAGAACTCACCTCCTTGCCTGATCCCGAGCGTGTGGATGATATCAGGCTGCCATTGCCGGATGATCTTAGCCAACCACCTGCTCGCCAGGGCAAGCTGACTCGGCATACCCATCGCGCGCCCAGCCAGCCTTTTCGCAAGACGAGCCGGCCTGGTTTCAGGGTATAAACGAGCCCGAGTCGCCGCGTTGAGCGGAGGATTTTCATAACTCGTAATGTAGGTTCGCACAGGCCAGTCGCCGGGAGGAATGCCGGTGGGCATGGAAAACAATCGCACGTTAAAAGGCGCGCTCTCGAGCAGGTCGATCCATGAATGGGTGTGCGAGTTTTCCCCCAGGCCGACGAAAAGGATTCGTGGTCTGCCGGGAAACGAGTCCGCTTCAAAGTGGGAGTTCATGGTCACCGGCTAATTGGTTTTTGCTGACGCGCGCGCCTGGCTTTCAGTTTCGCAAGCGTACACGGCGGGTGCGCCATCCAATACCTCGCGCGCCCACAATTCGATCATCATCAAGAGCCATGGCTGGTGCCATTCAAGAGTGCCGGAGAGAAACCCATCCCTGACCCCGGTAACCGCCTGAGGGTCGAGAAATCCGCGTGCTTTTACGTGATCCTCAGACAGCGCATCGGCCAGGACTTCGCGCAGCGGGCCTCTCAACCAGTAGTCGAAAGGCATACCGAAACCGCGCTTAACTTTGGTGTCGAACCCTTCGGGAAGCAAATTTTTTCCGGCATCCAGCAATATCCGCTTCGTGCCTGCGTCGCGATAACTTCTGGCAGGAACTGACCACGAGTCGGGCGGAGCACTCATCTTGGCGCTGTCGGGCAACGAGAGCGCGACGTCAGCCACAACGGGATCGAGATAGGGGACGCGAACCTCAAGGCTGTGCGACATCGAAGCTGCATCGATGTCGCGCAGCAGCTGGTTAGTGGTATAGCCTCGCAGGCACACACCGGTCACGCGTTCAAGTACGGACCCGTGTGCAAGCTCATCAATCGGGGAAAAATCATAATGTGGAGATCGTCCCGCCTGCGCCGCGCTCCGCAGACCGGGCGATAAAAGCCGGGCCGTCCAGGCCGCCTCGAACGTCGGATTCGTGGAATAGTAGCGGGCCAGAAATCCGGCGTTGTCTCTGAGGGAACCGAACCGGTAGCCGCCGCGCATCGGCACTAGTGAATCAAGAACGGGCCGGCGCGCCACCGAAGCCAGCATTGACTTCGCCAGAGACTTCCAGGGTGCCGACTGGGTGCGAATCTGCTCGAGCACCATCTGTCCAAACCAGGGATACCCGGCAAAAAGTTCATCTCCGCCGGTGCCTGAGATAGCGACCGTGACGCCGCGGCGCGCCGCCATTGAAACGAAGTAGCTGTTGACGCCGTCCACGGTGGGCTGGTCCAGGCCGGAAGCGATTTGGCAGATGCGATCTCTTACATCGTCGCCGCGCACCACCACGCGGGTGTGATCAGTGCCGATGAAGCGCGCAGTGGTCTCCGCTTCGTCAGTCTCATCAATTCCACCACCCTCTGCCTCGAAGCCCACGGAAAAAGTCCTGACGCGATGGTCTCCCACGTGCTGGGCCATCATCGCGACCAGCAACGAAGAGTCCACTCCTCCCGAGAGAAATGCGCCGAGTGGCACATCCGAAACCATTTGCAAGCGCACTGATTCCTCGAGTACGGAGGCTACTTCCTCGACCTGCTCCTCATAGGATCGCGCACGCAAGTCTGCGTGTCGATCGAGGCCAAGCGACCAGTAGCGTTCGACTCGCTCTTCTCGCCCTGCTTCGATAACGAGGCGGTGCGCGGGCAGCAGCATGTGAACGCCGCGCAGGATCGTGCGGGGCTGATAGATAGAGCCATGCGTCAGGAGTAGACGCAAGGCGACAGGATCGACCTCCGGAGCAACCAGGCCGCTGGCGAGCAGGGCCTTGATTTCAGACGCGAAGATAAGCTGGCCTTGAACGCGCGCATACAGCAGCGGCTTGATTCCCATCTGGTCGCGAGCCAGCAATAAGCGCTCGTGTCCGCGCCCACGGCGTTTGTCGTAGACGGCGAGCGCAAACATCCCGCGCATACGCAAAAGAAAGTCGTCGCCATAGTGTTCATACATGCGAAGAACGACTTCTGTATCTGAGGTCGAGCGGAAAGAGTAGCCGTGCTTTTCAAGTAGCAGTCGCTCTGCTCGAAAGTTGTAGAGCTCGCCATTATAGACGACAGAGATCTGTCCATCTGGCGAGACCATCGGTTGATGGCCGCCGCTGCTGGTATCGAGGATCGCGAGCCGTGTCATGCCGAGGACCACGTTATTGTCTTCGAGCACGCCGCGGTCGTCCGGCCCGCGATGATGCAACGCGCTGACCATCGCACGAACCCCATCGCGGCCATCGCCACCCCAAACTCCACAAATACCGCACATAGATTCAGTATCAAATGAGGCCCGCAACGGTGCGTACAGCGCGTCGCACTGCCTGGTTACCCGGTTTCCTTACCTGATTCAGCGGTTCGCTGGGTGCTCAAACCATCGACGATAATATTGAGCATACTCTCACACATCTGTTCCTTGCTGAAAAATGCTTCCACCTGCTGACGATTGAGCTCCCCCAATCGCGTTCGCAGGCCCTTGTCTGCCAAAAGCGTCAGGATGGCGTTGGCCAGCGATTCGTGGTCGCCCGGTGGAGTTAGAAACGAATATTGATCGGGCGGCATCGCCTCTCGAATCGGCGGGATGTCCGTGCCGGCCATCGGTAGACCAGCCGCCATACACTCCAAAACCCCATTCGGACTGCCTTCTGAACGAGAGCTAAACACACCAAGGTCAATCGAACCCAGTAGCCCCGCGACATCAGTTACGGCCCCCAGGAATCTCACACTTTCGTTCAGGTTGAGATCGAATGCGAGCGCCTTCAATGCGTGATGCGAAGTTTCGAAGCGCCCGGCCAAAAGGAGGATCGGCTTTTGGTCCCCGGCCCGATCAACGACGATTCTCCAGCTCTTGAGCAGTGTGGCATGATCTTTTAAGTCGTGTAAATTAGCGACCATGCAAGCAAGGAAAGAATTGTCAGGCACGCCCAATCGATCATGCCACCCCTGCCGATCCAGTTCAGGGCTCGGCAGCCTGATTCCGTTAGGCACGATCCTCACGCGCCGCGGACTAGCCCCGAGTTCTCGAATGAGATATTCAGCAATGTGTTTGGAGTTGGCGACGAACAGAGGAGTGTTTTTAACTGCCCGGGCCTCGAATTTTGATATGAACCGTGTCAGGCCATAGTCGCGTTGGTTCCACACCGAGAAGCGCGCGCCCGTCCAGGGCCAAACGAAGTTGCACGCAAAACTAGGCAGCGACATGTAAGGCAGAATGACGTCGGCCCGTGCGCGCCGCAATCGCCAGGCGAGCTTTGCAAGGTTGCTAAGTAGGCGCAAGCGTCTGCCGACCCAGGGACAGGGCACCAGCTGCCATGGTATCTCGAGTTGATCGCAAAGCTCGGCGACTCGTCCGGGTTCAGTGCCCCAAACGCGAACGTCGGCATTTTGTTCGTTCTTAAGATAAGTGGCCAGCAGAAGGGCCTGTCGTTCGGAACCACCCAGCACGAGCGGTCCCAGCATGATTATGATGCGACGCCCGGCAAGCGGTTTATGGAGGCGCGATGCGCTGGAACTGTGAGAGATGTCCTGCGTCATTACGGGTCTTAATTGAAGTGAATTTCCCGGTTCTGGTCCAACCAGATTCCCAGCACCAGCAGCAGCCAGAGCGGGCCTGAATTGTCATGGGCGTCGCTGTGAAGTTCCATCTGCGCTCGCACCTGCTCAGGCTTGAACCAATCGTACAGCCGCGAGCCCGGATCCATCACAATCTCGTCCCATAGTCGCCGGCCCGATTGACCTTTGAAAAACCACGCGGCCCGCGGAATACCGAATCCTTGTTTTTTGCGATGGACAAACTCCGGCGGGAAGGTCCGCCCGAGAACCTTTTTCAAAAGATACTTGCGTACTGGCTCGCCCGAACCGTTGCGACGAAAACGCTGATCAAGCGGAAGGCTGGCGGCGAGTTCAATGACGCGCAGATCGATCAGAGGAGTTCTGACTTCCAGGCCGTGATACATGCTGGCGACATCAACCTTAGTCAGAATGTCTCCCGGAAGATATGTCTGGTAGTCCATATATTGGGCATAAGACAGGCGGCTAAAGTTGCGGGCCTTCGAGTGTGCCTCGTCAAACATTTCGGATCTACGGCCCACCAGACCGTGAAATTCATCACGCCAGAGCGCGCGCCGCTCATCTTCGCCGACATACTGCATATGCCATTGCCACTCTGAGAGGTTATTCAGAGTGCCTTGAGACATATACTGTCTCGCCGCTTTACGGAGCCACCAAAGGACCGCGCGCGGTGCGAGCTCGCGCGCCGAATCGCCGGCCTGCTTCATTGGGTCGGTTCGCATCCACTCCCGGTAGGTTTCGTAGCCGGCGAAGCTCTCGTCGCCGCCGTCGCCGGAAAGAACCATCGGCACATGCGCCCGCGCCAATCTGGAAACGAACCACGTAGGAACGGCCGAACTATCAGCGAAAGGCTCACCATAGTGCGCGACGAGATCGGGCAGGATGGCCAGCATATCCTCCCGCACGATCTCGGAATGCAATTCAATGCCGCACTTCTCCGCTGCCTGTTCCGCGTAGGGAAGTTCCGAAAACTCCTTCTCCTGGAATCCGATCGCAAACGCCTGGACCGGCTGCTTGAGAATACGGCTCATCTGCAGGGCCACCAGTGTCGAATCCGCCCCGCCGGACAAAAAGACACCGAATGGAACATCGCTCACGAGATGCGCCTTGACAGATTCGTGGATAACCGAAGCTGCGCGCTCCTCCCACTCGCTATCCGAGATACCCGACTCAGGTTGAAAACGAAAATCCCAGTAACGTTTAGGTTCCTCAAATCGCCCGTCGAAATCGATCAGCAAGTAACTGGCTGGAGGTAACTTCCGGACTTCGCGGTAGATCGTGTGAGGTGTGGGAATGTATTTATACCGCAGAAAAAGTTCGACGGCTTCGAGATTGCCGGTTGGCGGCCCATCGTCGACCTGTTTCAACGCCGGCAGTTCCGACGCGAAAGCAACATACCCATCTCCCGAACGGTAGAAGAGAGGCTTAATGCCGAAGTGGTCGCGCGCCAGCAGGAGTTTGCGGTTTTTAAAATCCGCAAGTCCAAAAGCAAACATTCCGCGGAATTTTCTGACGCATTCTGCTCCCCATGCTTCATAAGCGCGGATGACGACTTCGGTATCCGAGCGCGTGCGAAAGCGATGGCCCTGCTGCTCCAACTCCTCGCGCAGCTCGGCGAAGTTATACATTTCGCCGTTGTAAGTGACCCAGACCGTTTGGTCCTCGTTGGACATCGGTTGCTGGCCCGTTTCAGGATCGATAATGGCGAGACGACGGTGCCCGAGCGCGACGCCGTCGCGTTGCAGGAATCCGACTCCATCGGGCCCGCGATGTGCGACGGCCTGGGTCATGCGCTCGATCTCGATCCTGTCGGTGGGGCGCTGTTTCCAACGTATGATTCCGGTTATTCCACACATAAGTCTTAAGCTAAACGAAAACTCCAGAGGGTAACTTCACGGAAGGTTCACTTCGGTAGCGAAAACAGGTAGGTGTTATTTCCTCCCTCAGGAAGCTCATGGAGCTTTTCCAGCACGAAGCCTCTTTCAGTGCAAAAGGCCACGATCTCATCACTGCTCGCGACCTCATACGGGAGGCCGCCCAACCAGTCGACGATGTCGTGATAGACATCCATACCCCGGTCATACTTTTCATTCCACGCCAGCGGGTTCAATCCCATGTGCCAACGGTCGCGCATGATTTTGGCTACAGACTGCCAAACCATCAGCTTTTTCCCCAGCCTTGAAGCGCGGTTGTACGATTGCTTCAGCTCCAGGTGCTCTGGATACTTTGGTCCCTTGACGTAGATAGCGATTAAAAACTTACCGCCTTTCTCAACCCGTGAGGCGGCTTTGTCAATGGCGTTCCACATCGCACCGGTGTGATGCAGGACGCCCCAGGAATAAACAATCTCAGCCTTGCCCAACGCGGCGGTGAAATCGTCGTCCAGGATTGAGCCGTGAACCACATGCCAGTTTGCCGGGCTTCCGGCTCGATTCCACATGAGCCGCGTCGATTCAACGCTCTTGGGATCAACGTCAACCGAGACCAGTTGTTTTGCACCCATACGGTGAAAACAAAGTGAGTGGATGCCGGAGCCGCATCCGATATCCAGCACAGTCCTGCCGCTAATCTGGTCGGACGTCAGCCATTCCTCAATCGCACTCGATGCTCGTTTAAGCGATCCTTCATCTACGGTGTCGACATACGACCGCCAGTTTTCACCGAAAGAAAAAGTTATTGCCTCACTATCCATTCCAAACGCACCTCTGAAAAAAGCAAACTGTGAACCTAACCAGCCTTACCTGGACTCACTATTCCTGAGATTCGCCGGCTCACGCGTAACAAGCGCAAGGCTGGTATAACTGGAACCCAGTTTTGTCGGCCAGGGCAGTTCACCCAAAGGTATTACCTTGATCGGAACTCCCTCGCTGATCAAACGCGCTGCCCCAGTGTATGGTCCAGCGACCAGCGAGCCATTCGACCAAATCGGCCGGTTACGTGGGAAGTAATCGTGCAGCAAAATAATGCCATCCTTCTTGAGGACGCTTAACGCGCGAGGAATCTCCTGGTAAACGGCTGCGGCCGAGTGGTCACCATCAAGGAAGATGAAGTCGAATTCATCTTTGCAACGGTCGAAGTATCTCAGCGAATTTTCTGTAACGAAGCTAACGAAATCTCCGCATCCTATGGATTCGATCCTGTCTCGAGGCGACGCGTCCAATCCTCGCTGTTTCCAGAACCCTGAAACGCCGTTGACATCCTGCACGTCAAGAGTGACAAGCCGGGGAATGATTGAAGCGTCCTGGCGTGCCAGGCTTTGCAGGGCTGATGCTATGTGCGTCGTCGAGGCGCCAACGTTCGTGCCGATTTCCAGCACTGAGCTCGGACGGAAACCCTTGATCAAGTACCAAACTGCTCTCCGGTCGCCGGGGTTCACCCCGTCAGTCTTCCCGTCTTCAATCGGGCAGGCCTGTTTCAGGGCTGCCTGCGAATCGTTCCATTCCTGTTGAATCTGAGGACTGTTAAATATCATCGCCAGGTCCTCATCCGACACGATCCGTAAGGATTCGCTTTCACCAGTCAATGCAGGTATTGACTCGAGTGATCTTACCGCGCTGCTAATCTGTCGACGTCGTTCGAAAATCTTGCGGACTGTTTCCATTGAAAAACCTTCCTGGGCTAATTGGCTGATCTTTATGGACCGTTCAAGTTTACGCGGCCCAGCGACGCGGTGGCCTTAATCTTCCTTGAGCGGTTTTCGGCCCACCGCATATACGTAGGGGGCCAATGGAGCAATGCCCTTGAACCATCGAAGTCGCTGCAAGAGATATTCAAGGTGGTGATTAAGTCGCCGTACCTTCGGAACAACCACGGGGACGAGCTTTGGCCAGCGTGCGTAAATCTCCCAGGCGACAATGTTCAGGGAGAACAATCCCAGGTATCGCGCGGTAATATTTTCCAGTCCGACCGCTTGATATGCTCGCGCCATCCTGCGGCGGCTGATTAGTTCGTGCTTGGCCATTAACGCCGGCTGCCAGGACCAGACCATCAAGCCGTGTATCGATCGCAGGTTGGGCACCTCTGTGAAAAGCACTCCGCCGGGACGGACAAACTTCAACAGAGCCTGGAGAATTCCCTCCAGGTCGCTGAAGTGTTCGACCAATCCCAGCGAAAAGACGAAGTCAAACTGGCCGACCGCCTCGGGCTCAACTCGCAATATATCCGCACAGAGGATCGTGCCTTCAATGTTGTTGGCCCGTAGGCGCTGACGAGCGAGGTCACAACCCTCCTGCGAATAGTCCACTCCCGTTACCTTCAGGCCTGTCTTTCGCGCGAGATGCGGCAGCCACGTAGAGTCGCCACATCCGACCTCGAGCAGGTTCTGGGGTTTCAGGCGCTTGATTTCAGACAACAGGGCATGCTCAATCGCCTGCTCGCCATAGCTCCAGGGCAACCACTCCGCCTGGACGGGGGCAGCGGCCTCATAGATTCCGTCCCAGTGTTCCTTGCCGGCGATGTCACTTTGAATTATCGCTTCTTTCATCACTTAATCCTGCGGTACGTACCGACTTCTGGCAACTGGTGCGTAGCGCCGCCTTACATTTCGGCAAGTACAAAACTGGAACCGAGCATTTGAGGGCTCGCCTCTCAACCGCTCATCGCTGAAGTCAATTTGCCGCTGAGACGGGAAACAGCCGAGAAAAGACTGCTGAGAACCCATGGACTGCCTGCTGTGTGGCTGGCGCGCGCAAGCGCATGCCATGCCTCGGCAAACCTCCAGTTGGTTCGCAGGTACGAACCGATACCGGGTGCTTCCTTCCCGGCTTCGCCGCGCATGATTTCCACCAGGAGAGGTTCGCAATAACTAAAGACCATTTGGGCGCAGTCACGCACCTGTCTCTCAGGCAACCCATTTCGCTGCAAGACGCGCAGCAGGCCCGGATAACGCAGCAGGACCGCGACGTGACGCTTATGCCTCCAGCTTTCGCCGCCGTTGAAGATGGTCAAGACCGGCTCTCCGACATAGAAGCTGGGGCTGTGCATCAACGTCTCGGCGATCATGTAGCTGTGCGGATATGACCATCGCGTGTCTGAGAAATCCTGTTGGCGCGGGCGTCCCTGCCAATAATTTTGCCATACGCTGCGGCGCACAACGTGTACGTAGACCTGGCCGCACATTGAATTCTGGGCACTGACCAGCTCATACCATTGTTCTACAACGCGGTCGGATAACTCTGGGTTGCCCAGCCCGTCGAAAGGTCCATCGTAGCCGCCAGACGCCTGGTCAGGCCATTGAGCTTCAAAAAGTGTGTAACGAAAATTCAGATTCAGGATCTCCATCTCTGAATGAGCTTCAAGCGCTGCCAGCACTCGGGCCAGCGCCTTCGGACGCAAGAGATCGTCGTCTCCTAACACCCAGACGTATTCGCCGCGCGCCAGTTCGTTTGCCAAGGTAATGATATTGGCAACGATTCCCAAATTCGTGGCGTTTCGGGAATATTGAAGCGGCCCCAGCCTCCGCGCTTCTTCAACGACTTGCGGCGTGTGGTCCGGCGAGGCGTTGTCAGAAATCCACAGCTCCACCTTGTCTGCGTGCTCAGCCACTTGTGGCAAAACAGCCTGCAGCATCACACGCAAACGCTCGGCGCGATCGTAGGTAGGAATGCAGATTGACAATAGCGGCTTCATACAAATGCTATTCAGTTTTCCAATACGCGCAATTCCGGCAGCGGTACAATTAGCTCAGACTTCAGCCCTCGTTCCCGCAGAAGTTTCCTGATCGGTTCAGCATAATGCCAGGCCAATAGGACAACGTAATCGGGTTGCTCCCGGAAAAGAATATCATTGTTAACAATTGGAATATGCTTGCCGGGCAGATAGTGACCGAGCTTGAGAGATGTCGGCTGCTCGGCGATGTAAGGCATCAAGTCTTCGCTGATGCCCGTGAAATTGAGCAACGTGCTCGACCTTCCGGGACATGAGTTGCCAACGAGACGTTGACCCTTAGCGAACGCGTTGAGGGCCAACTCGAGAAAATCGTTTTTCGCACGGTACGATCTTTCGCGAAAGGTTTTGTACACCTCAGGACCGTGCAGACCGAAAGACTCTTCCTCGGCCAGCAGCTCTGAAACCGAGTCTGCGACAGGCAGGCCCCGACCCTTTGCGGCAAAAACGCGCAGGGAGCCCGCATAGCGCTGCACGCGCACTGCGTCGACTACGGTGAAGCCGTTCGCATCGAACAGGTAGACCAGCGACTTGAGCGAATAAGAGCGAATATGTTCGTGGTAGATGGTGTCATACTGAACACCTTTTATGATATCGAGCAGGTAGTGAGTTTCCGTCATGAAAACTCCGCGATCGTCCAGTAGATGACGGATGCCGCGAATGACTTCGCCCAGTGGGGCCATATGGGCGAAGACGTTCGTAGCCGTCATCATAGAGGCCTTCCCGTAATCCCGTTCGAGGTCCCGGCTCAGGGCTTCGGTAAAAGGGTTTTTGATTGTTTCGACCCCATTTGCATTGGCTATATCCGCAATGTCCGTCGGTTCGACGCCGAGCACTCGCGTTCCCTGACGCTTGAAAGCATTCAACAATGTTCCATCGTTCGATCCAATATCGACCACCAATGAATCGGCGTTGAGACTAAACTTCCTGACCATCTCGGCGGCGGAAGTTTCATGGTGATCGACGACTTCCTTCGTGATGCCCGCACGATAAGGATAGTTCCGGTGGTAAACAATTTCGCCGGGCACTACATAGTCGAGCTGCGCCAGGCTGCAAACGTTGCAGCGGACCAGTCGCAGTGGATATGTGACCTCGGGTTCCGAGAGTTGATCGGCGCGCAACAATGAATCACAGAGCGGCTGATGGCCCAGGTCGATCACCAGTTCCAGATTTTGGGAATTACAGACCTGGCAAAAGGTGAGAGGTCCGGGTTGAACGTCATGAACTAAATCAGATTTCACAAATGCGACTCCTTAGAAAGATTATTGAGAGCTGAGACATACACTAGCAGCTTGACTCACCATTTCCGCCACCAACATCAACCCACTGTCCGCCCGTCCTGGCACTCTCGATCTCTGCCATTACCGTGCGGATGGTAGCGAGGTTCCGCTGCCCGCTGACGCTGGGCTCACGGTCTTCTTCAATCGCGAGGAGAAAATCTCCCATCGAGCCACACAAGGCTTCCATCCACTTCATCTCTGAGGTATCTAGGCGGCAAACGCCACGCCCGAGCCTGCGCGACTCCAGGAGAATGTTCTCGCCGGCGAAATCAAAAACAAGCGATCCTTCATCGCCATCAATTCGACACTGGTTCCCCGCGAGGGAACTGCGAAGCAACTCTGAATGGATAATATGGCCGGTCAATCCACTACCAAAATCATGATGGCTGATTAAGAGACCGTCACTCCGGTAATTCTGCCCCTTCATTCGCGCGGTGAAGGCGGCCACCCGGCGGGCGTCCTGCGCTGACCAATACCTCAGCAAATCGGCCAGGTGCGTGTTCCAGTGAAGCGTCAGATAGTCTTCACATTGCGAATAGAAAGAGTGATTAGCTAACTCATCCTGCCGCCCGAATATCTCTACACTCATGAAGAACGGCGAACCGATCCACCCGCCCCTGACGAGGTGGTGTGCGAGAAAATTTCCTTTCATCCAGCGGTAGTTCTGGTGCACGGCCAATTTGATCCCGGCTTGCTCTGCTGCCTGGACCATACGCCGGCACTGCTCAGTTGTTTGGCCGAGAGGTTTCTCAACAATGATGTGCTTGCCTGCACTGGCCGCGGAGAGAACCACTTCCTCCCGCAGCGTTGGTTGAGTTACCAGATCAACCACTTCCACCGCTTCGTCATCGATGAGCGACCGGTAGTCTGAATAGATCCGTTCAACACCAAACTGCTCTCTTGCCGCGCGCTGGGCCGCCGGGTTCGAGACGGCAATTGCGACGATGGGCCAACCAGCCGCGACGTAGTCCGGGGCATGAGCGCGCTGGGCAAACTCCCCAAAGCCAACCATGCCGATGCCTCGATCTTTCCGTTTAGGCAAGGGTATTGTTTGTGGGAGTTGAAGTTCTTCAGGACTGATCCGAATGGGCTCCATAAACACTCAAAGGATATCGAGAAGCGAGATCAATCGTCCTCCGCGAGATCTGAACTCTTGAAGTTCTTCGGAAATCTCTTGAAAGTAGCCGAAGGAAAAAACGATCACTTCATCCACGGGATCGGTCAACAAACGCTCGGGGGAGGAGATGTTGATATGAGAGCCGGGCGTGTAGAGTCCGTGAAAGCCAGGATTCTTATCACACACATAGGCGAAATCATCAGGCTGTCCGATGGCCGCCAAAGTCATGACCCCGCGCCCTCCGGTTCCATAGCCGGCGAGTCTGATGCCCGCCTCGCGCTTTGACTTTACAAACTGGCGCAAACGATCCAGACAATCGTTGACTGACCTTCCAAACTCTTGATACCCGGGTTCCAATCCCTTTGGGTCGAGCGGCAAAGTCGGCAAAGCTCGCGAAGCCAGTTTGGATCCCTTCGGTGTGGCCGCGATCAAGAGGGAGTTTCCTCGGCGCTCCGCTTCCGGAATAAGGTCTGTTTCGATCAACTCAAAGCCGGCGCGTTCGAGTACCATCTGCATCGTAGCCGTGGAGTAATAGCCTGGATGTTCATGAGCGAAAAGGCAAAATTCTCGCCGCTCTATCATCGTCTCCAGGTCGTGCACTTCAATCACCAGAATGCCTCGTTGCGGGTCGAGGACTTTCTTAACCGATCTCAGGAAACCCATCGGGTCAGGTAAGTGGTCGAAAGTGTACGTGGTAATCACGACCTGCACCGGCAAACGGTCGGCAGGGATGTCCTGATCAGCCTCGTCACCAAACTCTCGTTGGACGACCTCAACACCCCGTCGCCTTGATTCCTGGCCCAGGGGTGTAGAGAACTCGAAGCCGAGCACGTTCGCCCCAAGTTTCTTGAAAAACGATAATTGGCTGCCGTCGCTACTGCCTATTTCAATGACGGTATCTCCAGGTTTGAATTGATACCTTCGCCAAATTTCTTCCGCTAACCGCTGCATGAAGTGCTGGGTAAAAGGCGACAGTGACGGAGCATACTGATAATCGTCGTAATATTTTTTCTCGTCGATGTCGTGTGCGGTCTGAGTTTGCCCGCAGTCGAGACACAGGAAAATTCTGATGGGCCAAATGAACTCGGTTCCCAATGCTTCCTGGCGCAGATAGTCGTCGATCATCGGCATGTCCGGAAGGTTGAGGAATTCCTTCAGCTGTGCAGAACCGCAGATGCGACAATTAGAACGGTTTTTGACTTGGTTCGTCATACGACCCCACCGATAACATTCGCTCGACAAAAAGCGACGATACTTTGAATCGTCGCCAGTCGATAATTTGGAAGTGTAAAAGCCCGAGGATGCTGGCGCCTGCGGCGGAAATCCGAGCTTGCATTTACTGCGAAACGCCTGTTCCGTTACTGTGCAGCCAGCTCCTCTACCGATTTCACGATCGCGCTTTCAGGCATCCGTCCAATCGTTAAATACGTGACACCCTGAGGCCAGGAAACATCACGCAGAAAGTTTCGGCCGTCGATAATGAGTTGCCGCCTCATTTCACCTGGCAACGTCTTCCAATCCGCCTCGGCAAATTCCGGCCAGCCGGTGATAACCAGCGCAGCGTCCGCGCCCGCGAGCGCCTCTCTCAGGGTGTGGCAAAAGTGCACGTTCTCATCAACGCGCAAGCCGGCTGGTGCTGACGTGAAAATGGGGTCGTAGGATCTCACGACGGCGCCCTTACTCAGCAAATGATTCATCACGGCCAGGGCCGGAGACTCGCGCACGTCATCGGTGCCGGCCTTAAAGGCAAGCCCTAAGAGGGCGACGGTCGCGCCCTCTAATGAACCCAAAGCATCCTCGGCCAACCTGACCAGTCGCGCGGGCCGTTCGGCGTTGATCGCCATCACGGCGTCAAGCAGCGACGGCGTTACTGACTGCTGACGGGCGTAGGCGCGGAGCGCATTGACGTCTTTAGGTAGGCAACTGCCGCCAAAGCCGCAACCGGCACGCAGGAAACTTAGGACGCCGGGGCTGATCCGCTCGCCATTAACGCCTGACAGGCGCCGATCCAAATGAACGCCTCCCAACACGACGTCCACGTCGGTGTCCGGAGTTACCTCACATAGCGCCGCGATTTCGTTACTGAAGGAAATCAGAGTCGCCAACAAGCTGTTTGAAGCATACTTGACCATCTCCGCGTTCCGCAGCGTGGTAAAAACCATCGGGCAATCAAACGACTCGTACAATTGGGCTAACACCCGCCCGGATTTTTCATCCCACTGGCCGATGACAATTCGATCAGGATTATTGAAATCGTCGATGGCCGAGCCTTCCCGAAGAAACTCGGGATTCATGCACAAACCAAATTCGCCCGTCGCGCGTCCAGAAGTCTCCTCGATCATGTTCCTGACGAGCGTGTCCGTGGTTCCGGGGATGACAGTGCTCTTGACGGCTACCACGTGATAACCACTAACGTCGCGAAGCGCCGAGCCGATCTGCCGGGCCGCCGCAGAGACATACGAGAGATCTATGTCGCCGTCAATTTGAGGTGTACCAACTGTGATGAAAGTCACTTCACTCGCGGCGACGGCGCTCGCTAACTCTGTGGTCGCCCGGAGCCTGCCATTCGCCAGAGCCGACGAAAGCATTTCGTCCAGCCCGGGCTCGTAAAACGGGCTCCTCGCCTCGTTGATGGCCGCAACGCGTTCAGGCATCACGTCCACACAAATAACCTGATGACCAATGCCCGCCAGACACACTCCAGTCGTCAGTCCAACATAACCGGTCCCAATGATAGTGATATGCATTCTCAGATATCCTCACCGGCGGCGACGGCTTGTGGTTGCTCGAGGTTGGCCTGCAAAGTACGCTCCAGCCCGCGGGTTAGATCAACCTCCGGCTTCCATGAAAATTGACCGCGCAGTTTGCTTAGGTCGGGACACCGACGTTGTGGGTTGTCAGTCACGAAATGGATGTCCGCGCTCTGGCGGTATTCGATTTCCAAACGGGGAGCGCCGGCAACTTCCTGGAGTCGTTGGGCAACCTCTCGGATTTCCAACTCTTCCAGATCATTACCAACATTAAATATTTCGCCGCTGGCGTCGGAGAGCAACACATGCCACATGGCGCTTACCGCGTCGCTGATATAACAAAAAGCGCGAGTCGCGCGGCCGTCGCTATACATCACGATTGGTTCGCGCCGGACAGCAGCTCCGATGAGGTCGGGGATTATGCGGCCATCGTCTAATCGTTGACCGGGGCCATAAACGTTGAATGGTCGCATGATCTTAACCGGGGTTCCGTAAGTTCGGTAGTAGGTCATGCAGAGGGTTTCTGCGAGCCGCTTAGACTCGTCGTAACACGCCCTCGGCCCGGTGCAGGAGACCTGCCCGCGGTATTCCTCAGCTGTCGGAATGAATGCCGGGTCGGGGTCGCCATAAATCTCACTAGTACTCAGGTACAGAATGCTGCGCACGTCTTTCCGGCGGCTCAACTCAAGCATCTGCCAGGTTCCGTTGACGTTGGCGCTGATCGTTTCCAGGGGGAATTGCCGGTAGAACACGGGAGAAGCGATGCTTGCTCCGTGAATTATCCAGTCCACAGGACCGGTGTCCAGCGGCTGCGAGACATCATGTTGGACAAAACTAACGTCATCGCGGCCGGCCAGGTGGGCCAGTCTCACCGGGAGACCCACTTTATGATTGTCGAGAGCAATCACCCGGCAAGGTGATTGCAGAACGTTTTCGTTTAAGGCGGCAACGGTATCTATGAAGTAGCTGCACAGAAATCCGTTCGCACCGGTGACCAGCAGCGTCGTGCCGCTCAATTTCTGAAAATCTTCGCCTACCCGTTTGACGATCTCGTCCACGTCAGCGCCGATCCGCCTGGTGAACCTCGGCCCAACAAGATCAACCTTAGGACTTGTCACTTCTTGAATGTCGCTTCCCATTAATCCCACACCTTCCAAGGCGCTTTACCCGCAGCCCAAAGTTCGTTCAAGTACTCATACTCACGGTACGTATCCATCGTGTAGAAGAATCCGTTATGGCGGTAGGCCATCAGCTGGCCGTCGCTCGCCAGGCGCTCCAACGGCTCTCGCTCCAAAATGCATTCCTCACGGTCATCGAGGTAGTCGAAGGCGCGCCGGTCGAAGACGAAGAAGCCTGCGCTAGCCCAACCCTGCATTAGCGGTTTTTCGGCAAACTCCCTGACCCGGCCGTCGTCTCCCACATCCAGCACGCCGAACCGCGAAAGCGGATGCACAGTGGTGATTGTTGCCAAGCGTTGGTGCGCGCGGTGGAAGTCCACTACCGCACCGATGTCGAGGTCTGCGACCCCGTCGCCATAAGTGACCAGAAAAATATCGTCGTCGACGTACTTTTCTATTCGCTTGACTCGCCCACCAGTCATCGTCTGGGCCCCTGTCTCGGCCAGCGTCACCCTGAAGTCCTGTTCGGCGTGAGCGTCGTGATGAGTGACGCTGTGTTGGCGGCCGAGGCAAATGGTAAAGTCGTTATTCATCGCCTCATAGTTCAGGAAATATTCCTTAATCATGTTGCCACGGTAACCCAGGCAGAGCACGAAATCGCGAAGGCCATAATGAGCATAGATCTTCATGATGTGCCACAGAATCGGCCGACCGCCGATCTCTACGAGCGGCTTCGGGCGGAACTCCGTTTCTTCGCGCAGGCGGGTTCCGAGGCCGCCGCATAAGATGACAACTTTCACGATGCCTGCTCCAGACTATGCGGACCCACCGCGTCATTCAGTCGCTCGCTTTGCCAGGCGAGCCTCGGGCGCACTACCCCCAGCCAATGTCCGCCGAACTCTTTTCGCATGGCCCCGCTTTCGTGGACGGTGAACGTTACCGCCTCTTCAGCGAACACCTCGATGTTCATCACGTCGGTGAGCACGAGGGCGTTGATGTGGTAGCGGCCTTCGTTGAGGAAGTTGCCCGGGATCGTACAGACCGTGCGGTAGAGACCCTCCGGGTGTGGCTGGTTGAACCACTCGTCATGCGCAAGATTCGCCGAATGCATATTGGCCGAGGAAAGTACGCCTACTCTCATCTTGTCGAGAAGGTGGATGCTGGTCATGATGCGCGCGCCCGGCCGCAGGTTCCAGAACTCGATCTCGACGCGTACGTCGTTTTGAATATCCACTTCGGCGGTGACCTCGCCGCCCGAAACAATCCTCACCGAGTGGAGCCGAATCTTTTCGTTCCCAGGTGCGCTTTGCGGGTCGAGCCAAATGCGTTCGCCGCTAACCTCCCTGCCGCCTGAGATGTACTGGTTGATAATCTCAACAGTCGGTCCTTCGCCACACTTTCGTCCCTCTACCAGTAGGATGGCGCGCTGGCACAAAGTCGCGAGGCTGCCCAGGTTATGACTAATGTAGATCACGGTCCGGCCTCCCTTCGCGACCTCGCCCATCTTGTCCAGGCACTTCGCTTGAAACGCCGCGTCGCCGACCGCCAGCACCTCATCCACCAGCAGGATTTCGGGATCCAGGTGCGCGGCGACCGCGAAGGCCAGACGCATGTACATGCCGCTGGAATAGCGTTTCACGGGCGTGTCGAGAAACCTGTCTATTTCGGCAAAGGCCACGATTTCGTCGAATTTGCGCTGAATCTCGCCCCGGCGCATTCCCATCACCGCGCCGTTGAGAAATACATTTTCCCGTCCCGTCAGCTCAGGATGAAAACCCGTTCCCACCTCCAGCAGGCTCCCGACCCGACCGTACAACTCCGCGCGGCCTGTCGTTGGCTCGGTGATGCGAGACAGGATTTTGAGTAGCGTAGACTTACCCGCACCGTTGCGGCCAATTACGCCGACGACCTCGCCCGAGTGCACTTCGAAATCCACGTCTTTGAGAGCCCACACAGTCTCCGCGGCAGGGTCTTTGAAACGGCGACGCATGACTCTGAGCGGCGCGCCCAGCGCCCCGGTTATCGTTTCGCTTAGCGAAGTATCGCCGGCCTTGCGCGCTCCTACCTGGTACTGCTTGCTCAGCCCCTCTACTCTGATAATTGGCTTCATCGATCTCTCTAAACAATGTCAGCAAAGCTGGACTGCATGCGGCGGAACAAAAAGCTCGCGCCGACCAGCATGACTAGAATTATGATGGTTGAGGTTGCCAGGCCTGGCCAGTCGAAGCCCCGGCCGAAAAGAGCCGAGCGGAAGCCTTCTATGATACCTGCCATAGGGTTCAGCTCGTAAAGCCAACGCCACTTTCCGGGCACGAGACTAGAAGGGTAAACGACCGGCGAGGCGAACATCCAGAGTTGGAACAGGAACGGTATCATAACAGCGACGTCTCGATACTTAACGTTCAGCGCCGAGCTCAACATTCCGAGGGCGAGCGCAAACAGCATCACCAGCGCGACGTAGACTGGCAGCATCAGGATGCCCGGCCCCATCGCTACCCTGTAGTAAACCATTAGTACAATCAACACTGCGAAGGCGACGGCCAGATCAAGCAGGCGCGCCGCAATGGCCGCAACCGGGATGAGTACGCGCGGGAAGTAGACCTTGGTAATGAGGTGCGAATTTCCGACGAGGCTGTTGCTGCTGGAGGTTACGGCACTGGCAAAAAACGTCCAGGGTAGCATTCCCGCATAAACGAAGAGAGCATAAGGAATGCCGTCTGAGGCAATCCCTACGAGCCTACCCAAAATGAGCGTGAACAGGAGGGTAGTCAACAGCGGCTGCATGACCACCCACACCACGCCCAGGGCAGTCTGCTTGTAACGCACCTTGATGTCGCGCCACACCAGAAAATAAAGCAGCTCCCGATATGTCCAGACCTCGCGAAAGTCCAGTCTTGGCCAGGACTGACTTGGTTCGATTATGACTAGCGGTTCGTCGGGTAGGTGATGTGGCAAATTGTACGGCACGGCGTGCTGGTTGCCGACTGCCGTCGGGCCAATTGATTCCAGCGCGCTCGCGCTGTTGTTTTTGGTCATACTTGATTAATTTTCGGACTCACGGACGGGCAGTGGCCCGCGCCCAGCCCGCGACCCTTCGCTCCTCGAGCCCCGGCCTGTTCTCATAACGCACGGGAACGAGCATCAGCTATCGGAAGGGGCAGTCTAGCCACAGCCGCCCACAGCGTCAAGCAGGCCGGCCGCGAAACCGTGCGGACTACTCCGAGGCGCGGGCGAAAACAAAAAAGCCCCGCGAGCATCGACTTGGCGGTGCTCGCGGGGAGGGTTCGAGGCCAGGAGAGTCCCGGTGGCCTCTACTGGAAAGTGGGAACCGGAACCGCTGTGAGCGTGCCCGTCACATCAGTCACGTTACCCTTGATGATGTTGTTCCCGAAGGTCTGGGCCTGACCTGCCGGCGAGTTCACGCCGCTGCCCAGGTTCCCAACGATGTAATTGCTTGATAGGCGCGCCGTCCCAGCAGTGGCGTTGACTCCGTTCGTGGTGTTCTGCGTGATGACGCAATTGTGCGCGTTGAACGAAGCGAAGCCGGCGGTAATTGACAGGCCGTGAGCGGTGTTGTACGAGAACTGGGAGTTGGTGATGATGCCGGCAGTGCCGTTCTCGAAGAGCGCGCCGTTGCCGTTCCGCTCCGATTTGACATTGTTCAGGGTTACCCTTACCACCGAGCCTGCGAAGGAGTGGGTGGCCCGGATACCGCTGCCGAGGTTGTTATACATGTGTGTGTTCTTGACCGTCACCTGCTGGTTATTACCGGCCGACAGGGCCACTTCAATACCGTGGCCAGAGCCGCCGCGGAAGCCGAAGATCTGGCAATCCTCGACGTTCAGGGCCGCCCCGGATAGGAACCGAACGCCATTAAAACCGTTTCCGGCGCCATTTATCGAGAGGTTACGAAGTGTAACGACAATGGTGTTGGGGGAACCGGTGGCGACGTCGTTAATGATGACGCCGTTGACCAGGCTGGCGAGGATGGAGCCGAAGCCTCCGCCGTCCGAGCCTTCGATGGTGATGGACTTGGTGATCGTGACAGCGCCGAAGCCGCCCGGATCTAAAGCATCAATCTCGCCATTGGCGGCGGTTTTCGAAATGGCTCCCGCGAAAGTCTTGCAGGGGGCAGTGCGGCTGCAGGGATTGACGTCATCGCCTACGCCCGACACCCAGGTGCGCGTTGCCTGCGCCTGCGCCAGCGAGGTGAAAGCAAGAGCGAAACCGACCAACGCTAACGCTCGAATAGTGAAACTTACTTTGCTCATCTTTAGAATCTCCTTAGTCTGTTGGTTGTGGGTCAGCGGGACAAGAATACTGGGCTTCCGAGGTTAAGCTTCCGGCGCCTATCCCTATTATAAAGGCGGCACTTTCCTAACACGCGCGGCCTTGAAAGTCTATCTAATTTGTGACTTCCTGGCTGACTCTACGCGTTGGCCCGTCAGATGTCGTTAGAGCGTTCTGAGTTTTTCCTGAGATTACTCTGAAAGTGAAAAATAGCCCAAAATATAGGACAAAAAGCCCTGCGCGACTGGAGTCGCGCAGGGCTTCTAAAGTGCCGCGATCTTTTCTGGCGGGCGTTACTGGAATGCAGGAGGTGCGATGGGAGTCAACGCGCCGGTTACATCCGTCACGTTACCCTTTATCTTGTTGTTTCCGAAAGTCTGCACCTGACCCGCGGGTGAGTTGACGCCGCTACCCAGGTTCCCAATGATGTAACTGTCCGACAGGCGCACTACGCCGGCGGTCGCGTTGACGCCGTCTAACGTGTTCTGTGTGATCCGGCAGTTATCAATGTTGGCCGAAGCGACGGCATTAGTCACCGAGACGCCGTGGGAAACGTTGTAAGAGAAGCGGGAGTCAACCAGGATGCCGGCCGTGCCGGTCTGAAAGAGCGCACCATTGCCGTTTCGCTCCGAGCGGACGTTGTCGAGCGTGACCCTGACGACCGCGCCGGCGCCGCTGTGAGTGGCCCGGATGCCGCTGCCTAGATTGTTGAAGATTTGCGTGTCCTTGACCATCACTTGCTGGTTATTTCCCGCTGTCAGCGAGACGTCAATACCGTGACCGGTGCCGGCGCGGAAGCCGAAGATCTGGCAGTCTTCGACATTCAAGGACAAGCCGCTAAGAAACCGGATGCCGTTGGTGCCCGGCAGGGAAGTCGGGGCGCCGTTAATCGACAGGTTGCGCAGTGTGACGACGATGGTGTTCGGTAAACCACTTTGAGCGTCGTTGACGATGATGCCGTTGGTGTTGCTTGCGAGGATCGAGCCATAACCGGCGCCGTGGGTGCCGACGATGCTGATTGACTTCGTGATAGTTACCGAGCCGTAGCCGCCCGGATCGAGCGTACTGATTTCGCCGCCGGCCGCGGTCTTAATAAGTGCGCCTGAGTAGGTCTTGCAGGGCGCGGTGCGACTGCAGGGGTCGGCGTCATTTCCGACGCCTGAAACCCAGGTTCGCGATGCTTGAGCCTGGACGATGGATACACAGGCCAGGGTGAATGATAAGACGAGCAGTCCCTTGAAAACCGAGTAAAGTTTAGTCATTTTGGTCCTCCTTAGAAGTCAAGATTAACCAGAAAACCAAATTAGGCCGAGCGCTTGACAGGGAAAATGAATTCCAATCAAGCGCCCGACCTAACTCATTCTCAGCTCGGTGTCTTACTTCTTGTTAATTGGGGCCGGAATAGCGCCGCCGACCGCCTCGTTTGCGTTGCCGTCTAGTTTGTTGTCGCCGTAGGTGATAAGTGTGCCGCCGGCGAAGTTGATTCCGTTAGTGTTAGCCGTGATACGGCAGTTTGAGATGCGGCTGGTCCCAGCCACGAGAGCGAGTCCGTTCGTGCTGTTTGACATCAGAGTACCTTCCAACTCAACACCAAGCGAACCAGCCCCGGCGCCGATGGCCGTGGTGGTGTTGCCCGTGAAAGAGGAATTTTTCACGATAAACCTGCTGTTGGTCCCCGCGGTGATCCCGTTGTTGTTTTGAGACACGAGGGAATTTTCCACGTAAATCTGCACGCCGAGGGCATTGGAGTTACTCGCAAAAATGCCGTCGCCGGTGTTCTGCTTGATGATCGTGTCCCTAACCACGACTCTTTGGCCGCCGGTGATTCCTGCCGTCAGGGTGATATCAATTCCGCGGCCCGTGCCGGTGCCGAAATTGTTGATCTGACAGTCTTCGACATGCACCGCCTTGCCGGCAGTGAACCGCACACCGTTGGTACCCTTTGTGGATCCAGCGCCATTGATGGATAGATTGCGCAGGACAACGATGGCTGTGTTTGGAGTAGCGGACAGGCTGTCATTGACAACGACGCCGTTAGTCCCGCTGGCCAGAATGGATCCATATCCCTGACCCTTAGTTCCCTCAATCGTCATCGACTTCGTGATTGTCACGGCGCCGAAACCGCCCGGGTCAAGAGTGCTGATTTCTCCTCCGGCGGCAGTCTTTGAGATCGCGCCAGCGTAGGTTTTGCAGGGGGCGGTGCGGCTGCAAGGGTTAACATCGTCACCGACGCCCGAAACCCAGGTGCGTGTAGCTTGTGCCTGTGCTGCGGAAGATACGAACAGGGTGAAGGCCATAATTGCCAGGGCCGTCATTGTGAAACGAAACTTGTTCATTTGGAGTCTCCTTATTTTTGTTTAAGTTTGGGATGGCACCAGTAGAACTCGGATCCGTTCCGGCCACTGTTGCGCCGAGCTTCCCTATTGTTGCTAGAAAATATCTTTCATCAAACCTCTTGATGAGTGGTTGCCAAATTGATTGCGGATTTCAATTCCCGCAGTCGGCTGCCGTGCTACTAGTTATCGTCCAGGCGGCGTTGCTGCCGCAGTCGATGACTGTTGCCAGAAAACACCCGTCCTGATCCTCGGCAATCACTTTGATTTGTGACTGGTCGCAAGCGAAGTTGCTGAGAGTAACCGACTGCCCAGGTGCGACCGGAGTTTCACCTAGTTGGTCAGCCCCCCAGTTGTCAACGCTGACGTGAGACAAATACACGTGGCTAATCACACGGTTCGAATTGTTCACAATGTTGACGGAGGTTGCCGGCTGTGCCCTGGATCGAATGGGTTGAGCCGCCAGGGCGCATACTACGGTACATAGAATAACGGCGCCGATGATGTGACGCGTGATATGTAAGCTTCTCATTTTTACTCCTCTCGAAACCGTTGGCGAGGCGGGCGCGTCGGGCGCCCGCATTTCAAAAGCTCAAAGTCACGGACCCTATGGGCAATTGCCGGTGACGGTGTATTGGGGGCCGCTGTCCACTGGTGTCTGATTCGCGTTCTTAGGAACGAGAACCTTGGCCGTAGCGGTTGACGTGTTGCCAGCCCCGTCCTTGACGCTGAACAAGATTGTATAGACGCGACCGTTACCGCTGCCCTGACGCTCGGCTCGCAACTGTAGCGACTTGCAATTGGCGGCAATCACAATATCGTTGTTGGTATTACCGTCGCCGTTGCCGTTTTCGCTCTCGTCACTTGTGACTTGAGTGATAACTACATTGCCAACGCTGATCCCGCCACAGTTATCGGTCACACTGGACACAAAATCCGTCACCTGGAAGGTGTGGTAATTGTGATTCGGCGGCCACAGGATTGGCGTCTGCCCGTTCAGGACGATAGTTGGGTTCTGATTGTCGGTAACCGTTACCGTTTGAGTGCAGGACGAGCTATTACCAGAATCGTCCGTGGCGGTCCACGTTATGGTCGTTGTCCCTTGCGGATAGGGAGCATTTAGCGGTTGTCCGTCACTACGCGTACCAGTAATGGTTGGACTGCTGTCGCACGTGTCTGTGGCGGTGGCTGTTCCGGGATTGACGTTCGCCGAGCAGGTATTCGGATCTGTGTTCGTCGAGATGTTCGCCGGACAGCTAATCACAGGCGCGGTATTGTCAACGACCGTAAAGACTACCGTGTCGCTGCTCTGATTGCCTGCATCATCCGTAGCGGTCACTGTCACCGTGTGTGGGCCTACGCCGACCATGGTTCCAGCCGCTGGACTCTGCGTCACCGATACACTGCTATCGCAATTATCAGTGGCTGTTGAGCCAGCCGCGTAATCAGGCACAGGTGCCTGGCAGCTTGCATCTGCGACCGCACTACTATCGGCGGGCGCTGTGACGGAAGGTGCCGTGTTGTCGACCACCGTAACGTCCTGCGTGTCAGTTGCGGTATTGCCACTGGCGTCAGTTACGGTCCAGGTAATGGTAGTCGTGCCAACCGGGAAGGTGTTACCCGAAGGGCTGCGTGACACGGTCACTGTGCAATTATCGGCAGTTGCAGGGCTGCCAAGAGTGGCGTCGTCAATTTGAGCCTCGCAGGAACTGCTACCCGGTCCCGTGTTGACGCTCACATCGGAGGGAGCAGTAATCGTCGGTACCGTATCGTCGATGACGGTGACGTTTTGCAGGACTGTTGAAGTGTTGCCATTCGCATCTGTGGCCGTCCAGGTGATGACGGTAGTTCCAACCGGGAAAGTATTTCCCGCAGGATTGCGTGAGAGCGTGGCGCCGCTGCAGTTGTCCTTGACTTTGACGTTGCCGAGGTCAGCATTGCTGACCACCGCATCGCAAGATGTGCTGTTAGGTCCGGTGTTGACTGTAACGTCCTGAACCGGGACATCAATATCAGCTGGTGGCGGGTTGGGATTGGTCTCCGTGGCGGTAATCGTTGGCGGAGAGTCATCCGTTACGGTAACGGTCTGGGTGTCGGACGCGGTATTACCTGAGCCGTCTGTGGCCGTGTAAGTTACCGTGGTAGTCCCGACCGGGAAGAAGTTGCCGGGAGGTACACCTGATCGCGATACATTTACCGTCGAGCAGTTATCGCTTGCGGTCGCTGAACCTAGTTCGGTTTCACCGACAATCAAGCCGCACACCTCCGAATTAGATCCTGTGGTAAGCACGACGTCATCCGGCGCGGTGATGCTGGGTGGCGTGGTGTCCTCCACAGTCACGGTGATCAACTGTTCGCAGGTTGCCGTGCGATCCTGATCATCTGTTGCGGTCCAGACTATGCTCGTGGTACCGCCCGGATAAGGTGCATTTAGCGCCTGACCATCACTTCGTTCGCCAGTGACTACTACACCGTCCCCCGTGGTGGTTGGGGTTCCAGGATCGACTGTGGCATCGCAGGCACCGGACTCGGCAGTAACGTCCTTATCTGTTGGACAACTAATCGTCGGACCGCCCGCTGCCTGGGTAACGGTCACCGTGAAGCTACAGGAGTCTCCGGTTGCTGATGTGGCTGTAACTATCGTTGTGCCCAGCGGGAAGAAACAATCGTTGCAATGGTCGGCTGTAATCGCACCGCACTCCTCATTTCCGCTCGCGGGAGCGAAATGGACAATGGCTCCTGAATTACCTTCTTCGTCGGTAGTGGTAGCTGGGGCGACTACATTCTCAGGACAGGCTACTGAGCAGGTTTCGGTCCCGCCGCCACCAGTGGCTGAAATACTGATGCTGGAGGTCGAGCTGTTGTCTGAACCACGACTGTCAGTTGTTTGGCTCGAGACAGTGGCCGTATTTGTGATTAGGGTTCCGGCTGAAACTCCGCTATTCACCAGGTATCTGAATAGAAACTGAGCCTCAGCATCTGCTGGGAAACTAGCAATCGTGCAGGTTGTGGTACCCGTGCTTCCAGTAGTCGCGCACGTGAATTCTGGTCCGTCTGTTTGAACGGATGAATCGAAGGTGGTGCTTGCCGGCACTGCGTCTGTAATTGTTACATTTACTGCGGCATTCGGGCCCTTGTTTAAGAGTGAAATCGCGAATATGGCGTCGCCGCCCGAGCCAACCTGGTTTGTTAAGGCGAATTTTGAGATCGATAGGTCGGCAACTGGCTCCGTAGGGTCACTGACCAAGAAGGGGGCAACAATTCTGGTCGTCGCATCCGACGTCTCGATGCTGCTGGCGCGCCACTTTCCACGATTGTCGACGGTGACATTGCCAAACGTGGATGTCGGCGACGAGGGAAGTTGGTAAATGAGTGTTTGAGGATCGGTCGTGACGGTAACCTGGCTGACGTTGTAACCACCAGGGTTTACAATTGCGAGGTTCCGCCGAAAAGCTGGCCCCCCCGAGATTTTGGCGCAAATTGTTTCCCCCAACTCAAATGCTGTCTTGGGCGTGGTGCAGTCAGCCGCAAATGTTTCGACCGTCTCCGAAGGAGACTGCGGAGCCAGCCAATATAGGAGCGTTGACGAAGACCAACGCGAAGACCACGGCGCAATGATCGTGGAACTTGACGCAATACTTGAACTGGCAAGAGTTTTTTCGCCAGCAGCACCAACGCCCGAAAGGCGTGGCAGAGAGGCTGAAGCAACGCTAAAGACCGGGACTGTTACCACGGCAATAAGAGCAATCAGAGTAAGAATGCTAAGTAAGTTGCGCATAGACATGAACAAGTTTGTAGTTGGGATTCTTCTTGTTTTCATCGGGCGTTGCTCCTTCTAAATCTCGGCTACTGCTAAATGATCGGCTATTTGGTTGTTTTGGGTCACGATTGATCAGAACGTTACGCTGCGGAGGGCTCGCGCCAGTCTCCCATACATTTGAATCAACTTTTTGGAAGAGTCAAAAACCTTCCATGCGTTCGAGACTGGTTCACGGAGAAGGAAAGATGTCACTACGGTAGTCGCGGCCTGGTTTTAGACATCTTCTTGATATTCTCGGGAAAGAGCCCGGCTAATGAATATCGAACTCATAACCGGATGAAAAGCTCAATCCTCGAAGCTACTGACGAAGAAGTGCTCTTGGAAAGCGTTAAGGCCAATCTTGGAACGGTTCCTGCTGGATTATGGGCACCCGCCAAGGGGCTGGGACTCTCACGAAGGTCCAAGGGCGACCTAAAAGAAGAAATAACTGAAGGCCCTATTTGCCAAGAGTCGGGGTTTTTAAATCATTCCATGCAACAAGTCAAGCATTTTTTTGACAGGAGCTTCAGCAGTGTAAGAAATTGTCTATATTCGGCTGAATGTTGCAGTTGACAGGCGCGCTCGCAGCCATTACTTTGAGATCAAAATGAGGTAACCTTCTCCCACTTTTTCAAAGTCAACAGGCTATGGACCACTGACCGTCTTTCGGGCGATGATTCCACTCTTATGCGCAAACTATTCGTGACCGGCGGAGCCGGCTTTATCGGCTCGGCATTCATTCGATTGCTACTCGAAGAAGACCAGTCCACCGTTGTCACTAACTTTGACGCCCTAACCTACGCTGGAAATCCCGACAATCTTGAGGGCCTGGATTCAGCTCGTCACCGGTTCATACATGGCGACATAGCCGACCCTGATGCGGTGTTGGCGGCTCTGGAAGAGGATTCCGACGCCATAATAAACTTTGCTGCCGAATCGCACGTGGACCGTAGTATCTCCAGCGCCGCCGAGTTTCTCAGAACCAACATCATCGGCGCTCAGGTGCTGCTGGATGCCGCGCGTGCTCGCGGGGTGAAACGTTTCGTTCAAGTTTCAACGGACGAAGTAATGGGGAGTCTGCCCGAAAACGAAGACGCGTTCTTTACGGAGGACTCCCCTTTCGAGCCAAACAGCCCGTATGCGGCATCGAAAGCGGCAGCCGAACATCTGGTTCGCGCGGCGCGCCACACGTTTGGCCTCGACACGGTGGTCACCCGCTGCGGAAATAACTATGGACCTCGGCAATTTCCCGAGAAACTCCTGCCACTTCTGATATCCAATGCAGTGGCTGACCGGCCGATTCCGGTTTACGGAGACGGGCGCAACGTGCGTGACTGGATATATGTTGACGACCATTGCCGGGCAATCCTGTTGGCCCTGGAAAAGGGTAGGCCGGGCGCTGTGTACAACATCGGCGCGCGCAACGAAAGACAAAATCTTGAGGTAGTAAAATCAGTGCTGACAACACTGGGCAAGCCAGAATCCCTGATCACTTTCGTCAGCGATCGGTTGGGTCATGATCGACGGTATGCGATCAATCCTGCCTTGATTGAAGAGGAATTGGGCTGGAGGCCACGGGAGACCTGGGAGAGTGGTCTGGGGAAGACGATTGAGTGGTACCGGGGAAATCCTGAATGGATCGAACGCACCCGAAGCGGCGCTTATCAGGATTACTATCGCGCGCAATATGGGGCGGAGGTGGGCGCCGCTTGAAAGTCCTGCTAACAGGAGCGGCCGGAATGGTTGGGCGTGCGGTCCGCCAGCGTTGCGAATCCCTAGGCGATCTAGTGGCTGCTTTCGATCATCAGACCCTCGACATTAGTAACGCTGAAGTGGTTGCTCGCACGGTGAGCGAGGTCAATCCAGATGCGGTGATCAACTGCGCAGCGTGGACGGATGTCGACGGGTGTGAGTTGAATCGCGATCGGGCCTATGCGGCAAACAGCGCAGGTCCGGAGAATCTCGCCAGAGCTAGCGCAGCGGTTAACAGTGCCCTGGTGACGATATCTACAGACTACGTTTTCGACGGAACGAAGCAAGGATTTTATACGCAGGAAGATTTTCCAAGGCCTGAGAGCATTTATGGAGACTCAAAACTGGAGGGCGAGCGACTCGCCCGGTCAGCGCATCCGAGTGGCACAGTTGTCGTTCGCACCGGTTTTATTTTTGGCGCCGGCGGAACTAATTTCCTGAGCACTGTGGTGGAACGGGCGCGTCGCGGCGAACAACTGAAAGCCATCAGCGACAGCTTCGGGACGCCAACCTATGCCTGGGATCTGGCGTTGCGTCTGCGCGAGTTGGCGCTACTCAAGCATCCGGGCCTCTTCCACGTGGTCAATGCGGGCGAAGGAGCGAGCTATCAGGAATTTGCGCAGGCGGCACTGGAATCAGGCGGCATTGTCGATGCCCGCGTGGAAGGTGTCGAAACAGATTCTTTGGCGCGACCAGCAAAGCGTCCTAGAAATTCCCGTCTCAAATGCTTAGTATCGCCCGCGTTGGGCCTGGCCCCGCTTCCGTTTTGGAAGGATTCTTTGAAGGAGTTTGTTTCCATCGGAATGCCGTCAGCTGCCGCAACCGAGGTGGCCGCAAACGGTTAGTCCAGGTAGTGGGTCAGTTTGGAAATCGAAACAGTTTTCCTTTGCGAACTTTGCGTTTCAGCTTGGCGGTCTTTGCGGTTTCGTTTTGTACTAAAGCCTTACCGCAAAGGTCGCTAAGGCTTTCGCAAAGGACGCAAAGCAAACTGACCCACTACCTTAGTCCAGCTTCCATTGGCCTGACAGCAACACTCTGGTATCATTCCCCATCTTTTGCTCTGGAATTGAAGGTTAAGCAATGTCGCAAGAAAATCGCCTCCTACCCGTAACCGCGCTTGACCGCGGAATTGATCGCCCACTTTCCGACCTGGCCCAATCGAAGCCATACGGCGTTTCCAGTATTGAGCCCGCCGGTATCCGCGACTACTTTTTTGTAATCCTGAAAAGGAAATGGCTGATCCTCAGTCTGGTACTGGTAATCACGTCGCTGGCTACAATTCAATCGTTCCGCGCGCCGTCCATATATGAGGGAAAGACGACAATCCGCATCGAGCAGAAGCCCATGAGCGTGCTGCAAACGGAGAAAGTCGTCATAAATGCGCCAAGTGACCCGACCTTCTGGGGAACTCAACTCAAACTTCTCGAAAATCCGGCGCTCGCTCGCCAGGTCGTTTTGACGCTCGACCTTCAGAATAATCCCGCATTCTTTGGCGGACAACCGCAGGGTGGTGTATTTGCCTCGTTGCGTAGAGTGTTTTCCAAGCCGAAACGCGCTGCTGACTCGCCCGCGGTTTCTCCTGGTCTTACTGTGGTTGGAGAGAGTCAGGTCACCGGTGGCGCCCTGACCCCGGAAGAACTGACGAAGCTTGAGCCCTACGAAGATGCCATCATCGCTGGAGAAGTCATCGAGGCAGTGCCGACCACCAACCTCGTCGATATCAGGTTTATCCACTCCGATCCCGAGATTGCACAGAAGGTCGCGAATACGCTTGCCGAGGTCTTCGTTAACAACAATTTCGAGCGCTCCACGGTTGGTTCGACTAATGCCGAGGTAGTGCTCGCCAAGGAGATCGCGAGCCTTCAGACGAAGATCAAACACGATCAGGAAGTGCAGTTTAATTATGCCAAGGCGAAGGGCTTGCCGCTGGCGACTGCTGCCGCCGGGGACCTGGATGCGGTGCGCCTCGCCACGCTGAGCGGTCAACTGTTAGCCGCTGAGAATGAACGTAAGAATTTTCAGTCGCAGCTTGAATCCGCTCGTAACGAAAAGGACCGCTTTTCAATTCCTGATGTAAACACCTCGGCCCGCGTTGAAAAACTGAGAGATCGCATCTCGGCTCTCAAAGAGACTCGCGATGCCTTGCTGACCACCTACACGCCCGAGTGGCCGGCAGTCAAAAAGATCGACGCACAACTCCTGGGGTTGGAAGTCGAACTGGAAAAGGCCCCGACCGAAATCGTCACCTCGATACAAAGGCGTTATGAAGCCGCTTTGGCGCGCGAGAGATTGCTGAGGCAGTCGTATGAACAACAGAAGGGGACCACTACCCAAAAGACTCGCGACCAGATCGATCTGATGGCCCTCAGCCAGGAACTCGAATCGAACCGTCAGCGGCTAAATACCTTGCTGCAGCGCCACCGTGAGCTACAGGTAAGCAGTGCCAATCGCTCGAATGAAGTCAGCGTGGCCAACTTCAGCCGCTTGCCAAAAACTCCTATCGGCCCGCCGCGTTTCCGAAACATTTTTATCGCGTTTCTGCTTTCATTGGTGGCTGGAATTGGCCTGGCGTTTCTCCTTGATTTCCTCGATGACACTTTGAAGTCAGTGGAAGATGTAGACCGCTATCTGCATCTGCCGGCCCTGGCGATGATCCCGTCCAACCGCGATCGCGGCCGTTTGGTAGGCGTTGGCGGGGGCGGGCCACAACCGGCGTCGCCGTCTTCGGACACTACGGCCCTCGCTATGATCAGCGATGTGCGGTCGCCGATAGCCGAGTCGTACCGCCACTTGCGCACTTCGCTGCTGCTGTCGTCAGCCGGACAGCCGCCGAAAACTATCCTGGTAACGTCGAGCCAGCCATCAGAAGGCAAAACTACCACGGCCATCAATACAGCTTTCATGCTGGCCCAGACCGGGGCCGAAGTTTTGATTATCGACTGCGATCTGCGTCGGCCGCGGCTCCATGCTCACTTCAATGTGCCAAACACTAAGGGCCTGACCAACTGGCTTTCCGGTGAAACCGACATTGATAATCTGACGCAGGCTTATGAGACGCAACCTAATCTGAAGTTTTTGACTTCCGGTCCGGTGCCGCCAAATCCAGCGGAGCTGCTCGGCTCCGACGAGATGAGAAAACTTCTCAGCACTTTGAGCGAGCGTTTCACGCACATCGTGATCGATTCGCCACCCGCCATCTCTTTTACCGACGCCTCGATTCTTTCGACTATGGTCGATGGAGTGGTCCTGGTCGTCCACGGTGGCAAAACTTCGCGCGCAGTTGCGCGTCGGGCGAAACAGCAGTTGCTTGATGTAGGAGCGCACATTTTTGGCGTGGTTTTGAACAACGTGAAAGTTGAAAGCCAGGACTATTACTATTCTGGTTACTACTCCGGCTATTACGCCGAGGGTGATGAAAAATCAGATGGTGTGCCGGGCGAAACAGCTGAAACACGGTAACCATCGCAGAGTTCCGCCAGGGATAGGTTTTTGGTGCGCCGGCTGGTGCAGGCGTTCGAGCGTTGGGACATCCATTTGTCTACCCAGCCAGCTGTTGCAACAAAAACCTACTCAGCCTCTTTTCCTAATTCCAAACGAACACTAATCAGGTATGAAGGTCCCTCTATTAGATCTGCGAGGGCAGCACCAGACGCTGCGTTCAGAATTGCTGGCGGCAGTGGCCAGCGTGATCGACTCGCAGCAGTTCGTGCTTGGCTCTGAAGTGGCCGCGCTTGAACAGGAGATAGCTGAATACTCGCAGACCGGTTTCGCGATCGGTTGCGCTTCGGGATCGGACGCTCTGCTGCTGGCCCTAATGGCGCTCGACCTGCAGCCGGGCGACGAAGTGATTACCACTCCGTTTTCCTTTTTTGCCACCGGCAGCGCAATCACTCGTTTGGGCGCGGTCCCGCGTTTCGTAGACATCGATGCGCGCACCTACAACATTGATCCGTCACAGATTGATGCAGCAATAACTCCGCGTACGCGCGCGATCATGCCTGTTCATCTTTATGGCCAATGCGCCGATATGGACTCAATCCTATCGACCGCCGCTCGCCACGGACTTCCAGTTATTGAAGATGCAGCCCAGGCAATCGGCGCCGAAAATCGCGGCCGACGTGCGGGGTCAATGAGCCAGGTCGGATGTTTCAGTTTCTATCCGACTAAAAACCTCGGCGGCGCAGGCGACGGTGGCATGCTCATCACAAATGAGGAGTCGCTGGCGGAGCGCTTGCGACGTTTGCGCGTGCACGGCGGGGCCACTGAGTATCATCACGACGAAGTGGGCATCAACAGCCGGCTCGATGCAGTGCAGGCTGCTATTCTGCGCGTGAAGCTCAAGCGTCTGGACGAGTGGTCTGAAGCGAGGCGTCGAAAAGCACAGTCTTATTCAGAATTGCTGCGAGGGGCAGACTTGAGCGTTGAAGTGGTTGCTCCATTTGTTGGCGAAGAGGCGCGCCATATTTTTCATCAGTACGTGGTGCGCATTCCGCAGCATCGCGATGCAATGATTAAACATCTGGCTGATCACGGCGTGGGCTCCAAAGTTTATTATCCAGTGCCACTGCACCTGCAAAATTGTTTCGCCTTTCTTGGTTATAACGCCGGTGCGTTTCCCAAAACGGAAGCCGCCGCGCTTGAGACGCTGGCGCTGCCGTGTTTTCCTGAATTGACTGAGGAGCAGCAACGCTACGTGGTGGAAGTACTGACGAAGTTTCGGCCGGCCGGGAGAAACAATTGAAGCGTCGCTTTCGTGCTGAGAGAGAATTTGGACTAATCGTCGGCAGCATTCTCGTATTGCTCGGCAGTTGGTGGGTTTATCGGGGCAAATTTTTCGAAGTCGCGTGGTTTGCGCTGGTGACAGGCGCTTTGTTAATCCTGTTGGGGTTGTTGTTTCCGCGAGCTTTGGTCTATCCAAACAAAGCGTGGATGATGCTTGCCGAAGCGTTATCGTATATAACCACCCGGATCATTCTGGGAATAGTTTTCTTTTTGATTATTACTCCGATAGGTGTAACCAAGAGATTGATGGGCTGGGATCCTCTGAGCCGGCGGGCCGCGCGCGGCAATTCTTATTGGCGAGAGTATCCCCAGCGCCAACACGATACGCGCCATTACGAAAAGATGTATTGAGGAGTTTTCGGATGTCCAAGGCACAAGTCGTAAGTGAACTCTGGGAGTTCATGCGCCACAACAAGAAATACTGGCTGGCGCCGATCGTCATCACCCTGGTGCTGGTCGGAGCCTTGCTTGCCTTTGCCAAGGGGTCTGCTATTGCGCCGTTCATCTATACATTGTTCTAGGTTGGAGGGCGCTTAGATTGGTAGCTGTACTTGGCATCTCGGCGTTTTACCACGACTCCGCGGCTTGCCTGGTTGTCGATGGCGAGATCATCGCCGCCGCCCAGGAAGAACGATTCACGCGCATCAAGCACGACTATAACTTTCCTCTCCAAGCAGTTCGCTACTGCCTGGACGAAGCCAACCTCTCGCCTGCTGAGATTGACTACGTTGGTTTCTATGATAAACCGCTGCTGAAATTCGATCGGCTGCTTGAAACCTATCTCGACTACGCACCTTCCGGATTTAGTTCATTCCTAAAAGCGCTTCCACTCTGGATGGGAGAGAAGCTATGGATGCCTGACTTGATCCGAACTGAAATGGGAAAGGCTACCGGCGAAGATGACGAACGAGCGGCGAAAAAACTGGGAAAGAAGTTTGAGTGGAAGCTGCTTTTTGGTGATCACCATGAAAGCCACGCAGCCAGCGCTTTTTACCCGTCGCCGTTTGAAGAAGCCGCCATCCTGACAATCGATGGCGTTGGCGAGTGGGCCACCAGCTCTATCGGTGCCGGCAAGTCAAACGAAATCACTCTGCTGAAGCAACTGCGCTTTCCCGACAGTCTCGGATTGCTTTACAGCGCCTTCACTTATTACACCGGCTTCAAAGTAAACAGCGGCGAATACAAAGTCATGGGACTGGCGCCGTACGGCGAACCGAAATACGTTGACCTCATTAAGGATAAACTTCTCGAGATTCGCGAAGACGGCAGCCTGAAAATGAATCACGAGTTTTTTAGTTATTCGCAGGGTTTGCGAATGACTAACCACGCATTTGATAAGCTCTTCGGTTCTCCACCCAGAAGGCCTGAGTCGCCCATAACTCAGAAGGAGATGGATCTCGCCCGCAGTATCCAGGTCATCACTGAAGAAGTGATGCTGAAGATGACGAGGTTCGCCCAACAGGAGACCGGGCTGAAGAAGTTGTGTCTCGCCGGCGGCGTCGCTTTGAATTGTGTGGCAAACGGGCGAGTGTTAAGGGAAGTGCCTTTCGATGATATCTGGATTCAGCCGGCTGCGGGCGACGCGGGTGGAGCGTTGGGAATTGCCCTCGCGATCTGGCATCGCTACCTCGGGAAGCCGCGCGAGAGTGCCGAGAGAACGGGGAAGTGGCAAAGCGGTAAGAATCTCCGGCCCATACCTGGACAGAGCGTTAAGGCGACGACTGTCTATGCGGACGGAATGAACGGATCTTACCTTGGACCAAAACACACCGAAGCAGAGATCGAAACTTTCCTAAAGTCGCAACAAGCGCCATATACGAAATACACTCGAGCGGAACTGCCGCATCGAGTTGCCGAACTCCTGGCGGCGGGAAAGATTATTGGACTTCATCAGGGGCGGATGGAGTTTGGACCGCGCGCCCTCGGGGCACGAAGTATCATTGGCGATCCGCGTTCGACGGAAATGCAGTCGGCCATGAACTTGAAAATCAAATATCGCGAAAGCTTCCGGCCCTTCGCTCCCAGCATTCTGCGTGAACGTGTGTCCGAGTGGTTTGAGCTGGACGCGGATAGTCCTTATATGTTGCTGGTCGCGAATGTAAACGAACAGCGACGGAGCAAGCTGACTGCAGCGGAGGAATTGCTTTGGGGAATCGACAAACTCAAAGTTAAGCGCTCGCAAGTTCCGGCAGTTACGCACGTTGACTACTCGGCGCGAATTCAAACCGTCCGTCGCGAGACAAATCTACTCTATTGGGACATCATTGACGCGTTTGAAAAGCAGACTGGATGTCCCATCATCGTTAATACCAGCTTTAACGTGCGCGGCGAACCGATCGTCTGCACGCCGCCAGACAGTTATCGATGCTTCATGAGGACCGAGATGGATTTTCTCGTGCTGGAGACCTGTGTGCTTGATAAAAAGGACCAGCCTGCCATCGCTAAAAACGAAGACTGGAAAACCCAATTCAAGCTGGATTGAAAACTAATAGTCGCCCGGCGGTAGTTACGCGCGTCGCTAGCCCATGAAGATCAGCGTCATCATTCCTGTTCGCAATGAAGCGTCGTCGATCGGCGAACTCCTCAAGAGCCTGAAAAACCAAACTCGACTGCCGGCGGAGATTGTAATAACGGACACCGGATCAACTGATGAGACGGTTAAGATCGTGGAAGGCTTTGATGCCGGCGAGTTTCCGATTCACTTGATTCGCACCGCCCACGGTATGCCCGGACGCGGACGAAATTTGGGGGCGGCGCGGGCCGAGAATGAGTGGTTGGCTTTTATTGACGCGGGAGTTTTGCCGAGTGAGCGGTGGCTGGAGACACTGGCCCGGCCAGTGAAGGATTCGGGCACGGTAGACATCGTATACGGATCGTTTGAACCGATTACCGATACCTTGTTCGAGGAGTGTGCGGCGATCGCCTTCGTCCCGCCCCCGGAAAACGTCGACGGAAATAAAATGCGGACGCGCTCCATCGCTTCGGCATTGATGCGCAAGAGCGTTTGGCACGACGTGGGTGGCTTCCCTGAAGATTTGCGTTCAGCTGAAGATTTGCTGTTCATGGACAAGATCGAGGCAGCGGGTTTCAAGGTAGCGCATGCGCCGGAAGCAAAAGTGCGCTGGAGTATTCAGCCTACGCTCTGGAAGACTTTTAGCCGTTTCGTCAGCTATTCGCGAAGTAACATTCGGGCGGGTCTATGGGCGCAATGGCAGGGCCCCATCTTCCGGCGTTACGGCATGTTGCTATTGCTCGCGGTGGTAGCGCTTTTTCTGGGTCGGGACTGGCTGCCTATTGAATGGTTGTTTGTTGTCCTGCTGTGGTTAGTCATGATGCTCGCCAGATCAGTTGTTGCCATCCGCAGAAATAGTGAATGTTATCCGGCTGGGTTGGGTCGAAATTTCGCGCGTCTCGCCTGGCTTGTGGCCATCCTGGTGGTGATCGACATGGCCGCGATAGTTGGCACTCTTCAGTGGGTGTTTTCAGATCGTTCATATTCGACTGCGGCGCGGAGCGGCACATGACGTCAAAGCCCTCAGCGCTCGAAGGCCGGCGCGTCTTATATATTTCCTATAACGGAATGCTCGACCCGCTCGGCCAAAGCCAGGTGCTTCCTTACTTGCGTGAACTGGCGTCGCAAGGCGTTCGGTTTACCCTGCTGAGCTTTGAGCGCCCGAACGCATTCGAAGCAGACGGCGCTGTCAGATGCCGGGAACTCCGTGCTTCCCTCGCGACTGAGAATATCGAGTGGCACTGGCTGCGTTATCATCAACGTCCTTCGCTTCCGGCAACCGTTTTCGATGTCATTGCCGGAACTCGCTACGCGGCCAGACTGGTTAAGCGCAACCGGATTGAGCTGGTTCACGCGCGCGCGCAGATAGCTGCCACTATTGCCCTCAGACTCAAACAACGTTTCGGTATCAAGTTCATTTTTGATGTTCGAGGCTTGATGGCTGAAGAATATGTTGACGCCGGACATTGGCGCAAAAACAGCGTTCCTTATCGCCTGACCAAGACTATGGAAAGCCGCGCACTTGAGGCTGCCGACGGAGTAGTCACGCTGACGGAAAGGATCTGGCCGGTGATAAGAGAATGGAAAGGCATTCGTGGACGGCCGGTGGTCCACGAGGTCATTCCCTGCTGCACTAATTTGGAATTGTTCAAGTTTAGCCCGGAAGACCGCGCGCGGCGGAGGGAAGAATTAAATGTGAGCGATCGTTTCGTTGTAGTCTACAGCGGCTCGATTGACGGGTGGTACCTCACGGAACAAATGGTCGACTTTTTCGTTAGTCTGGCGCGCACCCGCCCCGAAGCCTACCTCCTCTGGTTAACGCCGAGCAGGCACGAACGCATCCGGGAGCTAATGCGTTCGAAGGGAGTCTCGGAGCGCGACTACGCTGTAATCGCAGCGTCAACCCAGAATGTGCCTTCGTATTTATCTGCCGCCGACGCGGGATTGGCGTTTATCAAGCCTTGTTTTTCTAAGCTGGCGTCGTCTCCTACCAAGTATGCTGAGTACCTCGCTTGCGGACTTCCCTTGATCATAAATGCCGGAATTGGTGACTCAGATTTTTTGGTAACCATCGAAAATGCCGGCGTTCTTGTAACTGACTTTACTGACGAGGAGTTTGCGAGAGCGGCGGAGATCGTCGACTCGCTTCACGGCGAGTTGGGCGAGACACGGGAACGCGCACGGCAGATTGCGGAAAGGTATTTCGACGTGCGCCAAACGGGGGCGGAACGTTATACTCGACTTTACGAGAGAGTTTTCAGCAGTTAGCGTCTCGGTTGGACGAGCTAGCACACCTTTCATATACTTAATAGCTTAGTTCAAAATTTTCATTAGCATCACAACCTTTCAGCGATCCATGCACCTTCTTGCGATAGTACCGAGTGTTTACGACACCTCTCCTGGCCAGCGCTATCGCATCGAGCAATGGGAACCAATCCTCCGGAAAAGCGGGGTGCAGATTACCTATGAGCCCTTCGAATCTGACGAGCTGCACGCCCTGCTGTACAAGCCGGGCAATCTGGCACGGAAATTAAGTCTTGTGGCCAGGCAGATTTCGCGCCGGTTTAGGTTGATGAGATCGCTCAAGTCTTACGACGTCGTTTACGTTTTTCGCGAGGCAGCATTGCTTGGCCCACCGCTTTTTGAGCGCCTGATCCATCGTTCAGGGGTACCCATGGTTTTTGATTTCGACGACGCAGTCTTTGTCTCTTACCGAAGCCCAACAAACGGCTATTTGAGTTATCTGAAGATGGCTTCAAAAACAAAATCGATCTGCCGGATGTCTTCCCACGTAATGGCCGGCAATCCTTATCTGGCGGAATATGCGGGGCGAGTGAATGAGAGCGTCACGATTGTCCCCACGACGATTGACACTGAGAAATACCTGGTTACTGACCGTTCAGAATCCGCAGTTCCAACCATTGGTTGGACTGGAAGCTTCAGCACGGTGCAGCACCTGGACACTGTTCGCGCTGCGCTTGAAAAGCTGGCCCGGAAAATTCCGTTTCGCCTGCGGGTAATCGGCACGCCCAACTATCAACTGGATGGTGTGGAAGTTGAAGCGATGCCGTGGCGATCAGATTCGGAGCTGGAAGACCTAAGTAAGATTGACATTGGAATCATGCCGCTGCCGGATGACGCATGGAGCAAGGGCAAGTGTGGTTTGAAGGCATTGCAGTTCATGGCGTTGGGGATCCCAACCGTTTGTTCGCCCGTGGGAGTTAACACCGAAATCATTCAGGACGGTCAGAACGGCTTCATCGCAGATTCGGAAGATGACTGGGTTGAGAAACTGAGCCTTTTGCTCGGTTCCCCGGAGCTTCGCCATCGCCTTGGCATGGCGGGGCGCGCTACGGTTGAATCGAAATACTCAGCTAAGGTGCAGGCGCCTCGCGTCCATGAGTTGTTGGCGTCGGTCGTGCGTCTGGCGAACCGCGCGCCAGAGTCTGATCGTGAGTCGAAGGAAAGTCGTTCAAGCAGGTTTGCAGAGGCAGTATCGGAAGAGAAGGGCGGGTAATAATTGGAAAAGGCTAACGTATTGGTTACGGGCGGGGCGGGTTTTATCGGATCTCACCTGGTTGACGCACTTGTTGAACGAGGACACCGAGTAAGAATTCTCGATTCGCTGGTGTCTCAGGTTCACGAACATGGAAAACCTGAACACTTAAACCCCAAAGCAGAATTCATTCAGGGAGACGTTTGTGACGCAGCAGCTGTTGAACGCGCTCTCGACGGCGTGCAGGCGGTGTTTCATGAAGCTGCCGAGGTTGGGGTTGGACAGTCTATGTATGAGGTCGATCGTTATGTTCGCGCTAACGACCTCGGAACCGCGGTGCTGTTGGAAAGCGTCATCAAACGCAGCGCCCAAATAAAGAAACTGGTTGTCGCTTCCTCGATGTCGATTTATGGAGAGGGCGCCTACCGCTGCCCAAATTGTGGCACGGTAAACCCACAATTGCGCGGTGAGTCACAGTTGCGGGCGCACCACTGGGAACTCGAGTGTCCCAAATGCGCGGCTCCACTTTTACCCTCCGGTACCACGGAAGACAAACCACTTTTCCCGACCTCCGTCTATGCGATTACAAAACAGGATCAAGAGCAGTTTTGTCTGGTTCTGGGCCGCGCTTACGGGATCCCCACGGTGGCCCTGCGCTATTTCAACGTTTATGGACCAAGGCAAGCGCTGTCGAACCCGTATACTGGCGTCTGCGCAATTTTTTCTTCACGGCTGCTTAACGATCAACCTCCGTTGATTTTTGAGGACGGAGAACAAACGCGAGATTTTGTCCACGTCAGCGATATTGTCCAGGCGAATCTCCTGGCTCTTGAGACAGACACAGCCGCCTATGTGCCCATCAACATTGGCACCGGGGAGGCGACTTCAATTCGCCAGGTAACGGACCTTTTATCGGAAGGACTGGGCAAGAGAATTCAGCCTGAGATCGTAGGAAAGTACCGCGAAGGAGATATCCGGCACTGCGTCGCGGATATCACACGAGCGCGGAATCTGCTCGGTTATGAGCCGCGGGTAAAGCTCCAGCAGGGAATTCCTGAACTGCTGACGTGGGTTCGGGAGCAGTCGCCAAAGGATGATGTTGTCAAGGCCACGGCCGAATTGGAAACGCGCCAGCTGGTGCGCTAAATATCCCGACTTCATCAGTGAAGCAAAAGTTGCCCGCACTCGGCACACATGCATCAAGTTAGCAAATCGAGGTTTTTCGCGCTGGCAATTGCTGCCCTCTTCCCCTCTTTTTTAAAGCGTTCAATCTATCGGTTTTTCTTCGGCTACCGCATTGGCAAGCGCGTTCGCATCGGGTTTAGCATCATCGATGCAAAAGAGTGTGCCATTGACGACGATGTGCAGATAGGCCATCTCAACCTGGTAATTGGCGTGAAGAAGTTGGTAGTTGGTGACCACGTCAGGATTGGACACTTGAATATCATTCGCGGCGGGGATGAAGTGAGCCTCGAACGCTATTCAGAGATCATGCGTTTGAATGAGATCAATTCGATTCCGGATCCACTCGTTGTTAACCCCATCGATCCCCGCTTCCAGCTCGGCGCCGGCAGCATCGTTACCGCAGGTCACAAAATCGACTTTACGGATCGCGTTTCGATAGGCCGTCGATCCATTCTGGGTGGCCGAAACTCTTCGCTCTGGACACACAACCGCCAGCGAACTCGGCCGATCGCTATCGGCTCCTGCACCTACATCGGATCAGAAATTCGGATTGCCCCCGGCGGAACTGTGCCTTCGCGATGTATCGTAGGGATCGGCTCCGTGATTACCAGCGAATTGACTGTGGAAGGTCAGCTTATTGCGGGCATACCGGCGAAGCCGGTCAAGGACCTCGGTGAAGAAGATCAATTTTTGATCGAACAAAAGACGCGGCCAGATCTCCCCGATAACGTCTAGCGGATTGTAAAGACATGAGTGCGCTGCTGACATTGCTGTACATGATTGTTTGTGGGGTGATCATCATCTTTCTGCCGTCGCTGGCTGCTCCGTCTTCGGCAATTTACGGAGCTTTTGACTCCTCTGATGCGGCGCGCGCAGTCGTTTTGTGTACCGCACTGGCGCTGCCTGCCGGTCTTTACGCGTACAAACAGGGTGCTGACGGGACGTTTCTTCTAAAGCTGTTCATCGCCGCACTGTTGATGAGGATGATCCTGGGCTCGGCAATTTTCATGTTCAACGGGCAGGATTTTTTCGGCGGAGATGCGTTGACCTACGACTCCTGGGGTGATGCTCAAGCCCTCGGTTGGGCTGGGGACAAATATTCGGCGGCCTTCGCCCGCCGGTTTATTAACGCCCCCGGGTCGGCCTGGGGGATGATTTATATGGTCGGCGCGATCTATGGAATTCTAGGCCGCAATTTGTTGGCGGTCCAACTGGTAAATTCGGTTTTGGGGGCGGCCACTGCAGTAATCATTTTTCTTTGCGCGCATCTGGTATTCGAGAATGTCCGGGTGGCGAAAGTTGCAGGCATAGCAGTGGCGTTTTATCCGTCGCTGGCGCTCTGGTCTTCGCAGGGACTTAAGGACGGCCCGATAGTCTTCTGTTTGTCGCTCGCAATCCTGGCCACGTTGAAGCTGGGGCAGAAACTGAGCGTTCGTTATGTCGTGGCGTTGGTGGTTGCTTTATTCGCGTTGCTGAGTTTGAGGTTTTACGTTTTCTATATGATCTGCGCGGCCATCGCCGGGGCATTCGTCATCGGAATGCAAACCCTCACGGCCACCAGTTTCGCGCGACAACTTGCTGCGGTGCTCTTAGTGGGATTAGCACTTACTTACTTTGGGGTGACGCGCTCGGCCAGCGTTCAACTAGAGCGATATGGGTCGCTCGAAAGACTCCAGCGCAGCCGGTTGGATATGGCAAAACGTGCCGATTCAGGATTCGGCCGCGACGTGGATGTTTCCACCACGTCAGGAGCACTGTCGACGATTCCGATGGGGATGATCTATCTGCTTTTTGCGCCTTTCCCCTGGCAGGTAGGTTCGTTGCGCCAAAGCATAACCTTGCCGGAGATGATTATCTGGTGGGCGTCGTTTCCCCTGCTCATCCTCGGACTGTGGTATGCAATTAAGTATCGTTTACGCATGATTTCGCCTGTATTGATTTTTACTCTAATGCTCACCCTTTCCTACTCGGTTTTCCAGGGCAACGTGGGCACAGCTTATCGGCAGCGGGCACAGTTGCTGGTGTTCTATTTCATCTTCGTGGCGGTGGGTTTCGTGTTGCTCAAAGAGAGGCGAGAAGAGCGGAAGCGACTTGAGTTGATTGAGCGACAGGCGCTTGCGGCACAAAGCGTTGCGTTAAGGAAGGTCAAGAGTTAGGCGATAAAAGTGAACGGATAGGGGTTACCCGACGAATTTTTTATGAGTTCTCTACTTGCTTTGTTATACGTGATTTTGTGCTGCCTGATAATCATCTTCGTGCCTGTTTTGGCTGCGCCGCACGTTGCTCAATATGGGGCAATTTCAGTTTTCGACACTTCGCGAGCAGTGCTACTGGCTACGGCACTGGCGAGCGTGGCCGGATACTTTTCGCACAAGCAGGGCACCGAGGGGACTTTCCTGTTGAGACTTTTCATCGCCGCGCTGATGGTAAGGATGATCGTGGGCACGGCGATTTTCGTGTTTAGGGGCCAGGATTTTTTTGGCGGAGATGCGCTGACTTACGACTTCGTAGGCTTCGCTCAAGTTCAGGGTTGGGCCGGCGATAAATATTTGGGCGCTGCTGCAGACCAGTTCATCAAGGCCGCGGGATCCGGCTGGGGAATGGTCTACCTGGTGGCGGGGATTTATAAACTCGTGGGCCGCAACATGCTGGCGGTGCAACTGGTGAACTCGGTCGTGGGCGCGGTCACTGCGGTACTCATTTTCCTCTGTGCACACCAGGTCTTCAAGAACGTAAGAGTTGCGAAAGTGGCAGGCATAGCGGTGGCGTTCTACCCGTCACTGGTGCTCTGGTCTTCGCAGGGACTTAAGGACGGCCCGATCGTTTTCTGTTTGGCTCTCGCAATTCTGGCCACGTTGAAGCTGGGGCAGAAATTGAGCGTTCGTTATGTCGTGGCGCTGGTGTTTGCTTTACTGACGCTGTTGAGCTTGAGGTTTTACGTTTTCTATATGATCTGCGCGGCCATCGCCGGGGCATTCGTCATCGGAATGCAAACCATCACGGCCACCAGTTTTGCGCGACAACTTGCTGCGGTGCTCCTGGTGGGATTAGCGCTTACTTACTTTGGGGTGACGCGCTCGGCGAATCTTCAATTTCAGGAATATGGAAACCTGGAGCGGGTGCAGCGCAGTCGTTTGGATCTTGCCCGATCAGCTGACTCAGGATTCGGCCGCGACGTGGACGTTTCCACCACCTCGGGAGCGCTGTCGACGATTCCGATGGGGATGATCTATCTGCTTTTTGCGCCTTTCCCCTGGCAAGTAGGTTCGCTGCGCCAAAGCATAACCTTGCCGGAGATGATTATTTGGTGGGCGTCGTTTCCCTTGCTCATTCTGGGGCTCTGGTACGCAATCAAGTACAGACTCCGCATGATCGCTCCAATTCTGGTCTTCACTTTCATGCTCACCCTTTCCTACTCGGTTTTCCAGGGCAACGTGGGCACAGCTTATCGGCAGCGGGCACAGTTGCTGGTGTTTTATTTCATCTTCGTGGCCGTGGGTTTCGTGCTGGTTCAGGAGAAGCGTGAGGAACGAAAGCGCCGCCGTCTGGAGGCGCTGGTGGCTCAACGAGCTGCGGCCACCGTAGTTCGCACGGCGGCGAGGTCACACTAAGACACCCCTGGCCGGCGCGAGGCCACAATTTCTGCATCGGCGCTTTTCGTTTTCTTCCTCTTTGGACAGCCTTTTGAAGCTCCGTTAAGATAACGTTTTCCCAAACTGCCTGCGACGTTTCGTCGAGATTGGTTTAATTCACGTGTGCGGAATTGTCGGCATAGTTAATAGCGATCGGACGGATGTGGACCAGACGGTGCTCGTCCGCATGTGCGACGCCATAAGTCATCGCGGCCCGGACGACGACGGCTTTTATTTTCATGGTCCAGCCGGCCTGGGAATGCGCCGCTTGTCGATCATTGATGTTAAGGGCGGACATCAGCCGATTCACAATCAGGATCGCAGCGCCTGGATCGTGTTCAACGGCGAGATCTATAACTATCGAGAGCTTCGCGCCAAGCTCGAGAAACTCGGCCACTCCTTTTATACCAACAGCGATACCGAAGCGATTGTTCACGCCTACGATCAGTACGGAACCGACTGCCCAAAGCATCTGCGAGGAATGTTTGCATTCGCGATTTGGGACGAGCGCACTGAAGAGCTCTTCATCGCCCGCGATCGAGTGGGCAAGAAGCCGCTCCTTTATGCTCAGGTAAACGGTCAGTTCATTTTCGGTTCAGAATTTAGCGCGTTGCTACAGCATCCGGGACTCAGCAAAGATGTCGATCCAGAGGCGCTGCATCACTACCTTTCGTTCATGTGCGTTCCCGCGCCTTTGACCGCCTACCGCGCAATCAGGAAATTGGAACCGGCCCATTCGTTACGTTTACGAAAAGGCGAGATCAGGATCGAACGCTACTGGCAACCCGACTTCAGCAGGAAATTGAAAATCGACGAGCAGGAAGCCGGCGAGCGGGCCATCGATATACTTCGCGAAGCAGTGCAGGTGCGTCTGATGTCGGAGGTTCCGCTGGGAGCTTTTCTTTCAGGGGGGATTGACTCCAGCGCCGTCGTGGCCCTGATGAGCGAAGTTTCCCCTGATCCGGTCAAGACATTTTCAATAGGTTTTGAAGAACAGGATTTTAGTGAACTGCATCACGCGCGGCGAGTGGCGGAACACGTTGGCGCAGACCATCACGAGTTCATCGTGCGTCCCGACGCCATGGAGGTTTTGCCTACGCTGGTGGAGCATTACGGAGAACCCTACGCGGACTCCTCCGCGATTCCCACTTTTTACGTCGCGCGCGAGACTCGTAAGCACGTCACCGTCGCGCTCAATGGCGATGGCGGCGATGAGTCGTTTGCCGGTTACGAGCGTTACGCTGCGATGCGTTTGGCTGAAAGATATCATCGCATCCCGGCGGTCTTGCGCGAGTCGGTCGTGAGACAGGCGATCGGACTGATACCTTCCTCGGCGACATCGCGGAGTCGGGTCAGGGATTTGCAGCGTTTTCTGGGAGCGGCATCCTTACCCAAGGTTGAACGTTACCTGCGCTGGGTTAGCGTCTTCGACACGGGCGCGAAGCGAGATCTTTACTCTACAAATTTCTGGCAGGAAACTGAGAATCTGCATGCGGCCGACATGCTTGGGCCATGGTTCGCCCACGCCAACGGCGCTGGAATTGTCGACGCCGCGCTGTTAACCGACATCATGACTTATCTGCCAAATGATCTGTTGGTCAAAGTGGATATCGCCACCATGGCGGTTTCGCTCGAAGCGCGCTCGCCGTTTCTGGACCACAAAGTGATTGAGTTTGCCGCGAGCTTGCCCGAGAAATACAAATTGCGCGGTCTCACAACGAAGTACTTGTTAAAGAAAGTGCTTAAAAAACTGCTGCCGCAGGAGAACCTCGATCGCCGCAAGATGGGTTTTGGCGTTCCTATTGGCCACTGGTTTCGCGGTCAGCTCCAACCCTTCCTGCGCGAGACCATACTTTCAGAGAAAGCCTTGAAGCGTGGACTATTCAAACCGGAAGCTGTGAAGCAGCTGGTAGAACTCCATACGCGTTCCGAACGCGACCATTCGCACCAGCTCTGGACTCTGTTGATGCTGGAATTGTGGTTTCAAAGATTTATTGATTGAGTCCAGAGTGCTTTTCATTTCTCATGAATAAAACAGAGATGACTGGTCTTGATCGTGGCTGTCCGGCGTGCCGATCGAGGAATTCACTGCCTGGGGGACAAAAGGCTGAGTTTGACATATTAAACTGTCGGGATTGCGGCAGCATTTTCACGTCGAGTATTCCCACTCTGGCCCACGCCCAGGACTACGATGATTATTATTCCGCGGCTAACCTTACCGTCCCTGAGTTTACTCACAAGAGACTCGACGAGATTGTTGCCGGCTTTGAGAAATATCGCGGTGCGAACCGGCTGTTGGAAGTAGGATTTGGCGCGGGCAGTTTTCTTCAGGCCGCGGCGCGCGGCGGCTGGAACGTGGAAGGTGTGGAGATTTCAAAGACTGCGTGCGACCATAGTAGCGCCGCTGGTTTTAAGACCTTCTGCGGTGAGCTCTCTGAGGCTCATTACCCCGACGCGGACTTTGACGTGGTGATTGCCAGTGAGTTACTGGAGCATGTTCCGGAACCCTCATCGATAATTCGGGAGGTTGCGCGAATCGTGCGACCCGGTGGACTCTTCTGGGCCACTACTCCAAATGCCAAAGGTTTGTCCTCGCGTCTATTAGGATTGGAGTGGTCAGTGCTGAGTCCGCCTGAACACTTGCATCTTTTTTCCGCGTCGGGATTGAAAGGCTTACTCCTGGAATGCGGATTCCGACGAGTGGAGATAAATACCGAAGGGGTGAACCCCTTTGAACTTATGAAGAAATTGCGTCGGCCAGAACCCATCGACCAGGCTGTTTCAACTAACGGAAATGATCGAGTAAGTTCCGGTTATAGGTTGAACGAAGCGATGGCCACGAGCGGCACACGAAAGACGATCAAGAATTCCATTAATAGCTTGCTCAGAGTGAGTCGACTGGGAGATTCATTGAAGATATGGGCGGAACGATAGTGATTTCAGGGAGGTCAGACAATTGAAGGGTGTTGTATTAGCTGGTGGACTAGGCTCGCGTTTGCGGCCTTTAACCTCGGTAACAAACAAGCATTTATTGCCGGTATACGATCGGCCGATGATTTACTATCCGATCCAGACGCTGGTGAATGCCGGGATTACTGACATCATGATCGTTACCGGAGGGAATTCAGCCGGCGACTTTCTCAAGCTCCTGGGAAATGGAAAAGCATTTGGCCTCAAACATCTGAACTACACTTACCAGGAAGGCGAAGGCGGAATCGCGGAAGCGCTTTCTCTGGTTGAGCATTTCACGGCGGGTGAGGCGGTTTGCGTGGTGCTCGGAGATAACATCATTGAAGGCAACATCTCAGGAGCAGTTCACACTTACAATCAGCGGGGTGGGGGCGCCAAGATCATTCTCAAGAAGGTTCCGGATCCGCATCGTTTCGGGGTCCCCGAGCTTGATGGCCCGCGCGTCGTCCGGATTGAGGAAAAGCCCGGTTCGCCGAAGTCGGAATTTGCGGTGATCGGGATCTATATGTACGACAAACACGTCTATGACATCATTCGCACGCTGAAGCCGTCGGGCCGCGGCGAGCTTGAGATCACAGACGTAAACAACGCGTACATTGAGCGCGACGAAATGACGTGGGAGGAGCTCAATGGCTGGTGGACCGACGCCGGAACGTTTGAAAGTCTGCTTCATGCCTCGAACTTAGTCGCCCAAACCGGCGCCAATAAAATGGAGTTAGGTCTCGCCGCTGAGGTGAGTGGAAGTTCCTAGTTGAAAAAGGCCACGAAGATCGTCCGCATAATTGCCCGGCTCAACGTCGGTGGTCCGGCGAGGCACGTGGTTTGGCTTAGCCAGGGACTGCAGCCGCCCGAGTATCACTCGATCCTCGTCGCCGGTACCGTGCCTCCGGAAGAGGACGACATGGGCTACTTCGCCACCGAGATGGGTGTGAAACCCATCATTCTGCCGGAGATGAGCCGTGCAATCTCTCCGCAAGACGCGCTCACGATCTGGAAGCTGTATAAGCTGCTGCTGCGCGAGCGTCCTGACATTGTTCACACCCATACTGCCAAAGCCGGCACAGTAGGCCGGCTCGCGGGCTTGCTCTATCGCTGGTTAACTCCGGCCATCCTGCTGGGACGTCCGCGGCGCTGCCGTTTTGTTCACACCTATCACGGCCACATCTTCCATAGTTACTACGGCCGGGCTAAGACGCGCCTCTTTCTCATGATCGAAAAGACGCTGGCGCGACTTGGGACCGATCGGATAGTCGTTATCAGCAAACAACAGCGGCAAGAGATTCACGAACGATTTGGAGTTGGTCGTGCGCATCAGTTTTCAATTGTTCCTTTGGGGCTCGACACTAAACCATTTGCTGACTGGCAAAGCCGCGGGCATGAACTCCGGGAACAGCTTGGTCTGCGGCGTGACGATATCCTGGTGGGTATCGTGGGTCGCCTGACCGAAGTGAAAAATCAGCAACTGTTCCTGGAGGCGGCGGCGCGGTGGAAAGAAAAGCTTTCGCAAAACCTCTCAGACGTGACAGTTCATTTCGCCATCATCGGCGATGGCCACTTGAAAAGTGCGCTAACGGAACATGCAGAGGCGCTGCATCTCACTGATAACGTGACATTTCTGGGAAATCGTCGAGACCTGGAAAACGTCTATCCTGCACTCGATATCGTGGCCCTGAGTTCGACCAATGAGGGCACTCCTTTGACTCTAATCGAAGCGATGGCCAATGCGCGTCCGGTGATTTCCACGGCGGTGGGTGGAGTGGTTGACCTGCTGGGAGAAGCGATCTCGACTGACAAGCAATTATCCTTTGTAGTTCGGGAACGCGGCATCAGTGTTCCCTCCGGAGATGCCGCGGCGTTTGCCGCAGGGTTGGACCACCTGGTCGCCGATGTTGGCCTGCGTCGCGAAATCGGCGAGCGTGGTTTACAATTCATCGCCGCCAACTATTCCAGAGAGCGTTTGCTGGATGACGTAAAGCTGCTTTATGCGGATTTGCTAAAAGAGTAGTAACACCCGAAGACAGGAGTTCAAACAATTTGCGTGTACTCATAACGGGCGGCGCTGGTTTCATAGGCTCGCATCTGGCTGATGCCTATCTGCAGCGTGGCGACGAGGTCCTGGTAATAGACGATCTTTCCACGGGCACCTTCGAAAACATCCGTCACCTGAAAACTAATTCCCGATTCAGCTACACAATCGATTCAGTTCACAATCAACCTGTCACTGCAGAACTGGTAGACCAGAGTGATGTGGTCGTGCATCTCGCCGCCGCGGTTGGGGTGAAATTGATCGTCGAGAGTCCGGTGCGCACGATAGAAACGAATGTGCGGGGCACGGAGGTGGTGCTCGCGCTCGCCAACAAGAAGAAGAAAAAAGTTTTGATAGCCTCCACTTCCGAAGTGTATGGCCTCAGCGCTGATGTGCCGTTTCGCGAAGACGGTAACCTGGTGATGGGGGCCACCACGAAAGGCCGCTGGAGCTATGCCTGTTCCAAGGCGATTGATGAATTTTTAGCCCTGGCTTACTGGCGCGAGAAAAAATTGCCGACGACGATTGTCAGACTTTTCAATACCGTCGGCCCCCGCCAAACTGGCCGCTACGGGATGGTTATTCCAACGTTTGTGAGGCAGGCATTGGCGGGCAGGCCGATAACGGTCTATGGCGATGGAAAGCAGACACGTTGTTTTGGATATGTCGGAGACGTAGTCGGGGCGCTGATTAAACTTATGGACCACCAGGAATCAGTGGGCCAGGTCTTCAACATAGGTTCAAACGAAGAGATCTCAATTTTTGAGTTAGCTAAGAAGGTCAAAGAGTTGACCGCCTCGAAGTCGGAAATAGTCTTCATGCCTTACGATGAAGCCTACGAAGAAGGTTTCGAGGACATGCCGCGGCGCGTACCCGACATTTCCAAAATAAACCAGCTCGTAGGCTTTCAACCCGAGATGAAGCTCGAAGGAATCCTTCAAAGCGTCATCAGCTTCCACAGCGGCCAGCCATCGTCGTTTGATGACTGATCCGCTACTGTTTCTCAGCCGTTTGATTCGGAGCGACGTTAACGAGCGCCGCGATACGCTCGCGCACAGCTCCTGATAAAGACTCAACTTCCTCCGGTTTATAGTTGGCCGCGCGAAACGCATCCTTGATCTGATTATCGCTCAGGCGGCTTAACCAACCAGCAATCCACCTGGCGTCGTTAACCGTCAGGTCTTCGAATAATTTCTGGTTCTTACCGCCATAGTTAAAGTCGATCAGATCACCTTTAACGGCTTTCACAAATTCAGCCTTTACAAAATCAGACGGCTTGTTGCGGCTGCGTGCAAGGAAGCCGCCGGTCTTGCCGAAGGTCCCGCCCAAATCGCTCACGATGTAACGCAGCTCGCCATCGCTCGTTTGACCTCTGACCGCCAGGATTTCATTATTTGAATCCTTCATGTCCCAGTTATTAATGAGGGCCATCATGATCTTGAGACCCTGCATTTCGGGTTTGCCCCGAAACGGATTTTCTTCCCAACTCCATTCACCGGTTCGCTTTACATCTTTCGGACGAGCTTCCAGTCGCACGTTTTCAAAAGTTCCCTTGCCGATAATGTTCAGGGTTGGAACGAGGTGCGCGATTTCAGTTTCATAACCTACGGCCCATACCAACCGATTCGCCGCGGTATCGGGTTGCGCTTCCTTGCCAATCTTGGCGACCCATTCGTTACCCGCCGCATCTCTGACTAAATACTTGGTGGAATATCCGCCCGTCTTCTGCTCGATGAAAGTGACACTGCGGAGGTCTGGTCTCATCTGCTCCCCGCCTGCGCCTAACAAAAGATTGCGCGACTCAATGTCCGTCGGTTCACTCCACATGACGGGTGTGCCCGTGTAAACCTCCTTTTTCTTGTCCTTGTCCTGGGCTTGTGCCGGCAGGATGGAAACGGTCGAAAGCATTGCCCAGAGAACCATCAAAAAGGTAATTTTTAATTTCAACATATTTGCCTCCCCGGCTATGCTTGCGGCAGCCGGCCTTAATCGCGTGTAGTTTTCCGGTACGCGCTGCTGGGTAGAGTGTCTGTTTCCAGACCATCAGGACTGACCAGATTGTTTTTCGTGATTACGACTGCAAGCACGATGCCGGGAGCACGGGTGGATTGTCAGAAGCGGGAGCGATAGCGACCGGCTTGTGGGTTAACTCAGAAAGTACTCGAGGGTTTGTTGGATCCGGACCCTAACGCTCACGGTTCTGACAAGAGGCTGAACCAATGGTTCGAAGTAGCAAAAAGAAACTTACGCCCGGAGAACTCGCCGGAGCGCGTAAGCGTTTGATGCCCGAATTTGTCGCGCCCCAGCTGGCGACCCTGGTGAAGGAACCGCCGGAGGGAGAAGAGTGGTTGCATGAATTGAAGTTTGACGGTTATCGAATGCTTTGCCATTTGAGTCGCGGCCGGGTGGAGTTTTGGAGTCGCAATCAGAAGAACTGGACCGAGAAATTTCCTAATCTGGTGAAAGCAATCAAGACCTTTCCCGCCACCAGTGCGATCCTCGATGGGGAGATTGTCATTGTTGATAAAGCTGGGCGCAGTAGCTTTCAGGATTTGCAGCAGGCGATGGGAAAGAGCGGCGCGGCGGCTTTTCTTTTTCAAATCTTTGATCTTATTTATCTGGAGGGCTACGACCTAACCGCGGTGCCGCTAGTCGAACGCAAGCTTATCCTTGAGGGCCTGATTGCATCGATCAAAGGAAAGTCTCCGCTGCGATACAGTGAGCACGTTGAAGGAAGCGGGCAGGAGTTTTTCCAGCAAGCCTGCGAATACAAAATCGAAGGGATCATCTCCAAGCTCGCGAATTCACCTTACCAGTCGACGCGCAACCGAAACTGGTTGAAAGCGAAATGTATCAAGCGCCAGGAGTTTGTAATTGCCGGCTACACGCCGTCGAAGAATGACTTTCCGGGATTTGGTTCGTTGATCCTGGGAGTGTATGAGAAGGGGAATCTGATTTATTCCGGCCGAGTGGGTACGGGGTTTTCCATAAAGCAACGTCTTGAGATCCAAAAGAAACTGGATCAGATCGTACAGCTCGCCATGCCCTTTATTACCAAACCAAAAGACCCGGGACTTCGTCAGGCACAATGGGCCAAACCACAGTTGGTGGCGGAGGTAGCGTTTACAGAGTGGACGGCGGACGGCTCGATTCGGCATCCATCATTTCAAGGTATGCGCGAGGATAAGAAGGCCACCGATATAATCCGGGAAGAGCCGGTAAGCTCATAAGAAAACGCGGCAGCGGGTTGGCAACTGCTGAAGTGATCTTAACTGAGGGAGGGAACTCTCTTGAACCAAGCCGAAGACGGCACTGTCTGCGAAGTGAGCCAGGCGACGCCCGCGGACCTGGATTGGATATTCCGTCTCCAAATCAAGACATACTCACCGCACTGTTCGATTGCAAGACAGACTCTTGAGCGGTGGTATGGTCGCAACCCTGAGGGCTTCTCTGTTTTTACGTTGAACGGGCTGAGAATTGGACACTTAACTTTCGTCCCTTTGCGAGCAAACGCGCTCGAGAGTCTCTTGCTTGGGAAGTTAGTTGAGAATGAAATTCATGAGGATTGTGTTCATACCCCGGACGAGAAAGACCTGATAAGAAACCTGTACGTTGAAAGCATTATTCTGGATTCCTCAAACCCACATTCCCAGCTTCCAATTAAGGCCCTCACTTGCCTGGCACGTGATTTCGTTCCACTCATAAGCAGGATATGCAGTCCGACCAGTCTTGAGAATCTTTATGCCCTGGCAGCCTCCGGTCGAGGCGAACGATTGATGAAGGGACTTGGTTTCAAACAGGTCAAGAGCCGTGATGAGAGAAGGGATCAGCGCGCACTCTACGCGGTAAGTTTCCCTGCTCTTGAGGAAAATATTTCCAAACTCTATGAGCGGCGGAAGCGCGCGGTCAATCGAGATCTTCCTTCATTAGTTCCTTATTGATTGCCAAAGCTGCTTGCGCACCTTCCGAGGCAGCAACTATTACAAACTGGGCCAGTCGGGATGAATCTCCCGCGGCGTAAACTCCGGCAACGCTGGTGATTTCATAATCTCCAGTTTCTACACAGCCGTCAGAGTTGAACTGGCAGCCCAGATCTCCCGCGAGATCCGAGCCCTGACGATGATCAGTACTGAAGAACATTCCGCGTAGAGCCAGCGGCTCGCCAGTTTCAAACACAAGTTTTTCGAGGTGACCATTCCTGCCTTCGATCCGTTTAATTTTGTCTTCGCGCAAATCAATCTTGCGATCCGATAAACGTTCAAGCTGATGCTGGGTTAACTCTGATGGCCCATCGGTGCAGAGCACCAGTTCCCGGCTCCAAAAAGACAGCTCCAGTGCTAATCCCAATCCACTCTCACCGCGTCCATAGACAGCCAGCGGTTGATCGCGCATTTCCCAACCATCACAATACGGACAATGAAACACGCTGGTCCCATAGAATTCAGCTAAACCTTCAATGTTTGGAAGCGTGTCTACGACACCCGTGGCCAGCAACAGTTTGCGAGCCGTAACCCGACCTTCAGGTTTGCCATCCTGCGCCTCCAGCTTGATCTCAAAACCACCGGTCAGGCGTTTTGCGCTGCTGACTCTGGCGCTGCGAAGCTCGACCGTATCGTAGGGTCGAAGTTGCTCGCGAGCGATGCTGAGAAACTGTGCGGGCTCTATACCGTCGCGTGTCAGGAAAAGGTGAAGCCCATGGGACGCCGCATTTCTTGGCTGGCCCGCATCGCAAACAACTACTCGTCGCCGGCATCGGCCGAGGACCAGGGCAGCACTCAGACCCGCCGGCCCTCCACCCACAATGATGACGTCAAATTCAAGCTCGCTCATTTTCTCGTTCTGGTTAAGCAATTCACTTGCCATCGGGAAGTGAAGCATACAGCAAAGGGCCGGCGAGAGTTTTTCACTCTCGCCGGCCCTATCTAAGTGGCACGGGCGTCCCGCCCATGATGCCACGCATAAGATGCGCGTGCCACGCTATTGTTACCTCGGAATTGCTGGGGGCTTTGCTCCCTGCGGGCAAGTCCACAATTCGACGGTCAGTTCGGCACGAGCCGGACCAACCAGCGTTACTATGCGCTGGCTGCTGATTCCACGCGAGTTGACCATGTAGTCGACGATGCGCGTGATGTGTCGTTGAACGTCACCCGGACGGCCGCGCTGACCTGGATAAACGATCACGTAGGCTTGCAAGGTCGGATCGTTTAATTCGATCGCATAGTTATCGAGGCGTGCTTTTTCGTCGTTGCGCGATATGTCAGGAAATTCGTCAAACCTCTTACACTCAACTGGAACCGGGAACTGCACCGGGCACGACGTTGAGCAATCAAGGCCATATCCATCCATCGAAAGAGTCGCGGTCAAGGTTTGACCAGCCAGACCGGTTGTATCGACGCGAATCGTGCTGGTTCCTTGCCCTTCGATGATTCGCCCGGCTGAGACGACCCAATTGTAGGTTGGGGTAATGTTTGAAGATCCGCCTGTGACGTTTGAAGTGAACGTTACTGGTTCGCCCAGAACCACATTGTCCGGACAGTTGACTACCACATTGGGACAAACAGGTCTTGGCGGCGGACAACGCTTGACCAGCACGGTGGTTGACGAAAACGCCTGGCACAGTTCGTCGCCGCTGCCGGTGTCGATGTCCACGTTGGCGCGGTAATAACCCGGCTGTACGCCTGAGAGGTCCCAGGTTACAGTCGCGCCATCGCCCGTCACGCGGCCAGCATTAGTGGACCAGCGATAACTAACGGGGTAGTTTGACGTGACCCGCGCATTGAGATTGACCACAGCTGGGCCTGAACCCTCGCAGACTGTGATTACCTGCTGATCAGCCACGAGGCTCAGGTTTGGCGGCGTGAAGGCTATGGCTTCACGCCTGGCCCTCTGGGCCGAAGCCGTGGAGGCGAATAGAAAAAGTCCTACCAGGGCAATTGGCAGGAACAATCCAATAAGTCGGCGCTCGTTTCTCAACATTTCCACTCCTTTTGCGGGCGATACGCTGTTTCGAGTCTGTGCGAAATCGTCGAGACCTGCAGGGGCCTGAGTTCTCACAGAAGTTGCAGTTGATAGGAAAAAAGAGGAATAGCCCTCTCTTTCCATAAGTTGTCCATTACTTTGGCCCTCACGTTTTCTGGTCGCGTCCGCGCCGGGTCCGGCTGCAAGGCCGGTTTGACTCACATTCCAAATTCAAGTAGATAGGTTGAGCGTCTAAACTCCCCGCTGAATTCAAGCCAGGAAACCGGAATGAAACCGCTCCTTTTTATCGCCGCGATCGTCGTCTCTGCGGTGCTTTTTAGTCAAGGCGCTTGCTCGAAGAAAAAGCCTGCCGGTGTGGACGCTAACGCCAGTGCCGGTTCACTTGTCGCTAGCGAAGGAGATCGCTCACGCGCGCAAAGCCTCCTTGAAAGCGGCCGAGAATTTTACCGGACCGACCTGGATGAAAAAGCTGTTGAGGCTTTCATGGAAGCGACCCGTCTGGATCCGGAATTGGCCGAGGCCCACTTCAGGCTCGGGTTAGCTTATGACGCGGTGGGCAAAGAAAACGAAGCTGAAGAGTCGTACAAGAAGGCGGTTGAGAAGTACAAGAAACAGTTTCAGTCCAATGACAAGGATGCGGAAGGACACTACAACCTTGGCCAGACCTACGCCGGGTTAAAACTCTACAGCGAAGCCATCAGGGAATATCGTCAAGCGACGCGGCTGAAGTCTGACGATTCCGATATTTATTACGATCTGGGCGTAGCGCTTTCGAAGTTGGCTAATTACGACGAGGCAGTGTCGGCCTTTTCGAAGTCGCTGGAGATCGACCCGGAAAACTATCGCGCCGACGATGCGCTTGAAGAGGCTCGCGAGGGCGCCAAGAGAATTCGGGCCGGCAAAAAACATCAGGAAGATCTATTGAAGAAGCAGAAGAAAGAGGATGAGTCGGAAAACGCCAATGATGGCTCAACCAATTCGAATGCCCCGCGGTCTTCCAAAGCCAACTCAAATTCCAAATCGAATTCGAATTCAAAGCCGAAACCTAAACCAACACGCAAGCCCGGGACGGCCGGGCAGTAGCCCGACCGTGAGGGACGGCGTAGACTGAATAGTTCATTCGTTAATTGAAAGTTACTTTAAAGGAGCGCTATGGCAACTTACACGCCTCCACCATATTTCCCACAGAGTTCGCTGGCTCCGCCCGACAAGAATCGCTACTTGAAGTTCAAGTTCGCGGTCGCCGCGGCAATTGTTTTGTTGTTGCTGGTTGTCGGAGGCATCGCGGCGGCGATTTGGTATTTCGCTCGGTTATGGTTCTAAATACCAGAAGTCTGGCAAGAATTTGTATGCATTCCCATCTGGAACGTTTCCTGACACGAAAACCTTCACAGGTATAAAGACAACTGTTAGCAGGAGCCCCGGCTCAAGCAAGCTCATTTGTGCCAACCATGCTTTAGCTTTAGCGATATCCCACTACCCCTCATTGTCGATCGATTTTGGGAGGATTTATGAAAAAGTTTCTTGCAGTTCAATATTCGCCGCTTGTCCCTGGCATCGCGGGCCTTATTTTCTGCCGGGTAGTAGTACGGGGTGTCCGAATATCTACAAGGAAGCCAGCACGGAACGCGGGATATTCTTTCGCGGGATATTTCGAGGGATATAGGGGGGATATTTTGATATGAGGCAACGACATCCGAGCTGTTTTCTAGATGAGGGACTGTCAACTTGACAGTGAAACGCCGGATCATTATAGTTTCCGGTTTCGGACTACAGTCTGAAGTCAACAATACAACGCTTGGGTAGGTTCTGTCGGTGTGGAGGCGTTGTCCGGCTGCAGTTTTAGGCAGGCGGTTTTGACAATTATTGTGGCGTAAGTTGTTTGCGCAGCGCTCGGATAAAACCGGATGTTCCAACGCAGACACGCGTGAAATCCCGACGAAAACGGGATTCTCGTCCCATTAAAATGCGACGCCACAGAAAAGTCGGCTATAGGGAAGCCAAAATCCACGCCCGCCCCGTCGAGAGTCGAAGGCGAATTAGAACGTCCCTAACTTAAAGGTCTTACTATTTCAACAGGGCAGCTCGCTTGCGCTGACTGCCGGATCCCGACGAGTCGAGATTCCGGAAAGAGGCAGGCAACGGCCTTTTGCGCTTTGTGCCAGACAAAAGTCAGAACCTGACCCGTCGGAATAGTGACGGGTGAGCTGAAGGAAATAAAAAGTGCCGACGATTAATCAACTAGTTCGCAAGGGTCGCCAGGCGGTCAAATACAAGACGGCCAGCCCCGCGTTGCAGAGTTCCCCGCAAAAACGCGGAGTTTGCACGCGCGTTTACACGCAGACTCCCAAGAAGCCGAATTCGGCTTTGCGGAAGGTCGCTCGCGTGCGTTTGACCAATGGAATTGAGGTTACGACCTACATTCCGGGCGTTGGCCATAACCTTCAGGAACACTCGATTGTGCTGATCCGCGGCGGTCGAGTTAAAGATTTGCCAGGCGTGCGCTATCACGTTATTCGCGGCACCCTGGATTCGGTCGGCGTCGCTGATCGTAAACAGGGCCGTTCCAAGTATGGCGCGAAACGACCAAAGGCGGGCGCAGGAAAATAAGCTGGGTGCCGGGTGCCAGGTGTCGGGTACCGGTAGCAATCTAAAGACTGACACCTGAATCCTGATACTCGAGACCTGATAGATATGCCAAGACGTAGAGTTGCAGAGAGACGCGAAGTACTTCCGGATCCGATTTACAACAGTCCGCTGGTGACGAAGTTTATCAACGGCGTCATGTGGGGCGGCAAGAAGTCGGTGGCGGAAATCATTTTTTACAGCGCCATGAAGCAGATTGGCGAGAAGACCAGCGACGAACCGCTCAAGGTTTTCAAGCGCGCGATCGATAACGTGAAGCCGACTGTCGAGGTGAAATCACGTCGCGTTGGCGGTTCGACCTATCAGGTGCCGATTGAAGTTCATCAGGAAAGACGTGGCGCGCTCGCGATTCGCTGGATCGTTTCATATGCGCGCGGTCGTGGTGAAAAGACCATGACCGACCGCCTGGCCGGCGAGATTCTCGACGCTGCCAATAACCGCGGTAATTCGGTGAAAAAGAAGGAAGATACGCATCGCATGGCCGATGCGAACAAGGCATTTGCGCATTACAAGTTTTAAGTAAAAACGGTCTTGGGACTTTGTACTTAGGTCTTGTCAAAGACCTAAGACCAAAAACCAAAGACCAAAGTAGTTGAAATGGCGAAGCAAGACTTAAATCTAACTCGGAATATCGGCATCATGGCCCACATTGATGCCGGGAAAACCACGACCACGGAACGGGTTCTTTATTACACGGGCATTACGCACAAGATTGGCGAAGTGCACGAGGGAACCGCAACGATGGACTGGATGGAGCAGGAGCGTGGCATCACGATTACCAGCGCCGCCACCACCTGTTACTGGGAGCGCAATAGCGTCGATCATCGCATCAATATTATTGACACTCCGGGCCACGTAGATTTCACGATGGAAGTTGAGCGCTCGCTGCGCGTACTCGACGGCGCAGTTGCAGTGTTTGACGGCGTCGCCGGCGTCGAGCCGCAATCGGAAACGGTGTGGCGGCAAGCTGACAAGTATGGCGTTCCGCGAATCTGTTTCATTAACAAGCTCGATCGTGCCGGTGCTTCGTTTGACCGCTCCTTCCAATCAATTATTGACCGCCTCGGCGCAAATCCCGTCGCCATCCAAATTCCCATCGGACTCGAAGATCAATTGAAAGGCGTCGTCGATTTGATATCGATGAAGGGGTTGATTTGGAGCGACGAAAGCAAGGGCTCGAACTACGAGACCGTCGAGATTCCGGAAGATCTAAAAGAGGCCGCCGCAGCCGCTCGCGAAAAGCTGGTTGAGGCGGTTTCGTCCGTCGATGATGGCTTGATGCACAAGTACATCGAGGGGGAAGAGATTTCTGAGTCTGAGATTCGCAAAGCGCTGCGAAAAGGAACGCTCGAATTAAAGCTGGTTCCGGTCGTCACTGGTTCGGCATTCAAAAACAAGGGCGTGCAGACCCTGCTCGACGCAGTTGTTGACTACCTGCCGTCGCCGCTCGACATTCCGCCGGTAGAAGGAATCAATCCGAAGACAGGCGAAACCGAAGCGCGGCCTCCCGAAGCCGGCGCGCCTTTCTCAGGTCTGGTTTTCAAAATCATGGCCGATAAGCATCTGGGCCAACTTTCGTTCGTCAGGCTCTACAGTGGCACTATCAAGGCCGGTTCGTATGCCTACAATCCGATTAAGGAAACCAAGGAACGGGTCGGTCGCTTGATGCGCATGCATGCGAACAAGCGCGAAGACATCGAAGAAGCAAGCGCAGGCGAAATCATCGCGATTGGCGGCATGAAGCAGGTTACGACCGGCGACACCGTCTGCGATGAGAACAAGCCGATCATTCTCGAGCGGATGGAGTTTCCCGCACCGGTTATCCGCGTTGCGGTCGAACCAAAGACGCGTCAGGACCAGGACAAACTGGGCGTCGCGCTGAATCGCCTCGCACAGGAAGATCCGTCATTCAACGTTTCAACCGATCCGGAGACTGGTCAAACGATCATCGCCGGCATGGGCGAGCTTCATCTCGAGATCATTGTTGACCGCATGAAACGCGAATTCGGTGTGGAAGCGAATGTCGGCAAGCCGCAGGTCGCGTATCGCGAAACGATTACCCAGGCGGCGCCCGGCAAAGAAGTTTTCAAGAAGCAAACCGGCGGTCGCGGACAGTTTGGTCACGTCGAAATCGAGATCGAGCCGGCGCCCGGCGAAGGTTTCGTCTTCGAGAACAAGATTACCGGCGGCGCGATCCCGCGCGAATACATCAAGCCGGTTGAGCAGGGAATTCGTGACGCGATGGAGCGTGGATTTCTGGCTGGTTACGAGTTGGTGGATATTCGCGTGCGTTTGGTCTTTGGCTCGTATCATGAAGTCGATTCCGACGAGCGTTCATTCCACATTGCGGGTTCGATGGCATTCCAGGATGCGGTGAGAAAAGCCAAGCCAGTGCTGCTCGAGCCGATCATGCGAATCGAAGTTGTGACTCCAAACGACTACACCGGACCAGTTAACGGCGACTTGAGTTCGCGCCGCGGCAAGATTGAAAGCATGGAGCCACGCGTTGGTGGCGCTCAAGTTATTACTTCATTCGTTCCGCTTTCAGAAATGTTTGGTTACACGACCGACTTACGTTCGGCTACGCAGGGCCGCGCAACTTCGACTATGCACTTCGAACGTTACGAACAGGCGCCCAAGAACATTGCGGAAGAAGTTATCGCAAGGGTCCAGGGCAACGGCGGCACCGGCACCGGGCGAGTCTAGCGAATTAGGCGAGGGAAAATCAGAGATGAGTAAAGAGAAATTCGACCGCAGTAAACCACACGTCAACATCGGGACGATCGGACACGTAGACCATGGGAAGACGACGTTGACGGCGGCGATCACGAAGGTGTTGGGGAAGAACAATCCGAAGGTGCAGTTTATCGCCTTCGATCAGATT
>DATMDU010000121.1:0-3851 GCA_035557535.1 Pyrinomonadaceae bacterium
CAGGAAGATCGGCCGGCGGATTTGCGCCATATAACCGACGCATTTGGCTTCAACTTCGTTGATGATGCTATGGTTGCGCACCGCACGATCGGTAGTCTCAACTGCCGGCGTATGGAATACTATCCGAAGGATCCCATCCAGGTCATGCTCGATCCGGATCGTCCGCTGGCTCAAAGCCGATTTTCGGTGTCGCGCCTGGGAGACGAAAACCTTATTGAGCAATTACCGCAGGACGTTGCGGTAGCCCATGGAAAGATCCGCGAACGGCTCACCCACTGGGATAATGTCCCTGGTGAAGCGTTCTTATTTGAGCGCACATATCACTGGATGGTGGGCAAAGCAGAAAGCGGACCGAAGCCGATTAAGGTGCGTCCCTTTGATTACATGGTGACGGATGGCCGCGGCGTTCGTACCGCGATGTTATGGAAGAGCCCAACCTTCCGCCAGCAGGTCTATGCGAACCCGGGTCGCCAACCGGCGCCGCATCGAGGCTATGACGAGGACGAATATTGGTTTCAATTCAGCGGTAGGGTCGATCAAGAAACTGAACATGCCGCCTATCCCATTGAGGCCGGCGAATGTTCAATGGCCGAGGCTGGTATCTCTCATACCAGCACTTCCCATCCCGGCGCCAATCGCCTCACGACTTACACCAACAAACCCTTGAGGATGGTGGTAGACCCGAGCCAACATTTGCTTGCGAGTCGCTGGGAAGTTCGCCAAATCGAATAACTGCCGCCGATCAATTTAAACTGCTTCATAAGATTATTCTCCAACAGAGTTAATACCGTTTCCGGAACTATGACATGCGGTTGAGGAAATCGAATGACTATTCGCGTTTGACCCCGTGTGTCGCTACATTGACAACTCGCGAACGCCCGTTGAAATAGTCGCTTGACAGTAACATCTCGAGGATGCGCCGATCGCCGATGCGAAGATCGAATTGCAACTGGAATCTACGGTCTCGTGATTGTCGATATGCAGGTGGAAGGTGCGAGCGTCATCGGCAATATCCACCGCTTGCTCGAACGCTTCCGCGCGGTGAACGAAAGGATCATTCACGTCTTGCGTATTCCGACCCAAATCGCCACCCATTCCGTGTGCAAATCGGCACTTGTTCCGACGCAAATCGGCCACCCTGTTTAGGGTGAGCTAAACGAAGCGACGCTGGATAACGCGGCTGTTATCCTCCCTGGTTCAAAAACAAGGAGGGTTAATGGCCAACACGAGGTTATCCATGCGCAAGATCAAAGAAGTTCTCCGTCTGACACACGACGGCCATCTGAACACGCGCCAAGTGGCGCTGAGCTTAAACATCAGCCGTAGCACCGTCAAAGACTATCAGGCACGGGCCCAGAAAGCGGGGCTCGGCTGGCCCCTGCCCGCGGCTTTGACCGAAGAGGCGTTGGAGCAAAAACTGTTTCCGCCTATCTTGGCCGTGGAAGCTCCCGCCAAAGCGCTGCCCGATTTCGATTACATCTACCGCGAGCTAAAGAGCCACAAGAAATTCAATCTCACCCTCGATCAGTTGTGGCGGGAGTATCGAGAACAACATCCTGAGGGCTACCAGTACTCGCAGTTCTGTCAGCTCTATCGCCATTACCGATCAAAGCTCGACTACTCGATGCGCCAGGACCACAAGGGCGGCGAGAAACTGTTTGTCGACTACGGCGAAGGGCTATCGTTGATCGATCCTCAAACCCATGAGCCGATCAAGACCGAGCTCTTTGTCGCGGTCTGGGGCGCCTCCACTTACACCTTCGCCGAAGCCACGCTCACTCAGCAACTGCCCGACTGGATCGGCTCTCATACCCGAGCGTTTGAGTACTTTGGCTGCGCACCCAAGATCGTAGTCCCCGATTGTCTGAAAAGCGCGGTCAGCCGCGCCTGCCGCTACGAGCCCGAGATAAACCCGACCTATGCCGACATGGCCAGTCACTATGGCATCTGCGTTTTGCCGGCCCGACCCGCTCGTCCCCGGGACAAGGCCAAGGTCGAGAACGGTGTGCTGATTGCCAAGCGCTGGATCTTGGCCGTGTTGCGCCACCGGAAGTTTTTCGCCTTGGCCGATCTTAATACGGCCATTCACGAACTGCTTGAGCGTCTAAACAACCGAGCGCTGCGTAAGCTCAATCAATCCCGCCGCGAGCTCTTTGTCCTCTTCGATCAGCCCAATGCTCTGCCACTGCCGCAGAAATCCTACGAGTACGCCGAGTGGAAGATCGCAACCGTCAGCATCGACTACCACATCGAAATCGACGATCACTACTACAGCGTGCCGCATGAACTGAAGGGCAAGAAACTCGAAGTCCGGCTCACCGCCCATACGCTCGAAGCCTTTTTAAAAGGCCAGCGCGTGACCAGCCATGTCCGAAGCTTTGTGCCCCATCGCCACACTACGGTCAAAGAACATATGCCACCGGCGCACCAAGCCTATGCCGAATGGACTCCCTCCCGATTCATCCGCTGGGCTCAAAAGACCGGCCCTCACACGGCTCGACTGGTTCAAACCCTTATCGAGAGCCGAGCCCACCCCGAACAAGCTTACCGATCGTGTCTGGGCATCCTGCGCCTGGATAAACATTATCCCAAGGAGCGTCTGGAAAATGCCGCCGCCCGGGCGCTGCGTTTTTCAAATCTCTCGCTCAAAGCTCTACGCAAAATCTTGGAGAACGGGCTCGACCGTTTGGAAGAAAAAGACTCGGGATCGACGGCAATGCTGCCTGCTCACGACAACATTCGCGGCGGCCAGTATTACCACTGAGCGGTGAAATTAAATGACCGCAACAAAAAACCACGCGTTTAAAACCTCATTAACGCACGCAGGCGATGGGGTGAAGGGGTAGGCCACCCCCCAATTTCAACGCGAACAAAACACGAGGACTTTCAACAAACCAGAAAGGAATCTCCAATGCTCAACGAACAAACTCTGCAAACTCTCAACTCACTCAAACTCTTCGGCATGGCCCGAAGCTTTGGCGACAAGATCGCTCATCCCTCATCCGCCGATCTCTCCCACCAGGAGTTCTTCGGCCTGATCGTTCAAGACGAAAAAACCTACCGCAATAATCTCCGCCTAAAACGCCTCCTCCTAAACGCCAAGCTCACCCAACCCGCTTGTCTCGAAGACATTGACTACAGACATCCCAGAGGGTTAAACAAACAAATCATCTTGGAACTCTCCTCCACGGACTGGATCGCTTGTCACCAGACCGTGCTCCTGACAGGTCCCACCGGTGTCGGTAAGAGTTATCTCGCCTGTGCGCTCGGCAATTTCGCCGCCCGTCACGGCCATACGGTGCTTTATCTGCGCGCTCCGCGTCTGTTCGAACTGCTGCTTCAGGCTAAAGCCGACGGCTCGCATCTCAAAATGCTGACCCGCTTGGCCAAAGTCCAACTGCTCATCCTCGATGATCTGTTTCTGACTCCGCTTGATGATTCTCAACGCAATGATCTGCTCGAAATCATCGAGGACCGCTACCACAACGCTCCCACTGTCATCACCAGCCAGTGCCCAATCAAAGACTGGCATCCCATCATCGGTGAACCCACCGTCGCCGACGCCGTCTTGGATCGCCTGCTGCACCACAGCTTCAAAATCGAACTGAAAGGAGAATCGATCAGAAAAACCAAGAAATGATCACCTGACTTGCAACTCAGACAACCCTTAGGCTATGAACAAATTCCCAGCGTCGCTTCGCTCCGACTTTCCGGCCTGCCGATTTGCTCCGGAATGCGTGCCGGTTTGCTTCACCGTCGGTGGCGATTTCCCCGGAATACGCATTGGGAAGGGGAACTCGTCCACACGAAGCGAGATGGAACGCAGATCATTGTGGCGAGCCGGTGGTCGA
>DATMDU010000122.1:0-2134 GCA_035557535.1 Pyrinomonadaceae bacterium
CGAGCCACGGGACCATCTTCAAAATAGGGCTCCTGAAAAAACCCGATATCATCCACAATAATATCGGCCCCAAAACTCCTGGACAGACTCTCAATCCGATCGATGAAAGCCAGCGACGTGCCGCTACTGTCGATCTGCAGCGTGCCGATGGTCAACTCCGCCCCGGGCGCCAGATCATGAATAATCTCCGTTGCGGAAAGGTCTTTATTCGCGTTTTTCAATGTGTTTGAGGTGTTCATCCAACCACTGACGAAGCCGTGCTTGGACGGGTGGAGACAACCCTAAGACCAAGTGAACAAAACTGAGCGTTTCAAAGATCTCAAAATACCCCCCGGCATAGACAATCACATGCGTTCGGTGTGTACACAGCTGTTCAAGGGCAATCGCTTGGCGCGTTTTATCGGCGAAATGTGACCCAGCCTGAGTATTGGAAAAGAGATGATACAGACTATAACTCAGGAGTACACTCAGCAGATAGAATACGATTCCGCTGTAGCGTGTGGTGGAAAGTTTCTGTAATTTCCAGCCCCCACTTTTCATCTGCTCATAGTCCTGCTCAATCTCTGGACGTTCTTCGTAATGTTTGACAATCCATTTAGCCGTTAGCTCTTGATCTGTCGTGACTAAGACAATATAAGCATACCGATTTTTCTTGGTGTGCCAAAATCGAATCACACACGCGTTGAGGGTGACGCGACAGGTGTCCCAAACATGCTCAACGCCGGGCACAAAAGCGATCTGTTGCGTCGCCCGCGAGGGATGCGACTGCCAGTTATCGGCCATCTCGGCCAAGCGAACCGCCTCGTCAAAGGCGATCATCTTGCAGCGCAGCGGCACGATCACGTCAATGTGCCGCTGCGCTTTGAGCTCTGAAATCAGCTCGCCATCCATAAACCCGTTGTCTTCCAACAGCAGATCACCAGCCCGCAAGGCCGGCGCGCTCGTCAACATCGGCCGGCATACCTCGAGATCATGGTCCTGAATCGGCGCCACCACTGCCTCGCTGACAATCCCGGCTGTGTCCAATAGGGTGCGAAGGGTCGCCAATTTGTAGCCGCGAGACCAACTGCCGTCATCGTTTTTCACCTTCCCACTACATTCATAGTGGCCACTCTTCAGGGGCACTTCCACTTTGGTGCAGTCCACAATATGCCGCCGACGTCCCGAGCCTAGCGCGGCATAGGCCAACAGGGAAGGCCCCACATCGTCGCGGTACCACTGGAGAAGCTGCTCGGCGACGCCCCGGCCGCGCACCTGAGCCTCACGCGCGTCCACCTCGCCTTTGGCCTCGCGCCGCGACCTGCGCTTACCCAGACGCCCCCAAGGAGCATCGACCTCTTCGTCTGACAGGTCCGCCTCGTCGATCTCAATCGTCGTTTCCATCTGAACCAACAACTTGCGCAACACATCGCCGCTGACCACCTGCGCATCGCCCGTACCGCGCCGCGACATGCCTTGGCCGCCTTGGGTCACGGCGACGCTGTAGCCCAAGGCCCCCAAGACTCGGGCCGATTGCAACACGTAGCCCAGTTTACGAAAGGAATAGAGGCCAGCAAAGCGGGCCGATGACGAGGCCGCCAATAACACCTCCATGCCGATTTCGGCCTCTTGACGGGGATCGGGAAAGGCGTCGGCCCACGTCTTTAACAAGCCGCTATTGATGGCAAAGAGCAGAAATTCATCGGTGAGCTCTTCGCTCGCCGTGTCCAGGTGAACGATATCGCCTAGCTCAATGGCCTGACGAACCGCGTCGCCATGGCGGGCAACCAACTCGATGGTATCCATTGTGCACCTCCTGGTGCGCAATAATCACCTTTTAAAGGAGTTGTCAACCCTCAAGGACCTTTCCGCAACGGAGATGTCCAACTTGTATGGTTGACCTCCACATCGCCAAGCGCCAAGATGTGGAAATTGACCACTGCCCGCAATGTCGTGGCGTATGGCTCGACCGCGGCGAGCTCGATAAAATCATTGAGCGCACGATCGAGGTTGCCTCACCACGTCGACGCGCTGAGGGCTCGTGGTTCTCGCGAGAGGATCGGGGGATGAGGATTGGGATGAGGAGCGTCGTCCCAGGGAAAAGCACCGCCGTCGTGAATCATGGCTTGGAGAGCTGTTTGACTTTGGTTAGCAC
>DATMDU010000124.1:0-1495 GCA_035557535.1 Pyrinomonadaceae bacterium
AACCGATAATACGGAATCCCTGCTCGCTCAAGCTCCTCGGCGACCAGATCTACCTCATACAGATACCCGCTTGAGTAGAAAAACTCAGCCGACCCCGATTCTTCAGCAGGCATGGAGTTCCTCCTATTGACGGCCAACGCTACTGCGGCTGAGCGGCTGCGTCAGCAGTTCGCTCGAGCCGTGGGTTCGGCGTTTTTTCATCTCCACCACCACCGACAATTATGCCATCTATTAGCGGCTGAGCATGTCGTGCCCCCGTTGAGTTGACGCAGGCTACAGGAGTTACACCAAGTGAGCTCGCGGCCGACAATTCTGAGGAACCGCAGCAACACAGCCAGTGACCATCATCCACATCAGTACAGGAGCAAGGCTCGCCATGGCAGGGATCCCAACGACAATAGTCGTCACTGGAATTAATACCGACGACCCAGTCACAGATCTGCGCAGCGACAGGTTGCGGCAATACCAGAACCATCGCAGCCAAAGCGATCGGCATAAGCTTGAACTTTAAACTCGTCTTCACTCGGTTCTCCTTTTGAATTCTGCAGTATGGGTGACAATTTCAATATACAAGACCTTATCTGAGGACGCCGAACGACTCTGCCCCTCACCGGCTGCGTCAGCAGTCCGGTGCAGGGGCTGGTTATGCGTTTTTCTTCTTGCCTCCGACTCCCGCTGCTTTACGGTTATCTGCGAGAGCAACAGTATAGGCACCATGGGCGACGTGGAAGAGCGCCCCTTGGAAACGGGCCACCTGCTCCATTAGGCCATTTAGCTTTTTCACGGAGCCGGCCCGTAGCTCCATAGACTTGAGGGTAAGTCGTTCCACTATTGGGATCGCGGTAGACATAACCGTCTCGTCCTCTCCTCCACTCCAGGCGGGAAGAGTTGCTCCAGACAGTTTCGAGAGACTCTTCTTTACTTCCTTCATGTCCCAGTGGAACGCAAACTTGTTTCTCCCATGGGTGACTAGTTTAGACTGAAGCGACTTTGGGTTATCACGGTCTGTCTCTCGCACTAGCAGTTTTAGGCGTTCGTTCATCTCCTCATCATCGACAGCCTTCAGGCGGTCGAAAACTCCATGTTTGTAGGCTCCGGCGAAGGCGTTGCCCGCCTCGTGAGCCGCGCCAAGCGCCAGCAGCATCAAGTAGTGCCGAGACTCCTCGTATGCCGGGGTATCAGGTACAACCTCTGGAAGACGAGCTATTGCGGCCAGACACTGGCTTGCAAGCAGGAAGCGTATTAAGGAAACGCTTTTCGGATCATTAGAAGGAAAGGCCTTTCCAATCTCGAAGCTCGGAATCTCGTATCTCGGCCCCTCAGCCATGCTCTATATCTCCGATTGCAAACGCATAACGGTCTGCCGCTCAGCCGCCGCGCTTTCCAGCGGTCGGCTGCAGCGGCGTGTTAGGCGGCTGGCACAACGGGGTGAAAGAACGCGCTTCAATCCGGGCTCTCATTGCCAAACTCCGACACAAAGGCAGTGCCGTTGCGA
>DATMDU010000125.1:0-1646 GCA_035557535.1 Pyrinomonadaceae bacterium
ACTAGTCACGACGATTTGTTTGAAGCATTTAGGATGTCTTTGATGTTCTGGTGCTGACTAAATAAAATCTAAACACCTATCGGAAAGAAAAGTTGTGAGGTTCCAACGATTAAAAGAAAGTTATATACACAGGATGTACACACTATTTGAATTATATTTGTAAGGGAATAACTTGACTAGGCTATTTCTAATAGTTATGACATAATGATTTTATGCAAAGCGTCAGTAGTAAGCCTCTGATCGCTGCGCGGGCTCTTCGGACAACCATTAAAACCGTGCGTCACCAGACTGAAGTTGCCCGGTGCTTGCCAGCATTTATAGTCAACAAACTCATCGAAGCGGGTTTGTGTAGGTTGACCGTGCCGGAGAGCCTCGGTGGACACGAGGCCGAGCCGTTAGTCGGTTTCGACGTCTACGAAGAGCTCGCTTCGGCCGACGCTTCCGTTGCCTGGATTGCCTGGAACAATGCTCTGCCGGGTCTCTTGAGCCGCTATCTCTCGAATGCTGTCCGGGCGGAGCTCTTCGCTGACACCCATCGACTCTTCGCCAACTCGACGCGCCCATCGGGCCGAGCTGTGATGCGACCAGGCGGCTTTCGAGTTTCGGGCAGGTGGTCGCTGGTATCTGGCTGTGCGCTGGCGGACTGGATTCCGTTGATGTGCATCGTTACCACCGATGAGGTGGGCCAAAAAATGCTGGCTGATAGAGTACCCGAAATGAGAATGGCATACGTGCCAAAGGGGTCGTACAAGATTTTGGACACATGGCACTCCGGTGGACTGCGGGGCACCGGTAGCCATGATATAGTCGTGGACGATATCTTCGTTCCTGCGGAGCTGACCTTCTCTCTCGAGGACCCAGATCACATCGATCGGCCGCTGTACCGGATGCCATTTGCAGCGACGCTGGGCGCGTGGTGTGCGGCGATCTGTTTAGGAATTGCCCGTGCAGCAATCGACACATTACTCGACTTGGGCTGTTCAAAAGTGACGGTGGATCCGGGGCCGGGACTTCGTGATCGGCCGGCGGTTCAGGCGACGGTAGCGTCCTCGACAGCAGCCTTGGACGCCGCTCGTCTGCTCCTGCGTGACGCACTAGGTGATCTCTGGGACGCTTGCCTTAGCGGGACGCCTGTCTCGGATATCCAACGCGCTCGCATGTGGGGCAGCATCGTACACACCGCGCAGACTGCAAAGACCACGGTGACCTTCATGTACGAAGCGGCGGGCGCATCCGCGTTGTATATTGACTGTCAAATCGAGCAGGCCCACCGAGACATCCATGCCGTATTGCAACACATAGTCTTGCAGCATTTTTGGCTGGAACAGGCTGGACGGATAAGGCTTGGACTCAAACCGACTCATCCACTCTTTTAAGTAAAAGGAAGGACAGATTAAAGCGGGAGACGAATATCGTCTACCGTTACATCCAAAAATCCTAACATGCAGCAGGCCAATAATGTGACAGAGGCCTCTGATCTTGTTATGAAAAGCGCATCCAAAGAGGACGATTTAAGTCCTCATGTTCTGCTAAAAGTAGTTTCTGATACTCTGGGATTGTAGAATATTCTTTTTCCCAAGACATATCAAAATTTTCGTCTCTTTATTGATTGTCAATAACCATAACTATTACCAGGAAGAGAACTG
>DATMDU010000126.1:0-1801 GCA_035557535.1 Pyrinomonadaceae bacterium
CAAATACGGGCAGGAGTGGCGCTTCACGGTGCGCGACGGCACCCTCCACCAAGTCAGTGAGTCGGGTCCGGACGACGACACAGACGGGGGCCTGGTGTACGAGGTCGCGCCCTCAAAGGCGTTCGGGTTCGGCAGAGGAGACGAGTACAGCCAGACCCGCTGGCGCTTCGAACAGTAGGCAGAGCCGAGCTGCTCCCAAAGCGATGCGGTCTCGGTTGGGACTGGTTCTGTTTATCCGTCGTCCGTGGCCGGGCAATCAAGAAGACTTGTCTGTTTCTCCCATTGACGGCAAGAGATCGGGTGCTCACTGCTTGCCTACCTTACGTATGGAGCCTGAGCCGCAATCTTGGACAATTGGAAGCCTAGGGCGATGAACCGCCGAAGTCGGGCGTAGGGGGATGTCAATGGACGATCAAGTCTCGTACTGGCGAGCCAGTCGGCAGATTGAGCGAGTGGCTAAAGCGGGATTCGTTGTCTCGCTAGTTGTTGCGCTGATCACTGCGGCCACTGTTCCGAGCATGGCTAGAGCAGTTGCGGTGACAATTCAGAATCCTCTACATGGTGCGGAGTATGAGGCACCGTATGGAGGTCCTCTCACTGTTGACTTTACGGGCGCAGCTCAAGAGACCTACGACTTGAGTGTCAACGGCCCGGGATACATCTGGGAGGCAGAACATATCTACACCGGCGACAATCCTTCCTTCTCGCAGCAGTTCCCGGACATCCTCGAACCTGGTAGCTATCTTGCTTTAGTTGAGGACTCGAGTGGGAACGATATTGCGACGGCTACCTTCACCGTTCTTGGACTTGATGATGCAGAAATCGTTTCCCCAAATAGCGGACAGACATTTCTGGGAACTATGTCCGGCGACATCTCTGTTGCCTGGTCCTCGATTGCGAATCCCAACCACACCTACCGCGTCGATATCGAGAGAAACGGATCCCTACAAGAGCGATGCGAGTACCTCGGTGGCGCAATTGATGGGACGACCACACACTGTCCCGTGTCTCTTGGCGTGGGGCAATACGAGGCTCTGGTGCTTAACTCGTCGACGGATGCATTGCTTGACGACATAAGTTTCAACGTCGCCCCCCGCCTTCGGTTGAGTGATGTAAGAGTCGGTCCTGCCAAATTCTTTCCCTTGGTCCGTGACGGTTTCAAGGACACAACGAAGATCAGCTTTCGAACCAACAAGGCCTCGCGTAACAGCGTTGAAGTCATGAGGGGTAGCAGAACCATAAGACGCATCGACCTCGGAAATCAGGTCGGCGGCCCGCACGGATGGACGTGGAACGGCAAGGATCGTGACGGACGGAAGGTCGCTCCCGGCAGCTACAAACTCCAGGTTACAACCAAAGCCCAAGGCGAAACCAAAAAGGCGGGCGGAAGAGTTGAAGTCGACACGCGTGTCCTGCGCAGGAATTTCTCCAAGAGCAGACGGGGCACCGATTTCCGTTCGCGAGGAAAGCGTGGCAACTGCAACTTCGATAGCAATGCCGGCGAGGCCTTGCTGACATGCTTGTTCGGAGTCGCCTGGACTGACTATGCCTTCCAGATGTCCCCCGGATCCCTGCGCCACATTGTGCGAGGTCCGATCGTGCACGGCGCAGGTTTCCGTTACCGCAACGGGCTCGTCCGATGTCACCCCGCGAATGATGCAGCGCGCCGCGGCAGGACGCTGCTAACTCGCTTCATCAGCAACGGCAGCAACGGATGGAGTCAGTGCTGGGTTGTTAGCGCCACGGTCAGGTACCACTACTTCTACAGACAGTAGGAGCGTGAAGCGCAAGTCCGTCGATC
>DATMDU010000127.1:0-1722 GCA_035557535.1 Pyrinomonadaceae bacterium
CCGTAGGATAACGAACTCGATTCGGCGGAGAGCTGCGACGAGCCTGCGATACCAAGGCGAAGTCCGAAAAACGCGGGTTACGCTGGCGTGGTGGTAAGCGATGATCCGGCAGCTGACGTGGTTGGAGACGGAACGACAGGAAGGTGTGGCGCAGTAAGCGGGGAGACCTGCGCCGTAGGTGAGCGGGGTAGGAGTCAGAGCCTTCATGGTACCGCAGCGGCGCACAGCCGCGAGAAGCGCTGAAAGCAAAGCAGCGCCGAGGGACGGGAGGTAGGACGGTAGAAGCGTGAGCGACACAGAAGGGCAAAGCGAAAGCCAAGCGCCGGTAGTGCTCGTAAGGGCTAAACAAGGCGCACAGAGCCAGGGCCAAGATTGGTCGTGGGTCGAAGCCACGGTGTGGAGTGAGCGCATGTTGGCGGCGCTGGGTAACGGGGTCAAAGGAGGCCGATGGTTTAGCCTGATCGATAAGGTGTACCGAATCGAGACGCTTATGCAAGCGTGGCAGAAGGTAGCGACAAACGCTGGAGCAGCTGGAGTTGACGGACAAAGCGTCAAGCAGTTTGGGGACCGGGCGGAGATGTATCTCAAGGAACTGAGTATCGCGCTGGAGCGGGGAAGCTACAGACCGATGCCCGTGCGGCGGGTAGAGATTTCCAAAGGGGGCGGCAAGCTGCGCCCGTTGGGAATCCCGGTGGTCAAAGACCGCATCGTACAGACGGCGCTGAAGTTTGTGCTGGAACCCATCTTTGAGCGAGAGTTCCTCAAGATGAGTTACGGATTTCGCCCTGGCCTTGGCTGCAAAGACGCGCTTGGCGAAGTGGAGAGGTTGCTCAAAGAAGGCTACAGCTTTGTGGTGGATGCCGATCTGAAGAGCTACTTCGATACGATCGATCATGAGCGGCTCATGGAGCGAGTAAAGGAGCAGGTCAGCGATGGCCGAGTGCTGGAGCTGATCGAGGCGTATCTGCATCAAGACATCATCAAGGAGATGGAGAGATGGACGCCGGTTGGGGGGACACCGCAAGGCGCGGTGATCAGCCCGCTTTTGGCCAACATCTATCTTCATGCCCTGGACTGTCAAATCAAGCAGAAGGGCTACCGGATGGTGCGCTACGCGGATGACTTTGTGGTTTTGTGCCGCAGTGCCGAGCAATCCCAAGCGGCGCTGGCCGAGGTCAAGGCCTGGGTAGAGGCAAACGGCCTGAGTCTTAATGCTGAGAAGACCCACGTCGGGGATTGTCGGCAAGAGGGACAGGGATTTGAGTTTCTCGGCTATCGCTTCGAGGCGGGACGGCGGTGGGTGAGGCAAAAGAGCCTCAAAGCGTTGCGCGAGCGAATCACGATAAAGACCAAACGTACACGCGGGGACAGCTTGGCAAAGATCATCGAGGATATTAACCCGATGCTGCGCGGTTGGTTTAATTACTTCAAGCATGCTCATTCGGTGGCACAGTTAGGAATCGACGGGTTGGTCCGTCGCAGGCTACGCGCGATCCTGCGCAAGCAGGAGAAGCGACCGGGGATGGGGAGATGTTTAAATGACCATCTTCGGTGGCCCAATACTTACTTCGCAACACGAGGGTTGTTCACCATAACTGCGGCCCGTGTGTTAGCGAGCCAATCCCGATGAGGAAACTACCGACTGGAGAGCCGTGTGCGGGAGAACCGCACGCACGGTTCGGAGGGCGGGGACGGCGAAAGCCGTTTCCGACCCCTATCAGG
>DATMDU010000128.1:0-1170 GCA_035557535.1 Pyrinomonadaceae bacterium
CTTGGATTAAAAGCGGTCGAATGATGGCCAGGGACGGAATCGAACCGCCGACACGAGGATTTTCAGTCCTGATTGCGTATTCCGAGCCAAATCGGCCACCCATTCCGAAGCAAATCGGCCACGGTTACGAAGCAAATCGGCCACCCCTTGGAGATAGGCTAAACTAAGCGACGCTGGATAACCCGGCTGCTACTCTCGCTTGTTGAAAAACAAGGAGGGGTTGATGGCCAACAGGAGGTTATCCATGCGCAAGATCAAAGAAGTTCTCCGTCTGACACACGACGGCAAGTTAAGCGAGCGCCAAGTGGCGCAGAGCTTAAATCTCAGCCGTAGTACGGTCAAAGATTACCGGGCGCGAGCCCAGAGAGCCGGGCTCAGCTGGCCCCTACCCGAGGCTCTCAGCGAAGAAACTCTTGAACAGAAACTATTCCCGCCCGCCAGTTCTGCCGAGCCGCCGGCCAAAGCGCTACCGGACTTTGAGTACATTTACCGGGAGCTAAAAGCCCACCGAAAATTCAATCTCACTCTGGATCTGTTGTGGCAGGAGTACAAAGAACAACATCCCGAGGGCTATCAGTACTCGCAATTCTGCGGGCTGTATCGCCGCTATCGAGGCAAGCTCGACTACTGCATGCGCCAAGACCACCGGGGCGGCGAGAAGCTGTTCGTCGATTACGGCGAAGGCTATCGCTGATCGATGCCGAGACTAACCCTACTTCGCGGATTCGATGCTAGGTAAAATAATATCGCTGGCGTAAGTGGTTGGATTAAGAAAAATGTGGTGAGCCGAAGCAGGCGAAACGGCTTGTAGTGCAGACCTACCCTCTGTTCAAGCTCAGCAGGATGTGGATAATCCAAGGGCATCATGTTCCTGCGCTGCTCAGCCCGCAAGAAAGACGGCAAAGAACACCGCTACTTTAGCATTGTGGAGAACAAGCGCGTAACCGATGGGCGCGTGGTGCAACGCCACGTGTTGTATCTGGGCGAGATCAATTCTTCGCAAGAGTTGGCGTGGCGTAAATCGATTGAAGTGTTCGAAGACGGCCAGGAGCGAGCGAGCACGCTGGCGTTGTTTCCCGCAGATCGCTGTGAAGCGGTAATCGCTGATGAGTCGGTGGTGCGGGTGCAGTTGTCGGAGTTGGAGCTGTGCCGGCCACGCCAGTGGGGCGC
>DATMDU010000129.1:0-2717 GCA_035557535.1 Pyrinomonadaceae bacterium
CCCGCCCGAAAGCGATGAGGTGACGATAAACAGACCCGAAGCCGAGTCGGTGAAGCCTAAAGAAGAAGGCGACCCGGCTATTCCTAAAGACCCCGCGAAAGATATTAACAAGGAGCTAAAGCCGGAGCAGGGCAAAGAGCAAGACGCGGCTGCTGCGCCCTCCGACGCCAGGCCCGCGACAAGACAGCCGTCGCCTGCCCCGCTTGCCAATCTCGTCATCGATTTCGACGGGCTGGCTTCCAGAGTAGCGCGAGTGCCGCTTGAGGCGAACAATTACGGCGAGCGAGTTCCGCATCGTTCCACCAATATTGTGCGCCGCGCCCACTGATGCGAATCGTTAGACCCCTTTAATGACAAAGAGGCCAGTGTGATCGATAAGCTGAGACTCTTAAAAGCTGTAAGGCAATCGGTCCTTTACCTTGCCGCCGCGCCAACCGCGCTCGCGCTCGGGTGAGATGTTGTAGGCGTGAGGCCCACTCGCTTCGCTCGTGCGAGCGCGGCGGTGCTAGCACGGCGCGGCTTGTGTACTTTTGGCTTTCCCATCAGTTTGGCCGTAGCGTACAGATCGTTATCAGTGGTGTCTAACTAGCGCATTCAGTGGAGCACGAGAAGCAAGTTTCTCATGTTTCCATCAGCGCCGCTCGCGCGCCCACTGATACGTATTGTTATGCCGCTCGCACACAGGCTTGCAATGCCACGACGACGCCGCGCCAGCTATCATTGCCACTAGAGTGACGCAATCCCTCGCCAGCATTCACCCTATTGCCCTCACAATGTTGGACGATGATTGGCGGCGATAACGGTTGCGAGCGACACAAGCAGGTAAGGCAAGACGTAAGGCAGCGATTGCCTAGAGCGGTTCTCGCTGGATCGCCAGCAGGTCAGGTAAACTGTGTCCTTCTGGCAACTGAGCTTGACCGTCGACGTCTGCCGGAAGCGTGTCGCGTCGGGGCATGGAACCCATCGCCCGTGCGATAGGATCTGCGGCACCGCCGCTGACCCATTCCGGGCTACCACGATGGTGGTAATCCCGAATGCTATCGAACGTGGTAGCAGGAATTCGTGCTTTCTCGTGTTGCGCTCTTTCTCCCATTCCTGTACCTTTGTCGTCGTTAGTAGATTATTACCGAGCGCGGCGCACGTCGCTGACGATCGACGCTTCGAGTGCGGGCTCCTCAGCCGAGATCCGTGCACCGCTCAGGGCCGCTAGATAGCGGAGTCTGTAAGGACTCCGCCCTGAAGTTTGGACATTTAAGGGCTATTGAAAAGAAGAGAAAAAATATAAGCTACCTCTAACAAATAATCCTTCTGAGAAGGGAGAGGCAGCTTATGTTGTCTACTATTGTAGCAATTTTGCTTCATTGGAATAAAGTCTTCCCTCAACAAAGAACCACTCATCGCGCTATTAAACAGTCTTTGAGTAGCCTCTGTGTCATTGGCCGTCGCACTATCGCTCGCTCCTACCTGGTTCAACAAGATAGCTCTGACTGGAGCAGCCAATACAAACTCCATTCTCGCTGCCGCTGGCAACCGCAAGACCTGTTTGATCCTATTTTCAAAGATGCCATTCAGATCTGTCAGGGTAAGCTCTTACCTCTGGGGACCGATGATACTCGCTTGAGAAAGACCGGCAAGCATATCTCTTCTGCTCATTGGGGGCGTGACCCGCTGTCTCCTCCTTTTCACCTTAATCTTCAGTATGGATTGCGCTTCTTGCATACATCGGTTTTGCTTCCCCTGCACGAGAATCATCCCGTCAGTGCTCGCGCCTTGCCGGTCTTCTTTCAGCAAGTTACTCCTCTCAAAAAGCCTGGCAAGCGTGCTACCCCTCAACAAAAGCAGGCCTATCGCCAGGCCGTCAAACAGCGGAACCTCTCGACCGAGGCTGTCGGGATGATGAAGCAGTTGCGACAGAAGGCGGATCGTTTAGGCGGGCAGGCAAAGACCTTAGCCTTTGCCATGGACGGCAGTTTCTGTAATCGGACAGTATTCAAGGCTGAGTTGGAAAGAACCATACTCATAGCCCGGTGCAGAAAAGACGCGAAGTTATGCTGGCCTCTCAGACAGGGGCGGAGGCTTTATAGTAAGGAAGTCTTTACACCCGATCAGGTCTTGAAAGATCAAGGGCGGCCCTGGCAACAAACAGCGATCTTTCACGGTGGTAAAATGAGGAAGCTCTACTATAAAGAAGTAAAGCCGATATTATGGCGACCGGCAGGGGCAAGGCGTGAACTGAGGCTTTTGGTAGTGAGGCCGACGCCTTATAGAAAGAGTAAAAAGGGGAGAATGTTATACCGTCAGCCAGCATATCTATTGACTACCGACCTTGAGACACAAGCGCGCAAGCTGGTGCAGATCTATTTTGACCGCTGGCAGGTGGAAGTGGCGCATAAAGAGTTAAAGGATAATTTCGGGTTGGGGCAAGCACAGGTGCGAGTAGAGCAAGCAGTAGCTAGACAACCCGTGATGCAAGTGGCAACCTATAGTGCGATGCATCTAGCGGCATTGAAAGTCTATGGAGCACAGAGGCCGACGGAGTTTGGCCCGCTACCGAAGTACCAGCGAGATAAAAGTAGGGCTTCGTGCCAGGAAATGATAAGACAAATACGCAACGAAGTGGTCAACAAGGCAGGAGAGTTGCCGTTCGAGTTGAGAATCACAGAGAAATCGATACTGGCGGCAGCTACTATTTGATTTTATTGTCCAAACTTCAGAGC
>DATMDU010000130.1:0-1990 GCA_035557535.1 Pyrinomonadaceae bacterium
AGTTACGGCTTTCGCCCGGGGCTTGGCTGCAAGGATGCGCTTCGGGAAGTGGAGCGGTTGCTTAGGGAAGGCTACACGTTTGTAGTGGATGCTGATCTGAGGAGCTACTTCGATACCATTGGGCACGCGCGGCTTTTGGAGCAGGTGGAGGAAAAGGTGAGCGATGGCCGGATGCTCGAGGTGGTGCAAGCGTTTCTGCAGCAAGAAATTGTCAAAGAGATGGAGAGGTGGACGCCAACAGGCGGGACACCGCAGGGCGCGGTGATCAGCCCGCTTTTGGGCAACATTTATCTTCATCCTTTGGACTGTCAGATGAAGCAGAAGGGCTACCGCATGGTTCGCTACGCCGATGACTTTGTGGTGCTGTGCCGCAGTCGTGAGGAAGCCGAAGCGGCGCTTGAGCAGGTGAGAGCCTGGGTAGAGTCCAATGGCCTGAGTCTTAGTATTGACAAGACTGACGTGGGAGATTGTCGGCAAAAGGGACAAGGCTTTGACTTTCTGGGATATCATTTCGAGCTGGGGCGGCGCTGGGCACGCAAAAAGAGCTACAAGGCACTGCAAGATCGTATTCGGAAGAGGACTAAACGAACGCGCGGGGACAGTTTGGCGAACATCATCGCGGATCTGAATCCGACGCTTCGCGGTTGGTTTAACTATTTCAAGCAGGCTCATCCGAACACGTTTAAGTGGATGGATCGCTTTGTACGGCGACGATTGCGGGCGCTCCTGCGAAAGCAGGAGAAGCGACCGGGCATGGGAGTTTGTCGAGAGGATCATCAGCGCTGGCCAAATACATTCTTCGCGGCCCAGGGACTGTTCACCATGACTGCAGCCTGGAAGCTGGCGAGCCAATCCCGATGAGGAAACCACCGACTGGAGAGCCGTGTGCGGGAGAACCGCACGCACGGTTCGGAGGGCGGGGACGGCGAAAGCCGTTTCCGACCCCTATCAGACTTTAAGAGGTTTCGTGAATAACTCTTTACGCAGCAAGCTGCGGAGAATCAAATCCGCAATGGATGAAAGGAGCGAGCATGAAAGCCATTCGCATTCACAATTTCGGCCCAACCGAAGAAGTGCTCCAGTTCGAAGAAGTGCCCGTGCCGGAGCCGGGTCCTGGCGAGCTACTGATCAAAGTCGAAGCAGCTTCGCTGAATCGAGCCGATCTCGGATTGCGCAGCGGTAACTACCGCATTGCTCCGGAAGATTTGCCGATCATTCCCGGCCGTGAGTTCGCCGGGCGTGTGACGAAATTGGGCGATGCTGTAAATGCCTTTCAAGTCGGGCAACGAGTTGTCGCCTACACCGGCACCGGCGGATATGCCGAGTACGCCAAAGCCAAAACATCTGAGGTGCGCCCGTTGCCGGAAGGCGTAGACGCAGCTGCGGCAGCCGCGATTCCGACGGTCTTTTTAACGGCTTGGTTCGGCCTGATGGAAGAGGGCAAGCTCAAAGCGGGCGACTGGCTGCTGGTGCAGGCCGGCAGCAGCGGTGTCGGTATTGCGGCGATTCAGATCGGCAAGCATGCTGGCGCCAAAGTAATTGCAACCACGAGCGGCGACGAGAAAGCGCACAGGCTGCGCCAGCTTGGCGCCGATACGGTCATCGATTACACCCAAAATGATTTTGTTGCGGAAGCCATGCAGATCACGGGCAATCACGGCGTTGATATCGTGCTCGAGATGATCGGCGGCGAGGTTTATCAGAAAAGTATCGAAGTTCTCGCTCCCGGCGGGCGGCTGGTTTCTATCGGCGGCGCCTTCGGCAAAATCCCTGACACTCCTCCGGCTCTTTCTGACGGACGAAAGGCGAGCCGCTTCTCAATCACAAATTACTTAAAGGCCCATCCCGAAGGATTTAAGCAGCTTGACCTCATGCTGCAATCGGTGCGTGATGGAAAATATAAAGTGATCATCGATAGAAGCTTCCCGTTGGCCGAAACGCGCGCTGCGCAACGTTTCCTCGAAGGCCGCGATCACTTTGGTAAGATCGT
>DATMDU010000131.1:0-1680 GCA_035557535.1 Pyrinomonadaceae bacterium
GGGGTGGCTTACCCCTTCACCCTGTTGCTAGCGTTGATTATAGAGCCACCCAGAGCTTGGTTTTTTTGCTTTGCCTCTCCAGTTTTTCTTTTTTCAGTGGTAGTAGCCGCTGCCGCGGATGTTTTCGTGATCGGGAAGAGCGGGCTGTGAGCCGTCGGGATTCTCTTCCAAGTGATCCAGACCGTTGTTCAGGATATTGCGCAAGGCTTTGAACGACAGAGCGCCGAACCGAAGGGCTCGTAGACAGCCGTTCTCCAGACGCTCTTTGGCGTAATGTTTCTCCAGGCGCAAGATTCCCAAGCAGGAGCGGTAGGCGTGCTCGGGATGGGTCCGGGTGTCGATAATCTTTTGGACCAAGAGCGCCGTCTGCGGGCCGATCTTTTCTGCCCACCTGATGATTGTGGAGGGAGTCCATTGGAGATAGTTCTGGTGCGCCACCGGCATATGCTCTTTGAGCGTGGAGTGATGATGGGGCAGGAAGCTTCGGACATGGGCGGCCACGCGCTGGCCTTTTTGAAAGGCCTCCACGGTATGGGCAGTCAGGCGCACATCGAGTTTTTCGCGCAACAGTCCAAACGGCACGCTGTAGTAATGCTTGTCGACTTCGATGTGGTAGTCGATGTTGACGGTGGCGACTTTCCACTCGGCGTATTCGTAGAGCTTCTCGGGCAATGACCGAGCATTGGGCTGATCGAAGAGCGCAAAGAGCTGGTGGCGGGATTGTTGGAGCTTGCGCAGCGCTCGGTCGTTGAAGTGCCCGAGCAGTTCGCTGATGGCAGTATTAAGCTCGGCCAGAGTGTAAAATCTGCGATGACGCAGGACGGCCAAGATCCAGCGTTTGGCGATCAGCACGCCGTTCTCGACTTTGGCTTTGTCCCTGGGACGGGCTGGGCGGGCCGGTAGGACACAGATCCCGTAGTGGCTGGCCATCGCCGCATAGGTCGGGTTTAACTCGGGCTCGTAGCGGCAAGCGCGAGTGACCGCGCTCTTCAAACAATCGGGAACCACGATCTTCGGCGCACATCCAAAGTAAGAAAACGCCCTGACGTGGGAGCCGATCCAGTCGGGCAGTTGCTGGGTCAGAGTCGCTTCGGCAAAAGTGTAATTGGAAGCGCCCCAGACCGCGACAAACAGCTGGGTTGTGATCGGCTCGTTAGTCTCGGCATCGATCAGCGATAGCCCTTCGCCGTAATCGACGAACAGCTTCTCGCCGCCCCGGTGGTCTTGGCGCATGCAGTAGTCGAGCTTGCCTCGATAGCGGCGATACAGCCCGCAGAATTGTGAGTACTGGTAGCCCTCGGGATGTTGTTCTTTGTACTCCTGCCACAACAGATCCAGGGTGAGATTGAATTTTCGGTGGGCTTTTAGCTCCCGGTAAATGTACTCAAAGTCCGGTAGCGCTTTGGCCGGCGGCTCGGCAGAACTGGCGGGCGGGAATAGTTTCTGTTCAACAGCTTCTTCGCTGAGAGCCTCGGGTAGGGGCCAGCTGAGCCCGGCTCTCTGGGCTCGGGCCCGGTAATCTTTGACGGTACTACGGCTGAGATTTAAGCTCTGCGCCACTTGGCGCTCGCTTAACTTACCGTCGTGTGTCAGACGGAGAACTTCTTTGATCTTGCGCATGGATAACCTCCTGTTGGCCATCAACCCCTCCTTGTTTTTCAACAAGCGAGAGTAGCAGCC
>DATMDU010000132.1:0-1604 GCA_035557535.1 Pyrinomonadaceae bacterium
GCGGAATTCCCCTTGTCCGGGTGTACGTCCGGAACGCTTAGGATCCTTCTTGCGCTTGTGCCTCGAGAAAGGCGCTGCCGAACGTGCATTCTTACGCTTCAGTTGCTCAATCTCCTCTCGCAAGTCAGTATTCTCCGCACGCAGCCGTCCATTTTCGGCTATTAGGAGCAGTTCCAAAATAACTTTTCCAATTTGTGTAGCTGACATAGACTATTGTCATGGCAGTGTTGACGAGAATTATCCCTATTCGGCAAAAGTATGAGGCGCTAGCGCCATGGCTTCATGAGCGGGCGCTGCGACTTTGGGCCGCCTGTGAGGCTCGCGCTCTGGGGCGCGGTGGTATCACCCTTGTCGCTGAGGCTACCCACCTCTCACGTCCCACCATCCGCCATGGCCTTGCCGAACTCAGTGGTGGTCCCTTGGGCGAAGATACCGAGCCCATGCCGGCACGCATCCGTCGCCCGGGCGGTGGCCGCCGTCGTCTGACCACCGACGATCATTTCTTGCTGGATGACCTCAAACGCCTGATCGACCCTGCGACGCGCGGGGATCCCATGTCGCCCCTGCGGTGGACCTGCAAAAGCACACGCCATGTGGCCCAAGCGCTTGGCACGTTGGGGCACACGGTCAGTCATCAAACGGTGGCACGCCTGTTGACAGAATTGGGCTACACGCTACAAGCCAATCGTAAGACGGAAGAAGGTAAAAACCACTCGGATCGCAATGCGCAATTCGAGCATATCAATCGAAAGGTCCGAGCATTTCAGAAGCGCGGTCAACCCGTCGTGTCGGTGGACACCAAGAAGAAAGAATTGATCGGTAATTACAAGCGTCCCGGTCAGGAGTGGGAACCGAAAGGTCACCCCCTGCAGGTGAAATCAAAGGATTTTCCTGATCCGGATCTGGGTAAGGTGGCCCCCTATGGAGTCTATGATATGACCGCGAACGAAGGATGGGTCAATATCGGGATCAACCACGATACCGCGGAGTTTGCGGTGGAATCTATCCGACGTTGGTGGTACCGGATGGGACAGCCCCTCTACTCGCAGGCGACGGAACTGTTGGTGACTGCCGATTCGGGCGGCAGTAATGGGAACCGCTCACGGCTCTGGAAAGTGTGCCTACAGGAATTGGCCAATGAACTCGGGCTAATACTCTCTGTGTGTCACTTCCCACCGGGTACCAGCAAGTGGAATAAGATCGAGCATCGGATGTTCTGCCACATCACCGAGAACTGGCGCGGGAGGCCATTGGTGAACCATGCAGTGGTCGTTAATCTGATCGGAAGTACACAGACCCAGACCGGACTGCGTATTCAAGCGGAGGTGGATACCCACTTTTATAAGACAGGGGTCAAGGTGAGTAACCAAGAGTTAGAAGCCGTTCGTCTGAAGAAAGATAAGTTCCATGGTGAATGGAACTACATCATACTTCCGCATACAAAGTGACATCCCATATTGGAAAAGTTATTTTGGAACGGGTCCTAAATCCAACATGCTCTCGATGAGTGAACGCATGCTCGAGGCCGATCACCAAGTGCTGCATCACATGCTCTCGGACTCCAAGTGGGACTTCGATGGATTGGCCAGCGAGACGAGCCGTCA
>DATMDU010000133.1:0-1803 GCA_035557535.1 Pyrinomonadaceae bacterium
TTCCATTTGGCAATTTGGGTCGGATGAACGCTGTATAGGCTGACGAGTTCATTCATCGTTTTGTGCCCTTTGAGGGCTTCTAGAGCTACGCGAGCTCATAGGTACGGACTTAAGGAATCGGTTCTAGATTTCGATGACCTGAACTCTTGAAATCATGGAGATTTTTGGCAAAATCCATCCAACTCCCTAAACCCCTTCGATCAACGAAAGGAAAGTCGGATGGATCCCCAACAATTTAGCACCATGGCCAACAAGTTCCAATCGGTCCTCGCTGAAGAGGTCCTCAATGAGCGCGGAAAAGAACTCGGATTGGTCAAGCGCGAACGCCTCATCACGCCGTTTCGGTTGGGCCTCTCGGTGGTGGCCTCCATGGCTACCCAACAAGTCCGAACCATTGCTGACTTGCATCGTCAGTTCAATGAGTTGTGGGAACTTGACACCCATTATAACGCCTTCTATAAGCAGCTGCTCAAACCGATCGCGCCCGAGTTCTTCCTGAGAACCCTCTCGGCCAGCATGAGTCAACTGACGATGAAAGTCTTGGGCTTTGAAGCCGGAGCGGCCTTCAGTGAATTCAACCGACTGATCCTTCAAGATGGCAGTTCCTTTGCCCTTCACGACGCCCTCGCCAACCTCTTTCCCGGCCGCTTTAACGCCGTCAGTCCCGCTGCCGTCGAACTGCACTGCACGATGGATTTGCTTCAAGATGCCCCCCTCATCATTGCCCTGAGCCCGGACACCGATTCCGAACACGACTACCGACCCGAGCCCGAGAGCCTGCGGGGCGATTTGTTGTTGGCGGATCGCGGTTATCTCGATTTGACCTACTTGCGAGACCTCGACCGCCATGGAGGCTTCTTTATTATGCGAAGCAAAGCGGGCTTGAATCCCCGGGTGATCGACGCCTATCGCGAAGACGGCCAGCGGCTTAAATCCTGCCAGGACCGCGATTTTCAAGCCATCACGTCGAAATTTCCCAAACGACAACGTGCCGAACTTGAGGTGGAATGGGTCATCGAGGGTGAACCCTTTCGGGTGCGACTAATCGTGAGTTGGAATCCGCAGAAAAAATGCTTTGATTATCTCTTAACCAATCTTCCTCAAGACCGATATACCCTCAATATAATCTGTTTGGCATATAAACTCAGATGGCAAGTTGAACTTCTATTTAAGGAATGGAAATCGTACACGAATTTACATAAGTTTGATACCGAAAAAGAGACCATTTCAGAAGCCTTAATTTGGGCTTCTCTGGCCGCCTCAGCCATTAAGCGTTTTCTGGCTCATGCTACTGAGCAATTGCTTGAGGTTGTGATCTCAACCCGCAAGGCCTCGATGCCATCGGCCTATGATTTACCGGAGCTCTTTCGGGCTCTACGCTACGGTGATGGGCCCTGGTATCGCCGTGCCTTTGAGTCCATGATCGCGTACCTAGGGAAAAACGCCAAACGAGCTCATCCCAAGCGCGATGATCGAACCGGACGATCTCGACTTGGACTCAAACCGGTCTTCCAACTCCCTGGTCAACAAGGCCTAAAAGACAACTGTGAGCAACCCGCGGCCGCTTAAGTCCGTACGTATGTGCGATGACGCGTCCATGACAGTATCATCAAGCGTGAACACTTCGAGTGGGTTCCAGCATACGAGAAAAGGTGACAGGCCATGGTGGCCGAAAAATTAGCGGCAGGGCGGCAGACCATCACCGCTATTCTTCCTCTTGAAAGTGGTGACCGGCTGACGCGCTCTGAGTTTGAGCAGCGCTATCAAGCCATGCCGCACCTGAACAAAGCCGAATTGATTGAG